>NZ_JBITZN010000003.1:0-611637 GCF_044546895.1 Streptomyces sp. NPDC053069 | reverse complement strand
GTGCGGTGAAGATTCGACACCTCCACCACACACGGGGGCCTTCGCCACGATCAAGACCGGCCAGCGTTAACAACGCTCGTGATCAATACACCTAGAGCGTGCTCTCGGCGCTGAACCTGCGGAGGATTCTGGGCAGTGCGGTGCCGATCGGTTCCCGTACGACTTCGTCGGCGCGGTCGTCGTACGGCGTGGGCTCGGCGTTGATGATGATCAGTCGGGCGCCGTGGTCGGCGGCGAGGCCTGCGAGGGCAGCGGCGGGCTGCACCTGGAGGCTGGTACCGACGGCGATGAACACCTGGCAGGCTTTGGTGATGGCCACAGCTTCGCCGAGCACCATGGGGTCGAGCCGTTCGCCGAACATCACCGTGGCCGACTTGAGGATGCCGCCGCACTCCAGGCACGCCGGGTCCTCCTCTCCGGCCTCGACACGGGCGAGGGCGTCCTCCATCGGCCCGCGCGCGCGACACTTCGTACAGACCACGCTCCGTGCGCTGCCGTGCAGTTCGAGCACCTTGCGGGCGGGCATGCCGGCGAGCTGATGGAGTCCGTCGACGTTCTGTGTGATCACCCTGACCGGTATCCCGGACCGCTCCAGCTCGGCCACGGCCCGGTGTGCGGCGTTCGGCTGGGCGTGGAGCGTGCGGTTCTTGCGCCGCATCTGCCAGGAGCGCCGCCGGATCTCCGGGTCCGCCATGTAGTACTCGTACGTGACGAGCTTCTCGGCCTCCGGATCCCGCCGCCACAGTCCGTTCGGACCGCGATAATCGGGGATCCCCGAATCCGTGGAGACACCGGCACCGCTGAGCACGGCCACGAGAGGCTTGGTCATGCCGTCGAGGGTAGGCCGGGCGGGCGTGGCGCCGCGAACGGATAACGCCGCCCACCCCTCAGCCGAGCGTCGCCCAGCGCCGGCCCAGCACCCGTCGGCCGAGCAGCCGCAGCCCGAACGCGGCCGCCGCGGCGGCGAGGGTGGGAAGGCAGGGCAGGACGATGGCGGCGTACGCGTCGTGGTCCCAGGTGCCCGACGGGCGGGTCACCAGTGCCGCCCGGCAGAAGAAGCCGGCGACGAGGGTGAGCAGGGTCAGCGGCACGGCGAGGACCAGGCGCAGGCAGCCGCGGTCGGTGTCGGCCCGACCGGGGTCGCTCATGCCACCCGGTGGCCGTTCTCCAGCTCCGCCGTGCCGGAGCCGGCCGTCAGGACGTCCAGTGCGGTCAGGACGCGGCGGCCGAGGGCGCCGGGCAGGTGGGCGGTGATCTCCTCGCGCGGGACCAGCCGCCAGGAGAGCAGTTCCTCCTCCTGCAGGCGGATCGCCTTGAGGTCGGCGTCTCCGAGGACACCGCCGTCGTACAGGTAGGCCACCAGCGGCGGGCGGCCCTCGCCGTGCGTCCAGTCCACGGCCAGCAGCCGGCCGAGCTGCCGGTCGAGCCCGATCTCCTCCAGCGTCTCCCGTCGGGCGCCCTGGCGCGGTGTCTCCCCGTCGTCCGACTCGATCGTGCCGCCCGGAAGCGCCCAGCCCTCGCGGTAGTTCGGCTCGACCAGCAGTACGCGCCCCTCTTCGTCCCGGAAGAGCGCGGCGGCACCGGCGAGGACGCGGGGCAGGCTCGCGATGTACGTGGCGAAGTCACCAGTCGTGGTCATTGGGGAAGGGTAACCAGCCGTCGTACGGCTATGGGGCCGCCGTCGCCAGGCGCACGGTGCGTTCCGCCAGCGCACTGATCCGAACGCCGTCGAAGCCGAACACCGCGCTCCGTACCGTGTCCTGAAGCGGGTCCTTCCACTGGGAAGGAATCGCCTCCGCGCCGGTGAGGACCCCGGCCACCGAGCCGGCCGTCGCCCCGTTGGAGTCCGTGTCCAGGCCGCCGCGCACGGTCAGCGTGATGGTCCGGGTGAAGTCGCCGTCACCGTACAGCAGCCCGGCGGTGAGGACCGCGGCGTTCGGGACGGTGTGGATCCAGCCGAGCCCGGCGGTCTCCGCGGACAGCGTGGCCAGGGTCTCCTCCCAGGGCAGCCGCGTCTCGTGCAGGGTCATGACGCGCCGTACGGTACGGGCGAGGCGGCTGCCGGCCGGGATGACGGCGAGCGCGCTCTCCAGCGCGTCCCGCACGCTCGGCGCGGTGAACGCCGCCGCGATCAGCGCGGCCGCCCACATGGCTCCGTAGACGCCGTTTCCCGTGTGCGAGAGCACCGCGTCCCGGCGGGCCAGGGCGGCGGCGCCGGCCGGGTCGCCGGGGCGCGTCCAGCCGTGCACGTCGGCGCGGATCAGCGCGCCGATCCACTCCTGGTACGGGTTGTCGTACGTCGCCGTCAGCGGCGGCTTCAGCCCGTTCGCGAGGTTGCGGTACGCCGCCCGTTCCGCGGTGAACGTCTGCAGGTACGGCAGCCTGAGCAGCCACAGGTCGCCGACCTGCTCGGTGCTGAAGCCGAAGCCGTGCGTCTCCAGCAGGTGCAGGCCGAGGATCGCGTAGTCGACGTCGTCGTCCCGGCAGCTGCCGTGGATCCGGCCGCGCACGCAGACACGCCACTCCGGGCGCAGTACGGCGGTCTCGGCCGGGTCGGCGGGCTCCGGCAGGTAGTCGGTGAGCGGCAGGGCCGCGGCCCCCCGCAGATAGCGGTCGATGCGCTCGCGGGTCCACACCTCGCCCTGCTCGACCGGCTTGCCGAGCATGTTGCCGGCGATCCGGCCCAGCCAGCCGCCGTGGATGCGGTCGGCGAGGGCGGCAGGTCCGGGGCGCTGGCTGGTCATGGCTGGGGTCTACCCGTTTTCCCCAGGTTCTTCCCGGCTCCTCCCGACGTCCTCCCGGCTGCCTCCCAGGCGCTTCCCGGCCGTTCCCGGGCGCTTCCCAGCCTTCGGTCGGGGCATGACGGCGAGGGTGTCCTCCGGTTAAGGTCGCAGCGGCGCGACTGGCCCTGACGTGCGCGGGGCCCGGAGAGCAAGGGGAAAGCAAGGTGGCGGACGCTGCAGTGAACGAGACCCGTCGGGTGCTCATCGCCGCGGACAAGTTCAAGGGCTCGCTGACGGCCGTACAGGTCGCCGAGCGGGTGACGGCCGGGCTGCGCCGGGTCGTGCCGGACCTGTCGGTCGAGGCGCTGCCCGTGGCCGACGGCGGCGACGGGACCGTGGACGCGGCGGTCGCGGCCGGTTTCCAGCGGCGGGAGGTCCGGGTCGCCGGGCCGCTGGGCCAGGAGGTGACGGCCGCGTTCGCGCTGCGCGGCGACACCGCCGTCGTGGAGATGGCCGAGGCGAGTGGCCTCCAGCGCCTCCCGGCCGGGGTCTTCGCGCCGCTGACGGCGTCGACGTACGGCTCCGGCGAGCTGCTGCGGGCCGCGCTCGACGCGGGCGCGCGGACGATCGTGTTCGGCGTCGGCGGCAGCGCCACGACGGACGGCGGCGCGGGCATGCTGGCTGCGCTGGGTGCGCGGTTCCTGAACGAGGACGGGGAACCGGTCTCGCCGGGCGGCGGCGGGCTCGCCGACCTGGCGCGTGCGGACCTGTCCGGCCTGGACGCGCGGCTGTCGTCCGTGGAGCTGGTCCTCGCCAGCGACGTCGACAATCCGCTGACCGGGCCGAAGGGCGCGCCGGCGGTGTACGGCCCGCAGAAGGGCGCCACCCCGGACGACGTGGACGCCCTGGACGCGGCGCTCGCCCATTTCGCCAAGGTGCTGGAGGCGGCCGTGGGCCCGCGTGCCGCCGAGCATGCGGCGGCCCCGGGTGCGGGTGCCGCGGGTGGCATCGGCTACGGCGCGCTGCTGCTGGGCGCCCGTTTCCGGCCCGGCATCGAGGTCATGCTGGACGTTCTCGGCTTCGCCCCCGCGCTGGCGCGGGCCTCCCTGGTGATCACCGGTGAGGGGTCGCTGGACGAGCAGACGCTGCACGGGAAGGCACCGGCGGGGGTTGCTGCCGCGGCGCGCTCCGCGGGCAAGGCCGTGGTGGCGGTGTGCGGGAGGCTTGCGCTGCCGACGGAGGCGTTGCTGCAGGCCGGGATCGAGCGGGCCTACCCGCTCACCTCGGTCGAGCCCGACGTCGCCAGGTGCATCGCGGATGCGGGGCCGATCCTGGAGCGGGTCGCCGTCCGGATCGCCGAGGACTACCTGGGCTGAGAACCCCTGGGGACTGAGGCCCCCAGGGGGTGAGGACAGCGAAGGGCCCCGAACCCGTCACCGGGTCCGGGGCCCTTGCCCGTATGCCGGGCTACGGCAACTGCGCCGCCCGAGCCTCGCGGCGGTTGTCGCGGAAGTTGTTCACCCGCCGAGCGGTGGCGAACAGCGGAATCACCGCGCCCATGACCAGCTGCAGCGCGCACCCCGTCTGCAGCAGGAGCTGGCCGCTCGGCGCGTCGAAGGCCCACGCCGCCAGCAGGCCCATGGACAGCACGATCCAGGACAGCATGGCCCCGGCCAGGCGCCCCCTCGGCTTCGGGTACTCCACCCGGCTCACCATCAGCCAGGCGGTCCCGAGGATCGCCAGCAGCGTCGCCACGAACGGCAGCTCCAGCAGCACGATCGAGACGACCGTCAGCGCGCCGAACGGCGAGGGCATGCCCTGGAACATGCCGTCCTTCATCGTCACGCAGCTGAAGCGGGCGAGTCTGAGCACGACCGCCAGCAGCACCACGATCGCCCCCACCGCCGCCACCCGCTGGTGCGCGTCGTCCGCGACCATGCCGTAGACCAGCACGAAGTACGCGGGCGCCAGCCCGAAGCTGATCAGGTCGGAGAGGTTGTCCAGCTCCGCGCCCATGGGGGACGAGCGCAGCTTCCGGGCCACCAGTCCGTCGAACAGGTCGAAGACGGCCGCGCAGAGCATCAGGATGACGGCCGTGGCGGCGCTGTGCCGTGCCATGCCCGCGGACTCGTCATTGCCCGTCAGGTGCGGGATCAGGATGCCGGTGGTGGTGAAGTACACCGCCATGAAGCCGCACGTGGCGTTCCCCAGGGTGAGGGTGTCCGCTATCGACAGGCGGAGCGAGAGGGGCATCTCCTCTTCTTCGTCCACCTCGTCGGCCTCGGGCACCCAGCCCGCCTGGGTCTCCGGATCAATCACGGTCAATGCGAGTCACCCCAGCCACGGTCTTCTGTCCGACCTCGACCGCGACCTCCACACCCTCGGGCAGGTAGAGGTCGACACGCGAGCCGAAGCGGATCAGACCGATACGGTCGCCCTGCTCGACCTTCGTGCCCTCCGGGATGTAGGGCACGATGCGGCGGGCCACCGCGCCGGCGATCTGGATCATCTCGATGTCGCCGAGTTCGGTGTCGAAATGCCAGACTACGCGCTCGTTGTTCTCGCTCTCCTTGTTGAAAGCCGGAACAAAGCCGCCGGGGATGTGCTCGACGGACGTCACCGTGCCCGCGAGGGGCGCGCGGTTGACGTGGACGTTCAGCGGGCTCATGAAGATCGCGACGCGGGTGCGCCCGTCCTTCCACGGCATGATGCTCTGCACCACACCGTCGGCGGGCGAGATGACCCGGCCCGGGGCGATCTCGCGCTCGGGGTCGCGGAAGAACCACAGCATGCCCGCCGCCAGGGCGGTGGCGGGGACGGCCACGGCCCGGGCCGCGCCGGAGCGTCGGGCACGGGCCAGGCTGAGGGCTGCGGTGGCGACGGTCGGGAGAAGCCACGGCGATGCTCCGCGCGCGAGGCGTACGCCGGCTCGGCTGTCGCGAGGTGCAGAGGTTTGGCTGTGGGGCATGGATGACCTTCGTAGCGGATGATGCCGCGCTATGACGGGGGACGGCGGCTTTCCGGGGATCGTACCGGTCGCGGCCTACAACTGGGCAAGCTGGGAAGCCGAGTCGGCGGCCGAACACCGTCAACGGGGTGTGATCTTCTTCTCGAAGAAAACACCCCGTATCCGGACATTCAGCCCTGGAACCGGTACTCTTCGAGCAATCGGCGGCCGATGATCATTTTCTGGATCTCGGCGGTACCTTCACCGATGAGCAGCATCGGGGCCTCGCGGTAGAGGCGCTCGATCTCGTACTCCTTGGAGAAGCCGTAGCCGCCATGGATGCGGAAGGCGTCCTCCACGACCTCCTTGCAGTACTCGGAGGCGAGGTATTTCGCCATTCCGGCCTCGAGATCGTTTCGCTCGCCGGAGTCCTTCTTGCGTGCCGCGTTGACCATCATCGCATGCGCGGCCTCGACCTTGGTGGCCATCTCCGCCAGCTTGAACTGAATGGCCTGGTGCTGGGCGATCGGCTTGCCGAAGGTGTGCCGCTGCTGGGCGTACTGCACACCCAGCTCGAAGGCGCGCTGGGCGACGCCGCAGCCGCGCGCCGCCACGTTGACCCGGCCGACCTCGACGCCGTCCATCATTTGGTAAAAACCTCGGCCGGTGACCCCGCCGAGCACCCGATCGGCCGGAACGCGCAGGCCGTCCATGATGAGCTCGGTCGTGTCGACGCCCTTGTAGCCCATCTTCTCGATCTTGCCGGGAATCGTCAGGCCCGGCCGGACCTCGCCGAAGCCCGGCTCCTTCTCGATCAGGAAGGTCGTCATCGACTTGTGGGGCGCGGTTCCCTCGGCGTGTCCTTCGTCACTCCGGACGAGAACGGCCACGAGGGAGGACGTGCCGCCGTTCGTCAGCCACATCTTCTGGCCGTTCAGGACGTACTCGTCGCCGTCCTTCACCGCCTTCGAGGTGATCGCCGACACATCGGAGCCCAGACCCGGCTCCGACATCGAGAAGGCGCCCCGGATGTCGCCGGCCGCCATCCTCGGCAGGAAGTGGTCCTTCTGCTCCTGCGTACCGTGCTGCTTGAGCATGTACGCGACGATGAAGTGGGTGTTGATGATGCCGGACACCGACATCCAGCCCCGGGCGATCTCCTCCACGCACAGCGCATAGGTGAGGAGCGACTCGCCCAGACCCCCGTACTCCTCGGGGATCATCAGGCCGAAGAGGCCGAGTTCCTTCAGGCCGTCGACGATCTGCTGCGGGTACTCGTCGCGGTGCTCCAGCTCGGTCGCGACCGGAATGATCTCCTTGTCGACAAAGTCACGGACCGTCGACAGGATCTCCTGCTGGACGTCGGTCAGACCGGCGGTCTGGGCGAGGCGCGCCATTACTTCTCCTGCTGCTTCAGCTCCGGGCGGCCGGGCTGCTCGCCGCCGCGCTCCTTGATGTAGGTCTCGGTCGGCACCATGACCTTGCGGCGGAAGACACACACGAGCGTGCCGTCCTGCTTGTAGCCCTTGGTCTCGACGTAGACGATCCCGCGGTCGTTCTTCGACTTCGACGGCCACTTGTCGAGCACGGTCGTCTCGCCGTAGATGGTGTCGCCGTGGAAGGTCGGCGCCACGTGCCTGAGCGACTCGATCTCCAGGTTGGCGATCGCCTTGCCGGAGATGTCCGGCACGGACATGCCGAGCAGCAGCGAGTAGATGTAGTTCCCGACGACGACGTTCTTGCCGAAGTCCGTCGTCTTCTCCGCATAGTTCGTGTCCATGTGGAGCGGGTGGTGGTTCATGGTGAGGAGACAGAACAGGTGGTCGTCGTACTCCGTGACCGTCTTGCCCGGCCAGTGCTTGTACGTCGCCCCGACCTCGAACTCCTCGTAGGTGCGTCCGAACTGCATCGTGCTCAGGGCTCCTTAGCTGGCGGGGATCTCGAACTTCGACGTGCGCTGCATGCCGGCGGCCCGGCCCTTGCCCGCGATGACCAGGGCCATCTTGCGGCTGGCCTCGTCGATCATCTCGTCGCCGAGCATCGCGGAGCCCTTCTTGCCGCCCGCCTCGGACGTGTAGTAGTCGTACGCGTCCAGGATCAGCTCGGCGTGGTCGTAGTCCTCCTGCGAGGGCGAGAAGATCTCGTTGGACGCCTCGACCTGGCCCGGGTGCAGCACCCACTTGCCGTCGAAGCCGAGCGCGGCGGCACGCCGGGCGACCTCGCGGTAGCCGTCGACGTTGCGGATCTGCAGGTAGGGGCCGTCGATCGCCTGGAGGTTGTTGGCGCGGGCGGCCATCAGGATCTTCATCAGGATGTAGTGGTAGGCGTCCGCCGGGTAGCCGGGCGGCTGCTCGCCCACGACCAGCGACTTCATGTTGATGGAGGCCATGAAGTCGGCCGGGCCGAAGATGATCGTCTCCAGGCGCGGGGAGGCCTCGGCGATCGCGTTGACGTTGTTCAGGCCCTGGGCGTTCTCGATCTGCGCCTCGATGCCGATCTTCCCGACCTCGAAGCCCATCGTCTTCTCGATCTGCGTGAGCAGAAGGTCCAGCGCGACGACCTGCTCGGCGTTCTGCACCTTCGGCAGCATGATGCAGTCGAGGTTCTGGCCGGCACCCTCGACCACCGTGACGACATCGCGGTACGTCCACTCGGTCGTCCAGTCGTTGACGCGCACCACCCGCGTCTTGCCCGTCCAGTCGCCCTCGTTGAGGAACTTGACGATGGTGTGCCGCGCCTCCGGCTTGGCGAGCGGCGCGCACGCGTCCTCCAGGTCCAGGAAGACCTGGTCCGCCGGAAGACCCTGCGCCTTCTCCAGGAAGCGCGGGTTGCTGCCCGGTACGGCCAGGCAGGAACGCCGCGGACGGAGGCGGTTGACGGGGGTGGTCATGCGGGGACCTCCAGAGGGTCGAGCTTGTTCGCTTTCCGGATCTCGTCGACGATGCGGCCGATGATTCCGGTGATGTCGAAGTCCTTCGGGGTGAAGACGGCGGCCACTCCGGCGGCCCTGAGCTGGTCGGCGTCCCCGTTCGGGATGATGCCACCTGCGATCACGGGTATATCTGTGGCACCGGCCACACGCAGCCGCTGGAGCACGTCCGGCACCAGCTGGGCGTGCGAACCGGACAGGATCGACAGGCCCACCGCGTGCACGTCCTCGGCGAGGGCCGCGTCCACGATCTGCTCCGGGGTGAGCCGGATGCCCTGGTAGACCACCTCGAAGCCGGCGTCACGCGCGCGTACGGCGATCTGCTCGGCGCCGTTGGAGTGCCCGTCCAGGCCCGGCTTGCCGACCAGGAAGCGCAGCTTGCCCACGCCCAGGTCGCGCGCCGTGGCGTCCACCTTGGCGCGGACCTCGGCGAGCGCGGAACCCGGCTCGGCGGCGACGGCCACCGGAGCGGAGGAGACCCCGGTGGGCGCCCGGTACTCGCCGAACACCTCGCGCAGGGCCGCGGCCCACTCGCCGGTCGTGACCCCGGCGCGGGCGCACTCCAGCGTGGCCTCCATCAGGTTGTCGGTGCCCTTGGCGGCCTCCTTCAGCCGCTCCAGCGCCTTGCAGGGGCGCGGGTGGTTGAAGGGCGGCTGGTAGCGCGTGTCGCGCCACTGCTGCAGCGAGGCGATGACGCGGGCCTCGACCGCCGGATCGACCGTCATGATCGCGGTGTCCAGATCGGCCGTCAGCGGGTTGGGCTCGGTCGTCTCGAATATGTTGACGCCGACGATCTTCTCCTGGCCGGACTCGATCCGCGCCCGCCGCTCGGCGTGCGAGGAGACCAGCTGCGCCTTGAGGTAACCGGACTCGACGGCGGCCATCGCACCGCCCATCTCCTGGATCCGGTCGATCTCCGCGAGGGACTCCTCGACGAGGGCGTTCACCTTGGCCTCGATGACGTGCGAGCCCTCGAAGATGTCCTCGTACTCCAGCAGGTCGCTCTCGTGCGCCAGCACCTGCTGGATGCGCAGCGACCACTGCTGGTCCCAGGGGCGGGGCAGGCCGAGGGCCTCGTTCCAGGCGGGCAGCTGCACGGCACGCGCGCGTGCGTCCTTGGAGAGGGTGACCGCCAGCATCTCCAGCACGATCCGCTGGACGTTGTTCTCCGGCTGCGCCTCGGTCAGGCCGAGCGAGTTGACCTGGACGCCGTAGCGGAAGCGGCGCTGCTTGGGGTTCTCGATGCCGTACCGCTCCCGTGTGACCTTGTCCCAGATGCGGCCGAAGGCCCGCATCTTGCACATCTCCTCGATGAAGCGGACGCCCGCGTTCACGAAGAAGGAGATGCGGGCGACGACGTCACCCATGCGCTCCTGCGGCACCTGGCCGGAGTCGCGCACGGCGTCCAGGACGGCGATGGCGGTGGACATCGCGTACGCGATCTCCTGCACCGGCGTGGCCCCGGCCTCCTGCAGGTGGTAGCTGCAGATGTTGATCGGGTTCCACTTCGGGATGTGGGAGACCGTGTACGCGATCATGTCCGTCGTCAGGCGGAGCGACGGTCCCGGCGGGAACACATGGGTCCCGCGGGACAGGTACTCCTTGACGATGTCGTTCTGGGTCGTGCCCTGGAGCTTGGTGATGTCCGCGCCCTGCTCCTCGGCGACGACCTGGTAGAGCGCCAGCAGCCACATGGCGGTGGCGTTGATCGTCATCGAGGTGTTCATCTGCTCCAGGGGGATGTCCTGGAACAGCCGGCGCATGTCACCGAGGTGCGCGACGGGCACGCCCACCCGGCCGACCTCGCCGCGGGCGAGGATGTGGTCGGGGTCGTAGCCGGTCTGCGTCGGCAGGTCGAACGCCACCGACAGACCGGTCTGGCCCTTGGCGAGGTTGCGCCGGTACAGCTCGTTGGACGCCTCGGCCGTCGAGTGGCCGGCGTACGTCCGCATGAGCCACGGACGGTCCTTCTGACGCTCTGTCATCTATGGCTCTCAGACGTTCCGGAAGCGGTTGATGGCGTCGATGTGCTTGGCGCGCATCTCCTCGTTGCGCACACCGAGGCCTTCCTCGGGCGCGAGGCAGAGCACGCCGACCTTGCCCTGGTGGACGTTGCGGTGGACGTCGTGGGCGGCCTGGCCGGTGTCCTCCAGCGAGTACACCTTCGACAGCGTCGGGTGGATCTTGCCCTTGGCGATGAGGCGGTTGGCCTCCCAGGCCTCGCGGTAGTTGGCGAAGTGGGAGCCGATGATCCGCTTCAGGGACATCCACAGGTACCGGTTGTCGTACTGGTGCATGTAGCCGGACGTGGAGGCGCAGGTGACGATGGTGCCGCCCTTGCGGGTGACGTAGACCGAGGCGCCGAAGGTCTCGCGGCCGGGGTGCTCGAAGACGATGTCGACGTCCTCGCCGCCGGTCAGCTCGCGGATGCGCTTGCCGAAGCGCTTCCACTCCTTCGGGTCCTGGGTCTCCTCGTCCTTCCAGAACTTGTAGCCCTCGGCGTTGCGGTCGATGATCGCCTCGGCGCCCATCGCGCGGCAGATGTCCGCCTTCTGCTCGCTGGAGACGACGCAGATCGGGTTGGCGCCGCCGGCCAGGGCGAACTGCGTGGCGTAGGAGCCGAGGCCGCCGCTCGCGCCCCAGATGAGCACGTTGTCGCCCTGCTTCATGCCGGCGCCGTTGCGGGAGACCAGCTGGCGGTAGGCGGTGGAGTTCACCAGGCCCGGGGCCGCGGCCTCCTCCCAGCTGAGGTGGTCCGGCTTCGGCATCAGCTGGTTGGACTTGACCAGGGCGATCTCGGCGAGGCCGCCGAAGTTGGTCTCGAAGCCCCAGATGCGCTGCTCCGGGTCGAGCATCGTGTCGTTGTGGCCGTCGGAGGACTCCAGCTCGACGGACAGGCAGTGGGCGACGACCTCGTCACCGGGCTTCCAGGCGTTGACGCCCGGGCCGGTGCGCAGGACGACGCCCGCGAGGTCGGAGCCGATGATGTGGTACGGCAGGTCGTGGCGCTTGGCCAGCTCGTTGGTGCGGCCGTAGCGCTCCAGGAACCCGAAGGTGGACAGCGGTTCGAAGATCGAGGTCCACACCGAGTTGTAGTTGACCGAGGAGGCCATGACGGCCACCAGGGCCTCGCCCGGGCCGAGTTCGGGCACGGGCACCTCGTCGAGGTGGATGGACTTGCGCGGGTCCTTGTCGCGGGTCTCCAGACCCGCGAACATCTCCGTCTCGTCCTTGTGCACGGTGATCGCACGGTACGACTCGGGGAGCGGCAGGGCGGCGAAGTCGGCGGACGTGGCGTCCTTCGACTGGATCGCGTCCAGGATGTCCTTCACGGTCACGGTGTTGCCTCCGGCGGTGAGCGCCCTGAGGGAGGGGCGCTGAGGGTTCGTCGGTGCTGCGTTGAGTGCTGCTGCTGAGGGTTTTGGAGGTGCCGTCGGTTCGGCTCGGTGGTGCTTCGGCAGCGCTTTGTGGCGCGGGAGGTGCCTGTGACGCAGGCGACCGGGCGCGCAGGCGGTGGGCCTGCCGGGACAGCCCGGACACCTTCAACGTATGACACCGCGTGTCAGGTGACAAGGCACTGAGTGCCAGAACTTGGCCTCAGATGAAATCTTTACGTAACAAATGAGCGATGATCGATCGAACGGGCCCTGAAATCTGCTGGAAAACAGGCCCTGACATGCCAAAACGGCCACCCGGTCGGGTGGCCGTCGTCACAGCGGGGAAGCGGGCTCAGCGCTCCTTCAGTGCCTCTTCGATGGTCCGCATGACCTCGTCCAGCGGGGCGTCGGTGCGGGCGACCGTGACGAGGACCTCGCCGTGCGCGGACGCCGTCGCGGGGACCGTGGCCGCCGGCTTCGCGGCGGTGCCGCGGCCGGCGCCGATGCCCGAGCCGAACGTCTTGCGTACGATCGCGAAGGCGTGGTCCAGCTGCGCCTCCACGTCCCCCTGGCCGCCTGCCCGGAGCCAGCGCCTGAGGACGTGGTTGTGGGCGGTGACGACCGCCGAGGCGGCCACCTCGGCCAGCAGCGGGTCGTCGTTGGCGTCGTCGGCGTGCGCGTGCTCGTCGAAGTGGCCGAGCAGGTAACGGGTGAAGAGGCGCTCGTAGCGGGCGACCGAGGCGATCTCGGCCTCCCGCAGAGTGGGCACCTCTCGGGTGAGCTTGTAGCGGGCGACCGAGATCTCCGGCCGGGCCGCGTACATCTTCATGACTTCCTTGATGCCGCGGCAGACGGTGTCGAGCGGATGCTCGTGCGCGGGGGCGGCGTTGAGGACCGCCTCGGCGCGGATCAGCGTGTCGTCGTGGTCCGGGAAGATCGCCTCTTCCTTGGAACGGAAGTGGCGGAAGAAGGTGCGGCGGGCGACCCCGGCGGCGGCCGCGATCTCGTCGACGGTGGTCGCCTCGTACCCCTTGGTCGCGAACAGCTCCATGGCTGCGGCCGCCAGTTCTCGGCGCATCTTGAGCCGCTGGGCGGCGGCGCGACTGCCTGCGGCACTTTCCGGCGCGTCGGGCGTAGCTGGTGTACGGGAGGACTTGGCGGGCTGGGACATGACCCGAACGTACTGCATGTGCGCAGTTCGGTGCGCGGGTGCGGGGTTTCTCCCGCCCCCGGGACCGCCCCCGCCCCAGGAGGGCGGGGGCACGTCCGCGGGGCCGAGCAGTCCGCCCCAGTCGGTCTCCGCGTGGGACCAGTCGCCGCCGCCGTCAGCGGCGGGCATACTCGCGGAAGCCGCGGCCGGTCTTGCGGCCGAGGCAGCCCGCGGCCACCAGGTGCTCCAGCAGCGGGGCCGGGGCGAGGCCGGGGTCGCGGAACTCGCGGTGCAGGACCTTCTCGATGGCCAGCGAGACGTCCAGGCCGACCACGTCCAGCAGCTCGAAGGGACCCATCGGGTAGCCGCCGCCGAGCTTCATCGCCGCGTCGATGTCGTCCAGGGACGCATAGTGCTCCTGGACCATCTTGATCGCGTTGTTGAGGTACGGGAACAGCAGCGCGTTCACGATGAAGCCGGCCCGGTCGCCGCAGTCCACCGCATGCTTCTTGATCTTCGTGCAGACCTCGTGGACGGTCGCGTGGACGTCGTCGGCCGTCAGCACGGTCCGCACGACCTCCACCAGCTTCATCGCCGGCGCCGGGTTGAAGAAGTGCATGCCGATCACGTCCTGCGGGCGCGAGGTGGCGCGGGCGCAGGCCACGACGGGCAGCGAGGAGGTGGTGGTGGCGAGGACCGCGCCGGGCTTGCAGATCTTGTCCAGCGTGGCGAACAGCTGCCGCTTGATCTCCAGGTCCTCGGCGATCGCCTCGACCGCCAGGTCGACCTCGGCGAAGGCGTCGTAGGAGCCCGCCGGGGTGATCCGGTCCAGGATCTGCGCGGCGGCCTCGGCGGTCAGCCGGCCCTTGTCGACAGAGCGCGAAAGAGACTTGCCGATACGGGCCTTGGCGGCCTGGGCCTTCTCCGCGCTGCGGGCGGCCAGGACGACGTCGTAGCCCCCCTTGGCGAAGACCTCGGCGATGCCGGACGCCATGGTGCCCGAGCCGGCGACGCCGACGGAGCGGATGTCGCGGCCCCGAGTCGTCGCACCGTCCGCCGCAGGGGTCAGCGCGTCCGGCACGACCGTGGCGCTGCCCGGCGCCGCATAGGTGTAGAAGCCCCGCCCGGACTTGCGGCCGGTCAGCCCCGCCTCGCTGAGCTGCTTCAGGATCGGCGCCGGGGCGTGCAGCCGGTCGCGGGACTCGGCGTACATGGCCTCCAGGACCGTACGCGCCGTGTCGACGCCGATCAGGTCCAGCAGCGCGAGCGGGCCCATCGGCAGGCCGCAGCCGAGCCGCATCGCCGCGTCGATGTCCTCGCGGGAGGCGTACCGGGCCTCGTACATCGCGGCGGCCTGGTTGAGGTAGCCGAAGAGCAGGCCGTCCGCGACGAAACCGGGACGGTCGCCGACCGCCACCGGCTCCTTGCCCAGCTCGATCGCGAGGTCCGTGACCGCGGCGACGGCCTGCGGTGCGGTCAGCACCGAGGAGACCACCTCGACCAGCTTCATCGCCGGGGCCGGGTTGAAGAAGTGCAGGCCGAGCACCCGCTCGGGGCGGGCCGAGTCGGCCGCGAGCCGGGTGACGGACAGCGCGTTGGTGCCGGTCGCGAGGATCGTCTCCGGGCGGACGATGCCGTCCAGCTCGCGGAAGATCTGCTGCTTGATCTCGTACGACTCGGGAGCCACCTCGATGACGAGGTCGGCGTCGGCCGCCGCGGCGAGGTCGGTGCCGGTGCGGACCCGGGCGAGGGCCTCGGCGCGCTCCTGCTCGGTGAGCCGGCCGCGCTCGACACAGCGGGCGGTGGAGGCCTCCAGGGCGGCGCGCGACTTCGCGGCCTGGGCCTCGCTGATGTCGATGCCGATCACCTCGCGGCCCGCCTTGGCGAGGACCTCGGTGATGCCGGTGCCCATGGTGCCGAGGCCGACGACGGCGATCGTCTTGAGCGGGGACAGAGCTGAGTCGGAAAGGGGAGTGGCCATCGCGGGACTCCAGGAATGAGGGTGACGACGAGGAACGCGCCGGGTGCGCCGAGGGGCGCACCGCGGAGCGGAAGGGATGCGGGTGTTGCCGGGCTGCTGAGCGCACACGCCCGGTGCCGCCGGTGCCACGGGCGATGCACATCGCCCGCGAGTGGCACTCGGCAGGGAATCCGACCGGCCCTGTCCCGGAGCCGGGTCGTACTGCGGTACACGTCGTACCGAACCGACCAATGCTCACGACGGCCGCGTCACCAGACCGTCGTCAGCGGAAGCGCGAGTGGGTAACTCGCTCGTCTGAGCTTAACCGGCGGGTAACGAGCGCGCCAGCCCCCAGTTCGCACCGGACTTTGTGATGTAGCTCCCTCCGGCCTCGCCACCCCCCTACGCTGGCCTTCGTGGACGAAGAGTTGCGATCACTCACGGAGCGCTTACGGCAGGAGTCGGGCGGCTCGGCGGCGTACGACCGGCTGCTCGCGACCGAGGACCACGACGAACTCGCTCATGTGCTCACCGCGCCCGGACAGCCGCTGTGGGCCAGGGAACTGGCCGCGTTCCGGCTCGGCCTCGCGGGCGACCGGCGCGCCTTCGAGTCCCTGGTGCTCCTCCTCAACCACCGCGACCCGCCCCGCTGCGCCTCTGCCGCCTACGCCCTCGCCCGCCTCGGCGACCCCCGCACGGCCCGCGCGGCGGCGGCCCTGGCGACGAACGAACTGCGCGTGGCCTACGCCCTGCACCCGGTACGGCTGCTGGCCGCACTCGGCGCGCCCGAGTCCGTGCCCGCCCTGATCACCACCCTGGAACGCCGCCTGCGCCCGCACGACCCCTACCGCCGGGTCGCCCTCGCCTGCGTGGAGGGCCTCGGCCTGCTGGGCGACCCCCGCGCCCGCCGGGTCCTGACCGAGGCCCTGGCCCACCCGGCCCTGGCCGAGGCGGCGGTGCACGCACTGGCACGGATCCCGCAGCAGAAGGAGGAGACGAGGTGAAGGAGGAGACGAGGTGACAGAGCACGCCGCCCCCACCCCCTAGTCGCCCACCACCGCGAGCGCCTCGATCTCCATCAGGAACTCCGGGGCCACCAGCCCGGCCACCCGCACCGCGGAGGACGCCGGGAGGCGGTCGTCGGGTATGTGGGCGGCGCGGGCCGCGCGGATCGCGGGGAGATGGGCCGTGTCGGTGACGAAGTACGTCAGTTTGACGACGTGTTCGAAACCGGCACCGGCGGCGGCCAGACAGCGCTTCAGATTCTCGAACACCTGGCGTGCCTGAGCCGCGGGGTCGCCCCTGCCGACCAGCTTGCCCTGCTCGTCCAGGGCGAGTTGGCCGGACACGGCGACGAAGCGGCCGGCCGCCGAGACGACATGGCTGTACTGGGCCGCGGGGGCGACGCCGTCCGGGGCGGCGATCCGGGTCGGTTCACTCATGGCCCCATGATGGACCAGCCCACTGACAGCGCCCCGAAGCGGGGAACTGCGCGACCGGCCACCTGCATGCCGCAGACGGCAGACGACGGCAGACGGCATTCGACGGCAGACGGCGGCGCCCTCAGCGGAGCGCCTGGCGCCTAGCGGAAGCCCAGCAAGCGGTGCAACGCCAGTCCCCGCGATGCCGCCGACGCCGCCCTCGGCGCCTCCGGCTTCGGGTCGGGGGACTTGGCGCAGACCGCGTCGGCGACCCCCGAGCCCCGCGGCACCCGGCCGTCCGTCAGATAGGCGGCCAGGTACCGGTCCAGGCAGTCGTTGCCGCTCAGCGTGATGCCGTGGTTGCCGCCGCCCTCCTCGACCACCAGGCTGGAACCGGCGAGCAGACGGTGGACCGTCACACCGCCGGGGTACGGCGTGGCCGCGTCGTCGGTCGCCTGGAAGAGCAGGACCGGCGGCAGCTTGGCGTTGGCGATGTCCACCGGCTTGCGCCGTGCGGTCGGCCAGAAGGCGCACGGCGCGTTGTACCAGAGGTTGTTCCAGGCCATGAAGGGCGCCTTGGTGTACACCGCCCAGGCGTCCGTGCGCCACTGCTGCCAGCTGCCGGGCCAGGAGGTGTCACGGCACTGCACCGCAGAGTAGACGCTGTAGCCGTTGTCGCCGGAGTCGTCCACGGCACCGAGGTTCTCGTACGCCTCCATCAGGGGCCCGGACTTCTTGTCGCGCGCGTACGCCGCGAACGCCTCGGCGAGGTCGGGCCAGTAGCCGTTGTAGTAGCCGCCGGGGATGAAGGTGTCCTCCAGCTCGGAGGCGCCCACCTCGCCGCCGGCCGGCTTCTTCGCCAGGGCCGCCCGCATCGCGTACCACTCGGCCTCGACCTGCTGGGGGTCCTTGCCGAGGTGGTACGTCGCGTCGTACCGGGCGATCCAGGCCATCAGCGCGCGGTGACGGTCGTCGAAGGCGTAGTCCTGGCCGAGGTTGTCCTCGTACCAGACGCCGGTCGGGTCGACGACCGAGTCCAGCACCATACGGCGGACCCGCTGCGGGTACAGCTTCGCGTACACCGCGCCGAGGTAGGTGCCGTAGGAGTAGCCGAAGTAGCTGACCTTCGGCGCGCCGACGGCCGCACGGATCAGGTCCATGTCGCGCACGGTGCTGACCGTGTCGATGTACGGCAGCACGTCCGCGTACTTGCGGCCGCAGGCGGCGGCGAAGGACTGCGCACGGTCGAGGTTCGTCCGTTCCAGCGCGACCGTGGCGGGCACACTGTCGGGGCGCACCGTCGTGAAGTGACCGGGCGCGCAATCGAGGTCCGGGCTGCTCGCGCCGACGCCGCGCGGGTCGAAGCCGATGACGTCGTACTGCGCCGCGACGCTCCTGGGCAGTCCCGAGGCGACGAGTCCGGCGAGGTCCAGGCCGCTGCCGCCGGGCCCGCCGGGGTTGACCAGCAGCGGGCCCTGGAAGGTCTGCGCGGTGTGCGGGACGCGGGAGAGGGCGAGCGTGATCTGCCGGCCCGACGGGTCGGCGTGGTCCAGCGGCACCTTGAGGGAGGCGCACTGCAGCGTCGGATAGTCGTCGGTGCCGCACTTCGTCCAGGCGAGCCGCGCGGCGGGGGCGGCCGGGGCGGCCTGCGCGGGCAAAGCGGTGACCGAGCCCGCCAGCACGACGGCGGCTGCGCACAGCACGGCTGCGCGTGTTCTCATGCGTCCTCCCGGGACGGAGGTTTCGGCGGACCGCGAGGGTCACCTCTCTCGCCGCATCGTCCCGGAATGAGCGCTCTGAAGAACGCTTTGTAGGGATAGTTGACCCGTTTGGGTTGCCCGAAGCCCTCGAACGCTCCCCCCTGCGGCCGGGCGGGCCTCACCCCCTGGACGAGGCCCTCACAGGAGCGTCAGCTGCGTCGGCTCGGACACGTCGGCCGGTTCCGGCGGGCGGATCCTGCGGGCCAGGCCCGCGCGCGTGGGCCCGATCCCGTACTCCTGGGCCAGCTCGTGCACCTGACGGGTGATCCGGCGCTGGTACCACCTGGGTGCGTAGGCGCCCTCCGCGTACAGCCGCTCGTAGCGCCGCACCAGGTGCGGGTGGTGCCGGGCGAGCCAGGCCATGAACCACTCCCGCGCACCGGGGCGCAGGTGCAGCGTGAGCGGGGTCACCGAGGTGGCCCCGGCCTCCGCCAACGCCCGTACCGTGGCGCGCAGCTGGTCCGGATGGTCGCTCAGGAACGGGATCACCGGTGCCATCAGCACCCCGCAGCCGATGCCGTGTTCGCCCAGGGTGCGCACGACGTCCAGCCGGCGCTCGGGCGCGGGCGTGCCCGGCTCCACCGTGCGCCACAGCTCGGTGTCGAGGAAGCCGACGGAGACCGAGATGCCCACGTCCGTCACCTCGGCCGCCCGCACCAGCAGGTCCAGGTCGCGCAGGATCAGGGTGCCCTTGGTGAGGATCGAGAACGGATTGGCGTGCTCGGTGAGGGCGCCGATGATGCCCGGCATCAGCCGGTAGCGGCCCTCCGCGCGCTGGTAGCAGTCGACGTTCGTGCCCATCGCCACGTGATCGCCCTGCCAGCGCCGGGAGGCCAGCTGGCGGCGCAGCACCTCGGGCGCGTTCACCTTGACGACGATCTGGGTGTCGAAGCCGATGCCGGTGTCGAGGTCCAGATAACTGTGGGTCTTCCTGGCGAAGCAGTACACGCACGCGTGCGTGCAGCCGCGGTAGGGATTGACGGTCCACTCGAACGGCATGCGCGAGGCGCCCGGCACCCGGTTGAGCACCGAGCGCGCCCGGACCTCGTGGAAGGTGATCCCGCGGAACTCGGGCGTGTCGAAGGTGCGGGTGGTGACGGCGTCCGCGCCGAACAGCGCGGTCCCGGCCCGGCCGTGTTCGCCGTCCTCGGTGAGGTTCTCCCAGCGCATGACGCCCTCCTCGCTAGCACTGGGCACAGAATAGAACATGTGTTCCCATGATCGTGCGACCCCCGATTTGGGCGGCCGGGCACCGGGGTGGTTGGCTTGCCCCAACCCCGAGAAACCAGGTCCTGGAGGAACGCAATGGCGCAGGTCGAGGCCACTACGGAGCGGGTCGTCGCGGCGGACGCGGAGAAGGTGTTCGACGCCCTCGCCGACTACCGCGGCACGCGGCAGAAGCTGCTGCCCGAGCACTTCAGCGAGTACGAGGTCCGCGAGGGCGGCGACGGCGAGGGCACCCTCGTCCACTGGAAGCTCCAGGCCACCAGCAAGCGCGTGCGCGACTGCCTCCTGGAGGTCAGCGAGCCCACGGACGGCGAGCTGGTCGAGAAGGACCGCAACTCCTCCATGGTCACCACCTGGCGCGTCACCCCGGCCGGCGAGGGCAGCTCCCGGGTCGTCGTCACCACCACCTGGAAGGGCGCCGGCGGCATCGGCGGCTTCTTCGAGAAGACGTTCGCGCCCAAGGGCCTCGGCCGGATCTACGACGCCGTGCTCGCCAGGCTCGCCGCCGAGGTCGAGAAGTAGCCCGAACCCCGGGACGGTGAAGGGGCGTTGCCCCCTGGGGACCCCTTCACCGGTTCGAGTGGACCTCCCGCTCGTCCAGAACCGTGCCGTAACTCGCCGAAGTTGTTCGCAGTTGTCGCCTTACGCGGGAATTGTGACAGGTGCGACGAGGGGAGCGGTACGTGGGCGGGACGACTCTGATGCGGGACGAGCCGCTCACGGCGCCCGCCGGCGCGCCCGCGGCCCCAGGGGCCGAGACCGGCTCGCTCGGCGCCCGCCGCGTGCGGCTCGTGGTCTTGGGGCTGGTGCTCGCCCTGCTGCTCGCGGCCCTCGACCAGATGATCGTCGCGACCGCGCTGCCGAAGGTCGTCGGCGAACTGCACGGCCTGGACCGGATGTCCTGGGCGATCACCGCCTATCTGCTCACCTCCACCATCGGCCTGCCGCTGTACGGCAAGCTCGGCGACCTCTTCGGCCGCAAGGGCGTCTTCCAGTTCGCCATCGCCGTCTTCGTCGTCGGCTCCGCGCTCGCCGGCCGGGCGCAGACCATGGACCAGCTGATCGCCTTCCGCGCGCTCCAGGGCGTCGGCGCGGGCGGCCTCATGATCGGCGTGCAGGCGATCATCGCCGACATCGTGCCGCCCCGGCAGCGCGGCCGGTACATGGGCCTGATCGGCGCCGCCTTCGGTCTCGCCTCCGTCGCCGGGCCGCTGCTCGGCGGCTACTTCACCGACCACCTCTCCTGGCGCTGGTGCTTCTACATCAACGTCCCCTTCGGCCTGGTCACCCTCGCCGTCGTCACCCTCGTCCTGAAACTCCCCCGACCGCCCGGCCGTGGCCGCCTCGACGTGCTCGGCGCGCTGCTGCTCGCCGGCGCCTCCACCTGCCTGGTGCTGCTCACCAGTTGGGGCGGCACCGAGTACGCCTGGGACTCCCGGCGGATCGTCGGACTCGGCGCCGGCGCGTTCGCCGCCGTCGTCCTCTTCGTCGTCGCCGAGCGCTTCGCCGCCGAACCCCTCATCCCGCTCAGGCTGTTCCGCGACTCCGTCTTCAACGTCAGCGGCCTGGTGGGGCTCGTGATCGGCGTCGCCCTGTTCGGCGCCGCCAGCTATCTGCCGACCTTCCTGCAGATGGCCGACGGAGCCAGCGCCACCGAGTCCGGTCTGCTGATGCTGCCCATGATGGCCGGGATCGTCGGCGCCTCCCTCATCGGCGGCCAGCTCATCAGCCACACCGGCCGCTACAAGATCTACCCCGTCCTCGGCGGCGCCCTCTCCGCCGCCGGCATGTGGCTGCTCTCCCGCCTCGAAGCGGACACGCCCCGGCTGCACTACAGCATCTGGATGGCGGTCCTCGGCGCCGGCATCGGCATGGTGATGCCCGTCCTCGTCCTCGCCGTGCAGAACTCCGTACGGCCCGCCGACCTCGGCACCGCCACCAGCGCCAACAACTACTTCCGGCAGATCGGTGGCAGCGTCGGCGCCGCGGTCTTCGGCACCCTCTTCGCGAACCGGCTCACCTCCTCGCTGCACAAGGAGCTGCCCCCGCGCGCGGGCGCCGCGCTGCCCGACCCCGCCTCGGTCACCCCGCAGCTCGTCCACGCGCTGCCCCCGGCGCTGCGCGACGCCTACATCCGCGCCTACGCCGACGCGATGCCCCGGATCTTCCTCTACCTCGTCCCGGTGCTCGTCCTCGGCGTGCTCATCGCCTTCTTCCTCAAGGAGAAACCACTGGTGTCCCACCACACCACCGAGACCGGGACCGATCCCGAGCCCGAGACCGTGAACCCTCCGATCCCGCAGGCGCGTTCGCCCTACGCCGCCGCGGTCCCCGTCCGCGGCACGGTCCAGCACCCCGACGGCACCGTGGTGCCCCGCGCGGCGCTCACCCTGATCGACGCCGCCGGAGCGCAGATCGGCCGGGGCGCGAGCGGCGAGGACGGGCGGTACGCGCTCGGCACGCCCGGCTCCGGGTCGTACGTGCTCATCGCCGCCGCCGGCGGCCACCAGCCGCAGGCCGTCTCCGTCACCGTCGGCGAACGGCCCGTCGAACTCGATGTCGTCCTCGGCGGCGCCGGTCGCCTCGCCGGCAGCGTGCTCACCGCCGACGGCACTCCCGTGCGGGATGCCACCGTCACCCTCACCGATGTGCACGGCGAGGTCGTCGCCACCACCCGCAGCGGCCGCGAGGGCGGCTATGTCATCACCGAGCTGGTCGCCGGCGAGTACACCCTCGCCGCCGGCGCCCCCGCCTTCCGCCCGGCCGCCCTCCCGGTCACCGTGCAGGCCTCCCGGGAGACCCGGCAGGACATCGAACTCGCGGGCGGCGCCGTGCTGAAGGGCACCGTCCGGGCGAGCGGCGGACGGCCTGTGGAGGACGCGCGCGTCACGCTCCTGGACGCCGCCGGGAACGTCGTCGACACCCTCACCACCGCAGCGGACGGAATGTTCCGGTTCGTCGACCTCGCGTCCGGCGAGTACACCGTCATCGCCGCCGGTTACCCGCCGGTCGCAACGGTGCTCCAGGTCGCGGGCGGGGGCCGTACCGAACGGGACCTCCAGCTGGGCCACGAGGACTGAGCGGCCGCGGCGCGCGCAGGGCGCTGAGCTGCGCGCCGGTGCGATCCGGTGAAACCAATTCCAGGATTGCCACACATCGCGACCGGCCGCCGCCGTACCGTAGTTGTGGGGCGGCACAGATCGTTTGCGTACAGCCGTGGGGAGAGAGGGCCTGGCCATGGACCGTGGCAGCGAGCGGGAGACACCTCCCGGGAGCGGCGCCGACGGCGCGGCGGCGGGCCGGATTCCGCTGGCCGTGGTCGTCGTCGACCGCGACGGCCTGGTGTCCCACTGGAGCAGCGGTGCCCGGCGCCTGTTCAACGTGGGCAGGGCGGACGCCGTCGGACGGGTCGCGGCCGACCTGCTGCCCGTCTCGGGCGTCCTGCCCGATGACCTGCGCGGCGACGCGATGCCGGACGCCCACGAGGAGTACGGCGTACTGGGCCCCGGCCTGGAGGCCTCCCTCGGCGGACACACCGGCTACGCCACCGCCGGCCGCGCCCGTCTCTTCCCGCCCGCGCAGGAACCGGACGGCGAGCGGCTGGACGTGCTGTGGTGGGCCTACCCGCTGGTCGGCCCCGGACCGTCCCGGCTGCTCGTGCTCGCCGCCGACGCCACGCGGCTGCGCGAGGAGCGCGGATACGACGACGAGACCGCCGAACGCATCGCGCCCGGCTTCGCCCGCCACACCGAACTGCCCGCCCCCGAGGAACTGGAACGGCGGCTGCCCGAGATCCTGCCCAACATGGGCCCCGGTCTGAGCGGCCGCATCGTCTCGCAGGTGCTCGAACTGGGCTACCCCGTCCTGGAGTTCAGCCAGTCCGAGCGGGTACCCGTCACCCCCTACTGGGGCGTGCCCCGCCGTCCCGGACGCATCCGCACCGAAGCGGTCGTACCCCAGCAGCGGACGGCGCCGGTGGTGATCCCGGAAGGCGCCGAGCAGGACCTGGAGTACGTCGCCGTGCGCGAACGGCTGGAGTTCCTCAACGAGGTCAGCTCCGCCATCGGCTCCTCCCTCGACCTGGGTGCGACCATCCGCGAGGTCACCAGTGCCGCCGTGCCCCGGTTCGCGGACTTCGCGGGCACCCATCTGCGCGCGGCCGTCCTCGCCGGCGAGGGATTCCCGGACGGCCCGCCGGACGCCCACACGGTGATGTTCCGCGTGTGGGTCGAGCACAACGACGAACCCGGCCGCTGGGACGACACCGTGCCGGTCGGCGAGTCCTTCGCCTTCCCCGAACACACCCCGTTCTACAAGTGCATGGTCACCGGTGAACCGGTCCTCATCCCGCGGGTGACCGAGGAGCTGGGCGACCGCATCTCCGGCGAGTTCGAGAAGCGCGATCTCAGACCGCTCATCACCGGCCGCTCCCTGCTGATCGTCCCGCTCAAGGCCCGCAACGTCGTCCTCGGCTTCATGGTGCTGATGCGCCGCCCGGACCGCCCGGCCTTCGACGACATCGACCGCACCACCGGCGCCGAACTGGCCGCCCGCGCGGGCCTCGTACTCGACAACGCCCGCATGTACACCTACCAGGAGAACGTCGCCGACACCCTGCAGGACAGCATGCTCCCGCAGGTCAGCCCCCGGATGGCCGGCTGTGACATCGCCACCCGCTATCTGCCCGGCACCCGGCTCGGCCGGATCGGCGGCGACTGGTTCGACACCATCAAACTGCCCGGCTCGCGCACTGCCCTCGTGGTCGGCGACGTCATGGGGCACGGTCTCAACTCGGCCGCGATGATGGGCCAGTTGCGCACCGCGGTGCAGACCATGGCCACCATGGAGACGCCGCCCGCCCAGCTCCTGCGCAACCTCGACGACCTGGCCCGCAGGCTCGGCGACACCTACCTCGCCACCTGCCTGTACGCCGTCTACGACCCGATCCGCGGCGAGCTGCACCTCGCCAACGCCGGACACATCCCGCCCGTCCTGGTGCGCGCCGAGGACGGCAGCAGCGAACTGCTGGAACTGCCCACCGGCGCCCCCATCGGCGTCGGCGGCGTCCCGTTCGAGGCCACCCGGGTCAGGGTCCGGCCCGGCGACCGGCTGGTGCTGTGCACCGACGGCCTGGTCGAGGTGCGCGGCTGCGACATCGGCGAGGGCCTGGCCGCGCTCTGCGAGTCCGCCGCGCACCCCGCCGCCTCCATGGACGACGCCTGCGACACCATCATCCGCGCCCTGAACACGCGCGGCGGCCGCAAGGACGACGTCGCCCTCCTCATGGCCCGCCTCAACGGCATCCCCGACGACCACGTCGCCGAGTGGCGCTTCGACGCGGACCCGCGCGAGGTCGCCCGGGCCCGCCACGAGGTCCGCGCACGGCTCCTCACCTGGGGGCTGCCGCAGGCGGTTCGGACCGCCGAGCTGCTGGTCAGCGAGGTCGTCACCAACGCCGTCCGGCATGCCCGGAGCGAGCCCGTCGGGTTGCGTGTGGTCCGCACCGACGCGCTGCTGTTCGAGGTCACCGACGACGAGCCGGGCCTGCCCGAGATGCTCCCAGCCGGGCCGTACGACGAGTCGGGCCGCGGCCTGCGCGTGGTCAGCCGGCTGGCCCGGGAGTGGGGCGCCAGCGCCACCGGGCACCGCAAGACCGTCTGGTTCGAACAGGCCATCACCGGCAGAGGATGACGAGCAGGGGGCGTGCGACCTGCCGGTGCGCGCCCCCGGAGTGGTCCGGCGTCCGTACTTCCGGTGAAGGTGGCCGCGGGCCCCTTGCCCCGCCGCAGGTCCCCGCGATATCCCGATCACGGAACCGAACCGTGGGGAGAGCGCATGAACGTCTCGGACAAGTACCGCAGCAACTGGGAGAGTTACTGGAGCGAGACCTCCGACGAGGCGGGCGAGGCGATCTGGGACTGCGACCCCGCCCTGTCCGCCGCACCGCACAGCGCCCTGCTGCTGCCCCACGCGGATCCGGCGCGCACCATCGTCGACCTCGGCTGCGGCAACGGCACCCAGACCCGCTACCTCGCCACCCGGTTCGCGCGCGCCGTCGGCGTCGACCTCTCGCACGCCGCCGTCGAGCACGCCCGCCGCACCACGCAGGACGACACCGTGGAGTTCCAGCAGCTCGACCTCACCGACGGCGACGCCGTACGCGCCCTGCACGAGCGGCTCGGCGACGCCAATGTCTACATGCGGGCCGTCATCCACCAGAGCGAACCCGAGGCACGGCCCGCGGTCGCCGCCGCCGTCGCCGAGATCCTCGGCACCGAGGGCCGGGCGTTCGTCGTCGAACTCACCTCCGGCTCCCGGGACGTCCTGAAGCGCGCCGCCTCCGAGGGCCCGGGGCCCAAGCTCCAGCGCGTCTTCCACCACGGGCTCAAGCCCGCCGACGCCGACGACGACGAGATCCCGCGGCTGCTCGGTGCGGCCGGCCTCAAGGTCCTCGCCGAGGGCGACACCGCCCTGCCGCAGACCGAGCACCTGGCCGACGGCACCCGCATCGAGCTGCCGGCCCACTGGTTCGTCCTCGCCCGGGTGTAGGGCCCGCGACGGTCTTCCCCGGCCGAGAAGGCCGCCCGGCCGACGCGTCGGGGTCGTAGCCTGGCCGCTCCTCGACGCGTAACGTGACGCACCATGAAGATCCTCATCAGTGCCGACATGGAGGGAGCCACGGGCGTCACCTGGCCGGCCGACGTGCTGCCGGGCACGCCGCAGTGGGAGCGGTGCCGGTCGATGTTCACCTCGGACGTGAACGCCGCCGTGGAAGGCTTCTTCGACGGCGGGGCGGAGCAGGTTCTTGTCAACGAGGCCCACTGGACCATGCGCAATCTGCTGCTGGAGCGGCTCGACGAGCGGGTGGAGATGCTCACCGGGCGGCACAAGGCGCTGTCCATGGTGGAGGGCGTCCAGCACGGCGACGTGGACGGCATCGCGTTCGTCGGCTACCACGCGGGCGCCGGCATGGAGGGCGTCCTCGCCCACACCTACCTCGCGAACCAGATCACCGGGGTGTGGCTGAACGACGTCCGCGCCAGCGAGGGTCTGCTCAACGCGCACGTCGTCGCGGAGTACGGCGTGCCCGTCGTCCTCGTCACCGGTGACGACGTGGCCTGCGAGGACGCGCTCGGGTACGCACCGGAGGCACTGAAGGTGGCGGTGAAAGACCATGTGTCGCGGTATGCGGCGGTGTGCCGCACCCCGGCCCGCACCGCTGCCGACATCCGCGGCGCCGCCAAGGAGGCCGCACGGCTGGCGGTGCGCCACGCACCCGTGCAGGCCGGGCCGTTCACGGTCGCTGTCGAGTTCGACGCCGAGCATCTGGCGATGGCCGCGACCGTCGTGCCCGGGGTCGCGCGGATCGGGGAGCGAAAGGTGGCGTACACCAGCGCCACCATGTACGAGGGGATCAGGACGTTCAAGGCGGTCACCACGATCGTCTCGGCCGCCGTGGAGGAGCAGTATGGCTGACCAGCAGGCCGACGAACTGGCTCTGGCCGAGGTCGTGGAGTTCACCTCCGGCCTGATCCGCATCGACACCACCAACCGGGGCGGCGGGGACTGCCGGGAGCGGCCCGCCGCCGAGTACGCGGCCGAGCGGCTGGCCGGCGCGGGCGTGGAACCGCTGCTGCTGGAGCGCACGCCGGGCCGCACCAACGTCGTCGCCCGGATCGAGGGCACCGACCCGTCCGCCGACGCGCTGCTGGTGCACGGTCATCTCGACGTGGTGCCCGCCGAGGCCGCCGACTGGAGCGTCCACCCGTTCTCCGGCGAGATCCGCGACGGGGTGGTGTGGGGGCGGGGCGCCGTCGACATGAAGAACATGGACGCGATGATCCTGGCGGTCGTCCGCTCCTGGGCCCGGGCGGGCGTACGGCCGCGCCGGGACCTGGTCATCGCGTTCACCGCCGACGAGGAGGCCAGCGCCGAGGACGGCTCCGGCTTCCTCGCCGACGAGCATCCCGAGCTGTTCGAGGGCTGCACCGAGGGCATCAGCGAGTCGGGAGCCTTCACCTTCCACGACGGTACCGGCCGGCAGATCTATCCGATCGCGGCGGGGGAGCGGGGGACCGGCTGGCTGAAGCTCACCGCGCGCGGCCGGGCCGGGCACGGCTCCAAGGTGAACAAGGAGAACGCGGTGACCCGCCTCGCCGCCGCCGTCACCCGGATCGGTGAGCACCAGTGGCGCCGGAGACTCACCCCGACCGTGCGGGCCGCGCTCACCGAACTCGCCGTTCTCTACGGCGTCGAGCCCGACTTCACCGACATGGACCTGCTGCTGGAGAAGCTGGGCCCGGCGGCCAAGCTGGTCGAGGCCACCCTGTGCAACAGCGCCAACCCGACCATGCTGAACGCCGGTTACAAGCTGAACGTCATCCCCGGCGAGGCGGTCGCCTACGTGGACGGGCGCTGTCTGCCGGGCGCGGAGGAGGAGTTCACCGCCACCCTCGACCATCTGACCGGCCCGGACGTGAGCTGGGAGTTCGCGCACCGGGAGGTGGCTCTGCAGGCGCCGGTGGACTCGCCCACGTTCGCCAGGATGCGGGCCGCGGTGACGGAGTTCGCGCCCGAGGGGCATGTGGTGCCGTACTGCATGTCGGGCGGCACGGACGCCAAGCAGTTCTCCCGGCTCGGCATCACCGGCTACGGGTTCACCCCGCTGAAGCTGCCCGAGGACCTCGACCACCAGGCGCTGTTCCACGGCGTGGACGAGCGGGTGCCCGTCGAGGCGCTGCACTTCGGCGTCCGGGTGCTCGACCGCTTCCTGCGGACGGCCTAGGGGAGGGGAGACGATGCGGACGTCGCCGTACGGATCGTGGCCGTCGCCCATCGACGCGGCGCTGGCCGCCGCGCACGACGGGCAGCCGGAGTGGGTGGGATTCGTCGGGGACGAGGTGTGGTGGACCGAGCCCCGGCCGGCCGAGGGCGGTCGCCGGGCACTCGTACGGCGCACGGCCGAGGGCGTGGAGGAGGTCGTGCTGCCCGCGCCGTGGAACGTGCGCAACCGGGTGATGGAGTACGGCGGCCGGCCCTGGTCCGGGGCGGTGGGCGCCGGCGGACCGCTCGTCGTGTTCACGCACTTCGCCGACCAGCGGCTGTACCGGTACGAGCCCGGCGGCGAGCCGCGCCCGCTGACCCCCGTCTCCCCGGTCGGCGCGGGACTGCGCTGGGCGGACCCCCATCTGGACCTCGCGCGCGGCGAGGTGTGGTGTGTGCTGGAGGAGTTCACCGGCGCCGGCCCCTCGGACGTGCGGCGGGTCCTGGCGGCCGTACCGCTGGACGGCTCCGCCGCCGAGGACCGGACCCTCGTACGCGAGCTCACCGACGGCGGGCACCGGTTCGTCACCGGGCCCCGCGTCTCGCCCGACGGCCGCC
Source organism: Streptomyces sp. NPDC053069 (assembly GCF_044546895.1). Lineage (NCBI taxonomy): Bacteria > Bacillati > Actinomycetota > Actinomycetes > Kitasatosporales > Streptomycetaceae > Streptomyces > Streptomyces sp. NPDC053069. The sequence continues at coordinate 582,762 of NZ_JBITZN010000003.1, read as the reverse complement.
GGGCGGCCTGGCTGGCCTGGGACCATCCGCGCATGCCGTGGGACGGAACGGAACTGCTCGTCGCCCAGATCGCTGTCGACGGCACACTGCATACCGTCGACGCCGTCGCCGGCGGGCCCCAGGAGGCGATCGCGCAGGCCGAATGGTCGGCGGACAACCGTCTTCTGTATACGAGCGACCGCAGCGGCTGGTGGAACCTGTACCGGGACGGCATCCCGCTGTGCCCGCGCGACGAGGAGTTCGCCGGCCCCCTGTGGAAACCGGGCCTGCGCTGGTTCGCGCCGCTGGACGACGGTCTGGTCGCGGTCGTACACGGCCGAGGGTCGACCGTACTCGGAATACTGGATACAGAATCCGGGGAGATCGTCGACGCCGCCGGACCGTGGACCGAGTTCGGCGCCACCCTCGCCGCCCACGGCGGGCGCGTGGTCGGCGTCGGCGCCAGTCCGCGCACCGCGTACGAAGTGGTCGAGCTGGACACCGCCACCGGCCGGGCCCGCGCCATCGGCGCCCGGCACCGGGACGCCGTCGACCCCGCCTACTACCCCGAGCCGCACATCCGCACCTTCACCGGCCCGGACGGCCGCGAGGTGCACGCCCACGTCTACCCGCCGCACCACCCCGCACGGACCGCGCCCGACGGTGCGGCACCGCCGTACGTCATCTGGGCGCACGGCGGCCCGACCAGCAGGGCGCCGCTCGTGCTGGACCTCGCCATCGCCTACTTCACCTCCCGGGGCATCGGGGTGGCCGAGGTGAACTACGGCGGCTCCACCGGGTACGGCCGGGCCTACCGTGAGCGGCTGCGCGGGCAGTGGGGCGTGGTCGACGTCGAGGACTGCGCGGCCGTCGCCCGCGCCCTCGCCGAGGAGGGCACCGCCGACCCGGACCGGCTCGCCATCCGCGGCGGCAGCGCCGGCGGCTGGACCAGTGCCGTCTCGCTGACCACGACCGACGTCTACGCCTGCGGCACCATCGTCTACCCGATCCTCGACCTGGCCACCTGGGGCCCCGGCGAGACCCACGACTTCGAGTCCCGCTACCTGGAGTCACTGATCGGGCCGCTCGCCGAGGTGCCCGCCCGGTACGCCGAGCGGTCGCCGACCGCGCACGCCGACCGGCTCACCGTGCCGTTCCTGCTGCTGCAGGGCCTGGACGACGTGATCTGCCCGCCCGCCCAGTGCGAACGTTTCCTCGCCCGGATCGCGGGCCGGGGCCTGCCGCACGCCTACATCACCTTTGCGGGGGAGGGACACGGGTTCCGGCGGGCCGATACGATGATCCGCGCCCTGGAGGCCGAAATCTCCCTGTACGCCCAGGTGTTCGGGCTGGACGTGCCCGGTGTCCCCAGACTGGAGCTGCACTCGTGAAGGAACTGACACGGCCGAAGCGGCTGGCCCCGGGCGCCCGGGTGGCCGTCGTCGCCACCAGCGGGCCGGTGCCCGAGGAGCGGCTCCAGGCAGGGCTCGACGTGCTGCGCGGCTGGGACCTCGACCCGGTGGTCGGACCCCATGTCCTGGACCGGCATCCCGAGTTCGGCTACCTGGCCGGCACGGACGCCGATCGCGCCGCCGACCTGCAGAACGCCTGGTGCGACCCGGCGGTGGACGCGGTGCTGTGCGCCCGCGGCGGATACGGGACCCAGCGCATGGTCGACCTGCTGGACTGGGAGGCGCTGCGGGCGGCCGGGCCGAAGGTCTTCGTCGGCTTCAGTGACCACACCGTCCTGCACGAGGCCTTCGCCACCCGCCTCGGGCTGGCCACGCTGTACGGGCCGATGGCGGCCGGCGCCGACTTCGTCAAGAACACCCGGGCGCAGGAGCATCTGCGGGCCACGCTCTTCGCCCCCGAGACCGTCCGCACCATCGCCTCCGGCGGCACGGCCCTCGTGGCCGGCCGGGCCCGCGGTGTCACCCTCGGCGGCCTGCTGTGCCTGCTCGCCGCGGAACTGGGCACCCCGCACGCGCGTGCCTCGGCCGCCGGCGGGCTGCTGTGCCTGGAGGACGTGGGCGAGGAGACGTACCGGCTGGACCGGTATCTCACCCAACTCCTGCGCGCGGGCTGGCTGGAGCAGGTGCGCGGGGTGCTGCTCGGCTCCTGGGAGGAGTGCTCCCGCTACGAGGAGATACGGCCGCTGCTGGCCGACCGGCTGGGCCCGCTCGGTGTACCGGTGGTGGAGGAGTTCGGCTTCGGCCACTGCGCCGGCGCGCTGACGATACCCTTCGGCGTCGCGGCCGAACTCGATGCGGAGACGGCCACGTTGACGCTCGACGAGCCCGCGCTGCGCTGACCGCGTCCACTGAATCCCCGTCAAGAAACCACATGCGCGTCGATTGACCCGCGCCTGACACGTGTCACAGCATGCTCCTCGGCCAGACCTACTGGTCGGTATTCGTGTGCCTCAGTGTGGAGGACCCCGTGCCCCGACGTGTGCCCCGACCGGCGCGCCGCCGCGCGTCCCGATGCCGTGCCGCCCTAGGACAAAAGGCCCTCGCCGCGCTGCTCGGCGCGGCCCTCACCGCACCCCTCACGCTCGCCGCCGGCCCGGCCCGTGCGAGCGGCCAGTACACCGTCACCCCGCTGAAGTTCACCGTCGAGGCCGGCGGCCGCAGATGTGCGGTCGACGCCGACCTGTACCGCCCCGCCGGCGCCGACCACGCCCATCCCGCGCCCGCCGTCCTCGCCACCAACGGCTTCGGCGGCAGCAAGTCGGACGGCTCCACCGACGCCATCGGCAAGGTCTTCGCCGAGCGGGGTTACGTCTCCCTCGTCTACTCCGGCCTCGGCTTCGGCCAGACCGGCTGCCTGATCTCCCTGGACGATCCCGGCATCGACGGCAGGGCCGCCTCCCAGCTGGTCGACTTCCTCGGCGGCAAGCGCACCGCCGACGACGGCACCCGCGCCGACTTCGTCACCCTCGACGCCCCCGGCGACCCCCGCGTCGGCATGATCGGCGGCTCCTACGGCGGCGCGATCCAGCTGGCCACCGCCTCCGCCGACCCCCGCGTCGACGCCCTCGTCCCGCTCATCACCTGGAACGACCTCGTCTACTCCCTGGACCCGAACAACGCCGTCGGCGCCCCCCAGGTGCCCGGCGCCTTCAAGTGGCAGTGGACCAACGGCTTCTACCTGGCCGGCGAGAGCCAGCCGCTGACCGTCCCGAACCTGGACCCGTCCCGGATCAGCTCGCTGGCCTGTCTGCACTTCGTCTCCGACGTCTGCGACACCGTGCGCACCCTCAACTCCGGCACCTACCCGGCCGACCGCACCGCCCGGCTGCTCGCCTACGCCCGCAGTGTCTCCCCGACGAGTTACCTCCCCCGCGTGCAGGCGCCCACCCTGCTCGTCCAGGGCCAGGCCGACAGCCTGTTCAACCTCAACGAGGCGACGGCCAGTTACCGCACGCTCAGGGCTCACGGCACCCCGGCCGCGCTGATCTGGCAGTCCTGGGGTCACAGCGGCGGAATCACCGACCCCGCGCCCGGCGAACTCAACCTGGTCCGGGGCGACCTGGAGTCCAGCTATGTCGGCCGGCGCATCCTCGCCTGGTTCGACCGCTATCTGAAGAAGGGCAAAGGCTCCGGCACCGGCCCCGCGTTTGCCTACTACCGGGACTGGATCACCGACCCCGCCCGCACCTACGCCACCGCCGACCGGGTCCCCGCCCTCAGCCGGACCCTCTACCTCTCCGGGGACGGCAAGCTGGTCGACAACAGTGCCAAGGTGACCCGCGGCAGCCGCAGCTACGCCAACGGACCCGTCCCGACGAGCCATTCGGAGAGCTCCCTGACCGGATCCGTCGGCCTGCCCGACCCGGAGCCGTACGACACCAAGGGCACCTACCTCGCCTGGACCGGCGCGGCCCTCACCAGGAACCTCGACGTCGTCGGCGCCCCGCAGGTCACCCTCAGGGTCGTCTCCCCGACGGCCGAACGCACCCAGAACTCCGGCGACGCCGCCGACCGGCTGGTGCTGTTCGCCAAGCTGTACGACGTCGCGCCCGACGGCAGCCAGACGCTGGTCCACCGGCTGGTCGCACCGGTCCGGGTACCGGACGTGACCAAGCGCTTCACCGTCAGCCTGCCGGGCATCGTGCACCGGTACGCGCCCGGGCACCGGCTGCGGTTCGTGATCGCGGCGAGCGACGACGCCTACTTCGGCAACCGGGGGATCAAGCCGGTGACCGTGGTCAGCGCGCCCGGGGACACCGGGGTGCTGCGGCTGCCGGCCGTCGGCGGCTGAGCCGGTCCCGGGGCGCGGCGGGCGGAGTACGAAACCGGGCACCGCACGCCCGCAACGCCGTAAGCTGACCCGATGCCGCACACCGCGCCCCACTACCTCGCCGAGGGCCCCCGCGTGGCCATCCGTCACTTCACCCTGGAGGACGGCCCCGAGTTCACCGCGCGGACCCGAGAGAGCAAGGACCTGCACCGGCCCTGGCTGTTCCCGCCGGACACCGAGGAGGCCTACGCCGCCTACGCCGGCCGGCTGATCGAGGACCCGGCCAAGGCCGGCTTCCTGGTGTGCGAGAAGGACAGCGGGGACATCGTCGGATTCATCAACATCAACAACATCGTGCGCGGCGGCTTCCAGTGCGGTGCCCTCGGCTACGGCGTCTTCGCACACGCCGCCGGGCGCGGCCTGATGCGCGAGGGCCTCGACCTGGTCATCGGGTACGCCTTCGGGCCGCTGGGACTGCACCGGCTGGAGATCAACGCGCAGCCCGAGAACACCGCCTCCCTCGCGCTCGCCCGGGGCGCCGGGTTCCGGCACGAGGGCTTCTCCCCGAACATGATCTACATCGACGGCGCCTGGCGCGACCACGAACGCTGGGCGCTGACCAAGGAGATGAGGGCTTCCGGCTGAACGGCGGCGACCGCGACGCCGGCGTCCTCGACCCGTCCGTCGCACCCGCCGTCGACAGCCCCGCCCCGGACGGCCCGAACCCCGCCGAACCGGCCGAGCCGCCCGCCGGCCCGGCCGTGGACGCCTTTGCGCAATCCTGACCAGCAGGTCCCCTGGCCGAGTGCCGTGCCGCCGGGTTCCATGGTCATCGTGACGAGGATCCGACGTGAGGTACTGACGCTGCCCGCCGCGCAGTTGGGCCCGGACAACCCCCTGCCCCCGCTGCGCCCCCTCGACGAGGTGCACCGCATCGACGACCGCGACCGGGACGGCCTGCCCGGGGACATGGCCCGCCGGCTGGGCTACGCACCGCTGCACAGCCTCCTCCCGGTCCGCGTCCGCGACGGCTACGACAGAACCCGCGAACCCCGCGCCCTCGACGCCCTGGTGATCGAGAACGACCGGCTGCGCGCCACCGTCCTGCCCGGCCTCGGCGGCCGTGTCGTTTCCCTGCTCCACCTGCCCACCGGCCGCGAACTCCTCTACCGCAACCCGGTGTTCCAGCCGGCCAACTTCGCCCTCAACGGCGCCTGGTACTCCGGCGGCATCGAATGGAACATCGGCGCCACCGGCCACACCACCCTCTCCTGCGCCCCTGTGCACGCCGCCCGCGTCCGCGCACCGGACGGCACCGAGATGCTGCGCCTGTGGGAGTGGGAGCGCCTGCGCGACCTGCCCTTCCAGGTGGACCTGTGGCTGCCCGACGGATCCGACTTCCTCTACGCCGGTGTCCGCATCCGCAACCCGCACGAGCGGCCGGTGCCGACCTACTGGTGGTCGAACATCGCGGTGCCGGAGGAGGTCCGGGTCCTCGCCCCGGCCGAGGAGGCATGGCACCTCGACCACGAGCGCCGGCTGCGCCGCGTGCCCGTCCCGTCGTACGACGGCATCGACCGTACCCACCCCCTCAACAGCCCCTGTGCCGCCGACTACTTCTACGACGTGCCGGACGGCCGCCGCCGCTGGATCGCCGCGCTGGACGCCGACGGGCACGGGCTGGTGCAGACCTCCACGGACGTGCTGCGCGGCCGCAAGCTCTTCGTATGGGGCCACCGGCCCGGCGGACGGCGTTGGCAGGAGTGGCTGACCGAACCCGGTACCGGCGGCTACTGCGAGATTCAGGCCGGCCTCGCCCGCACCCAGCTGGAACACGTCCGGCTGCAGGCCGAGAGCGAGGTGTCCTGGCTGGAGGCGTACGGCCCGCTCGTCGCGTCGCCCGCCGGTGAGTGGACGCGCGTCGTCCAGGAGGCCGGGGAACGGCTGGAGTCGGCTCTGCCCCGCACCCGTGTCGAGGAGGCGTACGCGGCGTGGAAACCGTACGCCGGCACCGAACCCGGCGAGACGCTGGCCACCGGATCCGGCTGGGGCGCGCTCGAAGTGCTGCGCGCCGACTGGAAGCTGCCCGGCACCCCGTTCCCGCAGTCCACCCTCGGCGAGCCACAGGCACCCTGGCTGGAACTGCTGCGCACCGGATGCCTGCCCGAGCCGCGCCGGGTACGGCCGCCCGGTGAAACCCTCGTCGGCCCGCACTGGCGGGACATGCTGGAGGCCGCGCCCGCCACCCCGCACACCGAGTACCACCTCGGGATCGCCCAGTGGCACGCAGGCGACCGTGCCCAGGCCGTCCGCAGCTGGGAGCGCGCCCTCCTGCTCGCCCCGTCGCTGTGGCCGTTGCTGCGCTGTCTGGCCGTCGCCGACCAGGAGTCCGGCCACCACGAGCGAAGCGAGATGGGAGTCCTCCCGCCCGAAGGGTGGCGGAGGGCCGCCGACCGCTACGCCGACGCCTTCGACGACCTGTGCCGGGAGCGGCGCGACGACGGTGAGGCATGGACCGCCGCCGTGGCCGCGCTCGGCCGGGAAACCCTTGAGGCGCTGCTCCGGGTGCGGCGGACGGCGGACGCCCGGGCCGTCTGGAACCGGCTGCTGCCCGCCGTCCGCCGACGCGGCCGGTTCCGGCTCCTGGAGGCCGAACTGCTGCTCGCCGAGGGAAGGCCCGACGAGGCACGGGCCGTCTTCGACGCCGGGTTCGAGGTCGCCGACCTGCGGGAGGCGGAGCAGACGATCGGCCGGCTGTGGGCCCGCCTCACCGACGAGCCGCTGCCCGCCCGCTACGACTTCCGGATGCGGCCCGGGACGGCCTGAGCGGCTGCGGGGGCCGGGCGGCTCAGCCCCGCTGGTCGACGTACTCGAAGACCGACCCGTCCGGGTGCATCGCCAGCAGATTCCGGCCCACCGGCGTCGGCACCGGCCCCGCGACGATCCGCGCGCCGAGGTCGGTCAGCAGCCGGTGGGCTTCGTCCACGTCCTTGACCGCGATGGTCGCCGCCACCCGGCGCAGGATCTCCAGCTCCTCCTCCGGGCCGCTCATCAGCAAAAAGGAGCCGATCGCGGCGACCTGGACCCCGCCGCGCTCGAAACGCAGGGCTCTGCCGCCCGCCAGCCGCTCGTAGAAGGGGATCGCGGTTTCGAGGTCGTCGACGCAGATGCGCAGCGAGGCGCCCAGAATCTCCATGCGTCCGAGCCTAGTTGGGGCGTCCCCGGCCGTGCAGGGCGCCCGCGTTACCCACCGTGTCCGCCGGGTACCCGCAGGACATGGACCGTTTGGATCACCTGGAACACCTGGACAAGCACCTTGCCGAAGAGCTGGCGCAGGTGGCGCGCGAGACGGTACGCGACGAACTGCGCGAGCAGAGCCGCAAGCAGCGCCGCACGGCCTTGCTGTACGCCGCTTCCGGTGCCGTCGCCCTGTACGCGGGCGCGGCCGTGGCCCTGGCGGTGGGTCTCGCCCTGGCGATCGGCCTGCCCGGCTGGGCCGCCGCCCTGATCACGGCGGCGATCCTGGGCGCGGCGGCCTGTGTGCTGCGGGGCGCGGCCCGTCCGAAACACAGCCACCCGTCGCCGCCGGCCCGGGTCATCGGCGGCACCGCCCCGGCCGCGCCACCGAGCGGCCTGGGCATGCCGTACCCGCCGATGCCGACGGAACCCCCGGAGACCGGCCACCACAGGGCCTGAGCTCCTCCGGGTACGTCACCCCAGCTGTGGCAGCACCTTCGTCCGATAGAAATCGAAGAACCCCCGCTGGTCCGGCCCGATCTGATTCACGTACACCCGATCGAACCCGGCGTCGGCGAACGCCCTCAGCGTGGACACGTGCTGCTCGGCATCGTCCCCGCACACCACCTTCTCGCCGACCATGTCCTCGGTGACCAGCTCGTGCAGCTGCTCGAAGTGCCGCGGCGACGGCAGCACCTGCCCCATCTCGCCGGGCAGCAGCTCGTTGTACCAGAGCGAGTGCACCGTACGGACGCACTCGTCGCGATCGGTGCCGTAACAGACCTTCGTGCCGCCGCTGACCGGCTTCGTCCCGCCCCCGCCCTTGCGGAACTGCGTGACCATCTCCTCCTCCGGCATCATCGTGATGTAGCCGTCGCCCACCCGCGCGGCCAGGGACGTCGCCTTCGGCCCGAAACCGGAGATGTCGATCGGGACGGGCTCGTCGGGCACCGTGTACAGGCGCGCGTTCTCCACGGTGTAGTGCGTGCCGTGGTGGTTGACCTCCTCGCCGGTGAACAGCCGGCGCATCACCTGGATCGCCTCCTCCAGCATCTCCAGGCGGACGTGCAGCGGGGGCCAGGGGTCGCCGAGGATGTGCTCGTTGAGCGCCTCGCCCGTGCCGACGCCGAGCCGGAACCGGCCCTCGGTCATCACCGCGCTCGTCGCCGCGGCCTGCGCCGTCACCGCCGGATGCATCCGCACGGTCGGGCAGGTCACCGCCGTCTCGATCGGCAGCGACACCGCCTCCGAGAGGGCACCGATCACCGACCACACGAACGCGCTCTGTCCCTGCGCGCCGTTCCACGGGTGAAAGTGGTCCGAGATCCACAGCGCCCGGAAGCCGGCCTGCTCGGCCATCCGGGCCTGCTCGACGAGCGCGGCGGGGTCGTGCTCCTCGCTCGCCAGGAAATAGCCGTACTCGGGCATGGAACGTACCTCCGTGTCGGCGCGGCCGGTCAGGAGGTGATCCGGCCCGGGCCCGGGTAACCGGGGGCCCCGCTGCGAAACGCGGGACGGTGCCGCGTTCGGGTGCCGTGACCGGCGTACGGGTGACCCGCCCGGCGTTTGGGTGCCCCGGCCCCGGTTACGCGGAAAGCCTCGGACGAGCCACACCGCCGGAGGCGCACCGTGAGCCGACCTCACGTCGTGATCGTCGGCGCCGGTTTCGCCGGGTACCGGGCTGCTCGCACACTGGCCCGCCTGACCCGCGACCGGGCCGACATCACGCTGTTGAACCCGACCGACTACTTCCTGTACCTGCCGCTGTTGCCCCAGGTCGCCGCCGGTGTCCTGGAGGCCCGCAGGGTCACCGTGTCGCTGCCGGGCACGCTGCGCGGGGTACGGCTGGTGCTCGGCGAAGCGGACCGTGTCGACCTGGACGGGCACACGGTCCACTACACCGACCCGGAGGGCGGCGCCGGCACGCTCGGGTACGACCGGCTGGTGCTCAGCGTCGGCAGCGTCAACAAGCTGCTGCCCATTCCGGGGGTCGCCGAGCACGCACACGGGTTCCGCGGGCTTCCGGAGGCGCTGTACCTGCGCGACCACGTGACCCGGCAGGTGGAGCTCGCCGCCGCGCAGGAGGACGCGGAGGCCTGCGCCGCCCGGTGCACGTTCGTGGTGGTCGGTGCCGGCTACACCGGTACCGAGGTGGCCGCCCACATGCAGTTGCTCACCGACCGGCTGGCGCGCCGGAGCCCGCTGCCCGGCGGGGTGCGGCCCCGCTGGCTGCTGCTGGACATGGCTGAGCGCGTGCTGCCGGAGCTGGACCCGCGGCTGTCCCGCACCGCCGACCGGGTGCTGCGGGTGCGGGGTGTGGAGGTACGGACGGGCACGTCGGTGAAGGAGGCCACCCATGAGGGGGTGCTGCTCACCGACGGGGAGTTCGTGCCGACCCGGACCCTGGTGTGGTGCGTGGGTGTGCGTCCGGATCCGCTGGTGGAGGGCGTCGGGCAGCCGCTGGAGCGGGGCCGGCTGATCGTGGACCCGCATCTGCGGGTGCCGGGCCGGCCCGAGGTGTCCGGCTGCGGGGACGCGGCGGCGGTACCGGACCTGGAGCGCCCCGGGTCGTTCACGCCGATGACGGCACAGCACGCGTGGCGGCAGGGGCGGGTGGCGGGGGAGAACGTGGCCGCCTCGCTCGGCCTCGGCCGGCGCCGACGGCCCTACCGTCACCGCGACCTGGGTTTCGCGGTCGACCTCGGCGGGGTCCGGGCCGCCGCCAACCCGTTCGGCGTCCCGCTGTCCGGTCCGGCGGCCGGCGCGGTCACCCGCGGCTACCATCTGGCCGCGCTGCCCGCGGGCCGCATCCGGGTGGCCGCCGACTGGCTGCTGGACGCGGTACTGCCGCGCCAGGGCGTCCAGTTGGGCCTCGTACGCTCCTGGTCGGTCCCCCTGGACACGGCCTCCCCGGAACTGGCACGCGTCCCGGCCGGCCCTGCCCGACCCGACGGACCGGACCAGGCAGCGCCGCCGGGAGGGCCGGACGACCGGCAACGCACACGTGAACCAGCGCCCGCCGAACCCGGCAACCACCCGGCTCCCGACCCGGTCAGGCGTACGGATGGGCCGGACCACCCCGCGCCGGGCCCGGTCAGGCGCACGGACCCGCCGGAGCGCCCGGCTCCCGGTCGGGTCAGGCGTGCGGATGGGCCGGAGCACCCTGCGCCGGGCCCGGTCAGGCGTACCGACGCCCCGGATCACCCCGCCCCCGGGCCCGTGAAGCGTACGGACCCGCCGGAGCGCCCGGCTCCCGGCCCGGTCAGGCGTACGGAGGCGCCAGATCACCCTGCCCCGGGCCCGGTCAGGCGTACCGACGCCCCGGACCGCCCCGCCCCCGGCCCGGTCAGGCCGGGTCACCCCGCCCCCGGGCCGGTGAAGCGTGCCGATCCTCCGGACTCTGCCGGCCGGTGACCGGTCGGGCGAGATTGCCGATCGGGGCCCGGCCGTGCCGCCCCCCGGACTCCACTCGACTCTGTGCAAGGAGACTCATGAAGACCGCCGAACTCGCAGAACTGGGACAGCAGTTGCGCGTGGACAGTGTGCGGGCGTCCGCCGCCGCGGGATCCGGGCACCCGACCTCCTCGATGTCCGCCGCCGACCTGATGGCCGTCCTCCTCGCGAACCATCTGCGCTACGACTTCGAACGCCCCGAACACCCGGCCAACGACCGCTTCGTGCTGTCCAAGGGCCACGCCTCGCCGCTGCTGTACGCCGCGTACAAGGCGGCCGGTGCCATCGAGGACGGCGAGCTGCTCACCTTCCGCAGGATCGGCAGCCGGCTCGAAGGGCATCCGACGCCCCGGCGGCTGCCCTGGGTGGAGACGGCCACCGGATCCCTCGGCCAGGGCCTGCCGGTGGCCGTCGGCATCGCCCTCGCCGGCAAGCGCCTGGAGCACACCGGCTACCGGGTGTGGGTGCTGTGCGGCGACAGCGAGCTGGCGGAGGGCTCGGTGTGGGAGGCCGCCGAACACGCCGGGCACGAGCACCTGGACAACCTGATCACGATCGTGGACGTCAACCGGCTCGGCCAGCGCGGCCCCACCCGGCACGGCCACGACCTGGACGCCTACGCCCGCCGCTTCCAGGCCTTCGGCTGGCACACCGTCGAGATCGACGGCCATGACGTCGACAAGATCGACCGGGCCTACGGCGAGGCGCTGTCCACGGCCGGGCAGCCCGTCGTGATCCTCGCCCGCACCCTCAAGGGCAAGGGCGTCGCCGCCGTCGAGGACCTGGAGGGCCACCACGGCAAACCGCTGCCGGACGCCGACGAGGCCATCGCCGAACTCGGCGGACCGCGCGAGCTGCACGTGAGGGTCAGCGAGCCGCCGGCCGCCGCCGCGCTGCGGGACCTGACCACCGAGGTACTCCAGCTCCCGCGCTACGACGAGGGCGACGAGGTCGCGACCCGGGACGCCTTCGGCGCGGCCCTCGCCGCACTCGGCACCGCCCGCGGCGACGTCGTGGCCCTGGACGGCGAGGTCGGCGACTCCACCCGCACCGAGGAGTTCGCCAAGGCGCACCCCGAGCGGTTCTTCGAGTGCTACATCGCCGAGCAGCAGCTGGTCGCCGCGGCCGTCGGCATGGCCACCCGGGGCCTGCTGCCGTACGCCTCCACGTTCGCCGCGTTCCTCACCCGTGCCCACGATTTCGTGCGCATGGCGTCCATCAGCGGCTCCGGCATCAACCTGGTCGGCTCGCACGCCGGTGTCGCGATCGGGCAGGACGGGCCCTCGCAGATGGGCCTGGAGGACCTGGCGATGTTCCGTGCCGTGCACGGCTCGACCGTGCTGTACCCGTGCGACGCCAACCAGACCGCCCGCCTGGTCGCGGCCATGGCCGGCCTCGACGGCATCCGCTATCTGCGCACCTCGCGCGGCAAGACACCGGTGATCTACGGCCCCGACGAGGAGTTCCCGGTGGGCGGCAGCAAGACGCTCGTCACCAGTGAGGAGGACCGGCTGACGGTCGTCGCGGCCGGGGTCACGGTGCCGGAGGCACTGGCCGCGGCCGACCGGCTCGCGGAGGACGGCATCCGGGTGCGGGTGATCGACCTGTACTCGGTCAAGCCCGTCGACGTGGACACGCTGCGCCGGGCCGCCGAGGAGACCGGCTGTCTGCTCACCGTGGAGGACCACCATGCCGAGGGCGGCCTGGGCGACGCCGTCGCGGAGGCCTTCGCCGACGGCCGGCCCGTACCCCGGCTGGTCCGGCTCGCGGTGCGCACCATGCCGGGTTCGGCGGCGCCCGACGAGCAGTTGCACGCGGCCGGTATCGACGCCGTGGGCATCGCGGCGGCCGCCAAGCTGCTGGTGGAGGAGGCGGTCGTGCGATGAGCGACGCCGACGCGCGGACCCTGCGGGCGGGCCGCCGTTCGGTGGCGATCCAGCGGCCCGGGAAGGTGCTCTTCCCGGGCCGTGCGGGTGCGAAGGAGTACACCAAGGGCGACCTCGCCGACTACTACCGGTCCGTCGCGCCCTGGCTGCTGCCGCACCTGCGGGGCCGTCCGCTGATGCTGGAGCGGTATCCGGACGGTGTCGACGGGCAGCGGTTCATGCAGAAGAACACCCCGGACCACTACCCGGAGTGGATCAAGCGGGCCGAGGTCGCCAAGGAGGGCGGCACCGTCACGCACGTCGTGTGCGACGACACCGCCACCCTTCTCTACCTCGCCGACCAGGCCTGTCTCACCCTGCACCGCTGGCTTGCGCGCACCGACCGGGCCGGCGGCGCCGACCACCCCGACCGGCTGGTCTTCGACCTCGATCCTCCGCCGGCGCCCGAAGGGCCCGGGGGGACCCCCGGTGACGACTTCGCCCGGGTGCGTGAGGCGGCCGGATGGCTGCGGGAGCTGCTGGAGGAGCTGGGGCTGCCCGCCGCGCCCATGACGACCGGCTCGCGCGGACTCCATCTCGTCGTCCCGCTGAACGGCCGCCACGACTTCGACGAGGTACGCCGATTCGCCCGCGACGTGGCCGAGCTGGCCGCCTCCCGGCACCCGGACCGGCTCACCACCGCCGCCCGCAAGCAGGACCGGGGCGACCGTCTCTACCTCGACGTGCAGCGTAACGCCTACGCGCAGACCGCCGTCGCCCCCTACACCGTCCGGGCCCGCCCCGGCGCGCCCGTCGCCGTGCCGCTCGCCTGGGAGCAGCTCGACGACCCCGGGCTCGACGCGCGCCGCTGGACCATCGCCGACGCCCTCGACCAGGCCCGCACCGACCCCTGGGCCGGCCTGGCGAGCCGCGGGCGCGGCCTGGGCCCGGCGCGGCGGCGTCTCGCGGACATCCGCTCCTGAAGGTTTGGCCACGGGATGAGGGGCCACCCGCAGAGGGAGGTGGCCATGTCGAACACAAACAACACATCCCAGTCACAGAATTCACGGGAAACCCAGAATTCACGGGAGCCACAGAACGACACGCGGAGCGAGGCGGACGAGCGACGGCCGGCCCCCATCGAGGTGCTGCGCCAGGCCCGTAGCCAGCTCGCCGAACTCACCGGGCTGGCCCCTGAGTCGGTGACCTCCTTCGAGCAGACCGAGAACGGATGGGTGCTCGAAATGGAGGTCCTCGAACTCGCGAGGGTGCCGGACACGATGAGCCTGATGGCGAGCTACGAGGTCGAGCTCGACGGCGACGGACAGCTCACCGGCTACCGACGCGTTCGCCGCTACGAACGCGGGCGGGCCGACGCGCGCCGACCCGGCGGCCGGTAGGCCGCCTGCCCGCCTGCCCCGTCCGCGCAGCCACCGTGGCACCGACTATTCAGGAGGAGGAACGGCCGGCATGACCGTTGTCCCGGCACAGCAGACCGGAGGCGGAGGCGGCAGCAGCGGCCTCTACGACGTACTCGAACTCGTCCTCGACAGGGGACTGGTGATCGACGCCTTCGTGCGGGTCTCCCTGGTCGGCATCGAGATTCTGAAGATCGACGTGCGGGTCGTGGTGGCCAGCGTCGACACCTACCTGCGGTTCGCCGAGGCGTGCAACCGTCTCGACCTGGAGGCGGGCCCCCGCAAGAGCCCCGGGCTGCCCGACCTGGTCGGCGAGATCACCGAGTCCGGTGCCCGCGGCAAGTCCAAGGGCGCCCTGTCGGGAGCCGCGGAGACCATCTCCGACGCCTTCAAGCAGGCCCGCGAGGAGGGCAGCGAAGTTCGGCGCCCTCGTAAGTCCACCACCCGCCGGAAGGAGGAGCAGGAGTGAGCACCTACGTCTACGGGATCACCGCCCGCTCGCACCCTGCCCTCCCCGAGGGCATGACCGGTGTGGGTGAGCCGGCCCGGCCGGTGCGGGTCCTCACGGCGGGCGAGCTGGCCGCCGTGGTCAGCGACGCCCCCGAGGGGCTGCGGGCCAAGCGCCGGGACCTGCTCGCGCACCAGAACGTGCTCGCCGAGACCGGCGCGGCCGGGTGTGTGCTGCCCATGCGGTTCGGGAACGTCGCCCCCGACGACGACACGGTCGTCCAGGTGCTGACCGACCGCGCGGAGCACTACCTGGAGCGACTGAAGGCCCTGGACGGCAGGGTCGAGTACAACGTCAAGGCCAACCACGTCGAAGAGGCCGTGCTGCACCGTGTGATGGCCGAGAACGCGGAGATCCGCTCCCTCGCCGAGGCCAACAGGCGTGCCGGCGGCGGCAGTTACGACGACAAGCTGCGCCTCGGCGAGATGGTCGCGGCCGCCGTCAAGGCCAAGGAGGCCGAGGACGCCGCCGAGGTGCAGGCCGAGCTGGAGCCGGCCGCCGCCGCGGTCAGCGTCGGCCCGCAGTCCACCGGCTGGCTGCTCAACGTCTCGTTCCTGGTGGGCCGGGACGCGGCCGAGGAGTTCCTGGCCGCCGTGGAGCGGGTCCGCGCCGGCCACCCCCACCTGGAACTGCGCGTCAACGGCCCGCTGCCGCCGTACAGCTTCGTCGAGCCCGGCCCCTCCCAGCCGGCGGCCGACACCGCGGCCGCGGACGCCGGGGCGTAGGCGACGGGGCGGGGCCCGCGCGGAAGGAGGAGTCCATGGGACTGATCAAGGAGGTGCTGCTGCTGCCGTTCGCACCGGTGCGCGGCAGCGGCTGGGCGATCGGCCAGGTGCTCCGCGAGGCGGAACGGATCTACTACGACCCCGCCACCGTACGGGCCGAACTCGCCCGACTCGAAGAACAGCTGGAGGCGGGTGAGATCACCGAGGAGGAGTTCGACCGGCGCGAGGACGAACTGCTCGACCGGCTGGAGATCGCCCTGCGCTCCGGCGACACCACAGGTGACGGGACGTGATGATGAACCGCACGGCACTGGGCCTCGCCATAGGGGCCGGATATCTGCTCGGACGCACGAAGAAACTGAAAATGGCGCTCGCGGTCGGCTCCCTGGTCGCCGGCAAGAAGCTGAACCTCGGCCCCGGGGCGCTCGCGTCGATGGCGCGCCAGCAGCTGCGCGACAACCCGCAGTTCAAGGAGATCGGCGATCAGCTGCGCCAGGATCTGCGGGGCGTGGGCAAGGCCGCGTCCGGGGCCATGGTCGAGCGGCAGATGAGCACGCTCGCCGACCGGCTGCACAGTCGCACCTCCCAGGTGCGCGACCAGCTCTCCGGGGTGCTGCCCGAGTCCGGTTCCGATGAGGAGCGGGAGGAGGACGGCGACCGCGAGACACGCGGGGAGGAGGACCGCGAGGCACCGGAGGACGGTGACCGCGAGGAGCGGGAGGACAGGCCGTCGGCCAAGAAGGCGGCCAAGAAGGCCCCGCCGAAGAACGCCTCCGCCAAGAAGACCGCGGTGAAGAAGACGGCCCCCGCGAAGAAGGCGGCGGCCAGGAAGACCGGCGGGGCGCGCAAGACGGCCGGGAAGAAGACGGCCGGCACCCGGGAGTCGAAGGGTGGTGAGGAGCGATGACCGAGACCCTCGGGTCGGTCACGTCCGGGGCCGGCAAGGCCACGGGCGCGGCGAAGGACAACCCGATCGCCGACCTCGCCCACAGCGAGGCCGCCGACCGGCTCAAGGCCGAGGCCCAGGAGTACCTGGCCGCTCAGGCCCAGCGACTGCTCACCGGGTTCGGCCGCAAGCTCGGCGAGACCACCGTCAAGCTCAACGACATCGCCGAGGGCAAGAGCCCCGGCTTCGCCAAGCTGGCCCTCGACGGCGGCCGCAAGCTCGCCGAGGGCAAGGGACCGCTGCGCTCCGTCCTGGAGCTGGGAGCCTCCCGCGCCAAGGAGAACGTGATGGACGCGGTCAAGAACCTCGGGGGCGGCAAGGGCAAGAGAAAGGGCCGCGGGGGCAACAAGCCCACCGTCATCATGGAGTCCGTCGACGTCGGCGTGCCGGTGCGTACCGCCTACGACCAGTGGACCCAGTTCCAGGAGTTCTCCACCTTCGCCAAGGGCGTCAAGAGCGCGAGCCGCGCCGGCGACACCGACTCGGACTGGCAGGCGAAGATCTTCTGGTCCAGCCGCAGCTGGAAGGCGCACGTCACCGAGCAGATACCCGACTACCGCATCCAGTGGACGTCCGAGGGCGCCAAGGGCAGCGTCAAGGGCGTCGTGACCTTCCACCCGCTGGGGGAGAACCTCACCCGGGTCCTGCTGGTCATGGAGTACTACCCGTCCGGTCTGTTCGAGAAGACCGGCAATCTGTGGCGCGCCCAGGGCCGCCGGGCCAGGCTGGACCTGAAGCACTTCGCCCGTTTCATCACCATGAAGGGAGAGGCGGAGGACGGCTGGCGCGGCGAGATCCGCGACGGCGAGGTGGTCCGCAGCCACGAGGACGCGGTGCAGGAAGAGGCGGAGTCCGAAGAGGAGGAGCCCGCGGAGGAGGAGTCCGAGGAGGAGTCCGAGGAGCCCCGCGCCGAGGACGAGGAAGAAGAGGAAGAGGAAGAGGAAGAGGAGGAGCCCGAGGAGTACGAGGGCGAGAACGAGGAAGAGGAGGAGGAAGAAGAGGAGCCGGAGGAGTCCGAGGACGAGTACGAGGACGAAGAGGAAGACGAAGAAGAAGAGGAGCCCGAGTACGCCGGGCGCGGGAGCCGTCGATGACGACGCCCAGCCGGTTTCCCGATCCGTACGGCCACAGCAGCGGAGCCAACCTCGCCGACATCCTGGAGCGCGTGCTCGACAAGGGCGTGGTGATCGCGGGTGACATCCGGATCAATCTGCTCGACATCGAACTGCTGACCGTCAAGCTGAGGCTCATCGTCGCCTCGGTCGACAAGGCCAAGGAGATGGGTATCGACTGGTGGGAGAGCGACCCGGCCCTGTCCTCCCGGGCCCGCCGCGACGAGCTGACCCGGGAGAACGCCGAGCTGAGAGAACGGCTGGCCCGGCTGGAGGAGCTGGAAGCGGGCCACGTGCCGAAGGAGGCGCCATGACCGGACTGCGCTATGTCTACGCCGTCTGCCGCCCCTTCGGGACGCCCCTGCAGTCCCAGCTCACGGGCATCGGGGGCGCCCCGCCGGGGCTGCTGCACCACCACGGGCTGGTCGCCGTCGTCAGTCAGGTCCCGGAGGCCGACTTCAGCGAGGAGGCCCTCAAGGCCCATCTGGAGGATCTGGACTGGCTGGCCGCGACCGCCCGCGCGCACCAGGGTGTGATCGACGCGCTCACCACCGTCACCACCCCGCTGCCGCTCCGGCTCGGGACCGTCTTCCGGGACTGCAGCGGCGTACGCTCGATGATCGAGGCCCGGGAGGACGACTTCCGCCGCATCCTCGACCGGCTGGAGGGCCGGGTCGAGTGGGGCGTGAAGGTGTACCTGGAGCCTGAGCCTGCCCAGCCCGAGCCCGAGGCGGCGAAGCCGGCCGGCGGCCGGGACTATCTGCGCCGGCGGCGCGAGAGCACCCACGCCCAGGAGGAGCAGTGGCAGCGCGCCGAGAAATTCGCCCGGTCGCTGCACGAGCGGCTCTGCCGGTACGCCGAGGAATACCGGCTGCACGCTCCGCAGAATTCCACACTTTCCGCTGCGCCCGGCCGTAACGTCCTCAACGCGGCCTATCTTGTACCGCGCATGCATTCCGAGGAATTCGTGGAACTCGTGGACCGCACAAAGGACGAGGCACCCGGAATCCGGGTCGAACTCACCGGCCCCTGGGCCGCCTATTCGTTCACGGGGGAGGCCGGGTCGTGACCGTCGTGGAACGGCGCGAGATCGCACTCGTCGACCTGCTCGACCGGCTGCTGGCCGGCGGCGTGGTCGTCACCGGTGACATCACCCTGCGGATCGCGGACGTCGACCTGGTCCGCATCGACCTGAACGCCCTGATCAGCTCCGTGAACGAGTCGGTCCCCTCACCCTTCGAACTGGTTGTCCCCCCGCCCGAGGAGGTCGTGTGACCCCGCGCAACCGGCTCGACCTGGAACCCGACACGGTCGAGCGCGACCTGGTGAAACTGGTGCTGACCGTGGTGGAACTGCTGCGCCAGCTCATGGAACGGCAGGCCGTGCGGCGCTTCGACACCGGTGAGCTGACCGAGGAGCAGGAGGAGCGCATCGGGCTCACCCTGATGCTCCTGGAGGAGCGGATGGCCGAGCTGCGCGAGCGCTACGGACTGCGGCCCGAGGACCTGAATCTGGACCTCGGGCCGCTCGGGCCGCTGCTTCCGCGCGGCTGACCTCACCTCACCACCGATACCAGCGGCCCCTGCCGCCGTCGGCGGTGGTGCTGCGGACCAGGAAACCCAGCAGCCAGACGACGAGCACCGCCAAAGCAATCCACCAGAGAATCTTCACCGCGAATCCGACCCCGAAAAGAATCAGCGCCAGAAGCAGTACCAGCAGAATGGGAACCATAGTCTGAACCTCCTGCAGTCCGGGTTTCCCGAATTCCGGGATTCAGGCTTCTTTACGGCACAGAATCTCCCCGTGCAGGACCGCGAACCAGCCGTCCTCCCGCCGTCCCCAGGCGCGCCAGGCCTCGGACACGGCCCGCAGCTGTTCCACGGTCGCGTGACCGCCCTGCGTGGCCCGGTCGGCGTAGGCGGAGGCCAGGGTCCGGTCCGCCCACAGGCCGCTCCACCAGGCCCGCTCCTCGGGTGTGGTGAACGTCCAGGTGCTGGAGGTGGCGGTGATGTCCGTCAGCCCGGCGGCCAGCGCCCATGCCTTCAGCCGGCGCCCGCCTTCGGGCTCGCCGCCGTTGGCCCGGGCCACCCTCAGATACAGGTCCATCCAGTCGTCCATGCCGGGCGACGCGGGATACCACGACATTCCGGGGTAGTCCGCATCGCGTACGGCGATGAGTCCGCCGGGCCTGGTGACCCGCTTCATCTCGCGCAGCGCCTGCACCGGGTCACCGACATGCTGGAGCACCTGATGGGCGTGGACCACGCAGAAGGTGTCGTCCGGATAGTCCAGGGCGTGCACGTCGGCGACCGCGAAGTCCACGTTGGCCAGACCGCGCGCGGCGGCGGTGGCCCGGGCCTGCTCCAGGATGCCCGGCGCGTGGTCCACGCCGGTGACATGGCCCTCGGGGACCCGTTCCGCCAGGTCGGCGGTGATGGTCCCGGGACCGCAGCCGATGTCCAGGATCTTCATGTGGGGCTTCAGGGAGCCGAGCAGATGGGCCGCGGAGTTCTCGGCGGTCCGCCAGGTGTGCGACCGCAGTACCGACTCGTGGTGCCCGTGCGTGTAGACGGCGGTTTCCTGTGCTTTCGGCATGGCTGTTCCCCTTCACCCTCGTCGCCGGTGGTAAGCATCACGGTACGCGCGCATGCCGAATGATGAGATCTGTGTATCGAGATGTGGACTGGCAGCCTGTCAAATGCCGGTCCGCAGCGGGCGGTACACCGTCAGGGCCTCCGGCAGCTTCTCCAGGGTGAGCTCGCCCGACACCGCCGTCACCTCGCCGTCGTACGCCAGCGGGGTCCCCGGTGCGATACCGGTGAGCCGGAGCCGGTTCACCTGCACCGCGGCATGCTCCGGGGACCGGGTCAGCGGGCCCGCCGCCGCGGCGGCCAGCAGCCGCAGCGCCGGCCGGCGGCCGCCGTGCACCACGCGCACGTCCAGCAGCCCGTCAGCGAGATCGGTACGCCGGCCGGGCGCGAGCCCCATCCGGTGGTAGACGCCGTTGCCGGCGAACAGCAGCCACAGCGGACGTCGTTGACCGCCCACCTCCACCTCCAGCGGATGCCGGTCCGCGCGCAGCACCCGCAGCGCGCCCAGCACCCCGGCCGGCCAGCCGCCGATCCGGTGCGACCAGCGCTCCCGCTCGCGCACCAGCTCCGGGTAGACGCCCAGGCTCAGGGTGTTCAGGAACAGGCCCTCGGCGCCGCCGCTGCGGTACCGGCCCGCGTCCACCCGCACCGCCTCGCCGTGCCGGACCGCACGGGCCAGATCGCGTTCGTCCTCCACGCCGAGGTCGTAGGCGAAGTGGTTCAGGGTGCCGCCGGGCAGCACCGCGAGCGGCAGTCCGTGCCGCAGGGCGACCCCGGCGGCCGTGTTCACCGTGCCGTCGCCGCCGCACACACCCAGCACGCGCGCGCGGGCCGCCGCCTTCGCCAGCTCGTCACCGATCTCCTCCGGCGCACACTCGACGACTTCCGCCGCCGGCAGCGCCGCCTGCAACGCCCGGGCCCGGTCGGCGCCGCCCGAACCCTGGTTGGCGACCATCACCAGACCGTCGCCCTCCGGCAGCGCGGGCGCCTCGGCGCGCGGCCGGGCCGGCCGCCGCACCTGGGCGCGGGTCGGCACCAGCCGTCGTACCAGGAAGGCCGCACCCGCGCCGAGCGCCGCCCCGGCCAGTACGTCGCTCGGGAAATGCACGCCCGTGTACACCCGGGAGGCCGCCACCGAGAACGCCACCGGCGCCACCGCCGCGCCCCACGCCGGGGACTCCAGCGCGACCCCCGTCGCGAAGGCGGCGGCCGACGCGGAGTGCCCGGACGGGAAGGACGTGGTGATCGGCTGCCGCTTCAGCTGCCGCACCAGCGGCACCGGGTCCAGTACCGGCCGCGCCCGGCGCACCGAGCGCTTGCCGATCGTGTTGATGGCCAGCGAGGCCACGCTGAGCGAGGCCAGGCCCCGGGCGGCCGCCCGGCGGGCCCTCGGGGTGCGGCTCGCGGCCATCGCGGCGGCTGTCGCGAACCACAGCACACCGTGGTTCGCGCTGCGGCTGAGACGGGGCAGCACGCGCTCCGCGCCGGGCCAGTGCCAGGCGGCGGCCGCCTCGAACAGCCGGCCGTCCAGATCGAGCAGCCGGCACAGCGGGCCGTGGCCGGTCGTACGGGCAGTCAGGTCCAGGTCTGGGCTCATGAGGTGCGGTTACCCTGAAGTGCCCGCTTCTTGTTCCTGCCCGCGCCGTGGTCCGGCCGGCGCGCAAGGAGTTCCCCCGTATGCGCCTGCTCCTCGTCCGCCACGGTGAGACCCCGTCCAACGTGGACCACCTGCTGGACACCGCCGTGCCCGGCCCCGGGCTCACCCCGCTCGGCGAGGCGCAGGCGGCCGCACTGCCCGAGGCGCTCGCCGACGAGGACATCGAGGCGGTCTACGCCTCCCCGCTGCTGCGCACCAGACTCACCGCCGCCCCGCTGGCCGCCGCCGTCGGGCTGGAGGTGCTCGTCCGCGACGGCATCCGCGAGGTCTCCGCCGGCGACCTGGAGATGCTGCCGGGCGAATCCCCCGAGGGCCGGGAGTACATGCGCACGGTGTTCGCCTGGGCGGCCGGCGACACCGCGCTGCGCATCCCCGGCGGGGAGAGCGGCGAGGAGGCCCTCGCCCGGTACGACGCCGTGATCGCCGAGGCCGCCGCGAGCGGTGCCCGTACCGTCGCCATGGTCAGCCACGGCGCCGCGATCCGCATGTGGACCGCCGCCCGCGCCGCCAACATCGACATCCCCTTCGCCGCGGCCCGGCCCCTCAAGAACACCGGCGTGATCATCCTGGAGAACTCCCCGTCCGGCATCTGGAAGGCAGTGTCCTGGCAGGGCGCCACAGTCCGACCAGCGGCCGAGGGCGGCCCGACGGGGGAGCGGGTGGAGACGGCGGGGTAGGGGGAGGCCGGCGGGGCTGGTAACCGATCACCGGCCCGCGGCAACCGACAGCGCCCCCGGCGATCGTTTCGGCCCACCGGCAGCCGTATGGCCGCCCCCGGCAACCGTTGGTGCCCCCTATAACGGTTTGCCGTGTCCGTGAGTCGCCCGGGAGAATGCCCGGCCATGGGACATCTGGAAGCCGCGCACCTCGAATACCACCTCCCCGACGGGAGGACCCTGCTCGGGGACGTGTCCTTCCGGGTCGGCGAAGGGGCCGCCGTCGCGCTCGTCGGTCCGAACGGCGCCGGCAAGACCACCCTGCTCCGGCTGATCTCCGGCGAGCTGAAGCCGCACGCCGGCACCGTCACCGTCAGCGGCGGCCTCGGCGTGATGCGCCAGTTCGTGGGCTCCGTACGCGACGAGACGACCGTACGCGACCTCCTCGTCTCCGTCGCCCCGCCCCGCATCCGCCAGGCGGCGAAGGCCGTCGACGAGGCCGAGCACGCCCTCGTCACCGTCGACGACGAGGCGGCCCAGCTGACGTACGCACAGGCACTCGCCGACTGGGCCGAGGCCCGCGGCTACGAGGCCGAGACCCTGTGGGACGTGTGCACCACCGCCGCCCTCGGCGTGCCGTACGAGAAGGCCCAGTGGCGCCTGGTCCGTACCCTCTCCGGCGGCGAGCAGAAACGCCTCGTGCTGGAGGCGCTGCTGCGCGGCACCGACGAGGTGCTGCTCCTGGACGAGCCGGACAACTATCTCGACGTGCCCGGCAAGCGGTGGCTGGAGGAGCAGCTCAAGGAGACCCGCAAGACGGTCCTGTTCGTCTCCCACGACCGCGAACTCCTCGCCCGCGCCGCCGAGAAGATCGTCTCCGTGGAGCCGGGCCCGGCCGGCGCCGACGCATGGGTGCACGGCGGCGGCTTCGCCACGTACCACGAGGCCCGCCGCGAACGCTTCGCCCGCTTCGAGGAGCTGCGCCGCCGCTGGGACGAGAAGCACGCCCAGTTGAAGAAGCTGGTCCTGAACCTGCGGCAGGCCGCCGCCGTCAGCCACGAGATGGCCTCCCGGTACGCGGCCGCCCAGACCCGCCTGCGCAAGTTCGAGGAAGCCGGCCCGCCGCCGGAGCCGCCGCGCGAGCAGGACATCACCATGCGCCTGAAGGGCGGCCGTACCGGCGTCCGGGCCGTCACCTGTGAGCGACTCGAATTGACCGGCCTGATGAAACCGTTCGACCTGGAGGTCTTCTACGGCGAACGGGTCGCCGTCCTCGGCTCCAACGGCTCCGGCAAGTCCCACTTCCTGCGTCTGCTGGCCGGCGAGGACGTCGCGCACACGGGCGAGTGGAAGCTCGGCGCGCGTGTCGTGCCCGGCCACTTCGCGCAGACCCACGCGCACCCCGAACTCCAGGGCCGCACCCTCCTCGACGTCCTGTGGAAGGAGCACTCCCAGGACCGCGGCGCCGCCATGTCGAGGCTGCGCCGCTACGAGCTGACCCAGCAGGCCGAGCAGACCTTCGACCGGCTCTCCGGCGGCCAGCAGGCCCGCTTCCAGATCCTGCTGCTGGAACTGGCGGGCGCCACCGCCCTGCTGCTGGACGAGCCGACCGACAACCTCGACCTGGAGTCGGCAGAGGCCCTTCAGGAGGGCCTGGAGGCCTTCGAGGGCACGGTCCTCGCCGTGACCCACGACCGGTGGTTCGCCCGCTGCTTCGACCGCTACCTGGTCTTCGGCAGCGATGGTCGCGTCCGCGAGACGCCGGAGCCCGTCTGGGACGAGCGCCGCGTGTCACGCACCCGCTAGGAGGCACGCACCCTCTCGCCGTCGTGGCTTGTCGCGCCCGCGCGGCAAAGCCGCATGTCGCCACGGCTCCGCGCCCCTTGCTCCCGCTGCCCGGCGCTCCATTGGCTCCGGCGCCATCGGTCATTTCCAGCGCAGCAGCGCCCCCAGGCCGCCCGCCGCGACCTCGTCCCCGGTGTCCTGGAGCACGGGGGTGAGCGACACGACCGGTGCGTTCGTCACCACGGCCGCCCGGACCAGTGCGTCGTCCGCGCGGGCCGGCCATGCCTGCTGTTCGCCGATGTCCCTCAGCTCCGTACGGCGGACCGCCAGCTGGTCCGGGTCCTCGCCGATCCACACCTCGCGGTGCGTGTCGGGCGCGTCCGGGCGGATCAGCAGCTCGGCCAGCCGGTGCTCGCGCGCCGCCTCGATCAGCTGCGGCACGCCCTCGACGGCGGCCGCCCGCCGCTCCTCGTCCGGTGTCCGCGCCGCCCGGTACCGGTCCACCTCGGCCAGGATCCGCTGCCGTACGTGTTCCGCGCGTATCTCCTCCACTTCCTGCGGCAGCAGGTTGCTGTCCTTGCCGCGCGACGTCTCCACCGCACGGTCCTGCAGCGCCTTCGGCAGCTGCTCGTGCACCGACCTGCGCCCCCGCTCGTCACCGCACAGGATCAGCAGGTCGGCGCCGGTCTCCTCCTGGCACGCGGCGAGTGCCTCGGCGACCTCGCGCGCATTGTGCTCCCAGGTGTCCTCCACCTTCAGCTGGAAGTGCCGCTCGGACCAGTCGGACGCCTTCGACCGGTGCATGGGCCACTGCCGGCCCGTCACCCGCCCGGCCTCCTCGTGCAGCAGCGCGCTGCGCAGCTCGATGCGGGCGCCGGTCCGGTCGATGCGGGCGACCAGAGCGGGTCCTCGCCGGCGAGGTCCAGCAGCGGTGTCACCCGCGGCAGCGCACCCCAGTACGCCTCGCCGCCCTGCGGACCCCGCGTCAGCGGCACCTCCAGGACCACCTCGCCGTCCCGGGCGAACACCGCCCGCCCGTACGGCTCCGGCGCGTGGCGCATACGCTCCAGGGCCTCGTGCACCGCCTGGCAGGTGGGCTCGTCCGCCCCCTGCCGGGCCAGCTCCCGGGTCACCGCCTCCGCACTCAGATGACGGCGTTGCTGCTGGTCCTCCGTGTGCACCTAGGTGTCGACGTATGCGGAGGCCCAGGACCCCGGATGTTCGTACAGTGGACTCAGGAACGCGAGCTCCATGGATTCCTCCCGGAAACCGCTCGGGGGCTGTGCATGCCGGGCGGGTACCCGTACCCCATGAACGAACACGACGAGCGGGGCACCACGATGACCGGAGTCGACCCCAGCCGGCTGGACGACCAGCAGCTCATGAAGGAGCTGGAGACGATCCACCGCACGCGCCACGACACTCTGCTGTACGGCTCCAACGACGCGCTGCGGGCCCACAACGAGCGCATGGCACAGCTGGAGGGCGAATACCTGCGCCGCAACCCACGCCGCCTGGTGAGCGCCGGACGCACCCGCGAGGGCGCCCGCGAACGCGGCTGCAGCGAGACGGCGAACCCCGGCACCTCGGGCACCTGAGCCGACAGCCACGGCAGAGAAAGGGCCGGCCCCGACAGGCCGGCCCTCACTCGTCGCCGCAGGTCAGCCGGGCTCCCCGGCGAACACGTGCAGGAACGCGTCGCAGAACGCCTTCAGATCGCCCGGCTTGCGGCTGGTCACCAGCTGATTGGAGCCGTGGTCGCAGATCTTGACCTGCTCGTCCACCCAGGTGCCGCCCGCGTTGCGGATGTCCGTCCGCAGGCTCGGCCACGACGTCAGCACCCGGCCCCGTACGACGTCCGCCTCCACCAGCGTCCACGGCGCGTGGCAGATCGCCGCGACCGGACGGCTCTGGTCGAAGAAGTCCTTCACGAACGCCACGGCCTTGTCGTCCATCCTCAGAAAGTCCGGATTGGCCACCCCGCCGGGCAGTACGAGACCGCCGAACGACCCCGCCGACGCCTCGCCCACCACCTCGTCCACGTCGAAGGTGTCCGCCTTGTCCAGATGGTGGAACGCCTGGACCTTCCCCGGCTCCGTCGACACCAGCACCGGCTCGTGCCCGGCGTCGGAGGCCGCCTTCCACGGCTCGGTCAGCTCGACCTGCTCGACGCCCTCGGGTGCCACGAGAAATGCGATACGCATGATGCTCAGTTCCCTTTCAGTTTCCTCACCGCGGCCCTGTGGGCGCGGGCGCGCCCCTTCCTCACCCGGGCCGCCCGCCGGCAGCGCCACAGCTCCTCGCCGTACGGCAGCAGCACGAACGCGCCGATCGCCACGCCGATGCCCGCCAGATAGCCGGGCGACAGCGGGCGCCGGCGCGGCAGCAGCCGCCAGGCGTCCGGGTCCCCGCGCCCGCCCCGCAGCAGCGACCGCACCTGGTCGGCGTGCAGGCACATCAGCGAGGCCAGCGCACCGAACGGCAGCGACTCCAGAAAGCTGTGGATGTGCTGCTCGACCGGCCTGACCTCCCGGTCGCTGCGGACAGCCGTGCGCACGTCCCACAGCGCGGTCGCCTCGTGCACCGCCGCCGCCCCCAGCTGCACGCTCAGCAGCAGGGGATTGATCCGGTAGCGCAAGGTCAGCGCGATCGGCAGACCGACCTCCGCCATCATCAGCGCATGGATCACCGACTCCTTCGTGCCGACGGTGTCCTCGATCCGGGTGCGCCGGTGCATCACCCAGTCGGCGAGCCCCGGCACGAACCAGCCGGGCAGCAGTCCGTACAGCAGGAACCGGGTGGTCGCCACCTCGACGTCGACGCCGGCCCCGCTCGCGATCTCGGCCGCCTGGCCCCGGCTCATCCGCGGCCCACCAGCGCCTCGGCCAGCTGCTGCACGTTCTCGTAGCGGGCCGAGTGCGGCAGCCCGGCCACCGCGTCACCCAAAGCAGCCGGCGCGTTCCGTCGGCGCAGCATCCGCGCCAGGTCCCGCGCGGTCGCCGGGAAGCAACCGCGGCTCAGGGTCCGGGCCAGCTCCGTCCGCACCCGCTCCAGCGACGCCGGCGAACCCAGTCCGCCCACGGGACCGCTCCACACCTCCGGGTCGTCGTCCGCGGCCGGTTCCGGATCGTGCCACTCCTCCACCCGTGTCGGATGCCCGGACCTCAACAGGCCCTGCAGCTCATGCTTCATCTCGTCGTCCCGGTGGACGCTCAGCCGGTCACTGCCTCGCTGCATGTCTCCCTCCAGGGGACTAGCGCTTGTCCTTGCCGGGCAGGAACTCCTGCATCTTCGCCTTCAGCCCCTGCTTGACCATCGAGCCGCGGTCGGCATCCCCCTTCAGGATCGCCGCGGCCGTCGCCTCCATCTGCTCCCAGGTGGCATGCGGCGGGATCGGCGGTACGGCGGGGTCCGTGAGGAACTCGACCACCGCGGGTCCGTCGGCCTCCAGTGCCGTCCGCCAGGCCGCCTCCACCTCCTCCGGCTTCTCCACCCGGACACCGGTCAGCCCCAGCGAGCGGGCGAACGCCGCGTACTGCACGTCCGGGATCTCCTGCGACGGCAGGAACGACGGCGCGCCCTCCATGGCCCGCATCTCCCAGGTCACCTGGTTGAGGTCCCGGTTGTTCCATACGGCCACCACCAGCCGCGGATCCGACCAGCGGTCCCGGTACTTCGCCGCCGTGATCATCTCCGCCAGGCCGTTCATCTGCATCGCGCCATCACCGACCAGCGCGAACACCGGCCGGTCCGGATGCGCGAACTTCGCGCCGATCGCGTACGGCACCCCGGGCCCCATCGTCGCCAGCGTCCCGGACAGCGAACCGCGCATGCCCGGCCGCATCGTGATGTGCCGCGCGTACCAGTTGGCGACCGAACCGGAGTCCGAGGTCAGGATCGCGTTGTCCGGCAGCAGCGGATCCAGTGCCCGTGCCACGTACTCCGGGTTGATCGGGTCGGCCGACAGCCCGGCCCGCCGCTCCATCGTCTCGTGCCAGCGCGTCACGTTCGCGCAGACCGTGTCGTACCACTCGCGCCCGCCCCGGTCGGCGTTCAGCAACGGGATCAGCCGCCGCAGCGTCGCCTTCGCGTCACCGACGAGATTCACCTCGTACGGGAAACGCATACCGATCATGTGCGGATCGATGTCGATCTGCACCCCGCGCGCCTTGCCGAAGTCCGGCATGAACTGCGTGTACGGGAACGACGACCCGATCGTCAGCAGGGTGTCGCAGTCCCGCATCAGCTCGTACGACGGCCGGCTGCCCAGCAGCCCGATCGGCCCGGTGACGTACGGCAGCTCGTCACTGAGCACGTCCTTGCCGAGCAGCGCCTTCGCGACGCCCGCGCCGAGCAGTTCGGCGATCTCCTGCACCTCCGCGACCGCACCGGCCGCGCCCTGCCCGATGAGGATCGCCACCTTGTCGCCCTCGTTCAGCACATCCGCCGCGCGGCGCAGCGCCTCGTCCGTGGGCGTGGCGGTGTAGTCGCTCATGCCCAGGCTGGAGGGCACCATCTTGAACTCGTGCGTCGGCGGCGAGTAGTCCAGCTCCTGCACGTCGGCAGGAATGATCAGGGCCGTCGGGGAGCGCCGCGCGTAGGCCGTGCGGATCGCCCGGTCCAGCACGTTCGGCAGCTGCTCGGGCACCGTCACCGTCTCCACGAAGTCCGAGGCGACATCCTTGTACAGGGTGTGCAGGTCGACTTCCTGCTGGTAGGAGCCGCCCATCGCGGTCCGGTTCGTCTGGCCGACGATCGCCAGCACCGGCACATGGTCCAGCTTGGCGTCGTACAGGCCGTTCAGCAGATGGATCGCGCCGGGCCCCGAGGTGGCCGCGCACACCCCGATACGGCCGCTGAACTTCGCGTACCCGACCGCCTCGAAGGCGGACATCTCCTCGTGCCGGGACTGGATGAACCGCGGCCGGTCCTCGGCCCGGCCCCAGGCGGCGAGCAGCCCGTTGATGCCGTCACCCGGATAGCCGAAGACCTGTTCCACGCCCCAAGCGCGCAAGCGCTCGAGGATGTGGTCGGAGACCTTGGTGCTCATGGAGGAACCTCCTGGTGAGGTGCGAAGCGGACGATCCGGTCAGCAGATACCGAGTCACCTGCGCAGGGGACGGAAAACCTCGAAACGTCGTCAGGGAGGGGGCGGGAGACGCGCGGCCGGTGTGTTCACCCGGCCGGCCGTCCTTGTCCCGCGAATGGGGGCCGGCCGCGCGCGCCGCGGCGCCGCCGGGGCTGTGATGGCAGCGAGGGCACGCCCCGTGCCCCGTACCCGCGACACCGCCGGGCAGTGCCACCGGCACCGCCGGTACAGCACCGGAGGCACCGTCCCACCGGTTCCGGCGTACTGCCGTACCGGTGTCCGGCGTACCGCCGCCGACCGCCCGCCGTGCCCGCCGAGGAGCCCGCCCCATGCGCCGCACCGCCCGTGCCCTGTCCGTAGCCTTCATAGCCGGTGCCGCCATCACCCTGGCCGGGCCCACCGCGACCGCCGATGAGGGCGGCCCCGGTCCGGTGTCCCCGACCCACGCCGCCGGTCCGGTGTCCCCGACCCACGCAGCCGACCCCGTGCTGCCACCCCACAGCGTCGGCCCCGTCTCCCCTACCCGCGCCGCGGTCGGTGGCGCCGACACCGGACCGTGTGCCGCGCCGCAGCAGTGCGGCGCGGCACACGCCTGCGCGGACGCCGCCGCCCCCTGCGACGACGGCGCCACGCCGTGCCGGGAGAGCGAGCCGTGCGAGGACGACGACGGCGGCTGCCCCAGCCCGGAGTCCTGCCCGGGTCCGGACGGTACGGGGGGCAGGGCCGGGGAGGACCGCGAGAGCGGTGCGGGGTGTGAGGCGGGGGAGGACTGCCAGCACAGCGGGGACGGTACGGGGGGCAGGGCGGGGGAGGACCGCGAGGGCGGCGCGGATTGCAGGGCGGGGGAGGACTGCGATGGTGGCGCGCAGTGCAGGACCGGGGAGGCGTGCTCCGGCGGGAACGCCTGCCGGGAGGGCGGCCAGTGTCACGAGGGCCGTGGCGAGTGCACCGGCGGCGGAGACTGCCCCGACGACGGCCACGGCTGCGGCGGAGCCGACGACCGGAAGGGCCACGACGCCGACGGATGCGATCCGGCCACCGTGCAGCACGGCGTCGAAGCCGGCCAGGGAGGCACCTTCACCGACTCGGTCCCGGCCCTCGCCGGCGGCGCCGCCTTCATGGCCGCGGCCTGCGGCGGAGCGGGCTACCGGCTGTACGGCCGACGGCGCGCCCCCACCGACCGGCGCACGGACGTGTGACCCGGGCCACGCCCGACACTCCCATGGACGGCCGCCCCGCGGGTACACGCCCCGACAAGGACACCGGCAAGCGGCCCCCACACCGACCGACACCCCAGGCCATGGACAGACCCGGCCACAGGACCACACCACACAGCAGCCCACGACGACACAGCCCGCCCCGGCCACACGGCACCGGACCGGGCGGCACACGGAACCCGGACTGCGCGGAGGCGGACATGCGGCGGACGGACCCCGAAGGGCACGGCCCCGTCCGCTACGGCCCGCCCCTGCCCGGCGACGGACTCCCCGTGCTCCCGGAACTCACCGCCGTACTCGCCGCCGCGGCAAGCCGCACCGACGCCCAGCCCGTCGGCGGCGCCCCCGCCCTCCTCGAAGCGGCCTGCGGCTACTGGACCCGGCGGGGCCTGCCCACCGTCCCCGACCAGGCGGCCGCCGGCCCCGGCGCCCCCGCACTGCTGCTCGCCCTCACCTCCGCACTCGCCTCGGACGGCGGTGACGTCCTCGTCCCCCGCCCCTGCGCCGCCTGGTGGGCCCCGTACGCCCGCGTCCTCGGCCGGCCCGCCTACCACGTGCCCACACCCGCCGAGAGCGGCGGCGTCCCCGACCCCTACGCCCTGCTGGAGACCGTGCGCAGGGTCCGCGCCGAGGGCGGCGACCCGCGGCTGCTCGTGCTGTCCATCGCCGACGACCCCACCGCCACCGTCGCCCCGCCCGAACTCCTCCACGAGACCGTCGAGGCGGCCACCGCCGAGGGACTGCACCTGGTCAGCGACGAGACCTGGCGCGACACCCTGCACCACCCCCACGACACCGTCCTGCTCAGCCCCGCCGAGATGCGGCCCGACCTGGTCACCGTCGTCACCGACCTCGCCGGATCCCTGCTGCCGCCGGGCTGGCCCGCCGCCGTCGCCCGCTTCCCGGCCACCGAACCCGGAGCACACCTGCACGCGCGCGTGCTCGACATCCTCACCGCGCTCGGCGCCCGCATCGCCGCACCCGTCGCCGCGGCCGCCGGCTACGCCCTCGACGAACCCCCACCCGTCACCGAGCGCCGCGAGGCCGTCGTACGCCTGCACGCGTGCGTGGCCGCCGCCGCGCACGCCGCCGTCGTCGCCGTCGGCGCGCTCGCCCGCCCCCCGCAGGCCGGCCGCCACCTGTACGCCGACCTCGGCCCGCTGCGTGAGTCCCTCGCCGCACAAGGCGTCGGCGACGCACAGGAGTTGGAGGACCTCCTCACCACCCGCCTCGGCATGCCCGCCCCCGGCGGCCACCGCTTCGGCGACGACCTCGGGGCGCTGCGCGTACGACTCGCCACGGGCCCCCTGCTGGGCGGTACGGACGAGGAGCGCACGGAATGCCTCACCTCACCCGCGCCGTTGGAACTGCCGCACGTGCAACGCGCGTTGATGTCCTTGACGTCGGCCCTCGGCGATCTCCGCGACGACGCTCAGCGATGGGAGCCTCCTCGATGACGCAGCAGACGCATGAGACCGAGATCCATGACACCGAGAGGTACGAGCCCGGCACGGCTGAGCCCGGTCCCGCCGCGACGACCACGACGACGACCACGACGGCGGCGACGACCACGACGACGGTGGCCACGACGACCGCACACACCGACGAAGCTGCCGAAACCATTCCCCCGGCCCCCCTGGCTCCCCCTTTCCCCCCGCTGGCCGAACCCCGCCCCCTCGGTGAACACCGCGTGTGGCCCCGCACCTTCCACGACCGGCTCACCGCCCCCCTCCCCGGCCTCAAGGCCCTCGCCCGCTTCGCCCGCGAAGGCGCCGTACGCCCCGGACCCGAAGGCCTCGCCGACATCGCCCGGCTCCCCTGCGCGCCCGCACCCCTGCCCCGCGTCGACACCCGCACCCTCGCCGTCACCTGGGCCGGCCACGCCAGCTGGATCGTCCGGATCGGCGGCCTGACCGTCCTCACCGACCCGGTCTGGTCCCGCCGTATCCTCGGCACCCCCGCCCGCATCACCCCCGTCGGCGTCCCCTGGCAGACCCTGCCGCGCATCGACGCCGTCGTCATCAGCCACAACCACTACGACCACCTCGACGCCCCCACCCTGCGGCAACTCGCGCGAGACACCCCGGTGTTCGTACCAGCCGGCCTCGGCCGCTGGTTCCGTCGCCGCCGCTTCACCTGCGTCACCGAGCTGGACTGGTGGGAAGGCGCCGAACTGCATCCGAGGGACGGCACCGCAGGCCCTTCGGCCGAGGACGGCGGCGCGCGACGGGCGGGAGTCCGCTTCGACTTCGTCCCCGCCCACCACTGGTCCAAGCGCACCCTCACCGACACCTGCCACAGCCTCTGGGGCGGCTGGGTCCTCACCGACGCCGACGGACAGCGTCTGTACTTCGCCGGCGACACCGGCTACGGCCACTGGTTCACCCGCATCGGCCGCCGCTACCCCGGCATCGACCTCGCCCTCATGCCCATCGGCGCCTACAACCCCCGCTGGTGGCTCAGCGACGTCCACTGCGACCCGGAGGAAGCCGTCCAGGCCACCTTGGACCTGGGCGCGCGCCGCATGGCCCCGATGCACTGGGGCACCTTCATCCTCTCGGCCGAGCCGGTCCTGGAACCGCTCACGCGGGTACGGGCGGCCTGGGAGAAGGCGGGACTGGACAGGGAGGACCTGTGGGATCTGCCGGTCGGCGCCTCAAGGGTGCTGGAGTACAGCGCCCCGTAGGGGTGCGAGACAGGCACCGCGTCCGCACGCCGGGACCCGGCCGGCAGCGAACACCGGCAGGCGAACAGAGGATCGGTGAGCATCCGTATGTTCCCGTCCCGGATCGCGCAGGTGGCGTGATCTCACCGGTCGGTCTCCACCGGCACCCTCTTCGCCTCCTTCGCGCGACTCCCCGATGCCCGCGGGCAGGAGTAGGGTCGGCGGCGAAATCGGAGGTGAGGGGGACGCCATGGGACAACTGCGGGGCACCTCCGGCACACCTGCACCCACGCCGGTGCGGGTCATCGCCATCGCCAGCCTGACCCCCCTGGAAGAACTGGAGGCGGATCCCTTCCTCGTCGACTCGCGCAGCCAGCACGCCATGTGCGCCCGCTGGGCCGCCGAACGGGGCTACGTCATCGCCCGGCAACTCCTCGCCGGCGGACTGCGCTTCGACCACTGCGCCCTGTGGGACGGCGTCCGGCCCGGCCTGGACGTCTTCGTCGCGCCCAGCCTGCGCGTGCTCCGGCGTGCCGTGTCCTCGGTCGAGGCATTCACCGCCGAGTGCGCCCGACGCGGCGTGCGCGTGGAAACCGTCGGGCGGGCCGAACCGTCGTACGACGCGCAGATGAAGGCCCGCGTGCACCGCCGCCTGTCCATGCCGACGGCCGGCTACGACGGCCGCTAGGAGCACCCGGCCCCGCACCCGGTTGGTCATGTGCACCGCACCCGGGTGACAGGGCGGGGCCAGGGGGCGCGGCCGAGACCGGCGCCGAGCGTCCGCACCTTCCGTTCACCCCGCTCGGGCCGGTCTTCAGCGTGCGACGAGCCAGGATGTGATCGGATAGGGGTACGGAAAACCCCGAACCGGGATCCGACGGAAAGGAATCATCGTGGCCACCACGCGCACCGCGCACACGGTCTGGGAAGGCAACCTTCTCGAGGGCAACGGCGTCGTCACCTTCGACTCCTCCGGCATCGGCGAGCAGCCGGTCACCTGGGCCTCGCGTTCCCAGGACGCGAACGGGAAGACCAGCCCCGAGGAGCTGATCGCCGGTGCCCACTCCAGCTGTTTCTCCATGGCCCTCTCGCACGCCCTGGCCGGCGCCGGCACCCCGCCCACCCGGCTGGAGACCAAGGCCGACGTCACCTTCCAGCCGGGCGAGGGCATCACCGGCATCCACCTCACCGTGCGCGGCGAGGTGCCGGGCCTGGACGCCGAGGGTTTCGCCTCGGCCGCCGAGGACGCCAAGAAGAACTGCCCGGTCAGCCAGGCCCTGACCGGTACGAGCATCACCCTGACGGCCGAGCTGGCCTGAGGCCTCGTACCACCCCGGATGCCGCGTCCCGCTGAAGGGGCGCGGCATCGCCGTTCCCGGGGAACCCGGGCATTGACAGCGTCGCAGGCACGTCATGTGCTGGGAGAGCGGCAGGCACCCGGGCGGAAGGGGACGGACCATGACACGCGCGGTCGGGATCGATCTCGGGACGACGAACTCGGTGGTGGCCGTCCTGGAGGGCGGCGAGCCCACCGTCGTCACCAACGCGGAGGGTGCGCGGACCACACCGTCGGTGGTGGCGTTCGCGAAGAACGGCGAGGTGCTGGTCGGCGAAGTCGCCAAACGGCAGGCGGTGACGAACGTGGAGCGCACCGCCCGCTCGGTGAAACGCCACATGGGCGACGCGAGCTGGCGCTTCCCGGAGCAGGGCTCGATCGACGGCACCCGCCTTCGGGCACAGGAACTGTCCGCCCGGGTGCTGCAGAAACTGAAGCGGGACGCGGAGGCCTACCTCGGCGAGGACGTCACGGACGCGGTGATCACCGTACCCGCGTACTTCGACGACACCCAGCGGCAGGCCACCAAGGAGGCCGGCGAGATCGCCGGCCTGAAGGTGCTCAGGATCATCAACGAGCCGACCGCCGCCGCCCTCGCCTACGGCCTGGACCGCGGCGAGGAACAGACGGTCCTGGTCTTCGACCTCGGCGGCGGCACCTTCGACGTCTCCCTGCTGGAGATCGGCGACGGCGTCATCGAGGTCAAGGCCACCAACGGCGACACCCACCTCGGCGGCGACGACTGGGACCAGCGGATCGTCGAGCACCTGGTGAAGCGGTTCAAGGGGAGCTACGGCATCGATCTGGCCGCCGACAAGATGGCGGTGCAGCGGCTGCGGGAGGCCGCCGAGAAGGCCAAGATCGAACTGTCGTCGTCGTCGGAGACGACCATCAACCTGCCCTACATCACCGCCTCCGCCGAGGGCCCGCTGCACCTGGACGAGAAACTGACCCGGGCCCAGTTCCAGGAGCTGACCGCCGACCTGCTCGACCGGTGCAAGAAGCCCTTCCACCAGGCCGTCCAGGACGCCGGGATTGAGCTGTCCGCGATCGACCACGTCATCCTCGTCGGCGGCTCCACCCGGATGCCCGCCGTCACCGACCTGGTCCGCGACCTCACCGGCAAGGACCCGCACAAGGGCGTCAACCCCGACGAGGTGGTCGCCGTGGGCGCCGCCCTCCAGGCCGGCGTCCTGCGCGGCGACGTCAAGGACGTACTCCTCCTCGACGTCACCCCGCTGTCCCTCGGCATCGAGACCAAGGGCGGCATCATGACCAAACTCATCGAGCGCAACACCACGATCCCGACCCGCCGTTCGGAGATCTTCACCACCGCCACCGACAACCAGCCCTCGGTCGGCATCCAGGTCTACCAGGGGGAACGCGAGATCGCCGCCTACAACAAGAAGCTCGGCGTCTTCGACCTCACCGGGCTGCCGCCCGCGCCGCGCGGCGTCCCGCAGATCGAGGTGGCCTTCGACATCGACGCCAACGGGATTATGCACGTCTCCGCCAAGGACCTCGCCACCGGGCGCGAGCAGAAGATGACCGTCACCGGCGGCTCCGCCCTGCCCAAGGACGACATCGACCGCATGATGCGGGAGGCGGAACAGTACGCCGAGGAGGACCGCAAACGCCGCGAGGCCGCCGAAACCCGCAACCAGGCCGAGCAACTCGTCTACCAGACCGAGAAGTTCCTCCGCGACAACCACGACCGCGTCCCCGCCGGCACGCGCGGCGAGGTCGAGACGGCCGTCGCGGAGCTGAAGACCCTGCTGGAACAGAACGCCGACACCACCGCCCTGCGCACCGGAGTGGAGAAGCTCGCCACCGTCAGCCAGAAGATGGGGCAGGCCATGTACGCGGCCGCCTCGTCCTCCGCCGACGGCGGTCCGGCCACGGAACAGGGCTCCGCCCCCGACGAGGAGGGCGTGGTGGACGCCGAGATCGTGGACGAGGACAGGGACAAGGGAGGCGCGGCCTGACTCCCCACGGATCTCACAGCCTCCGGCGGAACTCCCGCAGCAGGGTCCGCGTGCGCTGTGCCGACGCCGCCCGCGCCGTCATGTGGTCCAGGACCTCCAGATGCGCGGCGACCTCACGGCGGGAGTCCAGGTACAGGGCACCGGTCAGGTACTCGGTGAACACCATGTCCGGCAGCTCCGGTTCGGCGAACCGGAACAGGGTGAACGGCGCGTACGTCCCCGGATGCGGGCCCGCCGCGAACTCGGCGAGCTGCAGCGTGACCCGGTCCCGCTCGGCGTACTCCAGCAGCCGGTCCAGCTGCGCGCGCATCACCTCGCCGCGCGTGCTCACCGGACGCCTGAGCACCGTCTCGTCCATGATCACCCACAGGTGGGGCGGGTCGTCCCGCTCCAGCAGCCGCTGCCGCTCCATGCGCAGCGACACATGCCGTTCCACGGTCTGCGGCGAGGTCTGCCCGATCGTCCCGGCCTCCAGCACGGCCCGCGCGTAGTCCTCGGTCTGCAGCAGACCGGGGATGAAGTGCGGCTCGTACGAGCGGATGATCCGGGCGGCGCCCTCCAGACTGACGTACAGGCTGAACCAGTCCGGGAGCACGTCGTGGAACCGCTGCCACCAGCCCGGCTGGTTCGCCTCCTCGGCCAGCCGCACGAACGCGGCCGCCTCCTCCTCGGCCACGCCGTAGGTGTCCAGCAGCACCTGCACGTACGGGATCTTCAGCGCGACCTCGGCCATCTCCATCCGCCGTACGGTCGCGGGCGCCACCCGGAGCACCCGGGCGGCCTCCTCGCGGCCCAGGCCCGCCGCCTCCCGCAGCTCCTGCAGCCGCTTGCCGAGCACCACCTGACCCACGGTGGGCGCAGCCCGCCGCTCACTCACGCCACGCCCTCCCCTTACGCGCCGACGTACCCGGGCAGTCTGTCATGCGATGCCCTCTCGCACACCGGTCCGAGAAGCATCCGGGCGGCGGGCAGGCGTCAACCGGCCAGTGTGTGCAGGTACTTGGCGGTCGCCGGGTCCGCCGGCAGGAACGTCTCGATGGCGAGTTCGGCGACGGTGACGTCCATCGGTGTGTTGAACGTGGAGATCGACGACACGAACGACAGGATCCGGTCGCCGACTTCGATGCGCAGCGGCAGCGCGAAGTACGCGACGGGCTCCTCCGGTTCACCGGCCGGCGCGTCCTCCTCCGGTACCGGGTAGGCGGCCACCTCCTCGTACAGGGCGCGCAGCCGTTCCGAGCGCTCCAGGGCGATCTGCCGCTCCATCTGGGCGAGCAGATGCCCGCGCCACTCGCGCAGATTGCGGATGCGCGGGGCCAGCCCTTCCGGATGCAGGGTCAGCCGCATCGCGTTGGGCGCCGGGCCGAGCAGTTTCTCCGGTACGCCGTCCAGCAGCATCGCGATGCCCCGGTTCGCGGCGACGACCGTGTAGCCGGCGTCGACCACCAGCGCCGGGTAGGGCTCGTAGCCCTGGATCAGTCGCTCCATGCCGTCGCGCAGCGCGTCCAGCGCGGGGTCGTCCAGCGGGGTCTCCGGATAGCGCGGGGCGTAACCGGCCGCCAGCAGCAGGGAGTTGCGCTCGCGCACCGGCACGTCCAGATGCCCGGCGAGCCGCAGCACCATGTCCTCGCTCGGCCGCGACCGGCCGGTCTCGATGAAACTGATGTGCCGGGCCGAGGAGTCGGCACGCAGCGCCAGCTCCAGCTGGGAGATCCGTCGCCGCTCCCGCCAGGCCCGCAGCAGCGGTCCGACGCCCTTGCCGGAAGCGGCGGAAGCGGTGGAAGCGGCGGAAGCGGTGGACGCGCCGGAACCGGCGGACGCGGCGAGGGCGGCGGGGGCGGTGGCGGACGCGGCGGGGCCGGAAGCGACAATGGTCATACGTCCGACCGTAGTCCAGGAGTTGCGGAGTTACGCATGCACGAGCCGTGGTCGAAGCCCTGGCGGACCTCGTCCCCTCAGTCCCTTCAGGCCGCGGCCGTGTACCGGGCCAGGGTCCGCGGCTGTCTCCTCGGCGGCGCCCTCGGTGACGCCCTCGGCTACCCCGTGGAATTCGCCTCCCTGGACCGCATCCGCGCCTCGCACGGGGCCCGCGGCGTCACCGGTCTCGTGCCCGGCGCGCACGGCGCGGTCGGCCTGATCAGTGATGACACGCAGATGACCCTGTTCACCGTCGAAGCCCTCATCCAGGCGCACGCCCGGGAACGCGAGAAGGGCATCGGCGGCGCCTGGCCGCTGCTGCTGCGTCAGGCGTACGAACGCTGGCTGGAAACCCAGTCCAAGCCGGGCCCGTCGCAGCCGGAACCGCCGCAGCCGGAACCGCCGCAACCGGGCGCGTCGTTCCCGGCCCCGTCGCGGTCCGGTCCGGGCCGGCCGGCACCGTCGTATCCGGGCGTCCCGGCCGGCGGCCTGGTCACCGAGGCCTGGCTGTACGCCCGCCGTGCCCCCGGCAACGCCTGCCTGTCCGGCGTCGCCCAGATGTACGCGCCCGACCCCGCGCTGCCGCTCGACGGCACACCGGGCGAGGTCAACCCCGACTCCAAGGGCTGCGGCACGGTCATGCGCTCGGCCCCCTTCGGCCTGGTCACCTCCGCCGACACGGCCTTCGCCATGGCCGCGCGCGGCGCCCAGATCACCCACGGCCATCCCACCGGCTACTACGCGGCGGGTGCCCTCGCCGCGATCGTGGCCCACCTGGTCGCCGGGGACTCCCTGGAGGGCGCGGTGCTGCGCACGCTGCGGCTGCTGGAGGGGCACCGCGGCCACACCGAGACGACGGCCGCCCTGCGCGCCGCCCTGGACCTCGCCGCCGACGGGGCACCGACGGCCGAGAAGGTGGAGTCCCTCGGCGCGGGCTGGATCGCCGAGGAGGCCCTCGCCATCGGCGTCTACTGCGCCCTGGCGGAGCCCGACGCCGCGCGTGCCCTGCTGCTGGCCGTCAACCACTCGGGCGACAGCGACTCCACCGGCTCCATCTGCGGGAATCTGCTGGGCGCCCGGTACGGCGACACCGGCCTGCCGCACCCCTGGGTGGCACAGGTGGAGGGCCGGGCCAGGATCGCCGCACTCGCCGACGACCTCGCCGCGGAGTGCGCGCACGCCTGATGTGCGCAGTGTGCGGGCGGCTGATGCGGGGGAGTGTGCAGGGGACTGAACCAGGGGGGTGTGCAGGCGGCCGACGCGGGCGGAGTAGGCGCGCGGCCGGCGTGGCAGGCTGATGGCGTAGCCCTCCTTCCCGCCGCCTCGAAGGGAGACCCGGCCATGGCCGTCGAACCGCTGTCGCAGAAGGAGATCGAGGACCGGCTCGCCGAGCTGCCCGGCTGGTCGGTGGAGTCCGGCCGGCTCACCCGCTCCTACCGCCTCGGCTCGCATGTCGCGGCGGCGGCGCTCGTCATGCACATCGCCGCCGTCCAGGACGAGCTGGACCACCACTCCGACCTCAGCCTCGGCTACAACACCGTCTCCCTCAGCGTGCACACCCACAGCGCGGGCGGCGCCCTCACCGAGAAGGACTTCGGTCTCGCCCGCAGGGTGGAGGACATCGCCCCAGGTCACGTCGGACACTGAGGGACGTGCTCGACTACGACGAAGAAGCCGACGCCTACGACGCGTCCCGGGGCGGCGAGGCCCGCGCCGCAGCGGCCACCGAGGCGATCCTCGGCCTGATCCCCGACGGGCCGGGCCGTCTCCTCGACATCGCCTGCGGCACCGGCATCGTCACCCGCCGGCTGGCCGCCGACCGTCCCGCGCTGCGGGTGACGGGCGCGGACCTCACCCCGGCCATGGTCCGCATGGCGGGGGCCCGGCTGCCGGGTGCGGTCGTACGGGCCGACAGCCGCCGCCTGCCCTTCCGCACCGGCACCTTCCACGCGGTCACCAGTATCTGGCTGCTGCATCTGCTGAAGGACGCCGAGGACGTCCGCGCCATCGTCGCCGAGTGCGCCCGCGTGCTGCGCCCCGGCGGGGTGTACGTCACGACCGTCGACAAGGCCGCGGCGCACGACGTCGGCAGCGACATCGACGCCGTCCTCGCCTCCCGCCCGCACCGCCCCGCCCAGGACGCCGCCGCCACCGTCACCGCGCACGCCGCCCGGCACGGGCTGCGGCCGGCCGGCGACGCCGTGTTCCCCGGCGTCGGCCAGGGCCGCAGCCCCCGCACCACCATCGCCGACCTGCGCCGCGGCTGGTTCACCCTGCTGCCACCGGGTGAGCCCCGCACGGAGGAGTTCGCCACCCGGCTGACCCGCCTGCCGGACCAGGACCGCCCCCGCCCCGACCCGGTGTTCGCGCTGCGCGCCTACCGCAAACCGGTGGCGGATCGAGGGACGGGAGCGGCGACCTCCCCACCGGACTTGGCGCCGTAGTGGGTCAGCGTCTCGCCACGCCGACGTCGTCGGTGTAGTCGGCGACGGTGACGTGAAGTCCGCGGTTGTTTCGGGGACTTGACGGGTCCCGGGTGTCGGGCCGGCCCGTCCGCCGGGGGCTTGACCGCCGGCGGACGAGCCCCCGGCGGATCGCTTTTTGCGGCACCGGCAACGAAAGTGGCACCGCCCCCGTGCGCCGTCGCAGGCTGGCCGCATCCGAGCGAGAGGCTGACCACCATGGCACACGACCACCACATCCCCCAGGGGCAGCACGGCCATCACGCCCACGGCCACGGAGGGGATACCGACTGGGCCGCCATCGCGGCGCTGATGGAGGCGGAGGCCGAGGTGTTCGGCCCCGCGTACGCGCGGGCCCTGGCGTGGCTGGGCAAGGAAGTGACCGAGCCCGGTCTGATCGTGGACGCGGGCAGCGGACCCGGGGTCATCGCCTGCCTGATCGCGGAGACGTTCCCCGGCGCGCGGGTGGTCGCCGCCGACGGCTCCGCGCCTCTGCTGGAACGCGCCCGCGAACGCGCCGCCCGCCAGGGCGCCGCCGACCGCTTCGACACGCTGGCCGGGGAACTTCCGGGCGTTCTCGCCGAGTTGGACTATCCGGTGGACCTGCTGTGGGCCAGCCGCAGCCTGCATCACCTCGGCGACCAGAAGGCCGCGCTCGCCGCGTTCGCCGCCCGGCTCGCCCCCGGCGGCACACTGGCCATCCTGGAGGGCGGCCTGCCCGCCCGCTACCTGCCCCGCGACATCGGCTTCGGCCGTCCCGGACTGCAGGCCCGCATCGACGTGGCCCAGGAGGACCGCTTCGCCCGGATGCGAGCCGAGCTGCCCGGCGCGGTCGCCGAGGCCGAGGACTGGCCCGCCCTGCTGGGCGCGGCGGGCCTGAGGCACACGGGCACCCGCAGCTTCCTCCTCGATGTGCCGGCCCCCGTCCCGGACCGGGCCCGCGCCTTCGTCGTCGCCGCCCTGACGCGGGCCCGGGAGATCCACGCCGACGTCCTGGACGCCGGCGACCTCGCCGCCCTGGACCGTCTCCTCGACCCCGCCGACCCCGGCAGCGCCCACCGGCGTCCCGACGTGTTCGTACTGGCGGCCCACACGGTGCACCGGGCGGTACGGCCCGTGTGACAACGGCCGGCCGGGGCGATCCGGCAGCCGCCCGGGGGCGACGTCAGCACCGTGGTCGTACGCCCGCCGGGCCGGCCCGGCGGGCGTACCGCACGGGTCAGTTGTTCTGGAGGAACTGCTTGGCCAGCTGGTCTCCGAGAGAGACCGCGGCGCTGTGGCTCTCGATGGGGGAGACCTTGGAGTTCTTGAACAGTATGTAGGTCACGCCCGAGTCGACGCCGCCGTTGGCCGGGTCGGGGTCGATGCCGAGTGCCTTGGCGGTGGCGTACGACGCCTCGCCGATGATCTGCGTGGGGCCGGTGTCGCCGACGACGGCGTACTCCACCTTGTTCTGGTAGATGACCGCGACCACTCCACCGCCCTTGATGCCGGCGCCGGCGTAGTTCCAGATGCTGCTGGAGCTGGGGACCACGACGTACGGCAGCGACTGCGCCTTCAGCGGCTTGCCGTCGGACTGGTGGAAGGCGGTGTCGTCCTGGTACCAGGGGTCGCGGTCCTCGTTGCACTCGGTGGTGCGCTGGCCGTCGCAGTCGATGTCCATGTCGGCCTTCCAGAACACCGCGCCGTTCTTGCCGCAGACGGGGACCGTGGCCGATGTCTCGTCGTCCGTCTTGTACTTGCCGTTCGATATCTGGGAACAGGACGTCACCTTGGCGAGCAGGTCGGCCGCACTGACCGAGCCCTCCTGGGCGGAGTGCGGGGCGGACCTCGCCGCGGA
This sequence comes from Streptomyces sp. NPDC053069, assembly GCF_044546895.1. Lineage (NCBI taxonomy): Bacteria > Bacillati > Actinomycetota > Actinomycetes > Kitasatosporales > Streptomycetaceae > Streptomyces > Streptomyces sp. NPDC053069. The sequence goes on along the minus strand of NZ_JBITZN010000003.1, from coordinate 540,077 downwards.
GCCGGCGGAGGCGTGTGCCGGCAGGACTCCGGCGGTGAGCAGCGCGGCTGCGGAGGCCGCGGCGAGGGACAGGGATCGAAGGCGCACGGTGGGGGACCCTTCTGTTAGGAAAGTTTCCTTACCAGGTGCCGTACACCGTGGACCTGTATGCATGTCCTCGTCAAGCCCGTCGTGGCGAACCGGTGAAGCACACGCGTATTGCGGTGATTTGTGACCATGGCAAAACTGAAGGAAAACGGCCAATGCGGATATCTCGGCCGCTGTCGGCCGACTCGGTCACGGCTCCGGGAGGCGAGGCGCATGTACGTACGCACGGTGTACGCGACCGGCGATCCGGCGCAGCTGGACACGGCCGTCCGGGCCCTGAACACCCGCGGGCACGACCTGCTGGAGGAGCGCCCCGGATACCGGGGAGCGGGCGTCTTCGTCGACCGTGACCTCGGCAAGCTGCTCACGGTCAGCTGGTGGGAGTCCGCGGATGCCCGTCGGATCAGCGACGAGGTGATGAGCGCGCGGCGGCCGGAACTGCTGCAGCCCTTCGCCGGGACCGTCGCGGTCGAGAACTACGAGGCCGCCGTCTTCCACGCCGGGCAACGGACCCTCTCCGGCGGCGGACTGCGGCTCACCCGCCTGGAGTTCGAACCGGCGGACACGGACCTCGCCGCGGACACCTTCCACGTCGGCGTGCTGCCCCGGCTGGAGGTGCTGCCCGGCTTCGCCGGGGCGGCCCTCTTCCTGGACCGCGAACGCGGCCGTGGCATGACCGGCGTCCTCTTCGCCGACCGCGCCTCACTCGCCGCCGCCCGCGCCCGCCAGGCCGCGATCCGCCGCGAGGGCACAGCCAAGGCACACGCCACGGTGATCGCCCTGGAGGAGTTCGAGGTCCTGCACGTGGACGTACGGGGCGACTGACCGGCGACTGACACCGTGCGCGGCCACGCGGACGGCCGTCCGCCCCGGCAAGCGGGGTGGACGGCCGTGGTGCGCGGGGCTGTCAGGCCATGTCGAAGGTGGCCGGGTCGGGGCCCAGGCGCCGGTCCTCGTTGAGCGCGCTGATCGCCGCCAGGTCCTCGTCGTCCAGGGTGAAGTCGAAGACCTCGATGTTCTCCCTGATCCGGGACGGCGTCACGGACTTCGGGATCACGACGTTGCCGAGCTGGATGTGCCAGCGCAGCACGACCTGCGCCGGCGTACGCCCGTGCTTCTGCGCGATGGCGACGATCGCCGGCACCTCCAGCAGGCCCTTGCCCTGGCCGAGCGGTGACCAGGCCTCGGTCGCGATGCCGTGCTCCGCGTGGAACGCGCGGGCGGCGTGCTGCTGCAGATGCGGATGCAGCTCGATCTGGTTGACCGCCGGGACGACCGAGGTCTCGGAGATCAGCCGCTGCAGGTACTCGGGATGGAAGTTGGACACACCGATGGCGCGGACCCGGCCGTCGCCGAGCAGCTTCTCGAACGCCTTGTACGTGTCGACGTAGGCGTCGCGGGAGGGCAGCGGCCAGTGGATCAGGTACAGGTCGACGTAGTCGAGACCCAGCTTCCGAAGCGACGCGTCGAAGGCCCGCAGGGCGGAGTCGTACCCCTGGTCGCTGTTCCAGAGCTTGGTGGTGACGAAGATGTCCTCGCGGGGCAGGCCGGAGGCGGCGATGGCCTTGCCGGTGCCCTCTTCGTTGCCGTAGATCGCCGCTGTGTCGATGCTGCGGTACCCGGCCTCCAGCGCCGTGGCGACGGCCTGCTCGGCCTCGTCGTCCGGCACCTGCCAGACGCCGTAGCCCAGCTGGGGCATTTCGACGCCGTTGTTGAGGATGATCGGGGGGACCTTGCTGCTCACGAGCTTCTTGATCCTTCGGTTGTGGACAGGTGGTACTTCCATCGTCAACGATCACGCGCCGCGACGCATTCCTGACCGCGCACTCCGTCTCCACCGACCGGTCAGTCCGTCACCGCGGCGCTCCATGACGTCCCGGCGCAGCGAACAGCGGCGGCGTATTCCGGTCGGCGGCGATCCGGAGCGGGCCGGCCCTGCGTCAGGTCCGGTAGAGGGCCTCGACCTCGTTGTCGTACGCCTTCTCGATCGCCTTCCGCTTCAGCTTCAGCGACGGGGTGAGCAGACCGTGTTCCTCGGTGAACGGCTGCGCGAGGATGCGGAAGGTGCGGATCGACTCGGCCTGGGAGACGAGGGTGTTGGCGGCGACCACCGCCCGTCGCACCTCCGTCTCCAGGTCCGGGTCGCGCACCAGCTCGGCCGGGGTCATCCTCGGCTTTCCGCGCATCTGCAGCCAGTGTTCGACGGCCTCCTGGTCGAGGGTGACCAGGGCGGCGATGTAGGGGCGGTCGTTGCCGACGACGATGCACTGGTTGACCAGCGGGTGCTCGCGGACCCGCTCCTCCAGCACCCCCGGGGAGACACTCTTGCCGCCGGAGGTCACCAGGATCTCCTTCTTGCGGCCGGTGATGGTCAGATAGCCGTCCTCGTCGAGGGAGCCGAGGTCACCGGTGGCCAGCCAGCCCTCGTGCAGGGTCTCGTCGGTGGCCTTCGGGTTGTTGAGATAGCCCTGGAAAACGTTTCCGCCGTGCAGCCAGATCTCCCCGTCGTCGGCGATGTGCACGGTCACGCCGGGGATGGCCTGGCCGACGGTGCCGTAGCGGGTGCGCTCGGGCGGGTTGGCGGTCGCCGCGGCCGTGGACTCGGTCAGGCCGTAGCCCTCGTAGATCTGCACACCGGCGCCCGCGAAGAACAGGCCCAGCCGGCGGTCCATCGCCGACCCGCCGGACATCGCGTTGCGGATCCGGCCGCCCATCGCCGCACGGACCTTGGAGTACACGAGCTTGTCGAAGAGCTGGTGCTGCATGCGCAGCCCCGCCGACGGGCCCGGCCCGGTGCCCCACGCCTTGGCCTCCACGGCCTCCGCGTACTTCACCGCGATGTCGACGGCCTTCTCGAACGGCCCGGATCTGCCTTCCTTCTCCGCCTTCCGGCGGGCCGCGTTGAACACCTTCTCGAAGATGTACGGCACCGCGAGGATGAAAGTCGGCTTGAAGGCCTGCAAATCGGGCAGCAGGGCGGCGGCGTTCAGCTGCGGCTGGTGCCCGAAGCGGACCCGGCCGCGGATCGCGGCGACCTCCACCATCCGCCCGAAGACATGCGCGAGCGGCAGGAACAGCAGGGTGGAGGCCTCGTCGTCCTTCTTGGTGTGGAACACCGGCTGCCACCGCTGGATCATCGTGTCCGCCTCGTACATGAAGTTGGCGTGCGAGAGGACACAGCCCTTGGGACGGCCGGTGGTGCCCGAGGTGTAGATGATCGTGGCGACCGAATCCGGGGTGACCGCCTGCCGGTGCCGGTGCACCAGCTCGTCGTCCAGGTGCGCCCCGGCGTCGTACAGCTCCTGCACACAGCCCGCGTCCAGCTGCCACAGCTGGCGCAGCTGCGGGAGGCGGTCGATGACGGTGGCGATGGTCATCGCGTGGTCCTCGTGCTCCACGATCGCCGCGGACACCTCCGCGTCGTAGAGCATCCAGAAGCACTGCTCGGCCGAGGACGTGGGATAGACCGGCACCACCTGGGCACCGATCGACCACAGCGCGAAGTCGAACAGAGTCCACTCGTAACGGGTGCGGGACATGATCGCGACGCGGTCGCCGAAGCGGATGCCGCGCGCCAGCAGGCCCTTGGCGAGGGCCAGGACCTCGTCGCGGAACTCGGCGGAGGTCACCTCCCGCCACTGCCCGGAGGCGTCCTTGCGGCCGAGAGCGATGTGCGTGGGATCCGTGCGGGCATGCTCGAAGACCGCGTCGGCCAGACCGCCCACCGGCGGCGCCGACGTGAGCGGCGGGTTGGTGAACTCGCGCAAACCTCGCTCCCCGATCCTCGCTGCTTGGTCACGCCCGTGACACGCGGCACAGCGCGGTGAAAGCTACCCCACACCGTCATCCGGCGGGAGGGGGTCGGAAACCGAGCAAACCTCATCTTTCTCCCCGCCGGTGACCGGAAAATGCCCGCACATGGGGAAGGGCCGGACATGGTACTGACGGGTCAGTAAGTTTCGGTCCCGTAATCTCCACCGAATCTGTACGCGGCGATTACGGCGCACACCGTACCGATCACCGCATACGGGGCAGGGTCCAGGGGGCCGGCGAGGGCAGTCCTGGAGCACCGGCCTCGCCCTGTCCCGTGGCGGCTCACCGGCGGGCCGGCACCGTCCGCTCCGGCACCGCGCCGGACGCCTGCTGCGGCGCCGGCCGGCCCCTCCGTACGAGGAGCAGCACCAGCACCCCCGCGGCCATGCCGGTCAGACCCGCCACCACCAGGCCGGCGTTCAGGCCCGAGGCGAACGCGGCGCGCAGGACGGGCTCCGGGAAGCCGTCGCGCAGCGCACCGGCGCCGCCGCCCGCCAGGGCGTGCGCCGCGCCGCTCGGCAGCGCGCCGGTCATCCGGGAGGTGAGCACAGTGCCGAAGACGGCCACGCCCAGCGCGTACCCGAGCTGCCGGACCGTGTTCACCGCACCGCCCGCCATTCCGGCCCGCTCCGCCGGCACCGCGGCGAGCGCCGCCCCCGACATGGTCGGTACGACGAACCCGGTGCCCGCACCGACCAGCACGAACCCCGGCACCAGCGCCGTCCAGTCGGAGCCCGCGTCCAGCACCGCCTGGCACAACGTGCCCGAGGCGATCAGCAGCAGCCCGCCGCCGACCGTCAGCCAGGCCGGCACCCCGTGCAGCAACCGCCCCACCAGCACCGCCACCAGCATCGACACCACGGTCATCGGCAGCAGCGTCAGCCCGCCCCGCACCGGGCTGAGGCCGAGCAGGGTCTGCATCCAGAGCGACAGATAGGGGATCGCGCCGAACGCCACCCCGTTGAAGGCGAACGAGGCCACCATCACCCCGGCGAACGCCGGCCGGCGCAGCAGCGACAGATCCAGCAGCGGATGCGCCACCCGCCGCTCCACCAGCACGAACACCGCCAGCGCCAGCGCCGCCACCGCGAACGCCGTCAGCGTCGCCGCCGCCGACCAGCCGTCCTCGCCGGCGCGCACCACCGCGTACGTCGCACCGCCCGCGAACACCGCGAAGGCCGCCGTACCCGCCCAGTCGACACTCCTGCCGCGCGCCCCGCGCGACTCCGGGACCATCCGCAGGGTCAGCCACACCTCCAGCACGCTCACCGGCAGGTTCACGAAGAAGATCCACCGCCAGCCCGGCCCCTCGGTGAGCAGCCCGCCGAGCACCGGGCCGACCGCGGCGGCCCCACCGCTGACCGCGCCCCACACGCCGAGCGCCGCCGACCGCTGCCGCCCCCGGTAGACCGAGCCCAGCAACGGCAGGGTCGTCGCGAACATCGCCGCCGCGCCGAGCCCCTGCAGCGCCCGCGCCGCCACCAGCGTCCCCGGCCCCGAGGCCAGCCCGCACAGCAGACTGGCCGCCGCGAACACCACCACGCCCGCCACATGGACCCGGCGCCGCCCCAGGACGTCGGCGGCGGCACCGACGCCCAGCAGCAGCGCGGCCAGCGCGAGCGCGTACCCGTCGACCACCCACTGCAGATCACCCAGCGACGCGTGCAGCGACGCCGCCATGTCCGGCAGCGCCACCACCACGATCGTCACATCCAGCAACAACATGAACGTGCCCAGGCACACGGCCGTGAGCGTCCCCCATGTACGCATGTCCTGACTCCCCGCGTTCCTGCGGACCGATTGCCCGTCGCTCCGTACGATGGCCCAGGTGCGGACGATTGGACCGCTGCACTGTCCATTCACGACGGAATCCGACAGGGGCGCGCATGCTGGAGATGGAAACCGACAGCGTCGACGGGCTCGACCTGCAACTGCTCTCCGCGCTGGCGGTCGACGGCCGGGCCTCCTTCAGCCGGATCGCCGCGGTGCTCGGCGTCTCCGACCAGACGATCGCGCGCCGCTACCGGCGCCTGTGCGCCCAGGGCGGGCTGCGGGTCGTCGCGATGCGCAACGCCTCCCGGCTCGGCCAGGACCAGTGGATGCTGCGGATCCGCTGTGCGCCGGACAGCGCCCTGGCCATCGGGGAGGCGCTCGCCCGGCGCCCCGACACCTACTGGATCGGGCTCGCCTCGGGCGGCACCGAGGTCCTGTGCCTGACCAGGCCGCGCACCCCCGGCGACCACGACGAACTGCTGCTCGGCAAGCTGCCGCGCACGCCGAACGTGGTCGAGATCCGCGCCCTCCAGCTCCTGCACCGCTTCTACGGCGGTGCGGACTGCTGGGTCAGCAAGTTCGCCGCACTCACCGACGACCAGATCGCCGCCCTGCGCCCCGCCGAACCCGTGCCCGGACCGGCCCGCATCGAACCCGAGGACGAACCCCTGCTGGCCGTCCTGGAGCAGAACGGCCGGGCCGCCTACCCCGAGCTCCAACGGGCGACAGGCCGCTCGGAGTCCTCGGTCAAACGCCGGCTGGCCGCGCTGCGCGCCTCGGGCGCGGTGTACATCGACGTGGAGTACCGGTCCGAGGTCCTCGGCCACCCCGTCGTCGCCGCGCTGTGGGTCACCGCCGCGCCCGCCGCACTGCACTCCGTCGGCGAGGCCCTGGCCGGGCACCAGGAGACCGCCTGGGTCTCCGCGACGGCCGGCCAGTCCAACCTCGCCGTCACCGCGCTGTTCCGCAGCACTGCCGATCTGTACGCCTACCTCAGCGGCCCGCTCGGCGGCCTGGCCGGCGTCCAGCACGTGGAGACCACGCCCTTCCTGCGCCAGGTCAAGAAACTCACGTACCCGATGCCCCGCTGACCTCGGGCGACGGACTTCAGCCGCCCCGGCGGCTGAGGCGTTCCCCACCCGCCAGCAACGCCGCCGCCAGCGCGTTCGCGGCCCCCTCGGCAGCGCCCCTTCGGCGGCCGTGGACGAGTACGAAGTCGACCTTGCCCAGGTCGGGCAGCCCGGACCGCTCCGGCAGACGGAACAGGCCGGGCGGGATCAGGTGCCGGGAGTGGGCCATCACGCCGAGCCCGGCGCGGGCCGCCGCGATCAGCCCGTTGAGGCTGCCGCTGGTGCACACGATCCGCCACGCGCGGCCCTCGCGCTCCAGCACCTGGAGCGCACGGGCCCGGGTGATACCGGGCGGCGGATACACGATCAGCGGCACCGGCCGGTCGGCGTCCAGGCGCAGCCGCTCGGCGCCGATCCACACCAGGTCGTCGCGCCAGACCAGCGCGCCACGGGGATCCTCCGGGCGCCGCTTGGCCAGCACCAGGTCGAGCTTCCCGGCGGCCAGCTGTTCGTGCAGGGTGCCGGACAGCTCCACCGTCAGCTCCAGGTCGACCTCCGGATGGTCGGTGCGGAAGCCCTTCAGGATCTCCGGCAGCCGGGTGAGCACGAAGTCCTCCGACGCCCCGAACCGCAGCCGGCCCCGCACCCGGGTGCCCGTGAAGAACGCCGTGGCCTGCTCGTGCACCTGCAGGATCCGCCGGGCGAAGCCCAGCATCGCCTCGCCGTCCTCGGTCAGCTCCACCGAATGGGTGTCCCGGGTGAACAGCTGCCGCCCGGCCGCGTCCTCCAGCCGGCGCACATGCTGGCTGACCGTGGACTGGCGCAGCCCCAGCCGGCGTGCGGCCTGCGTGAAGCTGAGCGTCTGGGCCACGGCGAGGAAGGTGCGCAGCTGCGCCGGGTCGTACACATCCTCAGGCTACCCGGCTATCGCCATTCATGATGACAGTCAGAGTGGTGTGCGGGATTCCCGATCGCCGGGCGGAGGAGGACGATGGAGGGGGACCTGCAGCCCCTGGAAGCGACAAAGCGACACCCGTCCCGCCCCCGTACAGCAATCGGAGCACTGTGAAACGCCTGCGCCGGCCGCGTTGGATGCCGATCGACCCGTACATCGTCCTGCTGCTCGCGACGGTGGGCCTCGCCGCGCTCCTGCCGGCCCGCGGCACCGCCTCCGACGTGGCCTCGGGCGCGTCGACGGCCGCGATCGCCTTCCTCTTCTTCCTCTACGGCGCCCGGCTCTCCACCCGGGAGGCGCTGGACGGACTGCGCCACTGGCGGCTCCACGTCACCGTGCTGGCCTGCACCTTCATCCTCTTCCCGGGGTTCGGGCTGGCCGCGCGGGCGCTGGTGCCGGTACTGCTGACCCAGCCCCTCTACCAGGGGCTGCTGTTCCTGACACTGGTGCCGTCCACGATCCAGTCGTCCATCGCGTTCACCTCGATCGCCCGCGGAAACGTACCGGCGGCGATCTGCGCCGGGTCCTTCTCCTCGCTCCTCGGCATCGTCGTCACCCCGCTGCTGGCGGCCGGACTGCTCGGCAACAGCGGGGGCGGGTTCTCCGCCGACTCATTGATCAAGATCGTGCTGCAGCTGCTGGTGCCGTTCCTCGCCGGGCAGGTGCTGCGCCGCTGGATCGGCGGTTTCGTCGCCCGGCACAAGAAGGTGCTCGGCCTGGTCGACCGCGGCTCGATCCTGCTGGTCGTGTACACCGCCTTCAGCGAGGGCATGACCCGGGGCATCTGGCACCAGGTCAGCCCGGCCCGGCTGGGCGCGCTGCTCGCCGTCGAGGCCGTCCTGCTCACCGTGATGCTCCTGCTGACCTGGTACGGCGCCCGGGCACTCGGCTTCGGACGCAACGACCGGATCGCCATCCAGTTCGCCGGCTCGAAGAAGTCCCTGGCCTCCGGGCTGCCCATGGCGAGCGTCCTGTTCGGCGCCCAGGCCTCCCTCGCCGTGCTGCCGCTGATGCTGTTCCACCAGATGCAGCTCATGGTGTGCGCGGTCATCGCCAAGCGGCGCGCCCGCGACCCGCAGGAGGCCCAGGACGCGCCGGGCGCGTCAGCCGAGCACGCGGTCCAGGGGCAGCCACAGGACCGTGTCCTTCGGTGACCGCAGTGCCTTCGGGTCCGACAGCTGCCCATCGGTGAGCGCACGGTCCCAGACGTGCACCTCGTCGATCGAGCCGGTGAAGAAGGCCCGGCTGTCCATGCGCTGACCGATGTGCACACCGAAGGGGGAGTTACGGCTGACCGACCCCGGTATGTCGGCGACGGACGACTGCACACCGTCGACGAACAACGACAGCCGTCCTCCGCCCCGGCGCAGCGCCAGGTGATGCCACTGGCCGTCGTTGTATGCGGTATCCGTACGAACGTAGACAGTCTGCGGCGCGATCGCCCCGTCCCGCACCGTGATCAGTCCCTGGATCCGGTGGTTCGCCGGCTCGCCGCGCACCCACACCTGCGGCTGGGTGGTGCCCACCCCGCCCATCCACAGCAGCGGCTGCTCGCCGGCGGTGGCCGTGTAGCGGAACCACAGGGACGCCGTGAAGTCCCTGGTCCCCAGGGGCAGCCCGCTGCGGAACGGCAGGCGCACGGCGTCGTCGGTGCCGTCGAACTCCAGCGCCTTGCCGAAGACCCCGTCCGTCTCCTGCGCGCCGCCGAGCACCGCGGCCGGGCGCGCGTGCGGGGCCAGGTCGGCGGTGACCGGGTCGGGGCCGCGGCGCGGGGCGAGCCGGTCCTCGGTGAAGCGGGCGAAGCGGATCTCGTCGCGCGCGTCCACCGCCCCGCCCTCGTAGAGCAGGCCCACCGTGTCCGCGTCGGCACGCACCATGTCCGAGTAGCCGGACCAGTCCGTGGTGACGACCGTGCCGCGGTCCACGCCGTCCCAGGTCCGGCCGCCGTCGTAGGAAGAGCGGATCATCATCGTCCGCCGCCGGTCGGGGTCGGCGGGGCAGGCGAGCAGAAGCCGGTCGTCCAGGCGCAGCAGGGAACCCTGGACCTGCGGGGCGTACAGGTCGGGCAGGCCGTGGAACGGCGCGGTGAAGCTGCTCCCGCCGTCGCGGCTGACGGCCTGGGTGCGGTGGCCCAGGTCGGTGCCGTCCTGCTCCCGGCCGCTGACCAGGATGGAGCCGTCGCCGCGCTCGGCGAGGGCCAGCTCGGACGGCTTCTGCCGGAAGGTGCCGTCGTCGGCGATGGGCCAGGTGTCCGTGGCCCCGATCCGCCAGTGGCCGCCGTGGTCGTCGCTCACGATCAGCGCCGCGTGGTTGGCGGTGACCCGGCTGCCGTCCCAGGTCTCGGTGTTGACCCCGAAGACCAGCCGGCTCGCGTACCGGCCCCGGGTCAGCTGGATGCCGTGCACCGGCCCGGTCGCGTACCAGGAGTTCCAGTCGGCGGGCAGGATCTCCGGGCCCGGATCGCGCGGCACGGACCAGCTCTGGCCGTCGTCGTCGCTGTACTGCAGATGCGGGGTGCGGTCGCAGGGGATCGAGCAACTGGCGCTGTCCGTACGGCCCGTGTTGTACGTCTCCGCGAGCCAGACCCGGCCCGTTTCGCGGTCCACGACCGGCGCCGGATTGCCGTGCGTGTCACCGGCGCCCTCGTTGACCACCTGCAGCGGGCCCCAGGTGCGGCCGCCGTCGGTGGAGCGCTTGAGCACGATGTCGATGTCGGCGGCGTCACCGCAGTTGAGGACCCGGCCCTCGGCGAACGCCAGCAGAGTGCCGGCGGTCGTCCGCACGATCGCCGGGATGCGGAAGCAGGCGTAGCCGGGGTCCTGGGACGCCTTGAAGAGGATCTGCTGCTCGAACACGTCGGATCCGGTGGCCGGTCGGGCGTGCGCGGTGGTGCCGGGGAGGAACGCTGTGAGGGCGGCCGCCGCGGTGACGGCGGCGAGTACGGCTCTGAGACGGGCGCGAAGACCTGACGGCATGGTGCGACCTGCCCTTTCGTCGGCCGGACCTCTGGACATCCGGACATCCGACGTCCAATGCGCCCCATCGAAGGTAGTTGGGGACAGGGCGCCCCACAAGAAGCGTGCAGCGCACGGAACACGCGAACGGCCTACGGGCGCAGCACGACCTTGCCGAGGTTGGCCCGCCGCTCGATCACCTCGTGCGCCTTCGCCGCGTCCTCCAGCGCGAACTCGGCGTGCACGGCGGGCTTCAGGGCGCCCTCGGCGAACAACCGCCACAGCTCCTTGCGCCACTGCTCGTACAGCTCCGGCCGGCCACGGGCGATCAGGGCCATCTGGAATCCGATCACCGACTTGGCACCCACCAGCAGGTCGTACGCCCGGAGGGTGCCGCCGCCGGAGCTGTAGGCGACGAGGCGGCCGTGCGGGGCCAGGGCGGCGAGGGCTGGGCCGAGCAGGTCACCGCCGACGGCATCCAGTACACAGTCGACGGGATCCCCCCAGCTGTCGTCGCCGTACTGGATACAGTCGTCCGCGCCGAGTGAGCGGACGAAATCCGCCTTGCGGGGGTCGGACACGGCCCCCACCACCCGCCCCGCACCCCGCGCCCGCGCCAGCTGCACCGCGAGGTGTCCGACCCCGCTCGCCGCCGCCGTGACGAGCACTGCCTCGCCCGGCACCGGGCGCGCCGCCTCCAGCGCCCCGAACGCCACCAGACCGCTGCGGACCAGCGCGATCGCGTCCACGGCATCTGCGCCGTCCGGTATCGGGGAGGCCATGGCCTCGTGCAGCAGGGCGAAGTCGGCGTATCCGTGTCCGAAGCACAGCCCGGTCACCCGGTCGCCCGGCCGGTACCGGGTCACGCCCTCGCCGGCCGCCACCACCTCGCCGGCGATCTCCCCGCCGAGCGCGATCGGCTCGGCGGCCTCGGTGACCTTGCGCACCACGGGCAGGGTGACGCCGACGGCCGCGCAACGCACCAGCAGCTCGCCGGGGCCGGGTTCGGGGACGGGCGCCTCTTCGACGAACAGCGGGCCGCCGGTGGACTCGTATCGGACGCGACGCATCGCACACACCTCCAGGGCCGGAATTCCGGCGCATTGACCGTTGGGAACACCCATGAACTCGTTGGGAGCCCCAACGATAGCGGAGGTTCGTTGGTGCGTCCAACGATTCTCGGGATACGCTGCCCGTATGGCCGAAGCACCCCTGCCCGCAATCCGCTCCCTGCCCAGCTGGCTCCTCGGCCGCGCCGCCGGCCGGGGGCGCGCCCTGGTCGCCGACGCCCTCGCGGCCGAGGGCCAGAAGATGTGGCACCACGTGGTCCTCTCCGCCGTCCGGGACCTTCAGCCCGTCGCCCAGGCAGACCTCGGCCGCAGCGTGGGCCTGGACCCCAAGGACCTGGTCGGCGTGCTCAACGACCTGCAGTCCGCCGGCCACGTCGTCCGCGCCCCCGACCCCAGGGACCGGCGCAAGAACGCCGTGTCCCTCACCGACGACGGCGCCCGCCTCCTCGCCCGCTGCGAGAAGGCGGCCCGCGCGGCCAACGACGAATTGCTCGCCCCGCTCTCGGACGCCGAACGCGAGCAGTTCATGGGCCTGTTGATCCGGATTTCCGGCACGGACGGCTGACGGCGGCTAACGTTCCGTCATGACCGCAGCTCACACGCTCGATCCGCAGCGCACCGCCCTGATCCTCGTCGACCTGATGGAACGCATCGTCGCGCTGCCCCTGGAACCCCGCAAAGGCACCGAAGTGCTGGCCACCGCCGAGGAGTTGGCGCGTACCTTCCGTGCCGCCGGAGCGCCCGTCGTCCTCGTCCGGGTCGAACGCCCCTCGGTGGCCGAACAGCCGCCCGGCAGCGCCCTGGTCCCCGGCCTCGCGGCGCACGGCGACCTGGAGGTGGTCAAGCGGACCATCGGCGCCTTCCAGGGCACCGGCCTGGACGAGCGGCTGCGCGAACGCGGCGTGACCACGCTGGTGTTCGGCGGCATCGCCACCAACCTCGGCGTCGAGTCCACCGCCCGTGCCGCCGCCGACCTCGGCTACGACCTCCTCTTCGCCGAGGACGCCATGGCCGCCTTCACCGCCGCCGAGCACGAGGCGTCCGTCCGGCTCGACTTCCCCCGGCTCGGCACGGTCGTGACCGCCGCCGCCGTACGCCTCGGGCCCGCCTGACCGCCCAGGCCGGCATCCCGCCCACGTCCCTGGCGCCCGGCCGGATCGACCCGAGGTCGACCGAATCCGGACATCACTCCTGGGCAGGGCAAGGAGATTGCCCCTGGCCGACGGGACGCGGCGCCGCGCCCTGCGGGCCGCATACGTCCCGTTCGTCGCAGCGACGCAGTCCCCCGGCTGAGGCGGGGCCCGTCGGCCGGGGCCCGCCGCCGTGCCGTGGGGAGCTGTCTCAGCCCTGGGTGGCCGCCTCCCGCAGCGTGATGCGGTCCTCGCCCGCGTACACGTTCATCGAGCTGCCCCGCAGGAAACCCACCAGGGTCAGCCCCGTCTCGGCGGCCAGGTCCACCGCCAGCGACGACGGCGCCGACACCGCCGCCAGCACGGGGATGCCCGCCATCACCGCCTTCTGCGCCAGCTCGAACGAGGCCCGCCCGGAGACGAGCAGGATCGTCCGGGACAGCGGCAGGTCGCCGTTCTGCAGCGCCCGCCCGACCAGCTTGTCCACCGCGTTGTGGCGGCCCACGTCCTCGCGTATGTCCAGCAGCTCCCCGTCCTCGTTGAACAGGGCCGCCGCGTGCAGGCCTCCGGTCCGGTCGAACACCCGCTGGGCCGCCCGCAGCCGCTCCGGAAGACTCGACAGCAGCTCCGGGGTGACCCGCACCGGGGGAGTGTCGGCGATCGGGAAGCGCGCGGTCGTACGGACGGCGTCCAGACTGGCCTTGCCGCACAGGCCGCACGAGGACGACGTGTAGACGTTCCGCTCCAGCGTGAAGTCCGGCAGGGCGACGCCCGGCGCGGTTTTCACGTCGACGACATTGTAGGTATTGGAGCCGTCTGCGGTCGCCCCCGCACAGTAGACGATGTTCTGCAGATCGTATGCGGTCGCCAGCACACCTTCGCTCACCAGGAACCCCGCCGCCAGCGCGAAGTCGTCGCCCGGTGTGCGCATGGTGATCGCGAGCGGCTTGCCGTTCAGCCGGATCTCCAGGGGTTCCTCGGCGACGAGCGTGTCCGGCCGGGTGGAGACCGCCCCGTCCCGGATGCGGAGGACCTTGCGTCGTTCCGTGACTCGTCCCATGTCCTGATCAGCCCCGGTTCTGTATGTGCTGGTGGCCGAAACGGCCCTTGCTGCAGGGATTGCCGTGGGTCACCGGGTTGCCTGCGGCAAGGTGACCCTCACGATCTCATTCTGGGGGCTCCCGCCCCGGGCTGCGCGGTGCGTGCCCAGGCAGGCGCCGGCGTCCGCGCGCCCTCGGCCTCCGTCACGCACCCGGCACCACGGTACGGAGCCGGTCGCGACAAGGGTTCGCGTGTCGACCGTTGACCGCATTCCGCCTACCGTTCACCGCATACGGTCGACGCCGCGCCTTCTCAACTCCCGTGCCCCGCCGTACCGTCCGGCCTCATGAGCAGCCCCCCTGTCGCGCCTGAGGGCTGGAGCCGCCGGCTCGTCCCGCCCGCCGCCCTCTCCGTCCACCTGTCCATCGGCCAGGCCTACGCCTGGAGCGTGTTCAAGCCGCCGCTCGAATCCGCCCTGCACCTCGACGGCACCCGGAGCGCACTGCCCTTCCAGCTGGCGATCGTGATGCTCGGGCTGTCGGCCGCGTTCGGCGGCACGCTCGTCGAGCGCAACGGCCCGCGCTGGGCGATGACCGTCGCCCTCGTGTGCTTCTCCTCCGGCTTCCTGCTCTCCGCGCTCGGCGCCGAGACCAAGCAGTACTGGCTGATCGTCCTCGGCTACGGCTTCGTCGGCGGGATCGGCCTCGGCATCGGATACATCTCGCCCGTGTCCACCCTGATCAAGTGGTTCCCGGACCGGCCGGGCACGGCCACCGGCATCGCCATCATGGGTTTCGGCGGCGGCGCGCTGATCGCCTCGCCGTGGTCCGCGCAGATGCTCGCGTCCTTCGGCGGTGACAACGACGGCATCGCCCTCGCCTTCCTGGTGCACGGGCTGTCGTACGCCGTCTTCATGACCCTGGGCGTCCTGCTGGTCCGCGTGCCGCGCACCGAGGGCCGTGCCGGCACAGCGAGTGGGCCGAACGCCTTCGAGGGAGTGCAGGTCTCCGCACGCAGCGCGGTGCGCACCCCGCAGTTCTGGTGCCTGTGGATCGTGCTCTGCATGAACGTGACCGCCGGCATCGGCATCCTGGAGAAAGCCGCACCGATGATCACGGACTTCTTCGCCGGCGGCTCCACCCCGGTGTCGGCGTCCGCGGCCGCGGGGTTCGTCGCCCTGCTGTCCGCCGCCAACATGGCCGGCCGCATCGGCTGGTCGTCCGCCTCCGACCTGATCGGCCGCAAGAACATCTACCGTCTCTACCTGGGCGTCGGTGCGCTGATGTACCTGCTCATCGCCCTGTTCGGCGACGCGTCCAAGCCGCTGTTCGTCCTGTGCGCGCTGGTGATCCTCTCCTTCTACGGCGGCGGCTTCGCGACCGTCCCCGCCTACTTGAAGGACCTGTTCGGCACCTACCAGGTCGGCGCCATCCACGGCCGGCTGCTCACCGCCTGGTCCACGGCAGGCGTGCTCGGGCCGCTGATCGTCAACTGGATCGCCGACCGGCAGAAGGGCGCGGGCAAGCACGGCTCGTCGCTGTACGGGCTGTCGTTCGGCATCATGATCGGCCTCCTCGTCGTCGGCTTCGTCGCCAACGAACTCGTCCGTCCCGTCCACACCCGCCATCACGTCCCCGCCCCGAGGGAGGCCGCAGATGCCCAGCGACAGCAGCCCGCCTAGCCGGCGGGGCCTGATCACCCTCGCCTGGCTGTGGGTCGGAGCACCCCTCGCCTACGGGGTCTACGAACTCGTACACAAGGCAACCCGGCTGTTCACCGGATGAATACTCGGGCGTCCGAGGGCCTGCGCGAAGCCGACAACGCGGGCGCCCGATTCCTGTGGCTTCACCTGCCGCCGTACTCGCGAGTCACTGTTCAGACTGGTGAATCCGCCACGACGGAAACGAGGGACCTCCGCCATGAACGGCTCGCGCATCGCCGCCATCGGTCACTACCAGCCCGCCCGGGTGCTCACCAACGAGGACCTGGCGGGCCTGGTCGACACGAGTGACGAGTGGATCCGCAGCCGGGTCGGCATCAGGACCCGGCACATCGCCGGTCCCGACGAGCCGGTCGACGAGCTGGCCGCGCACGCCGCGGCCAAGGCCCTCGCCGCCGCCGGTCTCACCCCCGGCGACATCGACCTGGTCCTGGTCGCCACCTCCACGGCGATCGACCGTTCCCCGAACACCGCCGCCCGGGTCGCGGCCAGGCTCGGCATCCCGCAGCCGGCTGCGATGGACGTGAACGTGGTGTGCGCCGGGTTCACCCACGCGCTGGCCACGGCGGACCACACCGTCCGGGCCGGCGCGGCCGGCCGCGCGCTGGTCATCGGCGCCGACAAGATGTCCGACGTCACCGACTGGAGCGACCGCAGCACCTGTGTCCTCGTCGGCGACGGCGCCGGGGCCGCCGTGGTCGAGGCCTGCGCGCCGGGACAGCAGCCGGGGATCGGGCCGGTGCTGTGGGGGTCGGTGCCGGAGATGGGGCACGCGGTACGGATCGAGGGCACGCCACCGCGGTTCGCGCAGGAGGGACAGAGCGTCTACCGCTGGGCCACCACCCAGCTGCCGGCCATCGCCCGGCGGGCCTGCGAGAAGGCCGGCGTGGTCCCGGCGGACCTCGCGGGCGTCGTCCTGCACCAGGCGAACCTGCGCATCATCGAACCGCTGGCGGAGAAGCTCGGTGCCGTCAACGCGGTGGTCGCCCGCGATGTCACCGAATCCGGCAATACCTCGGCGGCCAGTGTCCCGCTCGCCTTCTCCAAGCTGATCGAGCAGGGAGCGCTCAGCACCGGCGACCCGGTGCTGCTGTTCGGCTTCGGCGGCAATCTGTCGTACGCCGGGCAGGTCGTACGCTGCCCCTGAGCGGGTGAAGTCGGTGCTCCTGCCGGGATGTTGTATACCGGCAGCGTGGATTTCGTACACCGCGGACTGTGGACGAAGGACACGACACCGAGCTCATCGATACCGAGCGTCCAGGGTTCACGCGCCGGCGCTGCCCAGGAGGGGGACCGCGATGTTGTCGACCGGACTGCCGCAGATGCCGGTGCCGAAGCTGGAACGTCCCGGACCGCTGCGCGAGCGCGTCTACGAGGCGCTGCTGGAACTCATCACCACCCGCGCCCTGCACCCCGGTCAGCATCTGGTCGAGAGCGAACTCGCCGGGCACCTCGGCGTCTCCCGGCAGCCGGTGCGCGAGGCGCTGCAGCGGCTCAACACCGAGGGCTGGGTGGATCTGCGGCCCGCGCAGGGCGCGTTCGTGCACGAGCCGACCGAGGGGGAGGCCGACCAGCTGCTCACGGTCCGCACCCTGCTGGAGGCGGAGGCGGCCCGGCTGGCGGCCCTCAACGCCGGCGAGGAGGGGGTCGAGGCCCTCTTCGCCATCGTGGAGGACGGCCGGACGGCGGTCGCCGCCGACGACGTGGCCCGTGCCGTGGCGCTCAACGCGGCCTTTCACGCCAAGGTCATGGAGCTGGCCGGCAACGCGGTGCTCGCCGAGCTGGCCGCTCAGGTCGACCGGCGGGTCCGCTGGTACTACACCCCTGTGGCCCGGCTGCGCGGCGGCACCTCCTGGAGCGAACACTCGGACCTGGCCTTCGCGATCAAGGAGGGGGACGCGGAGCGGGCCGGCCGGCTGATGCGCGAGCACACCGAGCGCACCCGGCGCTCGTACCGCCACCGTAACGAGTCCTGACCCGCCGCTGTCACGTCCTGGCCGCCGCGGGGTCCGGTGTCGCCGTGATGCAGGACCGGGCTTCCACCGCCAGCATCCCCGCCAGCACGGCGACCAGCAGGAGGAGTTCGCCGTAGACCGGCATGCGGACGCCGGCCGCGGCGGTGGCCAGGGCGAGGAGGGCACCGGCCGCGCGGTGGCGCACTGGCCGCAGCCGCAGAGCCCTACGGAAGGCCACGTCGCCCGCGAGGAACAGCGCGACCCCGCCCGCAAGTGCCAACGCGGGCCCCGGCTGCGGGTGTCCGGTCAGATGGCCGAGGGTCTTCTTGATGCCGGCCGCGAGGAACGCGATGCCGAGCAGCATCGGCAGGAAGGCGTAGTAGTACGCGTTCATCGCCAGCCGCCAGCGGGCCGGCGGCGGTGTCGCCCGGAACGTGACCTCGGCCGCCTCCTCGTCCCGCACGAAGTACGTCCACCACAGCGCGACCGACAGGGCCAGCGCGAGGAACGCGCCGCAGAGCAGCTCCGGCGTGAGCGGCAGATCGCCGATGCCGACCCCGATGGAGATCACGGACTCGCCGAAGGCGATGATCAGCAGCAGCCCGTGCCGCTCCACGAAATGGGCCGGGTCGAGTGCGCCCAGCTGCACCCGCAGCGTCGCCGCACTGCGCCCGTCCCTGCGGCCCGGCCCGTGCTCGGCCACCAGCGGCGTCACGAACTGCAGGGCGATCGCGAGCAGCCACAGGCCGTCCGCCGCGAGCCCGTCGACCAGCCCGGCGGCGGTCACCGACAGGGCCGCGAGCGCGTTGGGGACGCCGTACCAGATGGAGTCCCAGCCGTGGCCGCGGGTGTACAGGCCCGTGTGGACGGTCACCACCAGCAGGAAACCGAGCCCGAAGACCACGCCGGTGTCCTCGAAGACCCGGGGGATGGCCAGCGCGCAGACCAGGAACGCGGCCATGCCGAGCATCAGCAGCAGGCGCCGGGAGGGGCGGTCGGGAGGCACCTGGTTGGTGAGGTAGGCGTAGGCGCCGTACATCCAGAACAGCACGACGAGGATCAGCGCCACCCGGCCGGCCGTGGCGAAGGACAGGTCGTGCGCGAGCAGCACGGTGAGCTGGGTGAGTGTGAAGACGAAGACCAGGTCGAAGAAGAGTTCCAGGGTGGTGACCCGGCGCCCGGGCTCCTCGGCCGTCGTGTCGAACGGCGTGTGCAACGACGTGATGTCCATGCGGTGTTCCCCCTCCGGCGTTCGGTGAGCAGATCGTAGAGGGGCACGTCCTCACGCCCTGATCTTCACCACCTGTAGGCAAGATCTTGCATTCTGTACACCGTCGCCGATCCGTGGGCCCGGACTGCCACGCACAGGGGGGATACGCAGGTGAAACGCACTCCGAAACCTTGGTATTGTTGTCCATGTCGCCGCGGGGAACACCCCCGCGAGGCGGCAGACACCTGGTCCGGGTGGCGGAATGGCAGACGCGCTAGCTTGAGGTGCTAGTGCCCTTTATCGGGCGTGGGGGTTCAAGTCCCCCCTCGGACACAACGATTGACGATACGGTGACGAGGGCCTCGACCTTACGGTCGCGGTCCTCGTTGCGTATTCGTAGCTGACAGTGATGCCCAGAGCCTCCTGGAGTGGACCTTTCTTCTCGACGGCGGCGATCTGGATGCGCTCTGCAACATCTCCAAGACTCTCAGTGATCTGCCGGAAGTGTTGCGGGTCGAGCGGGGACTGCGGTTGCGCTCGCCCTTGCTCATGCCGCCTTACTGGGGCCGCTGGGAGAACCTGTCGATGGGGCAACAGGCGGTCGACCGGTCCCACGCGAAGATCCGGCCCCTCGTCGAGCAGGCCGTCGCCACCCTCAAGTCGTGGCCCGTCAGGAGAGGTGAGGAGTGTTGTCTAGACCTCTGTGGGCCTCGTCGGGCATGATCGGTGCATGGAGAGCGCGCATTTGCCGACCACTGAGTCCGCTGTCGTGGCGATTCGTGACCTCGCGGTGGAGTTCGGGGTGAGCATGACCGTCACCGACGACATCGGTGCCGACCAGACCTCGCGCCGCACCTCGGCAGAGCTGTTCACCGTGTTCGACCCCGACGGCTCGCTGCCGCACGAGGCGTTCGTGGAGCTGGCCGGGTCGCCCTCCGTCAGCGTCCGGCTCTTTCCCGAGGACGACGCGCGGATCATCGTCGACGGGGTGGAGTTCCACGATGTGCCGCGGGACTCCGTGCCCGGGTTCCTGCGATCCGTCTACGGCGGGCTCGCCCGGACCAAGGGCCGGCTGTTCCCGTCCGGCCAGTGGCTCATCGTGCCGCTCCCGGGGGACGAGACCTACAAGGAACTGATCGTGGACGCCAACCTCACACCGTGGCTGGCGCGTAGCGCGCGATGAGGCCGTCCAGGTAGGCGGGGCCGAAGCCGAAGTGCGCGGCCTCGGGGACGCAGGCCCGCATCCGGCTGGTAGAGATCCGCAGGGACTCGGGCGGCACCTCGTGAGGGGCCCGGTGCGCCCGCCTGCCCAGGGCCGCCTCGACCGCGGTGACGATCTCCTCGGCCGAGCAGGAGATCCCCGAGGCCACATTGACGGTACGGCCGTGCACTCCGAGGTCCAGCAGCCGGTTCAGCACCGTGCCGAAGTGCCGTACGTCCATTCTCCGAACTATGGGCTGTCCCGTAGCGACTGCTCTTGGCGACATGATCTTGTCGTGCCTGGTCTGATCACGGCGTCGGAGCCGTCCTGTCTCTACACGATCGGGTCTTGTTGGTCACCGCGTATTGGCGGATGAACATGACGCTGCGTCAGCTCGGCCCGCTATTCGGTGTGTCCAAGTCGGCTGCCGCGCGGGATCATCGGGCATCTCGGACCGCACATGTGCGGCTGCTGCGTGCTGCAACCTGCAAAGAATCTCGACACAACCGCCCTGAAGCAGTGTGCTTGTGCCGCACTGTTCGTCGGTTCCTCGTCCGCTTCGGGAGAGACCTTGTCAGGGAACCTTACTGCAGCCTTCGTCGCCGTCATCGGCATCATAGGAACGCTGGCAGCACCCATTACGACGCAACGTTCCGCAGCCCGCGCGAAGAAGCAGGAGTTTGATCTCCAGCGCCAGGAGCGGGCTGAGGAACGAGCACACGAAGACCAGCGGGCCGAGCTCGCTGAAAAGCGAGCGCTGTACGCCGATCTTAACCAAGCCGTGCGTGCCTTCCGCGCAGCGATCGAACTCTATGTGCAGGACTTGTTGGACCAAGCAGCCTCGCCGGGCCCCACACTGGACGTCCTGGACGAGCCCCGGCGCGCTTACCAGATCGAGTACGCCCGCGCGCAGATGGTCCTCCCTGAACACCCCATGATCATCACATCCGAAATCAACAGAAGCTTCAACAGTGCCTATCGGGTCCTGGCTCAACTCCAGAAGAACTACGACGCAGCCAAGGCTGCTGAGCTTCAACAGTGGCTCTACGACGGCCTCTCGGAGGCGGCATGGGTACACCGCCAGGTCCTCAGGCACGATCTCGGAGTTGATAAGCCCATCTCCGACTTCCACGCAGCTCTCCGCATGCTGCAGGACACCCGGAAGGCCAGTATCGACCGGGGATTAGTGAACCGCGGACTGGGGATCGATGCTGTTGGCGGCTACACGGCGGGGGTGCAACCGCCCGATGCATAGGTGCCATCGCACTCGCCGGCGCCCAGCAAGGTCACGATGCGAGTGAGCGGCGAGTGAGACCCGAGCCCTGACCTGCTTCGCGCCTCAGAAGTTGCAGGTCAGGCGCACATCTAACCCTGTCATACGCAAGCTCTCCGGAGCCGTGTGCGCAGGTTCGAATCCTGCCGGGGGCACTCGCCGGTCAGAGACCCAAAACCAGGGTCTGACCAGGGGCGGATGCCGACAGAAGAGGGCGGGAGTCGGTGCCCGAGCGGATCTGACGGACCAGCGACGGGATCAGCTGGGCCGGGTTCTGGTCCGGGCCGACCAGATGACTCAGGCGCAGGATCAGCGCGGCGGCGCCGGATGCGGTGACCAGCCGTTCCATCGCCGGCTTGTGATGGCCCTATGGCGTCAGCGGGGTGATCCGCGCGCTCTCGTGACCCTCGCCCTGCCTGCCGTACAGGCCGGTGGCCGCTGTGGACAGCAGGACCGGCAGCCGGCGCTGCTCCCGGCAGCGGCGGGCCGTGGCGGTCACCAGCCGTGCCTCGCGGACACGAGAGGCGGGGCGATAAACGGAGTGCGTGCGTGCGAGTCGCTGAGGTACGTTCCTGCCTGTTCGAAGGGGGATCAGAAGTGGCGCGATTGAACCAGATCATCGCTGTCGAGAAGGGTGTCAAGAGCAAGTCGCTCCAGGACATCACCGCGGCGCACCACAAGGTGCAGAAGCCGGCTCTGCTGGCCGGTATCTCGCGTACGTACCAGCCGAAGGACGAGGAGGGCGAGCAGCTGCCGCCCGAGTCCACGCGGGTGCAGGTACAGGCCGAGGACGTACTGCGGGAGATGTCCGCGTCGCTCACCCGGCTCTTCGACGTGACCGCCACCAAGGACTGGGCGAACTGCACGGCCCGCGCCGACGTCACGGTCGACGGCCGCACGATCGTCGCCGACGTCCCGGTCAGCTACCTCCTCTTCCTGGAGAAGCAGCTCACCGACCTGCACACGTTCGTCAGGAAGCTCCCCACCCTCGACGCCGCCGAATCCTGGTCCCACGACCCGTCGACGGACTGGTGGAAGACGGACCCGGTTCGCACGATCCGTACGAAGAAGGTCCCCCGCAACCACGTCAAGGCGGAGGCGACCGACAAGCACCCGGCGCAGGTCGAGGTGTACTACGAGGACGTGCCCATCGGGTACTGGACAACCGTGAAGTTCTCCGGAGCGCTTCCGGCGCGGCGGGTGAACGAACTGGTGGAGCGGGTCGAGAAGCTCCAGCAGGCGGTGAAGTTCGCCCGTGAGGAGGCCAACGGCGCCGAGGTCACCGACCAGCGGGTCGGCGACGCGGTGTTCGGCTACCTGTTCGGCTGACGCCGTGCACGGGTAGCATCCACGATCGCCCCCGCGTGTGAGCGCGGGGGTGCGCGACAGGCGCGGGCCGGATTGAGGACCGGTTCGCGTGAGGAGCGCAAGCTGACACTGAAGTTCAGCCTGAAACACGCGGTGACAGTGAAGGTTCGAGTCCTTCCCCCGGCACAGCACCACCAACGGGCCGGGGTAGCCCAACACGGCAGAGGCAGCCGCGGTCAATCTCAGACTCTCGCTCCAGTCTCAGCATCGCCGCCGATCGCCGGATCGACCGAGGCCGGACGAACGCCGTCGGATGCGAGTTCGACTCTCGCCTGCAGCTCTTTCGTGCTGCGGTAGTTCAAAGGAAGAACACGACGGCATGATGACTGATCCGTCCTCTTAAACGCCGCCGGCGTGCGCAATTGGGTGGCATCCCCAGGGGCCCGGGAGCTGGATACGACTCCCGGGCTCCGCCACCGCGTTCCTACTGTCGTGACGCTGATGGCGACTGACGCCTGGGGCCGGAAACGTGCACCTCGAGGCACGCGCGGAGGGCCAGGCCCAGGTGTACCGGTCCGCACGCGACCAGACCGTCAACCACTACGGCTGACCGCATCGACGAGCCAGAAGCCAGAAGCCAGAACCGGCGCGATCCATCCGTGGGGCTGCGCCTCGGACCACGGCGGTGTGTACCAGGCGGGCCGCGACCAGACCGTGACCCACGCCAACGTGCACCTGGGCCCGGTGCAACGGGGCCGGCCGGCGCGGCCGCCCTCAGCCCCCGGCTCACGCCGGAGGCCGCGCGTCTTGCTCGTCGGGGCGGCGGTCGCGTGGGCCGTGATCAGCCACGCCGCCGAGCCCGACGGCAAGCCCCTGGAAGAGGGCTCCGTACTCTGCTTCAGGACCGATGACAGCCGCGCCGGGCCCCTCAAGGTCATCGACACCCCGAAGGGCGAACTGGCGCCCGTCGTGAAGTGCCTCCGCTCGTGCCGGGGCAGGGTGCCCGCGTCAGCACCAGCGGGTGTGGGGCAGTGTCGGCCGTGCGCCGGCGGCCGTGGATCAGTCGTGGTGCCCAGCAGTTCCCGTGGACGTACGCCCTGTTGTCCGACCGGCGTCGACTCGAACACCGCCCGCGGCGTCCAACGCTCCGGCGCCGCGCTGAGCTCCGAGTTCGGACGAGGGGCCGGGACACCGGTCGGTCGCTGCTCCCCGTCGGCTGCGTCACCGCCGTACGTCGGTTACGTTGGTAAAGCACCTGGCCAGAGGGGGCACAAGCCGTAACCCACCGAGGACGCTCCATGACCGGCGTGATCGTCGTCCTGCTGTTGGTGGTCCTGGCCACCGCTGTGGCGACCGGTGCCCGGCGCTGGAGCCTGCCCGCCCCCTCGCTCCTCGTGGTCGTGGGTCTGGTCGTGGGGCTGATGCCCTGGGTTCCCGAGGTCCGGCTGCCGCCTCATGTGATCAACGTGCTGGTGCTGCCACCGCTGCTCTACGCATCGGCCGGGGAAATCTCCGTCCGCGACCTGCGTGCCGTATGGCGGCCCGTGACAGGCCTGGTCTTCGGCCTGGTCCTCGCCTCGGCCCTCGCCGTCGGGTACGTGGCCCAGGCGATCACGCCGCTCACCGCCGCGACCGCGTTCATCCTCGGCTCCGTCCTGGCCAGCACCGACCCCGTAGCCGTGACCGCGCTCGGCCGGCGCCTGTCGCTCCCATCGCGCGTACAGGCCATGGTGCAGGCGGAAAGCCTGTTCAACGATGCCACCTCGCTGGTCCTGTACAAGGTCGCCGTGGCCACCGTGGTGTCCGGCAGCGTCATCAGTGCGTCCGGGACCGCCCTGCAGTTCCTGATCCTCGCAGGCGGAGGGGCCCTCATCGGGGCGGCGCTCGCCGCAGTGGTGACCCTGATCCGCAGACGGACCGACGACCCCATGCTGGAGACCGTCATCGCGTTGGTCACTCCCTATGCCTCGTACGTCATCGCGGAGCAGTCGCACACCTCCGGCGTGACGGCCGTCATCGTGTCCGGAGTCGTCCTCGGCAGCACCGGTCACAAGCTCGGCGACGCCCCCGTCCGCCTGCAGGTCCACGCCGTCTACGAAACCGTGACCTTCCTGCTGGAGAGCGTCGTCTTCGCCCTGATCGGACTTGAGCTCCCCTCGACCGTCCGTCATCTCGCGCGCGATGAGCACGGCTGGCCGCTGTGGGTGCCGGTGATCGCCTTCACTCTGCTGGCGATCCGCCTGCTGTGGATCTTCCCGCTGTCCGCCCTGATCCACCACCGGCACAGGGAGGGCGACAACCGCCTCTCCTGGCGGATTCCGGCTGTCCTGTCCTGGGCGGGCACCCGGGGTGTCATGCCGCTGGCAGCCGCGCTCTCCATCCCCCTGGTCACCCACACAGGGGCGCCACTGCCGCACCGGGCGCTCATTCTCACGCTCACCACCGGGACCGTCGCGCTCACTCTCGTCTTCCAGGGCTTCACGCTGGTCCCCGTCGTCCGCCGCTCCGGCATCGCCCTGGAACCGGAGCACACCGCCCGAGAGGAGGCCCGGACCCGCCGGCACATTGCCCACGCCGCTCTCGATGAGCTCAAACTGCTGGGCGATCTGGATCAGCTCGCCGAGCTGGGTACGGCCGCCGAGGTCGCCCTGAAACAGGCCCGTCGTCATCTGGAAGCGCGCATCCACCAGGTCGAAGACGCGCACTACAGCGACCCGGACGCCCGCCCTGCCGACGCCTACCGCGAGATTCGCCGGACGCTCATCGCCATTGAGGCGGCCGAGCTCCACCGCCTCTACGAAGCGAACAAGATCAGCAACGCCACCCGGCGCCGGATCCAGCACGAACTCGACCTCGAAGAAGCCAGCCTCCGCCCCTGCGACTGACGGCCGGCCGGCAGCCGGCTCAAAGCAGTACCGGCCGGTCTTCGACACCGCGGTCGAGGGCATCCGCCTCAGCTGACCAAGACACAGGGCGGCGCGGGCCGGCCCGGAGGACGTCGGGGGGAGCGACGACCACGCCGTCGTGACGGCCGCCGCGCTCTCACCGTCCCCCTCGCTTCCCGGAATGAATGCCTCCGTGCCGCTCTACGGGGGCGCCTGTTCCTCCGGTGCATGCCCGGTGGTGCGGCGGGACCGGTCGATGTCGTGCGCGGTGATGATCCCGAGCAGCCGGCTGTCGTCCATGACCAGGATGGGCAGCAGGCGGCCCTCGGTGCCGAGCCGTTCCAGGACGGAGGTCAGCAGCTCGTCGGGTGCGGCGAGCGCGCACCGGGACAGCGGGGTCGCCACGTCTCGTGCCCGCAGCGACGCACGCTGCCCGGACGGCACGGCGGCCAGCCGGCTCAGCTGTACGACGCCACTGAGCCGGCCCTCGAAGTCCAGCAGCGGCAGCGCCGAGTGCCGTGCCGGGGCCGCCACCTCGGCGAGGAAGCGGTCGATGGTCAGCCAGTCCGGACCGGTGACCACCGGCGCGGTCATCGTCTGCCCGACCCGCAGGCCCCGCAGGGCCGTGACCAGCTCGGCCCACCGGCGCTCGGCCGCGGCGACGCCCGCGACGAAGACTCCGACGAGGACCAGCCACAAGCCACCCGACAGGCCCCGGGCGAACGCGAGCCAGCCCAGGACGGCCAGCACCATGCCGACGGCCTGACCGCTGCGCCCGGCCGCCCGCTGGGCCCGCTCGCGATCCCCGGTACGCCACCACAGCGCGGCCTGCAGCAGCCGGCCGCCGTCCAGCGGCGCGGCAGGCAGGAGATTGAACACGCCCAGCACCAGGTTCGTGCCACCGAGCCAGCCCAGTACGGCGACAACGATCCGCGCGTCCGGCGCCGCCTGAACCGCGGCCCCCGCGCCGAGCCCGATCCCGCCGAGAAGCAGGCTGGCGAGCGGCCCGCTGACCGCGACCACGAAGGCCGCCCGCGCGGTCGTCGGCTGGTCCATCCGGGTGAATCCCCCGAGCGCCCACAGCGTCACGTCCCGCACACCGATCCCCGCCCGGCGAGCCGTCAGAGCATGCGCCGCCTCGTGCACCACCAGGCTCGCCAGCAACAGCACGGCTCCGGCGACTCCGGCCACCGCGTACACCACGGGTGCCAGGCCCGGGGCGTACCGGGGCAGGGTGCGGGCAGCCAGACCGTACGCGAAGAACAGCATGATCAACGGCACGCTCCAGTGGGCCCGCAGCACCACTCCTCGCACACTCCCGAGCCGGATCGAACCCCTCATCGTCCTCACCGCCGACGACTCGTGCCCAGCCACCGCACGGGTCCTTCCTCCATGGTCCACCGTCGGCCGCGGCCGGGGAACGCCCCTGCCGGGCAGCGAACCCCCTGGTCGCACAGGGCCCATGACACGGTTGGGCGAGGCCGGGCCCGCCACGCAGGCGGAGGCGGCGGCCCGCGCCTACGGTGGGCGGAGAGAGCCCGGCGAGCCGACCGAGCCGGCGTTGCGCAGGAGGCCGCGATGGAAGAGCACTACATCTGGGTGACCACCCGCCGCATCCGGCCGGACACCCTGGAGGACTTCGAACAGGCGTGGCGGCCCACACCCTCCCCGCAGGGCCTTCGCCGTGCCTACGCCTACTGGTCCGAGGACGGACAGGAGATCACCGGTGTGTCGTTCTGGGACTCCCAGGAGGCGTGCGACGCCTGGAGGTCCTCCGAGCACGAGGCGCAACGGCGCGCGGCCATGGCCCCCTTCGTCGTCGAGGAGCGGGAAGGGTTCTACCGCGGCCGCGAACTCGCCATCCCCCAGCGGTAGTCCGGGACAGCCGGAGGCGGCCGGATCCAGGTGATCCACGACCCGCCCGGAAAATCACGTGCCCCGGCCGCGCCGCTCTCGTACCGTCATGCCGTACCGAGCGCCGCGACGACCGTACGGCGGCGCCTGTCGACCGACACAGAGGGGAGCCCGGCCGTGCGCGCACGCACCGCTGTCGTCGCTCCCCGATCCCGGTACGAGGTGATCCTCGTGTCCTGGTCCGGCCGGTGCCCGCTGCGCGGCCGGCACCGGACGCCCGTGACGCCTCGCTGACCCGGACGCACGGGTAAATCGCGCTGCCCTTTTCCTGATCTTTCAGGATCTTTCCCTGATCGCCAGAAAGGCCCCGGGCCGTGCGCACGAACCTCACCACCCTCGCCGCCGTCCGCAACCTCGGCATCCTCGCTCACGTGGACGCCGGCAAGACCACCGTCACCGAGCGGATCCTGTATGCGACGGGCACCACCCACAAGCGGGGCGAGGTGCACGACGGCACCACCGTCACCGACTTCGACCCGCAGGAACGCGACCGTGGCATCACCATCTTCGCCGCCGCCGTCAGCTGCGCCTGGGACGGCCACCGCGTCAACCTGATCGACACCCCCGGGCACGTCGACTTCGCCGACGAGGTCGAGCGTTCGCTGCGGGTCCTCGACGGGGCGGTCGCCGTGTTCGACGCCGTCGCCGGGGTCGAGCCGCAGAGCGAGTCGGTGTGGCGGCAGGCCGACCGGCACGGTGTGCCGAGAATCGCGTTCGTCAACAAGATGGACCGCGCGGGCGCCGAGCTCGACCGGGCCGTCGAGTCCATCCGGCAGCGGCTGCATCCCGCGCCACTCGTCGTCCAGTTGCCCATCGGCGCCGAGGACGCGTTCACCGGAGTGGTCGACCTGGTGCGGATGCGCTCGCTGGTCTGGGCCGACGGTGCCGCAACGGCCCTGGCGGGGCCCGTACCCGAGCCGCTGCGGCAGGAGGCGCTACGGCGGCGCCGGGCGTTGGAGGAGACGGTGGCGGAGCTGCACCCGGCCGCCCTGGAGGAGTTCTGCGACCGGGACACACTCGACGCCGGCACCCTCGCCGCCGCCCTGCGTGACCTCACCCGCACCGGGGACGGCGTGGTCGTGCTGTGCGGCTCCGCCTACCGCAACCGCGGCATCGAACCGCTGCTGGACGCGGTCGTGGCCTATCTGCCCTCGCCGCTGGACGTCCCCGCCGTACGCGGTGTCCACGAGGGCACCGAGCAGCGGCGGGCCGCCGACCCCGAAGCGCCGTTCGCGGGGCTGGTGTTCAAGGTGAACGCGAGCGCCACCGGGCGGCTGGCCTACGTGCGCGTCTACGCCGGCACCATCGAGAAGGGAGACACCGTGCGGGACCCGGGCACCGGGCGCACCGAGCGCGTCGCGCGCATCCTGCGGGTCATGGCGGACCGGCATGCCCAGCTCGACCGGGCGGTCGCCGGTGACATCGTCGCGCTCGCCGGCGTGAAGGCGGCGCGGGCCGGCTCCACCCTGTGCGACCCCGGCGCACCGCTGCTGCTGGAACCGCCGGTGGCCGCCGAACCCGTGGTGTCCGTGGCGGTCGAGGCCCGGCGCGCCACGGACACCGGCCGGCTGGCGGCGGCGCTGGCACGGCTCGCCGAGGAGGATCCCTCGCTGGTGGTGCGTACCGACGCCGAGACCGGGCAGACCGTGCTGTCCGGGATGGGCGAACTCCATCTGGAGGTCGCGGTGGAGAAGATCCGCCGCGACGGCGGACCGGAGGTCGGCGTCGGCCGGCCGCGGGTCGCCCACCGCGAGACGGTCCTGGAAGGGGTGACCGGGTTCGTGTACCGGCACGTCAAACAGGACGGCGGAGCGGGGCAGTTCGCCCATGTCGTGCTCGACGTGGAACCGCTCGGACCCGAAACCGGCGTCACCGGCTTCGAGTTCCGCTCCGCCGTGGTCGGCGGGCGGGTGCCGCAGGAGTACGTGCGCGCGGTGGAGGCCGGCTGCCGGGACGCGCTCGCCGAGGGACCGCTCGACGGGCACCCGGTGACCGGGGTGCGGGTCACCCTCACCGACGGCTCCACCCACGTGAAGGACTCGTCCGACACGGCCTTCCGCACGGCCGGCCGGCTCGGGCTCCGCGAGGCCCTGCGCGCCTGCGCGGTCGCCCTGCTGGAGCCGGTCGCCGAGGTCACGGTGACCGTGCCGGAGGACGCCGTCGGCTCGGTCCTCGGCGACCTGGCAGCCCGGCGCGGCCGGGTCGGCGGGTCCGGGAGCCGCGACGGTACGGCCGTACTGACCGCGACCGTACCGCTGGCCGAACTGTTCGGTTACGCCACCCGGCTGCGCAGCCGCACCCAGGGCCGGGGCACCTTCACGACCCGGCCCGCCGGCTACGTCCCGGCGCCCCGACCCGCACCGGTCCGGTAGGCAGCACGGGTCCCGGACCCGGACCCGCACCACGGACCGACGCGGTTCGTGGTGCGGGACCCGAGAGACGGTTGCGGTTGTGTGGTGCGGGTTCCGCGCACCGCTGTACGGCCGGGGAGCGTCCGGGCCGGGGGAGTCAGCCGTCCGGTGCGAGTGTGTTCCCCCGGCCGCTGAACACAGCGTCCGCGCCGCGCGTATCACCCAGCCGTGGGAGGATCCCTCACCATGAGTCCCATGAGCGCGTCCCCGGCGGTGAGAGCCCTGCGTGCCGCGGTGTTCGCCGCGGTGTGCGTGCTGCTCGCCGCCGCCGGGCACGGCCTTGCCATGGGCGCCATGCCGCCGCTGTGGGCCGACGCGGCCGGTTTCCTCGCCGTGTTCGCGCTCGGCTGGGTCCTCGGCGGCCGGGAGCGGTCGCTGCCCGGCATCGGTGCGGCCACGCTGCTCACCCAGGCCGGACTGCACCTCGGCTTCGACGCCGCGCGCCCCGGCTTCGGGACCGCGCACATGGCCGCCATGCCGGGGCACACCATGGCCGCGATGCACACGCACGCCCAGGTGACAGCGCATCTCACCGGCCACGCCACCGCCGCCCACGTCCTCGCCGCGCTCGCCGCCTCCTGGTGGCTGCGGCGGGGTGAGGCCGCCCTGTGGTCGCTGCTGCGCCGGGCCGCCACGCTCGTACCCGGTCTCTTCGCCTGGTGGCGCGGCTCCCCGCTGCCCGCCCCCGCCGGTGCCGCCCCGCGGGTCCCGGTCGCCCCCGCCCCGCCCCGCCCGGCCCTGCTGCGGCACGCGGTCAGCCGGCGCGGACCCCCGGCCCCGATCCCGTACTCGCTCTGACCCCGAACGACCCATCACCCGTACGGAGATCGACTCACCCATGTCCATGTCCGCAGCACGTCTCACCGCGCGCCGCGCCGGAACCGTCGCCGCCGTCGGCGCCGCGACGGTCCTGTTCGCCGCCGGTGCCGCCTTCGCGCACGTCACCGTCCACCCCGAGAGCTACGCCAAGGGAGCCACCGACGGTGTGCTGACCTTCCGCGTCCCGAACGAGGAGGACAGCGCCTCCACCACCAAGGTGCAGGTCTTCCTGCCCACCGACCACCCCGTCCTCGGCGTGCTCGTCCACCCGCAGGACGGCTGGACCGCCAAGGTCACCACCACCAAGCTCAAGACGCCGGTCAAGACCGACGACGGCACCATCACCGAGGCCGCCTCCGAGATCACCTTCACCGGCGGGAAGATCGGCGCCGGGCAGTACGAGGACTTCGACGTCGCCTTCGGTCAACTTCCCGACAACACAGACCAGTTGGTGTTCAAGACCCTGCAGACCTACTCCGACGGCAAGGTCGCGCGCTGGATCGAGGAGCCGACGGGCGGAGAGGAGCCGGAGAACCCGGCCCCGGTGCTGAAGCTGACGGCCGGTGATGCCACCGCCGCGCCGGCGCCCGCCAAGACCGCCGCCGCCACCGCCGAAGCGGCCGGCACGAGCGACTCCACCGCCCGTGGGCTCGGCATCGCCGGCCTGGCCGTCGGCGTCCTCGGCCTCGCGGCCGCCGCGTTCGCGATCGTACGCAGCCGGGCGGCACGGTCGTAACAGCCGAAGAAGCATGACGAAGGGCCCGGACCGGTCACCCGGTCCGGGCCCTCTGCGTCGCCGTCGGGCCGCGCTCAGCGCGCCGCCAGCTCCAGGACCTGCACCCCGGCCGCCGGCTCCACGGGCATCCGGGAGGTGCGCCACAGCCACCGCACGTCCCTGCCGAAGGACCACACCAGCGAGCCCAGCGCCAGCAGGACGACCGCGAGGTTCGCCAGGTGGGGGAGCAGTTCGGCGCCGGCCAGGAGCAGGCACACCCCCTGGACGGCGGCGACGGTCTTGCGGGCGAAGGACGGCGGCAGCGGGGCGTTCAGCCAGGGGGCCAGCCGGGCGGCGGCGACGAAGGCGTACCGCATGCCGCCGATCAGCAGCACCCACGGGCCGAGTTGCATGGACACGTACACGCTCAGCACCAGGATCAGGAACGCGTCGACCTCCATGTCGAAGCGCGCGCCGAGCGCCGTCGAGGTCCCCGTGCGGCGGGCCACCTTGCCGTCGACGCCGTCCAGGAGCAGGGCGACCGCGGTCAGGCCGACCAGCAGCGTCACCGGCGGCGCGCTCTCGAAGGAGTCCGCGACCAGCGCGGTCACCCCGCCCACCAGGGTCGCCCGGCCGAGCGTGACCCGGTTCGCGGGGCCGAAGGAGCGCAGGGGGGAGCGGTGCAGCGCACGGGCCAGCACCGCCCAGGTGGCGAACGCGAACGCCAGCCCCGTAAGCCAGCCGGCCGGCCCCATGCCGATCGCCGTGCCGAGCAGCGCGAGCAGCAGCAGCTGTACGCCCGCTCCCACAGCGGTCTCCTGCTGGAGCCTCGCGTCATACGTGTTGTTCAGGGCCACCGCACACCCTCCGGCCGAGTGACAGAGTCGATCAACGCCGCGTACTGTGCGCGGCCTGTGCACTTCTCGGTACGTGAACAACTTCCCTATCGTTCAGGAGGATGCCGATGAACCGCTCGGCACGGGCGTTCTGGCTGCGCTCACCCGGCCACGGCGAGCTGCGCGACGTCACCTTCGCGGCGCCCGCCGAGGGCGAGGTCCTGGTGCGCGCCCTGTACTCCGGGGTGAGCCGCGGCACGGAGACGCTCGTCTTCCGCGGCGGGGTGCCGCAGAGCCAACACGCCCTGATGCGGGCGCCGTTCCAGGAGGGCGACTTCCCTGGTCCGGTCAAGTACGGCTACCTCAGCGTCGGCGAGGTGGAAGAGGGGCCGGCCGAGCTGATCGGACGTACGGTCTTCTGCCTCTACCCGCATCAGAGCCGTTACGTCGTCCCGGCGAGCGCCGTGACCGTCGTGCCCGAACGGGTCCCCGCCGCGCGGGCCGTGCTCGCCGGAACCGTGGAGACCGCCGTCAACGCCCTGTGGGACGCGACGCCGCTGATCGGCGACCGGATCGCGGTGGTCGGCGGTGGCATGGTCGGCTGCTCGGTGGCCGCGCTGCTCGCCCGCTTCCCGGGCGTCAGGCTGCAGCTCGTCGACGCCGACCCGGCCCGCGCCAGGACCGCCGAGGCGCTCGGCGTCGACTTCGCCACGCCCGACGGCGCCCTCGGCGACTGCGACCTCGTGGTGCACGCCAGCGCCACCGAGGCCGGCCTCACCCGCGCCCTGCAACTCCTCGCGCCCGAGGGCACGGTCGTGGAACTGAGCTGGTACGGCGACCGGCGCGTGGCCCTGCCGCTCGGCGAGGCCTTCCACTCCCGCCGGCTCACCGTGCGCAGCAGCCAGGTCGGCACCGTGTCCCCGGCCGCCCGCCCCGGCCGCGGCTACGGCGACCGGATGGCGCTCGCCCTCGACCTGCTCGCCGACCCGGCACTGGACGCGCTCATCACCGGGGAGAGCGCTTTCGAGGAACTCCCGGACGTCCTGCCGAAGCTCGCCTCGGGCGAGGTCCCCGCCCTGTGCCACCGGGTCCGGTACGCGGAACCGGCCTGACCTGAGAAAAGAGTGAGAGGGGGCTGAACGCGGGGAGGCGGAGAGCCGTACTATCCGGCATCCCCCGACGGGTAAGGACCGGGGGACCAGACGCGCCGTACCTGGAGGGTCGTCCGTTGTTCAGCATCACCGTCCGCGATCACATCATGATCGCCCACAGCTTCCGCGGCGAGGTGTTCGGGCCCGCGCAGCGCCTGCACGGCGCCACGTTCCTGGTGGACGCAACCTTCCGCCGCGAGCAGCTGGACGAGGACAACATCGTGGTCGACATCGGCCTGGCCACGCAGGAACTGAGCGCCATCACCGCCGAGCTGAACTACCGCAACCTCGACGACGAACCCGAGTTCGCCGGCATCAACACCTCTACCGAGTTCCTCGCCAAGGTCATCGCCGACCGGCTCGCCGAACGCGTCCACAAGGGCGCGCTCGGCGAGGGCGCCAAGGGACTCGCGGGTATCGGCGTCACCCTACACGAGTCCCATGTCGCCTGGGCGAGTTACGAGCGTGGCCTGTGACCGGGGCGACCACGGCGCCGGCGCGGCTGGCCTATGTGCCGGCGCAGCCCACCGCCGACGAGAAGCCCACCGCCGAGGAGAAGGCCACCGTCGAGGACGAGGCCATCGCCGTCGAGAAGGCCATCGCCGTCGAGAAGGCCGGAATCGTCCCCATGTCCCTGCGCACCGTCCACTTCGTCCTGCCGGGCGGCGTCGACGACCCGGCCGCGCCCAGCGGCGGCAACGCCTACGACCGCCGGGTCAGCCTGGACCTGCCCGGCTTCGGCTGGCAGGTCACCCCGCACGCCGCTCCCGGCACCTGGCCGCGCCCCGACCGCGCGGCCCGCGACGGCCTCGCCCGCACCCTGCGGGACCTGCCGGACGACGCGGTCGTCCTGCTGGACGGGCTCGTCGCCTGCGCCGTCCCGGAGGTCATCACCGCGGAGACCGGCCGGCTCCGCCTGGCGGTGCTCGTCCACCTTCCGCTCGGCGACGAGACCGGTCTCGACCCGGCCGTCGCCGCCGACCTCGACGCCCGCGAACGCGCCGTGCTGCGTGCCGTGCCCGCTGTGATCGCGACCAGCGACTGGGCGGTGCGCCGACTGCTCTCCCACCACGGCCTCGCCCCCGAACGCGTGCATGCCGCCGCGCCCGGCGCCGACATCGCGCCGCTCGCGCCCGGCACCGACGGCGTGTCCCGGCTGCTGTGCGTGGCCGCGGTCACCCCGCGCAAGGGCCAGCACCGGCTCGTGGAGGCGCTCGCGACGGTACGGGACCTGCCGTGGACCTGCGAACTGGTCGGCGGACTCGGCCACGATCCGGCGTACGTCGCCCACTTGCGGGAACTGATCGCCCGGTACGGCCTCGCCGACCGGCTGCACCTGACCGGCCCGCGCTCCGGCGCGGACCTCGACGCCACGTACGCCGCCGCCGACCTGATGGTCCTCACCTCCTACGCCGAGACCTACGGCATGGCGGTCACCGAGGCGCTGGCCCGCGGTGTCCCGGTCCTCGCCACCGACGTGGGCGGCCTGCCGGAGGCGGTCGGCCGTGCCCCCGACGGCGGGGTGCCCGGCATCCTCGTCCCGCCGGAGGACCCCGCCGCGCTCGCCGCCGAACTGCGCGGCTGGTTCGGCGAGCCCGACGTGCGCCGCCGGCTCAAGGCCGCGGCCCGCGCCCGCCGCGCCGCACTCGACGGCTGGGCCACCACCGCCCGCAGCCTGGCCGGAGTCCTCGCACGACTCCCCGAAACCCCGAGGAGGGCGGCATGACCGGCCCGCACACCACGACAAACGGCATCTCGTCGATACCGGCCCAGTCCGGGCCGAGGCAGGTACGCGCGCTGCGCGGTGCCGAGGCGGAGCCGGTACCCGACGCCGGTCGCGAGGAGGCCCGCACTCCGGCCGCCGCGGCGGGTGCGCAGGCGGCGGAGAGCACTGCGGACTTGAGCGGCCAGGTCGTCGCCGGGGGCGGGGAGAGCGGTGCCGCCCACGGGGCGGTGGGAGACGGGGAGTTCGGCGGTGCCGTCGGTGGTGGTGAGGAGACCGGGGTGGTCGCCGGAGCCGGGCCCGTGGGGAGTCGCGGTGAGCGGGTCACCGTGCGGCTGCGGGACAGCGAGCCCGAGGAGCCGCCCCGGTACGCGCCCGAATGGCTGCGGCTCAGGGAAGGGGCCGACGCGGCCGCCCGCGCGGAGGAACTGCTGGACGCGTTGCGGATCCGGCTGGCGAACCCGCCCGGCCGCACCGGCGCACTGACCGTGCACGACCTGGGCTGCGGCACCGGCTCGATGGGCCGCTGGCTCGCGCCCCGCCTGGACGGATCCCAGCACTGGGTCCTGCACGACCGCGACCCCTACCTGCTGCACTTCGCCGCCGTCGGCTCCCCGCGCTCCGCCGCCGACGGCAGCGGCGTCACCGTCGAGACCCGGCGCGGCGACGTGGCCCGGCTCACCCCGGACGCGCTGGCCGGGGCCTCGCTGGTCACCGCCTCCGCGCTGCTCGACGTCCTCACCCGCGAGGAGGTCGTCACCCTCGCCGACGCCTGCGCGGGGGCCGGCTGCCCCGCGCTGCTCACGCTGTCGGTCGCCGGCCGCGTCGAACTCACCCCGGCCGACCCGCTGGACGCGGAGATCGCCGAGGCGTTCAACGCCCATCAGCGGCGCGCCGGGCTGCTCGGTCCCGACGCGGTCACCGCGGCCTGCGAGGCGTTCGCCGAGCGCGGCGCCGCCGTACGCGTGCATCCGAGCCCGTGGCGACTCGGCCCCGAGGAGTCGGCGCTGACCGAGCAGTGGCTGCGCGGCTGGGTGGGCGCGGCCGTGGAGCAGCGGCCGGAGCTGCGCGACCGTGCCGAGCGCTATCTGCGGGACCGGCTCGCCGCCTGCGCCGCCGGTGAACTGCGGGTCGTGGTCCAGCACAGCGACCTGCTGGCCCTGCCCCGGCCGACGGGCGGGGCGTCATGACCCCGCGGACGGCTGCGGTGGAGGCGGAGCACCGGGTCACCGGAGCCGACGCCCACGCGCGCGTGCTGCCCACCGGCCCGGCGCCCGCCCGCCCGCACGACGCCGGCCTGGTCCGCGCGGCACCCGCGCATGTGCAGAGTGCGGGCCCACACCCCGCACCCGCACACCCTGGCGTGGACGCCGGGCAGACGGCCCGCGCGGCCGGCACCCGGATGCCGGAGCCGTCCTCGTCCTCGCGGTCCTCGCGGTCCTCGCTCACGGAGCCGCCGGCCTCCGAGGCCCCGCAGCCCACCAGCCCCGGCCGTCCCCGACTCCGCGCGCTGCGTAGGCACGTCGGCAGCGTCACCGGCGTCGTCGTCCTCGGCTTCCTGCTGTGGCGGCTGGGCACCGGTGTGCTCCTCGACGGGCTGCGGCGGATCGACACGGTGACGGTGCTGGCCGCGCTGGGCATCGGCGCGGCCACCACCGTGCTCAGTGCCTGGCGCTGGCAGTTGGTGGCCCGCGGCCTGCGCATCCGGCTGCCGCTGGGCCCCGCCGTCGCCGACTACTACCGGGCGCTGTTCCTGAACGCGGCGCTGCCCGGCGGGATCCTGGGCGATGTACACCGGGCGGTCCGGCACGGACAGAGCGCCGGTGACCTGCGGCGCGGGGTGAAGGCCGTCGTACTGGAACGCGTCGCCGGGCAGATCGCGCTGGCCGTGTTCGCCGTGGCGGTGCTGCCGACGCTGCCGTCCCCGGTCCGCGCCGAGGCCCGCGACTTCGCCCCGCTGGTGGCCCTCGCGGCGGCCGGGGCGCTCGCCGTCGGCCTCGCCGTCCGCATGAACCGCGCGCCCTCGCGCCGGACCGGAGCCCTGCGCACCGCCCTCGGCGAGGCACGCCGGGGCCTGCTCTCCCGTCGCGGCGGCCCGGGCATCGCCGTGTCCTCCGCTCTCGTCCTGGCCGGGCACCTGGCGATGTTCGTCGTGGCGGCCCGGGTCGCCGGCTGTGCCGCCCCCGTCGCGGTACTGGTCCCGCTCGCGGTCCTCGCCCTGGTCGCCATGGGTCTGCCGCTGAACGTCGGCGGCTTCGGCCCCCGCGAGGGCGTGACCGCCTGGGCGTTCGGCGCCGCCGGTCTCGGCGCGAGCACCGGTGTCGCCGTCGCCGTCGTGTACGGCGTACTCAGCTTCGTGGCGAGCCTGCCCGGCGCCCTTGTCCTCGCCGCGCGCTGGTACGCCGGTCTGCGCCCCGCCGGCGCGCCGGCGGACCCCGGCCCGGCCGCCGTGACCGAGGAGCCGGGCCCCGCTGCCGCCGGGGACTACCCGCGCCCCTCCGCCGAGGTGAGCAACGCGAAATACGGTGCGAAGGATTCCGCCAGGCTCGCCAGGAGTTCCTTCCCCTTTTCCGCCGACCCCAGGGAAGGACGGCCGATGACACCCGATTCGGTATAGGCGGACATTCCCACGGTGAGCAGATGACGACGGTCGTCAGCGGTGAAATCGGCGGACTCGTAACCAGGGCGGACGAATTCGGGGTGAGCGTGCAGCAGAATCGAGGTCTCGATTTCTCCCGCGTGCATGTCGGTGAGCAGCGAGGTGTGCACCCCCGCCCGCTCCCGGGCCGACTCCCAGTCCTCGGCGGCCGGGAACAGTGCCATCCGCTCGCCGCACGCGGAGGCCTCCTGGACGACGTTGCCCAGCACGTAGTTGCCGCCGTGCCCGTTGACCACGACCAGCGCGCCGACGCCCGAGCGGCGCAGCGACGCCGCGATGTCCCGGACCACCGCATGGAGGGTCACGGAGGAGATGCTGACGGTCCCCGGCCAGTTGGCGTGCTCGTGCGAGCAGGAGACCGTCACCGGAGGAAGGAGGTGCACCGGGTACGCGGCGGCGATCTCCCGCGCCACGGCGCAGGCGACGAGCGTGTCGGTCGCCAGCGGAAGGAACGGACCGTGCTGTTCGAAGCTCCCGACGGGGAGGACGGCGACCTGTGCTGAAACGCCCGCCCCCCGCCTCCGTACGTCTTCCGTGGTGTCCGTCGGCAGCACGCCGTTCGCCACGTCGTACGTCCCCTCGCCTGCCGCCGCACGCGCGCCCGAACCACTCATCTTTTCACGGCCTTTCGTCTCTGCTTAGGAATCAGATCATGACAGAAAACACCGGCGCCAACCTCGGCGTACTCGGCAAGAAGTCCTCGCGGCGGTCGGGCGTGGAACGCGTCGTGAATGCACCGCTGCCCACCGTGTACGGGAAATTCCAGGCGATCGGCTACCTGGACCACGACCTCGGTGACGAGCAAGTGGCCCTGGTGTACGGCGACATCGGCACCGAGAACGTGCTGACCCGGCTGCACTCCGAGTGCCTGACCGGGGACGCGTTCGGCTCCCGGCACTGCGAGTGCGGCGACCAGCTGGAGGCCGCCCTGCGCGCCGTGGTCGCCGAAGGCAGCGGGATCGTCGTCTACTTGCGGGGCCACGAGGGCCGCGGGATTGGACTGCTCGCCAAGCTGCGCGCGATGGCACTGCAGGCGGAGGGCCTGGACACGGTGGAGGCGAACCTCGCGCTCGGCCTGCCCGTGGACGCCCGTGACTACGGCGTCGCGGCCGGGATCCTGCGCGACCTCGGGGTGCGCTCGGTACGCCTGATGTCCAACAACCCGCGCAAGCGGGAGGCGCTGGTCCGGCACGGCGTCCAGGTCGCCGAGCAGGTGCCGCTGCTGATCGAGCCGTGCGAGAGCAACATCACCTATCTGCGCACCAAGCGGGAGCGGATGGACCACATCCTGCCCCATCTGGACGCCGTCGCGCACGGCTCCTGAAGCCGGACCGTGCGGCCCGCCGCCGCTCCCCATGGGGGACGAGCGGCGGGCGGCGTCCTCGGCGCTCAGTCCACCAGTGCCGCGTGCACGAGCCGCCGCAGCTCCGGGAAGATCTTCAGCGTCTTCGGGCGCATCTGCGTCATGAACTGCACCGTGAGCTCATGGGCCGGGTCGACCCAGAACGCGGTCGTGGCCACACCGGTCCAGCCGTACGTGCCGAGGGTGGACGGGGCCGGGGTGCGGGACGGGTCGGTCACCACCGACACGTTGAAGCCGAAGCCGAGCCCGTCGTTGCCCCGCTCCTGATGGACGGGTGCGCCGAAGGACCGCAGCGTCGCGCCGCCGGGCAGCTGATTGCGGGTCATCTGCGCGACGCTGTCCGCGGACAGCAGCCGGACACCGTCCAGTTCGCCGCCCCGGCGCAGCATCTCCATGAACCGGTGGAAGTCGTACGCGGAGGAGACCAGGCCGCCGCTGCCGGACAGGAACCGCGGCCGGCCGTGCACCGGCAGTCCCGGCACGGGCTCGATCCCGCCGTCGTCCGTCTCCCCGTACAACTCGGCCAGTCGGCCCGTATGTCCGGGCCCGAGGTGGAAGCCGGTGTCGGTCATGCCGAGCGGACGCAGGATCCGCTCGGTGAAGAACGCGTCCAGCGGCTGCCCGGACACCACCTCGACGACCCGGCCCAGCACGTTCGAGGCGACCGAGTAGTTCCACTGTGTGCCGGGATCGAACTGCAGGGGCATGCGCGCGTACACCGCGACCGTCTCGGCGAGGTTCTTGCCCGGCGGGACGGAGTACTCCAGGCCGGCCTCGCGGTACAGGGCGTCGACGGGGTGACGGTAGTAGAAGCCGAAGGTGAGGCCGGCGGTGTGGGTGAGCAGATGGCGGATCAGGATCGGGCCTGCGGCCGGGCGGGTGCGCACCTCGGCGCCCGAACCGCCCTCGTACACCACCGGGTCGGCGAATGCGGGCAGATGGCGGTCCAGTGGGTCGTCCAGGGACAGCCTGCCCTCCTCCGCCAGCAGCAGCACGGCGACCGCGGTGACCGGCTTGGTCATCGAGTAGATCCGCCACAGGGTGTCCGCCTCGACCGGCAGGCCGGCCGCGACATCGCGCCGGCCGTATGTGGTGAGATGGGCGACCCGGCCGCCGCGGGACAGGGCCACCAGAAAGCCGGGCAGCCGCCCCTGGTCGACGTAGCGGGCGAACTGCCGGTCCAGGCGGTCCAGCGCCTCGACGTCCAGCCCCGCCTCGCCCGGGTCGGCTTCCTGCCGCAGCTGTGCCATCGCTCTCCTCCGGTCACCTCGTCCGCGATGCCCCGGCCGCCCACCGGAAGCACCCGCCCCTCATCGTCCCGCAGGAGCACCCTTACCCACCCGCTGCTCAGCGCCGCACGTCATCGACGCAACGGCACCGGCAGCGGCCGCCCGCCCCCGTCACCGGACCGCGCCGCCAGGGAGGCGCCAGAGGGTCCCGGGCAGCAGAGGGCTCATGGCCGGCCCGGGGCAGCGGACGGCGGCTTCCGGTCCCACGCGACGAGGGTTTCCCGTGGTGCAGGGCACCAGCCGGGCGGGGGGTGGGTCCGGGCGGCGGATGGTGCCTGTGGTCCAGGAAGACGAAGGGGCGCCCTCGATGCCAGGCAGCGATCGGGCACGGGCGGTCCCTGACGGATGGTCGCTTGCGGCTCCAGGGCATCGAAGGGTGGCCCTCGGTGCGGGCCAGAAGCCGGGCGAGGTGGTTCCGGCAGCGGGTGGTCGCTCGCGGTCCAGGGCAACGAAGGGGCGCCTTGGCGCAGGGCACCAGCCGGGCGAGGGTGGGTCCGGGCGGCGGATGATGCCTGCGGTCTAGGAAGACGAAGGGGCGCCCTCGATGCCAGGCAGCGATCGGGCGCGGGTGGTCCCTGGCAGCGGATCGTCGCCGTCCGGCCCGGGCACCGAACGGTCGTCACCGGCCCCCGGCAGCGCATCCCCGTCACCGGCCCCCGGCAGTGCATCCCCGTCCCCGATGCCGGGCAGTGCATCCCCGTCCCCGATGCCCGGCAGCGCGCGGGCCAGCGGTATGCCGAGTGCTGCGACGGCTGCCAGGACCAGCAGGGCCTGACCGGTTCCGGTGTCCATCAGGGCGGTCGCCGTGGCGACGCCGACGGCCGGGCCGACGTTCAGTGCTGTCTGCTGCAGTCCGCCCGCCACTCCGGCCACCGCCACCTGCGCCCGCCGTACGACCACCTGGGTGGCCGCCACCATCACCGTGCCGAAGCCCGCGCCCAGCAGGGCGAACGCACAGCCGAGCGCCGGCGCGGCGGTGGTGCCGGACAGCACGAGGACACCGAGCGCCAGCAGAGCCGTCGCCGCCGTCGTCGTACCGCGCGCCCCGAACCGGCGCAGCAGCACCGGGCACAGCGCGGCGGACGCCACCATCAGCACCGCCAGGGGCAGACTGCGCAGGGCACTGGGCAACGGGTCGAGGCCGAGCCGGCGTTGCAGCACGTAGGTGGCCACGAACAGGGCGCCGAACAGGGCCGCGGAGACGGCCACCAGCATCCCGAGCGCCGCCCCGACCGCCCGCGAGCCGAGGACCGCGGCCGGCAGCAGCGGGCTCGCCGTACGCCGTTCGTGCCGCACGAGGACGGCGGCGGTGACCGCGGCGGCGGCGAGGCCCGCCACGAAGTCCGGCGGCGCGGTCAGCGCGTGCACCAGGCAGGCCAGGGACACCGCGAGCAGCGCGGCCCCCGGCACGTCCAGCGCTGTCCGGGAGCCCGCGGCGGGCGGCTGTGGCCGCAGCAGGGCCGGCAGGCCGAAGACGAGCGCGGGCAGCACGTTGACGAAGAACACCGCCCGCCAGCCGAGGCCGCCCACCAGCGCCCCGCCCACCAGCGGCCCCGCTGCCGCCGCCAGCCCGATCGCGGCCGTCCGTACGGCGAGCGGCCCGGCCAGCCGGTCCGGCGGGAACGCGGCCCGCAGCATGCCCAGCGTGGCCGGCTGCAACAGCGCGCCGAACACTCCCTGCACCGCCCGCAGTCCGATCACCCAGCCCACCGAGGGCGCGGCACCGATCCCCGCCGACGCCGCCCCGAACCCCAGCAGGCCCAGCGCGAACACCCGCCGCTGCCCGTACCGGTCGCCGAGCCGCCCCGCGAACACCAGCAGGCTCGCCACCGCGACGAGGTACGCCGTACTGGTCCATTGCACCTCGGCGAACGACGCGCCCAAGTCCCCCTGCAGACGGGGCTGGGCGACCGTGAGGACCGTGCCGTCCAGCGCGACGACCACCGCGCCCGCCACACTGCTCGCCAGCGTCCACCGCCGGTTCACCGGTCGCCGTCCGCGCCCAGGTGGGCCGCCAGCACCGCATCGAGCAACCGGCCGAAGTCGTCCTCACCGAGGGCCAGTTGGAGGCTGCGCCAGCGCCACAGCTGGGCGATCCCGTGCAGGTTCGCCCACAGTGCGCCCGCCACCCGCCGTGCGTCGGCCTCGGGCCGCACCTCACCGACCAGCCCGGCGAGCACACCGAACAGGGGCAGACTCGTCTCCCGCAACCCGAGATGTCCGCTCTCCAGCAGGTCGTGACGGAACATCAGCTCGTACATGCCGGGGTTGTGCAGCGCGAACTCCAGATACGTCCGCGCGAGCGCCGCCACCTGTGCGCGCGGGTCGGCGGGCTCGTGTGCGAGTGTGCTGCGCACCCGCTCGGCCAGATCGTCGAAGCCGCGGCGGGCGATGGCCGACAGCAGCTCCAGATGGGTGGGGAAGTAGCGGCGCGGCGCCCCGTGCGAGACGCCGGCGCGCCGGGCGATCTCCCGCAGGGTGAGCGCCTGCAGCCCCTCGGCGGCCAGCAGCTCCGCTCCCACGTCGACCAGACGCTTGCGCAACCCGATGTCGGACTCAGTCATAGACACTGTCTACCAGGCGTGCGTAGACAGTGTCTACCGCGGGTCGCGGGCGGCGCCTGCCGCTCCTCCCGGCTGAGGGAATGCCCGGCGGGCCGCGCAGGGTTGACCCCGTCATGACTCAGGAACCGGCACAGGACGCGCTGCTCGACCTCCTCTCCGACGGCCATGGCGGGGTGCTGGTCACCCTCAAGCGCGACGGCCGTCCCCAGCTGTCCAACGTCAGCCACGCCTACTACCCCGACGAGCGGATCATCCGGATCTCGGTCACCGACGACCGCGCCAAGACCCGCAACCTGCGCCGCGACCCCCGCGCCTCCTACCACGTCACCAGCGCCGACCGCTGGGCGTACACGGTCGCCGAGGGCACGGCCGAGCTGTCCCCGGTCGCCCGGGACCCGCACGACGAGACCGTCGAGGAACTGATCCGGCTGTACCGGGACGTGCTCGGCGAGCACCCGGACTGGGACGACTACCGGGCGGCGATGGTCCGCGACCGACGCCTCGTGGTGCGCCTGCACGTCGACCGGGTCTACGGCGCCCCTAAGCGCTGACCCGCGACGGCCGGCTACGACGCCTCGGCGGACCGGGTCTCGATCGCGCGCAGTACGGCCACCATGTCCTCGCCGCCGTACCCCTGCGCCACCGTCTCCTCGAACAGGGTGTGGCACACGTCGAGGAGCGGTGAGGCCAGCCGCGCCTTGCGCGCCGCCTCGGCGATGAGCCGGTTGTTCTTCAGGACGTCCAGCGCGGCCGCCTGAACCGAGAAGTCCCGCTCACCCAGCTTGGGTGCCTTCATCCGGGAGACCGCGCTGGCCATGGGCCCCGCGTCGAGGACCTTCAGGAACAGCCGGCGGTCCAGGCCCTGGCGCTCGGCGAAGTGGAACGCCTCGGTCAGGCCGGTCACCAGCGTGATCAGGAAGAGGTTCACGGACAACTTCATCAACAGGGCGCCGGGCGCGGGACCGCACACGAACGTCTCCCGGCACAACGGCGCGAGCAGCGGCCGTACGGCGTCCACGGCGTCCGCCTCCCCGGCGAGCATCGCCACCAGCCGGCCCTCCTCCGCCGGCACCCGCGACCCGGAGACGGGCGCCTCGACGTACCCGCCGCCGGCCGCCCGGATGTCCCTCTCCAGGGCGTGGGAGTACTCGGGCGAGGTGGTGCCCATGTGGACGACGGTGCGCCCGGCGACGCGCGCGGCGAACACACGGGTGCCGCGGCCGAGGACGGCGTCGACCGCGGCCTCGTCGGCGAGCATCAGCAGCACCACGTCCGACCGTGCGAACACCTCGTCGGCGTCCGCGGCGACCGAGGCCCCGGCCGCGCGCAGGGCTGCGGTGCGTCCCGGAGTCCGGTTCCAGACCACCAGGGGAGTGCCGGCGGACACCAGGCGCTGCGCCATGGGCCGGCCCATCACACCGAGACCGATGAAACCGACGTGCACGGGGACCGTCCTCTGCTCCCGGAGCGGACTATGACCGCTGTCATAGTAGCGGTCGTTATGACGCCGGTCATAGAGTGGGCGCCGTGAGGAACGGAGGGCCGCGATGAGCGAGGCGAGACGGGGGCCGCGGGAGCGGATGGTCTTCAGCGCCGCCCAGCTCATCCGCCGCGACGGAGTCGCCGCCACCGGTCTGCGCGAGGTCGCCGCGCACGCCGGCGCACCGCGCGGTTCGCTCCAGCACTACTTCCCGGGTGGAAAGGAACAGCTGGTCAACGAGGCGGTCGCCTGGGCCGGACGGTACGCGGGCCGGCGCATCGCCCGTTTTCTGGCGGGACTTGAGGAGCCGACGCCGAGC
Organism: Streptomyces sp. NPDC053069; assembly: GCF_044546895.1. Classification (NCBI taxonomy): domain Bacteria; kingdom Bacillati; phylum Actinomycetota; class Actinomycetes; order Kitasatosporales; family Streptomycetaceae; genus Streptomyces; species Streptomyces sp. NPDC053069. The sequence continues at coordinate 495,389 of NZ_JBITZN010000003.1, read as the reverse complement.
GCCCTGTTCGCGGCGATGGTCGCGCAGTGGACCGACGAGTACGCGACGGACGGCTTCGCGGCGGGCTGCCCGGTGACCGCCGCCACGGTCGAGTGCACCTCCGCCGCCGGATCGACCCAGGAGGCCGTGGCCGCCGCGTTCACGACCTGGCGGAACCCGCTCGCCGAGGCCCTGGCCGGCATGGGGGTGCCCGGGGCCCGTGCCGCATCCCTCGCCACACTGATGATCAGCACGCTGGAGGGAGCGATCCTCATGGCCCGCGCCGAACGCGACGCAGGCCCCCTGACCACGGCCGTGAGGGAACTCGGCCCGCTCCTCGACGCGGCCGTGAACCCGGCCCCGTGACCGGGCCGCACGGCGGGGCGCAGGCGGCCGGTGCTTGCCCGGACCCCTCCGCCGCACTAGCCTCCGCGCGTGATCAACGGTGCACATGTGGTGCTCTACAGCCGCGACGCGGAGGCCGACCGGGCCTTTCTGCGCGACACCCTCGGCTGGGCGCACGTCGACGCGGGCCACGGCTGGCTGATCTTCCAGGCACCGCCTGCCGAGGTGGCCTGTCACCCCACCGACGGCGAGCCCGCGCACGAGCTGATGCTGATGTGCGACGACCTCGACGCGACGCAGCGTCAACTCGCCGGACATGGCGTGGAGTTCACCCGTCCGGTGGAGGAGGCCCGGTGGGGCCGGGTGACCACCCTGCGCCTGCCGGGCGGCGGTGAACTCACCCTCTACGAGCCGCGCCACCCGAGACCGGATCCCCGCTGCTGATCAACGAACCGGCTCCCCGACCCGGATGTGCAGAGTCAGCCGCGGTGGGCAGCCGGGGCTACGGCGGTCAGCCGGCCGCCCGCTCCGCCGTCAGGTAGGCGATCACCATGTCGCCGAGCATGGTCCGGTAGTGCTCCCGCCGGGCGGGGTCCGCCAGGTCCCGGCCGAACAGGGCGCCGTAGGTGTTCCGGCCGGCGACCCGGAAGAAGCAGAACGAGCTGATCACCGCGTGCAGGTCGACCGCGTCCACATCGGCTGTGAACAGCCCGGACTCCCGCCCCGCGGCGAGGATCCGGCGGATCAGCTCCAGGGCCGGTGAGCCGGTCCTGCCGAGCTTCCCGGAGGCCGCGAGGTGCTCGGCCCCGTGGATGTTCTCGATACCGACCAGCCGGATGAAGTCCGGGTGCCGCTCGTGGTGGTCGAAGGTCAGCTCGGCCAGCCGCCGGATCGCGGCGACCGGGTCCAGGTGCTCGACGTCCAGCTGCTGCTCGGCCTCGCGGATCACTCCGTACGCCCGCTCCAGCACGGCCGTGAACAGCTGCTCCTTGCCGCCGAAGTAGTAGTAGATCATCCGCTTGGTGGTGCGGGTGCGGGCCGCTATCTCGTCCACGCGGGCGCCGTCGTAGCCGGCTCGGGCGAACTCCTGCGTGGCCACGTCCAGGATCTCGGCCTTGGTGCGGGCCGCGTCGCGTACGCGTCCCCCGGGGCGTACCGGTTCTTCGACGCTGGTCATCGCTTTCCTTCGGGCCGGTGGCCGCCGGGGCGGCACGCTCACTGTGCGTGCCGGAGATTGTAGAAGCCGGGCCCGGGGTGGTGGCCGGGATGTTCCTCACAGTCCGCGCGGCTGCGAGCCGTACGGTGTCTCGCTCCCGGAAGGGCCGTCACAGGTCCCAGCCGGGGCGGGTGCGGTGGATGTCGACGGTGGTGACGCCCTCGTAGCCGCCGTAGTGCCACTCGTGCAGATCGGGGTCGGGCACGGCTCCGGTCGGGCCCGCCGGCTCGGCGGTGCGGATTGCCCTGTCCAGCGGGCTGGACAGGGCGAGGGCGTCAGTCCTTCTTCTCGACCGCGTGGCCGCCGAACTGGTTGCGCAGCGCCGCGATCATCTTCATCTGCGGTGAGTCGTCCTGCCGGGAGGCGAACCGGGCGAAGAGCGAGGCCGTGATCGCCGGGAGCGGTACGGCGTTGTCGATCGCCGCCTCCACCGTCCAGCGGCCCTCGCCGGAGTCCTCCGCGTAGCCGCGCAGCTTCTGCAGGTGCTCGTCCTCGTCCAGGGCGTTGACCGCGAGGTCCAGCAGCCAGGAACGGATCACGGTGCCCTCCTGCCAGGAGCGGAACACCTCGCGGACGTTCTCCACCGAGTGCACCTTCTCCAGCAGCTCCCAGCCCTCGGCGTACGCCTGCATCATGGCGTACTCGATGCCGTTGTGGACCATCTTCGAGAAGTGCCCGGCGCCGACCCGGCCCGCGTGGACATAGCCGTACGGGCCCTCCGGCTTGAGCGCCTCGAAGATCGGCTCCAGCGGCTCCACGTGCGCCTTGTCGCCGCCGACCATGAGCGCGTAGCCGTTCTGCAGGCCCCACACCCCGCCGGAGACACCGGCGTCGACGAAGCCGATGCCCTTGATGCCGAGGGCGGCGGCGTGCTTCTCGTCGTCCGTCCAGCGGGAGTTGCCGCCGTCGATCACCGTGTCGCCGGGCTGCAGCAGGTCGCCCAGTTCGTCGATGACGGTCTGCGTGGCGGTGCCGGCCGGGACCATCACCCACACATGGCGTGGCGCGTCCAGCTTCTCGACCAGTTCGGCGAGGGACTTGACGTCGGAGACCTCGGGATTGCGGTCGTAGCCGATGACGGTGTGGCCGGCGCGGCGGATCCGCTCGCGCATGTTGCCGCCCATCTTGCCGAGACCGATGAGACCGAGCTGCATGATCAGTTCACTTCCTGAGCGTTCTTGAAGGTGCGGTAGGCGGCGACGAGGGCCGTGGTGGACGGGTCGAGACCGGGGACCTGTGCGCCCTCGGTCAGCGCGGGCTCGACCCGCTTGGCGAGGACCTTGCCCAGCTCCACGCCCCACTGGTCGAAGGAGTCGATGTTCCACACCGCGCCCTGCACGAACACCTTGTGCTCGTAGAGGGCGATCAGCTGGCCGAGCACGGACGGGGTCAGCTCGGGGGCGAGGACCGTGGTGGTGGGGTGGTTGCCCTGGAAGGTGCGGTGCGCCACCTGCTCCTCGGGCACGCCCTCGGCGCGGACCTCATCGGCACTCTTGCCGAAGGCGAGTGCCTGGGTCTGGGCGAAGAAGTTGGCCATCAACAGGTCGTGCTGGGCCTTGAGTTCGGCGCTCAGCTCGTCGACCGGGCGGGCGAAGCCGATGAAGTCCGCCGGGATCAGCTTGGTGCCCTGGTGGATCAACTGGTAGTAGGCGTGCTGGCCGTTGGTGCCCGGGGTGCCCCAGACGACCGGCCCGGTCTGCCACTGCACCGGCTCGCCGTCGCGCTGCACCGACTTGCCGTTGGACTCCATGTCCAGCTGCTGGAGGTAGGCGGTGAACTTCGACAGGTAGTGGCTGTACGGCAGCACCGCGTGCGACTGGGCGTCGTGGAAGTTGCCGTACCAGATGCCCAGCAGGCCCAGCAGCAGCGGCGCGTTGGCCTCGGCGGGCGCGGTGCGGAAGTGGTCGTCCATCAGCCGGAAGCCGTCGAGCATCTCCCGGAACCGGTCGGGCCCGATGGCGATCATCAGGGAGAGGCCGATCGCCGAGTCGTACGAGTACCGGCCGCCGACCCAGTCCCAGAACTCGAACATGTTGTCCGGGTCGATGCCGAACTCGGTGACCTTCTCGGCGTTCGTGGACAGTGCCACGAAGTGCCTGGCGACCGCCTTCTCCTCGCCGCCGAGCCCGTCGAGCAGCCACTTGCGCGCCGAGGTGGCGTTGGTGATCGTCTCGATCGTGGTGAACGTCTTGGACGCGACGATGAACAGCGTCTCCGCCGGGTCCAGGTCACGGGTGGCCTCGTGCAGGTCGGCGCCGTCCACGTTCGACACGAACCGGAACGTCAACTCCCGTGCGGTGTAAGGGCGCAGCACCTCGTAGGCCATGGCCGGGCCGAGGTCGGAGCCGCCGATGCCGATGTTGACGACGTTCCTGATCCGCCTGCCGGTGTGGCCGGTCCACTCGCCCGAGCGGACCCGGTCGGCGAAGTGGGCCATCTTGTCCAGGACCGCGTGCACCTTGGGCACGACGTTCTCGCCGTCGACCTCGATCACCGCGTCCCGTGCGGAACGCAGCGCGGTGTGCAGCACGGCCCGGTCCTCGGTGAGGTTGATCCTCTCGCCGCGGAACATGGCGTCGCGCAGCGCGAACACGCCGGTGGCGGCGGCGAGTTCCTGGAGCAGGGCCAGGGTCTCGTCGGTGATCAGGTGCTTGCTGTAGTCGATGTACAGGTCGCCGGCCCGTACGACATACCGCTCGGCGCGGCCGGGGTCCGCCGCGAACAGCTCGCGCAGCTGCGGCTGCCCCTCGGCGCGGTGGTCGGCGAGGGCCGTCCACTCGGGCCGGCTGGTGAGCTTGGGGAACTCGGACTGTGCCATGTCAGGCGTTCTCCTTGGCGGCCTCGCCCTTGAGGGCGATGGCGTACATCTCGTCGGCGTCGAGGCGGCGCAGCTCCTCGGCGATGAGTTCGGAGGTGGGGCGGACCTTCAGGGCAAGGGTGCGCGGCGGCTGGCCCGGCAGGGTCAGGGTCGCGAGGGGGCCCTCGGGGCGGTCGATGACGATCTCGCCGTTCGCGGTGCCGAGGCGTACGGCCGTGACGACCGGGCCGGCGCTGACCACGCGGTCCACGGTGACGTTCAGGCGGGCCTCCAGCCAGCGGGACAGCAGCTCGGCGCTGGGGTTGTCCGCCTCGGCCTCGACGGCCGCCGTGGTCACCTTCACCCGGGCCTGGTCGAGCGCGGCGGCCAGCATGGACCGCCACAGCGTCAGCCGGGTCCAGGCGAGGTCGGTGTCGCCGGGCGCGTAGTTGCGGGCGCGGGTCTCCAGGACCTCCATCGGCCGCTCGACCGCGTACAGGTCGGTGATCCGGCGCTGGGCCAGCGCGCCGAGCGGGTCCTTGGACGGGGTGTCGGGGGCCTCCACCGGCCACCACACGACGACGGGCGCGTCCGGCAGCAGCAGCGGCAGGACGACCGAGTCGGCGTGGTCGGACACCTCGCCGTAGGTGCGCAGCACGACCGTCTCCCCGGTGCCCGCCTCGGAACCGACCCGGACCTCCGCGTCCAGCCGGGAGTGGGTGCGGTCGCGCAGGGTGCGGGCGTGCCTCTTGATGACGACCAGGGTCCGCGAGGGGTGCTCGTGCGAGGCCTCCTCGGCGGCCTTGATCGAGTCGTAGGCGTTCTCCTCGTCCGTGACGATGACCATCGTCAGGACCATGCCCACGGCCGGGGTGCCGATGGCGCGGCGGCCCTGCACCAACGCCTTGTTGATCTTGCTTGCCGTGGTGTCGGTCAGGTCGATCTTCATGGCCTGCGCCAGCTCCGTCCGTCTCGTGCGAGCATCTCGTCCGCTTCACTCGGTCCCCAGCTGCCCGACGCGTACTGCGCCGGCCTGCCGTGCGCCGCCCAGTACGCCTCGATCGGGTCGAGGATCTTCCAGGACTCTTCCACTTCCTGGTGACGGGGGAACAAATTCGCGTCGCCGAGCAGCACGTCCAGGATGAGCCGCTCGTACGCCTCCGGGCTGGACTCGGTGAACGACTCGCCGTACGCGAAGTCCATCGACACGTCCCGGATCTCCATCGACGTGCCCGGCACCTTCGAGCCGAACCGCACGGTCATGCCCTCGTCCGGCTGGACGCGGATGACGATCGCGTTCTGGCCCAGCTCCTCGGTCGCGGTGGAGTCGAACGGGGAGTGCGGGGCCCGCTTGAAGACCACCGCGATCTCGGTCACCCGGCGGCCGAGACGCTTTCCGGTGCGCAGATAGAAGGGGACGCCCGCCCAGCGGCGGTTGTCGATGCCCAGCTTGATCGCGGCGAAGGTGTCGGTCTTCGACTTGGGGTCGATGCCGTCCTCCTGGAGGTAGCCGACGACCTTCTCGCCGCCCTGCCAGCCCCCCGCGTACTGCGCCCGCACGGTGTGCCGGCCGAGGTCCTCGGGCAGGCGCACCGACTTCAGCACCTTCAGCTTCTCGGTGAGCAGCGCCTCCGCGTCGAACGCGATCGGCTCCTCCATGGCGGTCAGCGCCATCAGCTGCAGCAGGTGGTTCTGGATGACGTCACGGGCGGCGCCGATGCCGTCGTAGTAGCCGGCCCGGCCGCCGATGCCGATGTCCTCGGCCATGGTGATCTGGACGTGGTCGACGTACGACCGGTTCCAGATCGGCTCGTACATCTGGTTGGCGAAGCGCAGCGCCAGGATGTTCTGGACGGTCTCCTTGCCGAGGTAGTGGTCGATCCGGAACACCTGGTCCGGTTCGAACACCTCGTGCACGATCGCGTTCAGTTCGCGGGCGCTGTCCAGGTCGTGCCCGAAGGGCTTCTCGATGACCGCGCGCCGCCAGGATCCCTGCGGCGGGGAGGCCAGGCCGTGCTTCTTCAGCTGCTGCACGACCTTCGGGAAGAACTTCGGCGGAACCGAGAGATAGAACGCGAAGTTGCCTCCCGTGCCGCGGGAGGCGTCCAGCTCCTCGACGGCGTCCTTCAGCTGCTTGAACGCGGTGTCGTCGTCGAAGTCGCCGGGGATGAACCGCATGCCCTCGGCGAGCTGCTGCCACACCTCCTCGCGGAACGGGGTGCGGGAGTGCTCGCGGACCGCGTCGTGGACGACCTGGGCGAAGTCCTGGTCCTCCCAGTCCCGGCGGGCGAACCCGACGAGGGAGAAGCCCGGCGGCAGCAGACCGCGGTTGGCGAGGTCGTACACCGCGGGCATCAGCTTCTTGCGGGACAGGTCACCGGTCACACCGAAGATGACCAGCCCGGACGGGCCCGCGATCCGGGGGAGCCGGCGGTCACGGGCGTCCCGCAGCGGATTCTCCCAGTCGGCGAGAGCACGTCCCGGCGGGGCCACCGGGACCGGCACCTCTGCGGGCGCCGGGGCGGCGGCGGGTGCGTTGTCGGTCATCGGGCGTCAACTCCCTTGCTCTTCAGGGACTTCGCTACGGCGTCCAGCAGCTCCTGCCAGGCCGCCTCGAACTTGGCGACGCCCTCGTCCTCCAGCTGCTGGACGACCTCGTCGTAGGAGATGCCGAGCCGCTCCACGGCGGCCAGGTCGGCGTGGGCCTGCGCGTAGCCGCCGGTCACCGTGTCGCCGGTGATCTCGCCGTGGTCGGCGACGGCGTTCAGGGTGGCCTCCGGCATGGTGTTGACCGTGCCCGGCGCGACCAGCTCGTCCACGTACAGGGTGTCCTTGTATGCAGGATCCTTCACACCGGTGGACGCCCACAGCGGGCGCTGCTTGTTGGCCTTGGCACCGGCGAGCGCCAGCCACCGGTCGGAGCCGAACACCTCCTCGTACGCCTCGTAGGCGAGCCGGGCGTTGGCGAGGGCCGCGCGGCCCTTGAGGGCCAGGGCCTCGTCGGTGCCCAGGGCGGTCAGCCGCTTGTCGATCTCGGTGTCCACGCGGGAGACGAAGAAGGACGCCACGGAGTGGATCGTGGACAGGTCGATGCCGCGCTCGCGGGCCTTCTCCAGGCCGGCCAGGTAGGCGGCCATGACCTCGCGGTAGCGCTCCAGGGAGAAGATCAGGGTCACATTGACGCTGATGCCGAGGCCGATGACCTCGGTGATGGCCGGCAGGCCCGCCCTGGTCGCCGGGATCTTGATCATGACATTGGGGCGGTTCACCAGCCACGCCAGCTGCTTGGCCTCGGCGACGGTGGCCCCGGTGTCGTGGGCCAGGCGCGGGTCTACCTCGATGGAGACGCGGCCGTCCACACCCTTCGATGTGCTGTATACAGAATCCAGGATATCGGCGGCAGCCCGCACGTCGGCGGTCGTCATCATCCGCACCGCCTCGTCCACCGTCACCCCCCGTACGGCGAGGTCGGTGAGCTGCTCCTCGTAGCCCTCGCCGGAGCCGATGGCGGCCTGGAAGATCGACGGGTTGGTGGTGACACCGACGGCGCTGCCGCTCGCCACCAGCTCGGCGAGGCTGCCCGACGTGATCCGCTTGCGCGACAGGTCGTCGAGCCAGATCGACACGCCCTCGTCGGCGAGGCGCTTGAGGGCTCCCGGGGTCGCGATTGCTTCGGTCACAGTGATCATCTTTCTGCTTGCGTCGGTATCGGGCGTCGGTGTCAGGCGCGCACGGCGGCGAGCGACTCGCGGGCCGCGGCGGCGACGTTCTCGGGGGTGAAGCCGAACTCGGTGAACAGGGTCTTCGCGTCGGCGGAAGCGCCGAAGTGCTCAAGGGAGACGATGCGTCCCGCGTCGCCCACGAACCGGTACCAGGTCAGAGCGATCCCGGCCTCGACGGCGACCCGGGCCTTCACGGCCGGCGGCAGCACCCGCTCGCGGTACTCGCGCGGCTGCTCCTCGAACCACTCCACCGACGGCATGGACACCACGCGCGTGCCGATCCCCTCGGCTTCCAGCTGCTCCCGCGCGGCCACGGCCAGCTGCACCTCGGAGCCCGTCGCGATGACAATCACCTCCGGGACCTCGGTCGACGACTCGCGCAGCACATAGCCGCCCTTGGCCGCGTCCTCGTTCGGCGCGTACACCGGCACGCCCTGGCGGGTGAGCGCGAGCCCGTGCGGGGCGGGGCTGGTGGCGTGCCTCTTCAGGATCTCGGCCCAGGCGATCGCGGTCTCGTTGGCGTCGGCCGGGCGGACGATGTTCAGGCCCGGGATGGCGCGCAGGGACGCGAGGTGCTCGACGGGCTGGTGGGTGGGGCCGTCCTCGCCCAGGCCGATGGAGTCGTGCGTCCACACGTACGTCACCGGCAGCTGCATGAGCGCCGACATCCGCACGGCGTTGCGCATGTAGTCGGAGAAGACGAGGAAGGTGCCGCCGTAGATGCGGGTGTTGCCGTGCAGGGCGATGCCGTTCATCTCCGCGGCCATCGAGAACTCGCGGATGCCGAAGTGGACGGTTCGGCCGTACGGGTCGGCCTCGGGCAGCGGGTTGCCCTCGGGCAGGAACGAGCTGGTCTTGTCGATGGTGGTGTTGTTGGACCCTGCCAGGTCGGCGGAGCCGCCCCACAGCTCGGGGATCACCGGGCCGAGCGCCTGGAGCACCTTGCCGGAGGCGGCGCGGGTGGCGACCGACCTGCCCTCCTCGAACACCGGGATGTTCCTCTCCCAGCCCTCGGGCAGCTCGCCCTTGGCGATCCGGTCGAAGAGGGCGGCTCGCTCGGCGTCGGCGGCACGCCACTCGGCGATCCGCTTGTCCCAGGCCGCGTGCGCCTCGGCACCCCGGTCCAGCGCCCGGCGCGTGTGCTTGAGCACCGCCTCCTCGACCTGGAAGGCCTGCCCGGGGTCGAAGCCGAGGACGCGCTTGGTGGCCGCGATCTCCTCCGCGCCCAGCGCCGAGCCGTGCGCGGCCTCGGTGTTCTGCGCGTTCGGGGCCGGCCAGGCGATGATCGTGCGCATCGCGATGATCGAGGGCCGCTCGGTCTCGGCCTGCGCGGCCTTCAGGGCCGTGTGCAGGGCGGGCACGTCGATGTCGCCGTCGGCGGCGGGCTCGATGCGCTGGGTGTGCCAGCCGTAGGCCTCGTACCGCTTCAGCACGTCCTCGGAGAACGCGGTTGCGGTGTCGCCCTCGATGGAGATGTGGTTGTCGTCGTACAGGAGGACGAGGTTGCCGAGCCTTTGGTGACCGGCGAGCGAGGAGGCCTCGGCGGAGACGCCCTCCTCCAGGTCGCCGTCGGAGACGATCGCCCAGACGGTGTGGTCGAAGGGGGACTCGCCCTGCGGCGCGTCCCGGTCGAACAGGCCGCGCTCGTAGCGGGCCGCCATCGCCATGCCGACCGCGTTGGCGACCCCCTGGCCGAGCGGGCCGGTGGTGGTCTCGACGCCGGCGGTGTGCCCGTACTCGGGGTGCCCCGGTGTCCTGGAGCCCTGGGTCCGGAATGCCTTCAGGTCGTCCAGCTCCAGCTCGTACCCGGAGAGGAACAGCTGCGTGTAGAGGGTCAGCGAGGTGTGGCCGGGGGAGAGGACGAAACGGTCCCGGCCGGTCCACTCGGGGTCGGCGGGATCGTGACGCATCACCTTCTGAAAGATCGTGTATGCGGCAGGTGCCAGGCTCATCGCGGTGCCCGGGTGGCCGTTGCCCACCTTTTGGACCGCGTCAGCCGCCAGAAGACGGGCGGTGTCCACAGCACGCCGGTCGAGGTCGGTCCACTCGAATCCGTCGGGAGTCTGCGTGGTCATCTTCAAGAAGTCCTCGTTCAGTGCGGGATTGCTGGCCTGACGCGTTCAAACTTAAAAGTCTGACTTTTTCGAGGAAAGGTCGGGGTGTGTCAGCCTGTGGTGAATCTGGGACAGCGAGCGCGCGACAGGGACGGCACGAAAAGGACATGACGGACGGAACCTCTCAGGCTGACGGCGACGGCATCCGAACCTTTCCCTTCCCGGCCGAACTGGCCGTCGGCGGCGTCGGCATGCAGATCGGCCCCATGGGAACCGACCGCACCTGGCACGCCGACGCCCCCCTGCACCGCGTCCACCGCATCGACTTCCACGTCGTCATGCTGTTCACCGACGGCCCCGTACGGCACATGATCGACTTCGCCGAGTACGAGGCGGGTGCCGGCGACCTGCTCTGGATCCGCCCCGGACAGGTCCACCGTTTCTCCCGCGAGACCGTGTACCGCGGAACCGTCCTGACCATGCAGCCCGGCTTTCTGCCCCGGGCGACCGTCGAGGCCACCGGCCTGTACCGCTACGACCTCCCGCCCCTGCTGCACCCCGCCCCGGACCGGCTCATCGCCCTCAAGGCCTCCCTCGACCAGCTGCGCCGCGAGTACCAGGACACGGCCACGCTGCCGCTCAGCCTGCACACCGCCGTCCTCAGACACACCCTCACCGCGTTCCTGCTGCGCCTCGCGCATCTCGCGGCCAGCTCGGCGGAGGTCACCCGGCAGCAGACGGACAGCACCTTCACCCGCTTCCGGGACGCCGTCGAGCACGGCTTCGCCACCAACCACAGCGTCAGCGCCTACGCCGACGCACTCGGGTACTCCCGCCGCACCCTCGTCCGCGCCGTCCGTGCCGCCACCGGTGAGACCCCCAAGGGGTTCATCGACAAACGCGTCGTCCTGGAGGCCAAGCGCCTCCTCGCCCACACCGACATGCCGATCGGCCGCGTCGGGGCAGCGGTGGGCTTTCCCGACGCGGCGAACTTCACCAAGTTCTTCCATCTGCACACCGGGCAGACGCCGGTGGCGTTCCGGGCGGAGCTGCGCTGAACCTTCCGCCGCGCACCGTGTTCGGCTCAACTGCGGGCCAGTTCCCCGAACCAGCGGACGATCGGCGGCGTGGCCGCGGCGTCGGCCCCCAGGTGCCGGGAGCCGTGGTGGTCGGCGGCGCCCACATCGACGACCCGTGCGTTCACGCCGTTCCTGCCCAGAGCCGTCCGGCAGTGCTCCGTGTGGGCGGTGACGGCCTGTTCTGTCGGCGTACGCCGTCCGGGCGCGAAGGCGCGGGCCGGGGCGCCCCCGCCCCACCGGCCGCCACGGCCCGCGACGGTGTACGGCTTCTCGGCCCGGACCAGGGTGCCCCGGCCGTGCTGCTCGTGCTGCGCCGGCAGCCGCCGGCGGCCAGTTGCCGCCCCCGGCGGACCCGTTCAGCTTCGCGGGCCGCCGGTGTCACCGCGCTGGGGCGAGCACCGGGCCGTCCTGGTGCCGGCTCCAGGGCCGTACGGCCGTTCCAGGTCAGTGACCGAAGTCGAACCAGTTCATGTTCACGAAGTCCGCGGACTGGCCGCTGGAGAAGGTCAGATAGACGTCATGGGTGCCGGTCACCGCGCTGATGTTGGCCGGCACCGTCTTCCACGTCTGCCAGCCGCCGGTGCTGCCCACCGCGAAGCTGCCGATGGGTGCGTTGCCACGGCTGTCCAGTCGCACCTCCACCAGCCCGCTCACCCCGGACGCCGCCCCGCTCGCCACGCGCGCGTAGAACTGCCTGGCCGGTGTCGAGCCGAAGTTCACGCCCTTGTACAGCGCCCAGTCGCCGTTCGCGATCCAGCCGATGTCCTGACCGCCTCCGGTGTCCGTGGTGGTCTCGGTGCCGAGGCCGGACTGGCTGTCGTAGGACTCGGCCTGGACGGTGCTGTAGGCGTCGCGGTTGCCGGACGGCGGGGGAGTGGTGCCACCGCCGTTGCCCGAGGACTGCAGGACCTGCACATAGTCGACGGCCATGGGGTGGCCGGGCTCCGTCGCGCCGGTCGGGCCGCCACCGAACGCCCCCGGGAAGCCGCCGCCCATCGCCACGTTCAGGATGACGAAGAAGCCGTGGTTCGTGGCGTTGGCCCAGGTCGTCGCGTCCACCTGGTTCGCCGTGACCGTCTGGTAGGTCACGCCGTCGACGGCGAAGCGGATCGCCTCCGGGCTCACCGAGCGGTCCCACTCCATCGTGTAGGTGTGAAAGCCCGACTGGCAGGTGGTGTTCGGACACGCGGTCGAGTTGCCGAGGCCCGTCGTCTCGTTGCACGGGCCGCCGGGGTTGGTGCCGCAGTGCACGGTGGCCCACGTCTTGTTCAGGCCCTGGACGTTCTCCATGATGTCCAGCTCGCCGACGCTCGGCCAGTTCTGGTAGTTGCCGCGGTACGGTGCGCCCAGCATCCAGAACGCCGGCCAGTAGCCGGCGGCCGCGTCACCGGTCACATCGGGCATCCGGATCCGGGCCTCGACGCGCAGCTTGCCGCCGGCCGGGGGCTGGAAGTCGGTGCGGGTGGTCTCGATCCGCCCGGAGGTCCAGTTGCCGGAGGCGTCCCGGCGCGGCGTGATGAGCAGATCGCCCTTGCCGTCCAGCGCCACATTGTTCGTGTTCGACGTCATCGTCTCGACCTCGCCGGTACCCCAGTTCGCGGCGCCGCCCGGGTACGAAGTGCCAGTGTCGTACTGCCAGTCGGCGGTGTTCACGCCGGAGCCGGCCGCGCCGTCGAAGTCGTCCAGGAAGACCTGGGTCCAGCCCGAGGGAGGGGCGGGGGCGGTGGCGTTCGCCGGTGCGGAGGCCGCCGTGGCGACGGCCGCGGCCAGGCCGAGCGTCGCGGCGACGGCGACGAGAGCGCGCCGCAGGGGGCGCCGGCGGCGGTGGATTCCGGGTATGCCGGAGCAATCGCTCATGGGGGAGGCCTCTCGGGTACGGGGAGTTGTGCGGGGAGCCCTCGGCGGGCGCTCGCCGAGCATTCTGAGAGCGCTCTCACCGTGCCGCCAATGTGCTCCCCCTCTCTGCGGTCGTCAAGGCTTGAAGCAAGGAAAGTCGACGCCCCTGCAGATGAGTTCACTGGGTGAAGGGCCCAGCAGGTGCCGTGGCGAAGGGATGAGATCGTTATACGAACTCCACGAGCGGCACACGCCTTGCGTCTGCGAAGGTCATAAGCTGTCGTCAGATTCGCGGGGGCGCCGAAGAGGTGCGCGGGTGGCTGAAGTTGTGCCTCGCTGCATCCTGGTGTGCAGGTCGTTCGAGGTGTGTGCTCTGCCACGTGAGCCGGACCAGGCATCGTGCTCCCTCGCAGATTGACCTGTGAGAGGGAACCACCCATGTCTTACCCCCCGCCGCCGGGAAGCGGCCATCCGTATGGGCAGCCGCCCTCGCACGGCGGTTGGCAGCCGCAACCACAGTGGCAGGGCCCGGCCCCGGTGCCGCCGCCCATGCCGACGGCACCCCCGATTGCCGCTCCGGCCCACGCGGGGCCCTCACCGTACGGTGCCTACCCCGCGCCCGCACATCCCGTGCCCGGGCCGCCGGCGGCCCCCGCGGGCTCAGGACGCACCGCCCGGAAGGTCCTGGGCAGTCTGCTCGGCGTGTTCGGTGTACTCGGCATGCTCGGCGGCGGAGCACTGGCGGCGCACGCGTACGGCAACAGCCGGCAGTCGGTGCCCAACTCCGACGCCTACGGGCCGGTGCTGTGGCGCGACGAGACCGTCGGCCGTCTCTTCCCTGCGACCATCGGCGAACCGCCCGACTACACCCACCAGGCCTCGGACAAGAACGTTGCGCAGTGGAGCCGGATGGGCGTCTCCGAGGACACCTCGTGCTCCGCCGGTCTCAGCGGAGAGACGCGCAAGACCGCCCAGCGGCTCGGCTGCAAGGCCGTACTGCGCGCCACGTACGTCGATCTCACCGGGGAAATGGTCGCCACCGTCGCGGTCATCGTGCTGCCCAAGGGCGGAACCGCCGCACAGGAGATGGGCGAGTATCTCGACGACCAGCAGTCGGCGGACGTTCCCGACGCCGCGGTGGTCCCGCTGCGGGTACCGGGGACGCTCGCGGCGAAGTGGCAGGAGCGCAGGCGCAACGGCATGGGCGGCACCGGCCTGGGAGACGACTTCCCCTACGCCGTCGCCGTCACCACGGGCGCCGTCGACGGGCGCGCCTCGTCCACCCTGCCCAGCGGCTTCGAGGGGAACGACGCGGACAGACAGCCCTGGATGGACGAGGCCAAGGCGCTCAGCGAGACGTTCCACGCCCACATCCTGAACCTGGCAAGGTGAGACCCGCAGTGAAGCTCAAGACGATACGCGCCACCTGCACCGCGGTCGCCCTCACCGGTCTGCTGTGCACTCTGGCCGCCGCCCCCGCACAGGCGGCGGCACCGGTCGGGTGGGAAGGGGGCGCACTCGGCCTGTCCGCGGCGCAGCAGCAGAGCAAGGGCGAAGGAGTGACGGTCGCGGTCCTCGACAGCGGCGTGGTGGCCGGCCACCCGGCCCTGAAGGGCAGGGTGACGACCGGCCCCGACTACCGCCAGGACGGGCTGCGGCCGGGGGACCCGGACTGGGGAGGGCACGGTACGGCCATGGCCTCGGACGTCCTCAAGGTGGCCCCCGGAGCCAGGATCCTCGCCGTGCGCGTCACCTCCGACAAGGACGACGAGAAGACCGCCGCGAAGGACTTGGAACATCTCCGCAAGGGCGGCAAGAGCCCGGCCGCGCAAGGCATCCGCTACGCGGCCGACCACGGCGCCGACGTGATCTCCATGTCGTTCGGCAGCGCGGACGGTTTCAGCACCTACGACGACGAAGAGACCGAGGCCGTGGCCTATGCCCTCCGCAAGGGGGTGACGCTGCTGGCGTCGGCCGGCAACTCGGGCGACAAACTCAACGACAACTCCTACCCGGCCGGATACCCGGGCGTGATCGCGGTGGCCGCCACTCAGCCGGGCGGTGGGCGCGCCGGCTTCTCCACCGTGCACACCTACAACGATGTGGCCGCACCCGGCGTCGGCATCGTCAGTGCGAAGAACACCGGCGGCTACCTGAAGATCAACGGCACCTCACCGGCGTGCGCGCTGGCCGCCGGGGTCGTGGCGCTCATGTACGGCAAGAACCCGAAACTGACCCCGGCGCAGGTGAACGACGTCCTGATCGCCACCGCACATCGCCCCGCGGGGGGCGGCAGCGCCCGGCTCGGCTACGGACCGATCGACGCCGCCGCGGCGGTGAAGGCCGCCGCCTCGCCCCCCGAGGACAGGACCGCTCCGGTGACGTACCACGGCAGGGAGCACCTGGCGACTCCGGACGGAACCCCGAAGACCAGGCATGCGCCGCTGGAGCAGGGGCTGTGGATGACGGGCCTCGTGGCCGCCGGCGCGGGGCTGGTACTCCTGATCGCCGGTGTGCTCCTCGCACGATCGGGCCGCCGCAGGGCCCCGGCGGGAACGATGGGCATGGCACAGCCTCACGGACCCTTCCCGGGCTGATCCTGCGAGATCACAAGACGGTGCGCCATCTTCGCGGACGACGGGGCAGCCCTCGACGTACCGGATCATGTGGCTGCCGTCGTTCACGACCGCGAGGTGCCACCAGGTCTCCAGCGGCGTCTCCTGGCCCAGTCGGTGACGGTGCCCTCGGTGGCCGACGCCCCGTCGGTCCGGCGGCCCGAACGCCTCACTGATCGCGGCGCATTCCTCCTGGGCCCCGTTCTGTGTGAGGTCGCCCAGGTGGGTGCGGGGAGGAGGGGCCGGGTTCACAGGGCGCGCAGGGGCCGGTTCCGGTGGTGGTTCCCGTCCGCGGCCGGACGGGACGGCCGTACGCCACTGCCGGCATCGGCTCGCCCGGCGGCCGGGGACGCCGTCCGCAGCCGGATCCGCGGCGCGCACAGCTCCGTACCGCGCGGTGCCCACGGCTCGTCCACCGCCGTCACCACCCGAAGCGTCAGCCACGCCTCGCCGCCGTCCCGCGGTAGCGGGAACGGCGGGAGTACGGCCGCCGTCTCGCCCGGTCTCAGATCGGGCAGGCGGGCGGGAGCGGTCAGGATCCGGCCGTCGGCCCGCACCAGTTCCCAGGTCGCCGCCAGGCGGCCGAGGCCCCGGACGGCATGGTCGTTGACGAGCACGATCCCCTCGTGCCGATGGCACCGGATGCGCACCGGACCCCGGCACTCCAGGTGCTCGTACGGCCGGGCGCCGCGGCGCCCGGCCGGTCTTCCGTCGCTCACACGGTGCACAGTGCCGTGGTCCCGGGACAGCTGCATGAAGCTGCGTTGAAGAGCCGGGGCGGACCCGGTGGCCGTGCGGTGGTCCGCGGGCGCCGCCGGTTGTCCGGGCCGCTGGGAGTGATCCGGGGTGCCCCTGTGGGGAGCGGCTTCGTCCGGCGTTCCGGCGTCGGGTCCCGCACCACTACGATGACGGCATGTCACGTTCCCCCAGGTACGCGACGAGCGAGCAGGCGCATCGTGCTCGGCCACCGCGCGCACGCCCGGTACGCGGGGAACCCCGCGGCCGAGCAGCGGGTGCTCGGAATCCCCTCCTGGGTGTATCGGTGAGGGACGGGCCGGTGACGGGGCGCGTCGGTGAGGGGCGCGCCGGTGGAGCCGGCCACCCGGTCCGCGCTCCGGGAAGCGGGCGTCGAGGTGGCGGGTCGGACGTTCCGGGAAGGGTGCAGACGTGAAGCTGACGATTCTGGGCGGCGGCGGATTCCGCGTGCCGCTCGTGTACGGTGCCCTGCTGACCGACCGCGCCGAAGGCCGGGTCACCGAGGTCGTCCTGCACGACCTGGACGACCGTCGACTGTATGCAGTAACCCGTGTACTGGATGCCCAAGCCGCCGGCCTCCCCGACGCGCCCCGGGTGACCGCCACCACCGACCTCGACCAGGCGCTCACCGGTGCCGACTTCGTCTTCTCCGCGATCCGCGTCGGCGGCCTGGAGGGCCGCGCCGACGACGAGCGGGTGGCGCTCGCCGAAGGGGTGCTCGGCCAGGAGACCGTCGGCGCGGGCGGCATCGCCTACGGTCTGCGCACCGTCCCCGTCGCCGTCGACATCGCCCGGCGGGTGGCCCGCCTCGCCCCGGACGCCTGGGTCATCAACTTCACCAATCCCGCCGGCCTGGTCACCGAGGCCATGTCCCGGCACCTCGGCGACCGCGTCATCGGTATCTGCGACTCTCCCGTCGGCCTCGGCCGCCGTATCGCCCGCGTCCTCGGCGCCGACCCGGCGCAGGCCTTCGTCGACTACGTCGGCCTCAATCACCTCGGCTGGGTACGCGGCCTGCGCGTCGCCGGACGCGACGAACTCCCACGCCTGCTCGCCGATCCCGCCCTGCTCGGCTCCTTCGAGGAGGGAAGGCTGTTCGGGGCCGACTGGCTGCAGTCGCTCGGCGCGATCCCCAACGAGTACCTGCACTACTACTACTTCAACCGGGAAACCGTGCGCGCCTACCAGGAGGCCGAGCGGACCCGGGGTGCCTTCCTGCGCGACCAGCAGGCCCGTTTCTACGCGGAGGCCCTGCGCACGGACCGGTCCGCGCTGGACGTGTGGAACCGCACCCGCGCCGAACGCGAGGCCACCTACATGGCCGAGAACCGGGAGAGCGCCGGCGCGGGGGAGCGCGAGGCCGACGACCTGTCCGGCGGCTACGAGAAGGTGGCGCTGGCGTTGATGCGGGCCATCGCCCGCAACGAGCGGACGACGCTGATCCTGAACGTGCGCAACAGGAGCACCCTGTCGGCGCTCGACGCCGATGCCGTCATCGAGGTCCCCTGCCTGGTCGACGCGGGCGGCGCCCATCCGGTCGCGGTCGCGCCGCTGCCCGGTCACGCCACCGGACTGGTCTGCTCCGTCAAGGCCGTCGAGCGCGAGGTGCTCGCCGCCGCAGACTCCGGATCCCGGCAGACGGCCGTGAAGGCCTTCGCGCTGCATCCGCTGGTCGACTCGGTCAATGTGGCCCGCAGGCTGGTCGAGGCGTACACCGAGGTCCATCCTGGCTTGGCATACCTGAAGTAAGCGTCTCCGCCCCGTCCTGCCCGCCGAGCGTCCCCTGCGTTCCCTGCGTCCTCTGTGTTCCCAGCGTTTTCTGCTTTCGCCGACATCCTTGGGAGGCCGCCATGCACGACGAACGCCGCCGGATCGAGGAGCGCACCGAACGCCTCCACCACCAGCGCATCAGGCCCGCGATCTACGCCGCCGCCATCCCCCTGGAGGTGGAGGCCTGGCAGGCTCCCGGGGAACCGGTTTCTTTCGAGGAGGCCGCGGCCGCTCCGTACGCGCCCTTCGTGAAGGACATGCCGTGGGGACCGCCATGGGGGACGACCTGGTTCCGGATGCGCGGCCGGGTGCCGGCCGAGTGGGCCGGCCGGCGGGTGGAGTCGGTCATCGACCTCGGCTTCGTCGGGGACTGGCCGGGCAACCAGGCCGAGGCGCTCGTCCACCGCACCGACGGCACCCCGCTCAAGGCGGTCAACCCGCTCAACCAGTATGTGCCGGTGGCGCGCCCGGCGGCGGGCGGGGAGACGGTCGAGTACCTGGTGGAGGCTGCCTCCAACCCGGACATCCTCGCGAACGGCTTCGCCGGACCGACCCCGCTCGGCGATGTACGGACGGCAGGCGACCGTCCCCTGTACACATTCCGCCGCGCCGATCTCGCCGTACTCGACGAGCAGGTCTGGCACCTCGACCTCGACCTCCAGGTGCTGCGCGAACTCATGGCGGAACTTGGCGGGCACGACCCGCGCCGGCACGAGATCGCGCACGCCCTCGACCGGGCCATGGACCTGCTCGACCTGGACGACGTCTCCGGCTCGGCCCCCGCCGTGCGCGAGGCCCTGCGCCCGGTGCTCGCCAAGCCCGCCCACGCCAGCGCCCACATCCTCTCCGGCGTCGGCCACGCGCACATCGACACCGCCTGGCTGTGGCCGATCCGCGAGACCAAGCGCAAGACGGCCCGGACGTTCTCCAATGTCACCGCGCTCGCCGACGAGTACGAGGAGTTCGTCTTCGCCTGCTCCCAGGCCCAGCAGTACGCGTGGGTGCGCGACCACTACCCGCAGGTGTGGGAGCGGATCAAGGAAGCCGTGACGAAGGGCCAGTGGGCGCCCGTCGGCGGCCTGTGGGTGGAGGCCGACGGCAACCTGCCCGGCGGTGAGGCCCTCGTCCGCCAGCTCGTGCACGGCAAGCGGTTCTTCCTGGACCACTTCGGCATCGAGACCAAGGGCGTATGGCTGCCGGACTCCTTCGGCTACACGGCGGCCTACCCGCAGCTGGCCAGGCTCGCCGGCAACGAGTGGTTCCTCACCCAGAAGATCTCCTGGAACCAGACCAACACCTTCCCCCACCACACCTTCTGGTGGGAGGGCATCGACGGCACCCGCATCTTCACCCACTTCCCGCCCATCGACACCTACAACGCCCGCTTCAGCGGCGAGGAACTGGCCCGGGCCGTCCGCAACTACGCCGAGAAGGGCGGCGGCACCCGCTCCCTCGCCCCCTTCGGCTGGGGCGACGGCGGAGGCGGCCCCACCCGCGAGATCATGGAACGCGCCCGCCGCCTGAAGAACCTGGAGGGCTCGGCGAAGGTCGAGATCGAACACCCCGACGCGTTCTTCGCCAAGGCACGCGAGGAATACCCGGACGCACCGGTCTGGGCGGGCGAGCTGTACCTGGAGCTGCACCGCGCCACCTACACCACCCAGGCCCGCACCAAGCAGGGCAACCGGCGCAGTGAACACCTCCTCCGGGAGGCCGAGTTGTGGGCCACCACGGCCGCCCTGCACGCGCCGGGCTACGCCTACCCGTACGAGACGCTGGACCGCCTGTGGAAGACGGTCCTGCTGCACCAGTTCCACGACATCCTGCCCGGCTCCTCCATCGCCTGGGTGCACCGCGAGGCCGAGGCCGCATACGCCCGGGTCGCCGAGGAGCTGCAGCTGCTCACGGGCGAGGCGATCGCCGCGCTGGGTGCCGGCGGGCCCCGTGTGTTCAACGCCGGCCCGCGCCCGCGCGCCGAGGTGGTCCGTCCTCCCGGGGGCGCACCGGTGTATGTGCGGGTGCCGGCGAACGGCTCCGCGCCCCTCACCGCGGCCGAACCCCCGCACACGGTCACGGTCTCCGGACGGACCCTGGACAACGGGATCGTCCGTGTACAGGTGGCGGACGACGGAACACTGTCGTCCGTACGCGATCTACGGGCGGACCGTGAAGTCCTCGCCGGCCAGGGCAATCTGCTCCGCCTGCACACGGACCTGCCCAACTGCTGGGACGCCTGGGACATCGACAAGCACTACAGGAACCGGTACACCGACCTGCTGGAGCCCGACTCGGTCGCCGTGGTCGAGGACACCCCTCTGGTCGGCGCGATCCGGGTGGTCCGCTCCTTCGGCAGGGGATCCCGGATCACCCAGACGATCACGGTCCGGGCCGGCAGCGCCCGCATCGACATCGAGACGGACATCGACTGGCACGAGACGGAGAAGATCCTCAAGGCGGGCTTCCCCGTCGACCTGCGCGCCCCGCACTCCTCCGCCGAGATCCAGTTCGGTCACGTCCAGCGGCCCGCCCACACCAACACCAGCTGGGAGGCGGCCCGTTTCGAGGTGTGCGGGCACCGCTGGGTGCACATCGCCGAACCCGGCTACGGTGTCGCCCTCATCAACGACTCCACCTACGGCCACGACGTCTCCCGTACCGTCCGCGAGGACGGGGGCACCACCACCACGGTCCGGCTCAGCCTGGTCCGCGCCCCGCGCGTCCCCGACCCCGAGGCCGACCAGGGCCGGCACCGCTTCACCTACGCGCTGCTGCCCGGCGCGAGCATCGAGGACGCGATGGCCGAGGGCTACGCCCTCAACCTCCCGCTGCGCGTGGCGGACTCGGCGGGCGAGCCGGAACCGGTCGTCTCCGCCGAGGGCGAGGGGCTGACGGTGGAGGCGGTCAAGCTCGCCGACGACGGCTCGGGGGACGTGGTGGTACGGCTGTACGAGTGCCGGGGCGGCCGGGCCGCCGGGGTGCTGCGCACCGGGTTCCCGCTGGCGGGTGCCCAGGTCACCGACCTGCTGGAGCGACCGCTGGCCGACGCGGAAGCGTGCCCCGACGGCTCGGTCCCGGTCGCGCTGCGGCCGTTCCAGGTCCTGACCCTGCGTCTGCGGCGGGCCCGGGCGAGCGGGTCGTAGGGCGTGCGGTCCGGGCGCACGGACGACGGAGAGCCGGCACCGTGTGCCCGGCCCACCGGGCCGGCCGGTCGCTCCCCGTGACCGCGACCGACCGGCCCGTTCCCCCGTCCCCCCGTGGATTCCCCCGTTGGTCCCCGTGGGCTTTCCGTTGCTGTCATGGAGAGCGGCGAGGCCCCGCTCTGATACACCCCCTGCGGAAAAAAATGTCCCCCGGTCCTGAAAACCGGGGGACAGCGAGGACGGGGGCAGCGAGGGCCGGGGGACGGCGAGGGCGCGCTCACCAGGTGAACCCGGCCTACGGCCTAGAGCGGCAGCGCCTCCACCGCCGAACCCGCCTGCGCAGGCACTGCCGGCAGGGTGATCTCCGCCCCCCTCTGCCGGGGAAGTGAAGCAGGCACCACAGGCCGCGGCCCCGAGACCACCGTGTAGTCCTGTCCCAGGAACGGCGGCTCGATCTCCCCGGGATCCTCGCCCAGCGCCAACTGCACGGCGGCCCAGGGTGCGTTCACCCCGCACAGGGACAGCTGGTGCAAGCCCCCGGAGGGCCGCGTGTTCACATCGAGCAGCACCGGCCGGTCGCCGAGCATGCGGAACTGGATGTTGGACAGGTGGTGCACCCCGAAGCCCTCCACGATCAGCCGGGCCGGTTCCAGCCACCGTTCGTCCAGGGTGAAGCCCCGCCGGCGGCCGTTCTTGGTGCGGCCCACCGCGAGCCGCAGCCGGTTGTCCGGCCCGGTCAGGCAGTCCACGGACACCTCGGGCTGCTCCAGGCGCGGCATCACCAGCCAGTCCACCGGCTCATCCGCCCGCCGCAGCGCCTCGACCACGAGGTCCAGCTGGACGTACGGGCTCGGGAACCCGGCGAGGTTCGCCAGCGAGAACGGGGCGCGGGTGATCATCCGGAAGCCGACCCCGCCGGCGCCGGCGGCCGGCTTGACGCACGGCTTGTGCCCGGCCGCCTCCAACTGCCCGACCGCCGCGAGGAGTTCGTCCGCCGTACGGACCCGCCACCACGGCGGCACCGGGACCCCCACCGAGCGGACCGCCTCGTACGCGGTCGCCTTGTCCTCGAACACGGCCACCGCCTCGGGAGTCGGCGCCAGCAGCGCCGTACCGGCCGCCGCGAACTCCGCGCGGTGCGCCACGATCGCCGCCTGGTGCAGCCGGGGCACGAACACGTCGATGCCGCGCCGGACGCACTGGTCGAGGGCGTACTCGACGTACCCGGCCGGGGACAGGCCCTCCGGCTCCAGGTCGGCGGTGTCGGCGGCGGCCAGCACGGGGGAGTCGGGGTCCCCGTGCGTGGCGTGGATCTCCACGGCGCGGTCGCTGGGATTTCTGCGCAGCTGATCCATGAAGAACACGTTCTCCGCGTACGTGCGGTTGAGCCAGACGCGTACGCGAGAGAGCATGCAGGCCGCCTTTCAGGGTTTTCGGGCAGGGCTCAGCGGCCCGTGCCCGGGCAGGAGGGAGGAAGGGACACCAAACAACCCCTGCAGAAGGGAGGTTGGGGTGCTGATGCCGGGGCGATCATACGGCTTTCAAGAGACTGTGCGTGCAACGCGAGTGTTACGGATTGCCGCTTGCTCCGCTGTCCGGGAATGTGTTCTTGTGGTGCAGGCAGAGGATGATCGGAAGGGGTGCGGGGTGGAGTCTGCGGCCGGGGCCGGACAGCTGCTGGCCATCAGTGACCTGCACATCACCTATCCGGAGAACCGCGCCCTGGTCGAGGACATGCGGCCCACGAGCGACGCGGACTGGCTGATCGTGGCCGGTGACATCGCCGAGACGGTCGCCGACATCCGCTGGGCCCTGGAGAAGCTGGCGGGCCGTTTCCGCAAGGTGCTGTGGGTGCCCGGCAACCACGAGCTGTGGACCCATCCGAAGGATCCCGTCACCCTGCGCGGCGTCGCCCGCTACGAACACCTGGTCGAGCTGTGCCGGGAGCTGGGCGTCGTCACTCCCGAGGACCCCTACCCGGTGTGGCAGGGCCCCGGCGGCCCGGTCGCCGTCGCCCCGCTGTTCCTGCTGTACGACTACTCGTTCTTGCCGCCCGGCTGCGCCACCAAGGCCGAGGGCCTGGCGTACGCGCACGGCACGGGCATCGTCTGCAACGACGAGTACCTGCTGCATCCCGACCCCTATCCGACCCGTGACGACTGGTGCCGGGCGCGGGTCGCCGAGACCGAGCGCAGGCTCGCCGCGCTCCCCGCGGACCTGCCGGTCGTACCGGTCAACCACTATCCGCTGCACCGGCATCCGACCGAGGTGCTGTGGTATCCCGAGTTCGCCATGTGGTGCGGCACCGAGCTGACCGCCGACTGGCACCGCCGCTTCCCCGTCGCCACGATGGTCTACGGCCATCTGCACATCCCGCGCACCACCTGGCACGACGGAGTCCGCTTCGAAGAGGTCTCCGTAGGCTATCCCCGCGAATGGCGCAAGCGCCCGGAACCGCCGGGACGGCTGCGCCGCATCCTGCCGATGGAGGTCGGAACCGGTGATCGAGGAGCTGCTCCCGGAGTCGGTCGTGGCCGTGGAGGCACACGGTGACGATCCGCTGTGGGACGCCCCGCTCTACCCCGGGGAGGCGGTGCTCGTCGAACGCGCGGTGGACAAGCGCCGCCGCGAGTTCGCCGCCGTACGCGGCTGCGCCCGGCAGGCCATGGAGAAGCTGGGCGTGCCGGCGCAGCCCGTGCTCAGCAGCGAGCGGGGCGCACCGCGCTGGCCGGCCGGTCTGATCGGCAGCATGACCCACTGCGACGGCTACGGCGCCGCCGCCCTGGCCCGCGCGGACGACCTGGCCTCACTCGGCATCGACGCGGAACCGCACGGCCCGCTCCCGGAGGGCGTCGGCCCCGCCGTCTTCCTGCCCGAGGAGGGCGCCCGGCTCGCCCGGCTCGCCGGGCGGCGGCCCGCCGTGCACTGGGACCGGATCCTGTTCAGCGCCAAGGAGTCCGTCTACAAGGCGTGGTTCCCGCTCACCCGTATGTGGCTGGACTTCTCCGAGGCCGACATCACCCTCCACCCGGGGACCGGCGACGCGGCGGACGGCATCCTGCGCGCCGAACTCCTCGTCCCCGGGCCCCGGGTCGGCGACCGCAGGCTTCAGGTCTTCGACGGCCGGTGGGCCGTACGCGACGGGCTGGTCGCCACCGCCGTGATCGTCCCGCACCCCTGAAGCCCCGGCCGGGGCGGGGGAGCGCCGGTCTCCGCTCCGGAGGCCCGCTCAGTCCGGCGGGCACCAGTGGTGCAGCAGACGGAAGAACTCCTCCTCGTTGCCCGCGAGACCCGCGCGCGCCAGGGCCTGTTCCGCCTCGGCCAGCACGGCGGGCGGTACCACGGCGGGCCGGGCCTCGTCCGGCGGCCCGTCGAAGGCGGCGCGCACCGTGTGCAGCAGCCGGAGGTAGGCCTGTACGGCGGTGCGCTCACGGTCGGTCAGTACGGCGGTGGGCATCGGTCGGCTCTCCCCGAGTAGGCGTCATCGGTCATGCGCCCTGCGGCGCCGCGCGCCGCGCAGTACGGCGCACGCCTCCAGCTTGCCGCCCGCCACTGACAACGCCGTTCGACTCCGCGCCGGTTCGCCCGCTCAGCGGAGGCGAAAAGGACGAGCCGCGCCGAAGACGACGTGCGGGCGGCGGGCGCCGGGCGTCCCGGGGTGCTGCGGCGAACGCCCGGGGTCAGCCCTTTGCGCCCGAGTGGTATCCCAGGGACGCCTCGATGCGCCCGACCACGTCGTCCCGCTGCACCGGACCGCGCCCCGAACCGGCCAGCCAGGTACGGCACTTGCTGGCCAGCAGCAGGCCGAAGGTCTCGGCCTCCCGCTCCTCCGCGAGGTCGAAGCGGGTCCGCGCCGCGATCCGCTGCACCGTGGCCCGGAGCGCGTCATGGTCGGTGTCGTCGTGCAGCAGGCGGGTGGCGACCCCGACGGCGTCGACGTGGTGTCCGCGGTGGTCGGCCTGCATGTGCCAGAGCTCGTGGCCGAGGATCACCAACTGGTGGTCGGGCGCGGTGCGTTCCTCCACGACGACGAGGTCGCGGTCGGTCAGGTCCAGCCACAGCCCGCTCGCCGTGCCCGGCGGAAACGCGGCGGCCCGGAAGTGCACCGGCCGGCCGCGGCGGCGGCTCATCGCCTCGCACAGTGCGCGGTACAGCTCTCCCGGCGGTGCCGGCACGGGCAGCCTGAGCCCGCCCGCCAGCTCGTTGCACAGCCGGCGCATGTCCCTGCCGATGCCCACAGTCCTCCCCCGGCTCACGACTCGGGTCGTTTGACGCTCTCCAGGAGCATGTCGAGCCACTCCGCGACCTTGTCCCGGTGCTGGTCGGTGGGCAACTGCGCGGCGCGCCAGGCTATGCCGCGCACGCCGTGGTCCTGCAGCAGCCGCTCCAGCGGATCCTGGTCGGCCCCGGCGGCGGCCCGCTCCCGGTCGGCGAGCTTCTGCAGCAGCTCCTGCTCGGTGCGCTGCAGCGCACCGGCCAACGCCTCGGGGTCCTCGGCGGTGAGGAAGCCGGCGTGCACCCGGAAGAAACGCTGCAGCGCGTCGCAGTGCTCCATGGTCGGCCGCCGGTCGCCGTTGATGAGCGCGCCGGCCTGCTGCCGGGACATGCCCGCACCGTCGGCGATCTCCTGCTGGGTGTACTTGCGGCCGTTGGGTTTCAGCCGCGTACGCCGCAGCAGGCCCAGGCGCTGCAGAAAGCGGGCCTGGACGTCCGGTTCACCGGCCGGCCGGCCGCTGAGCAGGGCCTTGACCACCGCCTCCGGCACACCGCAGGCCACGGAGAGCCGCCCGACGTCGAAGACCTCGGACTGCGGCACGCCGAGCCGGTCGGCGAGTGCGGTGACGCGGGCGACGACGGCCGGCAGCTGGGCGGTCGCCGTGGCGCCCGGATCCTCGTAGCCATCCGTCACCGACAGAACTCCTACGTCTCTCGAGGGCTTCAGATGTGTCCGTGCTTCTCACGAGCGATCGCCGTGAACTTCCCGGAGAGTAGCGGGTGCCTCGAACTCACATCCAGGTGTCGCCACAACTGTGGCGAATTTCGGCCGTCAACGGGCATGGAATGCCACGATAGTTGACACGGTCTTGCCGGGGGCCGCAGGATCGCAGGGCCGCGTGAAGGCGGCAGAGGCAAGAGGGGTGACCTCCCGATGGCACATCAGGCAGGAGGGCGGCGGCCGGCACCGCGGCCCGTCCCCGAGACCTGCGAGACCCAGGCGTATCTCCAGGACTACGGCGTACTGCTGGAGGCCCTCGCCTGCCCGTCCCTGGTCGTCGACCACCGCTGGGACGTGGTCATGGCCAACGGCGCGTTCGAGACACTTTTCCGCGGGGTGCGCCGGTATGCGCCGGCCATGCCCGGGGACAACTTCCTGCGGTTCGTCCTCTTCCACCCGGACGCGGGCGACGTCCTCGGCGAGCACGAGCAGGGCTGGTGCCTGCCGATGCTGGCCCATCTCAGGTCCGCCCTGGAGACGTACGGTCACGACCACGAACTCCAGGCGATCCGCCGGGACATCGCCCAGGACCCGCTCATGGAGGCCGCCTACCGGCAGGGCCTGCCGCACTGGATCCGGGCCGTGGGGGAGACGGCCACCCGGATCGACGGGGCCGTGCGGCTGCTGGTCCATCCCGACCCGCGGCGCGGCCCCACCGAGTGCCGCATCGTCGAGGAGACGCCGGAGGTCCTGCGCGACCTCGGCTACCGGCGCCTTTCGATGGTCCTGCGCGAGAACCGCCGGCCCGCCGCACCCGTACGCCGCCCGCGCCGGTCACGTGGCCCGGCGGGGCACCTCACGGTCGTCCGCACCCCCGAGGACTGACCCGGCGCGCCCCTGGAGGCGCGGGCCCGTGCGCCGTTCGGGGTGGTGGTCCGTACTTCTGCTGCCCTTTCCCGGTGCCCGGCCTTACCCTGGTCGGCACCGTCAGGGAACCGCGCAGGCTGTCTGGAGGCAACGGGGTGGGAGAGCGCAGTCTGGAACGGGTCCGCAACGAGCTGATCGTGTCCATGGTGGACGCGCTGCAGCGGTCGGGAACGGTGAGCCAGCCGGCCGGCCGTGAGGTCTGGCTCGACCTGCTCTCCGGTGAACTGGGCCGGCGCGTGGAGCCGTACACCGGGGACCGGCTGCGGCCCTGGCTGCTGAGCGTGGCGAGGGCCTGCGCCGAGGTCGGCGACGGCCTCGCCTGTCTGGTGCGGTCCGTCGAGTACGTGGAGGAGGAGTCGACGACGGTCGCGGAGCTGTGGCCGCTGGTGGACGAGTGGGAGGCCGTCGACTTCTTCCAGGTCGACCTGCGCGGGCTGCGCCCCGTACTGCAGCCGATGATCTCCATGGACCTGTCGGCGGCGGCCCGCCGGGCCAGCCGGTCCCGGGTGCAGGAACTGCCCGCCTGGTGCCGTACGGCGTGGCAGGTCTTCCTGCGGCTGGCCGGGCAGAACACACCTCCCGGGGAACTCGCGCCCGGCATGGCGTTCCTGGCGCTGTGCGCGGAGTGGCTGGTGGAAGAGGGCAGCACGGAGGCGGCGGAGCGGCTGCGCCGCTTCAACCGGGAGCAGGCGGGGCGGCTGGGCGCCGAGGCGCTGCTCGCGGACTGGCAGCACGCGCAGGTCCTCCAGACCGAGCCCTCCGTGGTGCCCGCCTATCTGCTCATCCAGTTCGAGCCCGACCGCGTCGAGGCGGGCCGCTACTACCTCTCGCACTGGCGCCAGTCCGACTCCGAGGGCTGGCACCCGGTACGTGGCGAGACCGTCCATCTGCGCCGGGACGAGCTGCCGGCGGCGGTCGAGGCGCTGATCGAGGAGACCGAGGAGCGATGGGCCGATCTGCGCCAGCCGGTCTTCCTGGAGTTCGTCCTGCCGTGGGAACTGCTGAACGAGCCGGTGGAATGGTGGCCGAGGGAGTCCGACTCGCCCTCCCCGACCCCGCTGGTCCTCGACTATCCGGTGGTGGTGCGCAGCCTGGAGCGTCTGCAGCGGGGCGCCTGGCACCGGCCGTGGCGGGCCAAGTGGCGGCAGTTGAGCGAACGGCCGGCGGACAGCCGTTCCCACTGGAGCCACCCCGTGCAGGAGGGGACGTACTTCTTCCACCTGGAGCGTGAGCTGAAGGAGGACCGCCAGGCGGTCTGCCTGGTCCTCAGCGAGCCGCCGGGTGACGACTCGGGCGCCGGGCGGCGTGAGGTGCTGGCCGGGCTTCGGGCGGGGGTGCCGGCGATGATCTGGCACCGCAGCGACTGCTCCGACGCGGCCTTTCAGGATGCGCTCGGGGACATACTGGAGGAGCGGAGCCTGGGCAGTCTGGAGGACCGGGTCCGCAAGTGGCGCAACGAGGCGCTGGCCGCCGGGCCGGACGCGTGGGACGGGCACGTCGGCCGGCACCTCGCCATCCTGCTGGACGATCCGGACCGCAAACCGACACCGCCCGGTCCGGTGTAGGCGGCCATGGACTGGCGCGGCGGGGCGCGGCCGGACGCCGGGGCCGGCCGGTCGGGCGGACCGGCTCGGGGGCGGGCGGCCGAACCGCCGGCCGGGCTGTGCGCCGTCGTGCCGGGCCGGCCGGACCGTCCTCTCGGCCCCCCTGCGAGGCGGCCTTTTCCGGCCGTCTTCGTCCTTTCGGCCGGGCGGCGAAACGGCCCGGAGGCACCCTTGCGCGGTAGGGGGAGCGGTGCCACGCTGGTACGACTGCGCGCCCATGTTCCATCGCCTCATCCGGTCTTCTCTCACCCCTTCTGGCCTGTCGTCTTGCACCTGCGACAGTCCACTGACAGGGTGGGCGCGTGGTCACGCATGCCCGCGCGATGCGCCTCCCCTCCTTCATCCCGGCGACCAGAGCCCCTGGACGCGCAGAGAGTGCTTATGCGGTGTGACGATGACTCACGATCAGCGATGGCACCGACTTCTGACGCCGTGTCCCTTCAGGCGGCGTGCCAAGCCCTGAGCGGGCTCGCCGCACCCGACGCCGCCGGGCGCTGCGCCGTACTGCTGGTGGTGGACCACCACGTCACCATGCGGGTATGGGACTCGGTGGTCGAGCAACTCAGCTGCGGCCTGGCCGACTTGACGGGACTGGGTCCGGTGGCGGTCACCGGGCTGCTGTGCTCCGACGACACCGAACCGGACCGGGTCCGGCTGGCCGATCTGCCGCCCGTCAAGGCCGCCCGCCGGGTGGTGCTGGTGCTGACGGACGGCCTCGCCGCGGGCTGGCGGTCGGGAGCGGTGCTTCCGCTGCTGCGGGAACTGGGCGCGATGGGCCCCCTTGCGGTCCTGGAGCTGCCGCCGCAACGGCTGTGGTTCCGTACCGGGCTGGACGTCCGCCGGATGCGACTGCGGGCCGGGGCGCCATGGGCACCCAACACCGAGCTGCGCTGGGAGCTGCGCACCTCGCCGCTGGAGCCCGTCGACGACGTCGACCCGGCGGGCGTGGTGCCGGTCCCCGTCCTGGAGCTCACCGAACGGTCGCTGGCGGGCTGGGCCGGCCTGGTGACCGGCCGCGGCGCCGGCCGGCTGGAGACGTCCGGCCTGCGCGCGCGCGAGTGGAAGCGCCGGGCGGACGCGGCGCGGGCCGTGCCGTGGATCGACGACGTACCCGATCCCGCGAGCGGCGTACCGCCGTGGGAGCGGGTCTCGGAGTTCCGGGCGGCGGCCTCGCCCACCGCGTTCGCGCTCGCCACCCGGTTGGCTGCGGCCCCGCTGACACCGCAGGTGATGCGGGCCGTCACCGCCTCGTTACCGGGCGCCGGTCCGGCCCACCTCAGCGAGCTGCTGATGAGCGGCCTGGTGCGGCCCGCGGGCGGGGAGGCCGACCGGGCGGCCGATGTGATCTTCACGTTCGGCCCCAACATCCGCCAGGAGCTGCTGGCCCTGTCCCGGCGCCGGGACACCGTGCGGGTGCTGCACGAGGTGCGGTCACTGATGGCGGCGACGCCGGGGGACGGCGAGGACGGCGAGCCTGCCGTGACGGCGGACGGCGAGGCTGTCACCGCGGAAGGCGCCGAGGCCGCCGGACCCGCCGCGACCGCTATCGGCCGGCCGGCCGACGCCGGTCCGGTGCCGCCCGTCACGGTGCGCAATGTGTCCCTGCTGCGGGTGGAACTGGCCGCGCTGTCCGCCCTCTCCGGGCGTTTCCTCACCCGGGCCGGGCAACTGGCCCGGGCGATCGACGAGTACGACCGCCAGCACACCGTCAGCCTGCGCAAGGGCAGCGGAGTCCGCAGGCCCGCCCGGACGGAGAGTCCGCGGCGATCCGGGCCCGCCGGCTCACCCGACCCCGCGCAGACCGCGTCAGTCCCCCGGGGCGCCGGGACCACTTCAGGAGGAGCCACGGCCATGACCACCACGCAGCAGCAGCCGACGGTGGGCAGCGGGCAGTCCACGCCGCGGGTCTGGGGCAACATCCCCCCGCGCAACCCGAATTTCACCGGCCGCGTGGATCTTCTCGAACGTCTGGGCGAGCGGCTGCGCGAGGGCACGACCACCGTGCTGCCCGAGGCGATCCACGGCATGGGCGGTGTGGGCAAGACCCAGCTGGCCATCGAGTACGCCTACCGGCACCAGTCCGAGTACGACGTCGTCTGGTGGATCCCCGCCGAGCGGCCCGGTCAGATCGGACAGGCCCTGGTGGAACTCGCCCAGCGGCTCGGGCTGGTCAGCAGCGCCGAGGCGAACATCGCCGGGCCCGCGGTGCGCGAGGCGTTGCGCGAGGGCCGGCCGTACTCCCGCTGGCTGCTGATCTTCGACAACGCCGACAGCCCGGAGCGGGTGCGGGAGTACTTCCCGACCGGCGGCAGCGGCACCATCCTGGTCACCTCCCGCAACCGCCGCTGGAGCGTGGTCGGCCCCTCCCTGGAGGTGGACGTCTTCACACGCGACGAGAGCAAGCAGCTGCTGCGCCGGTCCAGGGCCTACGGCGAGGAACTCAGCGACCAGGACGCCGACCGTCTCGCCGAGGCCCTCGGTGACCTCCCGCTCGCCCTGGAACAGGCGGCGGCCTGGCGGGCGGAGACCGGGATGCCGGTCTCGGAGTACCTGCGGCTGTTCGAGGACAAGCGCAGCGAACTCCTGGCGGTCTCGCCGCCCGCCGACTACCAGCTGCCGGTCGCGGCGGCCTGGAACGTCTCCCTCGACCACCTGGAGACCCGCAGCCGGACCGCGCTGCGCCTGCTCCAGCTGTGCTCCTACTTCGCCCCGGACCCGATCTCGCGTTCGATCTTCTCGGGTCTCGGAGCCTCCCAGATCGATCCCGACCTGGACCGGGCCCTCAACGATCCGATGCGGCTGGCCCGCGCCATCCGGGAAATCAACCGCTACTCGCTCGCCCGTATCGACCACCGGACCAACTCGATCGAGATGCACCGCCTCGTGCAGGCGGTGCTGGTCCACCGGATGACCCCCGAGGAACAGAAACGCATGCGCAATGGGGCTCACACACTGCTCGCCGCCGCCGACCCGAAGGGACCCAACCAGGCGGGCAACTGGCCTCGCTATGCGGAGCTGTACGGCCATGTCATCGCGTCCACGGCCATCGAGTCCGACCAGCCGTGGGTGCGCGAGCTCGTGATGAACGTCGCCAAGTACCTGTGGTACTGGGGCGATCACCCGGTCGCCCTGGAGTTCTCGGAGCAGGCGTGGGAGACCTGGCAGCGGCTGTTCGGGCCGGAGGACCAGCAGACCCTGCTGATGGGCTGGTGGCTGGGCTTCCTGTATCTCATGGTGGGGCGCCATGACGATGCCGCCGAGGTCGTGTCCGTCCTGAAGGAGGCCTATACCCGGACCGCTCCGGCCGACCAGGAGGACACCCGCGAGGACGCGCTGGTGGCCCTGAACCTCGAAGCCGCGGTACGACGGCACCAGGGGGACTTCATCGCCGGTGCCGAGGTGGACGAGCTGGCCTATCAGCGGGCCTTGCGCGCCTTCGGCGAGGACGACCCCACCACGCTGGTCACCTCGCACAACCTCGGCGTCAGCCTGCGGCTGGTCGGCGACTTCCAGCGCGCCCTGGAACTCGACCGGAAGACCCATGTGATGAAGGTGCGGCTGTTCGGCCGTGACCATCAGCAGTCCCTGGTGACCGAGGCGAGTGTCGCCGTCGACGTGCGCGAGACGGGCAACTACGTCGGCGCCCGATCCCTTCAGCAGGCCGTCGTCGACGGCTACCGCGACACCTTCGGGCCGGAGAACCCCACCACGTTGCGGAACGTGCGCCAGCTCAGTGAGGCCTGCCGCAAGGAGGGCGACCAGGTGACCGCGCTGCTCCTGGCACGCGAGACGTTCGACCAGTTCACCCGCCGTTACGGCGACACGCACCCGGAGTCCCTGACGTCCGCGCTCGCCCTGTCGGTGGCACTGCGGCACAACGGTGACCTGGAAGGCGCGCTGGAGCGCGGGGTGAAGGCCGCGGAGGGTTTCCGCTCCGTCTTCCGGCCGGACCATCCCCATGTCATGGCCGCGGATGTGGACCTCGCGGTGACGCTGCGGCTCCTGGGCCGGGTGGCGGAAGCCAGAGAGCTGGACGAGGCGGCGCTGGCCTCGCTGAGCGGGCGGCTCGGTGACAGTCACCCGATCGTGCTGGCCTGCGCCATCAACCTGGCGAGTGACCTCAGTGCGCTGGGGCAGGTGGCCGAGGCCCGCGCACTGGGGGAGCGCACGGTGGCGCTGTGCCGTTCGCGGCTGGGGGAGGACCACCCGACCACGCTGGTGGGCGCGGCCAATCTCTCCCTGGACCTCATCGCCGTCGGCGAGCAGGCCGAGGGCGAGGCGCTGCGCGCAGCCACCCTGGCCCGGATGGAGCAGGTCCTGGACGAGCCGCGCCTCAGGTCGGCCGAGCCCGCCCCACACCCGGCGACCGAGCAGGCCAGGGCCCGGCGGCGCAGCGACTGCGACATCGACCCGATGCCGATGTAAAACCACCCATGTCACTCCTCCGCCTACCCGGACGGCAGTCACCGTGACGGACGGCCTTGCGCGTGGTCGAGCCGGGCCGGACAGGGAGGCGGGCCGTCTTGGGGTGGGTCGCCGTCCTTTGCGGTTGGGCGGGGTCAGGTGCGGGGTGGGTCGCCTTGCTTCGCGGTCGAGTCGAGGCCGGTCGCCGACGACGGTTGCCTCACTGCTCGGTCGAGCCGAGCCAGGTGCCGAGGTGGATCGGGTCGGGGGCGGTGCCGGTGGTGCGGAGGAGGGCCTGGTGCACGGCTCGGGCGCGCTCCGGGTGGTGGCAGAGCAGGCGGGCCGCCGCCGTGTCGGTGCCCGCCATGGCGAGGGCGCGGCCGAGGCCCGCCCAGGCTCCGGCGGGGCAGGCATCGGTGGCCAGGTGTGACACATAGGCGTCCCGGGCCGCCGTGGCGTCGCCCGCGGCCAGCAGTGCGTCCGCGGTCAGCGCACCGGCGACCCTGGCGGCCGTCTTCTCGGCCGCGTCGGGTGGGGTCCCGTCGTCGTCCGTGCCGGCGAGACGGTAGCGGGCGAGCACCGACAGACTGTCGAGCCAGCGGGCCGACGGGTCGGGCACGGTCCCGGGCTCCGCCGCCAGCGAGGAGGGCGGCGTGTCCGCTCCGTCCAGCCATGCGCGGACCGCGTCGTCGACCGCCGGAGCGGGAGGCTGCCAGTGATGCGCGCGCCAGCGGGCGAGACGGTCCTGCGCGCACAGCCGGGCCAGCGCCAGGCAGTCCTCGGGTACCGGCTCGGACTGCCACTGCGCGGCTCGCTCGCGCAGCGCCTCCAGCAGCGCCGCGCCCAGCGGGGTGAAGCGCGGGTGGCGATGTATCTGCTCCATCGCCGTGGTCACATGGATGCGCCACAGGGCGAACTCGAAGTGCGCGAGGGCGTCCCCTTCCGCTGCGGCGGCGCGGTGCGTACGCCAGAACGCGGTGATCCCCATGAAGGCGTAGATACCTTGGAGCAGTCCGTCCAGCGGCCGCGGATCGTCCCGCCAGGGTGCGTACCACAGCTGAGGGGACGCACTGGTGTCGCGGGTCAGCAGCGGGGTCAGGTGCAGCAGGCCGCCGAGCTTCGTGTGCTGGAACTCGTGGACGAGGGTGACGGCCAGCTGAGTGGCGTCGTCCGGTTCCGAGGCCTCGATACCGCCGAACGCGTCCCCGGATGTGACGCTACGCGGCCGAAACCTTTCCCTTGCGGCTGTGGGAGTCAGTGAGAGCCAACTGCGGCGCATCGCGTCGGCCGTGGCGGGCTGCTCGTCCAGCAGCACGGCCCAAGCCCGCCCCAGGAACTCCCGCCACAGCGCCGCGGCTTCGTCGGACAGCGGTTGGGGCTCGGTCGGCGGCGGATACGTCCGGTAGGGGTCCGAATCGTCCAGGGCGATGTCGAGCCGCCGGCCCTCGGGCCCGACGACAACCCGTCGCACAGGGTGCCAGTGCGGGCCGGACGAACCCGGCGGAAACGGTACTGCGACCGTGGCACCGGGCACCTCCAGTACGGCCCTTCCGTCCTGCGCCCGGACGGTGGCCGTACCCCACGGCTCACGCACCGGCAGCACCGCGCAGCCGAGCGTCGGCAGGGGTACCCGGCCGTGCCACACCGGCACATCGATGGCGAAGTCCAGACCGGCGCGCAGTCCCGCCGAGGCGGCCAGGGCGCCGGCATGGCCGAGCACCACCGACAGCGGCGGCTCCTCCACGGCTGCCGCGCCACGCAGCCGACGCAGTACGGTGGCCAGCCACATGCCCGTCTGCGGGTACATCAGGAGGTCCTCGACGACCTGGGGAGCGTGGCGCTGCGCCCGGCTGATCAGGTCCCAGGCGGGGCCGAGGTCCGTGATGTCGTCGAGTATCCGCAACAGCAGCAGGCGGCGGCTGCGCTCGGCCCCGAGGAGGAAGTCCAGGGTCTCCGAGCCGCCCTCGCCCCGGATCAGCTCCAGGACGCCGGCGGCGGGCAGGCGATGATGGGGCAGGGAGGGCTCAGCGCTCACGAGCGGCCCCGTGCGCGTCAGTCGAACCGCATGGCCCCGCCGTCGAGTTGGCTGACGCTGGCCAGATGGTGGTCGATCTGTGGCAGCAACTCCCGTACCGACGGCGCGAGCACTCGGTCGTCCATGGAGCGCAGCGTTTCAAGAGATACCCCCGCGAGATCGACCAGGCTGGACTCCACGTCGGACACAGTCGGCTCCATGGCGGCCAAACCCCTTCCCCCGGCTGTGTTTGGATGCTGGCTGCTCACATCCTCCTCATCATGACCCGCCGCACGGACGATGAAACCCCGCGCTCAGCCGGGCGCGCGATATCAGGTCACCCCGCGTCCGGGCCGGACCGGTGGCGCCGGGACAGTGCCGAAGCAGCCCGGTCCAGAAGCGCCACCCCGGCCGATCCGTCCTCCAACAGCCGTACCGCTTCCAGGAATTGGTCCAGGCTTCCCGGATAGCGCAGGCAGGTGCGCAGGATCCCGAACACGTCCGGCCGCAGGGAGGGCGAGCGGGGGCTCATCGCCGCGATCGACGGGTCGATGCCGGACAGCACCAGGTCGAGCGTGGTGCGGTCGGCCACGGTCGGCAGGGTGACCAAGGCGTCGGCCAGCGGGGCGAGTTCGCCGAGCCGGAGGTCGGAGGGCAGATGGGCCAGGTCGGCCGGGGCCGGTGAGGCGCCGGTGACCTCCGGCGCACGGGACAGGCCGGCCGGGGACGGGGGCAGTCCGGCGTATGTATGCAGGGTGGTCAGCTCGGCGGGGCTCAGCAGCGCGTACCAGCGGCTCACCCGGACGGCCGCGAGCCGGCCCAGCCCGTCCGCCGGATGGTGGGTGCTGATCAGGCCGACCAGCCGCCCGTCGTACCACACGGCCGCCCCCGACATCCCCTCCCAGGGCGAGCGCCGCGGATCCGGGTCGGCGGCCGGCGGGGTCACCGCCAGCTCCAGTGTGCCTTCGCGACGGTTGGAGAGGACCGAAGTGAGCCCGTGTGCATGGCAGGAGTCGCGGTACTGCGAGGGCGAACCGTCGTCCAGCAGACGCATCCGGTCCTTGCGGAGCTTGAAGCGGGGAAAGCCCAGCGCGCTCCACGGCAGGTGCAGATCCGCGTCCGGCAGGTCGCCGTAGAGCGGGGGGCCGGCCGGTGCCGCGTGCGGACCGGGCGGCGGCGGACCGGTGAGGGCGAGGAGTGCCACGTCCGCCTTGCCGGAGGCGAGAACCACCCGGGCCGGCGCGGTCCACTCGTCGGGGCGGTCGGCGTCGAACCGGACCCGCACAGCGTCCTCGGCCGCGCCCTGTACGACGTGCGCGGCCGTGAGCACCCAGCAGGGACCCACCCGGTAGCCGGAGCCGCGCCGGC
Source organism: Streptomyces sp. NPDC053069 (assembly GCF_044546895.1). Classification (NCBI taxonomy): domain Bacteria; kingdom Bacillati; phylum Actinomycetota; class Actinomycetes; order Kitasatosporales; family Streptomycetaceae; genus Streptomyces; species Streptomyces sp. NPDC053069. Next base: position 458,827 of record NZ_JBITZN010000003.1, on the reverse strand, counting down.
CCGGACCCCGGGCGTCGCCCGTCGCCCGGACCATCACCTCCGCCACCCGGAGCGGGTCCAGACCGGGGCGTCCGTCCGGCTCCGGCACCGGGCTCAGCCCGTCCGCCGCGGAGCGGCCCCGGAACAGGGCAAAGCCGCGGCGTGGCAAAAGAGTTCAGTCACGCTCGCGTTCTACCCGCAAGGCGTCGGGGATCACTCATTTCGGGTGGCTTTCCGTGCGGCGGCCGTGGGGTGGGGTGTCGGTGCACTAGAGTCGATCAAGTCGTATGAATACCGCCGAAAGGTGGTATTCAGTGACATTCTTCGTCGGATCCAGTTCATGCCACACACAGGGACAGCGCGATGCACATGCCGGGAGTCGAGTCCGAGCTGGTTGATCTCAGTGGCGTTCGGCTGGACGACTTGCCCGGGACGCAACTGCCGCCGTCCGACGCCTCCATGAGCCGGCTGCTCGGCCGGATCGACGACGGTGAAGGCAGCTACGGCGGCTACCAGCCGCCGCGCGAGGCCCAGGGACTTCTTCCGTGACCCACCCGGCTTCCGTGACCCACCCGGCCGCCCCGCCCCATGTCCTTTCCGCCACCGCCTTCGACGAACTGCTCTGCGGTGCCGGCGGGCCGGACACCGTGGCCGGCCTGAGGGCGAGCGAGCGCAGCTGGCGGCTGCTCGCCATCCGTGCGGTGCTGGACACCGCACCACCGCCGGACCTCGCCGGCCCGCTGCCGCCGCCTGCCGAAGCCTGGCAGTTGCTCGTCCGGGCCGGGGCGGCCGACCCGGCCGCGGCCGAGCGGGTGCTGGCCTACCCGGCGACCGGCGCCTGGGCCGCCCACACCCTGCGCCGGCTGCGTGGCAGCGCCCGGGACGACGCACCTGTGTGGGTGCACATCGGCCACCTCCAGGCCCTCGCGGCGAGCGCGGCGATCCTGGCCGGGCTGGAGTTCCGTGCGGACGTGCCGGTGCGGCGCGGCTGGGTGGTGCTGCCCTGCCTGGGGGCCCTGCGACTGGACGGTGGCGGCCACGAGCCGGACACCGCCGAGGCGTACGACGACGGTGCCGCCTGGTCGACCGCCGAGGTACGCGCCGAAGGCGGAGGACGCGTCACGGTCGCCGCACGGCCCGTGCCCGGCCCCGGCTGGCACCCCCTGACCCAGCTGACCGCCGAGGGCTGCACCCTGGTGCTCGACGACCTCGACCCCTACCGCACCCTGCGCACACCCGCCGTCCCCGAGCCGCTCCCCGCCGCCGACGACTGGCGACAACTGTTCGCCGGGGCGTGGGAGGTGCTGAGGGAGACCGGGGCCGAGGAGGCCCGGGCGATCGCACGGGGGCTGTCCGTGGTCGTGCCCCGGCCGCGGGCCGAGCGGTACCGGCCGCACAGCGCCTCCTCCGGGGACGCCTTCGGCGCGGCGCTGGCGTCCGTCCCCGACGACGCCGAGCAGTTCGCCTCGACTCTCGTGCACGAGTTCCAGCACAGCAAACTCAGTGCGCTCATGCACCTGTTCACCCTGCACGAGGACACCGGCGAACAGCGGTACTACGCTCCCTGGCGCGACGACCCGCGCCCCCTCGGCGGTCTGCTGCAGGGTGTATACGCCTTCCACGGTGTCACCCGGTTCTGGCGCCGCCGTCAGCACCCCCTCGCCCACTTCGAGTTCGCCCTGTGGCGCACCCAGACCGCGCACGCCCTGCACTCCGTCGCCGCCGCACCCCAGCTCACCGAGCTGGGACGGAGGCTGGTGGCCGAGCTGACCGCAACGCTCCGGCCCTGGCTCACCGAACCGGTCGGCGCCCGCGCGCTCGCCGCAGCCGAACTCGCCGCCGCCGACCACCGGGCGACCTGGCGGGCCTATCATCTGCGGCCCGATCCGGACGCGGTTGGCGAGTACGCCGAGGCCCTCGCGCGGAGCGCCCCGCCGCCCCCGGGCCTTTCCACCCCCAGACTGGTCCCCGGGCGTCCGGTGCGTGGCTTGGACACGCGCGCGGTGCTGCTGCGCCGTCTGCTGGCCGACCCCGAGGACGTCCACCGTTTCGGCGCAGCCCCCGGCGCCGTCGTCGAGGGCGCGCGCCCCGAGGACGTCGCCCTGGTCACGGGCCGCACCGGAGAGGCGCTCGACGCCTTCCGGAGCCGGATCGTCCGGGGCGAGGGCGACCCGGAGACCTGGACCGGCCTTGCCCTTGCCGCCCGCGCGCACGGCGACCCGGGAGGCGAGGCCCTCCTCGCCGCCCCCGAACTCGCCATGGCCCTGTACGCGCTGGGCGAACGGGACCCGCTGGAACTGGGCCGCACCCTCGCACGGCAGTTCACCCCGTAGCCCGAAGTCACCGGCCCGCCACGAGCGTTGGCTTCGGTGACCGGTGCCTCATATGCCCCCGTGGTGCGCACCGCACGGACCGCCGAGTTTCACACAGGCGCCACCAGACCCTTCCCTGACGTTTGCTGCTCTTGGAACACTCGCTCCGCGCAGATTCCGTCATGTGTACGGCATCACGGCGGCATCATGTACGTCAGGACGAGAGGACCCTCACACCCATGGCCGAAGTCAACCGGCGCCGTTTCCTTCAACTCGCGGGCGCCACCACCGCGTTCACCGCGCTGTCCGGCAGTATCCAGCGCGCCGCGGCCCTGCCCGCGCACCATCGCACGGGGACGGTCCAGGACGTCGAGCACATCGTCGTCCTCATGCAGGAGAACCGATCCTTCGACCACTACTTCGGCACGCTCCGCGGCGTCCGCGGTTTCGGCGATCCCCGCTCCGTCACGCAGAACGGCCGGTCGGTCTGGAAGCAGTCCGACGGCACGAAGGACATCCTGCCCTTCCATCCGGACGCCGACGACCTGGGCCTGGCCTTCATCCAGGACCTGCCGCACGGCTGGCAGGACACGCACGCCGCCTTCAACGGGGGCAAGTACGACAAGTGGGTGCCGGCCAAGGGCACCACGACCATGGCGTACCTGACCCGCGAGGACATCCCGTTCCACTACGCGCTCGCCGACGCCTTCACCCTCTGCGACGCCTACCACTGCTCGTTCATGGGCTCGACCGACCCGAACCGCTACTACATGTGGACCGGTTACGTCGGCAACGACGGCAAGGGCGGCGGCCCCGTCCTCGGCAACGACGAGAAGGGCTACGGCTGGACGACGTACCCGGAGCGCCTGGAGCAGGCCGGGGTCTCCTGGAAGATCTACCAGGACGTCGGCGACGGCCTGGACGCCGCCGGCGGCTGGGGCTGGATCGACGACGCCTACCGCGGCAACTACGGTGACAACTCGCTGCTCTATTTCAACCAGTACCGCAATGCCAAGCCCGGCGACCCGCTGTACGACAAGGCCCGCACCGGCACCGACGCGAAGAAGGGCGAAGGCTTCTTCGACCAGCTGAAGGCCGACGTGAAGGCCGGCAAGCTGCCGCAGGTCTCCTGGGTCGTCGCCCCCGAGGCCTTCACCGAGCACCCCAACTGGCCCGCCAACTACGGCGCCTGGTACATCTCCCAGGTCCTCGACGCGCTCACCGCCGACCCCGAGGTGTGGGCCAAGACCGCGCTGTTCATCACGTACGACGAGAACGACGGCTTCTTCGACCACGTCGTCCCGCCCTTCCCGCCGGCTTCGGGCGCCCAGGGCAAGTCGACCGTCGATCCCTCCCTCGATCTGTACAAGGGCGACGCGAGCCATGTCGCCGGTCCCTACGGACTCGGCCAGCGGGTGCCGATGCTGGTGGTCTCGCCGTGGAGCAAGGGTGGTTACGTCTGCTCCGAGACCTTCGACCACACCTCGATCATCCGGTTCATCGAGCGCCGCTTCGGCGTGCGGGAGCCGAACGTCTCGCCCTGGCGCCGCGCCGTCACCGGCGACCTGACCAGCGCCTTCGACTTCTCCCGCAAGGACACCAAACCGGTCGCGCTGCCGTCCACGGCCGCCTATCAGCCGCGGGACCGGGGCCGTCACCCCGACTACGTGCCCAAGCCGCCCGCCAACCCCTCCCTGCCCAGGCAGGAGCGCGGCCACCGGCCCACCCGCCCGCTGAAGTACGCCCCGGTGGTGGACGGTTCCGCGGACACGGCGGCCGGCACCTTCACGCTCACGTTCGCCTCGGGGGCGCACGCGGGCGCCGCCTTCCTCGTGACCTCCGGCAACCGCACCGACGGCCCCTGGACCTACACCACCCAGGCCGGCAAGTCCCTGTCCGACACCTGGAACTCGGCCTACTCCGGCGGCGTCCACGACCTCGCCGTGCACGGCCCCAACGGCTTCCTGCGCGTCTTCAAGGGCAAGGGGAAGGCGGCGGGCCCCGAGGCGACCGCCCGGCACGTGGGCGACCACCTGGAACTCACCTTCACCAACAAGGGTGCCGGCACGGTGAGGCTGAGGCTCGTGAGCGGCTACGGCGGCAGTCCGGCCACCGTGACCGTACGGCCCGGCGCGACGGTCAGGCACACCGTCGACCTCACGGTGAGCAAGCGCTGGTACGACGTGACGGTCACCTGCGACGGCGACCCGGCCTTCCTGCGCGGCTTCGCCGGCCACGTCGAGAACGGGCGCCCCGGCGTCAGCGACCCGGCCATCGCCGCGGAGTGAACGGGCGATGAACACCGCTCCGTGCGGACTGGTCAGGTACCGGTCACAGCAGGGTAGTGTGCCCCGGTGACCACGCAATCGAACACTCCTGCAGGCTGGTACCCGGATCCGCACGGAGCGCCGCAGACGCTCCGCTACTGGGACGGCGCGCAGTGGACCGAGCACACCAACCCGGCGCAGGCGCCCGCCGGTCAGATGCCCCAGCAGCAGACCGCTCCGCAACAGCAGACCGCTCCGCAGCACTACGGCGCCCCGCAGGCGCAGACCGCCGACCCCAAGGTGCAGCGCCAGGTGCAGCAGCAGGCCGGGGTCGCGGCCGGCGGCCCCGGCGGCGGCACCCTGTTCACCGAGCCCGTCCTGGTGGTGAACCAGAAGGCCAAGCTGATCGAGGTGACCAACGAGTACAAGGTCATGGATCAGAACGGCCGCGAGATCGGCTCGGTCACCGAGGTCGGCCAGGGCGTGCTGAGGAAGATCTTCCGCTTCATCTCCAGCTGGGACCAGTTCCTGACCCACAAGCTGGAGATCCGCGACGCCTACGGGCAGCCGCAGCTGCTGCTGACCCGCCCCGCGAAGATCTTCAAGTCCCGGGTCATCGTGACCCGCCCGGACGGCTCGCAGGTCGGTGAGATCGTCCAGCAGAACATGATCGGGAAGATCAACTTCGCGATGAACGCGAACGGCCAGCAGGTCGGCGCGATCAAGGCGGAGAACTGGCGGGCGTGGAACTTCGCCATCGTCGACCACGCGGACAACGAGGTGGCCCGGATCACCAAGACCTGGGAAGGCCTCGCCAAGACGCTCTTCACGAGCGCCGACAACTACGTCCTGCAGATCCACTACCAGCTGCCCGAGCCGCTGCTGAGCCTCGTGGTGGCGACGGCCCTGACCGTCGACACCGCGCTGAAGCAGGACTCGCGGGGCTGGAACTGAGCGGGCCCCGACGGGGAGAACGGAACACGGGGAGTACGGCGACGGCGGCCGGTGCCTGCGCAGTTCGCGCGCACCGGCCGCCGTCGTGTGTCCGCGGAGCCCGGGCGGTCAGAGCGAGGTGAGGTGTCCCGGCTGTTCCGGCTGCCGGGGCACCAGCGCGGGTTCGGCGGTCGCCGTGCCCGGCTCCAGCGCCAGCACCGCGGCCACGGGGTGGTCATCGTCCTCAAGCACCGGCTGCACCGGATCCGGCGTGCCCCGGGTGAGCAGGACCACGCCCCGGGACGCCAGGCCGGCCCCGGCGAGGGCCAGCAGGACGCCGGCCGGGCCGCCCCTGAGGTCCTGGCCGAGCAGGGTGAGCCCGATGACCGCGGCCGCCACCGGGTTGGTGAGGGTGACCACCGCCAGCGGCGCGCCGAGGCCGTCGCGGTAGGCGGTCTGGGACAGCAGCAGCCCGCCGGCGGCGAACGCGGCGACGAGCACGGCGACGACGATCACCTCGGTGCTCGGGCCCGGCCCGGTGCGGTCGGTGGCCGCCACGGTCACCGTCTGGGTCAGCGCCGAGGCGACACCGGAGGCGAAGCCGGACGCCGTCGCGTGCCTGAGACCCGGCCGGGCGCCGGGCCACGACAGCATGCCGATGGCGGCAGCGGTCGTACCGGCGACCGCCAGCGCCTCGGTCAGGGTCAGCACCCGTGCGGGCGCCGGTCCCGAGGCGGTGACGAGCAGTGCGGCGAGCCCGAGCAGCGTCAGCGCCGTACCCCGCCACTCCGCCGTACCGACCCGGCGTCCGGCCGCCCGCGCCCCGAGCGGCACGGCCGCGACCAGGGTGAGCGCGCCCAGCGGCTGGACGAGGGTGAGCGGACCGTACTTGAGGGCGACGACGTGCAGCAGGGCGGCGGCCGCGTTCAGGCCGACCGCCGACCACCAGGCACCGGTGCCGAGCAGCCGCAGCAGGCCGGTGCCGGTGGTGCGCGAGGCGAGGCGCTCCTGGGCGACGGCGGCCAGCGCGTAGGCGACGGCCGAGACGAGGCAGAGGGCTACGGCGGCCAGGGCGGCGGCGCTCATCGGCCCGCTCCCGCGAGGACGTGCTCGCGCGGCGCGAGCCGGCCGGTGCCGCCTCCCGGCGCGGTGGCCTTCGGGTGCGGCGGACGGACCACGGCCAGGGCTGTGCCGAGCATGGCCGTGGCCACGAGCGCGTCGAGCCAGTAGTGGTTCGCCGTGCCCACGATCACCAGCAGGGTGATCAGCGGGTGCAGCAGCCACAGCGGGCGCCACCGGGACCTGGTGGCCGCGATCAGGCCGACAGCCACCATCAGCGCCCAGCCGAAGTGCAGCGACGGCATCGCCGCGAACTGGTTGGACAGGTGGTCGCCGGCCGGCGGGCCGTACACGGACGGGCCGTACCGGCGGGCGGTGTCCACCAGACCCGTACCGGTCAGCATCCGCGGCGGGGCGAGCGGGAAGGTGAACGGCAGCACCAGCGCGGCGGTGGTGACGAGGGCGAGGACCCGGCGGGCCCACACATAGTGGGCGGGCCTCCTGAGGTAGAGCCAGACCAGGAAGGCGAGCGTCGCCGGGAAGTGGACGGTGGCGTAGTAGGTGTTCGCGAGGCGGACGAGGGTGTCGCCGTGCAGCAGTGCGGACTGCACGCCGTTCTCGTGCGGGAGATGCAGGGTCCGTTCCAGGTCCCACACGCGGTGTGCGTTGTGGAAGGCGGTCCCGGTGTGCCCGATGGCCAGTTGCCGGCCGAGCTTGTAGACGAGGAAGAGCCCCGCGACCAGCAGAAGCTCACGTATCAGCGCCGGACGCGCGGTCGCGTCCGGCTCCGCTTCTGCCTCTGCAGGCTCGGTTCGGGCATTCATCCCCCGGCCCCTTCGCTGACGGTGGTGCGGGTGTGCACATCATCGATACGCTGACGTACCGATACGCCAGTGTACCGATACGGTTTGGTACCGGTACACTGGCGTATCGATTGATGTGCGACACACTGGAGACACAGGGCCAGGGCCCAGAGTGAGAGGAAGCACCGCATGACGTCGCAGGCCGCGGACGGACCGGAGACGGTCGTCGCCTCGCGCCGCTCCAAGATCACGCCGGAGCGTGAGCGGGAGTTCTTCGACGCCGTGCTGGAGCAGATCCGCGAGTGCGGCTACGAGTCGGTCACCATGGAGGGCGTCGCCGCCAGCACCCGCTGCAGCAAGTCCACGCTCTACCGGCAGTGGAAGACCAAGCCCCAGTTCGTGGCGGCCGCACTGCGCGCCAACCGCCGGGTGCGGTTCGCCGGCATCGACACCGGATCGCTCGCCGAGGACCTGCGCCAGGCCGCGCGGGCCGCGGGTGACTGGTCCGGCAAGGACACCAGGCTGCTGCAGGCGCTCGGGCACGCGGTGACGGCGGACCAGGAACTGGCCCGGGCGCTGCGCGAGGCGCTGGTGTATCCGGAGATCGCCGCGCTGCAGGAGATGCTCGCGCGGGGTGTGGCCCGGGGCGAGGTGCGAGCGGACCATCCGGCCCTGGAGTACATCCCCGCGATGATCTTCGGCGTGCTGCGCGTAAGGCCCGTGCTCAGCGGCCAGTACGCCGACGCCGACTATCTCGCCCGTTTCGTGGAGGCCACCGTGCTTCCTGCGCTCGGGCTGACATAGGACTCAGGTCGCCGTTCACGGGATGACTCGACGGCGACCTGCCCGCGCCGCACCGTGGGGACGGGGGCGGCGCGCACCCCCGGCCGGGTGGGGCTCCTCTTGAGCGGAGGGGAGCCCCGCCCGGCCACATCATGTCCGGGCGGGCCGGGATCAGACGTCCTGGCCGTTCCCGCCCCCGGACGAGACCTTGATCCCCTTGAGGATCTCGTCGATGACCGACGTGTTCTGTCCGACGTCGATGCCGAAGCGCACCACCACGATCTGCCGGGCGTCGTCGGGCGAGGGGAAGGCGACCGACTCGACGTATCCGTCGGCGCCCTTGCTGGTGACCGCCTTCCAGCGCACCATGTAGCCCTTCTGCCCGGCCACCGTCACCGTCCCGGAGCCGAGCACCTGGTGCGAGGTGATGCTGCCGTAGGTGCTCCCGCCGTAGGACTGCTTGGCGTTCGCCGCGATGTCCGCCTTGGCGACCTCCTCCGCGGTGTCGCCCTTGATGCGCAGTGCCCGCGCCGGAGCCGTGTAGGCGCCGCCGGGGGTGCAGGTCTGGGCGGGATTGCCCGGGCACGTGTAGGAGTCGTCGGAGGTCACCTCCGCGCCGAGGCGGATCGTCTGCCCGGTCCAGCCCTGGGGCACCGGCAGGCTGATCCCGTTGGCCAGGTCCGGCACCGTGCCGCCGCCCTTGACCTTGGGAGCCTCGGGCTGACCCGGCGACGGCGAGGCCCCACCGGATCCGCCCCCGGACCCGCCCTGACCGCCGAAGCCGCCCGAGCCGCCGGGTCCGCCGCCCTGGCCGCCGTCCTGCCCGCCCGCGGCTCCCTGCCGGGTCCCGGCCCGGTCGGCGTGGCCGTCGGGGTTCTTGGCGAGCGCCCACGCGCCGACCACGATGCTCGCCAGGACCGCCACCCCCACCGTGACGGCTATGCCGGTGCGCAGGCGCCGGGACCCGTTGCGGGCCGCAGCGGGGTAGGCCGGATACGCCGGATACCCGGGCTGTGCGCCGTACCCGGGGGGAACGGAGGGTGCCGCCGGGTGCGCCGGCTGCTGTGCCGGGGGACCCCACGGGGCGGCCGTCCCGGCGGGGCGGGTCCGGTCCGTCCAGGCCTTGCCGTCCCACCAGCGCTCGGTGGGCGGACCGTCGTTCGTCTGCCCGGGGTCGGGGTACCACCCGGGGGGAGTCACCTGCGTCATGCCCATACCGTATGAGGCGACGGTGAAAGCGCGATGAGAGGACCCGTGTCCCCGCCCTCGGACGAGATGATCCGCCCCGTCGGTTCCGCCCCGCGGCCGCCCGGCCGCCCTCGTCACGGCCCCCGGTCCGCCCCCTCCACCACCAGTCGCACCGGCCCGCGCGACGCCGCCGGCGGCAGCCGGAACCCGTCCCTGCCCGGGGTCAGCGACCCCAGCACGCTCGGATGGCGGGCGCCCGTGCTGCGCGGATCGGTACCGGGCAGGCCATGGGCGGTCAGGAAGCCGAGGACCGCGAAGGCGTACGCCTCCTTCGCGGCGCCCGGCAGCCCCAGCTCGTCCGAGGCACGCACCGCAACGGGCGCCAGCTCCTCCCGGAGCATCCTCACCAGCACCGGGTTGCGGATGCCGCCGCCGGACGCGATCACCTCGCCGGCGCCGACGGACCGCACCGCGTCCGCGACCGTCCGGGCCGTCAGCAGGGCGAGGGTCGCCAGCGCGTCCTCGGGACGGATGCCGTCGAACAGCCCTGCCGACCGCAGATACCCGGCGTGGAACACCTCCTTGCCAGTGGTCTTCGGCGGTGGCAGCGCGTAGTACGGCTCCGCGAGCAGCCGGTCCAGCAGCCGCCGCTCCGGCCGCCCGCGCCCGGCCAGCGCGCCGTCCGCGTCATAGGCCTCGCGTCCGCCGCTGAACTCCCGGACCGCCGCGTCCAGCAGCGCACAGCCCGGTCCGGTGTCGAACGCCGTCCCGTCCGGCGCGGTCAGATTCGCGATGCCGCCGATGTTCAGGGCCACCGCCCGGCCCGGCCTGCCGCGCAGCCACAACAGATCGACCAGGCTGACCAGCGGCGCGCCCTGACCGCCGGCCGCGACGTCCCGGGCCCGGAAATCGGCGACCACCGGCAGCCCGGTCGCCTCCGCGATCCAGGCGGGCTGACCGATCTGGAGCGTGCCGTGCACCCGGCCGCCCGCCGCCCAGTGATACACGGTCTGCCCGTGCGAGGCCACCAACTCCGCCCGCCCGCCGCACAGTTCACGGTCCGCCCGCACCGCCGCCGCCGCGAACGCCCGCCCGATGCCGGTGTCCAGCCGGCACACCTCGGCGAGCGGTACGGCGGCCGGCGGCAGCGCTCCCGTGAGCGCCGCGCGCAGACCGGCGTCGTACGGGCTGCTCACCATCCCCAGGGGCCGCAGCAGCAGCGTGTCACCGTCGAGCCGGAGCCCGGCCGCCGCCGCGTCGACCGCGTCGTACGACGTCCCCGACATCAAACCGATCACCAGCATCGGTCAACTCACCTTCCCCGAGGGGTGTGTCCGCTTCTTCGAGGGATGTCCGAGCAGGGCCAGGGCGCTGACCGCGCACGCCGTCGCCGCGTAGTACGCGGGCACGTCCGGGTTGCCGGTGCGGCGCACCGCCTCCGTGATGATCAGCCCGGCGCAGCCGGAGAACACCGCGTTCGCCAGGGCGTAGGCGAGACCGAGGCCCGTCCAGCGCACCCCGGTCGGGAACGTCTCGGCCAGCAGCGCGGGGCCCGGACCGGCCATCAGGCCCACCATCGCGCCCGCAGCGGCGAGCGCCCACCCCTTCACGAGTCCCGAAGCAGCCGGATCCTGAAGGAGATCGAGGACCGGAAGCGCCGTCACCGCCACCAGCACGGCCCCCGCGATCAGCACCGGACGCCGCCCGACCCGGTCGCTGAGCAGTCCCGCCGGCAGGATCGCCGCCGCGAACCCCGCGTTGGCCACGGCCGCGGAGAGCAGCGCCCGGCGCACATCCGCATGCAGCGAGACCTGGAGGTACGAGGGCAGCACCACCAGGAACGTGTAGCCGGCCGCCGCCCAGCCCGTCACCCGCGCCGCCGCGAGCAGCAGCGCCCCGGACCCGAGCCGCACCGTCCGCACACCCTCCCGCTCCGCGTGCGCCAGGAACGACGGGGTCTCCGCCAGCCCCGCCCGCAGCCACAGCGCCACCATGCCCAGCGGCAACGCCAGCAGGAACGGCACACGCCAGCCCCAGGCGGCCAGCTGGGCCCCGGAGAGCACGGCCGCCGTCAGCGCCGCCACGCCCGCCCCGCAGAGCAGCCCCAGCGCCACCGTGAACGACTGCCACGCCCCGTACAGACCCCGCCGTCCCGGCGGCGCGAACTCCGTCAGCACCGTCACGGCACCACCGAACTCCCCGCCCGCCGACAGCCCCTGAAGCACCCTCAGGAACGTCAGGAGCCACGGGGCGAGCGCGCCCGCGGTGCCGTACGTCGGCAGCACGCCGATCAGCGTCGTCGTCCCCGACATCAGCGCGACCACCGCGATCAGCACCGGACGCCGCCCCCACCGGTCGCCCAGCCGGCCGAACAGCACCGCGCCGAGCGGCCGGAAGAAGAAGGCCAGCGCGAACGAGGCGTACGTTCGCACCAGCGCCTCGGCCGTGCCGCCGCCCGCCGGGGCGAAGAACCGCTCGGCCAGCACGGTGGCCAGAAAGCCGTAGACCCCGAACTCGTACCACTCGACGAGATTGCCCACCGAACCCGCCGCCACCGCGCGCACCGCCGGCCCGCGCGAGGGCGCTCGGGCGCCGGAAACAGGTTTCGTGCCAGCCATGGTTGACGCTCCGTCCGCTGCTGACCGGCTGCTCGGGCCGGGTGCGCGTCGCCCGGCCGCACCCGGTTTCACCCACCGGGGCAACAGCTGCCCCGACCGGCCACCACACATCCCACCGGACGGCTAGGCTCGTGGTCTGTACGTCATTCGGGCGACCTGGGGAGGTAACGGAATGACGGAGGGACGGCCGCCGTCGGCCGCCTCGGCTTCCCTGTGGGAGCGGGACGGGGAGATCGGCACCGTCGCACAGGCACTCGACCTCCTGTGCGCCGACCAGACGTCCGCGGGCGGCCTGCTCGTCGTCCGCGGCGAGGCGGGACTCGGCAAGACGGCGCTGCTGGCGGAGACACGCCGCATCGCCGAACGCCGCGGCTGCACCGTGTGGTCGGCGCGGGGCGCGGAGACCCTGAAGTCCGTCCCGTTCAACGTGGTACGGCAGCTGCTCCAGCCCGCGCTGCTGTCCTTACTGCCGGAGGAGGCCCGTGAGTACCTCGGCGACTGGTACGACATCGCCGGTCCGGCCCTCGGGATAACCGACCCGCAGGAGGGCAGCGCCGACCCGCAGTACGTGTGCGACGGACTCGTCGCCGCGGTCCGCCGGCTCGCCCGCCGCGAGTGGCCGCTCGTGCTGCTGATCGACGACGCGCACTGGGCCGATCAGGAGACCCTGCGCTGGCTCGCCGCGTTCGCCGAACGCCTGGACGACCTGTCCGTTCTCGTCGTGGTCGCCCGCCGGCCCGGCGAGGTCAGGGGCGAGAGCGCCCGCCACCTCGACGCGGTGGCCGCCGCCGCGGGCCGCCCCGTCACCAATCTCAGGGCCCTCACCCCGGAGGCCGCCGCCGGACTCACCCGCGCCACCCTCGGCCGGCACGCCGACGACGCGTTCTGCCGCGAAGTCTGGGCCGTCACCGGGGGCAACCCCTACGAGACCGTCGAACTCCTCGCCAGGGTGCAGGACAGCGAACTCCAGCCGGTCGAGGGCCGGGCCGGTGAACTGCGCGCCCTCAACCGGGCCGCGCGCGGCGGCGGACTGGTCGACCGGCTCAAGGGGCTCGGCCTGGAGGCCACCCAGTTCGCCTGGGCCGCCGCCATCCTCGGCACCGGCATCACCGTCGACATGGTCGCCCGCCTCGCCACCATGGACGAGGCCGTCGCCCGGCACTGCGCCGACCTGCTCTGCGCCGCCCGCATCCTCACCGAACCCGAGCCGGCGGGAATGCAGGGCGCCGGCACCGAGCGCGAGGAGGGGGAGCTGGAGTTCGTCCACCCGCTCATCGCCACCGCCGTCTACAACTCCATCCCGTCCGGCGTGTGCACCGCCATGCACGGCGTCGCCGCCCAGATCATCACCGAACTGGGCCGCGGCGCCGCCCAGGCCGCCCGGCACCTGCTGAAGGTGCACCCGGACGGCGACGAGGAACTCGTCGAGCAGCTGCGCGAGGCCGCCCGCGAACACCTGGCCGTCGGCGCCCCGGACGCGGCCCGCACCTGCCTCGAACGCGCCCTGCAGGAGCCACCGCTCCCCGAGGTCCACGCACACGTCCTGTACGAACTGGGCTGTGCCACCCTGCTCACGGCACCCGCCGTCACCATCGAACACCTGCAGCACGCCCTGGGCTTGTCCGGCCTCGACGGCGAGCGGCGCGTCGACGCGGTGGTCCGGCTCTCCCAGGCGCTGCTCCACAACGACCAGCTGGAGGAGGCCGTCCGCACGGTCGAGGCCGAGGCCGCACGGCACGAACCCGGACCGGTCAAACTGCGGCTGCAGGCCGTGCAGTTCATGTGGGAGGGCATCCACGGCGAAACGGTCTCCCCGGCCCGCTCCCGCAGCCTGGCCGACCTCGCGCGCACCTGCACCGGCCGCGACAACGCCGAACGCGCCCTGCTCATCCTGCGCGGCTTCGACGCCATGACGCACGGCGAGAGCGCCGACGAGGTCCTCGAACTGTGCGACCGCGCCCTCGTCAACGGCCGCCTCGCACCCGGTCTCGGCTGGACCGACCAGGAGTGGGGCATGGAGCTGCTGATGATGCTCGGCAGCGCGTACGCCTACGCCGACCGGCTCGACCGCGCCGAGAGCCTCTTCGCCGAGGCCCTGCGCGCCTACACCACCGCCGGCTGGCGCGGCGGCCATCTCTCCCTCGCCAACGCCTTCCTCGGACTCGCCTACCGCAGACAGGGCCGGCTGCGCGACGCCGAGTCCACCCTGCGCGAGGCTCTCGTCCTCGCCGAACGCGTCGGCCGCCGGCTGCCGCTGTACTGGTCGGCGACCTGCGGACTGATCGACACCCTGCTGGCCCGCGGCCGTATCGACGAGGCCTGGTCGATCGCCGAGCAGTACGGCTTCGCGCCGCCCTACCCGTCCACGATCGTGCTGCCCGACATCCGCTGCGTCCGCGGCCGGCTGCTGCTCGCCGTCGGCCGCACCGAGGAGGGCATCCACGAACTGGAGGCCGCAGAGAAGACGGCCGCCTCGCGCGGCGGCCACAATCCCGTCCTCTCACCCTGGTCCATCGACCTCGCCAAGGCCGTCACCGGCCAGAACCCGGCCCGTGCCGCCCAGCTCGCCGCCGACGCCCGCCGGCAGGCCGAGCGCTTCGGCACGGACACCGCCATCGGCGAGGCCCTGCGCTGCGCCGCCGCCCTGGAGACAGGCGGTCGCGCGGTCCAGTTCGCCGCCCAGGCCGTCACCTACCTGGAAGCCTCACCCTGCCAGTACGAACACGCGGCGGCCCGCGTCGAGTACGGCATCGCAGCCCGCTCCGTCGCAGAGCTCAACCGGGGCCTGGACCTTGCCCGGGCCTGCGGCGCGGACGGGCTGGTGGCCCAGGCGAGGGAGGTGCTGGAGACGGGGCGGGGGCTGCGGTAGGCGGGCTACGGTCGGCGGTATGCACGCGACCGCATGCACGTGACTGCACACACCTGACTGCATACGGCTGACCGCTCCGGCGCCCGACGCAGCTCGCTGCTGATCGACAAGGCGCCGCTGCGGGCGGAGTTCCCCGACGAGGTCCCGGCCGGGGATTCGGCGCAGGTGGGCACGGGTACCCGGGCGCCACCGCACGCAGGACAGCGAGGGAGCGGACCCCATGAAGGCAGTCACCTGGCAGGGCAGGCGGCACGTCAGTGTCGAGGACGTGCCCGACCCGCGGATCGAGGAGCCCACGGACGCCGTCATCCGCGTCACATCCACCGGCCTCTGCGGCTCGGACCTGCACCTGTACGAGGTGCTCACCCCGTTCATGACCCCGGGCGACATCCTCGGCCATGAACCCATCGGCATCGTCGAGGAGGTCGGCCCGGGTGTGCCGGACCTCGCGGCGGGGGACCGGGTCGTGGTGCCGTTCCAGATCGCCTGCGGCAACTGCTGGATGTGCCTGACCGGCCTGCCCACGCAGTGCGAGACCACCCAGGTCACCGGCGAGGGCATGGGCGCCGCCCTGTTCGGCTACACCCGTCTGTACGGCGCCGTCCCCGGCGGCCAGGCCGAGTATCTGCGCGTCCCGCAGGCACAGTTCGGCCCGATCAAGGTGCCCGAGGGCCCCCCGGACGACCGTTTCGTCTACCTCTCCGACGTCCTGCCCACCGCCTGGCAGGCCGTCGAGTACGCCGCCGTCCCGCCCGGCGGCACCCTCGCCGTCCTCGGCCTCGGCCCCATCGGCGACATGTCCTGCCGGATCGCGAGGGCGCGCGGCGCGGAGCAGGTGTTCGGCGTCGACCTGGTGCCGGAACGGCTCGCGCGGGCCGCCCGGGACGGCGTGGAGACGTACGACCTCAGGGCCTTCGACGACGAGAAGGCGCTGGTGCACGCGATCCGCGACGCGACCGGCGGCCGGGGCCCGGACGCCGTGATCGACGCCGTCGGCACCGAGGCCCACGGCAGCGCCGCCGCCAAGCTCGCCCAGACCGCCACCGGGCTCCTGCCCCGCAGGATCAGCGCGCCGCTCGCGGAACGCTTCGCCGTCGACCGGCTCGGCGCCCTGTACATGGCGATCGACCTGGTCCGGCGCGGCGGCACCATCTCGCTCAGCGGCGTCTACGGCGGGATGGCCGACCCGATGCCGATGCTCACCCTGTTCGACAAGCAGATCCAGCTGCGCATGGGCCAGGCCAACGTCCGCCGCTGGACCGACCTGATCATGCCGTATCTGACCGACGAGGACCCCCTGGGTGTCGAGGACTTCGCCACCCACCGGCTGCCGCTCACCGAGGCACCGCACGCCTACGAGATGTTCCAGCGCAAGCAGGACGGCGCCATCAAGATCCTCATGCAGCCCTGAGCCCGCAGCCCTGCCTCACCGGACGCAGCCCCGCCTCAGGCCCGGTCCTTCTCGCCGAGGATCTCCGCGAGGTCGTAGCGGACCGGCTCCTCCAGCTGGGCGTAGGTGCAGCTCTCCGGCGTGCGGTCCGGGCGCCAGCGGCGGAAGGGGGCGGTGTGCCGGAAGCGCTGGCCGTTCTCCATGTGGTCGTAGGCCACCTCGGCGACCCGCTCCGGACGCAGCGGCACCCATGACAGGTCCTTCTTCCCGGACCAGCGGCTCGGCGCCCCCGGCAGCCGGGCCGTCTCATGGGCGGCCTCGTCCGACCAGGCCGCCCACGGATGCCCGGCCACGTCGTCCATGCGCAGCGGCTCCAGCTCCTCGACGAGCTCGGCCCGCTTCTTCATGGAGAAGGCGGCCGACACGCCGACGTGCTGCAGTTTGCCGTGGTCGTCGTACAGCCCCAGCAGCAGCGAGCCGACCACCGGGCCGCTCTTGTGGAAGCGGTACCCGGCCACGACCACGTCCGCCGTCCGCTCGTGCTTGATCTTGAACATGGCCCGCTCGTCCTGCAGATAGCGCAGGGTGAGCGGCTTGGCGACGACCCCGTCGAGACCGGCGCCCTCGAACTGCTCGAACCACTGCTGCGCCACTGCGAGGTCCGTCGTCGCGGGCGCCAGATGCACCGGCGGTGTGGTCGCGGCGAGCGCCCGGTCCAGCAGGGCACGGCGGTCGGTCAGCTCCACGTCGAGCAGCGACTGGTCGTCCAGCGCGAGCAGGTCGAAGGCGACGAACGACGCCGGGGTCCTCTCGGCCAGCATCCGCACCCGGGAGTCCGCCGGGTGGATCCGCTCGGTCAGCGCGTCGAAGTCCAGATGGCCCTCCCGTGCGATCACGATCTCCCCGTCCAGCACGCACCGCTTCGGCACCCGCTCCCTCAGCGCCCCCACCAGCTCGGGAAAATACCTGGTCAGCGGCTTTCCGGTACGGCTGCCCAGCTCGACCTCCGTGCCGTCCCGGAACACGATCGAACGGAACCCGTCCCACTTCGCCTCGTAGTGCATACCCGGCGGGATCTTCGCCACCGACTTGGCGAGCATGGGCTTCACAGGCGGCATCACCGGCAGATCCATGCCCTCGATTCTGCTCGCATACGTCCCTTGCCGCCCGGTGTGCGAGCTGTGCGGGGTGCGCCTACCGTGGCCGCATGGGTGCTGCGGTGGAACTGGAGGTCGGCGGTCGGACGGTACGGCTGTCCAGCCCGGACAAGGTCTTCTTTCCCGAGCGCGGTTTCACCAAGCTGGACCTGGCGCGGTACTACGTCGCCGTCGGCCCCGGCATCCTGCGCGCGCTGCGCAACCGCCCCACCACCCTGGAGCGCTACCCGGACGGCGTCGGCGGGGAGTGGTTCTTCCAGAAGAGGGCCCCGAAGGGCATGCCCGGCTGGATCCCGACCGCCCACATCACCTTCCCCAGCGGCCGCAGCGCCGACGAGATGTGTCCCACCGAGGAGGGTGCCGTCGTCTGGGCCGCCCAGTACGGCACGCTCACCTTCCACCCCTGGCCGGTTCGCGCCACGGACGTCGACCGCCCCGACGAACTGCGCATCGACCTCGACCCGCAACCCGGCACCGACTACGCGGACGCCGCCCGCGCCGCGCACGAACTACGCGCCGTCCTCGACGAGTTCGGCGGGCTGCGAGGCTGGCCCAAGACCTCCGGCGGCCGTGGCCTGCATGTCTTCGTCCCGATCGAACCGCGCTGGACCTTCACCCAGGTGCGACGCGCCGCGATCGCCGTCGGCCGCGAGATGGAACGCCGGATGCCCGACCAGGTGACGATCAAGTGGTGGAAGGAGGAGCGGGGCCGCCGTATCTTCCTCGACTACAACCAGACGGCCCGCGACCGCACCATCGCCTCCGCCTACTCCGTCCGCCCCCACCCGAACGCCCCCGTCTCGGCACCCCTGCGCTGGGAGGAGGTCGGCGTGGCCCACCCCGCCGACTTCGACCTCGCCACCATGCCGGGCCGCTTCGCCGAACTCGGCGACGTGCACGCCGACATGGACGACCACGCCTACTCCCTGGACGCCCTGCTGGAACTGGCCCGCCGCGACGAACACGACCACGGCCTGGGCGACCTGCCGTACCCGCCGGAGTACCCGAAGATGCCCGGCGAACCGAAGCGGGTCCAACCGAGCCGGGCCCGCCAGGAGAAGACGTCCTGAGGCCGCCCGGCTGCCGCCGGCCTCCCCCGGCGCGGACCGGCGAGTTCACCTGCCCCTCCACAAGCCGCCGTTGCCGCTCCGGCGGCGTCTTCACCGCACGGTTATCCTGACCGGCAGCCGCCGAGGAGGAGATGCCGAAGTGACCGAGGCAGTGTCGCGTCCCACGCTGGAGGCCGTGGCCGCGCGGGCCGGGGTGTCCCGGGCCACCGTGTCCCGGGTGGTCAACGGCGGCGACGGGGTGCGCGAACCCCTGGCGGAACGGGTCCGGCAGGCCGTGGCCGAGCTGGGGTACGTCCCCAACCAGGCGGCGCGCAGCCTCGTCACCAAGCGGCACGACGCCGTCGCCGTCGTCATCGCCGAGCCCGAGACCCGGGTCTTCGCCGACCCCTTCTTCGCCCTGCAGCTGCGCGGCATCAGCAAGGAGCTGACCGCCCACGACAACCAGCTGGTACTGCTGCTCACCGAGGGCCGTGACGATCACGCGCGCGTGGCCCGGTATCTCGCCGGAGGCCACGTCGACGGCGCGCTCGTCTTCTCCCTGCACCTCGACGACCCGCTGCCCGGCCTCATCCATGATGCAAACGTGCCCACCGTGTTCGGCGGACGGCCCGGCTGGGGCGACGACAGCCGCGACGACGAGCCCCGGCGCGCCACGCGGGCGGGGCGGAGCCCGGGGCCGGGCGTGGTGTACGTCGACTGCGACAACCGGGGCGGGGCACGCACGGCCGTACGGCACCTCGTGGACCTCGGCCGCAGACGCGTCGCGCACCTCACCGGCGTGCTGGACCAGACGTCCGCGGTGGACCGGCTGGACGGCTACCGGGACGTCATGGCCGAGGTGCCGGGCGGGAACGATCCCCGGCTGGTCGTGGAGAGCGACTTCACACCGGCCGGCGGCGAACGCGCCATGCGGGAACTCCTCGAACGGTGCCCGGACGTGGACGCCGTGTTCGCCGCCAACGACCTCACCGCGCTCGGTGCCCTGCGCGTGCTGCGCGAGAAGGGCCGGCGGGTGCCCGAGGACGTTGCCGTGATCGGCTTCGACGACATGCTGCCCGTCGCCGAGGAGGCCGACCCGCCGCTGACGACGGTCCGTCAGGACATCGAGGAGATGGGGCGCCTGATGGCCCGCCTGCTGCTGCACGGCCTGGCCGACGCCCGTGACCGCACCGGTGCCTCGGCCGGCCCGCCGCCCGCCGGCGGGGTGATCCTGCCGACCACGCTGATACGACGGGCCTCCGCCTAGCCGGACCGCTGCGCCGGGCTTCCGTCCGGTCCGGGTTCAGCCCTGCTGCGACTCGCTTCTGATCACCGCGAAGCGCGCGCCGTACGGGTCGCTGAGCTTGGCCATGCGGCCCACCCCCGGCATGGTCGTCGCCGGCATGCGCACCGCTCCGCCGAGCTGCTGCGCCTTCTCGACCACCGCGTCGGTGTCCATGACCTCGAAGTACGGCAGCCAGTACGGGCCGCCCTCGGCCTCGGCCGGGGCGTCGGCCAGCGGCACGATGCCGCCGAACATGGTGTCCTCGGCGCCGCCCGCCGGGTTGACGCAGGTGTACGTCCCGCCCGGGAAGGGCACGGCGGAGGTCTCCAGGCCGAGCACCTGGTGGTAGAAGGCGGCTGCTGCGGCGATGTCCGGGGTGTACAGCTCGACCCAGCACAGCGCGCCCGGCTCGTTCGCCACGTCGACGCCCTTGGTCCGGGCCGGCTGCCAGATCCCGAACGGCACGCCCGCCCGGTCGGCGAGCACCGCCATGTGCCCCTGCCCCATCACGTCCATCGGCTGGAACAGCACACTGCCGTGGGCCTCTTGGGCGGCCTTGGCGGTGGCCTGTGCGTCCTCGCTCTGGAAGTACACCGTCCAGGCCGGCGGGCCCTGCTCGGGGCCGGACTGCATACCGCCCGCGACGGTCCTGCCGTCGAGCTGGAAGAAGCCGTAGCCTCCGGCGTCCGGCCCCGCCGACTGGAACTGCCAGCCGAAGAGGCCGCCGTAGAAGGAGAGGGCACCGTCGATGTCCGGGGTGCCGATGTCGATCCAGTTCGGCGCGCCGTTGACGAAACGGGTGGTGAGCATCTTCGCCCTCCTCGGAAAGGGTCCCGTCCTGTGCACTGCCGAGTCTGGCACCCCCCACTGACAATCGCCGCCGGAGCACAGCGCCGCGCCCTACCGGGCCCGGGTCCCGGATTTCGGCCCGGCCCCGCGCGCCGCCGTGCGCCGGTCCGGCCCGGGGGAGCATCATCGGGGTGGCGGAGGCCCTGGCGGCGGCGTTGACCCGGCGTTGATCGAACGTTTTTCACCACGCGGCACGATCCTGGCCATGCACTTCGAAACGATCACTCCGGCCGACGACACCTGGCAGGCGCAGGCCCTGTGCGCGCAGACCGGACCGGACTTCTTCTTCCCCGAGCCCGGCAGCTCGGTGCGCGAGGCGAAGCGCATCTGCGCCATGTGCGAGCTGCGCCCGGCCTGTCTGGACTACGCGCTGGCCAACGACGAGCGCTTCGGCGTCTGGGGCGGCCTTTCGGAAAAGGAACGCCTCGCCCTCCGGCGCACGTCCCGCTGACCCCGGCCCGCCGCCCCTCCGTCACCTGCGCCCACCGCCGCCCCGAGCGCCCGTACCGACGGACACCGGCCCGGCCGTCCGTGAGCGGCGTAACCCGCCCACCGGGACAGCCACCCCAGCGAACGGCAGCCTGCGGGGAAGGCCACTTTCCAGCGAGCGTCGGACACCGCCGAGACCGGTCCTGCGGACCTAGTCCCGCGACCGGGCCCCAGGCCCCCGCGAGCGCCGGCTCCCCTGCGAGTCCGGGCGTGGCCGGCGAAGCCGCCTCAGCGAGCGGCAGGCCCGGCGAACAGCGAACCCCGGCGAGGGCCGTCCCCTGGTGGCCGGGCCCGGCGGGCCGGACCCCTGCGAGCCGGCGGATCCGGTGAGGGGCGAGCCCGACGGGCGGTGGAGCCGGTGAGGTGTGCCCCCCGGCGGGTGGCAGAGCCTGCGAGGTGCGCATCCCGGCGGGTGGCAGACCCACGGGGGGTGCCCCCGGCGGGAGGCGGATCCGGTGAGGAGTGGCCCCCGGCGGGTGGCAGATCCAGCGAGGGGCGAGCCCGGCGGGTGGCAGAGGCGATGACGGGCGAATCCCGTCGGGCGGCGGACCCGGTGAGGGGCGAATCCCGTCGGGCGGTGGAGCCGGTGACGGGTGAGCCCAGCGGGCGGTGGTGGGCTCGGTGGCCGGTGGGTGTCAGGGTTCCGCGGGGCCGGGTCCGGCGAGGGTCAGGTCCTGCGGAACCCTTCCGGGCGTCAGGCTCCCGCGCGGGCCGCCATGCGGGCCTTGCGGGCGGCCAGCTTCTCGTCGAACTTGGAAGCCTCCGCGTTCAGACCGCCCAGGAAGAGGCCGAGTTCCTCCTGTGCCTGGCGCCCCTCGGGGCCGAGGCCGTCGATCTCCATGACCTTCAGGAAGCGCAGGACGGGCTGGAGGACGTCGTCGTGGTGGATGCGCATGTTGTACACCTCGCCGATGGCCATCTGCGCGGCGGCCCGCTCGAAGCCCGGGATGCCGTGACCAGGCATGCGGAAGTTCACCACGACGTCCCGGACCGCCTGCATCGTCAGGTCGGGAGCCAGCTCGAAGGCCGCCTTCAGCAGGTTGCGGTAGAAGACCATGTGCAGGTTCTCGTCGGTCGCGATGCGGGCCAGCATGCGGTCGCAGACCGGATCGCCGGACTGATGGCCGGTGTTGCGGTGCGAGATGCGCGTGGCCAGCTCCTGGAAGGCGACGTAGGCGATCGAGTGCAGCATCGAGTGCCGGTTGTCGGACTCGAAGCCCTCGCTCATGTGCGCCATACGGAACTGTTCGAGCTTGTCCGGGTCCACCGCCCGCGAGGCGAGCAGGTAGTCGCGCATCACGATGCCGTGCCGGCCCTCCTCGGCCGTCCACCGGTGCACCCAGGTGCCCCACGCGCCGTCGCGGCCGAAGAGGGTGGCGATCTCGTGGTGGTAGCTCGGCAGGTTGTCCTCGGTGAGCAGGTTGACCACCAGGGCGATACGGCCGATCTCCGTCACCTTGGACTGGTCCGTGCCCCAGGCCTCCCCGTCCTCGAAAAGGCCCGGGAAATTGCGCGCGTCGCTCCACGGGACGTACTCGTGCGGCATCCAGTCCTTGGCGATCTTCAGATGCCGGTTCAGTTCCTTCTCGACCACTTCCTCCAGCGCGAACAGCAGCCGCGCGTCGGTCCATGCGGACGGGCTGCCGAGGTGAGGGGAAGTGATCGTCACGGGAACTCCAGGGGGACGCCGAACAACGGGGGAGAAAGGGGGCGGTCCGGCGAGCGGTGCCGGGAAACCTACGAGATCGTAGGCTACGAAGCCGTAGGTTACGAAGCCGTAGGTTAAGGTCGTCGTAAAGATCACTGATCAGCAGGGTGAAGGCGGGTCTTTCCGGCGTGTTCCGCGTGGTGTCGCGGCGCGGCTCCTGGACATGCCGACGGCCCCGGAACCATGGGTTCCGGGGCCGTCGGCATGACGGGATCACCTGGTCAGGCGTACAGCTCCCGCAGCCGTACCGAGAGACAGGTCACACAGCCCTCGAGCTTCTCGAACTCGCTGATGTCCACCGTGACCACCTCGTGGCCGAGGTCGGTCAGCAGCTCCGCCGTCTTCGGCGCGCTCGCCGCCATCAGCAGCTTGTGCCCGCCGAGCAGCACCACGTGTGCGCCGGACTCCTCCGGCACCGACAGGAAGCCGGGGAACAGCGACGGCCGGTCGACCTTCGGGATGTGCCCGATCACCGTGCCGTCGGGCAGCGCGGTCACCGCCGACTTCAGGTGCAGCACCTTGCTCACGGGCACGGCGACCACTCGCGCGCCCAGCGGCTCGAAGGCCGCCCGCAGTTGCTGCACCCCGGCCGCGTTGGTACGTCCGCCGCGGCCGACGAACACCGTCTCGCCGACCTTCAGCACATCACCGCCGTCCAGCGTGCCCGGCTCCCATATCCAGTTCACCGAGCAGCCGAGGCGGGCCACCGCCTCCTCCACGCCGACGGTCTCCGCGCGCCGGGACTCCGCGCCGGGCCGGGTGATCAACGCCACGTTCCTGTACATGACGACGGTGTCCTCGACGAACACCGAGTCCGGGCAGTCGTCGGCCGGTTCGACCTCGATCGTCTCCCAGCCGTGCGTGCGCAGGGCCTCGACGTACGCCTCCCACTGCTCGACGGCGCGCCCGACATCGACCTTCTCCCGCTCGATGTGCGTCACCAGGCCTTCGGCGAGGCGGGGGCTGGGGCGGCGGACGAGGGCCTTCTTGCTGGGCACGACGGGCCTTTCGAATCGGTGCGGGTCGATGGTGCGACGGACAGCGCCGCTGGTTGCGGCACCGGTCCGCCATCATGCAGTCCGCTCCGGCCAGGACAAAACCCTCGTTGTCAGGCTGTGCCCCTCCTGAGACGTCACACCGTCGTCCTGCGCAGATGCTCGGCGGTGGCCGAGCCCTGGACGGTGAGCAACTGCCGCGGAGTTCCCTCGAAGATCACCTCGCCGCCGTCCCGGCCGCCGCCGGGCCCGAGGTCGATGACCCAGTCGGCGTGGCGGACGACGTCCAGGTGGTGCTCGACCACCACGACCGTGTTGCCCGCATCGACCAGCCGGTCGAGCAGGGCCAGCAGCGCGCCGACGTCCGCCAGGTGCAGCCCCGTGGTCGGTTCGTCCAGCACGTACACCGCGCCGGTCCGGTGCAGCCGGGTGGCGAGCTTGATGCGCTGCCGCTCGCCGCCGGACAGCGTGGACAGCGGCCGGCCGAGGGCCAGATGCGTCAGGCCGACGTCCCGCAGGGCCCGCAGCGGGCGCAGCACGGCGTCCTCGGGGACGTCCAGGTCGCCGAAGAAGTCCAGCGCCTGCTCCGGACCCATGTCGAGCACGTCCGCGATCGAGGCTCCGCGGACGGTGAGCCGCAGCACCTCGTCCTGGAAGCGGCGCCCCGCGCAGCCGGGGCAGACGGTCGTCACCGGGTCCATGAAGGCGAGGTCGGTGACGATGACACCGCGCCCCTCGCAGCCGCCGCACGCGCCCGCCGAGTTGAAGCTGAACAGCGCGGGTGACGTCCCCGTCGAGCGGGCGAAGAGCCTGCGTACGGCGTCCATGATCCCGAGGTGGGTCGCGGGCGTGGACCGCCCGGACACCGCGATCGCCGACTGGTCCACGATCACGGCGTCGGGGTGGGTGGCGGTCAGTTCGCCGGTCAGCGTGCTCTTGCCGGAGCCGGCCACCCCGGTCACCGCGGTCAGCACGCCCGTCGGGAACTCCACCGTGACCTCGCGCAGGTTGTGAAGGCTCGCGCCCTTCACCCACAGCCCGCCCGTGGCCCGCCGCACCCGGCGTTTCACCGTGGCACGGCGGCGCAGACAGCGGCCGGTGACGGTGCCCGAGGCGGCCAGCGCGCCGGGCGTGCCCTCGAAGACGACGTGTCCGCCCCCGGCGCCCGCCCCCGGACCCATGTCGACGACGTGGTCGGCCAGCGCGATGAGATCGGGGTCGTGCTCCACGACCAGTACCGTGTTGCCCCGGTCGCGCAGCCGCAGCAGCAACTCGCCCAGGCGGCCCACGTCACGCGGGTGCAGCCCGGCACTGGGTTCGTCGAAGACGTACGTCAGTCCGCTCAGGCTGGAGCCGAGGTGCCGCACGGTCTTCAGCCGCTGGCCCTCGCCGCCGGAGAGCGTCGCGGTCTCCCGGTCCAGGCTGAGATAGCCCAGGCCGATCGCCTCGATGCGCTCCAGGCCGTCCACGGCGGCGCGGGCGACGGGCGCCGCCACCGGGTCGTCGATCCGCCGCAGCACGGCGATGAGGTCGGTGACCTGCATCCGGGCGCAGTCGGCGAGGGACAGCCCGCACACGCGCGTGGCGAGCGCGGCCGCGTTCAGCCGGGCTCCCCGGCACACCGGGCAGACGTCCTCGGTCAGGAACTCCCGGACGAGATCGCGGGTGCGCCGGCTGAGCGCGGACAGGTCGCGTTTGAGGTAGAGCCGTTCGAACCGGTCGGCGAGACCCTCGTAGTCGATGTCCCGCGAGCCGCCCGTGTTGCCGACGCGGACGCGTGCGCCCCGTCCGCGCAGCAGGAACGCGCGCTCCTCGGCGGTGAACGCCCCGACCGGCTTGTGCACATCGAGGCGGGTGGTGTTGGTGTACGTCTGCCCGTGCCAGGTGCCCGCGGCGAACGGCGGGAACCGGACCGCCCCGCCGGCCAGCGACCTGGCCGGGTCGAGGATGCGGTCCCAGTCGGGCCGTACCGTACGGCCCAGGCCGTCGCACTCGGGACACATCCCCGACGGGTCGTTGAACGAGTAGGCCGTGGCCGGCCCGGCGCTCGGGATGCCGTACCGGGAGAACAGCACCCGGAGCACCGCCTGGATGTCGGTCATCGTGCCGACCGTCGACCGGGCATGGCCGCCGACCGGCCGCTGGTCGACCACGACCGCCGGCGAGAGGTCCGTCAGCGACTCGATGTGCGGGCGCTCGAACCGGGGGAGCCGGTTGCGCACGAACGAGGGGTAGGTCTCGTTCAGCTGGCGTTGCGACTCGACGGCGATCGTGTCGAAGACGAGCGAGGACTTGCCCGATCCCGAAACGCCGGTGAACACGGTCAGCCGGCCTTTCGGGATGCGGAGATCGACGTTCTTGAGGTTGTTCTCCCGGGCTCCGGTGAGGGTGATGAAATCGGGCATGCCGCCGACGCTAGGCGGGATACCCGACATCCTCCGGCGTGATTTCCTTCAGTTCTCCCTCCTCCATCAGCAGCCAGCGCGTGATGCCGATCGACTCCAGGAACGGCAGGTCGTGGCTGGCCACGAGCAGCGCGCCCTCGTACGACTCCAGGGCCGAGGTCAGCTGCCGCACGCTCGCCATGTCGAGATTGTTGGTCGGCTCGTCGAGCAGCAGCAGCTGAGGCGCCGGCTCGGCGAGCATCAAGGCGGCCAGGGCCGCCCGGAACCGCTCGCCGCCCGACAGGGTGGCCGCCTGCTGGTCGGCCCGCGCGCCCCGGAACAGGAAGCGGGCCAGCCGCGCCCGGATCCGGTTGTTGGTGGCGCCCGGCGCGAACCGGGCCACGTTCTGGGCGACCGTCAGGGCGTCGTCCAGCACGTCCAGCCGCTGGGGCAGGAAGCGCAGCGGGACGTGCGCCCGCGCCTCCCCGGACACCGGCGCCAGCTCCCCGGCGACCGTCCGCAGCAGTGTCGTCTTGCCGGCGCCGTTGCGGCCGACCAGCGCGATCCGCTCCGGACCGCGCAGATCGAGGATCCCCTCGATCCGCGCCCCGTAGGCCATCGCCAGGTTCTCCAGGGTGAGCACCTGCCGGCCGGGCGGCACGGCGGTGTACGGCAGGTCGACGCGGATCTCGTCGTCGTCCCGTACCGCCTCCACCGCCTCGTCCAGGCGCTCCCTGGCCTCGGCGAGCCGCTCCTCGTGCATGATCCGGTGCTTGCCCGCCGACTCCTGGGCGGCGCGTTTGCGGGCACCCATGACGATCTTCGGCTCGCGTTTCTGGTCCCACATCTTCTGCCCGTACCGCTTGCGGCGGGCCAGCTTGACCTGGGCGTCGGCCAGTTCGCGCTTCTGCTTGCGCACATCGGCCTCGGCGACGCGCACCATTCGTTCGGCCGCCTCCTGCTCGACGGCCAGCGCCTCCTCGTAGGCCGAGAAGTTGCCGCCGTACCAGGTGACCTCCCCGGAGCGCAGCTCCGCGATCTGGTCGACCAGGTCGAGCAGTTCCCGGTCGTGGCTGACCACGACCAGCACGCCCGGCCACGCGGCGACGGCCTGGTACAGCCTGCGGCGTGCATACAGGTCGAGGTTGTTGGTGGGCTCGTCCAGCAGCAGGACGTCGGGGCGGCGCAGCAGCAGCGCGGCCAGCCGCAGCAGCACCGACTCGCCGCCGGAGACCTCGCCGACGGTGCGGTCCAGGCCGATGTGGCCGAGACCGAGTTCGCCGAGGGTGACCAGGGCGCGTTCCTCGACGTCCCAGTCGTCGCCGAGTGTCTCGAAGTGCTCCTCGGCGACGTCGCCCGCCTCGATGGCGTGCAGTGCGGCCCGCCGTGCGGCGATGCCGAGGGCCTCGTCGACGCGGAGCGCGGTGTCGAGGGTGACGTTCTGCGGGAGGTGGCCGACCTCGCCGGCGGCTTTGACGGTGCCGTCGAGCGGGCTGAGTTCACCGGCGAGCAGCTTCAACAGGGTCGATTTCCCTGATCCGTTGACGCCGACGAGCCCGGTGCGGCCGGGTCCGAAGGCGATGTCCAGGCCGTCGAAGACGGCGGTGCCGTCGGCCCAGGTGAAGGACAGGGACGTGCAGGTGAGGGAAGATGACATGAGGGCCTCGCGAAGGGTGTCGTGCGGTCGGTGGGCGCATGTCGAGACACCGCGAGGCGGGAACCGAAAGGTCGTGGGGCACGGAGAGGCCATGAAAAAAGGCCTGTGCCGGGGGACGGCTCGGACGCCGAGGTCGTACGCCGCGCACACCTCACCGGTGCGACGCGGTGTCTCAGGACCTCAGACGAGCAACGTCCTTCTCCAATCGACGGCAACAGAACCGATGTACACCGTACGAGGGAGCCTGGGGGCTGTCAACGGAATTAAGGGCCGCACGCGCGCGTGGCGCTCAGCAGGCGTCCCGCATCAGCTCGGCCAGGCCGTGGTCCAGGTCGAGCTGGAGGTGTTCCAGGCCGACGGGCACGAGTGCGTTGGCCGCCTCCAGGAAGCGCCGGATCTCACCCGAGCGCACATGCACGATCGCGGTGCCCTCGGGGGCGTGGAACTCCAGTACCGTGCGGTCGTAGCCGTACGGCCGCACCCGCACGTCTCCGTGGCCCGCCGGGCCCTGCAGTCCAGCCGTGAGCAGTTCGCGGGAGAAGGTCCAGCAGACGTCGACCCCTTCCAGGGTGGCCGGCGCCGGGAAGGTCATGACGACGGCGAACGGATCGCGCCGGTCGTAGCGCAGCGTCGCGGGAATGCTCGGCATGCGCGGTGCGGCGGCGACGAGACGGGCCTCTACGGGCTGCTCGATGACGGTGGACAACGCCTTGCTCCCTCGTGACGGCTGGACTACGCCCGGGTGTGCGCTACCCGGCACTGGAAGAGACGACGGATCCGGCCGATGCGTGCACACGGAGACCGAGTGACCTCGGTCACCGCATTCATGCACGGCGATGGGCCGGGTGTTCTCCCGCGCACCGACGGGCAGTTGGCCTCTGGACGGCGCCGGGCCGGTGGGCTAGCTTCGCCCGCCATGAGGCGCATGGGCAGCACGCGACGCGGAGGACGCACGAGCAGGCTGGTGGCGGCGGGGGTGGCGTGCGGGGCGGCGCTGGCCGCGCTGACCGTTCCGGCGGCCGAGGCCGGACCGCTGGGCCGGAAAAGCCCGCACTGGGCACCGAAGGACCCGGGCACCCCGCAGGTCCGCTTCCGGGGCCTCGCGGCCGTGGACCGGCGCACCGCCTGGCTGGCCGGTACCGGTGGCACGGTGCTGCGCACCACGGACGGCGGAGCGAGCTGGCGGAACGTCTCTCCGCCGGGCGCGGCGGATCTGCAGTTCCGGGACGTCGAGGCGTTCGACGCGCGGCGCGCCGTGGTGCTGGCCATCGGCGAGGGCGAGGCGTCCCGTGTGTACCGCACCGACGACGGCGGCGCGACGTGGACGGAGTCCTTCCGCAACACCGATCCGAAGGCGTTCTACGACTGTCTGGCCTTCTTCGACCGGCGGCACGGCCTCGCGATGAGCGACCCCGTGGACGGAAGGTTCCGCATCCTGTCCACGAGCGACGGCGGCCGCTCCTGGCGGGTGCTGCCCGCCGGTGGCATGCCGCCCGCACTGGACGGCGAGGCCGGCTTCGCCGCCGGCGGCCAGTGCCTGGTCGCCTCGGGCCCGGACGACGTCTGGCTGGCCACCGGCGGCGGCGCCCACGCGCGCGTGCTGCACTCCGCCGACCGAGGACTGACCTGGACGGCCGCCGGCACACCGGTCCCGGCCGGCGATCCCGCCAAGGGCGTCTTCGCGCTCGCCTTCCGCGACCGCACCCACGGCCTCGCCGTCGGCGGCGACTACCGTCCCGACCAGCCCTCGCCGCAGGCCGCCGCCGGCACCTCGGACGGCGGCCGCACCTGGACCCCGGCCGCCACACCGCCGCCCGCCTACCGTTCGGGGGCCGCCTGGCTGCCGCACAGCCGCACCGCGGCGCTCGCCGTCGGCCCGACCGGCACCGACCTCACCACGGACGCCGGCCGCACCTGGCGGACGATCGACACCGGCTCGTACGACACCGTGGACTGCACGCCCGACCTGAGCTGCTGGGCGGCCGGCGAACAGGGAAGGGTGGCACGGCTGGAACGCTGACGTGAGCGCCCGGAACCCGGGTACTCGTTCCCACGGAAAGCGACAGGAAGGGAGCGATCATGCCCGCCGGTTCCAGCTCCAAGCGCGAGCGCCAGTACGAGCACATCAAGAAGAGCGCGCAGGACCGGGGCGAGAGCACCGAGCGCGCCAAGGAGATCGCCGCGCGGACGGTCAACAAGGAACGCGCCCGCTCCGGTGAGTCGAAGACCGCGAGCCGCAGCTCGACGCAGGACATGTCGTCCGGCAAGCGTGGCGGCCAGCGGTCGGGCAACCGGGCCGGCTCCCACGGCCCGACCCGCGACCAGCTGTACAACGAGGCGAAGCAGCGCGGCATCGAAGGCCGTTCGCACATGAACAAGGACGAGCTGCAGCGCGCGCTGAACGCCAAGAAGGGATGAGCGGCGCCAGTCAGTCCAGCGTCTGCCGGTGGCGGGCGAGCTCGGGAGCCGTCTTCGTGGCGGTGAACTCCGTGATGCGGTACGTGCACACGCCGCCGACGGTGAACGGGTCGCCCGCGACGATCTCCTCGATCCGGGCGCGGTCCTCAGGGACGGCGATGATCACCCCGCCGTCGCGCGGGTTCTTGCGCCCGGAGGCCAGGACGAGGCCCTTCTCGTACAGCTCCTCCAGCCAGGCCACATGGTCGGCGAGCAGCGCGTCGACGGCGTCGAGAGGCGCGGTGTAGGTCAGCTCCAGTACGAACATGATCGGGAGCCTACCCCCCGGCTCCGACAGCGGCCGTGGGCCCGTAGAGTCGGCGTCACCATGACGACCGTAGGCGTACCCGCGGGCTGGCCCGCGACCGAGGAAGAGGCCCGTGCGGTCCAGGACGAGCTGCGCGGCCGGGTGGTGCTCGACGAGCGCGGACCCCGGCCCGGTACGGGCCGTGTCACGGGGGTTGATGTCGCCTACGACGACGCCCTCGACCTCGTCGCCGCGGCGGCCGTCGTGCTGGACGCCGCCACCCTGGAGGTGGTGGCCGAGGCGACGGCCGTCGGCCGGGTATCCTTCCCGTACGTGCCAGGCCTGCTGGCCTTCCGTGAGCTCCCGACCGTCCGGGCCGCCCTGGACATGCTGCCGTGCCCGCCGGGCCTGGTCGTCTGCGACGGCTACGGCCAGGCCCATCCGCGCCGCTTCGGCCTCGCGAGCCACCTGGGCGTGCTCACCGGTCTGCCGGTCATCGGGGTCGCGAAGAACCCGTTCACCTTCACGTACGACGATCCCGGTCCGCAACGGGGCGCTTGTGCTCCGCTGCTCGCGGGGACCGAGGAGGTGGGGCGTGCGCTGCGCACCCGGGACGGCGTCAAACCGGTCTTCGTCTCCGTCGGCCACCGGGTGAGCCTGGACAACGCCCTGGCGCACACCTTGGCCCTCACCCCGCGCTACCGGCTGCCGGAGACCACCCGCCGGGCGGACGCCCTGTGCCGCCGTGCGCTTCAGCAGGCGGCACGGAGCGCAGGGGGCGGCGCTCAGGAGGCCACGATCCGCCAGGCGCCGACCTCCTGATACGCCGAGTCGTAGACGGCCGAGCCGTCACCGGGTTCGAGGGCGTAGTGCCGCAGGTTCCCGCCCCAGTACCGCAGGATCCGCCCCAGTTCGCCGGCGCGGTCCTGCGTCGGCGCGTCCTCGTCCACGGTCACTTCGAGCACGAACTTCATGGCTCTCCCGCCTCCTTCGGCTCTTTTGCCTGGGCCTCCATCGTTTCATTGAAGGAGCGTGTGAGACTTTCCCGGCGGTGGCCGCCGGGAACCGGGGATTTCCGGGTGTGCAAGCCTCAAACGGAGGAGCGGGCGGGGCCGCTGGCCGCGACCCGGAAGGTGATGCCCGCGGCGCGCAGCCGCCCGGTCAGGGCGTCGCCCATCGCCTGCGCCGTGGTGACCTGCCCGGCCGTCGGCGGCAGGTCGTCGAAGGCCAGGCACAACGCCGCCTCGGCGAACATCTTCGCGGTCTCGTCGTAGCCCGGGTCGCCGCCCGCTACCTCCGTGAACACCCGCCGTCCGCCACCCTCACCGACGAAGCGCACCGCGAACCGGCTCCTCGCCCGCCGCTCCGCGCTCGGCCCGTCCCCCGGCCGCAGCCGGCCCGACAGCCAGCGCCTCGCGTACGGCAGCTGGGCGGCCGCCACGACCGCGCCGACCGCGGCGACCCCGCCGAGGGCGACCGGCAGATGCCGCACCGCCGCGTAGTGCCGGTAACGGAAGTCGGGGCCGTACCGTTCGAGAGCCTTCGCCGAGCGGCGCACGATTTGCGGGTCGATGGTCGGCAGGGGCAGCGCCCATGCGCCGACCTCCGCGGCGAACCGGGGCGCACCTGTGGGCGCCGCGACCCGGCGTCCCATCAGCCGCGGCTCGTGCCGGCCCCGCTCGCGTGCGGCGGCCAGCAATTGCCTACCGCGGGCGAACTGGTTCAGCGCCGAGGCCAGGGTGCCCCCGGAGAAGGCCGCGTCGGCGGTCACATAGCCGTCCACAGTCAGCGGCACACCCTCCGGCAGCTGCCGCACCGTGAAGTACACGCCCAAGTCGTGGGGTACGGAGTCGAAGCCGCACGCGTGGACCAGGCGGGCGCCCGTCTCCCGCGCGCGCGTGTCGTGCCGGACGTACATCAGGTCCACGAACTCCGGCTCACCCGTCAGGTCCAGATAGTCGGTCCCGGCGTCCGCGCAGGCGGCGACCAGTTCCTCGCCGTGGAGCACGTACGGTCCGACGGTCGTGGCCACCACGCGCGCGTGTTCGGCGAGGGCGCGCAGGCCGGCCGGTTCGGTCACGTCGGCGCGCAGCACGCCGACCTCCGCCCCGCCGGGCAGCCGCTCACGCAGCCGCTCCAGCTTTCCCTCGTCGCGCCCGGCCACCGCCCAGCGCAGGTCCTTCGGCGCGTGCGCGGCGAGATACTCCGCCGTGAGCGTGCCGACGAACCCGGTGGCTCCGAAGAGCACGAGGTCGTAGCGACGGTCCGTCCTGTTCAGCCTGCTCATGACACCCCTTGCTCCCGCAGCCCGCGCCGCTGTCGGTGGCTGAGGCTAGCGTGAGGAGAGTCAGCGAGGACGACCAGCCCGGAGGCAGCGGTGGCCGCAGCGCGCACGCGCCGACAGCACACGGGGTACAGGCCGCGGTGCACCCCTCTCTCACTCTCCCGGGTGATACGCGGGCGGCCGGGCACTTGGCTAAGCGCTTGCTCGTTGGGGCTTGTGTCCGGTGCGGTGCGTTCCTAGCATCACTGGTGTTACATCAGTTGTGTCACACGTGCTGAGGGGGCTGGACGCATGACGACGGCAGGGACGCCGGCGGCGCCGGGCAGCGGTCCGCTCTCCGGCGTGCGCGTGGTCGAGCTGGCCGGTATCGGGCCGGGCCCGTTCGCCGCCATGCTCCTCGCGGACCTGGGCGCCGACGTGGTCCGGGTGGACCGGCCGGGCGGCCCCGCACTCGCGATCGATCCCGCCCTGGACGTGACCAACCGCAACAAGCGCTCGATCGTGGTCGACCTGAAGGCCGCGGACGGCCCCGCGCGCGTGCTGGACCTCGCCGAGCGGGCCGACATCCTCGTCGAGGGCTACCGCCCGGGCGTCGCCGAGCGCCTCGGCGTCGGCCCCGAGGAGTGCCACGCACGCAACCCCCGCCTGGTCTACGGCCGCATGACCGGCTGGGGACAGGACGGCCCGCTCGCCGACCGCGCGGGCCACGACGTGGCCTACATCGCGCTCACCGGCACCCTCGGCATGATCGGCCGCCCGGACGAGCCCCCGGCCGTCCCGGCCAACCTGCTCGGCGACTACGCGGGCGGTGCCCTCTACCTGGTCGTCGGCGCCCTCGCCGCCCTGCACCACGCGCGCGTGACGGGCGTCGGCCAGGTCGTCGACGCCGCCATCGTGGACGGCACGGCCCACCTGTCCGCGATGATCCACGGCATGCTCGCGGCCGGCGGCTGGCAGGACCGGCGCGCCGCCAACCTCTTCGACGGCGGCTGCCCCTACTACGGCACCTACGAGACCGCCGACGGCAGGTACATGGCGGTCGGTGCCCTGGAGGAGCAGTTCTCCGCGGAGTTCCTGCGCCTCCTGGGCCTGGAGGACCTGGCCGACGCCCGCAGGGACCGGACCCGCTGGAGCGAGCTGCGCGAGCGGATCGCCGCCCGCTTCACGTCCCGCACCCGGGACGAGTGGACGGCCGTCTTCGAGGGCACGGACGCGTGCGTGGCCCCGGTGCTGTCCCTGCGCGAGGCCCCGCACCACCCGCACCTCGCCGCCCGCGGCACCTTCACCGACCACAGCGGCATCACCCAGCCCGCCCCCGCCCCCCGCTTCTCCGCGACCCCCACCGCCATCCGCACCGGCCCGGCCCGGCCCGGCGCGGACACCGGGACGGTGGCCCGCGACTGGGGAATACCCGCACTCGTGAACGAGGACCCGGTCACCGACGCCGACTGACCCCGCCCACCCCGCTCGGCCCACCCCTTCGAAAGGCACACCAGTGAGCACCGAAGCGTACGTGTACGACGCGATCCGCACCCCGCGCGGCCGCGGCAAGGCGAACGGCGCCCTGCACGGCACGAAGCCCATCGACCTGGTCGTCGGGCTCATCCACGAGATCCGCGACCGCTTCCCGGGCCTCGACCCGGCCGCGATCGACGACATCGTGCTCGGCGTCGTCGGACCGGTCGGCGACCAGGGGTCCGACATCGCCCGGATCGCCGCGATCGCCGCCGGACTCCCGGACACGGTCGCGGGCGTGCAGGAGAACCGCTTCTGTGCCTCGGGCCTGGAAGCCGTCAACCTGGCCGCGGCCAAGGTCCGTTCCGGCTGGGAGGACCTGGTCCTCGCGGGCGGCGTCGAGTCCATGTCCCGCGTCCCGATGGCCTCCGACGGCGGCGCCTGGTTCAACGACCCGATGACCAACCTCGCCGTCAACTTCGTCCCGCAGGGCATCGGCGCCGACCTGATCGCCACCATCGAGGGCTTCACCCGCCGGGACGTCGACGAGTACGCGGCCCTGTCCCAGGAGCGCGCCGCCACCGCCTGGAAGGAGGGCCGCTTCGACCGCTCCGTCGTCCCGGTGAAGGACCGCAGCGGCCTGGTCGTCCTCGACCACGACGAACACCTGCGCCCCGGCACCACCGCCGACTCCCTCGCGAAGCTCAAGCCGTCCTTCGCCGACATCGGAGAGATGGGCGGCTTCGACGCCGTGGCGCTGCAGAAGTACCACTGGGTGGAGAAGATCGACCACGTCCACCACGCGGGCAACTCCTCCGGCATCGTGGACGGCGCCTCGCTCGTCGCGATCGGCTCCAAGGAGGTCGGCGAGCGCCACGGCCTCACCCCCCGCGCGCGGATCGTCTCCGCCGCCGTCTCCGGATCCGAGCCGACCATCATGCTCACCGGCCCCGCCCCCGCCACCCGCAAGGCGCTGGCGAAGGCCGGGCTCACCATCGACGACATCGACCTGGTCGAGATCAACGAGGCGTTCGCCGCGGTCGTGCTGCGCTTCGTCAAGGACATGGGCCTCAGCCTCGACAAGGTCAACGTCAACGGCGGCGCCATCGCCCTCGGCCACCCGCTCGGCGCGACGGGCGCGATGATCCTCGGCTCGCTCATCGACGAGCTGGAGCGCCAGGACAAGCGCTACGGCCTCGCCACCCTGTGCGTCGGCGGCGGCATGGGCATCGCCACCATCGTCGAGCGCATCTGAACTCCCCGCGGAACCAACGGACTTCAACGGAGACAACTGTCATGACCGAGAGCACCACCATCCGCTGGGAGCAGGACGACACCGGTGTCGTCACCCTCGTCCTGGACGACCCGCACCAGTCCGCGAACACCATGAACCAGGCGTTCCGGGCCTCCATCACGGCGATCGCCGCACGTGCGGAGGCCGAGCAGGACTCCATTCGCGGCATCATCTACACCTCCGCCAAGAAGACCTTCTTCGCGGGCGGCGACCTCAAGGACATGATCAAGGCCGGTCCCGAGGACGCCCAGCAGGTCTTCGACACCGCCACCGAGATCAAGAACGCGCTGCGCCGCATCGAGACCCTCGGCAAGCCGGTCGTCGCCGCCATCAACGGCGCGGCTCTGGGCGGCGGTTACGAGATCGCCCTCGCCTCCCACCACCGCATCGCCCTGGACGCCCCCGGCTCCAAGATCGGCCTGCCCGAGGTCACGCTCGGCCTGCTGCCGGCCGGCGGCGGCGTCACCCGCACGGTACGCCTGATG
Organism: Streptomyces sp. NPDC053069; assembly: GCF_044546895.1. NCBI lineage: Bacteria > Bacillati > Actinomycetota > Actinomycetes > Kitasatosporales > Streptomycetaceae > Streptomyces > Streptomyces sp. NPDC053069. Next base: position 422,831 of record NZ_JBITZN010000003.1, on the reverse strand, counting down.
GGCATCACGGACGCGCTGCTGAAGGTGCTGCTGCAGGGCACCCAGTACAACCCCCGCCGCGCCCTGGAGAACGGCCTGGTCCACGAGGTGGCCGCCACTGCGGAGGAGATGCTCGCCAAGGCCCGCGCCTTCATCGACGCGCACCCCGAGTCGCACCAGCCCTGGGACGTCCCCGGCTACAAGATCCCGGGCGGCACCCCCGCCCACCCGAAGTTCGCCGCCAACCTGCCCGCCTTCCCGGCCAACCTGCGCAAGCAGACGAACGGCGCCCCCTACCCGGCGCCGCGCAACATCATGGCCGCTGCCGTCGAGGGCTCCCAGGTCGACTTCGAGACCGCGATCACCATCGAGACCCGCTACTTCACCGAGCTGGTCACCGGGCAGACCGCGAAGAACATGATCCAGGCGTTCTTCTTCGACCTCCAGGCCGTCAACTCCGGCGCGAACCGCCCCCAGGGCATCGAGCCCCGCCAGGTCCGCAAGGTCGCCGTCCTCGGCGCCGGCATGATGGGCGCCGGCATCGCCTACTCCTGCGCCCGCGCCGGCATCGAGGTCCTCCTCAAGGACGTCTCCCTGGAGGCGGCCGTCAAGGGCAGGGGCTACTCCGAGCAGCTGTGCGCCAAGGCCGTCGCCAAGGGCCGTACCAGCCAGGAGAAGGCCGACGCGCTGCTCGCCCGGATCACGCCCACCGCCGATGCGTCCGACCTCGCGGGCTGCGACGCGGTGATCGAGGCCGTCTTCGAGGACACCGCGCTCAAGCACAAGGTGTTCCAGGAGATCGAGTCCGTCGTCGCGCCCGACGCCCTGCTGTGCTCCAACACCTCCACCCTGCCCATCACCGCTCTCGCCGAGGGCGTGCAGCGCCAGGCCGACTTCATCGGGCTGCACTTCTTCTCGCCGGTCGACAAGATGCCGCTGGTGGAGATCATCAAGGGGGCGCGCACCGGCGACGAGGCCCTCGCCCGCGCCTTCGATCTGGTCCGGCAGATCAACAAGACGCCGATCGTCGTGAACGACTCCCGCGGCTTCTTCACCTCCCGAGTGATCGGCCACTTCATCAACGAGGGCGTCGCCATGGTCGGCGAGGGCATCGAGCCCGCCTCCGTGGAGCAGGCCGCCGCCCAGGCCGGCTACCCGGCGAAGGTCCTGTCCCTCATGGACGAGCTGACCCTCACCCTGCCGCGCAAGATCCGCAATGAGACCAGGCGGGCCGTGGAGGAGGCGGGCGGCACCTGGACCGCGCACCCGGCGGAGGCGGTCATCGACCGCATGGTCGACGAGTTCGGCCGCACCGGCCGCAGCGGCGGCGCCGGTTTCTACGACTACACCGAGGACGGCAAGCGGGCCGGACTCTGGCCGGGCCTGCGCGAGCACTTCACCAAGCCCGGGTACGAGATCCCCTTCCGGGACATGCAGGAGCGGATGCTCTTCTCCGAGGCGCTCGACACCGTGCGCCTCCTCGAAGAGGGCGTCCTGACCTCGGTCGCCGACGCCAACATCGGCTCGATCCTCGGCATCGGCTTCCCGGGCTGGACCGGCGGTGTGCTCCAGTACATCAACGGCTACGAAGGGGGCCTGCCCGGATTCGTGGCACGCGCGCGTGAACTGGCCGAGCGCTACGGAGAGCGGTTCACCCCGCCCGCGCTGCTCGTCGAGAAGGCGGAGAAGGACGGGAAGGGGGAGCCGTTCAGCGACTCAGTCCGTTCCTGACCCGGTGACCCACTCGCTCAGCTCTTCCCGCAGCGAGCGCTGGAACGTCGTCAGCAGCGCCTGCACCACCAGAGGGTGCATGTGCGCCGACAGGGACCTCACGTCCTGGGCGTCACGCTCCGCCATCTCGCCGCGGAAGAGCTGGGAGAGTTCGTGAGCCGCGGCGCGCGAGTGCTCGATGAGCACCTTGCGCGCCGCGAGGATCGCCTCGTGCGACAGCGGTACGTCGAGGAGCTGCACGCCGAGCCGGAGCAGCCCCGAGTCCACCCGGAAGGCGTCACCCTCCACCTCCGTGACGACGTTCATCGCCGCCAGCCGCTCCACGTCCTCGGCGGCGAGTGGCCGGCCCGCCCGCCGTTCCAGCTCCCGCCGCGACACCGTGTCCACCGCGTCCGGCGCCCAGGACGCCACCACCGCCCGGTGAATGGCCAGGTCGTGCGGGGTGAGGTCGTCCGGCAGCTGCTTCAGGTACCGCTCGATGGCCGACAGGGTCATGCCCTGCTGCTGCAGCTCCTCGATGAGGGCCAGCCGCGCCACGTGGTCCGGCCCGTAGTGTCCCACCCGGCGCGGGCCGATCACCGGCGGCGGCAGCAGACCCTTGCTGCCGTAGAAGCGCACGGTGCGGACCGTGACGCCCGCCCGGGCGGCCAGCTCGTCGATGGTGAGGGGCGTTTCCCCGGCATCGGTCGTCATGTGCAGCAGTATCGCTGTCTCACCGAAGGTGTGAAACCTCGGGTGAACGTCCGGTGAAGCCCGAGTTGATCGTGTGAGAAGTAACGCTCTGTGATGTAGGCCACCGCGTACCGGTGGATTCTTCTGGGAAGCTGCTGCCTTGGTTTGTGCCGCGACTCATCAGGTCGGCGCGGGCCAAGCCCTGCACGTCCCCCGTGGCCCACGAGGTCCGGGCGCACCAGGAAAGTGGTACCACCCGTGAGCAAGGACGCCGTGGACACGGCACAGGCCGTTGCCCCTGCCCAGGCGGCCGCGACGCCCGCGGACGCGGGCGACGCCGGTTACAGCAAGGACCTCAAGGCCCGCCACGTCAACATGATCGCCATCGGTGGCGCCATCGGCACCGGACTCCTCCTGGGCGCCGGCGGCCGACTGCACAACGCCGGTCCGGCCCTCGCCCTGGCCTACCTGGTCTGCGGCGTCTTCGCCTTCTTCGTCGTCCGGGCCCTGGGCGAGCTGGTCCTGTACCGGCCGTCCTCCGGGTCCTTCGTGTCGTACGCGCGCGAGTTCCTCGGCGAGAAGGGCGCGTACGTCGCCGGCTGGATGTACTTCCTGAACTGGTCGACGACCGGCATCGCCGACATCACCGCGATCGCGCTCTACACGCACTACTGGAGCATGTTCACCAGCATCCCCCAGTGGGTGCTCGCCCTGATCGCCCTCGCGGTGGTCCTGGCCGTGAACCTGATCTCGGTGAAGATCTTCGGCGAGATGGAGTTCTGGTTCGCGATCATCAAGGTCGCCACCATCGTCGGCTTCATGCTGATCAGCATTTTCCTGCTCGCCACCCAGCACAAGGTCGGCGGCCACACCCCCGGCCTGAGCGTGATCACCGACAACGGTGGTGTCTTCCCGCACGGCGCGATGCCGGTCGTCCTGGTCATGCAGGGCGTGATCTTCGCCTACGCGGCCCTGGAGCTGGTCGGTGTCGCCGCCGGCGAGACCGCCGAGCCGGAGAAGGTCGTCCCGCGCGCGGTGAACTCGATCATGTGGCGGGTCGGCCTGTTCTACGTCGGCTCGGTCGTGCTGCTCGCCCTGCTGCTGCCCGGCTCGGTGTACTCCGCCGACCAGAGCCCGTTCGTGACCGTGCTGTCCAAGATCGGTGTTCCGGCCGCCGGTGATGTGATGAACCTGGTCGTGCTGACCGCGGCCATGTCCTCGCTGAACTCGGGCCTGTACTCCACCGGCCGCATCCTGCGCTCCATGGCCATGGCGGGCTCCGCCCCGAAGTTCACCGCGCGCATGAACCGCAGCCAGGTGCCCTACGGCGGCATCCTGCTGACCTGCGCGGTCTGTGTGCTCGGCGTCGGCCTGAACTACCTGGTGCCCAGCCAGGCCTTCGAGATCGTGCTGAACGTCGCCTCCCTCGGCATCATCAGCACCTGGGTGATCATCATGGTCTGCCACATGATCTTCGTCCGCCGTGCCCGCGAGGGCCTGGTGACCCGGCCGAGCTTCCAGCTGAAGTTCAGCCCCGTCACCGAGATCGCCACGATCGCCTTCCTGCTGGTCTGCCTCGGCATGATGTGGAACGACCCCGACGTGGGCCGCAAGACCATCCTGCTGATCCCCGTGATCGCCCTCATGCTGGTCGCCGGATGGTTCGGCGTGCGCCGCCGGGTGTCGCAGAACACCGATCAGGAGCTCTCCCAGCTGACGAAGTAGCAGCTCAGAGCCACTGTCAGTGGCATCGCCTACGGTGGCGTCATGTCGGAGATCACATATGTCCGAGGTGACGCCACCGTGCCGTCGGTGAGGGGCGCCAAGGTGATCGCCCACGTCTGCAACGACATCGGCGGGTGGGGGAAGGGATTCGTGCTCGCGCTCTCGCGCCGCTGGCCGGAGCCGGAGGCGGCATACCGCGCCTGGCACCGCGACCGCGCCAAGAACGACTTCGCACTGGGCGCGGTCCAGCTGGTCCGGGTCGAACCGTACGTGTGGGTGGCCAACATGATCGGCCAGCGCGGTGTCAGGAGGGGGAGCAAGGGCGTCCCCGTCCGCTACGAGGCGATCGACAGCGCCCTCGCCCGTCTCGCCGGCGAAGTGATCGGACTCGGCGCGTCCGTGCACATGCCCCGCATAGGCTGCGGCCTGGCGGGCGGCACCTGGTCCCGCGTAGAGCCGCTGATCACCGAGCGGCTGGCGAAGCGGGGGATCAGCGTGACGGTGTACGACCACGGGGAGAGCGGCGGATGAACTCACAGGCCGGTGCGACGGACGTCCTGGTGCTGGGCGGAGCGGGCGTGGACACGATCATCCATGTTCCCGAACTGCCCCTCCCGTACGCCGACAGCTACATGATCGACACCGGGATCCGCACCCGCGCCGGACAGACCGGTGACTTCGTCGCGCTGGGCCTCGCCGCCCTCGGCCTGCGCACCCACCACCTCGACCTGCTCGGCGACGACCCCGAGGGCGACCTCGTGCGTGCCCTGCACCGCGAGCACGGCATCGGGCTGACCGCGCTCCCGCAGCCCGCCGGCACCAAGCGCGCGGTGAACCTCGTCGGCCCGGACGGCCGCCGCCTGTCCCTCTACGACACCAGCCGTGCCCGCCCCGGCGACCGCTTCCCCGCGGACCTGCTGCGCGGGCTGGCCGGGGCGAGCCGGCATGTGCACGTGACCATCACCCAGCCGTGCGGCGACGCGCTGCCGGTGCTCCGCGAGACGGGCCTGCCGCTCTCGACGGACCTGCACGACTGGGACGGCGAGAACCCGTACCACGAGCCGTTCGCCCACGCCGCCGACGTCGTCTTCCTTTCGGCCGCCGCCCTCGCCGACCCCGAGCGGACGATGCGGCGCATCGCCGAGCGGGGCCGGGCCGAGGTCGTGGTCGCCACCGCCGGTGCCGAGGGCGCCCATCTGCTCGCCGACGGCGAGCTCGTCCGGGTGCCCCCGGTGCGACCGCCCGCGCCGGTGGTGGACTCCAACGGCGCGGGTGACGCCTTCGCCGCCGCGTTCCTCTACGGCCGCCTCAGCGGCGAGCCGCCCCACCGATGCGCCCGCTACGGGGCGATCGCCGGGGCGTACGCCTGCACGGTCCCGGCCTCCCGCGCGAAGGCGCTGGGCCGGGAGGAGCTGCTGAAGCGGGCGGCCGAGCCGAGACCGTAGCGGGCCGTGCCCCGGTCAGTGCCCGTGGCCGCCGTGCGCCGCCTCGATCTTCTTCCACGACTTCGGCCGGGCCACCGTGGCCGCCTTCGTCGCCAGCGACCGAGCGGCGGGTGCGGCCGGCTTCGACGGCTGGAACAGCCAGGTGTCGAACAGCGCCGCGAGGGGCTTGCCGGACACCTGCTCGGCATACTTCTGGAAGTCGGCCACCGAGGCGTTGCCGTACGCGTGCTCCTGCGGCCAGCCCTTCAGGATGCGGAAGAACACGTCGTCGCCGACCTCGCCCCGCAGCGCCTGGAGGGCGAGGGCACCCCGGTCGTAGACGGCGGCGTCGAACTGGTTGTCCGGACCCGGGTCACCGGGCTTGACGGTCCAGAAGGCGTCGTCGGCCGGGTGGGAGGCGTACACGTAGTCGGCGAGCTGCTGCGCGGTGCCCTCGCCCTCGTGCTCGGACCACAGCCACTGCGCGTACGTCGCGAAGCCCTCGTTGAGCCAGATGTCCTTCCAGCCCTTCAGCGACACGTCGTCGCCGTACCACTGGTGGGCCAGCTCGTGCACGACCACCGAGGCGTTGGAGCCCTTCGCGAACTGCTTCGGGCTGTAGTAGACGCGGGTCTGGGTCTCCAGCGCGTACCCGGTCGTGGTGTTCGGTACGTACCCGCCGACCGAACCGAACGGATACGGCCCGAAGTAGCCGCTCAGCCAGTCGACGATCTCGCCGGTGCGCTCCACGCTCGCGCGCGCGGCCCCGTCGTTGTCGCCGAGGTCCTTGCTGTAGGCGTTGACGACCGGCACCCCGCCCTCGGACGTACCGGTGGTGATGTCGAACCGGCCGACGGCGAGCGTGGCCAGATAGGTCGCCTGCGGCTTGTTCTCCCGCCAGCTGTAGCGGGTCCAGCCCAGCTTCGAACTCGTCGACTGCAGCGTGCCGTTGGAGATGGCCTGGGTGCCGTCCGGCACGGCCACCGACACGTCGTAGGTGGCCTTGTCGCTCGGATGGTCGTTGCTCGGGAACCACCACCAGGCGGCCTCGGGCTCGTCGGCGGCGACCGCGCCGTCCGGCGTGCGGTGCCAGGCGTTGAAGCCGTAGGCGGTCTTCGTGGACGGTACCCCGCTGTAGCGGACGACGACCGTGATCGGCGTGCCCTTGGCCAGTGGCGTCTTCGGCGTGACGACCAGCTCGTGCTGCCCGGAGGCGGTGAAGGCGGCCTTGGCGCCGTTGACCCGTACCTCGCTCACGTCCAGCAGGAAGTCCAGGTCGAAGCTGGACAGATCCTGCGTGGTCTTCGCCAGGATCGTCGCCGTGCCCTGCAACTCGTCGGTCTTCGGCTGATACTGCAGCCTCAGGTCGTAGTGCGAGACGTCGTAGCCGCCGTTGCCGTAGTCGGGGTAGTAGGGGTCGCCGATGCCCGGCGCGCCGGGGGAGTGGCTCGCGGCCGATGCCGGGATCGCCAGCAGGAGGGAGGCCGCCGCGAGTGCGCCCGGCGCGATGATTCTGCGGTGCACGTCAGCTCCAAGTCTTCAGGACGGTAAGTCCGTTCGGAGAACTCTGTTCGCAGCCTATTCAGTCCCTGTGGCCCCTGACCTGTCCACGGCCCCTGCTGTCACACGATCGCCATTCAGCCGTCATGCGACACGCGAGGCGCCGTAAATCGCACTTCTGCCAGGGAGTTGACCGGAGTACCGTCCGCGCATGCCACTTCGTACGCCGATGAGAACGCGCTTCACGACCTGGAGAACGCTCGCCACCGCGGTCGCCGCCATCCTGACGGCCGCCTTCCTCACCCCGGTCGCCGCACAGGCCGCCACCGGCGCGGGCCCGGCCGGCCGCGAGAGCCGGCCCGTCTACTCCTACGCCCATGCCATCCGCGAGGCCGTGTGGGTGGACACCGGCCTCGACGGGGACGGAGACGGGAAGACCGACCGCGTCGCCGCCGACATCGTCCGGCCCGCCGAACCCGCCCGCCAGGGCCGCAAGGTGCCCGTCATCATGGACGCCAGCCCCTACTACTCCTGCTGCGGTCGCGGCAACGAGAGCCAGAAGAAGACGTACGACGCACAGGGCCACGTCGTCCAGATGCCGCTCTTCTACGACAACTACTTCGTGCCCCGCGGCTACGCCTTCATCGGCGTCGACCTCGCCGGCACCAACCGCTCCGACGGCTGCGTCGACACCGGCGGCCGCTCCGACGTCCAGTCCGCGAAGGCCGTCATCGACTGGCTGAACGGCCGCGCCACGGCCTACACCACCCGGACCGGGGGCAGAACCGTCAAAGCCGCCTGGACCAACGGCAGGACCGGCATGATCGGCAAGAGCTGGGACGCCACGATCGCCAACGGCGTCGCAGCCACCGGCGTCAAGGGCCTGAAGACGATCGTCCCGATCAGCGGTATCTCCTCCTGGTACGACTACTACTTCGCACAGGGCGCCCCCCTGTACGACGGCGGCCCCGACGAACTGGCCGGCTACGTCGAGAGCGACGCGGCGCACGCCCACTGCGCGGCCGTACAGAAGAAACTCGCCGACGGCAGCCCGCGCAGCGGCGACTGGACCGGGCTGTGGACCGAGCGGGACTACGTCAAGGACGCGGCCAAGGTACGCGCCAGCGTGTTCCTGGTGCACGGCATGCAGGACCTCAACGTCCGCACCAAGCACTTCGGCCAGTGGTGGGACGCCCTCGCGAAGCGCGGGGTGCAGCGCAAGATCTGGCTGTCCCAGACCGGGCACGTCGACCCCTTCGACTACCGGCGCGGCGCCTGGGTAGACACCCTGCACCGCTGGTTCGACCACGCACTCCTCGGCTACGACAACGGCATCGACCGCGAGCCGATGGCCGACATCGAACGCCACCCCGACCAGTGGGTCACCTCCCGCGTCTGGCCCCCGCGGACCACCCGCGCCACCGTCCTGCACCCGGCGCCCGGCACCCGGGCCGGCGTCGGCACGCTCGGCCTGCGCCCGGCCACCGGCACGGAGAGCTTCACCGACGACCCGAAGCTGAGCGAGACCGACTGGGCCGCCCACCTGACCACGCCCACGGCCGAGAAGACCGGCTTCCTCACCGCGCCGCTCAGCCATGACCTGCGGCTGTCCGGTTCGTCCGCGGTGACCGTGACCGCGACGCCCACCACCACCTCGGCCCACCTGTCCGCCGTCCTGGTCGACCTCGGCCCGGACACGATCCGCGACTACGCGGACGCGGCCGAGGGCATCACCACGCTCACCGACCGCACCTGCTGGGGCGCGAGCACGGCCGGGGACAGCGCCTGCTTCAAGGAGACGGCGGCCAGGACGGCCAAGGTCGACTACACGGTGTTCAGCCGCGGCTGGGCCGACCTCGGCCACTACGCCTCCCTCGCCAAGGGTGTCCCGCTCACCCCGGGCAAGGCGTACACGATGACTCTGCGTCTCGCGGCCACGGAGCACGTCGTCGCCAAGGGCCACCGCCTCGCCCTGATCATCGCGGGCACGGACAAGGACCTGATCGACCCGCCGTCGACGAAGCCGGCCCTCACGGTGTCCCTGTCCGGTACGACGGCCAGTCTCCCGCTGGTCGGCGGCGCGGCGGCGTTCGCCCGGGCCACATCCGGCACGGCCGCTGTCCACGCGCCGAGCACCCTGAAGGGGGTCCAGCCACCCCGCGCGGTCCCGCACCTCCCGGCATAGTCGCCGCACGGCCGGTACAGGTGCCCTCTCAGGCGGCCGGGAACGCCAACCCGGCCGCCTCCCGCGGGCACCCCGTGCCCCCCTCACCCCGGCCGCCTCCCGTGCGCACTCCCGTGCCACCCCTCAATTGGCCCCGCCGTGCGCGTAGTCGTGCGTCAGAACTCCACCACACCGCCCGCCTCGGCGAGCCGCTCGGGCAGCCACCCCGGACACACCGGCAGCCGCGCCGCGAGAGCACCGGACATGGCCCGCGGTCCCGGCACCCGGCCCGCCACGTGCCCGGTTCGTCCAGGCGCATCCCCAGGTGTACGCCGTCGAGCAGGCGTACGCCCGGCTCCTCCGGCCGCCCCGCGGGCTCCTCGTACACGGTGCGGGACTACAGCGCCCAGGCTCCGGCCCACCGGGCGGGCTGGATGCGGTACGGCCACCACAGGCCGCCGGCGACCGACGAGGCCGTACGCTCGCAGCATGCCGAGGGCGACGGGCGCCGGCCACCAGGCGCACGGCCCGGTCCGGCCGACTCCGGCATGCTGTGCTCACACCCGTGCGGGTGTGGGGATACTCACAGCATGTCTGCCGCATACGCGACCTTCGGCCTGGCACCGGCGATCCGCGCCGGCGGTGTGCTCGCCGACGGCGGCTACCAGGTGCACCGCGACTTCGTGGACTTCGTCGTGGACGGCCGCCCGCTGCTGTTCCGGCTGTCCGACCTCGACGCCGTCTCCCCGCTCGCCTCGGACGTACCCCCCGCCATCTTCACCGAGCAGGTGCGCGCCCTGCTCCTGGAGGCCGAACCACCGCTCCCGGACGGCCGGTTCGTCATCTACGGCTGTCCCGAGTGCGCGGATCTGGGCTGCGGAGCGGTCACCGCCGTCATCGAGCGCGACGGCGAGGACTACATCTGGCGGGACTTCGCCTGGCAGACGGACGAGCATGCCGACCTGGAGCTCAACGGCTACCACGGCATAGGGCCGTTCCGCTTCCACGGCGCCGAGTACCGCGCGGCACTGGGCGCCCTGATGGACGGCTCCGCCACACCCCGCCGCCGGGTGCTGCTGATCGGCGCCCGGGTCGCGGTGCCGGCCAGGCTGGCCGCCGCGCTGCGCACCATCGGCATCGGCGCCGACATCACCCAGGACGCCCGGGCCGTCCCCGCCGAGGAACTGCGCGGCTACGGCGCGGTCGCCTTCGGCCGCGCCGTCGGTGAGGCCGAGAAAGCCGCCGTACTGGAGGCCTTCGAGCGCGCCGGGGTCGACATCGCCCGCGTGGACGGTCTGGCGCCGATCGTGCCGCTGCTCGTCGCGCAGATCGAGCACGCCCTGGACCGCAGCCCGCTGCCCCAGCGCCGGCTCACCGGGCTCACGGCCGACCAAAGCACCGCGGAGGTCGAGGTGACCTCCGCGTGCCGGGTGCGGATCACCGCCTACCGGCTCGACCGGCTCCACCGCACCCGCACCCGCGAGGTGTTCGACGGCGTCCTCGAACCCGGCCGGCACCGCGTCCCCCTCGACCCGAAGGCGGTCAAGGGGGAGGCGTTCGTCGTCGCCCGCACGACGGGAGGTGTGCTCACGGCGCCGGTCGCGGGCGCGAGCCGGGGCTGAGGTGCGGCGCCGGGCCCACCGGAAACACGGCGGGGACGGGGGTGCCCGCCCATTAGGATCGGCTTCCTGATGACTGCCACCCTCGTCGCCAAGAACCTCGCCGCCGGCCACGGCGACCGCTCCCTCTTCTCCGGGCTGGACCTCGTCGTCGCGCCCGGCGACGTGATCGGTCTCGTGGGCGCCAACGGCGCGGGCAAGTCCACCCTGCTGAAGCTGCTCGCCGGTCTCACCGCACCCGAACAGGGCGAACTCAGGCTGTCCCCGCCGACCGCCACCGTCGGCCATCTGCCGCAGGAGCCGGAGCGCAGGCCGGGGGAGACCGTCCGGGAGTTCCTGGCCCGTCGTACGGGTGTCGCCGAGGCCCAGCGGGTCATGGACGAAGCCACTCAGGAACTCGTGGACGGGGCACCCGGCGCCGACGACGCCTACGCCACGGCCCTGGAGCGCTGGCTGGGCCTCGGCGGCGCCGACCTGGAGGAGCGCGCCGAGGAAGTCGCCGACTCCCTCGGTCTCGCCGTCGGCCTGGACCAGCCGATGACGTCCCTGTCCGGCGGCCAGGCGGCCCGCGCCGGCCTCGCCTCCCTGCTGCTGTCCCGCTACGACGTCTTCCTCCTCGACGAGCCCACCAACGACCTCGACCTCGACGGCCTCGAACGCCTGGAACGCTTCGTCACCGGCCTGCGCGCCGGCACGGTCGTCGTCAGCCACGACCGCGAGTTCCTCACCCGCACGGTCACCAAGGTGCTCGAACTGGACCTCGCCCAGCGGCAGATCAACCTCTACGGCGGCGGCTACGAGGCCTACCTGGAGGAACGCGAGGTCTCCCGCCGGCACGCCCGCGATGACTACGAGGAGTACGCCGACAAGAAGGCCGCCCTCCAGGACCGCGCCCAGATGCAGCGGTCCTGGATGGACAAGGGCGTGAAGAACGCCCGGCGCAAGGCGGGCAACGACAACGACAAGATCGGCCGCAAGTTCCGCAGCGAGGCCAGCGAGAAGCAGGCCGCCAAGGCACGCCAGACGCAGCGCATGATCGAGCGCCTGGAGGTGGTCGAGGAGCCGCGCAAGGAGTGGGAGCTGCGCATGGAGATCGCCTCCGCCCCGCGCTCCGGTGCGGTGGTGGCGACCCTGCGCGACGCCGAGGTACGGCGCGGCGACTACACCTTCGGCCCGGTGTCCCTGCAGATCGACTGGGCGGACCGGGTCGCGGTCACCGGGGCCAACGGCGCCGGCAAGTCGACCCTGCTCGGTGCGCTGCTGGGCCGCGTCCCGCTCGATTCCGGGCATGCCGCGCTCGGCTCCGGCGTCCTGGTCGGCGAGGTCGACCAGGCCCGCAAGCTGTTCCACGGCCCCGAGTCCCTGCTGGACGCGTTCTGCGCGGCCGTCCCCGACACCGAACCGGTCGAGGTGCGCACCCTGCTCGCCAAGTTCGGCCTGAAGTCCGGCCATGTGCTGCGTCCGGCCGCGACCCTCTCCCCGGGCGAACGCACCCGCGCCGCCCTGGCCCTCCTCCAGGGCCGGGGCGTCAACCTCCTCGTCCTGGACGAGCCGACGAACCACCTCGACCTGCCCGCCATCGAGCAACTGGAACAGGCCCTCGACACCTACGAGGGCACCCTGCTCCTGGTCACCCACGACCGCCGCATGCTGGACGCGGTCCGGGTGACCCGCCGCCTGGAGGTGGCGGACGGCAAGGTGACCGAGCGGTAGCGCTCCGCTCGGTGGCGCCGGGTCGGCAGGGGTGAAGCGGGCCCCGGGGCTCCGCCCCGGGGCCGCGGCCGAAGCCCCGCAGGGTCAGCGCTTCTTCGGGTCCAGCAGCCCCGCCCGGCGCAACGCGTCCGCCATCGCGCTGTTGGCCGGTGCGGGGGCCTGACGGCCACCCCGGTCAGCGCCCCGGCCCTGCCGCTGGCCCTGTCCGCCGCCCTGCCGCTGCTGCGGCGGACGGGGGCCGCCACCGCCGCGCTGCTGGCGGCCACCGCCCTGCCCCTGTGGCGCCGCCTCGTCGTCCAGGCGCAGGGTCAGCGCGATCCGCTTGCGCGGGATGTCCACGTCGAGGACCTTCACCTTGACGATGTCACCGGGCTTGACGACATCGCGCGGGTCCTTGACGAACGTCCGGGACATCGCCGAGACATGCACCAGGCCGTCCTGGTGGACGCCGACGTCCACGAACGCGCCGAACGCGGCCACGTTCGTCACCACGCCCTCCAGGACCATCCCGGCGGACAGGTCGGAGATCTTCTCCACGCCCTCCTTGAAGGTGGCCGTCCTGAACGCGGGACGCGGGTCGCGGCCCGGCTTCTCCAGCTCCTTCAGGATGTCCGTGACCGTCGGCAGACCGAAGGTGTCGTCCACGAAGTCGGCGGGCTTCAGCGAGCGCAGCACCGCCGTGTTGCCGATGAGGGAAGCCACCTGCCGGCCGGTGGTCTTCACCATGCGGCGCACCACCGGGTAGGCCTCGGGGTGCACACTGGAGGCGTCCAGCGGGTCGGCGCCGTCGCGGATGCGCAGGAAGCCCGCGCACTGCTCGTACGCCTTGGGACCGAGCCGGGCCACCTTCTTCAGTTCGGAACGGGACGTGAACGGGCCGTTGGCGTCCCGGTGCGCCACGATGTTCTCGGCGAGGCCGGACGAGATGCCCGACACGCGCGAAAGCAGCGGCACGGACGCGGTGTTGACGTCGACGCCGACGCCGTTCACACAGTCCTCGACGACCGCGTCCAGCGAGCGGGACAGCTTCACCTCGGACAGGTCGTGCTGGTACTGGCCGACGCCGATGGACTTCGGGTCGATCTTCACCAGCTCGGCCAGCGGGTCCTGCAGCCGCCGGGCGATGGACACCGCGCCGCGCAGCGACACGTCCATGTCGGGCAGCTCCCGCGAGGCGTACTGGGACGCCGAGTACACCGACGCGCCCGCCTCGGACACCATCACCTTGGTGAGCTTCAACTCCGGGTGCTTGGCGATCAGTTCACCGGCGAGCTTGTCGGTCTCGCGGGAGGCGGTGCCGTTGCCGATCGCGACCAGCTCGACCGCGTGCTCCTTGGCGAGCCGGGCCAGCTTGGCGAGGGCCTCGTCCCACTTGTTGGCCGGGACATGGGGGTAGATCACGTCCGTGGCGACGACCTTGCCGGTCGCGTCGACCACGGCGACCTTCACGCCCGTACGGAAACCGGGGTCCAGGCCCAGCGTCGCGCGGGTGCCCGCCGGAGCGGCCAGCAGCAGGTCGCGCAGGTTCGCGGCGAAGACGTTCACCGCCTCGTCCTCGGCGGCCGTACGCAGCCTGAGGCGCAGGTCGATGCCGAGGTGGACGAGGAGACGGGTGCGCCAGGCCCAGCGGACCGTGTCCGTCAGCCACTTGTCGGCGGGCCGGCCCCGGTCGGCGATCCCGAACCGGTGCGCGACGATGCCCTCGTACGACGAAGGCCCGTCCGTGGGCTCCTCCGGCTCCAGGACGAGGTCCAGGACCTCCTCCTTCTCGCCGCGCAGCATCGCCAGGATCCGGTGCGAGGGCAGCTCGGTGAACGGCTCGGCGAAGTCGAAGTAGTCGGCGAACTTGGCGCCCGCCTCCTCCTTGCCCTCGCGGACCTTCGCGGCCAGCCGTCCGCGCACCCACATGCGCTCGCGCAGCTCGCCGATCAGGTCGGCGTCCTCCGAGAACCGCTCGGTGAGGATCGCCCGCGCGCCCTCCAGGGCGGCCTGCGGATCGGCGACCCCCTTGTCGGCGTCCACGAACGCGGCGGCGGCCGCCAGCGGCCCCACCGTCGGGTCGGCCAGCAGGCCCTCCGCCAGCGGCTCCAGGCCGGCCTCGCGCGCGATCTGCGCCTTGGTGCGCCGCTTGGGCTTGTACGGCAGGTAGATGTCCTCCAGCCGCGCCTTGGTCTCGGCGCCGCGGATGCGGGCCTCCAGCTCGTCGGTGAGCTTGCCCTGCTCGCGCACCGACTCCAGGATCGCCGCCCGCCGCTCCTCCAGCTCCCGCAGGTAGCGCAGCCGCTCCTCGATCGTGCGCAGCTGCGCATCGTCGAGCATCTCGGTCGCTTCCTTGCGGTAGCGGGCGATGAAGGGCACCGTCGAACCGCCGTCGAGCAGTTCCACCGCGGCCTTCACCTGCCGCTCCCGTACGCCGAGCTCCTCGGCGATCCTGCCTTCGATGGATCCCGCTCCGATGGATCCGGGTGTCGTCACGATCCCGTACCGCCTTCTCCACTGAGGTTGCGCGGCAATTGTGGCAGGTGACAC
This sequence comes from Streptomyces sp. NPDC053069, assembly GCF_044546895.1. NCBI lineage: Bacteria > Bacillati > Actinomycetota > Actinomycetes > Kitasatosporales > Streptomycetaceae > Streptomyces > Streptomyces sp. NPDC053069. Next base: position 407,775 of record NZ_JBITZN010000003.1, on the reverse strand, counting down.
CGACAACCGGGGATCAGGGCGGTGCGTGGCGGGCCGCCGGCGCCAGGTTCAGGCACGGCCCCCGTGCGCGGCCTTCGGGTACCTCACCGATCCGCCCTCATCCGTGGCAGGAAAGGTGGGAATCATGTCATTGCGGCCACGGGCCGGGCGGCGAAGAATCGACGGCATGGCGCAGCGAACCCTCCTCTTCGTCCTCTTCGACGGTGTGCAGAGCCTCGACGTCACCGGTCCGCTGGAGGTGTTCGCCGGCGCGGAGAACCACACACCGGGCACCTACCGGCTCCGTACCGCCTCCCTGGACGGCGGCCCGGTGCGCACCTCCAGCGGCCTGACCCTCGTACCGGACGAGGCGCTGGCCAGCGCCGCCGACCCGCACACCCTGCTGGTCCCCGGCGGCCAGGGCACCCGCGCCCCCGATCCGCGGCTGATCGAGTGGCTGCGCGTCCGCGGCCCGCGCGCCCCCCGCCTGGTCTCGGTGTGCACGGGCGCCGTCCTGCTCGCCGCCGCCGGACTCCTCGACGGCCGCCGGGCGACGACCCACTGGGCGTACTGCGACAAGCTCGCCCACGACCACCCGGCCGTCGCCGTGGACCCGGAGCCCATCTACGTCCGGGACGGGGACGTCGCCACCTCGGCCGGCGTGACCTCCGGCATCGACCTGGCCCTCGCCCTGGTCGAGGAGGACCTGGACCGGGACGTCGCGCTCGCCGTCGCCCGGCACCTGGTGGTCTTTCTGCGCCGGCCCGGCAACCAGGCCCAGTTCAGCGCCCAGCTCGCCGCCCAGACCGCCCAGCGCGCACCGCTGCGCGAGGTCCAGCGGTGGATCACCGAGCACCCGGCCGGCGACCTCACGGTCGAGTCGCTCGCCGCCAGAGCCCGGCTGTCACCGCGCCACTTTTCGCGCGCCTTCCGCGAGGAGACCGGCATGACACCCGGCCGCTACGTCGACCGGGTCCGCCTGGAACACGCCCGCCGCCTGCTGGAGGACACCGCCGACGGCATCGAGGAGGTCGCCCGCGCCAGCGGCTACGGCACCCCCGAGGCGATGCGCCGCGCCTTCGTCAAGGCCCTCGGTACGGCCCCGGCCGAGTACCGCCGCCGGTTCCGGCCCGCCACCACCCACTGAAAGGACAAGCCCATGCAGATCGCCCTGGTCGTCTACGACCGCTTCACCGCCCTGGACGTCGTCGGGCCCTACGAGATCCTCAGCCGGCTCCCGGACGCGGACCTCACCTTCGTCGCCGAACGGCCCGGCCCCGTACGCACCGATACCGGCTTTCTCGCCCTCACCGCCGACAAGGCCCTCGACGAGGTGCCCCGTCCCGACCTCCTGGTGGTCTCGGGCGGGCCCGGCACCATGGCCCAGCTGGAGAACCCGGCCCTGCTGGACTGGCTGCGCACGGCGGACGCGACGAGTACATGGACGACCTCGGTCTGCTCGGGCTCGCTGCTGCTCGCCGCCGCGGGCCTGCTGCGCGACCGCCGGGCGACCAGCCACTGGGCCGCGCTGGACCTGCTGAAGGAGTTCGGCGCGGAACCGACGGGCGAGCGGGTCGTGACCGACGGCAAGTACGTCACCGCCGCCGGGGTCTCCTCCGGCATCGACATGGCGCTCACCCTGACCGGGCGGATCGCGGGCGACGAACACGCCCAGGCCGTCCAACTGCTGACCGAGTACGACCCCCGGCCGCCGTACGACGCCGGTTCCCCGCAGAAGGCCCCCGCGCACCTCGTCGAGGAACTGCGCGCGGGCAGCCGGTTCAGCCTGACGTAGACACGCTCCAGGTGAAGCGCGGCCGCCTGCGCTCCAGGAACGCGGCGACGCCCTCCGCGGTGTCGCCGCTGCCGCGTGCCTGCTCCGCCCAGTGGGCGTCCCGGTCCGTCCTGCCGTTCGCGAACTCCTTCGCGGCGGCCTGGGTGAGCTGCGAGCGGGAGGCCAGGATCCCGGTCAACTCGGCGACGCGCTTGTCCAGTTCGCCCTCCGGAAGCACCTCGTCCACCAGCCCGGTGGTCAGCGCCCGCCCGGCGTCGATCAACTCGGCAGTGAACAACAGGTACTTGGCCGCGGCGGGACCCACCAGCGACACCAGCCGGCGGGTCGAGGAGGCCGGATAGACGATGCCGAGCCGCGCCGGTGTCACCCCGAACAGGGCGCCCTCCTGAGCCAGCCGCAGATCACAGGCCGCCGCCAGCTGTGCCCCGCCCCCCACGCAGTGCCCGCGTACGGCGGCCAGGGTCGGCTTGGGGAACGCGGCGAGCGCCTCCTCGGCCGCCACGGCGAGTCCCTGGGCCTCCTCGGGTGCCCCCTGGAGCGTGGAGATGTCCGCACCCGCACAGAAGGTTCCGCCTTCCCCGGTGAGCACCAGCGCCCGTACGCCGGGGTCGTGCGCCAGGCCGTCCAGCAGCGGCGGCAGCGACCGCCACATCGTGGCGGTCATGGCGTTGCGCTTGGCCGGGTTGCGGATGACGACGGTGGCGACGGCGCCTTCGACACGGTGCGACAGCTGGGGCTCCATGTGCCGGATGCTATCGGGGGCCGACTTCGCGCAGGGTGCCTCACCCCGGCGTTACCGATTCCCTCCGGTGGGGACATATAGGGAGGGAGGGTGCAAAAACGGAGGCGGCCGAGGAGGCGGCGATGGCCAAGTTCCGCACACGCAGGCCCAAGGACAAAGCGGCGAAGCTGCGCCATGGCTTCGGCTTGCTCGCCGCGCTCGGCGTGATCCTCGTCATCGCCGGGATCGTGGGACTCGTCTACACCGCCGCCGCCACGCTCACCTCGATGCTGCTGTTCGGCTGGCTGCTGCTGATCGGCGGGATCGTCGGCCTGCTGCACTCGATCCAGGCCCGAGGCACCAGCTTCTTCTGGCTCGGCGTCATCGTCGCCGCGCTGAACATCGCGGCCGGAGTCGTCGTCATTCGCCTGCCGCACGCGGCCGCCGTCGCCCTCACCATGTTCGCCGCGCTGCTGTTCCTCTCCGCAGGCGTCTTCCGGCTGGTCGGCAGCCTGGTGGTGCGCGGTTCGCAGTTCGGCTGGACGCTGCTCCTCGGCGCCTTCGACCTGCTGCTCGGGATCCTGGTCCTCGGCTCCTGGCCGAGCAGCAGCCAGTACGTCATCGGCACGTTCCTCTCGCTCGCCCTGCTCTTCGACGGGCTCGGCCTCGTGGCCACCGGCTACGGCGGGCGGCGGGTCGTCGGGCTCGTCTCCGAGGAGCGCTAGCCCCGACCCGACGAACCGATTAGTTCGGGAACCGGCGCCGGTGCGACAGGAACAGTCCCACACGTGACCGTGTCATACGCACTCGGTCATGAACCGCTCGATACTCGGTGACTTGCGTTCAGATACAAAGTCCGCAGCGCATCGTTACCAACACTCGACGTGTGGTGACAATCGAGCGCGAGGGTGGCGACCGGACGATGGACAACCATGGGCGCGGGGACGGCCCGCGCCCAGCGGGGGAGGCCGAGCGGCCGTCCGATCCACTGCCGTACGAGGGCGTCTGGCGGTTCACCGCCGCCGCGGTGGACGCCTCGGTCCCGCAGGCCCGGCACGCCGTCCGGGACCTGCTGCTGCGCCAGGGCGTACCGGTCTCCGACGAGCTGGTGTACGGCCTGCTGCTGATCGTCTCCGAGCTGGTCACCAACGCGGTGCGGCACGCGGCGCTGCTGTCGCCGATGCTGGCCGTGGAGGTTGCCGTCGGAGCCGAGTGGGTGCGGGTGTCCGTGGAGGACAACCACCCCTACCGCCCGACCGCGCTGGAGGCCGACCACGGCCAGACCGGCGGCCGGGGCCTGCTCCTGGTCCGCGAGGTGGCACGGGAGGCGGGCGGCATGGTCGACGTGGAGCACACCGCAAGCGGCGGCAAGGTGATCTGGGCCGCCCTGCCGCTCAAACCGACGGCGTTTCCGTAGCACCGCACATCCTGCGACGGTCCGCGGAGCCGCTCACCCCGCGGGCTTACCCAGAGCCGCTTACGCCTGCGGCGGGTCTGCGGAGCTGCACAGGCCGGTGGCGATTCCGTAGAACCGCCACGCCCTGCGGCGTTTCCGTGGGATCGCTCACGCCCCGCGACGCTCCCGCGGAGCAGCTCACCCCCGCGGACTTACTCGGAGCCGCTTACGCCTGCGGCGGGTCTGGGGAGCGGATCAGGCCGGCGGCGCTTCCGTGGAGCCGCCAGGCCCAGCGACGGTCCGCGGAGCCGCTCAGGCCGGCGGCGTTTCCGTGGGATCGCTCACGCCCCGCGACGCTCCCGCGGAGCAGCTCACCCCCGCGGGCCTACTCGGAGCCGCTTACGCCTGCGACGGTCCGCGGAGCGGCTCAGGCCGGCGGCACTTGCGTGGAGCCGCCACGCCCTGCGACGGTCCGCGGAGCCGCTCACGCCGGCGCCGCTCCCGTAGAACCGCCGCGTCCTGCGGCAGTCTCGCGGAGCAGCTCACGCCGCGGGGGCTTCCGCAGAGCCGCTCATGCCTGCCACGGTCCGCGGAGCTGCTCAGGTCGGCGGCGGTGCCGTGGAGCCGCCCGGTGCTCGTGCTGGCAGGCGGGTGTGGTGAGGGAGCGCTCACCAGCCCGCGGACGGGCCCGTCAGCTCCCTGATCGCCGGACGCGCCGCGTCCAGGACGGTCATGAACCAGGCCGAGAACGGGTCGCGGGCGTGCCGCTCCGCCAGCTCGGCCGCCGTCACGAAGGCCGTGTCCCCGACCTCGTCCGGGTCCACCGCCGGCGGCGCCTGCACCAGGCCGACGAACAGGTGGTTGTACTCCTGCTCGACCAGGCCCGAGGCCGGGTCCGGGTGGTTGTAGCGGACGGTGCCCGCCTCCGCCAGCAGCGACGGGGACACGCCCAGCTCCTCGAACGTGCGCCGGGCCGCGGCCGCGAACGGTGCCTCGCCCGGGTACGGGTGGCCACAGCAGGTGTTGGACCACACACCGGGGGAGTGGTACTTGCCGAGCGCCCGCTGCTGCAGCAGCAGCCGGCCCTGCTCGTCGAAGAGGAAGACCGAGAAGGCGCGGTGCAGCTGTCCCGGCGGCTGGTGGGCGGCGAGCTTCTCCGCCGTGCCGATCGTCACACCCTTCTCGTCGACAAGTTCCAGCAAAATCGCCTCTGCGGTGCCGTTCGACGAACTGTGCGTCTCGGTGGCAGGTGTGATCGGCATACCCATCCTTCGCCTCGGTCTTCGCACCCCAAGTCTGCCGTACGAATCCGGCACTCCCGGCACGTCCGCAGGTGTGGCGGTACCGGAAGCGGGACCCGGTAGATCATCGTGCCCGGTCAGGCGATCACGGAACCGTCCGGGGCGGGTATCGAACTCATGTGTGATGCCCTCAGTGGCAGAGCCGTGCCTCGTGCTCCGCGTGCCCGCCCGGCTCCAGCTGGAAGGTGCAGTGCTCCACGTCGAAGTGATCGCCGAGACAGCCCTGCAGCTCGTGCAGCAGCTTCTCGTGGCCGATGGCGCTGAGCACGTCCGAACTGACCACCACGTGCGCCGACAGCACCGGCATGCCGGAAGTGATCGTCCAGGCGTGCAGGTCGTGTACGTCCTCGACGCCGTCCAGCGCCAGGATGTGCGCCCGCACCTCGGACATGTCGACGTTCTTCGGGGCCGCCTCCAGCAGCACGTCCAGCGTCTCGCGCAGCAGCTTCAGCGTCCTCGGCACGATCATGACGCCGATGACCAGCGAGGCCACCGGGTCGGCGGCCTGCCAGCCGGTGGTCAGGATCACCGCGGCCGAGATCAGCACCGCGACCGAGCCCAGCGCGTCCGCGGCGACCTCCAGGAAGGCGCCGCGCACATTCAGGCTCTCCTTCTGTCCGCGCATCAGCAGGGTCAGCGAGACGCTGTTCGCGACCAGGCCGATCAGACCGAACACGACCATCACGCCGCCCCGGGTGTCCGCGGGTGTCACGAACCGCTGGACCGCCTCGTACAGGACGTATCCGCCGACGCCGAGCAGCAGCAGGCAGTTGGCCAGGGCGGCCAGGATCTCGGCGCGGGCGTAGCCGAAGGTGCGGTTGGTGCTCGGCGGGCGGTTCGCGAAGTGGATCGCGAGCAGCGCCATGCCGAGACCCACCGCGTCGGTCGCCATGTGCGCCGCGTCCGCGATCAGCGCGAGCGAATCCGCCACCAGGCCGCCGATGATCTCGACGACCATGATCATCAGCGTGATGCCCAGCGCGATCCGCAGCCGGCCCCGGTACGCGGCCGCGGCCGTACCCGTGGCCGGCGCATGCGTGTGCGCGTGCCCGTGGTCGTGCCCTGCCCCCATGCCAACCGCCCTTCCGTATCTGTCCGGCAGGGCCCAGTCAACTACGGGTGGGGGGTATGGGGCAACGCGGCACTGAACACCGTTGTCATCTGCCCTGACCTGCGGAAACGTTCCGCAGGTCAAGACGGGTGCAGCGGTCGGCCCGGCTCACCCGCCGTGGTGCAGTTGCCAGCCCCGCCACGCCGACTCGACCATCTCGCGCACCCCGCGCCCGGCCCGCCAGCCGAGGGTCTCTGCGGCCCGCTCGGCCGAGGCGACCGCACGCGGAGCGTCCCCCGGCCGGCGCCCCTCGACCACGGGCTCCCGGCGGTCCCCGGTGACGTCCCCGATGACCGTGATCAGCTCGCGCACCGAGACGCCCTCGCCCCGCCCGATGTTCAGCGTCAGATCCCCGGACAGGTCGCCGTCGGCGAGCCGCCGCGCCGCCGCGAGATGTGCCTCGGCGAGGTCGGCCACATGGATGTAGTCGCGGATGCAGGTGCCGTCCGGCGTCGGATGGTCGGCACCGAAGATCCGCGGGGCCTCGTCGCGGGTGAGCCGGTCGAAGACCATCGGCACGATGTTGAACACGCCGGTGTCCGCCAGCTCCGGCGCCACGGCGCCCGCCACGTTGAAGTACCGCAGGCACACCGTGGAGATCCCGTGCGCCTTTCCGGCCGCCCGCACCAGCCACTCCCCGGCCAGCTTGGTCTCGCCGTAGGGGTTCACCGGCGCGCACGGGGTGTCCTCGGTGATCAGGTCCACGTCCGGGTTGCCGTACACCGCCGCCGACGAGGAGAACAGCAGGCGGTCGATCCCCGCCTCGGCGACCGCGTCCAGCAGCGTGGCGAGGCCGCCGACGTTCTCCCGGTAGTAGCGGGTGGGCTGGGCCACCGACTCGGCGACCTGCTTGCGCGCCGCCAGGTGGACGACGCCCGTGACGCCGTACTCCGCGAAGACTCGCTTCAGCAGGTCCCCGTCGAGCGTCGAACCCTCGACGAGCGGGACGTCGGCGGGGAGCCGCTCGGGCACCGCCGCCGACAGGTCGTCCAGCGCCACGACCTTCTCCCCGGCGCCGGCCATGGCCCGTGCCACGTGCGCCCCGATGTATCCGGCACCGCCGGTGATCAGCCACGTCATGGTTGTTCACCCTATGCGGGGCGGAGGTCGGAGGGCGATGTGCAGAGCTCGGAGGGCGATGCCGTGTGCCGGGTGCGCGAGGTGTGCGGCTGGCCGCGCGCGCGGCGGTAGCCGGATGCCGGCACAGCCTCGCGCCCCTTCGGTGCGCTTCGCCCGGGTCTGCGCACACGGGTTTGTGGGGCGGGCCCCGGATCACCCATGATGATCGCGGCAAAGGCCGGGGCAGCCCCCGTGGGCCGGGCCGTGAACGGCCGGTGAACATGGGCTTCCGCCCATCCGATACCCTCTGCCGACATGCCGCCCGGGTGCCACAGGCAGGGCGCCCCACCACGTGAGAGACCGGCGCCCCCGCCGGCACCCAGGGAGTGAGTTCGGTTGCCGACCGCCATTGTCACCGGTCAGCCGGTCCCCGGATCGTCTCTGGAGAACGATCTGCGGTCGCTCGGCTTCGACGTCCGGGTGGCAGCGGACGCCGCCGAGGCCGAGGCCCTGCTCGCCGCCGCTCCGGCCGGCGACCGTGTGGCCCTGGTCGACGCCCGCTTCGTGGGCCACCAGCACGCCCTGCGCCTCGGCCTGACCGACCCGCGCTTCCCGCTCTCCGCCGTCCCCGGCGCCGTCACCGCCCAGCCGGCCGCCCGGCAGGCGCTGACCCGGGCCGTGGCCCGCGAGACCTCGTCAGGCGGCGGTACCGCGCCGGCTGTGGACAGCCTCGCCGACCGGATCGTCGCCGCTCTCGGCACCGACGGCTGCGAGATGCACCGTCCCGAGCTGGGCAGCCTGGTCGCCGCCGTCCCCGCCGACCCGCAGGCCCGCAACGAGGCACGGCAGGCCGTCGCCGCCGTCGACGACGAGGCCGTACGCCTGAAGTCGGCGGTGAAGTCCCGCGACGGTTTCTTCACCACGTTCTTCATCAGCCCGTACTCGCGCTACCTCGCCCGCTGGTGCGCCCGCCGGGGCCTGACCCCGAACCAGGTCACCACCGCCTCGCTGCTCACCGCCCTGATAGCGGCGGGCTGTGCGGCGACCGGCACCCGGGCCGGCTTCGTCGCGGCCGGTGTGCTGCTGATCGCGTCCTTCGTGCTGGACTGCACCGACGGCCAGCTCGCCCGTTACGCCCTGAAGTACTCCACGCTCGGCGCCTGGCTCGACGCCACGTTCGACCGGGCCAAGGAGTACGCCTATTACGCCGGTCTCGCCCTCGGCGCGGCCCGGGGCGGCGACGACGTGTGGGCCCTCGCCCTCGGCGCGATGATCCTGCAGACCTGCCGGCACGTGGTCGACTTCTCCTTCACCGAGGCCAACCACGACGCCACCGCCAACACCAGCCCCACCGCCGCCCTCTCCGACAAGCTGGACAGCGTCGGGTGGACGGTCTGGGTGCGGCGGATGATCGTCCTGCCCATCGGCGAGCGCTGGGCGATGATCGCGATCCTCACCGCGGCCACCACCCCGCGGATCACTTTCTACGTCCTGCTCGTCGGCTGCGCCTTCGCGGCGACGTACACCACGGCCGGCCGGGTGCTGCGGTCCCTGACCCGCAAGGCGCGGCGCACCGACCGGGCCGCCCGGGCGCTGGCGGACCTCGCCGACTCCGGGCCGCTGGCGGACGCCCTCCAGCGGGTCGCCCGGCGTGGCCTGCCGGGTCTCGCCGTCCCCGCCGTCGCCCTGCTCGGCGGCGCCGCGGCCGTCGCCTGCTCGGCCCTGACCGGTTACGGCTCGGTCCTGCCGGTCATCGGCGCCCTGGTCTATGTCCTCACCTCGGCCCTCGCCGTCGCCCGCCCCCTCAAGGGCGCCCTCGACTGGCTCGTCCCGCCCTTCTTCCGGGCCGCCGAGTACGGCACCGTCCTCGCCCTCGCGGGCAAGGCGGGGGTGAACGGAGCGCTGCCGGCGGCTTTCGGGCTGGTGGCCGCCGTCGCCTACCATCACTACGACACGGTGTACCGCATCCGCGGCAACGCCGGAGCGCCCCCGGCCTGGCTGGTGTGCGCCATCGGGGGGCACGAAGGGCGGACGCTGGTCGTCACCGTTCTGGCCGCGGTGCTCACCGCCTCGCAGTTCACGGTCGCGCTCACGGTCCTCGCCGTGGCCGTCGCCCTCGTGGTGCTCGTCGAGAGCATCCGTTTCTGGGTCGCCGCTCACAGGGAGGGCGCCCCAGCCGTACACGACGAAGGAGAACCCGCATGATCGGCCTCGTGCTGGCGGCCGGCGCCGGACGCCGTCTGCGCCCCTACACCGACACTCTGCCCAAGGCGTTGGTGCCGGTGGGGCCCGCGGGCATAGAGGGCGAACCGACCGTGCTGGACCTCACCCTCGCCAACTTCGCCGAGGTGGGTCTGACGGAGGTCGCGATCATCGTCGGCTACCGCAAGGAGGCCGTCTACGAGCGCAAGGCGGCTCTGGAGCAGAAGTACGGCCTCAAGCTCACCCTGATCGACAACGACAAGGCCGAGGAGTGGAACAACGCCTACTCCCTGTGGTGCGGCCGTGACGCCCTCAAGGACGGTGTGATCCTCGCCAACGGCGACACCGTGCACCCGGTCTCCGTCGAGAAGACGCTGCTCGCCGCGCGCGGTGAGGGCCGTCGCATCATCCTCGCCCTGGACACGGTGAAGAACCTCGCCGACGAGGAGATGAAGGTGGTCGTCGACCCCGAGAAGGGCATGACGAAGATCACCAAGCTGATGGACCCGGCCGAGGCGACCGGTGAGTACATCGGCGTCACGCTGATCGAGGGCGACGCCGCCGCCGAGCTGGCCGACGCGCTGAAGACGGTCTGGGAGACCGACCCGCAGCAGTTCTACGAGCACGGCTACCAGGAGCTGGTCAACCGCGGCTTCAAGATCGACGTGGCGCCGATCGGCGACGTCCAGTGGGTCGAGATCGACAACCACGACGACCTCGCCAAGGGACGGGAGATCGCGTGCCGCTACTGACCCGGCTGATTCCCTCGCCGGTCGTCGTGGACATCCGCCCGGGTGCCCTGGACGACCTGGCCTGCGTCCTCGCCGACGAGCGCATCGCGCAGTCCGGCCGGCTCGCCGTCGCCGTCAGCGGCGGCTCCGGCGCGAGGCTGCGCGAGCGCATCGCCCCCTCGCTGCCCGGCGCCAGCTGGTACGAGGTCGGCGGCGGCACCCTCGACGACGCGATCCGGCTGGCCGGCGAGATGAAGTCCGGCCACTACGACGCGGTGATCGGACTCGGCGGCGGCAAGATCATCGACTGCGCCAAGTTCGCCGCGGCCCGCGTCGGCCTGCCCCTGGTGGCCGTGCCGACGAACCTCGCGCACGACGGCCTGTGCTCGCCGGTGGCGACCCTCGACAACGACGCCGGGCGCGGCTCCTACGGCGTGCCGAACCCGATCGCCGTCGTCATCGACCTGGACGTGATCCGCGAGGCCCCGGCCCGCTTCGTCCGGGCCGGCATCGGCGACGCGATCTCCAACATCAACTCGGTCGCGGACTGGGAACTGTCCCACCGCATCAACGGCGAGAAGATCGACGGTCTCGCCGCGGCCATGGCCCGCCAGGCCGGCGAGGCGGTCCTCAGGCACCCCGGCGGCATCGGCGACAACGGCTTCCTCCAGGTGCTCGCCGAGGCGCTGGTCCTGACCGGCATCTCGATGTCGATCTCCGGCGACTCGCGGCCCGCCTCCGGCTCCTGCCACGAGATCAACCACGCCTTCGACCTGCTGTTCCCCAAGCGTGCCGCCGCCCACGGCGAGCAGTGCGGGCTCGGCGCGGCCTTCGCGATGTATCTGCGCGGGGCGCACGAGGAGGCGGTCCACACGGCCGCGGTGCTGCGCCGGCACGGGCTCCCGGTGCTGCCGGAGGAGATCGGCTTCACCGTGGACGAGTTCGTGCGGGCGGTGGAGTTCGCCCCGGAGACCCGCCCCGGCCGCTACACGATCCTCGAACACCTCGACCTCAAGACGAACCAGATCAAGGACACCTACGCCGACTATGTCAAGGCCATCGGTAGCTGAACTCCGTCCGGTCGTCCATCCCGCGGGGGTGAAGGACCGGCGCAGCGGTGAGCACTGGATGGGACGCCTCTACATGCGCGAGGTGTCCCTGCGGGTCGACCGCTACCTGGTGAACACCAGGGTCACGCCCAACCAGCTCACGTACCTGATGACCGTCTTCGGCGTGCTCGCGGCCCCGGCACTCCTGGTGCCGGGGATCTGGGGCGCGGTGCTCGGCGTGGTGTGCGTCCAGCTGTATCTGCTGCTGGACTGCGTCGACGGCGAGATCGCGCGCTGGAAGAAGCAGTACTCGCTGAACGGCGTCTACCTGGACCGGGTCGGCGCCTATCTGACCGACGCCGCCGTGCTGGCCGGCTTCGGCCTGCGCGCCGCCGACCTGTGGGGCGGCGGCCGTATCGACTGGCTCTGGGCCTTCCTCGGCACGCTGGCCGCGCTCGGCGCCATCCTCATCAAGGCCGAGACCGACCTCGTCGGCGTCGCCCGGCACCAGGCCGGCAAGCCTCCGGTGCAGGAGGCCGCCGCCGAGATGCGCTCCTCCGGCATGGCGCTGGCCCGCCGGGCCGCCGCCGCCCTCAAGTTCCACCGGCTGATCCTGGGTATCGAGGCGTCCCTGCTCATCCTGGTCCTGGCCCTCGCCGACCAGGCGCGCGGCGACCTGTTCTTCTCCCGGCTGGGTGTAGCGGTGCTGGCCGGCATCGCCCTGCTGCAGACCCTGCTGCACCTGGTGTCCATCCTCGCCTCCAGCAGGCTGAAGTGAGTACCGCCATGCGTGTCGGCGCAGTCATCATCACCATGGGCAACCGGCCCGAGGAGCTGCGGGCTCTGCTCGACTCGGTCGCCAAGCAGGACGGCGACCCCGTCGAGGTGGTCGTCGTCGGCAACGGCTCGCCCGTCCCGGACGTCCCCGACGGCGTGCGCACGATCGAGCTGCCCGAGAACCTGGGCATCCCGGGCGGCCGCAATGTCGGCATAGAGGCCTTCGGGCCCAGCGGCCGCGATGTCGACATATTGCTCTTCCTCGACGACGACGGCCTGCTCGCCCGCCATGACACCGCCGAGCTGTGCCGCGAGGCGTTCGAGGCCGACCCGGCTCTCGGCATCATCAGCTTCCGCATCGCCGACCCCGAGACCGGCGAGACCCAGCGCCGGCACGTGCCCCGGCTGCGCGCCTCCGACCCGATGCGCTCCTCCCGGGTCACCACGTTCCTCGGCGGTGCCAACGCCGTCCGCACCCGGGTCTTCGCCGAGGTCGGCGGCCTGCCGGACGAGTTCTTCTACGCCCACGAGGAGACCGACCTGGCCTGGCGGGCCCTGGACGCCGGCTGGATGATCGACTACCGCTCCGACATGGTGCTGTACCACCCGACGACCGCGCCCTCGCGGCACGCGGTCTACCACCGCATGGTCGCCCGCAACCGGGTGTGGCTGGCCCGGCGCAACCTCCCCGCGCTCCTGGTCCCCGTCTACCTCGGTGTCTGGCTGCTGCTCACGCTGCTCCGCCGTCCCTCCCGGCCGGCCCTGAAGGCGTGGTTCGGCGGATTCCGGGAAGGCTGGACCACGCCGTGCGGACCGCGCCGTCCCATGCGCTGGCGCACGGTGTGGCGGCTGACCCGGCTGGGCCGGCCCCCGGTGATCTGAGAAGCTTCTCTTACCCGAAGAGAGCAAGCTTCTTACTGAGAGAGTTCCGGATTTCCACTCGTGAGTCATACAACGCATGACGGCGGTGTCGCGGTGAGCGCGATACCGTCGCCCGACGAGGGGCTGAGTGCGGCGCAGCTCGCCGCCAGGTACGGGCTCGCCGTGAGCGGTGCCCGGCCCTCGCTGGCCGAGTACGTCCGCCAGCTGTGGGGGCGGCGCCACTTCATCCTCGCCTTCTCGCAGGCGAAGCTGACGGCCCAGTACAGCCAGGCCAAGCTCGGCCAGCTGTGGCAGGTCGCGACACCGCTGCTCAACGCGGGCGTGTACTACTTCATCTTCGGCGTGATCCTGCACGCGAGCCGCGGCCTGTCCCAGGACGTGTACATCCCGTTCCTGGTCACGGGTGTGTTCGTCTTCACCTTCACGCAGAGCTCGGTCATGTCGGGCGTCCGTGCGATCTCCGGCAATCTCGGTCTGGTGCGCGCCCTGCACTTCCCGCGCGCCTCACTGCCGGTCTCCTTCTCGCTGCAGCAGCTCCAGCAGCTGCTCTTCTCGATGATCGTGATGTTCGTCGTGGCGATCGGCTTCGGCAGCTATCCGAGCCCCGCCTGGCTGCTGATCGTGCCCGTCCTGCTGCTGCAGTTCCTGTTCAACACCGGACTCGCGCTGATCGTGGCCCGCATGGGCGCCAAGACGCCGGACCTCGCCCAGCTGATGCCGTTCGTCCTGCGCACCTGGATGTACACCTCGGGTGTCATGTTCTCCATCAACAAGATGATGGAGGGCCGCTCCGAGATCGCGGCCCGGCTGCTCCAGGTCAACCCGGCCGCGGTCTACATGGACCTGATGCGTTACGCGCTCATCGACGGCTACGGCGCCTCGAACCTGCCGCCGCACGTCTGGGCCGTCGCACTGTTCTGGGCCGTGGTCGTCTTCGCCGGCGGCTTCGTGTACTTCTGGAAGGCGGAGGAGAGGTACGGCCGTGGCTGAGCAGAACACACCGGACCCCGGGGAACGCCGCCCGACGGTCATCGCGGACGACCTGCACATCGTCTACCGCGTCAACGGGGCCAAGACCGGCAAGGGCAGCGCGACGGCGGCTCTCAGCCGGATCCTGAAGCGAGGCTCCGACGATGCGGCACGGGGCGTGCGCAAGGTGCACGCCGTGCGCGGTGTGTCCTTCGTCGCCTACCGCGGCGAGGCCATCGGCCTGATCGGCTCCAACGGCTCCGGCAAGTCCACGCTGCTGCGCGCCATCGCCGGCCTGCTGCCCGCCGAGAAGGGCAAGGTCTACACCGACGGCCAGCCCTCCCTGCTCGGTGTCAACGCGGCCCTCATGAACGACCTGACCGGCGAACGGAACGTCATCCTGGGCGGCCTCGCGATGGGGATGTCCCGGGAGCAGATCAAGGAGCGCTACCAGGACATCGTCGACTTCTCGGGCATCAACGAGAAGGGCGACTTCATCACCCTGCCGATGCGCACGTACTCCTCCGGCATGGCGGCCCGGCTGCGGTTCTCCATCGCCGCCGCGAAGGACCACGACGTCCTCATGATCGACGAGGCGCTCGCCACCGGTGACCGCAAGTTCCAGAAGCGCTCCGAGGAACGCATCCGGGAACTGCGCAAGGAGGCCGGAACGGTCTTTCTGGTCAGTCACAACAACAAGTCCATCCGCGACACCTGCAACCGCGTCCTGTGGCTGGAGCGCGGTGAGCTGCGTATGGACGGACCGACCGAAGAGGTTTTGAAGGAGTACGAGAAGTTCACGGGCAAGTAGCCTGTTTCGGTCAGGGCCCCGCCGGAACCGTCCGGCGGGGCCCTGTGTCCGTAAAGGAACCGTCAACTCCGGCCAGTGTCAGGAATCTTGGAACCAATCGGTGTGTTGTTGTGATGCGCAGGACACCCCGACGGACCTTGCAGCGTTGTACAACGTAAGCTGTACCAGTGCTGGAAAGCGGCAAGTGGGGCGATAATGCGCGACACCCTGCGCCGGTGAGACCCCGCGAATTGCCGGGCGGCGTGTCCGAAATAGTGTGTATTGGGTCGGCAGTGTAGAACGGGAGATGTGACGGCAATGGCTACGGAAACTCCCCAGCTCAACGCAGCATGTGCCGTCCCCGCCGCGGGCAGCGCCCGATGACGGCCACCGATACGGCGCCGGACCTGGAACGCGCCACCCTCGACAAGGCCGCCGGCGAGAATTTTCCGGTCGCCCCCTTCTTCCTGCCCCGGGCATGGCGTGACGACCTCATGGCCGTCTACGGCTTCGCCCGTCTGGTCGACGACATCGGTGACGGCGACCTCGCCCCGGGCGGGGCCGACGCCCGGATGCTCGGCGTGCCGTCCGCCGACGCCGAGGACCGCCTGGTCCTCCTCGACGCGTTCGAGGCCGACCTGCGCCGTGTCTTCGACGGCACCCCGCGCCATCCGCTGCTGCGCCGGCTGCAGCCCACGGTCCGCCGCCGCTCCCTCACCCCCGAGCCCTTCCTCGGACTGATCGCCGCGAACCGCCAGGACCAGCTCGTCACCCGCTACGAGACCTACGACGACCTCCTCGCCTACTGCGAACTGTCCGCCAATCCCGTCGGCCGCCTCGTCCTCGCCGTCACCGGCACCGCCACCCCCGAGCGGATCCGGCTGTCCGACGCGATCTGCACCGCGCTGCAGATCGTGGAACACCTCCAGGACGTCGCCGAGGACCTGGGCCGCGACCGGATCTATCTCCCGGCCGCGGACATGAAGCGCTTTCACGTCCAGGAAACGGATCTTGGCGCAAAAACCGCGGGCGCATCGGTGCGCGCCCTGGTTGCATACGAAGCGCAACGCGCCCGCGATCTGCTGAATGAAGGCGCCCCCCTGGTGGGTAGCGTCCACGGCAGGCTGAAGCTGCTGCTCGCAGGGTTCGTGGCGGGGGGAAGGGCGGCGATCCACGCGATCGCCGCCGCCGAATACGACGTACTTCCCGGCCCGCCCCGACCCGGCAAGGTCCAGTTGCTGCGTGAGGCGGGCGTGATCCTGCGAGGAGAGGGGTGATCCGGACCGTGGATTCTCCGTCGCACGTGTCCGCACCGGTACTCGCCGCCTACAGCTACTGCGAGACCGTCACCGGGCAGCAGGCCCGCAACTTCGCCTACGGCATCCGCCTGCTGCCCACGCCGAAGCGCCGCGCCATGTCGGCGCTGTACGCGTTTTCCCGGCGTGTCGACGACATCGGCGACGGCGACCTGGCCGGCGAGGTGAAGCTGAAGCGGCTTCAGGACACCCGGGCGCTGCTCGCCCGGGTCCGGGAGGACGAGGTGGAGGAGGACGACACCGATCCGGTCGCCGTGGCGCTCGCCCATGCGGCACGCGCTTTCCCGATCCCGCTCGGCGGCCTCGACGAGCTGATCGACGGCGTCCAGATGGACGTGCGCGGCGAGACCTACGAGACCTGGGACGACCTGAAGGTCTACTGCCGGTGTGTCGCCGGTGCCATCGGCCGCCTCTCGCTCGGCGTGTTCGGCACCGAACCGGGAGCGCGCGGCGCCGAGCGCGCACCCGAGTACGCCGACACGCTCGGCCTCGCCCTGCAGCTCACCAACATCCTCAGGGACGTCCGCGAGGACGCGGCCGGCGGCCGTACCTATCTGCCCGCCGACGACCTCGCCAAGTTCGGCTGCGCGGCCGGGTTCGACGGGCCCACGCCACCGGAGGGCTCCGACTTCGCGGGCCTCGTGCATTTCGAAGTGCGGCGGGCCCGCGCCCTCTTCGCCGAGGGCTACCGGCTGCTGCCCATGCTCGACCGGCGCAGCGGCGCCTGCGTGGCCGCCATGGCCGGCATCTACCGCCGGCTGCTGGACCGCATCGAGCGTGACCCCGAGGCCGTGCTGCGCGGCCGGGTCTCGCTGCCCGGACGCGAGAAGGCCTACGTCGCCGTACGCGGCCTGTCCGGCCTCGACACCCGGCACGTGACCCGGCATGTCTCCCCGCGGTCCGTCAGGAGGCGCGCCTGATGGGCCTCACCGAACCAGGAGACACGGGCGAGGCAACCCTCGGCAGCGGCGTGGCGTCCCTGACAGCGACGGCCGACCGTGCGGGCGCCCCGAAGGGGTGCGGGGAACCACGCGATCAGCCACAACGGGCCCGCAGACGGCCGACGGCCCATCACGGCATGGCCCGCGGAGCGCTCGCACGGAAGGACGCACCATGAGCGACGGCTCCCGCCCCGCACGGACGCACGGCACCGCGGAACCGGAAGGTGCCGCAAGCCGCCGCGCCGTCGTGGTCGGCGGCGGGCTCGCCGGGATCACCGCGGCGCTCGCGCTCGCCGACGCGGGCGTCCGTGTCACCCTGCTCGAAGGCAGGCCCAGGCTGGGCGGCCTCGCCTTCTCCTTCCAGCGCGGCGAACTGACCGTGGACAACGGCCAGCACGTCTACCTGCGCTGCTGCACCGCCTACCGCTGGTTCCTCGACCGGATCCAGGGCGCGGCGCTGGCACCGCTGCAGGACCGCCTGGACGTCCCCGTCGTCGACGTCACCAAGCCCGAGGGCAGACGGCTCGGCCGGCTGCGGCGCGACCCGCTGCCCGTCCCCCTCCATCTGGGGCGCAGCCTGGCCGCCTATCCGCATCTCTCGCTCGCCGAGCGCGCCGCGGTCGGGCGGGCCGCGCTCGCGCTGAAGGGGCTCGACCTCGCCGATCCGGCCCTGGACACGCAGGACTTCGGCAGCTGGCTGGCCGCACAGGGCCAGTCCGCGCGCGCCGTCGAGGCCCTGTGGGACCTGGTCGGGGTCGCCACCCTCAACGCGGTCGCGGGCGACGCCTCGCTGGGGCTCGCCGCGATGGTGTTCAAGACCGGTCTGCTGTCCGACCCGGGCGCGGCCGACATCGGCTGGGCCCGCGTCCCGCTGGGCGAACTGCACGACCGGCTGGCCCGCAAGGCGCTCGACTCCGCGGGCGTCCGTACCGAGGTCCGTACACGCGTCACCTCCGTCTCTATCAACGAGAACGGCACCTGGAGCGTTCAGGTTCCCGGCGAGTGCCTCGAAACCGACGCCGTCGTCCTCGCCGTACCCCAGCGAGAGACCCACGACCTGCTGCCGCCCGGCGCACTCGACGCCCCCGGGCAGCTGCTGCGGATCGGCACCGCGCCGATCCTCAACGTCCATGTCGTCTACGACCGCAAGGTGCTCGCACGCCCCTTCTTCGCGGCCCTCGGCACCCCGGTGCAGTGGGTCTTCGACCGCACGGACGCCTCCGGACTGACCGAGGGTCAGTACCTGGCGCTGTCCCAGTCGGCCGCGCAGGACGAGATCGACCTGCCGGTCGCCGACTTGCGCGAGCGCTATCTGCCCGAGCTGGAGCGGCTGATCCCGGGTACCCGCGGCGCCGTGGTGAAAGATTTCTTCGTGACCCGGGAGCGCACGGCCACGTTCGCCCCCACCCCCGGCGTCGGACGGCTGCGGCCCGGCGCCCGCACCAAGGCCCCCGGCCTGTACCTGGCCGGAGCGTGGACCGCCACCGGGTGGCCCGCGACCATGGAGAGTGCGGTCCGCAGTGGAGTGAGCGCGGCCGACGCCGCACTCAGCGCCCTCGGCCGGCCCCGCCCCCGCCACCTCTTCGAGTTCGAGGAGGCGGCCTGATGCCCGACCGGCACGCGGCAGGCTCCCGCACCCCCGGTACCGCGACAAGAGGAGAGACTGTGCCCACTGTGCCCCCGGCTTCGACGCCCGTCCCACGGGCCGCGGTGGACGTGACCGCGCTGCTGGAGCGCGGCCGGACCCTGGCCACTCCCGTCCTGCGTGCGGCCGTCGACCGGCTGGCGCCTCCCATGGACACCGTCGCCGCCTACCACTTCGGCTGGATCGACGCCGCCGGCAACCCGGCCGACGGCGACGGCGGCAAGGCCGTGCGTCCCGCGCTCGCCGTGCTCTCCGCCGAGGTCACCGGCGCCGCGCCCGAGGTGGGCATCCCGGGTGCCGTGGCCGTGGAACTCGTCCACAACTTCTCACTGCTGCACGACGACCTGATGGACGGCGACGAGCAGCGCCGGCACCGCGACACCGTCTGGAAGGTGCACGGCCCCGCCCAGGCCATCCTGGTCGGCGACGCCCTGTTCGCCCTCGCCAACGAGATCCTGCTGGAGCTCGGCACGGTCGAGGCCGGCCGTGCCACCCGCCGGCTGACCACCGCCACCCGCGCCCTGATCGACGGTCAGGCGCAGGACATCTCCTACGAGCACCGCGACCGGGTCAGCGTCGAGGAGTGCCTGGAGATGGAGGGCAACAAGACCGGCGCGCTGCTCGCCGCCTCCAGCTCCATCGGCGCGGTCCTCGGCGGCGCGGACGACGCCACCGCCGACGCGCTGGAGAAGTACGGCTACCACCTCGGCCTCGCCTTCCAGGCGATCGACGACCTGCTCGGCATCTGGGGCGACCCGGAGGCCACCGGCAAGCAGACCTGGAGCGACCTGCGCCAGCGCAAGAAGTCCCTGCCGGTCGTCGCCGCGCTCGCGGCCGGCGGCCCCGCCTCCGAGCGGCTCGGCGAGATCCTCGCCGCGGACGCCAAGAGCAGCGACTTCGAGAACTTCTCCGAGGAGGAGTTCGCGGCCCGCGCGGCCCTCATCGAGGAGGCCGGCGGCCGCGCCTGGACGGCCGAGGAAGCGCGCCGTCAGCACACCATCGCCATCGAAGCCCTCGACGCCGTCGACATGCCCGAGCGGGTACGCGACTCCTTCACGGCGCTCGCCGACTTCGTCGTCGTACGAAAGAGATGATCCCTATCGGCCCAACACGCCTCGCGTAGTCGCCGGCCGGTGCCGCAGGATGGTGCGGACACCGGCCGACGGCGGACCCACAGCAGCACGACTCGCACGACTGCACGAAGGGGAAGCCATGACAGCGACGACCGACGGAAGCACCGGGGCGACTGTGCCGCCCCGCGCTGCCGCGGCCAGCGACACCACCCTCACCACCCCCGAGGCGGCCGGGGTACGCGAAGCCGCCGTACGCGCCACCCGGCGTGCCACCGACTTCCTGCTCGCGCGGCAGGACGCCCAGGGCTGGTGGAAGGGCGACCTGGAGACCAACGTCACCATGGACGCCGAGGACCTGCTGCTCCGTCAGTTCCTGGGGATCCGCGACGAGCACACCACGCAGGCCGCCGCCAGGTTCATCCGCGGCGAGCAGCGCGAGGACGGCACCTGGGCCACCTTCTACGGCGGGCCCGGCGAACTGTCCACCACCATCGAGGCGTACGTCGCCCTGCGCCTGGCCGGTGACGCGCCCGACGAGGCGCACATGGCGAAGGCGTCCGCCTGGATCCGTGAGCGCGGCGGCATCGCCGCCGCCCGGGTCTTCACCCGGATCTGGCTCGCCCTGTTCGGCTGGTGGAAGTGGGAGGACCTGCCCGAACTCCCGCCGGAACTCATCTGGTTCCCCACCTGGATGCCGCTGAACATCTACGACTTCGGTTGCTGGGCCCGGCAGACCATCGTGCCGCTGACCATCGTCTCGGCCAAGCGCCCGGTGCGCCCCGCGCCCTTCCCGCTGGACGAGCTGCACACCGACCCGGCGCACCCGAACCCCGTGACGCCGCTTGCCCCGCTGGCCAGTTGGGACGGCACCTTCCAGCGCCTGGACAAGGCGCTGCACCGGTTCCGCAAGGTCGCCCCGCGCCGGCTCCGCAGGGCCGCGATGAACACCGCCGCCCGCTGGATCATCGAGCGGCAGGAGAACGACGGCTGCTGGGGCGGCATCCAGCCCCCGGCCGTGTACTCGGTCATCGCCCTCCACCTGCTCGGCTACGACCTGGAGCATCCGGTGATGCGCGAGGGCCTCGCCTCGCTGGACCGTTTCGCCGTGTGGCGCGAGGACGGCGCCCGGATGATCGAGGCCTGCCAGTCCCCGGTGTGGGACACCTGCCTCGCCACCATCGCGCTCGTCGACGCGGGCCTCCCGGCCGACCATCCGCAACTGGTCAAGGCGGCCGACTGGATGCTCGGCGAGGAGATCGTCCGGCCCGGCGACTGGTCCGTACGCCGGCCCGGGCTGCCGCCGGGCGGCTGGGCGTTCGAGTTCCACAACGACAACTACCCGGACATCGACGACACCGCCGAGGTCGCCCTCGCGCTGCGCCGGGTCCGGCACCACGACCCCGAGCGTGTGGACAACGCCATCGGGCGCGCGGTGCGCTGGAATCTCGGGATGCAGTCGAAGAACGGCGCATGGGGCGCCTTCGACGTCGACAACACCAGCCCGTTCCCCAACCGGCTGCCGTTCTGCGACTTCGGCGAGGTCATCGACCCGCCCTCCGCCGATGTCACCGCGCACGTCGTGGAGATGCTCGCCGCCGAGGGACTCGCCCACGATCCCCGTACCCGCCGGGGCATCGACTGGCTGCTCGCCGAACAGGAGCCGAACGGCTCGTGGTTCGGCCGCTGGGGCGTCAACTACATCTACGGCACCGGGTCCGTCGTACCGGCGCTCACCGCCGCCGGGCTGCCCGGCTCGCACCCGGCGATCCGGCGGGCCGTGTCCTGGCTGGAGAGCGTCCAGAACGACGACGGCGGCTGGGGCGAGGACCTGCGCTCCTACAAGTACGTCAAGGAATGGAGCGGCCGGGGTGCGTCCACCGCCTCGCAGACCGCGTGGGCGCTGATGGCCCTGCTCGCGGCGGGGGAGCAGGACTCGAAGGCCGTCGAGCGCGGCATCCAGTGGCTCGCCGACACCCAGCGGGCGGACGGAACCTGGGACGAGCCGTACTTCACCGGCACCGGCTTCCCCTGGGACTTCTCCATCAACTACCACCTGTACCGGCAGGTCTTCCCGCTCACCGCGCTCGGCCGGTACCTGCACGGCGACCCCTTCGAGCGAGGCCTCCTCGCCGGGAAACCGCTGTCCGGGGCCAAGGTGAGTTTGAGTTGAGCACCCCGCCCGCCCCGGCCCCGCTGCTGATCGCCTGCGCCCTCGGCATCGAGCACCTCGCCCTGCGCACCGGCGACCACAGCGGTGCCGGCGGGCCGGTCACCTTCGTCCGTACGGGCATGGGTCCCCGGGCGGCGGAACGGTCCGTCACCGGGTATCTGTCCGAGCCGCACCTCGCCGACGCCGCCGTGCTGGCCACCGGCTTCTGCGCCGGGCTCGCCCCCGGCATGCACCCCGGCGATCTGGTGGTCGCCGAGGAGACCCGGGACCCGCGCGGCACCGTCGCCTGCGTGGGCACCGAACTGCTGGTCAAGGAACTCGTGCGGCTGCTGCCCGGGCGCACGGTCCACACCGGCCCGCTCACCGGCTCCGACCACGTCGTACGCGGCCCCGAGCGGTCCCAGCTGCTCGCGACCGGCGCGATCGCGGTCGACATGGAGTCGGCGGCCACCCTGCTGAGCGCCGTCCGGATCAGTGAGCGTCCGGTTGCGGCCGTACGGGTGGTCGTGGACGCCCCTGAACACGAACTCGTGCGGATCGGCACGGTGCGCGGTGGAATATCGGCCTTCCGTGTTCTTCGATCCGTTCTTCCCGCATTTTTCGAATGGCACCGTTCTTTGCTGCTCCCCCGGAGGTGAGCCAGATGGCCATGCCGCTGCGTCAGTCCATCAAGGTCGCTACTTACCTGGCTGAACAGAAACTGCGCAGGCGGGACAAGTTTCCGCTCATCGTCGAGCTTGAACCGCTCTTCGCCTGCAACCTCAAGTGCGAGGGCTGCGGCAAGATCCAGCATCCGGCGGGTGTGCTCAAGCAGCGCATGCCGGTCGCCCAGGCCGTGGGCGCGGTGCTGGAGTCCGGTGCGCCGATGGTCTCCATCGCGGGTGGCGAGCCCTTGATGCACCCTCAGATCGATGAGATCGTGCGCCAGCTGGTGGCCAAGCGGAAGTATGTCTTCCTGTGCACCAACGCGATGCTGTTGCGCAAGAAGATCGACAAATTCAAGCCCTCTCCCTATTTCGCCTTCGCCGTGCACATCGACGGTCTGCGTGAGCGGCACGACGAGTCGGTCGCGAAGGAGGGCGTGTTCGACGAGGCGGTGGAGGCCATCAAGGAGGCCAAGCGGCGCGGCTTCCGGGTGACCACCAACTCCACCTTCTTCAACACCGACACCCCCCAGACCATCATCGAGGTGCTCAACTTCCTCAACGACGACCTGAAGGTCGACGAGATGATGATCTCGCCCGCCTACGCCTACGAGAAGGCCCCCGACCAGGAGCACTTCCTCGGCGTGGAGCAGACCCGCGAACTCTTCAAGAAGGCGTTCGCGGGCGGCAACCGCAAGAAGTGGCGGCTCAACCACTCCCCGCTCTTCCTGGACTTCCTGGAGGGCAAGGTCGACTTCCCGTGCACCGCGTGGGCGATCCCGAACTATTCGCTCTTCGGCTGGCAGCGCCCGTGCTACCTGATGAGCGACGGGTACGTGCCGACGTACCGCGAACTCATCGAGAAGACCGACTGGGACAAGTACGGCCGCGGCAAGGACCCGCGCTGCGCCAACTGCATGGCGCACTGCGGGTACGAGCCCACCGCCGTCCTCGCCACCATGGGCTCCCTGAAGGAGTCGCTGCGGGCCATGCGCGAGACCGTCTCCGGGAACCGGGAGTGACGCGGTGACCGCCGTCCCCCTGGGCGTTCCCGAGGTACCGGCCCGGCCGGTGGCACCGCGGCGGCAGTCGCGGCAGATCCAGGTCGGGCCGGTGGCGGTCGGGGGCGGAGCCCCGGTGTCGGTGCAGTCGATGACGACGACCCGTACGTCGGACATCGGCGCCACCTTGCAGCAGATCGCGGAACTCACCGCGTCCGGCTGCCAGATCGTCCGTGTCGCCTGCCCCACGCAGGACGACGCGGACGCCCTCGCCGCCATCGCCCGCAAGTCGCAGATCCCCGTGATCGCGGACATCCACTTCCAGCCGAAGTACGTCTTCGCGGCCATCGAGGCCGGCTGCGCGGCGGTCCGGGTGAACCCGGGCAACATCAAGAAGTTCGACGACCAGGTGCGGGAGATCGCCCGCGCCGCCAAGGACCACGGCACGCCGATCCGTATCGGGGTCAACGCCGGTTCGCTGGACCGGCGGCTGCTGCAGAAGTACGGCAGGGCC
The DNA here is from genome assembly GCF_044546895.1 of Streptomyces sp. NPDC053069. Classification (NCBI taxonomy): domain Bacteria; kingdom Bacillati; phylum Actinomycetota; class Actinomycetes; order Kitasatosporales; family Streptomycetaceae; genus Streptomyces; species Streptomyces sp. NPDC053069. The sequence continues at coordinate 383,709 of NZ_JBITZN010000003.1, read as the reverse complement.
ACCCCGGAGGCGCTGGTCGAGTCGGCCCTGTGGGAGGCCTCGCTCTTCGAGGAGTACGACTTCCGGGACATCAAGATCTCGGTGAAGCACAACGACCCGGTCGTGATGATCGAGGCCTACCGGCAGCTCGCCGAGAGCTGCGACTACCCCTTGCATCTGGGGGTGACCGAGGCGGGTCCCGCGTTCCAGGGGACGATCAAGTCGGCCGTGGCCTTCGGGGCGTTGCTGTCCCGGGGCATCGGCGACACCATCCGCGTCTCCCTGAGCGCGCCGCCGGCGGAGGAGGTCAAGGTCGGTATCCAGATCCTTGAGTCCCTGGGCCTGCGGCAGCGGCGTCTGGAGATCGTCTCCTGCCCGTCCTGCGGCCGGGCGCAGGTCGACGTCTACAAGCTCGCCGACGAGGTCACGGCGGGCCTGGACGGCATGGAAGTGCCGCTGAGGGTCGCGGTGATGGGGTGTGTGGTCAACGGTCCGGGCGAGGCCCGTGAGGCCGACCTCGGAGTTGCCTCGGGCAACGGAAAGGGGCAGATCTTCGTCAAGGGAGAGGTCGTCAAGACCGTACCCGAGTCGAAGATCGTGGAGACCCTCATCGAGGAGGCCATGAAGCTCGCCGAGCGGACGAGCCCCGCAGACGAAGTGAGTTGAGTACAGCACGGCACGGACCGAGAGGGGGCCCAGCGTGACCATTCTGGAGAGCATCCGGGGACCACGCGACCTGAAGGCGCTGTCCGAGGCGGAACTGGGTGAACTGTCCGAGGAGATACGTGAGTTCCTGGTGCACGCGGTGTCGAGAACCGGCGGTCACCTCGGGCCCAATCTGGGCGTGGTGGAACTGACCGTCGCGCTGCACCGGGTCTTCGAGTCACCGGTCGACCGCATCCTGTGGGACACCGGCCATCAGAGTTACGTCCACAAGCTGCTGACCGGGCGTCAGGACTTCTCCAAGCTGCGCGGCAAGGGCGGCCTGTCCGGCTATCCCTCGCGCGAGGAGTCCGAACACGACGTCATCGAGAACAGCCACGCCTCCACCGCGCTCGGCTGGGCCGACGGCTTGGCCAAGGCCAACCAGGTGCAGGGGGAGAAGGGCCATGTGGTCGCGGTCATCGGCGACGGCGCGCTGACCGGCGGCATGGCCTGGGAGGCGCTGAACAACATCGCGGCGGCCAAGGACCGCCCGCTGATCATCGTCGTCAACGACAACGAACGCTCCTACGCCCCGACCATCGGCGGCCTCGCCAACCACCTGGCCACCCTGCGCACCACCGACGGCTACGAGAAGGTCCTCGCCTGGGGCAAGGACGTCCTCCTGAGGACACCCGTCGTCGGCAGCACGATCTACGAGTCCCTGCACGGCGCGAAGAAGGGCTTCAAGGACGCCTTCGCGCCGCAGGGCATGTTCGAGGACCTGGGCCTGAAGTACGTCGGCCCGATCGACGGCCATGACATCGGCGCCGTCGAGTCGGCGCTGCGCCGCGCGAAACGGTTCCACGGCCCGGTGCTGGTCCACTGCCTCACGGAGAAGGGCCGCGGCTACGAGCCCGCCCTCGCCCACGAGGAGGACCACTTCCACACCGTCGGTGTGATGGACCCGCTGACCTGCGAGCCGCTCGCGCCCGCCCAGGCCCCCTCCTGGACCTCGGTGTTCGGCGACGAGATCGTACGGATCGGCGAGGAACGGGACGACGTCGTTGCCATCACGGCGGCCATGCTGCACCCGGTCGGCCTCGGCAAGTTCGCCGAGCGATTCCCCGACCGCGTGTGGGACGTGGGCATCGCCGAGCAGCACGCGGCCGTCTCCGCGGCCGGCCTCGCCACCGGCGGACTGCACCCGGTCGTCGCCGTCTACGCCACCTTCCTCAACCGCGCCTTCGACCAGCTGCTCATGGACGTCGCCCTGCACCGCTGCGGGGTCACCTTCGTCCTCGACCGGGCCGGCGTCACCGGGGCCGACGGCGCCTCCCACAACGGCATGTGGGACATGTCGATCCTCCAGGCCGTCCCCGGCCTCAGGATCGCCGCCCCGCGCGACGCCGGCCGGCTGCGCGCCCAGCTGCGGGAGGCCGTGGCCGTGGACGACGCGCCGACCCTGGTCCGCTTCCCGAAGGAGTCGGTCGGCCCGGACATCCCGGCGATCGACCAGGTCGGCGGCATGGACGTCCTGCACCGCGCGGACCGCCCGGACGTGCTCCTGGTGGCCGTCGGCGTGATGGCATCCGTGTGCCTCCAGGCCGCCGAGCTCCTGGCGGCACGGGGTGTCAACTGCACCGTGGTCGACCCGCGCTGGGTCAAACCGGTCGACCCGGCCCTGCCCGGTCTGGCCGCCGAACACCGTCTGGTGGCCGTCGTCGAGGACAACAGCCGGGCCGGCGGGGTGGGTTCGGCGGTGGCACTGGCCCTCGGGGACGCCGACGTGGACGTGCCGGTACGGCGGTTCGGCATCCCGGAGCAGTTCCTCGCGCACGCCAAACGCAGTGAGGTGCTGGCCGACATCGGCCTCACGCCCGTCGAGGTCGCCGGACGGATCAGCGCGAGCCTGGCCGTCCGGCACATGGACGGCACAGTCAAGGAGAAGGAATGACCACGGAGTTCGACCTCGGCGCCCTCTTGGCCGAGCGCGGAGCCGAACGCTACGAGCTGCACACCAAGTACCTCAACCCGCAGCTCCCGCGCATGCTGCACACCATCGGCTTCGACAAGGTCTACGAGCGGGCCGAGGGCGCCCACTTCTTCGACGCGGACGGCAACGACTACCTGGACATGCTCGCCGGGTTCGGGGTGATGGGCCTGGGCCGCCACCACCCGGTCGTCCGCAAGGCGCTGCACGACGTGCTCGACCTGGACCTCGCCGACCTCACCCGGTTCGACTGCCAGCCGCTGCCCGGCCTGCTCGCCGAACGGCTGCTCGCCCACAGCCCGCACCTGGACCGGGTGTTCTTCGGCAACAGCGGCACGGAAGCCGTGGAGACGGCCCTGAAGTTCGCCCGGTACGCCACCGGAAAGCCCCGTGTCCTCTACTGCGATCACGCCTTCCACGGTCTGACCACCGGCTCCCTGTCGGTCAACGGCGAGAGAGGCTTCCGTGACGGCTTCGCCCCGCTGCTGCCCGACACCGCCGTACCCCTCGGTGATCTCAACGCCCTGGCCCGCGAGTTGAAGAAGGGCGACGTGGCCGCCCTCATCGTCGAGCCCATCCAGGGCAAGGGCGTGTACGAGGCCCCTCCCGGCTATCTGCGCGCCGCGCAGGAGCTGCTGCACAAGCACAAGGCGCTGCTCATCGCCGACGAGGTGCAGACCGGTCTCGGCCGCACCGGCGACTTCTACGCCTACCAGCACGAGGACGGTGTCGAACCCGACCTGGTGTGCGTGGCCAAGGCCCTGTCCGGCGGGTATGTCCCGGTCGGCGCCACCCTCGGCAAGGACTGGATCTTCAAGAAGGTCTACTCGTCCATGGACCGGGTGCTGGTCCACTCGGCGAGCTTCGGCTCGGGCGCGCAGGCGATGGCGTGCGGCCTCGCCGTGCTGTCGGTCATGGAGAACGAGCAGATCGTCGCCGGCGTCCGCAGGACCGGCGAACTGCTGAAGTCACGGCTGACCGCGCTGATCGACAAGTACGAACTCCTCGCCGACGTGCGCGGGCGGGGCCTGATGATCGGCATCGAGTTCGGCAGGCCGTCCTCGCTCAAGCTCCGCGGCCGCTGGACCGTGCTGCAGGCCGCCCGCAAGGGACTGTTCGCGCAGATGGTCGTCGTGCCGCTGCTGCAGCGGCACCGGATCCTCACCCAGGTCTCCGGTGACCACCTGGAGGTGATCAAGCTGATCCCGCCGCTGATCCTCGACGAGGCGGACGTCGAGCGGTTCGTGGACGCCTTCACCGCCGTGATGGACGACGCGCACAGCGGCGGCGGCCTGATGTGGGACTTCGGCAAGACCCTGATGAAGCAGGCGGTGGCGGGCCGCTGAGGACGCCCGCACCGGGCGCCGGCCGGGGAGTACCAGGAAGAGGGGGATGACGTCGAGGCGCCTTGCCTCACAGGCAAGGAAATTGCCGCTCGGGCAAGAATCGGGCTGAATGGAGGCATGAACGCCTCAGACGCCGGCCCGTCGGCGGGCCCGGGCGGCGAGCTGACCGCTGTCGCACCGCAGTTGCGCGGGCTGCGCCGGCGCGCCGGCCTCACCCTGGAGGCCGCCGCCCGTGCCGCAGGGCTCTCGCCGGCCCATCTGTCCCGGCTGGAGACCGGACAGCGGCAGCCCTCGCTGCCGATGCTGCTGGCTCTCGCCCGCATCTACGGTACGACCGTCTCCGAACTGCTGGGTGAGACGGTCGCCGACCGGAACGCGATCGTACGGGCCGGCGACATGGAGCCGACCCGGGCCGGCGGCTGGACATACTTCCAGGCCGGGGCGCCGGGCCGGGGTATGCAGGCCCTGCGCGTACGCGTGCCGTACGGCTCGCAGGGCGACATCGTGCGCGTCCACCCGGGCGAGGAGTGGCTCTACGTCCTGCGGGGCCGCCTCCGGCTGCGCCTCGGTGACACCGCGCACCTGCTCGCGCCCGGCGACAGCGCGCACTTCGACTCGCTCACCCCGCACCGCCTCGCCGCCGAGGACCATGACGGCGTCGAGCTGCTGTTCGTCCACACCCTGCTGCAGAGCCCCACGGCCACGCTGTGCCTGGGCCCGCCGACCGGAGAGCTGCCATGACCAACCTCGAGACCAAGTTCCCCCGCGCCCTGTGGATCCGCCTGATCATCTACATCGCCGCCGGCCACGTCCTGGCCGCCTTCCTCTACCTGCTGTTCGCGGTCGGCGGGAAGAGCTGACGCGACGAAGCCACCGGTACGTCCGGCTGTCGTTCTCGTGCCCCGCACGAGGACACCGGGCTGCGGGGGCGGTCCGGTCAGTCCAGCAGGCGTTCGCGGAGCCGGGCCCGGGCCGCCGGGGTGAGTTCGAGGCCCTGCTCCAGGTAGGTGTCCACGCCGCCCCACGTCTGCTCGATGGTCTCGAACGCCGCCAGGAGGTACTCGGCGCGGGCGTCGAAGAGCGGGCTCAGCAGCTCCATGACTTCCGGGGTGTACGCGGTCTTGGCGCTGCCGCTGCGGTGGACCTTGTAGCGCCGGTGCCTGGCGTTGGACTCCAGGTAGTCGGCGATGATCGCCTCGCGTTCCACGCCCAGCGCGAGCAGCGTCACGGCTATCGAGATGCCCGCGCGGTCCTTGCCCGCCGCGCAGTGCATCAGCGCGGGCACGCTGTCCTCGGTGAGCGCGCGCAGCACCTGGGAGTGCTCGGCGGTGCGCTCCTTGACGATCCTCCGGTACGAGGCGATCATCCGGGCCGCCCCCTTGCCGTCGGCGAGGATCTGGCGCAGCTGGTCGAGGTCGCCGTCGCGGACCATCTTCCAGAACTCGGCGCCGTCCGCCGGGTCGCTCAGCGGCAGGTTCACATTCCGCACGCCGGGCAGCTCGACGTCCGGGCCCTCCAGCTTCTGGTCGGCCGCGTTGCGGAAGTCGAAGATTGTGTGCAGGCCCAGGGAGGCGAGGAAGGCCGCGTCGTCCTCGGTCGCGTGCGCCAGGTGACCGCTGCGGAACAGCACCCCGTGCCGCACCCGCCGCCCGTCCACCGTCGGCAGTCCGCCCACGTCACGGAAATTGCGTACTCCGGCCAGCTCCGGCTCGGTCGACGGGACGTGCTGCGTCACGGGGGCTCCTCACACGCTCGGATCCCGCCGTCGCGGCTCGTCGGCGGGCGCTCTGACGACCATACGACATCGGTTTCCTCGGGCAAGGAGTTGTCCACAGGGCTTGTCGCCACGCTCGTACGGCTCGATGATGTTTGCACTTGAGTGAATCTGTTGGCACCTGTGAGGTCTTACGTGGTGGACATCTCCGAAGACGGTCGTACCTGGCTCCTCTCGGGGCCCACCAGCAGCTACGCCCTGCATCTCACCGGCGCGGACGAGCTGCTCCACCTGCACTGGGGGCCACGCATCACCCTCGCGGACGCGCAGGCCCTGGCCAAGGACCCGCTGCCCGGCCACTGGCCCTTCGAGTCCCCCCTGGACGGCCGGGAGGAGTACCCCGTCGAGGGCGGCCCCCGCTTCGTCCGCCCGGCCCTGTCGGTGCGTACCGCCGAGCGACGCGGCACGGAGTGGGCCTTCCAGGCGTACGAGGCGGACGGGCCGGAGGGTGGCGAGCTGCGGCTGCGCTTCGACGACGACGGCCTCGCCGTCACCCTGCACTACCGGATGCGCGGCGATGTCGTGGAACGCCGGGTGACCGTGGCGAACGGCGGGCACGTACGCGTGGAGCTGCTGCGCGCCGACGCCGCCACCTGGACCCTGCCCGATCGCGAGGGCTGGCGGCTGTCCCAGCTGCACGGCCGCTGGGCCGCCGAGTCCCGCCTCGTCGCCGCCCCGCTCACCTACGGCGAGAAGGTCATCGGCAGCCGCCGCGGCCACACCGGCCACCAGCACCTGCCCTGGGTGGCGCTGGACACCGACGCCACCGAGGAGCGCGGTGAGGTCTACGGATGCGCGCTAGGCTGGTCCGGCTCCTGGCGCATCGCGGTCGCCCAACTCCCGGACGCGCGCGTGCAGATCACCGGCGGCGCCGGCTACGACGACTCGGGCCTGCTGCTCCTGGAGCAGGGGGAGTCGTACACCACCCCGGTGTTCGCGGGCCTGTGGAGCGACGGCGGCTTCGGTGGCGCGAGCCGCGCCTGGCACGCCTACCAGCGCGCGTACGTCATCCCGGACGCCGAGCGGGACCGGCCGGTGCTGTTCAACTCCTGGGAGGCGACGAACTTCGACATCTCCGAGGAGCAGCAGCTCGCGCTCGCCCGCCGGGCCGCCGGGATCGGCGTGGAGCTCTTCGTCGTGGACGACGGCTGGTTCGGCGCCCGTACCAGCGACCGCGCGGGTCTCGGCGACTGGACGCCCAACCCCGACCGCTTCCCGCACGGCCTGAAGCCCCTCGCCGACCAGGTGCACGACCTCGGCATGCAGTTCGGCATCTGGGTCGAGCCCGAAATGGTCAACCCGGACAGCGACCTGTACCGCGCGCACCCGGACTGGGTGCAGTACCAACCGGGACGGAAGCGGACGGAACTGCGCAACCAGCTCGTCCTCAACCTCGCCCGCGAGGACGTCCAGGAGTACCTGTGGGAGCAGCTGCACACCCTGCTCTCCGGCGCGCCGGTCGACTATGTGAAGTGGGACTTCAACCGCTGCTTCACCGACGCCGGCTGGCCCGGTGAGCCGTACCCGCAGCGCCTGTGGGTGGACCACGTCCGCGCCCTGTACGCCCTGCTGGACCGGCTGCGCGCGGCCCACCCCTCCGTCGCCTTCGAGTCCTGCTCGGGGGGTGGCGGCCGGATCGACCTCGGCGTCATGAGCCGCACCGACCAGGTGTGGACCTCCGACAACACCGACCCGCTGGACCGGCTCGCCATCCAGCACGGCTTCAGTCAGATCCACCCGGCCCGGATCATGGCCGCCTGGGTCACGGACAGCCCGAACACCCAGCTCAACGGTCGGGTCAGTGGCCTGCGGTTCCGTTTCGTCAGCGCCATGGCGGGCGTGCTCGGGGTGGGCGGCGACCTCACCGAGTGGACCGATCAGGAACTGGCCGAGGCCCGGCAGTGGATCGATCTCTACAAGGAGATCCGGCCGGTCGTCCAGCAGGGCGACCTGTACCGGCTGCGACCTCCGGCCGGTGGACTGAGCGCCGTCCAGTACGTCCTGGGTGAGGAGACGGTGGTCCTCGCCTGGCTCCAGGCGCAGAGCCACGGCGAACCCGTGCCGGCGCTGCGCCTGCGCGGACTCGACCCGGCGGCGTCGTACGAATGTCGCGAAACGGGCGAAGTCCATCGCGGTGCCGTACTGCTGCACCACGGGCTGCGCGCCGGCCTCAAAGGTGACCTGGATGCAACGGTTATCCGCCTGTGCCGCATCTAATGCTTCTGCCCGAATTGGCGCCTTCATTCAAACTCGGAGTGAAATGCGGACTCATGGTCGGGTGCGCGTGAGGAGCGTCATATTCGTGACGGTGCGTGCCGCGTCATGTCCACGTAATTTCCTCGGTGAAGAGGGAATTTGAAGGGCCGTAACAGGTGGAAATGCACGGAGGGTGACGGCGAATTCCCGAATCCGATCTTCTGAAAGGCGAACGGCGGAAACCGACTGCTTGTTTCCCTGCGTCCCACCCGCTTACGTTCGCCACCGATCCGGACGGAACGCCGAATCCTGCCGCCGCCCGGAGCCCCACACACTTGACCCGTGTTCGGCAGGAGCGGGGGACCCATCAGGTACCACTGCCTGTCCGGTCTCCGCGACAGGCTCGGGGTGAAACCGTGCGCGCACGGCCGGGCAGCTCCAGCCCGAACCCGACAGCTCACCTCGCAGGCGCCGGAGAGGAATGCGCCATGCCTGGTAAGGGCAAGCACCGACGCCCCAAGACCCCGCGTCTTTCCCGCTCGATCGCCGTCGCCGGAACCGGTGGTGCCGCCCTGGCCCTCCCGCTCGTCGGAACCACCGGGGCGCATGCCGCCGGCACCGCGCAGTCCGTCTCCGCGCAGGCCGTGCAGTCCCTTCGGGCCCCGGTGCACAAGGCCGCCGCGCAGCCGGATTCCGGCGTCCGTACCTACACGGTGAAGACCGGCGACTGCCTTTCGGTGATCGCCGACGAGCAGCACGTGGCGGGCGGCTGGCACCGCCTCTACGCCGACAACCGGCAGGCCGTCGGCGACGACCCGTCGCTGATCCACCCCGGCCTGGAGCTCGCGCTCGGCAGGCAGGCCGCACCCACCCGCAGGCACGCCGCACCCACCCGCACCGAGCCCGCGGCCCCGAGCCGGTCGTCCGGCGGCTCGCACCGCTCCACGCCCCAGGCGGCCCCGGCGCCCAGGACCTCCGGCGCCGCCACGACGCCGGCCACCTCCACCGGCTTCACCCTCCCGGTCACGGGCGCCACCATCGGCACCGGTTACCACGTGGCCGGCAGCATGTGGTCCAGCGGCTACCACACGGGCGTCGATTTCGTCGTACCGACCGGCACCCCGGTCAAGGCCGTCGCCGCCGGGACGGTCGTCTCCGCCGGCTGGGGCGGCGCGTACGGCAACCAGGTCGTCCTCAGGCTGAACGACGGCCACTACGCGCAGTACGGCCACCTCTCCCGGCTCTCCGTCTCGCCCGGGCAGACCGTGACCGAGGGCCGGCAGGTCGGCCTGTCGGGCGCCACCGGCAACGTCACCGGCCCGCACCTGCACTTCGAGATCCGTACCACCCCCGACTACGGCTCCGACATCGACCCGGTCGGCTACCTCCGCGAGCACGGCGTCGCCGTCGTCTGAGGCTGTCCGTCCTTCGGCGTGTTCGCCCTGTTCCGGGTTGGCAAATCATTTAAGGGTGTCATATCTCACCGGCCGTCAACCCCTGCCTACGGTCGCGTAGGACACATCCAAAGGTGAATCATGGTCCGACGTGGCAGACGATTCGAAGAGTGACAACACATCAGTGATCGGGTCGTACGTGGCGGTGGGGGACAGCTTCACCGAGGGCGTCGGCGACCCCGGCCCCGACGGGGCATTCGTCGGCTGGGCCGACCGGTTCGCGGTACTGCTCGCGGACCGGCAGCCCGAGGGCGACTTCAAATACACCAATCTCGCGGTCCGCGGGAAGCTGCTCGACCAGATCGTGCAGGACCAGCTCCCGCAGGCCGTCGAACTCGCCCCGGACCTGGTGTCCTTCTGCGCGGGCGGCAACGACATCATCCGGCCCGGCACCGACCCGGACGAGGTGGCCGAGCGCTTCGAGCGCGCCGTGGCCCGGCTGACCGAGGCGGTCGGCACGGTGATGGTGACGACCGGCTTCGACACCCGTGGCGTCCCCGTGCTGAAGCATCTGCGCGGCAAGATCGCCACGTACAACGGGCACGTCCGCGCCATCGCCGACCGGTACGGCTGCCCCGTGCTCGACCTGTGGTCCCTGAAGTCCGTACAGGATCGCAGGGCCTGGGACAGTGACCGGCTGCACCTCTCGCCCGAGGGGCACACGCGCGTGGCGCTGCGCGCCGGCCAGGTCCTCGGCCTGGAGATCCCGGCCGACCCGGAGCAGCCGTGGCCGCCGCAGCCGCCCCGGGGCACGCTGGACATCCGCCGCGACGACGTCCAGTGGGCCCGCGAATACCTGGTCCCGTGGATCGGCCGCCGTCTGCGCGGCGAGTCCTCCGGCGACCATGTCACCGCGAAGGGCACCCTGTCCCCCGACGACATCAAGCTGCGCATCACCTCGGTGGCCTGACCGGCACCCACGTGCCCCGCACCGCCCGTACCCGCGGTGCGGGGCACGTGGGTGTCCGGCCGGCCGGTGTTCGTCGGCGGCGCCCGCCCAACCCCGGCTTCGGGCACCACAGCGGCTCACCCGCACAGCACCGTGCAGCCGGCCCGATGCGGCCGAGAGCCCCTACCGTTCGGTCAACGCCTGCCGGTCCAGGCCCAGTTCACGGGCCAGCGCCTCGTCGGTCCATTCCTGCGCGCGGGTCCGCGGTACCGCTCCGGGGTACGAGGTCAGCTGCACGGCCAGCCCGTCCAGCAGCGCGGTCAGCCGCAGCGCGGCACCGGCCGGGTCGGCGCAGGCGAACTCGCCCGCCGCCACGCCCTCGGCGATGACCTCGGCGATCGCCGCCTTCCACTGCTTGTCGAGATCCCGGGTGACCTCGCGCAGCACCGGCTCGCGCAGGGCCACCGCCCAGCCCTCGATCCACAGCCGCCAGCCCTTGGCCTGCCCGGTCGGGGCATACCAGCGCACCGCGGCCCGCAGCCGGCGCAGCGCGGACGTCCGCCGCCCCAGGAGCTTGCGCAGATGCGCGAGATCGTCCTCTGCCGCGTACCGGAACGCGGCCGCGACCAGCCTCTCCTTCGTCGAGAAGTGGTACAGCACCAGGGCGTTGCTCACCCCGAGCACCGCGGCCACGTCGGCGATCCTGACCGCCGCCACGCCCCGCGCCTCGATCTGCCCGATGGCAGCCTGCAGCAGTTCCTCCCGCCGCTCGGCCACGCTCAACCGCACTCTCGCCACGCGCTCACCCTAATCCGTTGCCGAGGACGGCACGGAAGGGCCCCGCACTCGCGGCCGTTCGAGTGCGGGGCGGCAGACCTTTCGGTCACCCGTGCGCCGGGCGGCCGGGTGCAGACAGGTGCGCGGCCCTGACGCCCCCGTGACGGCGAGGCATCGCGGGGTCCGTCACCGGTACCACCCGAAGCGGTCCGCGATCACCGGCAGCCGGTCGGTCACCATGGCGTGGGCGGCCGCACGCGGGGTCGTACCGTCCGCGTCCGCACGGTCCAGCATCAGCTCGACCAGGGCGCGCATGGAGCGCCGGATGTACGCGAAGGCCTCGTCGGCGTCGGGGCCGATGTCACCGAACAGGGTCCACCACCACCAGGCGTTCGTGGCGGAGTTGACCACCACGTCCGGCAGCACGGCCACCCCGCGCGCCGCCAGCAGCTCCTCCGCCTCCGGCAGCACGGGCATGTTGGCGGCCTCCACGATCCAGCGGGCGCGGATGCCGTGCTGGTTGCCGGTGTCGATCGCATAGGACACGGCCGCCGGCACGAGCACCTCCGCATCGGCGGACAGCCAGGCCTCACCGGACAGTTCGCGGTCGCCGGGGCGCAGCACACGGCGGTCGACGGCGCCATAGCCGTCCCGCGCGGCCAGCAGCGCCTCGACGTCGAGCCCCGCCGGATTGGCGATCGTGCCCTTGACGTCGGCGACCGCCACCACCGTCAGCCCCGCGCGCGCGAGGAATCTCGCGGTGGCCCCGCCCATCGTGCCGAGCCCCTGCACCGCCACCCGGGTGCCCGCGTACGGCACCTCCGCCCGGTCCAGCGCCGCGAGCACCGACTCGGCGACCCCGCAGCCGCCGGCCAGCTCGTCCAGGCCGATGCCGTCCACCTCGACCGCGAACGCGTCCGCGAGCCGCCCACGGGCCGCCGCCTCGTCGTCCAGCAGCGGATACACCGCCTGGACCGAGGAGACCAGGCCCGCCTCGACGGCCGCCCGGTCGACGAGGTCCTGGGTGAGGCCGAGGTCCTCGCCGGTGGTCCAGAAGCTCTCGATGTACGGCCGCATGGCGCGCAGATAGCGGACGAGGAGCCCGTACGCCTGTGGCTCCTGCGGATCGCAGTCGATGCCGCCCTTCGCGCCGCCGAGGGGGACATAGCGTGCCTCGGGGTCGTAGTGCAGGGCCTCCTTCATCGTCATGCCGCGGGCGAGGCCCGCCACCTCCTCCAGGGTGCAGCCGGGGCGCATCCGCAGCCCGCCGCTGGCCACGCCGCGCACCAGCCGGTCCACGACCAGGAAACCCCGGCGGCCGGTGACGTGGTCGGTCCAGACGAGCGACATCAGGGGAGCGGGGGCGGTCATGGGATCTCCTCGGGGACGGTGCACAGGGTGGGGCCGGGCCGGTCGAGGGCCCCGGTGCGGGCGCGCGCCGGGGCGGCGGGACGGCACGCGCGCGAGACATGTCCGTCGTGGGCGCGGGCCAGGGTGGGCCAGGCCGGTCCGGCGCCGGGTCCGCCGCGACCGGTACGCCGCCGCGCGCCCGCATCCCGTCGCGGATCTCCCGCAGCCGCCGTGCGAACACCACGATGTCCTGCAGGTGCCCGGCGGCCTCGGCTCGGGGACTGCCTCTCTACTGAACGATGAGTCAGTATCGGGACGTGGCCCGCGCCCTGTCAATGCGCTCGACGAAGGGGCAGTGGCGTGCGCCGGGGCCGTACCGGCGCCCCGGCCGTCCGGGGCTGTCGGAGGGTCCGACCATAATGGGGAGCTCACCCACTCCACCGGGAGGTACCGTGACCGGATTGCGTTCCTCGACCTCCGGGCTCCGCGCGCTGCGGCCGGCGGCCTTCGGCGCGGACCCGGGCGGTGAGCGCCTGGCACGCATCCGCCGCTCTCCCCACTTCGAGGACGGCGTCTTCCAGAACCCGGGCGGTACGGCACGCACCAGACCCTCCGGTTCCACGCTGGACCTCGCCAAGGTGTTCCTGGACAAGGACACCCGCCCCCTGCGCGCCCCCAAGGGCACCGTCCCGGTGCATCCCACGACCTTCGCCGACCTGGCCGAGCCGCCCGCCACGGGACTGCGGCTGACCTGGATGGGCCACTCCAGCGTCCTCGCGGAGATCGACGGCCACCGCGTGCTGTTCGACCCCGTCTGGGGGGAGCGCTGCTCCCCGTTCCCCTTCGCCGGACCCAAGCGGCTGCACCCCGTGCCGCTGCCGCTGGCCGCGCTCGGCGAGGTCGACGTGGTCGTCATCTCGCACGACCACTACGACCACCTGGACCTGCCCACGATCAAGGCACTGGCCGGCACGGACACCCTGTTCGCCGTGCCGCTCGGCGTCGGCGCCCACCTCGAACACTGGGGCGTCTCCCCGGACCGGCTGCGCGAGCTGGACTGGCACGAGTCGACCCGGGTCGGCGGGCTCACCCTCACCGCGACACCCGCCCGCCACTTCTGCGGCCGTGCCCTGCGCAACACCCAGCACACCCTCTGGGCGTCCTGGGCCGTCGAAGGCGAGGAACACCGCATCTTCCACAGCGGTGACACGGGCTACTTCGACGGCTTCAAGGACATCGGCGCGGCCCACGGCCCGTTCGACGCCACGATGATCCAGATCGGTGCGTACAGCGAGTTCTGGCCCGACATCCACATGACGCCCGAGGAAGGCCTGCGCGCCCACCTCGACCTGCAGGGCGGAGCGCCGCACGGCGCGCTGCTGCCGATCCACTGGGGCACCTTCAACCTCGCCCCGCACCCCTGGGCCGAACCGGGCGAGTGGACGCTGGCCGCGGCCGACGCGGTCGGGCAGGCGGTCGCCGTCCCTGTCCCGGGCCAGCCCTTCGAGCCTGCCGGGGTCCTCCCTGCGCGCCCCTGGTGGCGGGACGCGTCCCAGCCGCTGAACCGCAAGTGGGCCGTTCCGGAGATCATGCCGGTGGCCTCTCGTGACGACCTCGACCTTGTGGGCGAGGGCTGACCACGCCGGTTCGCCGCCCCGCGGATCAGTGCCCGGCGGGTACGGGACTGTGCGTGGTGCAGGTCCGGCTCTTTCCGTCCGGCTGTGTTCCGCACGCCCAAGCGGTCTGGCCGGGGCCCAGTTCGGCCATCGGGGAGTACACGTCGTTGCCCCAGTGCACCGGTGTGGCCTCCGTGGTGCCGCTGGAGTTGTCCACGTCGACGACCGCCTTGGGTTTGGCATAGGTGATCCGCCCCCATGCGGCGCCGCATTCGCTGCTGTACCGGAGCTCGATCACCATGTTCTGGTTGCGGATCAGGGCGAGCGTCTGTCCGTCCCGTACACACCCCATGGTCATCGGATCCTTGCCCGTGCAGCCGGCGTGGGTGCAGCCGACCGGGTCGCCGTGTGCGGCGGCGTGGGACGCGGAGGCACGACCGCCCGCGGTGTGCGAACCGTCCTCCGCGTTGTCCGAGGAGTACCGAACGACGGCGACACCGGCCGCCGCCACCGCGACGCAGGCCGCGGCCACCATCGCGACCAGGCGGCCGCGTCCCTGGCGCCGGACGAAGCCCGCGCCGCCGGCGGAAGCACCGCCGTCACCAGCGGTGTCCGCCGGACCGGGCACGGTGGGCCCGGCTACGGCAGGTTCGCGCATGTCCTGCTCGCCCGCGCCGGGTTCGGGCGCGGCGGGCCGCGGCCGGTCCGGTCCCGGCACGGCCGGTTCCGGGTCCGACCCGCCCGGAGGGCCGGCCGTGGGATCCCCGTTCTCCGGGGCCGCAGGCTCCCCCTCGGACACCGGAAGCGGCTGCTCGGCCGGCTCGGCGCCGGCGACCCGGAGCAGTTCGGCCTGCTCCCACAGGTCGAGGAGCGGCGCGGCTTGCGTCCGCGCGGCGCGGGCGAAGCTCTCCACGGCGCCGCGGGGCGGGAACTGCTTGGCGTTGATCCAGCGTTCCCAGGACGACTTCGAGTAATGGGTGAGCGCGCTGATCCGGGCGTAGCTGAGTCCCGACCGTTGTTTCAGCGCAAGCAGTTCCGCGTGCAGCCTGGCATCGGAGCCAGGCTCAGGTCTGACTGCGGGGAGATCTCTGTCGCTCACTGTGAGCCCGTTCGCTGATGGAACACCAGCCCGAGCCGAGGGCACAGCGACGCACCGGCGCGCCGCCGGCCCCCGTAGTTGACTGCCCCCCGCCTCAGGCCCGGTGCTCCGGTCCTGAAAGTCGAACGGAAGCATACAGTCGCCGCAGCGCGCCGCCGCGACGGCACACGCCGCGGAGAAGGTGTTAGCCGCGCCACTCGCGACGCCGGGCGACGCGGCTACTCGAAGTAGACCTGAGCGATCAGGCTGTGCCAGGTGTACCGCCCCACGACGCCGTCGGCGCCGCCCGTCACCGCGTGCCGGAGCTGATAGTTCACCACCGCGCCGTACGTCTTCGGTCCGAAGACCCCGTCGACGAAGCCCGGTCGGTCGGCGACCGCGACCGCTCCCGCCTCGACCAGCTCTTCCTGCAGTTCCTGCACGCACACTCCGGTCGAGCCCCGGGCGAGCACCACCGTGGGGATGTCCCAGCCCAGGTAGTGCTCCGATCCGTACGTGTTCTTGCACGCCTGGAGCGTGCCGTCCCAGCCGGCCTGGGCCGGGGTCGCGCCCCCGGCAGCCAGTGCCGCCACAGCGGCGAGCACCGCGGCGGCCCCGCCGGCGCGCCGGCCTGCCGTCCTGTTCGTTCGGGTCATCGCCGCTCAGTCCTTCGTCATGGAGACGAGCATCTGCCAGGTCTGCGGGCCGACGACGCCGTCCGCCTGAAGGTGGTAGGTCTGCTGGAACCGGCGCACGTACGCATCGGTCTTGGGGCCGAACCGGCCGTCGATGAATCCGTCGGCGTCGGCGAGGTCCAGCCCGATGGTGGAGGCGAGGTCGGCCTGGATCTCCTTCACGCACACTCCCGACGAACCCTGGGAGTAGTTGCGGGCCGGGATCTTCCAGACGCCGTTCGGAGAAGTGCGCGCGCCGACGGAGTCCAGGCAGGTGTCGAGGTACTCGCCGGCGTGGGCGGCGGGCGCCGAGAGCAGCAGCGTGCCGGCTGCGGACAGTGCGAGCGCGAGGGTGGACAGGGCCTTGACGGTCCGGATTGCGGTCATGATGAAGGGAGTTCCTCTTGTGTGAGTCGTGGGGCCGGGCCGCCCCGACGGGGCGGCCCGGAGGGAGCGGGGGTCAGCAGATCCAGTCCGCCTTGGTGTCCCAGCTGCTCCAGACATCCAGCTGGCGCCACGTCTTCGGGCCGACGATGCCGTCCTGGGCGAGGCCCGCGCAGCCCTGGAACTTGACGACCATGCTGCGGGTCTGCTTGCCGAAGATGCCGTCCTCGGCGAGGTTCGCGTTCTTCACACTGCGGTTCAGCGCGCACTGGACGGCCTTGACGGCGTCGTCGGTGCTGCCGTAGCTCACCTGAGGCTCGGCCGTGGTGTACATGCTGCAGTAGTTGCCTTGCCAGAGGGCGGAGGCGCTGGTTGCGGTGCCGACGCCGATACCGAGGCCGGAGAGCAGCAGTAGGCCGGTGGTGGCGGCGGCGAGTTTCACACGCATGGTTGTTTCTTTCCTTCGTGGACGGATCGATGTGGTGGGTGGCCGTGGCCGTGGCCGTGGCCTTCGGCTCTTGGGCCCGGAGGCGAATCAGGCTCCGGCGGGGGAGACGATGGCGTAGGCGCCGCGCGAGGCCGGGTCGAAGTGGTGGCGGATCACCTGGTCGCTGGAGTTGCCCTCGATGGTGTCGACGGTGCCGTCCGCGTTGGCCTTCTCGATGATGCCCACGTGCACGCTGGTGTTGGTGTTCTGCGGACCGCTGCCGAAGACGATGGCGTCACCGGGCTGAGGGTTGCTCAGACCGCTGTGCAGCGTGCCGTGTTCGCGTCCGTAGTAGTAGAAGTCCCCGCTGAACGCGGTGTGGAAGTCGACACCGGCCTGCCGCCAGGTCCAGCTGGCGAACAGGGCGCACCAGGCCTCGCACGGGCCGTAGGGGTTGCAGTTGTTGCCCCACTCGTGGACGCCGAGCTGCGAACGCGCGGCCTGGACGATCTTGTCACGGGCGCTGCCGGACAGCGGGGGGACGCTGGGCGTGCCGCCGCTCTCGCCGCCGGAGCTGCCGCCGCCGGTCTCGCGGGCGATGCCCATGGACGCCATGGTCTGCGGGCCGGCGATGCCGTCGACGTCCAGGCCGTGCGCGCTCTGGTAGGTCTTCACCGCGCTGAGGGTGGCCGGGCCGTAGTCGCCGTCGGCCGGGGTGCCCGCCTTGCTCTGGACCTGCTTGACCTTCGCGGTGAGCGCGGAGTTCGTCTGCGGGCCGGCGATGCCGTCGACGTCCAGGCCGTTGTCGCTCTGGAAGGACACCACCGCGTCCTTGGTGGCCGGACCGTAGATGCCGTCCACGCCGCCGGCGCCCAGGTAGCCGAGGCCGACCAGGTTGCGCTGCAGCAGCTTGGTGTCGCTGCTGGTGCCGGTGCCGCTGGAGGTCACACGGTCGATGTTCATCGCGCCCATGGTCTGCGGGCCGGCGATGCCGTCGACGTCCAGGCCGTGCGCGCTCTGGTAGGTCTTCACCGCGCTGAGGGTGCCGGGTCCGTAGTCGCCGTCGGCGGTCGTACCCGCCTTGCTCTGGACCTGCTTCACCTTCGCGGTGAGCGCGGTCATGGTGGCGGGGCCGGCGTCACCGTCCACGGCCAGGCCGTTGTCGCGCTGGAAGTGGCGCACCGAGTCGGTGGTCTGGGGGCCGTAGACGCCGTCGACACCGCTGAGCGGGGCGTAGCTGAGGCCGGCGAGGTCCCGCTGGAGCAGGCGCACGTCGGCCGCGTGAGCCTGGGACACCCCCGGGCCGAACAGCAGGCCGACGAGTATCACGGCGAGGGCGAGCGTCACCGAGGTGACGCGGGCGCCGACCGCACGCGTGGGCATGCGGAGGGTCGTTGTGGACACGTGGATTCTCTCCCAGTTGTCCCGGGTCATGCCCAGGAGGGATGGATGGAGTGGCGTTGGGGGGGAGCCGGCCGGCGACCACCATCCTTGATCACCGCGCCACCGTCCCTCCACCGCTGACGGCCGGATGGGACGCCTTGGGACGCCCCAGGCCGCTGACCTGCGGCTGAGCGATCTCGTGGGACGGGCGTCGGCTGCGCTCGGAGTGGCGGTGGAGGGGGTGACGCGACGTCAGGTCACGTGCCTCCACGGGGCGGTGGTCCGAGGCCGGTTCGACGCGGACCTGCTGGAGCATGGCGCGTACGTCTTCGGGGCCTCGCAGCCAGTTGCCATGGCCGTCTTTGGCGTCGTCGGTCTCGGTGGCACCGGAGTACTACCGGCCGTCGTCGGTCATGACGGCCCAGCCCACATGGCCGACAAGAGGTACGCCGTCGGGTGCCAGGAACAGGCAGACGCGGCCAGCGGCGGCCGGTGCGGCGGGCCGGGCCGCGGCGGCGGGGACGAGGGATGCGGTGACGGCGCAGAGGGCGGCGACGGGGGCGAGGAGGCGGCGGCGAACAAGGTGGGGCATCGTGAACTCTCCGTCTTTCGCGGTGGGGTCGTCCGGTCATGCCTTGAGGGGCCCGTGGCGGGCAGCCGGGTGAGTGGTCCGCCCGCCACGGGATCGAGGTCGCTCCGCCTGCTCAGCCCCCCAGCAGGGAGTTGATCCAGTCGAAGAGGTCATCGGCGGTGATCTCGAGGTCGTCGAGGGCCACGACGACCCAGCCGGAGAGGTTGTGGTACCAGACCATGAACGTGTCGCGGCCGTTCTTGACGGCGTTGATCAGCGACTGCCAGAGCCCCGCCTTCATCAGGAGGACCTTGGCGGCCGGCCCCCAGGGGGCGACCTGCGCGTTCTGCTCGTGCGCCGACGAGGCCGGCGACGGGACGCGGTGGGAGACGGCCGAGGTGGCCGTGGACGCCGCTGTGGCCTTGGGGAGTTGGGCCGCCGAGGCCGAGGCCGAGGCCGAGGCCGAGGCCGACGCCGTGGTCGCGGTGGCGCCGCAGCCGAGGGCGACCAGGATCGCCAGGGTGACGGCCTTCTTCTTCTGCGCTGTGAACATGTGGTTCACCTTCCGGTCCGTGGTGCGGATGCCGGGCGGCTGCCCGACGGGATGGACCGTGCCCGGGCCGCGTGACCTTGCGGAAGGAGTTACCGGTTTCCTGTCCGTCCGGGTACCTGGAAACCAGCTCTGAGCTGGCCTTCTCCTCGCCCGGCTCGGTCGTCCGCGTGGTGTCGCGGTCCGGCGCCGGGAGTTGTCATGAGCTACCGCAACGCGCTTGCCGCCCGCGGCGGCGAACCCCGGCGGCCACCGGAAGGTGGGGCCGGACAGCGCGCCGGGCGCCGTCGGCAATGGGTTGCGGCGGCGATCCACGGCCGTGCGTGACCGTGTTCGCCACACGTCGTTTGGCCGGGTGCCCGCCTTTCGCCGGTCGGGCGGGAGGGCGTGGCATGGCACCGGACGGAACTGCTGACGGCACGAGCTTCGGTGCGGAACTTCGCCGGCTGCGCCGGGCGGAGGGCAAGTCGCTGGCGCAGCTCGCGGACGTCTTGAGGACGAGCAAGGGCTACCTCAGCCGGCTGGAGAACGGCCATCAGCGGCCGAGTGCGCAGTTCGCCCGGGCCTGCGATGCGGCCCTCAAGGCCGGTGGTGCACTCATGGCACTCGCCGCCGCTCCGGTTCCGGACGTGTGCCCGTATCCGGGGCTGACGTCGTTCCGGACCGAGGACGCCCGCTGGTTCTTCGGCCGGGATCGGGCAGTGGCCGACCTGCTGGGGCTGCTGGCCGACCCGAGGACAGCCGGTCATCCGGCGGTGGTGATCGGTCCGTCCGGGATCGGCAAGACGTCTTTGCTGCGGGCCGGGCTGGCGGCGGCAGCCGCGCGTGGCGCCCTGCCGGAGCGGCAGCCGGGCTCGGGGGTGCTGTACCTGACGCCCACCGCGCGCCCCCTGGACGAGTGGCGCAGCCATGACCGGCAGCAGGCCCTGGAGTCGTACGCGCTGGTGATGGTGGATCAGTTCGAGGAGCTGTTCACTCTATGCGGGGACCCGCAGGAACGGGATGCCTTCATTGGTGATTTGTGCGGCCGGGCGGCCGACGGCCTGCCCGTGGTGCTGGGCGTGCGCGCCGACTTCTACGGGCACTGCGTGGCCCATCCGTCACTGCTGGCCTCGCTCCGCGACCGGGTGCTGCCGCTGGGGCCCATGACGGTTCCCGAGCTGCGGCAGGCGATCGCCGAGCCGGCCGCTGCCGCGGGGCTCACCCTGGAGCCGGGGCTGGTGGAGGTGCTGCTGCGGGATCTGGGCAGCGCCCCTGGTTCCGAGGTGTGCCCGCAGGGGGCGCTGCCGCTGCTTTCCCATGCCCTGCGTGCCACCTGGCAGCATCGCCAGGACGGCGTCCTCACCGTCGTCGGCTACGAGCGCACCGGCGGCATCCACGGTGCCGTTGCCGCCACCGCAGAACGCGTCTACGCCCGGCTCAGTCCCGAGGAGCAGGACGCGGCCCAGGGGGTGATGCTGAGCATGGTGCGGGTCGGCGACAACGAGGACGACGTCCGTCAACCGGCCGACCGGGACGCCCTGGTCCAAGCGGATCCGGCGGCGGAGGGGGTCGTGGAGGCGTTCACCCGGGCCCGGCTGCTGACCGTCGACGCCGACCAGGTGCAGGTCAGCCACGAGGCCCTGCTCCGGGCGTGGCCCAGGCTGCGCGAATGGATCGATTCCGACCGTGTCGCGCTGCGTGCCCACCAGCAGCTCACCACCGCCGCCCGCACCTGGGCGCAGGAGGGCCAGGACCCCCACCTGCTGTACCGGGGGACGCGCCTTGCCGCCGCCCTGGAACTCATCGCACGGCGCCGCATGGGCCCGCATGAGGGCGAGTTCGTCCGGGCCTCCGTCCAGCAGCAGGACGCCGACCAGCGGGCCGAGCGGACCAAGATCCGGCGCCTGCGCCGGCTCACGGCGGCCCTGGCCGTCCTGAGCCTCCTGGCCGTCGCCCTGGCCGTCATCGCGGTGCATCAAGGGACGGTCGCCCGCGACCAGACCGCACACGCCCAGTCCCTGGCCCTGTCCGCTGCGGCGGCCGACGCCCGCGGCCGGGGTCTGTCGGAAACCGCCCAACTGCTGGCCCTGGGAGCGGTACGGCTGGACGACGGCGCCGCGACAGCCCGCGGCGCCCTGCTGAGCACGCAGGGCGACCTGCTGAAGGAGCGGTTGGCGGCGGCTCCCGGCGAGCACGGCCGGCTCACGCACGTACTTGCCGCAAACGACCGCACCCTGGCCACGTACGATCGCGAGCACCACGTCCAACTCTGGGACCTCGCCACCCACAAGCCCGTGGGACCGCGCCTCGACTCCGGGAACGGCTCGCTCTTCCCGCTGTCGTACCTCAAGGACTTCGCCATCAGCCGAGACGGACAAACCGTCGCGGTGGGCAAGCAAGCCCGCTTGTGGGTGTGGAGGCGAGGAGTCTCTCGCACCTTCTCTCTGACAGCTCCGGTGGCCGCCCTGGCACTCCGCCCCGACGGCCGACAGCTCGCCGTGGCCACCCTCCAGGGATGCGTGACGGTTACCGGCCTGGACCCGGCCGGGGCTCGGCCGTACAGCCTCACCTGCGACAAGGAGATCGCCCAGGGCCTGGCCTACAGCCCGGACGGCACGCGCATCGCCACGGCCGGTCAGCGGGGCACGCTCACTGTTCGCGACGCCGCCGACGGACGTCTGCGAAATCGCCGGCATGTTCCCGGCGCCAATCTGCTGTCGGTGGCCTTCAGCCCCGACAGCCGCCGCATCGCGGCGGTCGGACATGACAACCTGGCGATCCTGTGGCAGCCGGAACAGGACCGGACCAAGGTGCTCACCACCCCAGTCACCGGCAGCGCCCTGACCGCCGTCGCCTTCAGCCCCGACGGAGCCGTGGTCGCCACAGCCGGGGACGACCTGCAGGCCACCCTCTGGAGCGTGTCCCGCGAACTGCCCATGCTGTCGATCACCGGCCACACGGAACCGGTGCGCGCCGTCGGCTTCACCGACCACGGCCGCACCCTGGTCACCACCTCCGAGGACGGCACCACCGCCCTGTGGGACCTCACCCGCGGCCCCCTGCCCGACGCCCACGGCAGTCAGCAAGAAACCGTGACCTACGTCCGCGGCGGGCACGCCTTCGTCGCCAGTGGCGGCGAAACCCCCCGCGTGTGGACCACCGGCCGCGCCCGCACCTACCTCGGCGCCTTCCCCGCACAGCAGGGGATCGTCTACCGCACCGCCGCCAACGCCGCGGGCACCCTGCTCGCCACCGCCGGCTGGGACGGCAGCGTACAACTGTGGAACACCACCACACGCACACACGAACGCACGCTGCTGCCGGTGAACGACACCGGCACGTGCGGACTCGCCGTCAGCCGAAGCGGCAACGTCATCGCCGCCGGCGACTCCCACGGCACCCTCCACATCTGGAACCGCTCCGGCAAGGAACTGCACCGCCCGATCCACTTGAGCGACGGAGCCATCTGCGCGGTAGCCATCAGTCCCCACGACGAACACCGCATCGCCTTCGGCGACGACGTCAACCAGATCCACCAACTCGACCTCACCAGCCCGGCCGCGCCCATCCTGGTCGGATCCCACACCGACTCCATCCGCAGCCTCGCCTTCAACCACCACGGCACTCGGCTCGCCTCCGCCGGCGACGACCACAAAGTCAAGGTCTGGGACGTGACCGGCCGTCGGCCCCGCCTGGCGCACACCCTGGCCGAATTCACCGCAGCCGTGCGCACGGTCGCCTACAGCAGCGACGACACCCTCCTGGCCGCCGCCGGCCGAGACACCACCATCCGCATCTGGAAGACCACGGCCTACGAGCCCTATGCCATCCTGACCGGCCACCAGAACATGATCGAGAGCCTCGCCTTCCATCCCCACCGCAATCAGCTCGCCAGCGCCGCCCTCGACGGCACCGTCCGCCTCTGGGATCTCACCCCGGACACCGTCCGTGCCCTGGTATGCAGCACACTTCGGCACGCAGGCCCCACCGACTGGACGCACTACGCCCGCAGCATCCCCCAGCCAGACCGATGCGCGTAGGCCCGTCGGTAACCCGCGGTGGCAGTCCACCCGTGCAGGTCGTAGCGTGGAAGGAGGTCGGCAGAGCGTCCGCAATCAACGGTTTGCGTCGTCTGCGCCTCGTCGGCTCGTGAGTTTCCCGACCCCACGATGGCTTACGCCGCTTCGACCCTCCGGCCGCACATGGATCCGCATGAAAGCCGTCTCATGAAGGTTGCACAGCGCTCGACGAGGAGGGCGCCATGGACGCAACGCGGGCAGGCCCGAGCAAGCCGCACACTGAATCGGAGAAGCTGGGCTGGACGATCAACATCCCCGGGCATGAACCCCGGCGGGACTCTCCGGAGTACATCGCCTCCCGGAAGCAAATGCACCAGCTGGTCGACACATTGAATCCGCCCTTCTACGGTCCGGAACCCGTCGAGGACCACCACGGCGGAGGGTTGTGGCTCAAGGACGACGATGGCTGGTTCATGGTCCGCAATCTCGCGGGAATCGAGTGGTCCGCCCAATTCTGTGCCGATCCGGCGAAGGTCGATCTGCTGCGCCAGAACGCCCGTCGTGTGTACGCGCGTTTCCCTGAAGCCGTGGAGAAGCTCGGCATCCGAGAGCTCCTGGACACCCCCATCACGGATGCCGACGGAGTGAAGAAGTGGACGGATTCGATCTGCAACGCCAGTGTCCCGCTGCCGCATGACGTGCACTCCGCCGAATTGCCGCAGGGCGGTGGGGTCCACCACTACCCGAGTCCGATCACCGAGATCGTCTTCTTCAAGGAGGACGACTTCCAGTTGTGGGTCACCGACGTCGGCGGCCATCCGGTGGCAGTGGCCCCGATAGCGGAACGGGGTTCCGGCGAAGGACGCGTCCAGGTGCTCTACGCGCCGGAGCGTTCCGCGCTGTACCCGCAGCTGGAGCAGGCGCGGGGCCGCGGAGACGTACTGGTGCTCGACGCGGAGCATCCGGTGGCCCAGGAGGCATTCCGGCAGCAGTACGAAGCGGACCGCCCGCCGGTTTCGAGGAGCTGACCGAGGACCCTGCCTCTGGTCCTCACCGAGCCAAGGCGACGGGCATGTCCAGGCCACGGGCCGCGACGAGGCGCGCGGTCCCGTCGGCCAGGCTGTAGCACAGGCCCACCACAGCGGCCTGCCCGGCGGCGACCCGCTCGGCCAGGAGGCGGGAGCGGTCCAGCAGCAGGTCGACGGTGTGCCTCGTGTGCTCCGCGAGGATCTCGTGTCCCCCAGACCGCGATCGAAGATGATCTCCGACCCCGCACATACGCACGGCCGAGTCGTGGGTCGACGGCCTTTGCACCACCGTGGCCGGCACGCCGGACGCCGGGCGACGTCCCCTCCACGTCCCCCTTGATGCGGCTCGTCAGTCCGCTGCGCACCTGCTGCCCCGCAGCGGCCCGCCCGCACTGCCCGGCCATGCGTGAGCCACTGCCCACGACGCCGTCACACACCGCCGCCCCCACGACACCGCCGCGGGGCAGGGCCGGCCGGGCCGGACCAGGGCACCACGTGATCCGGCGGGCCCTGATCCCGGCGGACGTCCGTTGAACGTACGCAGCTGCCCGCGGTGCCCACGAGCGGGCTCGGCGGGCGCGGGAGCTGGACCTTCCGTAGATTGAGGAGCGAGCGACTGGCAGGAATGCGTGTGACACCGACGATCGACTACCCAGGGGTGTTCGCCGCCCTTCCGAGCCCGTGCCTGGTGCTCGGCACGGACCTGGTGATCGCTGACGCCAACCCGGCCTTCTGCGAGGTGACCGGACAGAGCCGGGCCGAGCTGCTCGGGCAGTACCTCTTCGACACCTTCCCGGACAACCCCGCCGACCCGGAGGCCGACGGGGTGGAGACGCTGAAGGCCTCACTGCACCGTGTCCTGTCCTCCGGCCAGACCGATCACATGGCGTTGCAGAAGTACGACATCCCGGTCCCCGGCAACCCCGAGGTCTTCAAGGAGCGGTGGTGGACCGCGATCAACGTGCCCGTCGTCGGACCGGACGGAAAGGTCGCCTGGATCATCCACCGGTCCGAGGACATGACCGACGTCGTCCGCTCCCGCCGCACGGCGCACCTGCCGTCGGTCAGCCCCGGCCGGGAAGCGGCCATGGAAGCCGAACTGTACGCCCGGGCGCGGCAACTGCAGCAGCTGAACGAGGAACTGCGACAGGCCCACGCCCGTGAACGGCGCATCGCCGTCGCCCTCCAGGAAGCCATGCTCCACTCCCCGGACCTGGCCCGGCACCCGAACATCGCCGTGCGCTACCTGCCCGCGACCGGATCACTGAACGTGTGCGGCGACTGGTACGACGCGGTGGACCTGCCCGCGGACCGCTTCACCGTCACGGTCGGCGACGTGGTCGGTCACGGGCTGATGGCCGCCACCGTCATGGGCAGGCTCCGCAGCGCACTGAGCGCCGCCACCCGCACCGTCCACGGCCCCGCCCAAGCGCTGGAGGTCCTGGGGCTGTACGCCCGCTCGGTCGAAGGAGCACTGGCCGCCACCGCCGTACAGGTCCTCGTCGACTGCCACAGCCACTTGCTCATCTACAGCAGCGCCGGCCACCCCCCGCCCGTACTGCTGCACCCGGACGGCTCCTGCGAGCTGCTCGACCAGGCCACCGACCCACCGCTGGGGGCCCGCCCCGAACACGTCCCCCGCCCGCAGGCCAACGCGACCTACACGCCCGGCGACACCCTCGTCCTCTACACCGACGGCCTGATCGAACGCCGCGATGAGGACATAGACGCCGGCCTGACCCGCCTGACCTCGACCCTCGCCACGTGCACCGAGTTCGGCGCGGAGCACCTCGCCGACGCCCTCCTCGCCCGCCTGGGCCTCGCCAGCGGCGCCGACGACGACATCGCCATCGTCGTCGTCCGCCTGGACCGAACGACCCGACCGTACTGATCAGGTCGAGGGTCGGGGAAATGGCTTTGCGTCCCCTGTGACCGGCGGGGATGCTGGCTCGCCGGAGGTACTGAAGATGACCGGCGTTGTGTTGAAGCTGTCAGCCCGTGACTTCGTGCATGCGGACCTGGCGTCGTGCGGGTGGGCAGGGTCTGCCCACCACCTGGCCCGCGTCGCCGAGCAGTTGGAGCGTGCCCGGATCGGTGAGGTCGACTACCTGGCGGTCTGCCCTGCCACCAACATCCCTGTGGCGAAGGGCGGTGTCGACTACCGGGTCAAGGAAGGTGCCGGCACTTTGTGGCAGCTGGCGGTCCACCCCGCATTGCAGTCGTGTGGGATCGGCACGTTCCTTGTCGAAGCCGCAGAACTGCGGATCAGGAACCGCGGTCTGCGGCGGGCCGAGCTGGCGGTGGAGGAAAACAACCCCCGGGCACGTGCACTGTACGAACGACTGGGATATGTCGCGTACGACCGTCAGCCGGACTCGTGGGACGAGCAAGCTCCTGATGGATCGCTGCGCCGCTACGAAACGATGTGCACGTTGATGCGGAAGGAACTCGCTTGAGCTCGCCACCTGCACGGCTGGAACTGCTGAGCACTGGGCTGGCAGCCCTGTAAGGGTAAAACGTACAATTAAGGACGAAGTGTACGTCGTATCCGGAGTGCGGTCATGGCTCAGCGGGACAACCCCGAGCGGCGGGGACGCCTCAGTCGCCCGCTGGTGCTCAGTGCGGCTGTCACCCTCGTCGACCGCGACGGGCTCGCGGCTCTGACCATGCGGCGCCTGGCGGCCGACCTGGGCGTGGAGCCGATGGCTCTCTACCGGTACACCGACGGCAAGGAAGGGCTGCTCGACGGGTTGGTCGAGGCGTTCTTCGAGGAGGTCAACGAACGGCTGCGCACCTCGGCACAGGAACCCCGCGCCGGCGCCGCACCGGCCGAGCCGCCCTGGCGGGCCGAACTGTGGCGGGTGGCGCGGGCGTTCGCCGCTGTCGTGCACGCGCATCCGCAGATCCTGCCGGTGGTCGCCACCCGCCCGCTCGCCGTGCCCGTGGCCCGGCGCCCCAGGGCCTGGCTCCAGCTCACCGAGCACATGCTCGCCGTCCTCACCCGCGCCGGATTCGACGACGCCACCGCGCTGACGGTCTACCGCACCTTCGTCGCCTGGACCCTCGGCTGCCTCCTCGTGGACAAGCGACAGGTCGTCGACGATCCCGACGAGCCCGATGTCATGCTGCGCCTCGGCCTGCACCGGCTGCCCGCGGCCGAGTACCCGCGGCTGCGCGCCCTCGTCCCGCGCTTCGGCGACTACGACGACGAGCGGGAGCTGATGACCGGCCTGGACAGCCTCCTCGGCAGCCTCCCCGAGCCCCCGCTTGACGCCTTCTACCGGGGCGGAGCACCCTGAGATTACGACGTACACATCGGGCATATGCTTACCGAATATTCCGCACTGCGCGCGCTCCCACCCGTACATTCACCCGTGCTCATGCGCGCCGCCGTGCCGCCCCGGCAGCCCGACGGCGCCGGAAGAGGCCCGTCATGCCCAGCACTTCCGAGCCCATCCTCCGGGTGCGCGTCACCGCCCGGGACGCCGACACCCTGCGGGCCCTGTTGCGGGACGCCCGCCCCGACGTGGGCGGCCGTCCCCACCGCTCCGACGACGGCACCGTCGCCATCGACGCCTATGTGACCGCCGAGCAGGCAGAGGCCCTCGAACGCGAGGGAGTCCAGGTCACCACGATCGAGGACGCCACGGCCGTCGGCCGCGCCCGTCAGGCCGAGGTCGGCCAGGGCGACCGCTTCGCCCCCGCCGACGCGGTCCCCCGCGGCCTGGCCGCCAAGGAGTAGGACGCTCAGGAGGACACCATGCCGTACCTGAACATCACCGAGGTCGACTCCGCCGTGACCAGCCTGGCCACCGCCTACCCGGCCACCAGCGCACTCATCGACCTGCCCGAGCCGTCGGTCGAGGGCCGGATCTGCCACGCCCTGCGGATCGGCTCCGCCCCCGCCGGTACCAAGGACTGCGCCGTACTGATCGGCGGCGTGCACGCCCGGGAGTGGGGCAGCTGCGAGATCCTCGTCCACTTCGCGGCCGACCTGCTGGAGGCCTACGCCACCGGCACCGGACTCGGCTACGGGGGCACGCGCTTCACCAGCGACCAGGTGCGCACCATCGTGGACGAGCTGGAGCTCGTCGTCTTTCCCCTGGTCAACCCGGACGGCCGACGCTACAGCCAGACCGTCGAGCCGATGTGGCGCAAGAACCGCAATCCGGCGAACTCGGGCGGCGACCCGGCCCGCATCGGCGTCGACATCAACCGCAACTACGACTTCCTCTTCGACTTCACGCAGGCCTTTGCCCCGAGCGCCCCGGTACAGGTCTCGGCCGACCCGGCCAGCGAGGTCTACCAGGGCCCGAGCCCCTTCTCGGAGCCCGAGACCCGCAACGTCCGCCGGCTGCTCGACAGCCACCCCCGCACCCGCTGGTTCGTCGACGTGCACAGCTACTCCGACGACATGCTGACCAACTGGGGTGACGACGAGAACCAGTCGCAGGACGAGGACCAGAACTTCCTCAACTCCGTCTTCGACCACCGGCGAGGGCTGGGCAACGGCACATATGGGGAGTACTTCCCGAAGGACGACGCCAATGACGCCGTCGACCTCGCGCAGCAGTTCTGCGAAGCCGTGCGGGGCGTCGCGGGCCGTACCTACACCCCGAAGTCCGCCTTCCACCTGTATCCGACCTGTGGCACCAGCGACGACTACGCCTACGCACGGCACTTCGCCGACACCACCCATACCCGGGGCGCCATCCTGGGCTTCACCGTGGAGTGGGGCGACCGGGCCGGCGGCTTCCACCCATCGTGGCGGGAGATGGAGCGCAACATCTTGGACGTCGACGCGGGGCTCGTGCAGTTCTGCTTGACGGCGATCTGAGAACCGACCGACACGCGACCGGTTCCGGCCGACTCCTACCCGGCCCGGTGGTAGAAGAACGGATCGATGGACGGCGGCACGAGTGTGGCGTGCGGATTCCTCACGTGCCGTACCTCGGACACCCGCACCACGGCCGTGCGCCCGCCGGCCGGGCCACCCGCCCCCTCCTCCTCTCACCTCAGCCCGGGTGCCGCCACCGCACGGCGGTGACCGGGTGGGTCCAGTCGGGGGCCAGAGATATTACTCTCCGTAATGATTTGCCGCGTCGGTCGAGGGTTCCCAGTGCATCGCCATGACCGATCATGTGCGAGTCGTACCGATCTCTTTTGAAGTCCAACTCCCTTGACCGGCCTGGGTTATCGGCCTCTTGTGCGAAGGCTCATACCAGAGCGGGACCGATCGTGCGGGACTTTGTCAACTGCCCCCCGCACATGAGGCAGAGGCGACTACTGTCAGTGGCCGCATGGCAGCCCGACGGACAAGTACGAGGACGCAGATGTCTCACCTCCGAGCACCGGCCGGCCGTGCCGACCGCCGGGAGGGCGGACGGCACGGGCGACCGGTCGCCCGACCCGCTCCCGCACTGCCCGAGACGCACATACGGCCCCAGCTCATGCGGCTCGCCGTGCTGCCGCCCGTCGCGGTCGCCCTCAGCGCCACCGCCGCCGTCCTGTTCAGCATCCGGTCCTCCGGCACCCGCACCGGGCCCATGCTGTGGGCCGTGCTCGCCGGAGCGGTCACCGTGACCGTCGCCGGCATCCTCATCGCCGCCGTGGCCGCCGACCGCGCCGCCCGCTCGGTCTCCGACCGCGTCGCCGCCCTGCGCCGTACCGCCGCGCACGGCGAGGCCGACCTGCACGCCCTGGTCGACGCGCTGCGCCAGGGCGAGCCCCCGCCGCAGCGCTCGCCGCGCCGCCGCCCACCCGAGGACGCCGACGACTTCGAACTGCTCGCCGCCGACCTGGACCGCGCGCACGACGGCGCCGTCACCGCCGTCGTGCGCGCCGCCCAGCTCTCCAGCCAGACGGGCAGCGAGCAGAAGCTGGAGGTCTTCGTCAACCTCGCGCGCCGGCTCCAGTCGCTCGTGCACCGGGAGATCTCGATCCTCGACGAGCTGGAGAACGAGATCGAGGACCCGGACCTGCTCAAGGGTCTGTTCCACGTGGACCACCTGGCCACCCGCATCCGGCGCCACGCCGAGAACCTCGCCGTGCTCGGCGGCGCCGTCTCCCGGCGCCAGTGGAGCAACCCGGTCAGCATGACCGAGGTCCTGCGCTCCGCCATCGCCGAGGTCGAGCAGTACTCCCGGGTGAAGCTGGTGCCGCCGATCGACGGCGAACTGCGCGGCCACGCCGTTGCCGACGTCATCCATCTGCTCGCCGAACTCATCGAGAACGCCTCGGTGTTCTCCGCCCCGCAGACCCAGGTGCTGCTCCGCGCGGGCCTGGTCACCTCCGGGCTCGCCGTGGAGGTCGAGGACCGCGGACTCGGTATGCCCGTCGGCGAACAGAACCGGATGAACGCCCTGCTCGCCGACCCCGACCAGGTGAACGTCGCCAGCCTGCTGGCAGACGGCCGCATCGGCCTCTACGTCGTCTCCCAGCTCGCCCGGCGGCACGGCATCCATGTGCGCCTGCAGAGCAACATCTACGGCGGTGTGCAGGCCGTACTCGTCGTCCCGCAGGCGCTGTTGGGTACGGCACCCGGCGTGCCCGGCGCGGCCGCCGGAACCGGCGTCTCCCAGCCGCACACTGCGGCCGGCGCCGGTGCGGCGCGCCCTGTGCGGCTCCAGGGGCAGACACAGGCGCCGGGCCAGGGGCACCAGCACGGGTACGCGCAGGAGCAGGGACATGTGCTCGGACAGGGGCACGGGTTCGGCCGGGCGCAGGGGCCTGTTCCCGCGTCGCCGCCGGGAGTGCGTCCCGCGGAGGCGAGCCCCGCGCAGGACGGGGACGGTACCGGGCTGGGGACCGGGGCTGCCCCACCGGCCTCCGACACCCTGCCGGCCTCCGGCGCACCGCTCGCCTCCACGGGCGGGGCCGGCTCCGGTACCGGACAGGCTCGGCGGCGGCACGCCCAGCACGAAAGCGGGTGGCGCGGCACGGAGAGCGGTACGGCGAGCGGTGACAGCGGGCGGAACGACGGTGCCCCGCTGCCGCTTCCGGTGCGGGGCGTCCGTCAGGATCGGCCCACGCCCGCCGCTGCCGTACCCGGCGTCAGTGCCGCCGACCGGGCGGCGGTCGAAGCCCACGCGGGCATCCTGCCCACGCCACGCACCGGCACCGTGCGCGGGACCATGGGCAAGCCCCCGCTGCCCCGCCGCCGTGCCCAGGAGCACATCGTCCCCCAGTTGCGCGGCGGCCCCGCGCCGCGCCAGGACATGGACACCGTGCCGGGCCACGACCCGGGGCTGATGGCCGCCTTCCAGCGTGGGGTCGGACTCGCCGAGGCACAGCAGCACATGGAGCACATGGAGCACATGGAGAGCCAGGAGCGCACCGCCCTGGACTCCGGCCACCTGAACTCCAGCAGCCACCCGGACCCGGCACACATGGGCTCCCCGCACACGGGCTCAGCCCACATGCCGTCCGCGCACATGGAGTCCGGCCACATGGAGCCCGGCCACATGGAGTCCGGCCACGTGGATTCCAGCCACGTGGAGTCCGCTCACACGGACTCCGCCCACCTGATCAGTCATCAACTTCAGTCGGCACCGCAGGAATTCACCGACCCAGTGCCCCCCATATCCCAGCAACGCGCCCCCGCGCCCGCATCCGACGGTGCTCGCGGTGCCGGCCGGTCCGACGGGAGCGCCCCGGCCGACTGACCACCCGCACCGTACCCGCCCCCACCCCCACCACCCCGACCCATCCGCACCCAGCGCTCCCGCAGACCTTACGTAACCCAAGGAGTCGATCCACCATGGCGAGCGATGCGCCGACCGCCCACGCGTCCGACCTCGACTGGCTGCTGAGCGGCCTCGTGCAGCGCGTACCGCACACCACCAGCGCGGTGCTGCTGTCCTGCGACGGGCTTGTGAAGTCCGTGCACGGTCTCGACATCGACAGCGCCGACCACATGGCGGCCCTGGCCTCCGGCCTGTACTCCCTCGGCCGCAGCGCGGGCGTCCGGTTCGGTGACGGCGGCGACGTCCGCCAGGTCGTCGTCGAACTCGACTCGACCCTGCTGTTCGTCACCACCGCCGGCTCCGGCACCTGTCTCGCCGTGCTCGCCGGCCGGGAGGCCGACGCCGCCGTGCTCGGCTACGAGATGGCGATGCTCGTCAAGAGCGTCCGGCCCTACCTGGTGACCGCGCCCCGGCAGCACGCCGCCGAACCCACGGCGACGAGGCCTTGAGGGTGGCCGCAGCCGGCGACGGGCCCTGGCTGGACGACGCGGCCGGACGGCTGGTGCGCCCGTTCACGGTCAGCAACGGACGTACCAAGCCCAGCATCGCCCTGGACCTGATGTCACAGGTGATGGTCACCGGCGTCACCCCGCTCGGCTACCTCGGCCCCGAGCACGCCCAGGCGCTCGACCTGTGCCGGTCACCGGTCTCGGTCGCCGAGGTCGCCGCACATCTCAAACTGCCCGCGGTGGTCACCAAGGTGCTGCTCTCGGACCTCGTCGACTGCGGGGCGCTGACCACCAAGCCCCCCGTTTTCCACCACACACCCACTGACCGGTCTCTGCTGGAGGCAGTGCTCGATGGACTACGACGACAGCTCTGACCCGTTCCCCACCGCGCTGAAGATCCTGGTGGCGGGCGGGTTCGGGGTCGGCAAGACGACCTTCGTGGGCGCGGTCAGCGAGATCGCGCCGCTCAGTACCGAGGAGCTGCTCACCACGGTCAGTGTCGGCACGGACAGTCTCGACGGCGTCGAGAACAAGATGGAGACCACCGTAGCCATGGACTTCGGCCGGATCACCCTCGATCCGGACCATGTCCTCTACCTGTTCGGCACACCGGGGCAGGAGCGGTTCTGGTTCATGTGGGACGAGCTGTCCGAGGGCGCGCTCGGCGCGGTGATCCTCGCCGACACCCGCCGGCTGCAGGACTGCTTCGCGGCCGTGGACTTCTTCGAGGAGCGCGGGCTCGCCTTCATCGTCGCCATCAACGAGTTCGACGGCGGCTACCGCTACGACCCCGCGGAGGTGCGTGCCGCCATCGACCTCGACCCCGAGGTCCCCGTCGTCCGCTGCGACGCCCGGATCTCCAGCTCGGGCGTGCAGACCCTGCTCACCCTCGTACGCCACCTGCTCGCCCACGCCCCGGCGCCCGCGCCGAGCCATGGCGCCCACATGTGATCCCGCCCTCTAGCCCACGGAGCCGCCCCATGAGGTACGCCCACAGCGCCGGAGCCCGGCCATGACCTACGAGCCGCCCCGGCCGGTCCGGGGTCTGCTGCTCACCCCCGAGGACAAGGAGGCCCCCGCGCGCGTCCACCGGTTGCGCCTGCTCGGCCTGGCCGACCGTCCCGACCCGGCGCTGGACGCCTTCGCGGACCATCTCGCCCGGCTCACCGGCGCGCCCTACGCCATGGTCAACTTCATCGGCGAGGACCTCCAGTTCTTCGCGGGCCTGTGCGTCCCCCTCCTCGCCCCGTTCGTCCGGGAGGACGGCAGCAGGCCGCAGCTGGGCCGGGTCCTGCCGCGCGACCACGGGTTCTGCCCCCATGTGGTGGTCCGCCGCAAGGCACTGGTGCTCGAGGACGTCCGCGACTATCCGCGGTTCGCCGGAAACCCGGTCGTGGACGAGTACGGCATCCGCTCCTATCTCGGCGCCCCGCTCATCGACAGCTCCGGCATGGCGCTCGGCACCCTGTGCGCGGCCGACACGGCCCCCCGGACCTGGGGGAGGGAAGGCCTGGAGGCCATCAAGGCGCTGGCCGCCGATCTCGTCGTACGCCTCGAACGAAGCGCCGAGGACGGCCTGCCGCTGTGAGAGCACCGGCATTGCCTAGGCTCCCGGTACCCGGGGCGTGAAGGAAAGCTGAGGCGGCGGTTAAGAAAAGCTCGATGGACCCGCGCCCCGCGCATACGGCAGATTGCAGGGTGATTCCACCCCTCTGACCCGGTGCGGGCTTCTTCGGCATGCCCGCGGGCCGGGACCTCACCCACAGGAGCGGCACGCGTGAAGGCGCTGGTCAAGGAGAAGGCGGAGCCGGGGCTCTGGCTGACGGACGTCCCTGAGCCCGAGATCGGTCCGGGCGACGTACTGATCAAGGTCATGCGGACCGGTATCTGCGGCACCGACCTGCACATCCGGGCCTGGGACGGCTGGGCGCAGCAGGCGATCCGCACCCCGCTCGTGGTCGGGCACGAGTTCGTCGGGCAGGTCGTCGAGGTCGGGCGGGACGTGACCGACATCCGTATCGGCGACCGGGTCAGCGGCGAGGGCCATCTGGTGTGCGGCAAGTGCCGCAACTGCCTGGCCGGCCGCCGCCACCTGTGCCGGGCCACCGTGGGCCTCGGTGTGGGCCGCGACGGTGCCTTCGCCGAGTACGTCGCCCTGCCCGCCTCCAACGTATGGGTGCACCGCGTGCCCGTCGACCTCGACGTCGCCGCGATCTTCGACCCGTTCGGCAACGCCGTGCACACCGCGCTGTCGTTCCCGCTGGTCGGCGAGGACGTCCTGATCACCGGCGCCGGACCGATCGGCCTGATGGCCGCCGCCGTCGCCCGGCACGCCGGCGCCCGCAACGTCGTCGTCACCGACGTCAGCGAGGAGCGCCTGGAGCTGGCCCGCAAGATAGGGGCGAGCCTGGCGCTGAACGTCGCCGAGTCCACCATCGCCGACGGCCAGCGGGAGCTGGGCCTGCGCGAGGGCTTCGACATCGGCCTGGAGATGTCCGGCCGCCCCGAGGCCATGCGGGACATGATCGACAACATGACGCACGGCGGGCGCATCGCCATGCTCGGCCTGCCCGCCGAGGAGTTCCCGGTCGACTGGTCCCGGATCGTCACCTCGATGATCACCATCAAGGGCATCTACGGCCGCGAGATGTTCGAGACCTGGTACGCGATGTCGGTGCTCCTGGAGGGCGGCCTGGACCTCGCCCCCGTGATCACGGGACGGTACGGCTACCGCGACTTCGAGGCCGCGTTCGCGGACGCCGCGAGCGGCAAGGGCGGCAAGGTCATCCTCGACTGGACCGCGTAACTCCCCTCACCCGCAAGCACCTTCAGGAGAGCACCCCCATGTTCGACACCGTCCGCGACGACCTCCGTACCACCCTCGAAGAGATCCGGGCCGCCGGACTGCACAAGCCCGAGCGGGTCATCGGCACCCCGCAGTCCGCGACCGTCGACGTCACCGCCGGCGGCCGGCCCGGCGAGGTCCTCAACTTCTGCGCCAACAACTACCTCGGCCTCGCCGACCACCCCGAGGTCATCGCCGCCGCCCACGCCGCGCTCGACCGCTGGGGCTACGGCATGGCCTCCGTCCGCTTCATCTGCGGCACCCAGGAGGTGCACAAGGAGCTGGAGGCCCGGCTGTCGGCGTTCCTCGGCCAGGAGGACACGATCCTGTACTCCTCCTGCTTCGACGCCAACGGCGGTGTCTTCGAGACGCTGCTCGGCGAGGAGGACGCGGTGATCTCCGACGCCCTCAACCACGCCTCGATCATCGACGGCATCCGCCTGTCCAAGGCCCGCCGCTTCCGCTACGCCAACCGCGACCTCGCCGACCTGGAGGCCAAGCTCAAGGAGGCGTCCGACGCCCGGCGCCGCCTGATCGTCACCGACGGCGTCTTCTCCATGGACGGCTATGTCGCGCCCCTGCGCGAGATCTGCGACCTCGCCGACCGCTACGACGCTATGGTCATGGTCGACGACTCGCACGCCGTCGGCTTCGTCGGCCCGACCGGCCGCGGCACCCCCGAGCTGCACGGCGTCATGGACCGCGTCGACATCGTCACCGGCACCCTCGGCAAGGCCCTCGGCGGCGCGTCCGGCGGCTATGTGGCCGCCCGCGCCGAGATCGTCGCTCTGCTGCGCCAGCGCTCCCGGCCGTACCTGTTCTCCAACACCCTCGCGCCGGTGATCGCCGCGGCCTCCCTGAAGGTCCTCGACCTGCTGGAGTCCGCCGACGACCTGCGGGTCCGGCTGAACGAGAACACCGCGCTGTTCCGCCGCCGGATGACCGAGGAGGGCTTCGACATCCTCCCCGGCGACCACGCCATCGCGCCCGTGATGATCGGCGACGCGGCGAAGGCGGCCCGCATGGCCGAGCTGCTGCTGGAGCGGGGCGTGTACGTGATCGGCTTCTCCTACCCGGTCGTCCCGCAGGGCCAGGCCCGCATCCGCGTCCAGCTGTCCGCCGCGCACTCCATGGACGACGTCAACCGCGCGGTCGACGCGTTCGTCGCGGCGCGCGCCGAACTGGAGGCCTGACCAGGGCGTACGCCCTGGGATAATGGAGGGCATGATCGAAGCACGGCGGCTCCACATCCTCCGTGCGGTGGCCGACCACCGCACGGTCACCGCGGCGGCCGCCGCGCTCTATCTCACCCCTTCGGCGGTCTCCCAGCAGCTGACCGCACTGGAGCAGGAGACCGGACACCGGCTGGTCGAGCGCGGTGCCAAGGGCGTACGGCTCACCCCGGCCGGCGAGATCCTGCTCAGCCACACCAACGCCGTCCTCGCCCAGCTGGAGCGGGCCGAGGCGGAGCTGGCGGCCTACGGCTCGGGCGAGGCGGGCACGGTCACCGTCGCCGCCTTCGCCACCGGCATCGCCCAGGTCGTGGCCCCGGCCGTGGCCCGGCTGGCGCACACCGCGCCCGGCATCCGCATCCGCGTGCAGGACGCCGAGGGTGACGCGAGCCTGCCCATGGTGCTGGACCGGCAGGTCGATGTGGCGGTCGCCGTGGAGTATCGCGGCGCCCCGCCCGCCGACGACCCCCGGCTCGCCCACCTGCCGCTGTACGCCGAGCCGTTCGACGCGGTCGTGCCCCTCGGACACCGCCTCGCGGACGCCGCCGAGATCCCCCTGGCCGAGCTGGCCAAGGACGCCTGGATCGGCCCGTACCCCGGCAACCCCTGCCACGACGTGGTCGTCCTCGCCTGCGAGCACGCCGGCTTCCAGCCCCGTCTGGAGCACTCCTCGGACGACTTCCGCGCCGTCGTGGCCCTCGCCTCGGCCGACGTGGGCGTGGCCCTCGTACCGCGTTCCGCCCTGAACGGCATGGACCTCACCGGCGTGGTCGTACGCCCCGTCGACGGCGTGGCGCCCACCCGCCGTGTCTTCGCCGCCGTACGGCGCGGTGCCGAGGGGCACCCCCTGATCCGGCCCGTGCTGGAGGCGCTGGGCCGGGCGGCGCAGGAGGCGTGAGGGTTCCGTAACGCAGCCGTCTCGTATCAGGGATACCGTCCCGAATATGAGAGACCCGCAGGATCCCCCCGACACAGGACTCGACACCCGGCTCGGCGCCCGGCTGGCCGCACTGCGCACCCAGCACGGCTGGTCCCTGGGAGAGCTGGCCGAGCGCAGCGGAGTGAGCCGGTCGACCCTGTCGCGCGCCGAGCGCGCCGAGATCAGCCCCACCGCCGCCGTGCTGAACCGGCTCTGCCATGTCTACGGCCGCACCATGTCCCAGCTGCTCAGCGAGGTCGAGGCGGGCCCCGAGCCGCTGGTCCGGGCCGCCGACCAGCAGATCTGGCAGGACCCGGGCTCCGGTTTCGTCCGGCGGGCCGTGTCCCCGCCGCACACCGGACTCCGCGGCGAACTGGTCGAGGGCCGGCTGGCACCGGGCGCCGACGTCGCCTACGACCGCCCGCCCGTGACCGGGCTGGAACAGCATCTGTGGGTCCTCGACGGCGCGCTGGAGGTGACCGTCGGGGAACAGGCCCACCACCTCGGCACCGGCGACTGCCTGCGGATGCGCGTCTTCGGCCCGACCCGGTTCCGGTGCGGCGGAGCGGTCGGGGCGCGGTACGTGCTGGCGGTGGTGCGGCCGTGAGGGTGGAGCGCTGGACCGGCACACACGTGCGCGCGCATGCCGAGGAGTTGGCGGAGCTGCTGGCCGACACCGTGGCCGGGGGTGCCTCGGTCGGCTTCCTCGCCCCGCTCGCGCACGCGGACGCCGCCGCCTGGTGGCGGGAGCGGGCGGAGGCGACGGCGGCGGGCCGGCTCGCCCTGTGGGCGGCCCTCGACGACACCGGCCGGCCGGTCGGCACCGTGAGTCTGGTCCACCCCGACAAGCCGAACAGCCGCCACCGCGCGGAACTGGTGAAGCTGATGGTGCACCGCTCCGTGCGCGGCCAAGGGCTCGGCCGCCGCCTCCTCGGCACCGCCGAGACCGCCGCTGCCGCCGGCATCACCCTGCTCCACCTCGACACCGAGACCGGCAGCCCCGCCGAGCACCTCTACCGCTCGGCCGGCTGGACCCGGGCCGGCACCATCCCCGACTACGCGGCGAGCCCGGCGGGCGAGTTGCGGCCCACGACGCTCTACTACAAGCGGCTCGGCGGGTGACTGTCAGTGGCAGGAGCTACGGTGCCTTGCATGCCGGACGCACAAGACGTACGCCGTATCGCCCTGTCCCTGCCGGACACCACGGAGAAGATCGCCTGGAGCATGCCCACGTTCCGGGTCGCCGGGAAGATGTTCGCGACCCTGCCCGAGGACGAGACGTCCATCGCCGTGCGCTGCCCCAAGGTCGAGCGCGACGAGTTGGTGCTGGCCGAGCCGGAGAAGTTCTGGATCGCCGACCACGAGGCCCAGTTCGCCTGGGTCAGAGCGAGACTCGCCGCACTGGAGGACGAGGACGAGCTGCGCGACATCCTCACCGACTCCTGGCGGCAGGCCGCCACGCCCCGACTCCTCGACGCCCACCCTGAGTTGGGGCTGCCGCCCGGAGAGTGAACGTCCCCGCACCGGCCGCAGTCGCCGGGTGCCGCCGTGTGCGGGTGCGACCGCCGCGGCTAGGCGGCCCGCACGAACTGCCTGATCCGCTCCCGAAGGCTCGCCGGGTCCAGGCCGTGGGCGGCGACGTGTTCCTCGATGGTGCCGTAGCGGCGCAGCTCGCGGCGGCCGACGCCGAGGCCGAGCACCCGGTGCGGCACGTCGGCGAGCGCCTCGCTCACCGCGGCCGTCGACGTCCCCGCGAGATACGGCTCGACCAGCACGACGTCGGTACCCGCAAGCTCCGTCGCGCGGCGCAGCCCCGCCGAGTCGAAGGGCCGTACCGTCGTCGCGTACAGGACGGTCATGTCCAGACCCTCCGTGGCGGCGAGGACGGCGTCCAGCACCGGTCCGACGGCTGCGACGACACCCGAGCGGCCCTCGCGGACGGTCACGAAGTGCTTGCCGTCGGTCTCCCGGGCCTGCCGGTTGGCCTGCAGGGAGAGCCGTACGTACACCTTGTCGTCGCCCGCGGCGACCGCGTGGCGCAGCAGCGTCTCGGCCTCGTCGGGATGCCCGGGCACATGCACGGTCCAGCCGTCCAGCGTGTCGAGCAGTGCCACATCACCGGGAGCCATGTGCGTGAAGCCGCCGGCCGGCCAGTCGAAGGAGGCGGCGGCGCTCACCAGCACCGCCCCGGTGTCCTGGTGTCCCAGATCCAGTTTGACCTGCTCGAACGGCCGCTCCACGAGGAAGCTGGCGAAGGTGTGCACGACCGGCCGCAGCCCGGTGAGCGCCAGTCCCGCCGCCGCCCCGACCAGGAGCTGCTCGCGGATGCCGACGTTGATCACCCGGTCGGGGTGCCGGGCCATGGCCTCGCGGAAGCTGTCCTTGCCGATCTCGGCGAGGACCACCGCGACCCGGGGATCCTCGTCCAGCAGCCGGGAGACGACGGGGGCCAAACGGTCACGCATGGTGTCCATGAAGGGGTGCCCTTTCGGGAGAGCAGGTGAGGGTCAGGGGGCTACGGTGCAGAGTCAGGCGTTCTTCGGTTCCACCCGGGCCACGACCACGTGCGGCCGCCCGGGGTGCGGTGCGGTGAACGCGGTGTACAGGGCCTCGTGATCGCGGCCGTCGACGGTCACCGCGGACCAGCCGGCGGCCTCGAAACGGGCGGCGATGCCGCCGGGGCGGGCGTGGCTGGCGGAGGAGTTGTCGACCACCACGGTGTGCAGCCGCTCCAGGCCGGCGGGCCCGGCGAAGGCGATCGCCTCGTGATTGCTGCCCTCGTCGAGCTCGGCGTCCCCGATCAGCACCCACACCGCGGGGTCGTGCAGCCCCTGAGCCCGCAGACCCAGCGCGCTGCCCACGGCGATCGGCAGCCCGTGCCCGAGCGACCCGCTGCCGATCTCGGCTCCCGGCACCAGCACCCGGTCCGGATGGTGTCCGAGCGGGGAGTCGTAGGACCCGAATCCGGGCAGCCACTCGACGGGCACGAAGCCCCGCGCGGCCAGCACCGCGTAGTACGCCATGGGCCCGTGCCCCTTGCTCAGCAGGAACCGGTCCCGGCCCGGATCCTCCCGCCGCTCCGGCGTGACCCGGAGCACCCGGTCGTAGAGCACCCACAGCACATCGAGCGTGGAGGTGGCCGCCGGGCCGTGCTTCTCGTCGCCCGTCATGAGACTCATCAGGCCGGGCAGGTCGTCATAGCCGTAGGTGCGGCTGTGGTCCGCTGTGATCGTCATGCCGTGATCGTGCAACCTCAACCTAGCTTGAGGTCAATCGACAGCCGTCAACCGGAGAAGCCGTGCGCGACCACCGAGCCGAGTGCGGTATTGTTTCTCTGCGCGTTTCGACCGGGGAAACCCCAGGTCAAACGGCACCGGGACGTGGCGCAGCTTGGTAGCGCACTTGACTGGGGGTCAAGGGGTCGCAGGTTCAAATCCTGTCGTCCCGACTTTGCGAAGTCGCAGGTCAAGGGCTGCTTCAGAGGTATCTGGAGCGGCCCTTTGATCGTTTCCGCTGCCCCCGCCCCCGCCCCCGCCCCCGCCCCCGCACCGCGCGCTCCGGCCGCCCGGTGTGGTTCAGGCCGGCGGACGGTAGGCGGTCAGTGTCACGGTCAGCGTCACCTCGCAGGGCTCGGGCAGCCGTGCGATGCGTTCCTCCAACTGCCCGTCGAGCTGGTGCCAGGCGTTCGGGCCCATCCTCACCAGCTGGGGCAGGGTCTGGTGGTCAAGGGTCATGGTGCCGCGGGTCGCTGTCCGGGCCGTCTCGGTGAAGTGCGCCGCGAACCGGTCCGCCAGCCGCGCGTCCTTCTGCTCGTCCACCCGCAGCAGCCCGAGGGCGTCCACCAGTTCCCGCAGATGACCGGGCTGCGGCGTCACGACCAGAAGGACGCCGTCGGGTCGTAGGATCCGGCGCAGTTCGGCCGGGTTGCGCGGCGCGAAGACGTTGAGGACCACCGATGCGGCCCCGTCGCCGAAGGGCAGCCGGTCCCAGGCGTCGGCCACGACCGCGCTGATGCGGGGATGCGCCCGGGCGGCCCGGCGGGCGGCGAACTTCGAGATGTCGAGCAATATGCCCTCGGCGTCCGGCAGTTCCGACATCACCCGCGCGTGGTAGTAGCCCGTGCCGCCGCCGATGTCGACCACACAGCCGGCGTCCCCGGACGCCGGAGCCGTCTCGCGGGCCAGCGCGGCAAGCGACTCGGCGATCGGCGCGTAATGACCGGCGGCCAGGAAGTCCGAGCGGGCCGCGACCATCTCCGCGGTGTCCGCGCTGAACTTGGCGGCCCCGCGCAGCAGGTTCACGTAACCCTGCTTCGCCATGTCGAAGCTGTGTCCCTCGGCGCACCGCAGTGTGTTCCCGGCCATCGTCACCGTGCCGGAACAGTGCGGACAACGAAGGTAGCGCGCCGCCTCTTTCCGCATACTTCCCCCGTGTCGCTGCCGTTCCGGCCGAGGTCAAGCCTAAGCAATGCGCGAGGCGCCTCGTGTGCCGGGGCCGCCTGTGCGGATCCGTCAGCACCGCGTCCGGGCAAGGGAGTTCGGGAGCTGAGCGAGCGTCAGCCAGGCGCCCCTTGACCGTCGGTCCGGACGGTCAAGGGGGCGCAGGACGGCGGTCCGACCGGCCTGATGGACAGGCGGGTCGGGTGGCCGCCGGCCTCAGTACGTCAGACCCACGTGCGCGAGCGCCTGCTTGAGCAGGACCCCGTGTCCGCCCGGCATCTCGCTCTGCACGGCCGGGGAGGCGGCCTCCTGCGGGCTGAACCAGACGAGGTCCAGCGCGTCCTGCCGGGGGCGGCAGTCGCCGGAGACCGGGACGATGTAGGCGAGGGACACCGCGTGCTGACGCGGATCGTGGTACGGCGTGATGCCCGCCGTCGGGAAATACTCCGCGACGGTGAAGGGCTGCAGTGACGCCGGGACGCGGGGGAGTGCGACCGGGCCGAGGTCCTTCTCCAGATGGCGCAGCAGGGCGTCGCGGACCCGCTCGTGGTGCAGGACGCGGCCGGAGACCAGGGTCCGGCTGACCGTCCCGTCGGGGCCGATCCGCAGCAGCAGTCCGATGCTGGTGACTTCGCCGCTGTCGTCCACGCGCACGGGTACGGCCTCGACGTACAGGATCGGCATCCGGGCCCTGGCCAATTCCAGCTCGTCCGTAGTCAGCCAGCCGGGCGTCGTCTCAGTCATGTCAGACATTGCTTGATCATACTTTCCGGGTGGGGCGTTTGCCGGGGTCATGGGCCGGGGCGTCGTCACCGACGGGCCGTCCGTAGACGCGCCGGGCGTTGTCGCGGCCGGTCCAGGCCGCGATCCGCAGGGCGTCGGGCAGGCTCAATTCGTCCGCGTCGACGCGCGCTTGGAGCAGATCGGCGAGCCCTTGGCGGAAGCAGAGAGCGCCGAGGTGATGGAATTCGGCCACTCCGTAGGCGTCGGAGCTGTACAGCAGTTTGCGGAACGGGGTGATCTCCAGCGCCTCCTCCAGCACGGCCCGGCAGCGGGCCGGGCCTGTGTGGTGCAGAGCGAGACCCACGTCCAGGTACACCTGCTCGAACACCGCGGCCAGGTAGGCGGCCTGGCGGTGGTACGGCCAGCAGTGCAGCAGCAGCACCGGGACCGTGCCGGAGACCAGGCGCAGCCAGTCGGTCAGCAGGGCCGGGTCGGCGTGGTGCAGCCGCAGGTCGGCGTCCCCGAAGCCGGTGTGCAGCTGCAGCGGCAGGCCGAGGTCCACGGCGGTCCACAGCAGGTGCCGTACCAGGACCGGGTCGGCGAGACGGCCGCCGCCCGCGAGCCAGCGCCGGGCGGCGCCGGTCACCTCGCTGTCCGTCGGCCGGGCCGGGTCCAGGGCGAACCCGGTGCGGTAGGCGGCCACCGACTTCACCGCCACCACACCCGGCCGGCGTACGGCCTCCTCGGCGGCCGTACGGAAGGCGGTCGCGAACGCGTCCGGCTCGACCCCCCGCGCGGCCACCGCCTCCGCCAGCCGTTCCAGGCGTACGACCTCGTGGGCGGCGGCGCCCGCGGCCTCGGCCAGCTCGGCGGGCGAGGTGAGCGGGTGCGGGGCGTAGCCGGTGTCCACGAGGAACGCCCCGGCCCGGGCGGCGCGCAGGAAACGGCGGTTGACCTCCCGCCAGCCCAGGGCCGAGCGGCGCGCCACGTAGTCGGCCGCCGGCGCGTGCCGGGGCAGGCCCAGCAGGGGCGCGCAGTGGCGGCGTACGGCCACACCGACGGGGGTGTCGAAGGGCGAGACACCGGGCCAGGCCTCGCCCTCGGTCAGCAGCGAGGCGAACTGCCCGGGCGCGAGGTCGGCCGTCACCGCGCCGTGGCAGTGGTGGTCCACCAGCTCCAGCTCGGCGAGCGCCTCGTGCACCGGCCCCGGCGTGGCCATGGTCAGTACACCCAGCGGTAGGCCGCCGCCACCCGCGCGTCGTCGAGCCCCTCGACGGCCGCCGCCTCGCCGAGCCGTACCGCGGTCACCGCGTCGGCGAGGACCGGGCCCAGCGCCGCCCGCAGCACCTGGTCGGCCCGGAACTCCCGGGCGGCCTGCGGCAGCGACTGCGGCAGCCGCCGTACGCCGAGGGCCGCCGCCTCGTCCGGGCCGTACCGGGCCGGATCGCCGGTGATCTCCTCCGGGAGGGTGAGGGACGAGTCGATCCCGTCCAGGCCGGCGGCGATGACGCAGCCGAGGGCGAGATAGGGGTTGGCGGCCAGATCGACCGGTTTCACCTCCAGGTTGGCGTCCTGCGCCCCGCGCCCCGCCGTGCCGGTGATCATCCGCAGCGCGGCCTCGCGGGTCTCCCGGCCCCAGGCGGTGAACACCCCGGCCCACTGCGACGGCCTGAGCCGCAGATAGCTGACCGGGCTCGGCGCGGTGACGGCCGTCAGCGCGGGCAGGCGGGCCAGGATTCCGGCGGCGAAGGACTCCGCCTCCGGTGTCATGCCGTACCGGCGCTCCCCGCCCGCGTGCAGGTTGACCCCGCCGCGCCAGCAGGACAGGTGCAGATGGCCGCCGTTGCCGACGCCCTCGGCGGACACCGCCGGCGAGAACGACACCCTGAGGCCGTGCCGCTGGGCGACCGCCCGGATCGTCTGCCGTACCAGCACGCTCCGGTCGGCCGCCGCCACCGGGTCCAGCGCGCCCACCGAGACCTCGAACTGCCCTGCCGCGTACTCGGGATGCAGCTGGTCGACGTCCACACCCTGCGCGGCCAGCGCGGCCAGCAGATCGGCGGCGCAGTCGCTCAGCTCCACCTGCCGGATCCCGCCGTACGCCGGACCCGACACCGCCGGCACGAACTCCCCGGCCGGCGCCGAACCGAGCCCGACCGTCCACTCCACCTCGATCGCCGCCTTGAAGGCGAGGCCGTGCCGTTCGGCGGCACCGGCGACGATCCGGCGCAGAAACGTCCGGGCACAGCCGGGGTGCCGCTCGCCCTCCTGGGTGATCCGGT
Organism: Streptomyces sp. NPDC053069; assembly: GCF_044546895.1. Classification (NCBI taxonomy): domain Bacteria; kingdom Bacillati; phylum Actinomycetota; class Actinomycetes; order Kitasatosporales; family Streptomycetaceae; genus Streptomyces; species Streptomyces sp. NPDC053069. Next base: position 338,963 of record NZ_JBITZN010000003.1, on the reverse strand, counting down.
CCACCGGCGCCCACGCCCACCCCGGCTGACCGGCCAGCGCGACCAGCTGGTCCAGGTCCGGATAGAGCCGGAGGTCACCGTCGGGGGAGCCGAGGACGTCGGTGCCGACGATCGAGTCGCCGGCCAGGAAGGTGTCGAACACCGGGGACATGCCGACGCCCCAGGAGACCGCCGCCTCCAGCCGCGCCGCCGGGATCGTCTTCACCCGGCAGACACCCGCGGTGTCCACGTAGGCCAGCACGATCCCGCGCACGTCCTTCGCGGCGAGGCGCGCGGTGAGTCCGGCGACCCGGCGCAGATCCTCCGGCCGTCCGCCGGGCACGGGGTCGGCAAGGGTGGTCATCCGTCCTCCTCGGCCATCTCTCGTCCTCGGCGCCGGCCCGCCGGTGCCGGCGTCAGCGTTTCACGGCCACGGCGCCGTACTGCGGCACCGCGGCGGCCTCCGCCCCGGCGCGCCACTGCGAACAGGGCACCAGACCCGGCTCGACGAGCTCCAGGCCCTGGAGGAAGCCGGCGATCTCCGCGCGGCTGCGGGCGGTGATCGGCGGGGTGGCGTTGGCGTTCCAGAACTCCATTGCGGCCACGTTGCCCTCGCCTCCCACGTCACCGTCGTAGGTCGGGTGGGTGAGGACGAGGTGGCTGCCCGGGGGCAGTGCCGTCATGAGCCGCCGCACGATGTCCCGGGCCTCGTCGGTGTCCAGGACGAAGTTCAGGATGCCGAGCATCATCAACGCGACCGGACGGGACAGGTCCAGGGTGTCGGCGGCGCGCTGCAGGATGCCGTCCGGGTCGCGGACGTCGGCGTCGACGTAGTCCGTGGCGCCCTCGGGCGAGCTGGTGAGCAGCGAGCGGGCGTGCACGAGCACGATCGGGTCGTTGTCGACGTACACGATCCGGGACTCGGGAGCGATCCGCTGCGCGATCTCGTGGGTGTTGTCGACGGTCGGCAGGCCGGTGCCGACGTCCAGGAACTGCCGTGTCCCCCGCTCGGCCGCGAGGAACCGCACCGCCCTGGCCAGGAACTCCCGGTCCGCCCGGGCCACCTCCCGGATCACCGGGAACATCCCGGCGACGTGCTCACCGACCCGCTGGTCGATCTCGTAGTTGTCCTTGCCGCCGAGCCAGTAGTTCCACACCCGGGCGTTGTGTGCCACGGAGGTGTTCAGCTGCCCCGGCCCGGACGTCGGGGAGTGGCTCTCGGTCACGTGGCCGCCCTTCTCCGGTTCTCGGTGTTCCGCCGTCATTGTGCCGCCCGTTGATCGCGCTGTCCCGGGAAACGCGCACCCTGGGCGGTTCCAGACGGTTCCAGGCGTTTCCGGGCGGCCGACGGGCCGTCTCGGCGCATGAGGAACACTGGACCGGTACGCCGTCCCCGACCGGAAGCAGGACATGACCGCCACGCCCGCGCCCCTCCTGAACGTCCCCGGCCTGCCCGCAGGCCCCGCCGACATCCGGCTGATCGTCACCGACATGGACGGCACCCTGCTGGACGACGCCCGGCGGATCCCTGACGGGCTGTGGCCGATGCTCGCCGAACTGCGCCGGCGCGGAGTGCTGTTCAGCCCGGCGAGCGGCCGCCAGTACGCCACGCTGGCGAGGCAGTTCGCGGATGTCGCCGAAGGCATGGTGTTCATCGCCGAGAACGGCACGTACGTGGTCCGCGACGGCGTGGAGCTGAGCTCCGACACGATGGACAGATCTGTCGCCGCCGGGGTGGCCCGTACGGTAAGGCGGCTGGTCGCGGACAGTGTGGACGTCGGCGCCGTGGTGTGCGGCAAGCGAGCGGCGTACGTCGAGCGGACCGACGAGGCGTTCCTGGCCGAGGTCCGCCAGTACTACGTCGCGCACCAGGTCGTCGAGGACGTCACCGCCGTCGACGACGAGGTGATCAAGGTCGCGCTGATCGACTTCGGGCGTGCCGAGCAGACCACCGCCCCGGCCCTCGCCGGGTTCGCCGGCACCCACCAGGTCGTGGTCTCCAGCGAGCACTGGGTGGACGTCATGAACCGCACCGCCAACAAGGGCACCGCGCTGCGCGGCCTGCAGCGGGCCCTCGGCATCACGCCCGCGCAGACGATGGTCTTCGGCGACTACCTCAACGACCTGGAGATGCTCGACGCCGCCGAGTGGTCGTTCGCCATGGCCAACGCCCATCCGGAGGTGGTCCGCAGGGCCCGCCACCTCGCGCCGTCCAACAACGACGACGGGGTGCTGCGGACCGTCTCCCGCGTGCTGGGCCTGTAGCGCCCCGGCTGTTGGTCGGCAGCAGCGCCTGGGCGTGCGGCCCACGGCTTGTCAGCGCCTGGGCGTGCGGCCCACGGCGCCGTACAGGGAGACCGGTCCCGCGCCGTCCGGGGCTCGGCCCTGCGCCACTCGTCGACCGGTACGACGCCCGGCTCCAGCAGGTCGAGCCCCGCGCCACGAGAGTCACTCCGCCCGCCGCGCAGGCGGCGATGCCCTTCTCGACGTTCTCCGGTTCGAAGTCGGCCGTCATCGTCGACAGCACCAGCAGACTGCCCGGCGCCAGCGCGTCGACGAGTGTCGACACCACCTTGAACGCCCGGTTGGCGCGCGCCGCCCGGACGGCTCCCTCTGCTGCTCCTTCGCTCCCACCCGATGCGAGGCGCAGTCCGACACGATCATCCGGCGCGGCGCAGACAGTCTTCGGCCACCTCCTTGTCGAGTGCGGCACGCACCAACGCGGCGGCCAGCGTGGCCGGTTCGGTGTCCTTGGCCAGTCTCGTCAGCTTCTCGGGATCCTTCGGCAGCCCGAGCCGCCGCGCTCCGTCGAGCGCCTTGCCGTCGATGTAGGGCGCGAGTTCGGGCCAGATGCGCTGGGCCTCGCGCAGGAAGATGTCGGCGCCGGCCGGACCGATCCCCGGCTCCTCCTGGAGCAGCCGCTTGAGTTCGCCGGTGTCGCCGTGCGCCTCCTCGTGCAGCCGGCGCAGATCTCCGGCCCAGCGGTCCAGCAACAGCTCGGCACCGTCGCCGAGCTGGGTGGCGGTGCGCTCGTCGTAGCGCCGGTAGCCGCCGCGGCCGAGCGCGTCGACGCGTTGCTGCCAGTCGGCGTCGGCCATGCGGCGCGGGCTGTCCAGGTGGTCCTCGTGCAGGGCCTTCGCGGCGGCCACCGCGACCGAGGCGCGGATCCGGGCGCTGAGCAGCAGGGCGAGCACCAGCAGCCGGTACAGCGGCTGCGGGGTGTCCTTCAGCTTGATGCCCGCCTCCTCGGCGTACGTCTGCCCGTACTCGGACACCAGCTCGCGCAGGACCCTTTCGTCGCGGTTCATGACCAGGCCCTCCCGGTCTACGGCTTGAGCGGGTCGTGGCCCAGGGTCATCAGGCGGTGCCGGCGGGCGTCGTCCGCCGCCGTCTCCCGCTCCGGCTCGTCCGCCATGTCCACGAGGTCCCCGACCGTGTCGACGACCTTGTGCATCACGCGGATGTCGTCGTCGGTGAGATCGGTGCGGCGTTTCTGGAGGATGGCGAGAACATGCTGCCCGGTCGGCGTGCCGGCCTCCTCGGGCAGCGGCTCGGCCTCCTCGTCGGCGTCGCGGACCCGGAGCCAGGCCGCGAGCTCGGCGGAGGTCATGTTCACCACGCGGTGGAAGTCCTCCCACAGCGCTTCGGTTTCGAGGGCGTCGGCCATGGGTTTCCCCTTCCGTGCGGGGGCGTCGTCTAGCTGGGGGCGTTCTCGCGCGGGTGGTTCTCGGCCTGGAACATCCAGCGCTGCTTCTCCAGGTCGGCCGTGACGGAGATCAGCAGGTCCTGGGTGACCGGGTCGGGCTTCTCCGTCGCCGCAATCCGCTCGCGCAGCCGGCCGACGGCCGTCTCCAGCGCGGACACCATCAGCTCCACCACCTCGGTGTCGCGCAGCCAGCCGTCCTTGGTGCCGGGCAGCGCGAAGGTCGCGGCGATCGTCTCGGGCCGGCCGTCCGGGGCCACGCCCAGCGCGGCGGCGCGTTCGGCGACGGTGTCGGAGTGGGCGCGCGCCGTCGCGACCACCTCGTCGAGCTGGAGGTGGATCGACCGGAACCGCGGACCCACGATGTTCCAGTGCGCCTGCTTCCCGATCAGCGACAGCCCGAGCAGGTCCACCAGGGTCTCCTGCAGGGCGGTCCCGGTGACCCCGAGCGCTTCCTCGGGCAGCGTGCTCTTCACCACGGCCATGGTGCGTCCGTCCCCTTCCGTCAAGTCTGTCAGGAATCGTCTGTGCCCAGTCGTCTGTGCCCAGTCGTCTGTTTCCAGTCGTCTGTGTTCAGTCGCCTGGGTCCGAAGGGGCGGGTGCCCAGCGCCCTGAGAGGTAAAACAGGCCTGGTCAGTGGGGGAGTGCCGCGTCCAGGAAGCGGATCACCTCCGCGAAGGCCTCCTTCTTTCCGAGCTCGTGGAACACCTCGTGCCGCGCCCCGGCGAAGATCCGCTCCGTCAGCCGGCCGCCGGCGAGCCGCTCCACGCCGATCCGGCTGCCGGACGGCGGCACCAGCCGGTCGTCGTCCCCGTGCAGCCACAGCAGCGGCAGGTCGCCCACGTTCCCGCCCCGGCCGACGGCCTCCAGGGTCCGGGTGAACGCCTCCAGCGTCGGCCGCTTCATCGGCCCGTGCCACACCAGCGGATCGGCGGCGTAGGCGGCGCCGACGGCCGGGTCCCGGGACAGCGCGGCCGGGCTGACCGGGGTGTCCGGGATCTCCGGCAGGGCCAGCAGTCGCCCCGGCAGCTCCCAGATGCCGATCACCGGCCCCGAAAGGACCAGTGCGCTCAGTTCGGCCCGGTACCGCTGGGAGTAGCGGGCGGCGATCAGTCCGCCCATGGAGTGGCCGACCATCACGAGCGGCAGCCCGGGGTGCGCGGCCCGGGCGAGGTCCGCCACCGCGTGCACATCGGTGACCACGTCCTCGAAGTCCTCGATCAGCACCCGTTCCCCGGCCGACCTGCCGTGGCCGATGTGATCGGGCCCGTACACGGCCGCCCCGTGCCCGGTGAGGACGGCGGCCGGTTCGTCGTACCGGCCCGCGTGCTCGCCGTATCCGTGCACGATCAGCGCCAGGTACCGGGGTGCGGGGTGCGGCCACTCGCGTACGGCGACCGGGCCACGGGTGCCGTCGAGGGTGTGCTGGCGGACGTGGGGCATGTCTCCTCCGCTCTCCTCCGCCGACTCGGTGAAGGTCCGGTGGGATCTTCCCAGGGGGCCGGTCGGAGGTCTATAGTCCAAAACTAGCAGTGCTAATTAAGTGTCCCGTGTGGTCGCTGGTCCACAGCGTCGTGGATCAGTCGTAGGTCAGGAGTCCAAGCCGTGCGTCCCGTCCACTTCGCGGCCGCCCGCCGCACCCCCATCGGCAAGCTGCGCGGAGCCCTCTCCTCGGTCCGCCCCGACGACCTGGCGGCCGGCGTGATCCGCCATCTGGTGGCCGAGGTGCCCGAGCTCGACCCGGCCCGGATCGACGACGTCTACTGGGGTGCGGCCAACCAGGCCGGCGAGGACAACCGCAATGTCGCCCGCATGGCCGCCCTGCTCGCCGGGCTCCCCGACTCCGTACCCGGCGCCACCGTCAACCGGCTGTGCGCCTCCGGACTAGAAGCGGTCACCACCGCCGCCCGCACCATCGCCGCCGGCGAGGCCGACATCGTGATCGCGGGCGGCTCCGAGTCGATGAGCCGCGCCCCCTTCGTGCTGCCCCGCCCCGACGAGGCCCTGCCCCAGCGCATCGAGACGTACGACACCCGCCTCGGCTGGCGCCTGGTCAACCCCGCGATGAAGGAGCTGCACGGCCTGCTGTCCATGGGCGAGACCGCCGAGGAGGTCGCCGAGCGGTACGGCATCTCGCGCGAGCGGCAGGACGCCTTCGCCCTGCGCAGCCACCAACTCGCCGCCGCCGCACGCAAGAACGGCCACTTCGACGACGAAATCCTGCCCGTGGAGCGCCCGGACGGGATCGTGGTCGAGCAGGACGAATGCGTCCGCGAGGACACCTCGCTGGAGAAACTCGCCCGCCTCAAGCCGGTCTTCCGCCCGGGCGGCACGGTCACGGCGGGCAACGCCTCGCCGATGAACGACGGCGCGGCCGGACTGCTCCTGGTCAGCGAGGAGGCCCTGAACGAGCTGGGTCTGGAGTCCCTGGGCCGCTATGTCGCGGGTGCCTCCGCCGGGGTCCACCCCGATGTGATGGGCATCGGCCCCGTCCCCGCCACCCGCAAGGTACTGGCCCGGGCCGGCTGGGACGTCGCCGACCTGCAGGAGGCCGAGTTCAACGAGGCGTTCGCCGCACAGGCCCTCGCCTGCGTCGAACAGCTCGGCATCGACCCGGACCTGGTGAATCCGACCGGCGGCGCCATCGCCCTCGGCCACCCCCTCGGCTGCTCGGGCGCCCGCATCCTCACGACGCTGCTGCACCGGATGCGGCGCACGGGCGCCGAGCGGGGGCTGGCGACCATGTGCGTGGGGGTGGGGCAGGGGAGCGCGGTGCTGGTCGAGAGGCACTAGAGGGTGGCGTTCTCGCCGGGATGATCCAAACGACACCCCCCAGCCCGCTTACCAAGGGGGGATCCGGTCGGTCGAGCCGCAGCAAGGAAACGGAGCAGCACTCCATGGCAACCCTGTCCGTCGCCGCCATCCTCGCCGAGAACGCCCGGCGCCGTCCCGACAGGACGGCGCTCGTCGAAGGCGAGCTGCGGCTGACCTTCGCGGAGGTGTGGCGCAGGGCCCTGGCCCGGGCGGGCGCGCTCACCGGGCTCGGCGTACGACCGGGTGACCGGGTGGCGCTGATGGCCCCCAACACCGCCGAGTTCCCGGTCGCCTACTACGCGATCGCCGCGGCGGGCGGAGTCGTCGTACCCGTGCATCTGCTGCTGTCGGCCGGGGAGGTCGAGCACGTGCTCAAGGACAGCGGGGCGACCCTGCTTCTGGTGCACCCCGCGCAGGCACAGACCGCACGGCCCGCCGCCGACGCCCTGGGCATCCGGACCGTGACCCTGGGCGAGGAGTTCGACAGGCTCACGGACGGCACCGAGCCGCTGCCGTCGTACGTCACCCGCGCCGTCGACGACCCGGCGGTGATCTTCTACACGAGCGGCACGACCGGCGTCCCGAAGGGTGCCGTGCTCAGCCACTTCAACATCGTGATGAACGCGACGGTCAACGCCTTCGACGCCAACGACATCCGCGCCGACGACATCGCCCTCGGCGCGCTGCCGCTGTTCCACGCCTTCGGCCAGACGGTGTCGCTCAACTCCACCTGGCGGGCGGGCGCCACGCTCGTGCTCCTGCCCCGCTTCGACGCGGCCCGCGCCATCGAGCTGATGGTGAAGGAGGGCGTGAACACCTTCCACGGCGTGCCGACCATGTTCGTCGCCCTGACGGCGGCGGCCCGGGACGCCGGGCCGCTCCCGGAACTGCGCGTGTGCGTCTCCGGCGGCGCCTCGCTGCCCGTCGCCGTACTGGAGCGGTTCGAGGCCGCCTTCGGGGCGAAGATCCACGAGGGGTACGGGCTGTCGGAGACCTCCCCGACGGCCACCGTCAACCAGCCCGACTTCGGCACCAGGGCCGGCACCATCGGCCACCCGCTGTGGGGCGTCGACGTGGAGATCGCCCGCGCCGAGGCCGAAGACCGCATCGAGCTGCTGCCGCCCGGTGAACTGGGCGAGGTCGTCATCCGCGGCCACAACGTCTTCTCCGGCTACCTCGGCCGCCCCGAAGCCACCGCCCAGGTCCTGGTCGACGGCTGGTTCCGCACCGGCGACCTCGGCACCAAGGACGAGGACGGCTTCCTGAGGATCGTCGACCGCAAGAAGGACGTCATCATCCGCGGCGGCTACAACGTGTACCCGCGGGAGGTCGAGGAGGTCCTGCTGCGCCACCCGGGCGTCGCCCAGGTCGCGGTCATCGGCCTGCCCGACGAGCTGCACGGCGAGGAGGTCTGCGCCGTCGTCGTACCCGCACCGGGTACCGGCCCCGACGCCGCAGCCATCACCGAGTGGTCCAAGGAGCACCTCGGCCGGCACAAGTACCCGCGGCGTGTGGAGTTCACGGACGCGATGCCGCTCGGACCCAGCATGAAGGTGCTCAAGCGGGAACTCCGGGAGCAGTACGCACCACGGTCATAGCGGGCGAGGAGACCGCGGCAGGGATCACCTGGCGAGACGGTCCTTACTCCTCAGGGTTGTCAGGACATAGCATCGGTCCCCGCATGAACACGATGACGCTCTGGCACATGTCCGGCTGGGGGTTCGCGGCGCTCGCCTGCGCGGCCCTGCTCGTCGGCTTCTCCAAGACCGCGGTGAGCGGGGCCAACACGGTGAGCCTCGCGATCTTCGCGGCGGTCCTGCCGGCCCGCGCCTCCACCGGCGTGCTGCTGCCCGTCCTGATCGCCGGGGACGTGCTCGCCGTCCTCACCTACCGGCGGCACGCCCACTGGCCCACCCTGTGGCGGCTGTTCCCGGCCGTCGCGGCCGGTGTGGTGGCCGGCACGCTGTTCCTGATGTGGGCCGACGACGGGATCGTACGGACCTCGATCGGTGCGATCCTGCTGCTGATGGCCGGTGTCACCCTGTGGCGGCGCCGGGAGAACGGCGGGGCCGGGGACGCGCCGGACACGGTGACCACCCGGGCGGGGCGCGCCAAGGCCCGCTCGTACGGCGTGCTCGGGGGATTCACCACGATGGTCGCCAACGCGGGCGGCCCGGTGATGTCGCTGTATCTGCTGTCGGCGGGCTTCCGGAAGCTGGGCTTTCTGGGCACATCGGCGTTCTTCTTCCTCATTGTGAACGTCTCGAAAGTGCCGTTCAGCGCCGGTCTCGGCCTGATCGACGGCCGTTCGCTGCTCCTCGACGCCGCACTCGCGGTGTTCGTCGTGCCCGGCGCGTTGTTCGGCAAGTGGGCTGTGAACCGGATCAACCAGCGACTCTTCGAACAACTCGTGATCGCGGCGACCGTCGTGGGCGGAGTGCAACTGCTACTGCGCTAGCCCCAGCAGGGCCGGGAGGTCCGCGAAGGAGTCCAGCACGTGGTCCGGCGTCCCGCTCGCGTTCTCGTGGGCCTCCGGCTGGTACTTGCCCGTCCTGACGAGCACCCCCGTGATCCCGGCCCGCTGCGCAGCGAGCACGTCCGACTCGATGTCGTCGCCCACCATCAGCGCCCGGTCCGCGCTCACCCCGAGCCCGGCCAGTGCCGTCTCGAAGAACGCCGCGGACGGCTTGCCCGTGACCTCGGCCTCCACCCGAGCGGCCTTCTCCAGCCCGAGCAGGAACGCGCCCGAGTCCAGTTGCAGCCCCTCGTCGGTGCGCCAGTACAGGTTGCGGTGCATGGCAATCAGCCGGGCGCCCCGCTGGAGATACCCGAAGGCCCGGTTGAGCGCCGGGTAGTCGAACCCGTCCCCCGCGCCGCCGAGGACGACCACGTCCGGACGCTCCTCGACGAGGACGAGGTCACCGAGGTCCTCCCCGATGTCCCCGCTGTTGAGCAGGGCACAGCGGGCACCCGGGAAGTGTTCGGCGAGGTGGGCGGCGGTGACGGCGGGCGCCGTGAGCACGTCCTGCGCACTCACCTCGAACCCGGACCCCGACAGCGTCTCGGCGATCGACGCCCGGGTACGGGACGTCGTGTTGGTCACCAGTGCCACACCGAGCCCCGCCGCGCGGATCGCGCGCAGCGCCTCCACGGCACCCGGCAGCGGCTTCCAGGAGACGGTGAGGACACCGTCGATGTCGATCAGCACGGCACGCACGGACTCCACGGATCGCATGGCTCGACGGTAGCGACCCGCACGGTGGAGCGTCCCGCACGACCTCGTACCCTCACCCCTATGCCCGCGCATGTCCTGGTCCTCGGCGGCACCACCGAGGCCCGCCGCCTCGCCGCCGACCTCGCCGCCCGGCCCGGCGTCCGGGTCACCACGTCCCTGGCGGGCCGTGTCGCCCGCCCGGGAGCCCTGGCGGGCGAGGTACGGATCGGCGGCTTCGGCGGCGCACAAGGACTGGCCGACTGGCTCCGCGCCCACCACGTGGACGCCCTGGTCGACGCCACCCACCCCTTCGCCGAGGCCATCACGGCCCACGCGGCCCGCGCCGCAGCGGCCACCGGAGTGCCGGCCGTGGTGCTGCGCCGCCCCGGCTGGCAGCCGGGCCCCGGCGACCGCTGGCACGACGTCCCGTCCCTGGCCGCGGCCGCCGAGGCGCTGCCGGGTCTGGGCCGCAGGGTGTTCCTCAGCACCGGACGCCTGGGCCTCGCGGCCTTCGCCCACCTGACCGGCCTGCACTTCGTCGTACGGTCGGTCGACCCACCCGAGCCGCCCCTGCCGCCGGACACCGAAGTCGTCCTGGCCCGCGGCCCGTTCACGCTCGCCGACGAGACCGAGCTGCTGCGGGGGCACCGCATCGACGTCCTCGTGACCAAGGACAGCGGCGCCCGGGCGACGGCCGCGAAGCTGACGGCAGCCCGGCGACTCGGCCTGCCCGTGATCGTCGTACACCGCCCGCCGCTGCCCCGGGGCGTCACGACGGTGCCCGACGTGGCGGGCGCACTGCAGTGGCTGGGCCTCGGCCCGGCGTGACGACGAGGCAGCCGGGGCCTCAGCCGTCGCCGGGGTTCCTGCGCAGCAGGTACGTGTCCATGATCCAGCCCTTGCGCTCGCGCGCCTCGGCCCGCACCTGCTCGATGCGGGGACCGGCCTCGCCGATCGGGCCGGAGACGAGGATCTCGTCCGCGGTGCCGATGTACGCGCCCCAGTAGATGTCGATGTCCTCCCCGGCGTACCGCCGGAAGGCCTGGTGGGCGTCCAGCATCACGACCACGTCGTCCACGCCCTCGGGGAAGCCCTCGGCCAGCCGCCGCCCGGTGGTGATCTGCACCGGACGGGCCACCCGGTTCAGTCCCGTGCGATGCCGGGCGACCAGCGCGGAGACACTGCTGATGCCGGGGATGACGTCGTAGGCGAACTCCACCGTGCCCCGCTCCAGCACCTCCTGCAGAATCCCCAGAGTGCTGTCGTACAGCGCCGGATCGCCCCACACCAGGAAGGCACCGGTGGCGTCCTCGCCCAGTTCCTCGATGATCAGCCGCTCGTAGATCCCGGCCCGCGCGCTGCGCCAGTCCTCCACGGCCGGTGAGTACGCCGGCCCGCCCGCCCTGCGGTCCCGCTCCGGGTCACGGGCCTCCACCACCCGGTACGACCCCTCGGGCAGATGAGCTTCCAGCATGTCCCGGCGGAGCTGGGTGAGATCGCTCTTCACCTCGCCCTTGTCGAGCAGGAAGAACACGTCCGTGCTCCGCAGCGCCTTGACCGCCTGCAGGGTCAGCTGGTCGGGGTCGCCCGCGCCGATACCGATGACATGAATCTTTCGCACGCCCCGAGTCTGCCGCATGCCACGGACAGCGGGTGCGGCGCCTCCGCCCGCCGGTGCCGGCCCGCGTCAGGACACGCGTCCGGAGTGGATCAGCGCATGCGTCAGGAGCGGAGCCGGGGTGCCTCGGCCGGCGCGTCCACGGGGCGCCCCCCGCTCTCCACGCGCGCCGCCAGTTCCCGCGCCCACCGGGTGAGCCCGGCGAGATCGATCCCGTACGGCCGGTCCTCGCCCTGCGTCGTCTCCCACTGCCCGAGTGCCCCGGCGCCCCGCCGCAGCAGACGCGCACCGCCCACGGCGTTGCCGCGGGCCGCGTGGGTGAGCCCGACCGCCAGCTGGGCCAGGCCCCGCCACAACGCCCGCTCCTCCTGCGGGCCCGACTTCCAGGCGTCCTCGAACACCTCGTGCGCGTGGAACGGCTTACCCGCGTCCAGCAGCTCCTGCGCCTGGGCGACGGTCTCCTCCGGCCTCCGCACAACCCCCTCCGGCTGTCGCGGTACGCCCTCCGCGCCGTAGGGCAGCGGGCGACCGAGCCCGTCCCGGGGCCGGGCGTTGCGCGCCCGCCCCTCCTCGTCCCGGTCCCTGGCATCCGATCCACCCGCACTCGTCATACGGCCGATTGTCCCCCGCCTCCCGCCATGTCCTGCCGGGCCCTCTTCGGCCCACACCCGGAGGTGGGGTAAAGTTCTGTTCGCGCGATCACGCGGATCACCGCGAGTGAGCGCATCGGGACGTGGCGCAGCTTGGTAGCGCACTTGACTGGGGGTCAAGGGGTCGCAGGTTCAAATCCTGTCGTCCCGACTTTGTGAAGTCGCAGGTCAGGGGTCGTTTCAGAGAGATCTGGAGCGGCCCCTCGGTCATTTCCCGGGAACGTCAGCTGCGCTGGAAGAACTCCACCTCCGCGACCGCGACATGACGATGCGCCGTGAGCCCCGTGACCGACCGCAGCACCAGCCGTACCCGCACCACGTCGCCGATCCCGGTCGGGAAGGTCTGCGGGCCCGGCTTGTCGCTGAGCGTGAGCTCCCTGCGGTGCACCGCACCGTCCGCCGACGTGACCTCCAGATCCATCCGGAGCGCCCGGGCCTCGCCGGCGTACTCCTGCGGTGACGTCGAGGCCCCGTTGGTGATGATGAGGTCGACCAGCCGGAACGGTGTGCCGAAGGTGTACGTCACGGAGGCACCCGCCCCGGGCGCGCCCCAATAGCGGTTGCTGAGGCCGTCCGTGGTGTTCGTCGCCGGATGCGAGGGCACCTGGGCGCCGGCCTTCACCGCGGCCGGGGTGACCGCCTTGACCCCGCCGAGTTTGTCCCGGGTGTCCTCGAACAGGGCGCGGCCGGCCGGCAGCAGGAGGAATCCGGCCGCGCACAGCGCCAGCACCACGGCCAGGGTCACCAGGAGCCGCGCCGCCCGCCCGGAGCCCGCCCGTACCCGTCGCCGGAACGGCCAGACCGTCCGCCACCACGGCAGCGGCGCGCGGTCCGCCGCCCGGCCCAGCGGACTGGCGCAGCGTCGGCAGAACCGGCGGTCCGACGGGTTGGGCGCACCGCACACCGGGCACGGCAGCCCCGACACCTCCTCCGGTTCCGCCACGGGTCGTACGACGGGACGCGGCGCGACGGGTTTCGCGGGCCGCACGGGCAGCACGGGTTCCGGCTGCGGCGCCCCGGCCGGCCGCGCCCCCTCCGGGGCCGGGGGCCGCGCGGGTACGGCGGGGCGGCCCGTGCGGCCCCGGCCTCCGCCGACACCGTCACCGCCCTCCCGGCCGGTACGGTCCCCGCTGCCGCTGCCGCTGCCGCTGCCGCTGCCGCTGCCGCTGCCGCTGCCGCTGCCGCTGCCGCTGCCGCTGCTCCGGTCAGCGGTGCCGGAGCCGCTGCCGCTGGTCCGGTCCGCGGTGTCGTGGCCGTGGGTCCGGTCGACGGTGCCGTTCCGGCTGTCGGCACCGGTGCCGGTGCGGGTGTCGGTGCCGCTGGTTCGGTCTGCGGTGCCGTTTCGGCCGGCCGAGTCGGTGCCGGTCCCGGTCGTGGTGCTCGTCGTGGGCGACGGGTCGTCGCGCCGGGCCGAGCCGCGGCCGGGGTCGCCGTCGGCGCCCGCGTCGACGACCGCGGACGGAGACGGAGCAGGACGTGGCGTCCGTCCTTCGCCCTCCGGTGGCGCCGTGTCCGGTGCCGCATCGCCCGGCGCAGGGACGGTCGACGGCGTGGACGCGGTGCGCGTGCCGCCCTCCGACCAGCCCAGGTAGGCGCCGCAGTTGCCGCAGAAGTCGTCAGTGGGGTCGTTGGACGCCCCGCACGAGGGACAGGCGCGCACGACGTCACCTCCCTTCGCCGGTGGGCGGGCCGGGCAGGACCTCCACCCGGCATGAGACATGCACCGGACACAGCGACCGGACGAGCTCCCGGACCCGGCCCTCGTCCACCTCCGGATCGCGGCCCGGCCACACCCGGACCACCACCTCGCCGGACGGCTCCGGCGGCAGCGCGGCGCCCGCGGTACGCGACCACACCGCCCCGCCGTCGCCGACGACATCGGCGTGCACCCCGAGCGTGAGCCGCAGCCGCTCCACCAGACCACGCCGGGTGCCGCGCCAGCGGTGCAGTTCCAGCGCGCGTACGACCGCCTCGCGGCGCAGTTCCGCGGGCCATTCCGGATCGTCGGCGGCGCCCACCCACGAGGCCAGCCAGACCACGAAGTCGAGCGGCGCCACCCGGGGGTCGAGGTAGGCGGGCAGGTTGTCGAGGGTCGCGAACACCGGGGCGAGGACGGTGTCCAGTCCCGCGGTGAACCGCTGGGCGAAGTCGTCGTCGGCGTACAGCGCGGGCAGCAGCCCGCCGATGGGATGCCGGCTCGGCAGACCGGGGACGGCGGCGCGGCTCATGCGCGGGCCTCCCCGTCGAGGGGCTGCACGACGACCTGGTGCTGGTACGAGAACACCAGCGCGCCCGGGGTCACATCGATACGGTCCACCGGCGCACCGCGCCGCCCGGTGATCGGGTCGGCGGCGAACAGCCGGATCTCCTCCACCAGCGCGTTGCCGGTGGCGCGTTGCAGCAGGCCGAACACCTCCCCGTACTGCACCGGCCGCCCGAACGGCCACCCGGTGCCGTCGGGCCCGCCGCGCAGCGGGTTGAGGTACCGGAACAGCGCGGCGAGCGCCGCCTCCCGCACCCGGTCCGCGTCCTCGGGCGCCGCACCGAGCCGCGCGACCACGGTGACCCCCTGGTAGACCGGCGGCTCCACCACCAGCCGGGTGCCGATCAGCCGCCGTTCGTCCAGGCTCCCGGTGATCGCCGTCAGCACCTGGTCGGACGGGATGAGCTGCTCGAACCGCAGCCGGTCGCCGTCGTCGGCCACCGCGTCCGGCACCACCAGCACCCGTACCGCACCCGCCCCGTCCGCCGTCGGCAGACAGCGCACGCGGCGCACCGAGGGCGCCGCCTGCCGGGCGATGATCTCGTAGTCCTCGGCGGTCACGGCCCGCTCCTGCATCCGCAGCGCGTCCGGGGCCCGCAGCTTCGCGTTGGCGACCGTCTCCCCGTCCACCCCGCCGCGTGCGGCCTCCCGGTTGCCGACCCGCGCGATGTACGGAACGGAACTGCGCAGCACGGAGATCGCGCCGCGCGCCACATTGCCGGCCGGGCCGCCGCCGGTGCGGTACCGGGCCACCCGGATCTGTGCGCCCTTCTCCGGTACGGCGCCGCACAGCCGCAGCGTGCCGTCCGGTTCCCGCAGCGCCGGCGGAAAGGCGAACTCGCCGGTGGTCGCGTCCACGTGGACGTGCCGGTCCCCGGGGCCCGAGCGGCCGAAGTGCTCCACCACCTCCCAGCGGCGCCAGCCGTCGGCCGAGGAGACCTCCACCACCGGCGGCTCGCCGTCCAGCAGCACCGGCGGCCGGCCGAGCCGGAACGTCTGCCCCGGCACGCCCTCCGACGTGCCGAGCGGAACGTCGGTGACGGTCTCCGCGTGCTCGACGGCCATGGTGCCGCCGACCGTGAACACGCTCGCCTCACGCACCGTCGGGGACTCCGAGTAGAACGGCTGGCCCGGCTCCGGCTCGGTCACCCGGCAGCGCAGCCAGCCCGCCCGGGTTCCGCCGATCACGGACGCCGTGTGCCCGGCCGGGACGTGCACGACGACCTCGCCGGGCCGGTTCAGCCCGCCGGTGGTGTCGGAGCCGGTCTCGCACTCCTGCCAGTGGCCGCCGTCCCACGCCTCCCACACCAGCGGCGGCTGGCGCGGGTCCACTCCGACGCCCTCCACCCGGCTGTCCAGCCGTACGGCGACCACGCACCGCGGCACCGCCGTCGGCAGCCCGAACAGCAGCGCGTCACCCGGCTCGGGGGACACCTGGAAGCACCGTACGTCGCGGCCCTCGGCGAGTTCACCGGTCCGGTCGGCGTGCTCCCCCGTGCGGGGCGCGGTCACCAACCGCATCAACTCGCTGGGCACGATGCGCAGTTCGTCCGTGGTCGCGAACACCACGGGCTGCTCCGCCTCGCCGTCCGCCGTGGTCACCTCGGTGCCCACGGGCAGCGTCACCGTGTCGGGCTGCGGCGCCGACAGCCAGAAGTCGACCTCGGCCGTGGCCGCCGACGGCGGGAACAGCCGGATGCCCAGCAGGTCGAGAAACGCCGTGTAGTTCTTGTCCGGAACCCGGTTCAGCCGGTACAGCAACTGGTCCACGAGGTACGCGAACGTCTCGATCAGGGTGACGCCCGGATCGGAGACGTTGTGGTCGGTCCACTCCGGGGCGCGCTGCTGCACATACCGCTTCGCCTCGTCGACGAGTTGCTGGAACCGCCGGTCGTCCAGGTTGGGGGAGGGCAGGGCCATCAGTCCGCGACCGCTTCCTCGGCCCCCTCCTCGGAGGGGATCGTGTAGAAGGGAAACACCAGGTTGCGCCGGTCGTTGGTGGACCGCACCGTGTAGCGCACGTCGATGTAGAGGGTTCCGGCGTCCACCGCGTCGTAGGCCACCATCACCTCGTCCACCCCGATCCGCGGCTCCCACCGCTCCAGCGCCTCGCGCACCTGCTGGGCGATCCGCCCGGCGGTGGCGCCGTCGCCGGGCGCGAAGACGTAGTCGTGGATGCCGCAGCCGAACTCCGGGCGCATCGGGCGCTCGCCGGGCGCGGTGCCCAGCACCAGCCGGATCGCCTCCTCGATCTCCCGCTCGCGCTCCACCATGGCGATCCCGCCGGTCGGCCCGACCCGCAGCGGGAACGCCCAGCCGCGTCCGATGAACCGCTCGCTCATCACAGACCCCCGATCCGGACGTTCGGGGCGCCGATCTGGACCGTTGCGCCGCACGCGGTGGCGTCGCCCGCCCGCGCGGCCGGCAACCCGCCGATGAGCACCTCGCCCGCGACGAGCGCGGCCGGGGCGGGGAGGATCACGTTGGCCGGTCCCATGGCGGCGTGCGGCGGCATCGCACAGGTGTGCAGACTGCCCACGACGGCGGCGGGACGGCCGCCGATCAGCACGCGCGCCACCGCCGTGGCGGCGCCGGGCGGCGGGGTGGCGATCACACCCCCGTGGCTGGTGGGGTCGCCGGTACGGGCTGCGGCGGGCATGCCGGGCTCCTCGAAGAACGGTCGCGGCCCCAAGGGCCTTGTACAATAAGGGAATTGACGTCAGTTGATGCGTACGAGGTCCGCCTTCAGCACCCCCAGCAGGCCGCCGTCCAGTGTGACGTCGGTCTGGCCGGTGACGCTCACCGACCGGCCGCCGACCCGGACCGCCGTGGTGCCGTCGATCTCCACGGAGGCGCCCCGCACGCTGACCTTGCCGGTCTTCGCGTCGAGCGTGATGCCCTGGCCGTCCAGCCGTACGAAGGACAGTGCCCGCCGGCCGCCGGCCGCGTACACCGTCAGCTCGATCCGGTTGTTCCGGTCGTCCAGCAGCACTTCCAGCCGCTCGTCCGCGGTGCGCAAGCGCACCCCGGACGGACCCGGTGCCCGCGCGTCGAGCAGCTCCAGCCGGTGCCCCGAACGGGACACGACCGAACGGCGGTTGACCTTGCCGCTGGTCCCGTCCACGAGCGGCACGTCGTGCGGCGAGGGCCGGTCGACGCCGTTGTACAGGCCGCCGATGACGTACGGGCTGTCCAGCAGGCCCTGCTCGAAACCGACGAGCACCTCGTCGTTGACCTCGGGGCTCACCACACCGCCCCCGCCCTTGCCGCCCCACTGCACGGTCCGCACCCAGTCGGTCACGTAGGTGTCGTCCAGCCAGGGGAACCTGAGCCGGACGCCGCCGCTCTGCGCGCCGCCCGGTTCCCGTACGTCCGTCACCACGCCGATCGCCAGGCCCGGTATGCGCGGCCCGCGGTCGGGCGCGTTCGCGCCGGTCACCAGGCCGGCCAGGGACCGGTCGGGGCTGGCACTCACCCAGACCGTGGTCCGGTAGCCGCCGTGCGGCTCCAGGCTGTGCTGCACCGCCGTCGCCGTGTACCGGCCGGAGAAGGCCGGCCCCACGTTGCCGAGCGCGACCGGCCGGCCGGCCCGCAGCCGCGGGTTGCCCTCGACGACCGCCTCCCATTCGCCGAAGCCCGCGCTGACCTGCGCGGCCGTCGCATCCGCGACCGCGGTCGTCTCGGCCTGCGTGCGGTACGGCGTGTCGGTCACCGTCAGCTTCGCCGACTTCCCGAACCGGGCGGCGAACTGCGGCGCGAGACCGGGCAGCACCGTCTCGCTGGTCACCGACTGGTGCCGGGCGACCAACGGCCTCTTGGTGGTGACGTCCCAGCCGCGCACCTCGACCGAGGACGCGCCGTCCGCCCCCGACAGCGAGGCCCGCAGCGCCAGCAGGTTCCGGCCGTACTCCAGCACCATCGGGCTCTGCGTGGCCGGGGTCGACGGCGCGGGCGCACCGGACGCCTTCTCGGGCCGGGTGAACTGCAGCACCCCCTGGTCGTCGACCCGCACCTGGGCACCGTGCTCGCCCGCCAGGTACCGCAGGAACTCCCAGTCGGAGACATTGGCCTGCGACAGCTGCCGGTAGGTGACCGGCGCGGCCTCCACCTTCCCGCACGAAAGCCCTGCACCGGCGGCCACCTTGCGGACGATGGCGGCGGCCGTCATGTTCCGGTACGCCACCACCTTCCGGCCGCGCTGCAGCCGGTGGGCGACGGAATATGCGCGAACCACCGTGAACGACCCGGTGCCGTCGCGGTCGATCTCCACCGCCGTGACCTCGCCGTTGAAGAGCCGCTCCCGGGCCTGCCCGGCGACCGTCACCACCGACACCCGCAGCGGCGTGCCGAGGGTGATACCGGTGGACTTCAGGAACTCGTGGTCGGGATCGCGGTAGGTGAGCACCGCGGTGTCCGGCAGGCCCACGTTCTCGTCCACCACGCAGCTCACCAGCTGCGCCGTCCAGACCGGCGGCAGCTCGCCGGGGGCCTCCACGACGGGGTCCGCCGCGAAGGACCGGCCGCCCCGCGCCTCGGGTGTGGTCACGGCTCCTCCTCACCGCCCGCGTCGCCCAGTGCCGGGACCACCAGTTCGGTGCCCGGCACCAGGGCCAGCGGGTCGTCGATCCCGTTGGCCTCGGCGATGGCCCGCCAGGCCGTCGCGTCGCCGTACTCCCGCCAGGCCAGCAGCGCCAGACTGTCCCCGGCCACCAGGGTGTGGGTGCTGCGGGCCGTGCGCGCGCCGGAGGTGGGGTTCTGCCCCGGCGGGTCGACGCTCGCCTCCGACACCGACAGCGCACAGGTCGCCCGCAGCGGCTTGCCGTCCACGTCGAAGAGCGTGTACGTCACCGACAGGCTCGACAGCACCCCGTCGAACGAGGTCGTCCGGGCGGTGCCCCACTCGAACCGCACCCAGGGGCTGGCCGGTTTCTTGCGGGCGAGGCTCGCCGGGGTCGGCACACAGGCCTTCATCAGCTTCTCCACCGCCTGCTCGACCGAGTCGTCGTGGGTCGAGGTCGCGTCGAGGAAGACCTCCAGGCTCAGCTCCCGCGGCCCACTGCCCACGAACTCCGGCAGCGCCGACTGCCCGGCCATCCGCGACGGGCTGCGCCGCCACTCGGTCGTCTTGCGCAGCTGGAGGCTGGAGGGGTTGAACTGCAGGTCCAGCCGGGCGAGCGTGCCGCCGGGCCGGGCGCCGACCGCTGCCGGGGGCTCCTTCAGGGTCAGCTGCGCCCTGGCCCGGCTGGTGCGGACCGCAGGGGACATACGAGGGCACTCCTTCCGTGCGCTGGTGAGGGAACGTCAGGAAGGCCGCAGACCTTCGTGGGCGATCTCCAGCGTCTCCACCGCCGCCTCGGAGGACGACGGGTCGAAGGACGGCCCCTGCCAGCGCACCGGCACGATGCCGAGCACCTGCCAGCTGATGATCCGGGTCAGGTCCGGCCTCAGCGCCACGATCTCCCCGTCCTTGGGTTCCACGCGCCGCAGCGTCTGGTCCAGCCAGCGTCCGATCTTCGCCGTGTCGGCGGTGACCGGCCGGGTCAGTGTGATGTTCGACCAGGTGACGCGGCCGGGCAGCTGCCAGGTGAAGCCGTTGTTGCCGCCCTCGGCATAGCTCTCCATCTCCACCTCGGCTCCCATGCCGGAGCAGGTGTGGAAGGCCCCCAGGTCGTTGCCGCCGATCGCGAGCCGGAAGAACACGCTCGTCGCGAAGATGTTGTCCGTCATCCGTTGGTCATCCGTTCCCTGTCCTCAGCGGCGTCCGTCGTAGGGGCGGCCCGCGCGTTCCCGGCCGCGCCGCAGATCGGCGCGGAGCAGCCGGGCCAGCGGGTCCAGCAGGCGCCGCGCCAGCTCGTCCAGGTCGATGCCGGGCTCGTGCGGCACCCCCGACGACCGGTCCGCATCCGTGCCGGTGGCCGCCCCCGGTTGCGGGGGTGCGGAGGCCGACCGCTGCCGTCCCCGCGGTGGTACCGCCGTCACCGGCACCTGCGCGGCGGCCGCGTCCCGCTGGAGGAGCGGCACCGCCTGGACCCCGGCGGACCCCGGACGGCCGGCGCGGACCACGGGTACGGCCGGACCGGGCGCGGCCGGGGGCACGGGGCGGTCCTGGAGCGGGGAGGCCTGCGCGTCGGTCAGCGGCAGCGCGGCCGGGCGTACGGCGTCGTGCTCGTCGGCCCCGGCCCGCTGGACGAGCGGATGGGGCCGCACGACGGGAACGGCCCGGTGGCCGGGCGCTGCGCTCGACGGCGGCGAGTGGTGAGGGCCTGCCGGTGCGGCAGTGGTCCGCCGCTGTACCGGTGGCGTCGGCCGCGTGGACTCCCGCACCGCCGTGGCAGGCCCCGCACCCTGCGCAGGGTCCGGTTCGCGCTGCCAGGTCGCGGCCACGACGGGACGCCGGGCGGCGCGGGCGACGTCGACGCGTGGCGACGCAACGCCCTGGGGGACACGGGTGTTGACGGTGAGCGGACGTGCGGCCAGCAGGGAGAGCGTGCGCGGCGCGGAGAACGCCGCCGACCGCTGGGCGGTCGGCGGCCGCCCGACGACGACACCGGACGTCCGCGGACCGGTTCCCGGCACACCGCCGGGCGCACGGTGAGGCACACCGCCGGGCGCATCGACGGGCGTGAGGACGGGTGTGACGACGGGCGTGGCGACAGCTCGGGCGACGACGACCGGTCCCGGCACGACTCGGCCACTGACCGCCGGTCCGTCGGGGCGCGGCGCGTCCGGTGCCGCTGTTCCCGCGGTACCGGGTGCGGCGGCGGCAGAAGACGCGTCAGAAGCAGGAGGGACGGCGGCGCCGTCCGCCGACCGTGGGTGTGCGGTGGCCGGTCCTTCGGGCCGCTCCGGGGGCGTCGGCCGCGCGACGACCGGCACCCCGGGCGGGGCGGCCGTCGTCGGCGCGGCTGAAAGGCCGCCGGAGGGTGAGGAGTCGGCGAGCACAGCGCGCTGTCCGGTGTCCGCCACGCCGAGCAGAGGGACCGTGCCTCCAGCCGTCCCCGAAGGGGGATGAGATGTGCCCGGAGCAGCGCCGGCCGGGCGTACCGGGGCCCGCTGCAGGTCCGGGCCGGCCGGGCGGGGTGGCTCGGCGGTCGGCGGCATGGCGGGCAGTGGCGCCCCCAGACCGCCGCGGGCCCGGGCACCGGACGCCCCGGTCCGGTTGTCCCGGCGGGACCGCTGGGCCGGGGTCGGCACCCCGGCTTGGTCCCCCGACGGGGTTGCCGGGTTGCCGCCGCGCGGATCCGGCACCGACGCGCCGGAGTCCGCCTGGCGCTGCACGACCGGAAGCGCCGGTCCGGCCTCCGGTCGGTCATCGGCAGTGAACAGCCTGGCGGCGGCGGGGAGTTCGGTCAACGGTGCGCCCAGCGGTGCCCGGGTGGCCGGTTCGTCGGAGGACTCAGTGCGTTGGACTGCTGGGTGGTCGCCCCAGGTCAATGCGCGAGCGGTGGTGGGGAGTTCAGGCAGCGGTGTGCCCAGGGGCGCCCGGCCGGCTGGCTCGTCGGGGGTTTCCGTGCGCTGGGCCGTCGGGTGGTTGTCGGCGGTCAATGGGCGGGCTGCGGGCGGGAGTGCCTGGGTGGCTGGTTCGCCGGAGGACTCGGCTCGCTGGACTATTGGGTGGTGGTCGGGAGTCAAGGGGCGGTCGGCGACGGGGAGTTCTGGAAGTGGTGTGCCCAGGGGTGCCCGGGGGGCCGGTTCGTCGGAGGGCTCAGCTCGTTGGACTGCTGGGTCGGCGTCGGGAGTCAAGGGATGGACCGTAACGGTGAGTTCCGTTAGTGGCGGCCGGGTGACCGACTCGTCGGGGAGTTCGGGTTGCCGGTCTGTCGGGCTGGTGCCGACAGGCAACGACATGGTGGTGGAGGGGAGTTCCGGCAACGGGGTGTCCAGGGGTGCGCGGATCGCCGGCCGGCCGGGAGACTCGGCGCGCTGGACTGGTGGTGTGGCCGGTGTCGGCGGTGTGGCCGGTGCCGATCGTGTGGTGTGCCGGGCCGTCCCTGTCGAGGCCGGCGTGGACGCCGTGTCCGAGGCCGCCCCGGGTGCCTCCGCGGCCGTGCCGGGGCGGGCGGCGGGCCGCAGCACCGCGATCCGGCGCACCGGTCCGATCGTCCGCCGGGCCACGGTCAACGCGGGGCCCAGCGCACGGGGGCGCACCGGCGCGGCGCTCGTGCCGCGGGTTTCTGCGGACCCCGGCTCCTCCGTCGCGAAGGGGTGTCGGGTCACTCCACCGGAGGGTGTGCGTCCCGTCCGGCCGGTGCCCGGTGTGCGGGCGGGGCCGGTTTGCGGGGGCGTACGGCGGCCGGGAGGAGCGTGGTCCGGTCCGCTCGGCGACGTGCGGCGCCCGGCCTCGTCGCCCGAGGTGTGCGGCACCACGGCGACCCGTCGTACCACCGGGATCTCCGGTGCAACGGCCGGGTCATCGGGCCGGGCGGGCCGTACCGCCTGGTCGCCGGCCGCCGCCGTGGACCGCTGAACCGGTGCCCGGGGCACGGCGGAGGCCACGGCCACACGGTTCGGTGAGGTCCCGGACGGCCGCTGCGTCGAAGGGGCCGCGGCAGTCCTCGTCCGTCCGGAGCCAGCGGTGGTCCCGGCGTCTCCCCGCCCGCCGGCCGTGCCGGCGTCCGGGCTCCCCGTACGGCGGTCGCCGGTGAGCGGAGCGGCGGGGCCGGCCTCGGTGGCCTCCTCGGTGTCCGGCCGTGGCACCCGCAGCAACAGGGGGCCGCCGTCGGCGCGGACGCCGCGCGGCGTCGCCGGGCGGGTGACGCCGCGGATCAGGCCCACCGGCGCGGAGGGCAGCAGCGCATGGCCGAGCCCGGTGTCGAAGGACGGGTCCTGCCAGGACGCGAGGCCCGAGCGGAAGGCGAGCCCGTCGCTGACGCCCAGCGGAGCGCGGGCCACGGTCAGGGCCGGCGGCGGGGTGCGGCGCCAGCCGCCGTCCCAGTCGCCCGGCACCGACGCCGCGGCGGGACCGGGAGGCGCCGCGCTCGCCGGACCCGGCACGGACCGGTCGGCCGCCCCGCGCGCGGAAGCCCCCGCGGACCCGGTGCCGGCCCGGCGGCGCAGTGTGTCGCGCCACGCCATGGAATTCAACCGCCTTCGTTGATACGTGTGTTGATGCGAGCGATCTCGGTCACCCACTGCTGCCGCTCACCATGGGTGAGATCGAGGATCTCCTCGCGGGGCCAGTGGAAGTGGTAGGCGATGTACGCGATCTCCTCCCGCAGCCGGGGGAGCGCGTACGTCACGATTCCCCCAGGCGCCCACCCGAGAGGTCGACCTCGAAGGAGCCCTCGCAGTGCGGGCAGGTCACCGCCGCGCGGGTGTGCCCCTCGCTGTTGACGCGACGGTAGAAGTCCTGGAGGAAGGCGACATCGGTGGCGTACATCCGCTCGACGATCCCCGCGTGCACATCGGTGATGGTGCCGAGCCGGGTGATCACCTGGCTCAGCAGCACCACGCTCAGGTAGGCCGGGTTCTCCTTGACCCGCAGGTCGATCTGGGGCCGCAGCTCGTCGCGGGCGGTCGCCAGGCGCATCGCGCCCTGCCGGTGCACCGTGCCCGCCTCGTCCACGTACCCGCGTGGCAGCTCGAACTCGAACTCCGTGCGCAGCCCGTCCTCCTGGGGGGCCGCGGTGCGGGCGGCCGGGGCCGGCGGCTGCTCGGCCGCCGGGGCGGGCGCCGTCGCCTCCAGGATCTCCCCCAGGCTGCCCGCCGTGACCGTACGACGCCTCATTCGACGACGATCTCCTCGAACACGATCGTGACGGACTCGGTGGCCGCGGAGGACTCGCCGGCCTTGAGGGAGGGCCCCTCCCACTTGGAGGCCCAGCCGTTCATCAGCTGGATACGGCGGACCGTGTCCCCCTTGGAGTCCTTGATCTCGATGGTGAGGTTCTGGCGTGCCGTGTCGACGGCGCCGTTGTTGAGGGTCTCCTTGATCCACTTGGTGAACTCGCTGCTCTTGTCGAGACCCCGGGTGATCGTGATCTCGCCGGCCCGGCGGGCGCCGGGCTGCTTGCGGATGATCTGCTTGCCCCGCGAGCTGACCTGCTTGACCTCGACGACCTCCTCCTCGACGGTCAGCCCGCTGATCTCCTGGATCGACTCGACCATGTACCCGCCGAGCTGCACGCCGAAGACGTGAGTGGAAAGAGCATCGCCCTCTGCCATGACTGTCTGTCACCTTCCCTTGCCAGACCCGCGGGTCACTCGTCGATGAGGCTGGTGCTGTCGGAGAACTGGGCCAGCCGGAACACCACGAACTCGGCGGGCTTGACGGGGGAGACGCCGATCTCGCAGACGACCCGGCCCTGGTCGATGGACTCCTGCGGGTTGTTGTCGCGGTCGCACTTGACGTAGAACGCCTCCTCGGCGGTGCGGCCGAAGAGCGCGCCCCGGCGCCATTCCTCGGTGAGGAACGCGGTGACGTTGCGCCGGATGCTCGACCACAGCCGGTCGTCGTTCGGCTCGAACACCACCCACTGGGTGCCCAACAGGATCGACTCCTCAAGGTAGTTGAAGAGCCGCCGGACGTTCAGATAGCGCCAGGCCGGGTCGGAGGACAGGGTGCGGGCACCCCACACCCGGATGCCGCGGCCCGGGAAGGCGCGCACACAGTTCACGCCGATCGGGTTGAGCAGGTCCTGCTCGCCCTTGCCGAGCCGGATCTCCAGATCCACCGCGCCCCGGACCACCTCGTTGGCGGGCGCCTTGTGCACACCGCGCTCGGCGTCGCTGCGCGCCCACACACCCGCGACGTGACCGCTCGGCGGGACGGTGGTGTTGCGGCCGGCCGCCGGGTCGAAGGCCCGCACCCACGGGTAGTAGAGGGCGGCGTACCGGGAGTCGTAACCGGCTTCGTCGTTGCGCCAGTTGCGCACCTGCTGCGCGGTCAGCCCCGGCGGGGTGTCCAGGACGGCCACCCGGTCGCCCATCTGCTCGCAGTGCGAGATCACCGCGAGCTGGACCGTGCGCACGCCCTCGGCGTCGAGGTCGCCCCGCTGGTAGGCACCCATCAGGTCCGGCACCGCGACCATGGTGATCTCGTCGATGGCTTCCAGGCCGGCGAACCCGGTCCGGGCGGCGGCGTCACCGACGTACTCGGCCGGATCGACCCGCGACACCTCCGCCGAGCCGGTCGCCGCGGGCGAGGCGGGAGCGTCGGGCAGGGCCACGGTCTGGCTCGCCGGACGCGTCTGGGCGGCGCCGCGCTGCTCGGTGACCTCGATCAGCCGGGAGGCGCGGACCTGGGTGACCAGATAGCCCTTGACGCTCTTGCGGGTGGAGACGTCGTAGGTCTCGGCCACCTGGTCGCCCTGGCGGACCAGCAGCCTGAAGCGGTCCTCGGGCGGGTTCTCGCCCTCCGGGTCGGCGATCTCCACCGACACTCCCGAGGCACCGGGCCGGGCCGCGACCAGGAACCCGCCGAGGGACACGGGCTCGGCCGCCCGGACCTCTCCGGAGTCGCGTTGGCGGTCTGCCACGGTGGCGGAGGAACTCGCGCCGGAGCCGCCGATCCGCACGATGTAGGCCGCGCCGCCGCCGTTGGAGAAGTAGCCGTACACGGCGTGCGCGAGGTAGGTGCCCTCGGTGAAGCCGCCGAACAGCTGCGTGTACTGGTCCCAGGTAGTGACCAGTGTCGGTTCGTGGAAGGGGCCGCTCTGGGCGAACCCGACGAACGCGGCGACGGCGGTGCCGACCCCCTCGATCGGACGGGCACCGGACTGCACCTCCTCCACGTACACGCCCGGGGTGAGGTACGTCGGCATGCTCGCTCCTTCGGGTTCCATCGGGTCACCTGCGTCGATGCCGAGTCTCCGAGGCACCTGCGGCCCCGCGACAGGGGCGGGGGTACCTGGCCGGGGGCAACCCCGCTGCCTTTTGGTACGTTCGCGCGGACCGTCCGGGCGCCTCGCCGGGCGGCTCCCTCCTGCCCGTGCGGGCCTGGACACCGAAGCGTGCGGCCCAGTCCACTGGAGGACGCGACAGGCGTGCCGACGAGGAGGCGGCAGGGAGCAGACGTCAGGCCGGACCGGTGGTCCGGCGGATGGGGCCCGCCTGGGCGCCGACTCCTCCGGCGTACGGCTGTCCACGGGGTCCACCGACCGTTCGGCGCGCGGCCGTCGGCGTCCGCGCCCGCACCTGCGGCAACCACGGGTCGTCGGGGACGGCGGAGGCCGAAGCCCGGCGGGTGAGGCCGGGTCGGGTGCCGGTGCCCGCGCTGCCGGCCCTGACGCCGTTCACGCAGGCGCCGGGGCACACCGGCGCGGACACCCCGGGGTCGTGCAGCGCCTGGCCGGCTTCGGGAGGGAGCCGAGCGTCCCAGGCTCCGGTGCGCACGCCGCAACCGGTCTCGCCCCGCTCAGGACTCGGTGAGCAGCTCCCGTGTCCAGGGTCCGAACTCGCTCTCCAGGACCAGCCGGCCGAGTTTGCGGTACTCCTGCACCACGGCCGACACCAACTGCCGCATGGTGAGCGGTTCCCCGGACTCCGCCGCGAGGTAGGCGGCGGTCACCGCGCAGGCCCGGATCGAGCCGCCGGCCAGTTCGAAACGGTCGGCGCAGAAACGGAGATCGAGGTCTGCCGCGCGCGGCAGCCGGTCGCCCAGGCAGCGTTCCCACAGGGCGAGCCGGTGGGCCGCGTCGGGCACGGGGAACTCCGCCACCACATCGAGCCGCCGCGTGAACGCCTCGTCCAGGTTGGCCCGCAGATTCGTGGTCAGCACGGCGATCCCGTCGAAGGACTCCATGCGTTGCAGCAGGTACGCCGACTCGATGTTGGCGTGCCGGTCGTGCGCGTCCTTGACCTCCGAACGCTTCCCGAAGATCGCGTCGGCCTCGTCGAAGAGCAGGACCGCGTTGACCGCGGACGCCTCGGTGAAGATCCGTTCCAGGTTCTTCTCGGTCTCGCCGACGTACTTGTCGACCACCGTGGACAGGTCGACCACATACAGGTCCATGCCGAGATCCGCCGCGACGACCTCCGCGGACATCGTCTTGCCGGTGCCCGACTCGCCGGCGAACAGGGCGATCACCCCCCGCCCCCGGCCGCCGCCCGGCCGCATCCGCCACTGCCCGAGCACCTGCTCGCGGTGGCGGGCGCGCACGGCGAGTTCCCGCAGCCTGCGGTGGACCTGCGGGGGCAGCACCAGATCGTCCCAGCCGACGCCCGGCTCCACCCTGCGGGCCAGCCGGGCAAGGCCCGCGCCGTTCTGGGCCCGCACGGCCGAGCGCAGGTCGTCCGGACGGAGCGGGCGGTCCGCCAGGGCGGCACCGCGCACCGCCGCCTCGGCGGCGCGGCGCAGCTGCCCTCCGTCGAGGCGGTGCGCGGCGACCGCCCGGGCGAGCACGTCGGCGTCACCGTGCACACGGTCGTCGGCGCCGGCCAGGGTGAGGGCGTGCCGCCAGCGCGCGGCCTGCCGCGTGGGGGAGGGCGGGGCCACCGGCAGGACGACCGGGGTGTCGGCCGCCCATGCCGGGTCCCAGCCGGCCCTACCGTGCGTGAACAGCGGCGTGCCGCGCAGCGCCGCACAGAACTCCCGCAGGATGCGGGCCTGTTCGGCGGGTTCCGCGGGCAGCGCCTCCAGCGGGCCGAGGACGACCCCCGCACCGGTCAGCCGGGACTCCAGCGCCGCGACCCGGGCGAGCGCGGGTACGTCGCCGGGGCGCCGGGTGACCGCCGCCGCGTCCAGGACCAGCGACGGCAGTCCGGCCGTGCGCAGGGCCGCGACGGCGAGGCCCGGCGCGTCACCGCCCCGGTCCAGCAGATGCACCAGGCCCGTCCCGGAGCGGGCCGCCGATGCCGCCCGGCCGACCTCGTCCGCGTCGGCCGTGGGGTCGTCCCCGGTTTCGCCGAGCGCTCCGGCGAGCCGGGCGTCCGGCTCGGTCCCGCCCAGCAGATGTGCGGTCACCCGGTCCGGCACCGTCAGGGCCCGCGACAGCGGCGGCCGGTGCGGCTCGGTGACCTCCACCAGACCTCCCGCGACGAGGGGGGCGCCCGGGGAGAGGCGGAAGCGTGCGGCCGACGCCGACGGGAGCCCGCACAGCTCCAGAGCCAGCCCGACGGTCGGCCGACGGCGCGTCAGGTCGTCGTTGAGATAGCCGTAGAGCCGCTCGAACCGCGCGTCCAGGTCCGGGGCCAGCGCGACCAGCAGCAGATCCGTGTCCAGCGGCGACAGGCCGAACCGCGCGGCGAGCGCGCCGAGCGCGGACCCCGGCGGCGGGGGCGGTGGCTCGTACCCCGGTACGGCGAGCCCGCCCGGCTCGTCCAGGATCCGTTCCACGGCCTCGGGCGTGAGGTACTGGCCCCGGTAGGGATCGTCCGGGTCCGGGTCGGTGGCGCGCCGGGCCGCCACCGCATGCCGCACCCGCTCCTCGACCAGGCGCAGCCGCCCCCACAGCGGATCCGCCCCGTCCGCGGCGGCCCCGCGGTGGTCGGTGTCAGTGGTGTACGTCATGCCTGGCGGTCTCCTCGGCGGCGGCGGGCGGGGGCCGGGCGCCGCTCGCGCGGACCGGCGAAGCCGTCCGGACCCGGGTCGCTCACCCCCTCGTAGCGCAATCTGCGCCCCGGCACCGGATCCGCGTCCTGCCGACGGTCCGCGCCGCGCACCACGAGCCCTTCGGTGACCGGCGGCGCGGCGGCCCTGTCCACACCCGCGAGCGGCGCGCGGACCCGCACCCCGAGTGACGCCTTCAGCTCTCCGCCGAGCGCCGACCACACATCGGAGGCGGCCGGAGCGTCGAGCGCGGCCCCGGCGGTCTCCAGCCCGACGGTCAGACCGAGTTCGGCCAGCGAGCCGGTGAGCAGCCGTTCCGGCAACGCCTCGGCCGCCACCAGAGCGGCCAGCACCTGCGACAGCAGCCGGTGCTCGTCCTGCGGGCGGCTCGCCCACGCCGTGACGAGGTACGTCAGCTCGAACCAGCGGGGCGGGGTGCGCCGCGCCACCACGTACCCGTCCGCGTCGTACATCTCACCGGCTCCGCTGCCGCGCCGGCTCGTGTCCTCCCGGATGTCGTACAGGAAGGCGCAGACGGTGGGCGCGTTGCGGCGGGCCGCCCAGTCGCGGGTGGGCGCGTCGAAGACGATCTCGACCCCGGACGCCTCCAGGCCGGACTCGCCGAGCAGGCCGCGCAGCGCCTCGTCGACCTCGTGGATCACCGGCGGGTCACCTCGTCGGGCGGCTGCACGCTGCCGTTCACCACCAGGAAGCCGGTCTTCACGGGGGAGAATCCCGGGCCGCGCGCGGTGATGGTGCGCGGACCCGTCTGGTCCTTGGCGAGGATGAGCAGCTGGCCGATGAACGTGCCGTCCGGCTGGGGCACGGTCGGCGCCGCGGCCGCGGTGATCCCCGGCTTCCAGGAGAAGCGCACCGGGACTCCCGGCGGGAAGTCCCTGCCGCGCACCGAGGTGACGAAGCCGGGCCTGCCGATCGGCGGTACGGCGACGATCCGCGGCTGCAGGATCCGGAGGGTCGTGCGCGCCCTGTTGTCCCCCGGGTCGGCGTCCGTCCCGGTGGTGGTGAGAACACCGGTGGCACGGCCGGTGAGCGCACGGTCGGGGGCGAGTACCACCCGTACGACGGTGGAGGCGCCCGGTGCCAGGTCGGGCAGCGCGCACAGCCGGCCGGCGTCACAGCCCGGCGGCGGCCCGCCGTCCGGGATCCCCGCGGGCAGCCCGATCCGCAGCCGCAGCCCGGTGGCCAGCGCGTTGCGTCCGTTGCGGACGGTGTACGTCACCACCACCCGTCCGCCGACATAGCCCGGGTCGGGCTGGGCCGTGACCCGGACACCGGGCCCGGCCTCCGGCGCGGGCGGCGCCGGCACGGGCGTCGGCCTGGGGGCAGGCGGGGTCGGCCCGGGGTGCGGCGGGGTGGGAGTCGGGCCGGGGTGCGGCGGGGTCGGGGTCGGGCGGGGGTGCGGCGGGACGGCCGGGCGCACCGGCACCACGGTGCGGGCGGTGTTGTCGCCCGGCTCCGGGTCGATCACGCTGCCGGTGACGGACCAGTCCACCGGTTGGTCGCCCACGGTGCGCCCGGTCAGGGTCACGGTCACCGGCACGGTGGCGCCGGGCGGCAGCACCCCGATGTCGCACTGGAGGGAGGCGGCGTCGCAGGTACCGCCCGGACGGCGGACCCGGGTGACGGTCACGCCGGCCGGCGGCGCGACGGTCAGCCGGGTGCCGGGAGAGGCGGCGGGGCCGTTGTTGACGATGTCGACGCGGATCGTCGTGGCCGTGCCGACGGTGACCGCGGGCGCCGTGCCCGGCGCGTGCACCGCCAGGTTCACCGACTGCTGCACGCCCGGCTCCTTCTGACGTCCCGGCAGCTGGGTGGTGAGCGGCGACAGACGGCCGGTCGCGATCTTCAGCAGGAGGAGCTTTTCCGGGCAGTCGGCGGGCAGATCGCTGCGCGAGCTGAAGACGATCCCCGTGCCGTCGGCCGTCCAGGCCGCGTCGCGGGGCTGGTGCGGGCCGGTGACCGAGGTGTCGGGCAGCTCCTGGTGGCAGGCGTCGGCGGTGTCCCGGGCAGCCGCGGGCAGCAGGGCCCGGCAGTCGTCGCCGGACACGGAGGTGACCAGCAGCCCGTTGTGCTCGTCGATGCGGCCGCCGCCGTTCTTCCGGTTGAAGGCGATCGAGCGCCCGTCCGGCGAGAACGCGGGACTGTCGTCGATGACCGCGCAGGTGCCCGGACAGATCCGCGCGCTCAGATCGCGCTGCTGGTCCAGGGCGTTCACCGGCACGGTCCAGATGTGCTTGTTGCCGCCGCCCCCGTCGATCACCTCGTTGCGGGTGAAGGCGAGGGTGGTGCCGTCGGAGGACCAGGTGGGCTGGGCGTCGCCGCCCGCCTGCTGCCCGGCCGGCGGCACGATCTCGTGGACGATCGCGCCGGTGGTGGCGTCGGCGATCAGGATACGGCCGGGACCCGAGGCGGATCCGACCCCACCCGGTGAAGTCCGCGTGAAGGCAAGGTACTTGCCATCGGGCGAGAAGGTGGGGTCGGTGTCCCAGTCCCTCGGGCCGCGTCCGGCCAGCGGCATCGGCGCCGGGTCCGAGCCGTCGGCGTCCACCGTCCAGATCCGCTCGATCCGCCCGGCGGGGCCGTCCTCGAACCGGGTCACCACGATACGGCGGCCGTCGGGCGTGTAGTTCTGCCGCTCGGTCCACGGGTCGTACCCGGCCGCCGGGTTGAACAGCGGATCCTTCGCCGGGTCGGTGTTGGTGTCCGCCGCCGGGTCCTCCTTCAGGACGGTCAGCCCGAGGTCGCGCGGGTCGGCGCCGTCCAGGCGGACGTCCTGCAGGGTCACCACGTGCGGACCGGCCGCCGAGGTACGGTCCACCACCGCCTGGCCGCCGTTCAGCGGGCCCAGCCAGGTGGGCGAGCCGACCGCGCGGTCCTCGCTGAGCACCAGCTGCGGGGTGTCCGCGGAGTGGGCGGGCACCCGGAACACATGGTCCCAGTCGCCCTCGCAGTTGCAGGTGCGGTCGGGGGTGAGGAACAGCAGCCCGTCCCCGTCGGGCAGCCAGGCTGCCCCGTGGGTCCGCCACTGTGCCTGCGCCCCCGCCAGCAGCGGCTGGTCGCCGGCCGGTGTGCCGGTCACCCGCAGCCGCGGGCCCGTCGCCTTGTCGGCGGTGTAGGTGTACGCGATGAGGTCCCGGTGCGCCGGGTCGTTCACCGGGTTCCACACGGGTTCCGCCGCCGTGCCGCCGAGCGCGCCGGTGACCGGGGCCGCGGTGCCCCCGGCCAGCGGCCGTACATAGATCTGCTGCCCGGCCGTCCCATCGCCGTCACCGGCGTACGCCAGACGGGTGCCGTCCGGTGACACGGTGGGGCTGATCTCGTCGGCCGGGGTGTCCGTCAGCCGGGTCAGCCCCGTGCCGTCGGTGCGCACCAGCCACAGGTCGCGCTGCTTCTTCCCGTCCGGGCCACCCGGCTCGGCCGAGTCGAACACCACCGCCTTGCCGTCCGGGGTCAGCCGCGGGTGCGCCGCGTCCCGGCCGCTGGTCAGCTTGCGCACCGCACCGTCGGGGGCCCGCAGATAGATCTGCGGGCGCTTGTCGTCGCGGCGGCTCGCGAACACCAGCGCATCGCCCCGTGCGGACGGCTGGACGTCGTAGTGCGCCGGGCCCGCGCCGAACAGCGGCTTGCTGGAGGTGGTGGTGGCGACCCGGCCGAGGCTGCGGTGTCCGGTGCCCGCGTAGGTGATCCGGGTGGCGGGGGCGGCGGCTGCCCGCGGCGCCGGGGCCGCGCTGCCCGGCCCCGAGGCCGCCGTCACCGCGAGCAGGGGAGCCAGCAGGAGCAACGACGCGCCGAATCTCCCCAGCCGGCGCTGCCCGCCGGGGCCAGCGGTGCCGTTCACGGTCCACCTCGCAGTCTCGAACACCAGGGTCGCCCCGCCACTGTGCGCCGGTCGGCGCGGCGCACGTCAGGGCGGCGGGGCCGTGCCCGGGGGAAGTGCGGGGTGCGCTTTCGGGCAGCGGCCGGGGCCGGGCCGCCCGTGCGGCGGTCGGGCCCCCGGGCCGGACACCCGCCGGACGTGCCGCGGGGAGGACCTCAGATCAGCCCGTTGCGCAGCGCGTAGCCGACCGCGTGTGCCCGGTTGCGCAGCTGGAGCCGTGTGGTGATCTCGTGCAGCACGTTCTTGACGGTCCGTTCGGAATACGCGGTCTTCTGTGCGATCTCCGAGGTGTCGAACCCCTCCGACACCAGGCGCAGCATGTCCGCCTCGCGTGGGGTCAGCGTGGACAGGGCCAGAGCGCGCGGATCGAGCGCCGAACGCTGGAGGCTGCCCACGTGGCTCAGTAACTTGCCGAGCAGATCACCGGGGAGCACTCCCTCGCCGTTGACCAGGGCGAGCACCAGATGGAGCAGCCGGTCCTGGTCCGCGTCGGCGCGCCGCAGCACCGCCGCGACCCCGCACTCGATGACCCGTTGCAGCGCCGCCGATTCGAACGTGCCGACCACGAGGCCGGTGCGGGTGGCGCCGTTGTGCTGCAGCCGCCGCAGCAGGGCCATCACCTCGTCGTCCACCGAGTCGACGACGACGAGCGATGTCCGCGCCCGGTCCGCCTCGGCGTCGGTGACGAGCTCCACCTCGGGGCGCTGGCGCAACTGGTGGACGACGCCGAGGCGCAGCACGAGATCCTGCGCGTAGACGGCGACGGTCACCCGGTGCGGGTGGACGGCGGGGGCGGTACGACGCGGCGTGCCGGTGGTCTTGAGAGCGTTCTCTTCTGCGGAGCGGGACATGGCGGATTCCTGATTCATGACGGGGGGACACGGAGAGGAGTGGCGGGACGGGACCGGACGGCACAGGGCGGCCGGCGCGGTCGGCCGGCGGGCCGCGTGCAGCGCGGGCCGCGGTCAACTGCCCTGCCGATCCGTCGAGTTCGCGTTGACCGCGCGGGGCATACCGACTGCCCGGGTGTTGCCCTCGCATCTCTCGTGACGGTGCGGCCCGGCTTCTACGGTCGTGGCGTGACGCCATCTGCAGCCTCTTTTGGACCCGGAGCGCCCGGTCTCGACATCCCCGCCGTGACGGTGACGCCGGGCGGCACCGCCTCGACCCGACTGACCGTCCGCAACGACAGCGACATCGTCGAGGCGTACACCCTGGAGGTCGTCGGCGACTGCAAGGCCTGGGCCACCGTGGAGCCCGAGCGGGTCTCGCTCTACCCCGGCACCTCCGAGACGGTGACCATCCGCCTCGATCCGCCGCGCAGCCCCGAGGTCCGGGCGGGTGACCTGCCGCTGGGCGTCCGGGTGCTGCCGGCCGAGCACCCCGAAGCGGTCACCGTGCCCGAGACCACGGTGCACATCGAGGAATTCCACGAACTGCGCGCGCAGGTGCTCCCGCGTCGCCGGCGCGGCTGGCTGCGCGGCCGCTACCGGCTGGCGGTGCGCAACGAGGGCAACTCCCCGGCCCGGGTGGTCTTCACGCCGGAACAGCCGGGGGAGGAGCTGCGGTTCGGGTTCACCCCCGGCGAGCTGAACCTGGAGCCCGGTGAATCGGCGGAGACCCGGCTGCGGGTGCGCACCGGCAAGCCGGTCTGGTTCGGCAAGCCCGCTGTCTGGCCGTTCACCGTGCGCGCCTCCGACACCGGGGCGGCGGAGGGTGCCGAGCGGCCCGAGGCTCTCGTACGGCCGCCGCTGGAGGCCGAGTTCGTCCAGATCCCGGTCTTCCCGAAGTGGCTGCTGGCCGTGCTCGCGGCCCTGCTCGCGCTGCTGCTGGCCTGGTTCGCGCTGGTCCGCCCGGCGGTGCGCAGTGCCGCCAAGCAGGCTGCCGACGAGGTGGTCCAGCCGCGCCCCACCCCCGGCGGGCAGAACGGGACGGCCCCGGGGACCGGCTCCGGCAACGGAACGGGCACCGGTGCGGGTTCCCGGCCGGGCGGACAGGGCGCGGACGTGGCACCGGGCTCCGGTGGCGGGGGGTCCGGCGGGGACGGCGACGGCCGGTCCGGGACCGGCCAGCAGAGCTCCGCCACCATCGACGTTCAGACCTCGGGAGGCCGCAGCAAGGGCGGCACGTATGTGGTGCCGGCGGGCAAGGTCTTCGGTGTGACGGACATCGTCGTCGCGAACTTCCAGGGCGACGAAGGGGTCATGACCATCACGTTCGGCCAACGGAAGATCACCACGATCGCCCTGGAGACCTTCCGCAACCAGGACTACCACTGGGTCACTCCCATCAAGATCCCCGAGGGTGCCGGTGTCACCGTGAACGTGACGTGTGCGAAGCCGGGTACACCGGCGACCGGCCGGCAGGCGCAGCAGTGTCATGAGGTCCTGAACGTGAGTGGTGTGCTCAGCGACACAAAGCGGTGATGAAAAGGTTCTTCGAACATCGTTTCGTCGCGTGGGGTCCAAGGGGAAGAGGAGACTCCCAATCCGTCCGAAAACCGACAGGGTGCTGGATGTAACCTGCATGTTTCCCGCGGCGCACACGGTCGTGGAACGCGGCGCCCCGCACGGGCGCCGTCCCGCACCCCGCGGCGCACGGACGCGGGAGAGGATGGCCGGTTCGTGACTGCGTCCGCGCAGTCGGGGCGGACGACCGCGCAGCAGATTCGCAGTTCCCCGGCACCGACTACGCCCTGGTCCAGTACGACGACGCGGGCAGCGACGCGCCGAGCGCCGTCGATCTCTGCGACGGCGGCACCCAGCAGATCACCCGGGCCGCCGACGCCTACGTGGGCGAACAGGTGCAGCGCAGCGGCAGCACCACGGGCGTCCACGGCGGCACGGTCACCGGCCTGGACGCGACCGCAGCGGTGACTGCTCGTCCGGCGGCGAGACGTTCTTCCAGCCGGTGACGGCCGCGCTGAGCGCGGAGGGCGCCACCATTCCGTGACCGGTGCCCACCGCCGCCGCGGGTGCCGACGGGAGGGTGTCGGCTCTGCCGCAGTGACATCGGGAGGCGAGCCGTCATCACCCTTCGGTCTGCGGGCTCTTGACTCGACGGCGCGCGTTTCTCCCGTATCCGGCTGATCCCCTTGTGGGGCCCCGCCGCGAGGGGCGGGGCCCCACAAGGGGGTGCGTCAGCGGGGTGCGTCAGCGACGTGCAGTGCTCACGACGCGGTGGTCTCCAGCACCGGCGCCTGGTCCGCCGCGCCCGCGTCCGCGCTCTGGGGAGTGCGGCGCCGGGCCGGGATCAGCAGGGTCGCCACACCGGCGAGTGCCACCGTTGCGGAGCCGAGCACGAGAGCGGGGTGCAGGCCGTCGACGAACCTCTGTGCGCTCTCGTAACCGCCCTGGGCGGAGAAGACCGACGACATGACGGCGACGCCGAGGGCCCCGCCCACCTGGCGCAGTGCGTTGTTGGCTCCGGAGGCGATGCCCTGCTCCTGCGGGCGGACGCTGGACATGACCAGGCTGGCGGCCGGCGCGAAGTAAAGGGCCATGCCGACACCACTGATGACCAGGGCGGGCAGCTGGGCGGTGTACGAGGCGTGCGGGGTGGCCACGACTGCCAAGCAGCCGAGCCCCACGGCCTGGAGGAACAGGCCGGCGGCCACGACCGGACGGCCGCCGAGACGGTCGGAGAGGATGCCGGCGACGGGGGCGACGAGCATCGGCATACCGGTCCAGGGCAGCATCCGCAGACCCGCCTGGGTCGGCGAGTAGCCGAGAACGCCCTGCATGTACTGGCTGATCAGGAAGATCGAGCCGAACATGCCCAGGAACATCAGCAGGCTCGCTGCGTTGATCCCGGAGAAGGCGCGGGAGCGGAAGAGCCGCATGGGGAGCATGGGGTTCTTGCCCCGGATGCCGTGCACGACGAAGGCGGCGAGCAGCGCGGTCCCCCCGGTCAGGCCGGTCAGCACGGGGGAGTCGGTCCAGCCGTCGGAGGGGGCGCGCACCAGCCCGTACACGATCCCGAAGAGACCGCCGCTGACGAGGAGGGTGCCGGGGATGTCGAGCGTGGCGCCGGTGCCGTGGGACTCGGCGAGGCGGAGACGGGCGAGCGGCATGACGGCAAGGCCCAGCGGGACGTTCAGCCAGAAGATCCAGTGCCACGACACATGTTCGGTGAGACTGCCGCCGATGAGAGGGCCCGAGGCGACCCCGAGTCCGTTGATGGCGCCCCAGACGCCGAAGGCCATCCCGCGCTTCTCGGCCGGCACCGCGGTGGTGAGCAGGGTCAGCGTGAGCGGCATCATGACGGCCGCGCCGACACCCTGGACGGCGCGGGCCGCGATCAGCGAGTCGATGCCGGGCGCGAGGGCCGCCGCGGCGGACGCGCCCGTGAAGACGGCCATGCCGGCGAGGAAGAGCCGCCTGCGGCCGAACCGGTCGCCGAGGGCCGCACCGAACATGAGCAGGACCGCGAACGTGAGCGTGTACGCGCTCACGATCCACTCCAGGCTGTCCAGCCCCCCTCCGAGATCCTTGCGGATGGCGGGCAGGGCGGTGGTGACCACCAGGTTGTCGAGGGCCGACATGAATCCGGCGACACCGGTGATCACGAGGGCCCAGCCCACTGCCCCTCGGTGTGCTTCCTGCTGCTGTGACATTGCTTCCCCCAGCGGGTGAGTCGTGCGCTGCACGTGGTTGGCGTTTAGTTATTGCTTACTAACTTTCCTGGCCATGGAAAGGGCCGTTCGCTGCCCGCCCCCGAAGGCCGGGCCGTGGCCTAGCCGAGCCGGATCCCGTTCCAGACGCGGTGCCCCGGCGGGAAACCCATGGCCATGAGGGTGTTGATGAGCATCCCGTACGCCAGGAACCTCGTGGTCTCGTCCGCGTCGGCCGCCAGCGGGAGATGCACCGTGTCCCAGAGCTTCATCCAGGCGGCCCGTACGGCCTCGCCGAACCGGCTGTCCCCCTCCGCCTCGACGGCCGCGACGGCGATGTACGTCTGCATCTGCATCTGGAGCTTTTCGGGGTGCTCCGTGATCAGCCGCGTGTACGCGCTCGCCATGGCACGCACGGCCTCCTCGCCCGCCAGCCCCTTCGCCGCCTCCTCGAACACCTGGCAGGTGTCCTCGACGCAGCGGAGCGAGGCGGCGGTGAAGATCGCCTTCTTGCCGGGGAAGAGCCGGAACAGGTACGGCTGCGAGACCCCCACACGCTTGGCGATCGCCTCGGTGGAGGTCCCGTGGTACCCCCTCTGCGCGAACTCGGCGATCGCCGCGCGAATCACGCTCTCACGCCTGTCTTCTGCGCTCATCCTGACCATGCGGGGAAAGTTAGTGCTGAATCACTAACCAAGTCAAGAGTCCTCGGCCCAGGCCTGGTCCTCCTTCTCGGCGTCCGCCTCGGGGACCATCGGGGTGTAGTCGCCGGTCGCCATCCTGGCCGCCATCCCGGCGAGCTGCCTGCAGGCGCGGGCGATCTCGCGCTGGGTCTCGTTCCGCTCGCCGATGACCGCGGAGAGCAGCAGGGCGGTCAGCGCGGCGGAACCGTTGAACGCCTGCAGGGTGATCATTTCGGTGAGCAGGTGGTGACCGGCGAAGGGGCCCGATCTCTCGGCGGCGGCGATGATCGCGAAGG
Source organism: Streptomyces sp. NPDC053069 (assembly GCF_044546895.1). Taxonomy (NCBI): domain Bacteria; kingdom Bacillati; phylum Actinomycetota; class Actinomycetes; order Kitasatosporales; family Streptomycetaceae; genus Streptomyces; species Streptomyces sp. NPDC053069. Next base: position 300,745 of record NZ_JBITZN010000003.1, on the reverse strand, counting down.
TCGACACGGCCAGCGCGCAGGGAGCGGCACCGGCCAGCCGGAAGCGGAAGGACGCCCAGATCAGCAGCGGGAAGCCGAGGAACAACAGCGGAGTGCGGCTGGTTTCGAGGAAACCGACGCCGACCGTGGCGACGAGAAGCAGCAGTCCTTCCGCCCACCGGGCCGGTGGCGCATCCCTCGGCAGACGTGCCGAGCGCAGGACGAGCAGGACCGGTGTGACCACCAGGACGCCCATCGCGTCGCCGGTCCACCAGACCGACCACGTCGGCCAGAAGTCCGCGGTGCTCAGCGCACCGGCGAGGACCAGGGTGCCGCTGCCCGTCGTCGCGCTGACCAGCATCCCGGTGAACGCACCGAGGAAGATCAGTGCGAGCGCGTCCCGCAGCCGGTCCAGTTCGTTGCGGAACCCCGCGCTGCGCAGCAGTGCCCAGGAGCAGACGGGCGCGAGGGTGTTCCCCGCCATGATCGCGAGCACGGCCGGGACCGACGGCCCCAGCGAGACGTTGACCAGGAACGCCCCCAGGGCGATCCCGGGCCACACGCGCGGTCCGCACAGCAGCAGGCTCGCCACCGCGATACCGCTCGGCGGCCACAGCGGGGTGACCTGGCCGCGTACCAGCTGCTGGAGCAGTCCCAGCTTGGCCGAGCCGAAGTACAGCGCGGCGGTGGCGCAGATCTCCACGGCGGCCACACCGCTGCGCCGGAGCCGTTCACGCTGCGCGACAGACATCGGGCGACCTCCGTGTCGACATCGCCCCGCAGCCATCATCCGCCGGATCCGCCGGATCCTCCATGGCGCCGGCGAGGGGGCCCGGGTCAGGCGGGCGGCGTGTGCAGGGCGAGGATGGCCATGTCGTCGTGCCCGTCGCTGGGATGGTGATCGGCGAGGGCCTGGACGAACTCCGGCAGGGGCAGGTCGGCGTGGGCCACGGCGAGCGCGGCGAGCTCGTCCAGGCTCTGGTCGATGGGATGGCCGGGATGCTCGATCAGCCCGTCGGTGAAGAAGACCACGGTGGCGTCCGGGGGCAGCAAGCGGGAGTGGTCCGGGCGGGGCTGCCCGGCGTCGACACCGAGCGGCAGCCCGGGCTCGGCCAGCAGGTAGGCCACGCGGCGCTCAGGGGTGAGCAGCAGGGGCGGCACGTGGCCCGCGGTGCTCCAGCGGAGCCGCCACCCCCCTGCCTCCGGCTCGATGCGGGCCAGGGCGGTGGTCGTGACGGGATTGTTGGTGATGGCTTCCAGGGCCCGGTCGAGCCGGGCGAGGATCGCGCCGGGCGGATTGCTCTGGTCGAACACCAGAGCGCGCAGCATGTTGCGGGTGGCGGCCATGGCGGCCGCGGCATGCAGGTCGTGGCCGACCACGTCGCCGATGACGAGCACCACCACGTTGTCGGGCAGCGGGATGGCGTCGTACCAGTCCCCGCCGAGTTGACTGGGCTCGGCGGCGGGCCGGTAGATCGCGGCGGCCGTGAAAGGCCGTACATCAGGCAGTGTCGGCAGCAGCAGCCGCTGGAACTGCTCGGCTCCCACGCGCACCCGTTCGAAGAGTCGTACGTTCTCGATCGCGATGCCGGCGGCGCCGGCCAGGGCGACGACGACGTTCTCGTCGTGGACGTCGAAGGGCCGTCCGTCGAGCCGCTCGGAGAGGTAGAGGTCGCCGTAGATCTGTCCGCGCACACTGATGGCGACGCCGAGCAGGGTGCGCAGGTGCGGATGGCCGGGCGGGAACCCGGCGGAGGAGGGATGGGCCGGGATGTCGTCGATCCGCAGGGGTTCGGGGTAGCGGATCAGGTGGCCGAGGACACCCAGACCACGGGGCAGACCGGTCGTGGCCAGAGCCTCGCGTTCCTGCTCGGACAGACCGGCCGGGATGAACTGCTCCAGGTGTTCTCCGGACTCGTTGAGCACGCCCAGTGCCCCGTAGCGGGCGCCGACCAGGTCCATCGCGGTGGTCACGATACGGTTCAGCACCGCGGGCAGCTCCACCTCACGGCTGATGGCCACCACCGCATCCAGCAGGCCCTGCAGCCGGTCCATGGAGGACATCAGGGCGCGCAGCTGCTCGTCGATCCGGGCCAGCTCCGACCGCAGACGCAGGTGCAGGTCGGGCGGGCGGGCCGGCTTCGGCCGTCGTCCTTCCCTGCCGGCCGCCATCACCAGCGCCTGGTGGCTCGATGTACCGGGTACGGCCGCGCCGAGCTGCCCGTCAGCCCCTCACTCGAGCGGTACATTCCGACCTCCGGGTGTCTCGCTTCCGATTGTGGCATCGACACCGCACGGTGACCGATCGGCCGGAGGAGCCCGGCAGAGCCCGACTCGCCGCCCGTGAGCCGTGGCTCGCGGGCGGCGCGACGTCGCCGTCCCGGGGTCTCAGCCCTTGTTCGCCCCCAGGGTGAGGCCGCTGACGAACTGGCGCTGGAGTGCGAAATAGACCACCAGGGTGGGGATCGCGGTCAGCAGGGAGCCCGCCGCGACCAGGTTGGGGTCGGTGAAGTACTGGCCGGAGAGGTTGTTCAGCGCCGAGGTGATCGGCATGTTCTGGCCCGTCGAGATCAGCACCAGCGCCCAGAAGAAGTCGTTGTAGATCCAGATCGACAGCAAGGTCGCCAGCGCCGCCATCGCCGGCTTGCACAGCGGCAGGGTGATCTGCCAGTACAGCCGCCACACCGAGGCGCCGTCGACCAGCGCGGCCTCGGTCAGCTCGTGCGGCAGCGAGCGCATGTAGTTGCTCAGCACGAACGCGCAGAACCCCGACTGGAACGCCACATGGATGAGGACCAGGCCCAGCGCGGAGTCGTACAGCTTGCCGCTCTGCGTGATCCCCGGCAGGTCGGTCAGCAGGTACAGCCGGTACAGCGGGGTGATGACGACCTGCTGCGGGAGCAGGTTGCCGGCCGTGAAGACCAGCAGGAGGGCGAGGTTCAGGCGGAAGTCGAAGCGGCTGACGTAGAACGCGACACACGAGGACAGGAACAGGGTCAGCAGCACGGCCGGCACCGCGATGAGCAGCGTGTTGCCGAAGTAGTGCAGCATGTCCGACTGCACGAACGCGTTCTTGAAGTTGTCGAAGTCCAGCGTGTGCGGCCAGGACACATAACCCCGGGCGCTGGTCTCGCTGTAGGGCCGCAGCGCCGAGAAGACCGCCCACAGCAGCGGCGCCAGCCAGGCCAGCGCCGTACCGGCGAGGAAGACGTGCAGCAGGACGCGGGCCGGCCGGATCGGAGCGCGCCGCTTCACCGGCACCGTGGTGCTGCTCATGCGCGCCGCTCCTTCCGGAAGGTGGCGATCAGATACGGGATGATCACTGCGAGGGAGATCACCAGCAGGACGACGGCGATCGCCGAGCCGTAACCGATGCGGCTGGACTCGCCGATGATGTTGTTGGTGACCAGGATCGACAGCAACTCCGTGCCCTGCGCCCCCTTGTTGAAGACGAAGACCAGGTCGAAGGCGCGCAGCGCCTCGATGATCGTGACGACCAGGACGACCGTGTTGGTCGGGCGCAGGGTGGGGAAGATGACGCTCTTGAACGTCTGCCACTCGTTCGCGCCGTCCAGCGCCGACGCCTCCCGCAGGGACGGGTCGACGCTCTTCAGGCCGGCCAGGTACAGGATCATCATGTAGCCGGTGTGCCGCCAGGACGCGGCGATGAGGACCGCCCACAGATTGAGGTGCGGGTCGCCGATCCAGTCGATGTAGTGGCCCGGCTTGTTGGCGCCGATGATGCTGTTGATCAGGCCGGTGTCCGGGTTGTAGACCAGCTGCCAGACGAATCCGATGCTGGCCATCGAGATGACGACCGGCAGGAAGAACGCGGTCTGGTAGACCCGGCTGAAGCGGATCCGCTTGTCCAGCTGCACGGCCAGGAACAGGCCGAACGGCGTGGGGATCAGGATCAGTACGACGAACCAGATGACGTTGTGCTGGACGGCGGGCCAGAACTGCGGGTTGTCGTGGAAGAGTTGCCGGAAGTTGTCCAGGCCCACCCACTTGATCGAGTCGAACCCGATGCCGTCCCAGGTGGTGAAGGCGAGGAAGACGGACGCGATGGCGGTGACCCAGACCAGGGTCACGTGCAGGATCGTCGGCACGCCCGCCATCAGCGCGAGGGTGCTCCGGTCACGGCGGGTGAGCAGGCGCCGGTGGCCCCGCGTGACCTGCTTCTTCCCGGGCGTGGGCCCCGGAGGGGGCACGGCGGCCGACTCCGGGGACTTCGTCGTCATGTCGGTCGTCATCGGGCCGCTCACTGGGACGCGAAGAGCTGCTTCTTCTGGCGCTCGACGGACGACAGCAGACTGTCCACTTCCTTGGGGTTCTGCAGGAACTTCTGCAGGCCCGGCTGCATCACCGTGGAGGTGAAGTCGGGCCGGGAGTCGCGGTCCATGAACTGGGTGAGGCTCTTGGCGTTGCCGATCATCTCGAACGCCTTCTTCTGCAGCGCCGAGTACGAGGAGGTGGAGGCCTTGCTGGAGGCGGCCACCACGCTCGGGTCGCCCTTGAGGTACTGCTCCTCGGCCGCCGGGGAGCCCAGGTACTCCAGCAGCTTCACGACACCCGCGTGGTTCTTCGGGGACTTGCTGACCATGAAGCCGTCGGTCGGCGCCTCGACCGTGTCCTGGCCGTACGCGGAGTTGATCTCCGGGAAGGGGAAGAAGTCGAGGTCGTCCAGGTCGGCCTTGTTCGTGAACTGCTGGGCCACGAAGGAGCCGAGGAGGTACATGCCGGCCTTCTTCGCGACCAGCGTCTGCGCCGCGTCCTGCCAGGTGCGGCCCATGAAGCCGTCCTGGTGGTAGGGCAGGATCTCGCTCCAGTGGTCGAAGACGGCCTTCACCTTGGCGTCGGTCCAGGACGCCTTGCCCGCCATCAGCTGCACGTGGAAGTCGTAGCCGTTCAGCCGGAAGTTGATCTGGTCGAAGGTGCCCATCGCGGGCCAGGCGTCCTTGTCGCCGAAGGCGAGCGGGATCAGGCCGTCCTTCTTCATCTGCTTGCACAGGGCGACGAGTTCGTCCCAGGTGGCGGGGACCTTGTAGCCGTGCTGTGCGAAGACGCTCCTGCGGTAGAAGACCGCCCAGGGGTACGTCGTCAGCGGCACGAAGTAGTACTTGCCGTCCTCGCCCTTGCTGAGCTTCTTCATCGCGTCCGGGAAATTGTCCCCGATCTTCTGCCACACGTCGTCGACGGGCGAGGCCAGACCCTTCGCCGCGAAGAACTGCATGCGGTACCCGGCGAACCAGTTGAACACGTCGTCCGGCGTGCCCTGCAGATAGGAGTTGATCTGCTCCTGGAAGGTGTTGTGGTCCTTCGTGTTCACGTCGACCGTGATGCCGGACTGCTTCTTGAAGGCCGCGTAGACGCTCTCGAACGCCGCCTTCGGCACGGCGTCCGAGGCGTTGGAGCCGACCGTGACGGTCTTCGGGTCGGAGGCGGAACCGCTGCCCGAGCAGGCGGACAGCAGGGATGTACCGGCCCCGGCGAGCAGGGCGGCACTGCCTGCTCCGCGCAGGACCGAACGACGGCTGGGACCCGGGACGGAAAGGCCGGAGGGGGAGAGGCGCATGGCGGCTCCTGAGGAATACAGGGCTCGGTCAAGGGGATGAGTTGATCAACGAAAGGTCTTCGAAACCGATCAGAAACCAACTCGACCGAACATCGTGGGCGTAATGACAGCCCCATGTCCGCTCATGAGTCAATAGGCCGGATCGCGAAGGGGTGTCTCTTGCCTGAAACGTGACCCGGTGCCGTTCGCCGCGGGGTGCGGTGTACTGGGCTCATGCCTCCGGGGTGCAGGTCGGGGTGGGGCGCCCAGTGATTTGTACTTACATTCGGACCTGCTTGTGAAATGATGTCTTAACAAAGTATTGACAGCGGGCTCGCCAAGGACTTGGATCGCGTCCCAACGCAACAGCGTCCCTTCCCCCCGTCGCACGCACAGTGAGGTGCAGGAAAGATGGACCGCTCTTCTCCCTCCCGCTCCCGGAGACTGGCCCCCGTCGTGGCGGTGGCCGCCGCGGCAGCCCTGACCCTCGCCGGCTGCGCAAGCGCGCACGGCGGCAAGAAGGCCGAGGAGGCGGCGCAGAACGCCTCGGCGGGCCGCGCCGACACCCCGCGCATGACCGTCGCACTGGTCACGCACCAGGCACCCGGCGACACCTTCTGGGACACCGTCCGCAAGGGCGCCGAGGCGGCCGCCGCCAAGGACAACGTCAAGCTCATCTACTCGGCCGATCCCAACGCCGGCAATCAGGCGAACCTGGTGCAGAACGCGATCGACCAGAACGTCGACGGCGTCGCGGTCACCTTGGCCAAGCCGGACGCGATGAAGAACGTCATCGGCAAGGCGGAGCACGCCGGCATACCGGTGGTGGGCCTGAACTCCGGACTGAGCGACTGGAAGAAGCTCGGCCTGCTGGAGTTCTTCGGGCAGGACGAGAGCGTGGCGGGCGAGGCGTTCGGCGACAAGCTGAACACCACCGGCGCCAAGAAGATCGTCTGTGTCGTCCAGGAGCAGGGCAACGTGGGCCTCACCCAGCGCTGCGACGGCGTGAAGAAGACGTTCAAGGGCACCACTGAGACGCTGTATGTGAACGGCACCGACATGCCGTCCGTGAAGTCGACCATCACGGCCAAGCTGAAGCAGGACAACTCCATCGACACGGTCGTCACCCTGGGCGCCCCCTTCGCCCTGACGGCCACGCAGGCGGTGGGCGACGCGGGCAGCAAGGCCGAGGTGGCCACCTTCGACCTGAACAAGGACCTGGTGAAGGCCGTCCAGAACGGCTCGATCGAGTTCGCCGTCGACCAGCAGCCCTACCTCCAGGGCTACCTCGCGGTCGACGCGCTGTGGCTCTACAAGAACAACGGCAACTACAGCGGCGGCGGGGTCCAGCCGGTGCTGACCGGCCCGGCCTTCGTCGACAAGTCCAATGTCGACAAGGTCGCCGAGTTCGCCGCGAAGGGGACCCGGTGATGAGCATGGCCCGGCAGGCTGAGCCGGCGGTGACCGCGCCGTCGGGATCCGGTCCGAAGCAGACCGACGGCCGTACGGTCCGGCGCCCGCTGGCCCTGCGGCTGCTGGCCCGGCCCGAGGTGGGCGTCTTCCTCGGTGCCGCCGCCGTACTCGTCTTCTTCCTGATCGCCGCGCCCTCGGTTCGCCAGGGCAGCTCCATGGCCACGATCCTCTACCAGTCCTCGACGATCGGGATCATGGCCCTGCCGGTCGCCCTGCTGATGATCGGCGGCGAGTTCGACCTGTCCTCCGGCGTCGCGGTGATCTCCTCGGCGCTGACCGCGAGCATGCTCAGCTACCAGCTGACGCTGAACGTGTGGACCGGCGTGATCGTGGCCCTGGTCGTATCCCTGGCCATCGGTGCGTTCAACGGCTGGATGGTGGTCAGGACCGGCCTGCCGAGCTTCCTCATCACGCTCGGCACCTTCCTGATCCTGCAAGGCGTGAACCTGGCCGTGACGAAATGGGTCACCGGCAATGTCGCCACCGACGACATCAGCGACATGGACGGCTTCGCCCAGGCGAAGAAGATCTTCGCATCGTCCTTCGACGTGGGCGGGGTGCAGGTGAAGATCACGATCGTGTGGTGGCTGGTCTTCGCGGCCCTGGCCACCTGGGTGCTGCTGCGCACCAAGTACGGCAACTGGATCTTCGCGGTCGGCGGCAACAAGGAGTCCGCGCGGGCGGTCGGTGTCCCGGTGAACTTCACCAAGATCACGCTGTTCATGCTGGTCGGTCTCGGCGCCTGGTTCGTCGGCATGCACAACCTGTTCTCCTTCAACACCGTGCAGTCCGGCGAGGGCGTGAGCAACGAGCTGATCTACATCGCCGCGGCGGTGATCGGCGGCTGTCTGCTCACCGGCGGCTACGGCTCCGCGATCGGCCCGGTCTTCGGAGCGTTCATGTTCGGCATGGTCAACCAGGGCATCGTCTACGCCGGATGGAACCCCGACTGGTTCAAGGCCTTCCTCGGCGTGATGCTGCTCGGCGCCGTCCTGATCAATCTGTGGGTCCAGCGCACGGCGACCCGGAGGTAACGCGATGACCGACAACAAGACCCACGGTGCCGTTCTCCAGGACACGCCGCCCGCCGGGGACGGCCCCCTCGTCGAGCTGCGCCAGGCGGGCAAGTCCTACGGCAACATCCGCGCCCTGCACGGCGTCGACCTCACCGTCCACGCCCGCAAGGTGACCTGCGTCCTCGGCGACAACGGCGCCGGCAAGTCCACTCTCATCAAGATCATCTCCGGGCTGCACCAGCACACCGAGGGCGACTTCCTGGTCGACGGCCGGCCGGTCCGCTTCTCCAGCCCGCGCGAGGCACTCGACAAGGGCATCGCCACCGTCTACCAGGACCTCGCCACCGTGCCGCTGATGCCGGTGTGGCGCAACTTCTTCCTCGGCTCGGAGATGACCCGCGGCCCCTGGCCCGTCCGCCGCCTGGACATCGCCCGCATGAAGGCCACCGCCGACCAGGAACTGCGCAACATGGGCATCGTCCTGGACGACCTCGAACAGCCCATCGGCACCCTGTCCGGCGGCCAGCGCCAGTGCGTAGCCATCGCCCGCGCCGTCTATTTCGGCGCGCGCGTCCTCATCCTGGACGAGCCCACCGCCGCCCTCGGCGTCAAACAGTCCGGCGTGGTCCTGAAGTACATCGCCGCCGCCCGCGACCGCGGCCTCGGCGTCATCTTCATCACCCACAACCCCCACCACGCCTACATGGTCGGCGACCACTTCAGCGTCCTGCGCCTGGGCACCCTGGAGCTGTCCGCCGACCGCAGCGAGGTCGGCCTGGAGGAGCTGACCAACCACATGGCCGGCGGCGCCGAACTCGCCGCCCTCAAACACGAACTCGCCCAGGTACGCGGTGTCGACACCGAGGAACTCCCCGAAGAGAGCGACCTGACCGCACCCGTCGCGCCCTCCCCGGAAGGAACCCCCTGACCATGGCCACCCCCACCCCGCTGGACCGGATTCGGATCGGCTCGGCCCCCGACTCCTGGGGCGTCTGGTTCCCCGACGACCCACGGCAGGTGCCCTGGGAACGCTTCCTCGACGAGGTCTCCCAGGCCGGCTACGACTGGATCGAACTCGGGCCCTACGGCTACCTCCCCACCGACCCCGCTCGCCTGCGGGACGAGGTGGCCCGGCGGAACCTGAAGGTCTCGGCGGGCACGGTCTTCACCGGCCTGCACCGCGGCCCGTCCGTCTGGGAGGACACCTGGGCGCACGTCGGCCAGGTCGCCGCGCTCACCCGGGCGATGGGCGCCCGGCACCTCGTCGTCATCCCCTCCTTCTGGCGGGACGACAAGACCGCCGAGATCCTGGAGCCGCCCGAGCTGACCGCCGAACAGTGGGCGCACCTCACCAAGGGCATGGAACGGCTCGGCCACGAGGTCAAGGACACCTACGGCCTCGACATCGTGGTCCACCCGCACGCCGACACCCACATCGACACCGAGGAGCACGTCGAACGCTTCCTGGACTCGACCGACTCCGCACTGGTCAACCTCTGCCTGGACACCGGGCACTACGCCTACTGCGGCGGGGACAGCGTCAAGCTCATCGAGACCTACGGCGAGCGCATCGGCTATCTGCACCTCAAGCAGGTCGACCCGGACATCCTCGCCGACGTGGTCGCGGGCGGGGTGCCCTTCGGGCCGGCGGTACAGCGCGGGGTGATGTGCGAACCTCCTTCCGGTGTGCCGGAGTTGGAGCCGGTCCTGGAAGCCGCGCAGCGACTCGGGGCGGAACTGTTCGCGATCGTCGAGCAGGACATGTACCCGTGCGAGCCGGACAAGCCGCTGCCCATCGCGGTGCGGACGCGCAGGTTCCTGAGGTCGTGCGGGGCCTGAGGGTTCACGGCTTTCCGGTCCGGGAACCAACCGGGACACGCGGGCGTTCCAACTTACGACGGGGGACGCCCGCGACGACGGGAGGACGAGATGGCACACGGTACGGAACCCGGCCCGACGCCCCAGGAGGACGCGGCCACGCTGCGCCACATCCGCTTCGGCACCCTGCCCGAGCGGATACGCCCGCAGGACACCGTGGAAACGAAGCCGGCGACGCTGCCGGACCCGGCGCGGGACGCGTACAACGCGGACGAGTGGCTGATCCGGTACTGCGGCTGAGACGAGCGGCACGGCACCCGCGCCGGCGCCGTGCCCGCTCAGAGCTTCATCCGTGTGACGTCCGAGAAGGCCGCCGTTCCCGAATATCCGATCAGAAAGCCGACCAGCAGCCCGCCCCAGAAGTCCTCCACCGTGACGAAGGACTGGGCGTCGGACTTCCGCGCCGAGAAGATGATGGCGGCCCCGCTCAGGATGACCGCCAGCATCAGTGCACCGATGGTGGGGCCGAGATGGGCCGCCTCCACCAGCGCGCCCGGCGCCTGCGCCTGCTGCAGGGCCCTGCCGACGCTGCCGACGGCACCCCCGGTCACACCGCCCAGCATCACCTTCCACAGCGCGGCCTTGACCGGCACGGTGAAGGAGGTCGTGTTGGAGAAGACCCGCTGGTGAGCGGCGTCCGGAGCGGCCCGCTCGGCGGTGCCCTGCGGCGGCTCCATGGTGTAGATGACGGTCAGTTGCAGGTGGTACTTCGCGGGGAGGAAGAAGGGGGTCCTGCGGGTACCGAGGCGGATGGTCTGGACATCGGTGCAGCCCGGTTCCAGGGCGGCCCCCGGTGGCAGGGAGCCGGTGAGGGGGACCCGCTCCGGCTCCGGCTCCTGCGGGTGCGCGGAACGGATGTCGTACACGTTGACCACGGAATCCCCGGCCGCCTCGACATTGAGGTTCCTCGCCCGTGGGCTGTGCACGTTGACCACCGCGCGCGCCTCGGCCTGCACGCGCGCGCTCTCCTGCCCCGTCATCAGATCGAGATCGCGGCTGTTCTCGTCGAGGAGGGCCCGCATGACCCCCAGCAGGCGTGACGTCTGCTCCTGCGCGTCGGCCGGAAGCCTGCTCAGTTCCTGGGTGATCTCAAGGACCCGCCGGTGGCGGCTCTCGATCACCTCCTCCAGCGTGCTGCGCTCGGCCTGGACGCGCCGGTCGCGGCCCGCCTTCCGCGTCTCCGCCTCGGGGGACCGCCAGTGCAGCTGCGTGGGCAGGCTCAACTCCACCGACTTGACCCACACCGGCACGGCGAAGGGATTCTTGATGTGGAGGTACACGGTGAAGTCCGCGCCCGAGTAGACCTCGGGCACGGACAGGTCGACGGACAGGTCCAGCAGGCCGAGTTGGGAGGGCTGCTCGCTCGTGGGTGCTGTCACAGGCGCACCGTAGTGGCTCCGCTGCCCTCACCGGACCGCTTTCCCGAAGGCCGGCTCTCAGGCCTTCCGGACCTCCGCGAGTGTCACCGGCCGGTGCTCGTGCAGGGACAGGGTGCAGGCCTCGGCGATCCAGCCCGCCTCCAGGGCGTCCTCGACGGTGCAGGGGGAGGGGCGGGTGCCGGCCACGACCTCGGTGAACGCGGTGAGTTCGGCGCGGTAGGCGTCCGTGAAGCGGTCCATGAAGAAGTCGTGCGGCGTGCCGGCCGGGAAGGTCACGCCGGGTTCGACCGAGCGCAGCGGGAGCTTGTCGTCCAGGCCGACCGCGATCGAGTCCGTGAAGCCGTGGAGCTCCATGCGGACGTCGTAACCCCGGGCGTTGTGGCGTGAGTTGGAGACCACCGCGATGGTGCCGTCGTCCAGGGTGAGGACCGCGCCGGTGGTGTCGGCGTCACCCGCCGCCCTGATGTAGTCGGCGCCGCGGTTGCCGCCGACCGCGTACACCTCGGTGACCTCACGGCCCGTCACCCAGCGGATGATGTCGAAGTCGTGCACGGAACAGTCCCGGAAGATGCCCCCGGACGCGGCGATGTACGCGGCGGGCGGCGGCGCCGGGTCCAGGGTCGTGGAGCGGACCGTGTGCAGCGTGCCCAGCTCGCCCGCCCGGACGGCGGCCCGCGCGGCGGTGAAGCCGGCGTCGAAGCGCCGGTTGTAGCCGATCTGGATCGGCACACCGCTGTCCCGTACGGCGTTCAGCACCTGCACGCCCTCCGCCATGGTGCGGGCCACCGGCTTCTCGCAGAACACGGGGACGCCGGCCTCGACCCCGGCCCGGATCAGCTCCGGGTGGGCGTCGGTGGCCGCCGCGACGACCAGGCCGTCCACCCCGGCCGCCAGCAGCGCCGCCGGGGAGTCCGCGACCTCGGCGCCGAACCGCTCGGCGGCGGCCTTGGCGGCGTCCGCGAACGGATCGGCGACGACGAGCGACTCGACGGCGTCCAGTGCGGAGAGGGTCTCGGCGTGGAAGGCGCCGATGCGGCCGAGGCCGAGGATTCCGATACGCATGCTGCTCCTTGAGTGCGTGGGGTGCGGAGGGAGGTCAGTCGAGGGCGCCGAGGACGTTCTGGTCCCAGTCGATCACCGACCCGGTGACCACGCCGGACCGGTCGGACAGCAGGAACACCACGAAGTCGGCGATCTCGTCCGGTTGGCCCAGCCTGTTCGCGGTCCAGCCGATGTTCAGGCCGTCGATCCGGATCCGGTCCCAGCGGTGGGCGTGCGCTGCGTTGCGCGTGAGGCCCATGAGGCCCGCCTTGGCGGCGGCGTACGGTGCCAGGAACGGCCGGCCGCCGTGCGCCGACGAGGTGATGACGTCGACGATCGTGCCGGACGCCTTGCGGGCCACCATGTCGGCGACCGCCGCCTGCACGGCGAAGAACGGCCCCCTGAGGTTGATCGCGACGTGCGCGTCGAACAGCTCCGGCGTCGTGTCCAGCAGTGTGCCCGGGAGGTCAGCCCCGCCGAGTTCACCAGACAGTCGATCCAGCCGAAGCCGTCCACCACCTCGGCGACCGCCGACCTGGCCCGATCGGCGTCCGCCGGATCGGCGCGTACGAACATCGCCTTGCCCCCGGCCCCCGCCGGCTCGGCCACCAGCGCCTCACCCGGTTCCGTACGGCGGCCGGTGACCGCCACGACGGCGCCCTCCCGAACGGCCGCCCGCGCGATCGCGGCCCCCACGCCCTGGCTGCCGCCGTTGACCAGCACGATCCTTCCCGGAAGAAGTCCGTCGCGAAATCCCATGACCCGACCTGTCCTTCCTCGGCTCTCGCGCCGTTCGGTGCCGGCCCGCAGCTCCGCACGGAGCCGCCGCGGGGTCCACTCCTCGCGCACCACCCGCCGCAGCACGTCCGGCTGCGCCGACGCGACATCGGTGTCCCTCTTTCGGTCACCGGAGCGGCGCAGCCCTGTCATTCTTGTCAGTACAAACCCCTCGAACAACCAGCAGGCAGCCATCAAAAACCCTTCAAGGAGTCCGGCCATGGGCCACCCGTTCCCCATCCGGGAGATCGCACGTCAGGCGGGCCTCAGCGAGGCCACCGTGGACCGTGTGCTGAACGGCAGGGGAGGGGTGCGCGAGAGCACCGCGCAGGAGGTGCGCCGGGCCATCGCCGACCTCGACCGGCAGCGCACCCAGGTGCGGCTGGTCGGCCGTACCTTCATGGTCGACATCGTGGTGCAGGCGCCCGAGCGGTTCAGCACCGCCGTGCGCGCCGCCCTGGAGGCCGAACTGCCGTCCCTGCACCCGGCGGTGGTCCGCTCCCGCTTCCACTTCCGCGAGACGGGACCGGCCGCCGAGCAGGTCAGGACGCTGGACCGGATCGCCCGGCGCGGCTCCCAGGGGGTGATCCTCAAGGCCCCGGACGTCCCCGAGGTCACCGCCGCCGTGGGCCGGCTCACCGCGGCCGGCATCCCGGTCGTCACCCTGGTCACCGACCTGCCGGCCAGCGGCCGGCTCGGCTACGTCGGCAGCGACAACCGGGCCGCCGGCGCCACCGCCGCCTATCTGACGGGCCAGTGGCTCAAAGACCGGCCCGGCAATGTCCTCACCAGCCTCAGCAGCGGCTTCTTCCGCAACGAGGAGGAGCGCGAGATGGGCTTCAGAAGCGTCATGCGGGCCCGGCACCCGCAGCGCACCCTGGTGGAGATCACCGAGGGCCAGGGCCTGGACGCCACCCAGTACGACCTGGTCCGCGCCGCCCTGGAACGCGATCCGGAGATCCGGGCCGTGTACTCCATCGGCGGCGGCAACAACGCGACCCTGCGCGCCTTCGCCGACCTCGGCCGGGAGTGCGCGGTGTTCATCGCCCACGACCTCGACCGGGACAACACCCGGCTGCTGCGCGAGCACCGGCTGTCCGCCGTACTCCACCACGACCTGCGGCACGACCTGCGCGAGGCCTGTCACGCGGTCATGCGCCACCACGGCGCCCTGCCGCCCGCCGGCCCACTGCTCCCGTCGGCGATCCAGGTCGTCACGCCGTACAACATGCCCGCGCCGACGGACCGCTGAGGGGAAGCCATGACACGCACGGAAGAGGTGGAGATCGAGGGCGTCCCGATGGTCGCGACCCTCGTACCGGGCCGCGGCGGCATCGGGCTGCTCGCCCTGCACGGCAGCAACGAAGGGGGCACGGCCCAGCTCGCCGAGCTGGTGGCCCGTCGCTGCGCCGCCACCAGCCTCGTCTTCACCCAGCCCCGGGTACGGCCTCCCGTGCACATCCCGTCCCCGCGCCTGGGGCCCGAGCACTGCGCACTGCTGCGGGAGTTCCTGGCCCGGGTCTCCCTCACGGTCTCCCTGCACGGCCACCTGCGCCCCGAGACGCCGCACACGATCTTCCTCGGGGGCCGCAACCGCACCGCGGCCCACGTCCTCGCCGAGGCGCTCACCGCCACAGCCCCGGACTTCCGGGCCGTCACGGACCCGACGGCGATCCCGCCCGGCCTGCGCGGCATGCATCCCGGAAACCCGGTCAACCTGACCCGCCTGGGCGGAGTGCAGGTGGAGCTGCCCCTCCTGGCCCGCACGAGCGGGGGAGCCGACATTCCGCCCGGCCCGGTGGTGGAGGCGTTGGTTGCGGGTGTCGAGGAGTTGCTCACGTGTGGCGCGCCCCGAAGGGACCCGGGGCTCTGTTGATCTGCGGCTGCCGCCGCGTGGGAGCGACAAGCCACGACGGACCTGCAGACGCATGACGGCACAGCGCGGCGGATGCGCCCGCGCACTCAGCCGGCCCCGACGGACACCCAGGCCCGCTCCTGGGCCGACCGCAGCATCGCCTCCAGCACGGCCGCACTCCGCACCGCATCCGCCGGCGTGGCCCCGTACGGCACCCCCTCGGCCACGGACCGTACGAACCGGTACGCCTCGATCACCTTCAGATCGTCGTACCCCATCGCATTGCCCGCCCCGGGCTGGAACGCCACGAACTCACCCGCTCCCGGCCCGACGTACACCGTGCTCACCGGCTGGTCCTGGTACGTCGAACCCCGGCTCACCGCCAGCTCGTTCATCCGCCGGAAGTCCCAGAACACCGCCCCCTTCGTGCCGTGCACCTCGAAGCCGTAGTTGTTCTGCTCGCCTACCGAGACCCGGCACGCCTCCAGGACCCCGCGCGCGCCGGAGGCGAAGCGCAGCAGGCAGTTGACATAGTCCTCGTTCTCGACCGGCCCGGGTTCGCCGCCGGACGCGAGGGCGTGGCCGGCGGTGGCACCGGCCGGCCGGGCGCGCTCCGGGACGAAGACGGCGGTGTCGGCGGCGAGCGAGGTGATGTCGCCGAGCAGGAAGCGGGCCAGGTCGGCGCCGTGTGAGGCCAGGTCGCCGAGCACCCCGCTGCCGCCGCGCGCCCGCTCGTACCGCCAGGTCAGAGCGCCGTCCGGATGGGCCGCATAGTCGCTGAACAGCCGGATGCGCACATGCGTGACGGTGCCGATGCCACCGGAGGCGATCAGGTCGCGGGCGGCCTCGACGGCGGGCGCGTTGCGGTAGTTGAACCCGACGGCGCCCTGCACCCCGGCCTTGGCGACGGCGTCGGCGACCGCTCGGGCGTCCTCGGCGGTCAGCCCGACCGGCTTCTCGATCCAGATGTGCTTGCCCGCCTCGGCCATCGCCACACCGATCTCCCGGTGCAGGAAGTTCGGGGCGGTGATGCTGACGGCCCGCACCCGCGGGTCGGCGGCCACGTCGCGCCAGTCGCGGGTCGCGGTGGCGAACCCGAACCGCTCGGCGGCCTCCTCGGCCCGCCCCGGCACCTCCTCGGCGACCGTGACCAGCCGGGGCCGCAGCGGCAGCTGCGGATAGTGGTGCGGGAGACGGGCGTACGCCTGGGTGTGCACCCGGCCCATCCAGCCGAACCCGATGACGGCGACACCCAGCTCGTCCACCATGACAGCCCCTTCACGACACATGTTTGGACCGGTCCATGTTCTGTCCGGGCCACCTTTGTGCGGACATGGCCAGGGTGTCAACCCTTTGACAGAGCGGCACGCCGCATGGAACGGTCCATGTCATGAGACCGCCGACGATCCGTGACGTGGCCGAACGGGCAGGAGTGTCCAAGTCGCTGGTCTCGCTGGTGCTGCGCGGCTCGGGACCGGTCAGCCCCGAGAAGCGGGAGTCCGTGCTGCGTGCCGTGCGTGATTTGGGCTACCGGCCCAACGCGGCCGCCCGCAGCCTGAGCGAACAGCGCACCCGCACGGTCGGCGTCCTCCTGGACGACCTGCGCAATCCCTGGTTCGTCGACCTCCTCGACGGTCTCAACGCACCCCTGCACGCCGCCGGTCTGCACATGCTGCTCGCCGACGCCCGGCTGAACCGGCGGATGGGGCACGACCTGGCCGAACCGTTCCTGGACCTCGGCGTCGACGGGCTGGTGATCGTCGGCACGGTCCCCGACGCGGGCGGTCTCGGCGCGCTCGCGCGGCGGATGCCGGTGGTCGTGGCGGGTGCCCGTGAGCCGCGGCCGGAGGGCGTGGAAGTCGTCGCCGGCGACGACGAGCACGGGGCCCGGCTCGCCACCGAGCACCTGCTCGCCCTCGGCCACCGCCGGATCGCCCATCTCGCGGGCCACGGCGCGGTCGGCGCACTGCGCAGGCAGGGCTTCGAGGCGGCGATGCGGGCGCACGGCGCCGAACCGGTCGTCGAGCCGGGTGATCTGACCGAGGAGGGCGGCTACCGGGGGACCGTACGGCTGCTCAGCCGCAGGGAGCGGCCGACGGCGCTCTTCGCCGTCAACGACATGGCGTCGGTGGGTGCCCTGTCGGCGGCCGGGGAGCTGGGCCTCAGCGTGCCGGGCGACCTCTCCGTGGCCGGTTACGACAACACCAGCATCTCCCGGCTGCGGCACGTCTGGCTGACCACGGTCGACACCGCGCCGTACGAGATCGGGCGGCGCGCCGCCCGCTGCCTGCTCGACCGGTTCGAGCGGCCGGACGGCGAGGGACGCGTCCATCTCGCCGTACCGACGCTGGAGATCCGCGGGACGACGGCGCCGCCCCGCGACGCACTCAGAGGTTGATGGCGTACGCCTTGCGCAGTGTCTCGTGCACGGTCCACGTCGTACGGTCGCCCGCGCGCAGCACCGCCATGTCGCCCGGCCCCACCTTCAGGGTCGGCCCGTCCGCGACCTCGATCGTCGCCGAACCGCTGATCACCACGAACAGTTCGTCCGCCTCCGTGTCGGTGACCACGCCCGGCGTGATCTGCCAGATGCCGCGGATCTGCCGGCCGTCCGGAGACTCCCAGACCACCTTCCCGGTGACCTCCGGGTTCCCGGAGACGATCTGCTCCGGGTCGAGGGGTTCGGGTTCGAGGGCGGCGTCGGGGATGTGGAGCGCGAAGCTGTGCGTCATACGGCGACCCTAACCAGGGTGACGCTCCCCCGGCGGCCGACAGTGTGTGGGGCATCGGGGCTGGTGGGGGGACACTTCGTCGGTCCGCGCGGACTGGCGGGCGGGCGCGGCACGGGTGATCGTGGGGAACATGGCTGACCCCACGGCGTCCGGCGCGGCACCGCCCCGGCAGCACGACACCCGCGAGGCCGTCCTGTTCGGCGGGGTGTACGGCGCCGTCCTCGCCAGCTCGATGGTGGCGGCGCTCACCCAGTACGGGCACACGTCCGCCAAGGTCCGTGGCTACGACGCCGCCTGGGTGCTGGTGACCGCGCTCGCCTCCGCCCTCGCCCACGGGTACGCCCACTACATCGCCGAGCGCGCCCCGCACCGCCGCTGGGAGGCGCTGCATGCCGTGCGGGACGAGTGGCCGCTGGTCACGGCCGTACTGCCCACGGTCCTCCTGCTCGGGGGCGCGCGGCTGGGGTGGTTCCCCGCGAAGGGCGTCGAGTACGCGGCGTTCGTCCTCAACATCGTGATCCTCTTCGCGCTCGGCCTGCTCACCGCCCGCTGGTCGGCGCGGCGGTGGCCGATGGCCGTGCTCATGGGGGCCGGGGACGCGCTGCTCGGGGTGATCGTGGTGGTGGCGAACGCGCTGATCAAGTAGGCGGGTCATGACGCCCGGCACCAGCGTCCTGGTCACCGGCCACCTGCAGCCCTCCGGTTTGCCCTACGGCTCCGGCTACACCCACGGCTGGGCCCTGCTCGCCCTCCTCTGCCTGGCCGCGGTGGGCGCCGACCTCCTCGTCCCGGCCCGCCGCCCCGGCCGTACGACGACCCCCGCCACGCCGGGGACGGCACGGGCACCCGCACAGGTGCGGTAGGGTTGACCTGCGTGATCACACGGGACACCCCGCGTGGGAACGCAACGGGACGTGGCGCAGCTTGGTAGCGCACTTGACTGGGGGTCAAGGGGTCGCAGGTTCAAATCCTGTCGTCCCGACTTGTGAGAGTCGCAGATAGGGCCGGTTCGGAGGATTCCGAAACCGGCCCTGACCGTTTTTGGGGCCGACCAGTCCAGTGGTTACGGCGTGTAGACCTGCTCCAGGCTGTGGATGGCGCCGTCGTCGCCGGTCGCGTACTTGAACACCAGGCCGGAGTCGGGGTGCGCCTTGATCCAGTCGATCAGCTCCTGCACGCCGATGCGCTGGTTCTTGCTGCCGGCGACGATGGGGTTGGTGGCGGTGACGTACGCGGCCTGGTCGAGGGCCCAGCGGCTGTCCTCGCCGGTGACGACGAACGGCGTCCCGTCGGAGTCCGTGCCGGGGCATCCCCACGCCCCGTGCTGAATGACGAGGTTCACCTTCCCGGTGCCGGCGGGGAGTTCCTCGACGCGGTAGACGGCGATCTCGTCGGGGTCGACATGGTCCGGGTCCGGCGCCTTGTCGGCACAGCCGGTGGCCGGCGTGGTGGTCTTGACCGAGCCGGGGGCCTTGGCGGCAGGCTTCGCCGCAGGCGTTTTGGCACCTGTCGCACCCGCCGCACCCGGCGACGCGGTCGCCGTGGAACCCGCGCCTCCCGACCCTCCGGTGCCCCCCGTGGCCCCACCCTTGCCGCCGGACGTGCCGGACGTGCCGGGCGCCTGGCTCGCCGTGGCGGCGGCGCTCGGCGAGCCCTCGGCTCCAGCGGCGGAATCGTCCCCCTGGCAACCGGTGAGCGCCGCGGCCAGCGCTGCGGCGGCGAGCGCGATGGCGGCGGGTCTGAGGCGATGAGTGTTCATGTCGGGACGTCCCCCCTGTTTCAAGGGCGGCCGTGTCGGCCGCACACCGGTCGGGACAGTAGCAACGCCTCAGCTCGCGGCGCACTACCAGGAAGCCCTGTGTCACGGACTCCGGACAATGCCGTCACGCGGCACGGATCATGTGAGCGCCGACCCCGCTGAAGCCGTGGACCCCGCGTCCCATAACATGACCACACCAGTCAAGTTGCCTCAGTCGGCCGAAAGTTGAAAAGGGCAAGCATGTCGTTCGGTCCGCCACCCGCAGGGTTCGGGCCTGCGACGCCGCATCCGCCGACTCCGCCCGCTTCGCCGGCCTCCACACCACCACCGTCGGCTCCGCCCGCCCCGCCCCTTCCCGTCTGGACTGCGCCGACCTCCATCGAGCAGGCCCTCTTCGAGGCCAAGTCGCGCGAGGACTGGCCGGCCTACTTCGACACGCTCGCGGACAGCCGTCTGTACTTCGAGATACGGCGCGACGGGGCGGATGCCGAACCGAGCAGGACCATTCCCGTCTTCGGACACGATCCCCGGGTCGCCGGCGGCCGGATCTGGGCCGTGTACACAGAGGGCATGCTGCCCGTGCCGGACCCGCACCGGGTGCTCGACTGGCAGAGCCTCGGATGGTTCGCCCGGGTGTGGGAGCCCAGCGATCCGCCCGTGATCGTGGTCAATCCGGGCAGCCCGTGCGAGGCGTTCCTGCCCTCCGCACCGCCGCACTCGGCCGCGTGGGCGCAGCACAAGGCCAAGGGTCCGCTGAACCGCGCGAGGGTACGCACGCTCAGGTTCGGCGGGCCCCTGGAAGGACGTGTCGCTCAGGGGCTGGCCTGCGGTGCGCTGCTGGTCGTGCGGTACGGGTTCCCCTGGAACGCGATGGCGTATCACGGCAACGGCTACCCTGGGGAACGCACATCGCTTCGGGAGTGGTGGGGTGTCAGCAGCCGGGAGGAATGGCAGGAACAGCAGAGTGCCCTGCTCGACCCCGACGGCGCCAACCCTGTCTGGGAGTTCGCCCTCGGGCTGCGCCGCGCGATCGCCCGCGACTTCGGCGGCCATGTCGACACCGCCTACTGGCGTGACACGATCGCCCGGGTGCTGCGGGCCCGTGCGGGCGGCGAGACCGTCATCACCCCGGACGGGGTCACCACCACGCCCGCCGCCCCCGCGGCCGAGACCGAGGCGCGGATCAAGGGGATACAGCATCTCGTCGGGCGCATCACCCGGTACGAGGCGCGCTTCAGGGCCGACGGGATCCTCGACGAGAACCGGTTCGTCAGTTCCGTGGACGCCTGGAACTTCGGGCGGGCCTCGGGCATGGCCCGCTGGGGGCTGGGCTCCCGGTACTGCTCACTGCAGGAGGCCGAGTCCGCCGTCATCGAGGCGGGCCGGGCCTCCGCACGGTCGTACAAGTCCTGGCAGGACTTCGCCGCCGGGTACATCCTCGGACGCTGTCTGCACTTCGACGACGAGGAGTTCGGGGAGTGGTACACCGACATGGTCGACCTCCACCGGCTCCTGATGTCCGACCCCGGCAGCCCGTGGCTGACCGTTCCCTTCAAGTGAGGCGCAGCCATGTGCATCTCGACGGGTGAGGCCGCCTTCTCCGGCACGATCCTGTACTGCGGGCGGCAGCACCACCCCGTGCACGGCCTCATCCATGTCATGGGGTACCAGAACACGGCCGTCAACCTGGCCGACGGTCCGAACGCCATGCTGCTGCATCTGCCGACGCGGCAGCTCACCGCCGAGCAGTTCATCTCCGTCGGGCGCAGCGGTGACGTCCTGCAGCGCATGGTCGCCGCGGTCGAGACCGCCGACGCCGAGGACGACGGCATCGCCTGGATGGGGGCGGATCCGCAGCCCGTCCAGGTCTTCGAGTACGACGTCTACACCGTGCTCCTCGCCTCCGATCCCACTCTCGTCCCTGCCGCGCTGCAGCGGGTGCCGCCCCATCGACGTCCCGCTCTCCACCCCGACCTGCTGCGCTTCTACGCCGACTCCTTTCCCGACCACACCATCGCCGTCTGCTGCTTCGACAACGCCGACGCGCAGCGTGCCAGGCCGCTGCTGCTCTGGTACCCGCCCCTGGACCCCGACCGGCTGGTCCTGCCCGCGCTGGACAGTCACACGGGAGGACCCCCGGACCTGGACGCCGAAGTCCCCGTGGACCACTGGGTCCTGCTGTCGACCGACCGAGGGCCGTCCGGCTGGGGTGTGGCCCTCGACCACCCGCGGACCATGCGCCACAGCCTGCGGGCGTTTCTTCCCGGCACGGTCGTGGGCCGGCACTACAGCCGGGGGCGGAGCCTGCCCAACGGGGACTTCGCGATCAGCCACGAGGACCTGCTCGCCGGTGACCTCGACCGCATCGAGCGGCTTCGGCCCGCCCACCGCTGAGCGCCGGTCGGGGGGGCGAGCGACTGCGGGCGGCAAGACAGATCCGGCGGGTCGTGGCGGCCTGGCGAGCAGGTGAGGCGGCGTCGGTCCCGGCAATGGTGAGCAATACCCTGGATTCGTCCGTTGTGTTCAGAAAAAATGACACGTGTGCGGACGACGAGGCCGCCGGGAAGACGGCAGGGGGGCACGGTGGCACCGCGGCCGGGGGGCGAGGCGGACAAGTTCGGCAACCGTTACGAGGGAGCCTGGACGATCAGACACGCCCTTTACGTGCTCCTGGGCATGGGGACGTCGATCACCGTGGAGCCGGGCGGCCCCCTGGGCGACGGCGTCGAGTTCGTCTACCGTCACGACGGCGGAACGGAGGTGCACCAGGTCAAGCGGCAGAACCGCAACGCGAACAGCTGGAACGTCGCCTCCCTCCGGGACAAGGAGGTCTGGAAGAAGCTGCGTTTCCACGTCGACGCAGGCCGCGCGTTCCACTTCGTCTCCCTGGTCCCCGCCCGTGCGCTCCATGAGCTCGCCGACCGCGCCCGTCGCTCCGACGACTTCGCCTCCTTCGAAGCGGAGTGGCTGACGGATGAACTCCAAGGCCCCTTCGACGCCCTCGCCGCGGCCGACATCTACGGCTCGGCCGCGGTGGCCTGGCGCATGCTGCGCGGGCTCCATGTGGAGTGGCACAGCGAACGGGACGTCGTGAACACCAACGCGGTCCTGGCCGAACAGGTCCTTGCCGGAGCCCCCGGCCGGCTTGCCGCCGCCGGACTCGGCGACCTCCTGCTGAACAGTCCGGGAACCACTCTCGACGCCTCGGCTCTTACTGCCCGACTGGCGCAGTACGGACTGCGGCGGGTCAGCCGGGTGGACGGTGAGGTGGTGACCGACGCGGTGCGCAACGCCACGAGTCGGTGGGCGGCAAGCGTCGAACGTGGTCTGCTCCGGCCCACGATCCCCCGAGCAGAGGCTGACCGGCTGGTGGAGCAGGTCACGAGCGGCACCGAGCAGCTCATCCTCCTGACGGGTGCTGCGGGCGGTGGGAAGAGCGCCGTGCTGCACCAGGCCTTCACCGCGCTCGACGAGCGAACCACTCCGGTGCTCGCCTTCCGTCTCGACCGGTTGGACTCCTTCGCCTCGACCCATGAGCTGGGCCGGCGTATCGGCCTGACCATGTCCCCGGTCGGCGCCCTCGGTGCCGCGGCGGACGGACGGCCGTGTGTGCTGATCGTGGACCAGCTCGACGCAGTCAGCCTCGCGTCGGGACGCATCCCGGACACCTTCGACGCGGTGGCCGACCTGGTGGGCGAGGTGATGGCACACCCTGCCATGCGTGTCGTCCTCGTGTGCCGCGCATTCGACGCCGGAGCCGATCCCCGCATCCGCCGGCTCACCACATCCGAGCGCTGCGCACACATCACGGTCGGGTCGCTCTCCGACGCCCAGGTCGACGCCGCGGTCACGCACATGGGCATGGATGCCTCCCGGGTGGACCCGCCGCAGCGCGCGTTGCTGCGGTCACCGCTGCATCTGGTCCTCCTGGCACAGGTCGCCGGTCAGGAGGAAGCCCTCTCCTTCTGCACCACCAGGCAGCTCTTCGACGCCTTCTGGGACACCAAGCGGAAGGAGTGCGTGCGCCGCCGGCCCGACGCGCGCTTCCACGAGGCGGTGTCGGCCGTAGTGGCAGCCATGAGCGCTCGGCAACGGCTGTTCGTACCGCCCAGTGTGCTCGACGCGGACCACCTCGCCCCGACGGGCGATGTGCTCGTCTCCGAACAGGTCTGTGTCCGCGACGGCCGGCAACTCGCCTTCTTCCACGAGAGTTTCTTCGACTACGCCTTCGCGCGCGACTGGCTCCGGCGCGACGAGAGCCTGGTCGCTTTTCTCACCGGTGGGGAGCAGGAACTCTTCCGCCGTGGACAGGTGCGGCAGGTTCTCGATCACCTGCGGGATCTGGACCCGGAGAGGTTCACCGAGGAGGTCGAGGCGCTGCTGACCAGCCCCGGCATCCGCTACCACCTGAAAGACCTGACCTTGGCCGTGCTGCGCGGCCTGGAGGCCCCCACCGCCGCTGAGTGGGGCGCCGTCGCGCGGGTGCTGGACACCCGCCCTCCCTTCCAGGACCGTCTCGTGCATGCGGTCAGCACCGCGGCATGGTTCCGTCGCGCGGACGACGAGGCAGCGATCGAGACCTGGCTGGCCGGCGCCGATGAAAGGGAACGCGACTGGGGCGTACGCATGATGGTCGCAGCCGCCGACACCTTCCCCGCCCGGGTGGCCCGCCTTCTGGAACCGCACACCACCGATCCCCGGTACGGTTCCTGGCTGACCCGGACCGTTCTCTTCGCCCGCCTTGCGGACAGCCGACAGCTCTTCGACCTCCTGCTCGACAGCGTACGAGCCGGCCTCTTCACCAGCTGCGAACGCAGCCTCTGGCTCTCGGTGCGCGACCTGGCAGCCGAAGAGCCCGCATGGGCGGTCGAGTTGCTCGGTGTGCTGCTGGCGGACCGCCCGGACGCCCTCCGACTCGGTGACCAGGACAGGGTCGCCGTGCTGCTGACCCGGGATCATGCGGCACTCCGTGTGGTGGCGGCCGCCGCGAGCGGCGCTCCCGAGGAGTTCTGCCTCCGGCTTCTGCCCGTGCTGCTGGGCGTCATGACCGCAACCGCCTTCCCACCACAGGCCGGCTGGCCGGTCCTCGACAAGCACTTCGCGTTCCGCTACCCCGACGACGCCCCCAGCGACCTGGGCGACGCCTTGTTCCAGGGCGCGGCCAGGGCACTGCGGATCGTGGCGGCCCGAGACGCCGCTCGCGTGCGCGGGCTCGTGGAAGAGCTGGCGAGCGTGCCGTACGAGGCGGCGCAGTGGCTCCTCTACCAAGCGCTGACCGAGGCGGGGCCCGCCCTCGCCCCCTGGTCCGCCGAGATCCTTCTGCAGGGACGGCACCGTCTCCTGTCGGGATACGGCGCCAATGTCGTGTGGGGCGCCCGCGAGGTCCTCCGTGCCATCGGTGACGCCCTGCCCGACGGCACCTTGGGGCGGCTGGAGAAAGCACTCCTCCATCTGCGTCTCCCCCCGGACGAGGAGCTTTCGCCCTGGCACGAGTTCACGCTGCTGACGGCGCTCCCCGAGAGCCGGCTCTCCGAGGCGGCGGCGCGTCGGCTCGGCGAACTCCGCAGACGTCACGACGACATGCGAGAGCCGGCGGAGCCGCAGGCAACGACGAGCGGGTTCATCGGATCGCCCATCCCGGCACAGGCGGCCCGGCACATGAGCGACGACCAATGGCTGAGCGCCATGAGGAAACACAGCCAGGACCGCACCGACTGGGCGACCTTCACCGGCGGGGCCCGGGAACTGTCCCACGTGCTCCGGAGCATGACGGCCGCGGACCCCGGCCGCTTCGCACGACTCGCTCTGCGGATGGACGCCGGGACGCACCCGGCCTATGGAGCCTCGGTGCTCCTCGGCCTCGGTGACGCGGAACCGCACAGCGATCCGGACACCGTTTTCACGGCGATCCGCCATTTCGCGCGTCAGGGCAGGCAGGAGCACGCCCGCTGGCTGGGGTGGCCGGTGCGGAAGTACCTCACCTGTGCGCCTCTCGATCTGGTGGAGACACTCCTGAGCCATGCCCTCGGCTCCGACGACCCCGGCGGCGTTTCCGGTGAGGACGAAGCAGACGGGGAGCGCGACCTGCTGACCGCGGGAATCAACACCGTGCGGGGCAGCGCAGCCGAGAGCCTCGGTGATCTGCTCGTCCATGACGACGGATCCCGGGCCGCCCTGGTGGTACCTCACCTGCGCCGACTGGCTGCTGACCCCTCCCTCTCCGTCCGGGCGTGCGTGGCCCATGTCCTGCATGCCGCGATACGCCACGACCGCCCTGCGGTCGGCGATGCCTTCACGGTGCTCATCGAGGCCCCCGACCAGCTTCTGGCCTCACCGCATGTGACCCGCCTGACCGTGGCTCTGTGCCACGGGGATCCGGTGGCGGGCAGACCGGTGATGGAACGAATGCTGCACTCCCCGGTGGCAGCGGTTCGTCGGGTCGGTGGACAGGTCGCCGCCCTGGCAGCGATGGAGTGGGAGATGACGGATCTGCTGGCGAAGGTGCTGCACGGGAACGACGGAGCACACAGACAAGGGGCCGCCGAGGTGTGCGCCCAGCGCCTCGTGAACACCGGCGATGCGGCCCTGGCCCACCACGCACTCGTCCGGTTCTTCCACGACCCCGAGGAGGACGTGCGGGAAGCCGCTGCCGCGGTCGCCGTCGCGCTGCGGGGCCGGCGTCTGCGGCCCTTCCACCGGACGGTGACCGCGCTGACCGACTCCCGCGCCTTCCGGTCCGCCCTGCCCCAGTTGCTGATCACTCTGGAACATGCGCCCGACCGGGTCGACGACCTGGTGCTGATGTGTGTGCGGAGATTCCTCGCGGTGTTCGGTGCGGCCTCCGCCGACCTGGCGAGCGGTGCGGCGGCCGACGCCCACCACATCGGCGAGCTGCTGGTCCGTGCTCATGCCCAGGCCGCCTCGGCCGCACGCCGGCGCGAGATCCTCGACCTGCTGGACCAGTTGCTGCTCCTGGGGTCCTGCGGTGTGGCCGACGCGATCGGCAACGCCGACCGGCGCTGAGACGGGCCCGGCGGTGCTCCGGCTGTGCGCCGCCGTGCGCCCCGGAGTGCGTTCGGCGCACCGGCGGGCCGGACGGAAACGCGCACCGCCGCGTCGGGGAAGTGCTCTGCTGTGCACATGATTCACGGCTCGAACACGAATGACCGCGCGCCGTTTCCCGGAACCCTGTCGGACGGGGCGCGCGCGGCCTTCGCACAGCTCGGCATCCGGCGCCGCTATGCGGTGGGGGACGTACTGATCAGTGAGGGCACCCACGCACAGGATCTCGTGGTGCTCCACGAAGGGCTGGTGAAGGTGACCGCCCGGCTGGACGCAGACCGGGCGTCGCTCATGGACATCAGGATCGCCGGGGACGTCGTGGGCGAGTTGGCCGCCATGGACCTCGGTCCCAGATCGGCCACGGTCACCGCTTGTGGCGACGTGGTCGCCACCGTCGTCCCGAGGCACGAGCTGTTGCCTTTCCTGCTCGACAACCCCGAAGTGTCACTGGCTCTCAACCGGTTGCTCTGCGGCCGGTTGCGCCGGTCCGACCGCTGGCGTCTGGAGTTCGGCGGATACCCGGTCCTGGTCCGGCTCGCCCGCGTACTCGTCGAGCTGGCGGTGTCGTACGGGCGGCAGGAACGGAACGCGGTGCGCATCGACGTGAACCTCTCCCAGGCCGAGTTCGCCGCCCTCACCGGGTCCACCACGCACACCGTGCACAAGGCGCTCGCCCAGCTGCGAAGGGACCAACTCATCACCACCGGCGAACGGCAGACCTACGTACGGGACCTGGCCCGACTACGGAGGGTCGCCCGGCTGAGTGTGCCGGTCGGCTAGGGGGTGTCGTTTGGATCATCCCGGCGTCGGCCGGCCGGCACCGCTCGCCACGGCCGGCCCGATCCAGACGACACCCCCTAGGTCCAAGGCCACAAAGCCGCATTAATGCGGTTGGTTCGACGGCTCCGTTCCTTTCTCGCACAGTTGGCGTGCACCGCACCCAACCACCCTGGAAAGGCGGCGAGTTGTTGTGAACGAACCCTCCTCGGCCTGGCCGCGGGACGTCGTCCCGCACCGTCGGCTGTGCCTGGCGGCGGACATGGAGCAGTACAGCCGCCTCGACACCCGGACCCAGTCGGCAGTCCAGTCCCGCCTGGTCCGGCTGCTGGACGAGGCGGCGGCGCTGACCGGACTGGACCGGGCCGCCTGGGCCCGCCAGCCGCAAGGCGACCAGGAGTTCGCCGTTCTCCCCGAGGCCACACCGGAAGCCGCCGTGCTGGGGCCCTTCGTGCACCACCTGGCGGCCCGCCTCGGCGCCCTCAACGCCCGTCGGGCCGCCCCGCGCATCAGACTGCGGCTGGCCGTCGACACCGGTGTCGTCGCGGACGCCGCCCTCGGCCACGCCGGACCCGCACCGGTCGCCGTGGCACGCTATGCGAACGCGCCCCAGCTGAAGGCCGTACTGGTCGCCCTCACCTCGGCGGATCTCGCCGTCATCGTGTCGGACCGGCTGTACCAGGACGTCGTGCGGTCCGGGCACCCCGACCTGGACCCCGCCCAGTACGTCCGGACCCACGTGCGGGTGAAGGACTTCGGCGGGTACGGCTGGATCCGCGTGCCGAATTACGGGCCGGAGGAGGTGCGGCCGGCCGTGGAGGGGGGTGAGCGGCTCGCAGCCCGCACCGGAGCCGCTCACCCCGGGCAGAGCGACCGGCGCCGCCCGCTCCCAGTACGTCCACCAGGGCGTCGCCGTCGGCCGAGACGTCTTCGGCGGCATCACCCTCGGACTGCCCGAGAACCTCCCGCCCGCCGGCCCCGGCCATGTCCGGTGACGGCCCTCCGCGGGGACGGCACCCAGTGGGCGGACTTCGGGGTGAACGTCGGCGGCGACGTGCACGGCACGATCAACATCTACCCGGCGACCTCGACAGGCACCGCGGCCCAGTCCCGGGACGAGCGGGCGCGCTCGGTCTCGGCGACGCGGCACGCGTCCGTGCGATCCGCGCTGGCCGCCCTGGCACGCGCCTGCGCGCGGGCGATGGCGGCGCTGTCGGCGCTGTCGGCGGCCGGTCCGCCGAGGCCGGACAGGAGGAGCGATGACATCGACTGAGTCCCGGGGCGTCTTCGCCCTGATCGAGGAACGCCTCATGGCAGCGCAGGACGACGTACGGCCGTCCCTCGTCGTGCGTGTCGGCGACCGGGCGGTGCGCCTGTCACCGCACGGGGGCAGGACGGCACTGTACGGGCCGCGACGCGACGACGCCCTGCGGCAGGCGGTCTGGCGGCAGGCGGTCACCGAGGCCCGGCGGGAGCCCGGGGGAGGCGACGGGACGGGCCGACTGCTCGTCGTCTGGCTGGCGTTGCCCGGGCTGTACCGCAACCTGCACCGGATCCTGCGCCAATGCAGGGTCGAGCGGGCCGACCTGGAGGCGGAGGCCGTACTGGCCCTGCTCGCCGCCCTCGACGCGGCGGATCCCGACCGCCCGGACCCCGGCCGGATGATCAAGGATGCGGTGAACCGGATGTGGGCCTACGCGAACCGCATCAGGCGGGAGGTTCCCGTCGCGGACATCGCCGCCTTCGCCGACGCCCGCAACGTCACAGCCCCGCCGGAAGGGCAACCGCGGCCGGCCGACGGGTGGGAACTGCACCTGACGCCCCCGCCCCGCCGCGACGGACTGGCCGCGACGCTCCGCTTCGCCGAGTCGCGCGCCCGGCGGGAAGGGGAGCGTCTGGAAGCGCCGGCCCCCTGCACGGGCCTGCCCGAGCTGGTGTTCCGGGCCCGCCGTCACGAGGAGGCCGACCTCATCGGCACGCTGGTGCTGCGCCCCGTGGGAGCCCGGCGGTGAGCGCGCGGTCCGGCCCGCCTCTGGGCTTCGCAGAGGCCTTCGACCTGCCCTTGAGCGTCGACCTGCGCACCGCTGCCCGCGCCTTCGGCGTCTGCCCCGGTACCGCGTACAAGCTGATCCGCCTCGGCACCTTCCCCTGCCCCGTGCTGCGCCTCGGCCGGCGCTACCGCATCCCGACCGCGTACCTGTTGCGCTCCCTCGGCATCGAGGAGCGGCCGGTGTACGCCGTCGACCTGGAAGCCGGCGCCACGGACGCCGACCGGCTCGACGAACCCCACCCCCGTGGAACGGAGGATTCCGAATGATCGCGTCACTGGCTCTTCGGCAGGAGCCCGACCAGCCCCGTACGTGTTTCGTCATCGGCCCCATCGGCGACCCGTACGCCGCGCACGGCAGCCCCGAGCGTGAGGCGTACGAGCACCACCTCGGGATCTTCGAGCAGGTGATCGCCCCCGCCTGCGAGAGGCACGGGATCACCGCCGTACGCGCCGACGGCATCACGCACGCCGGTGACATCAACGAGCAGATCTGCCGGCATGTCATCGAGTCCGATCTGGTCATCGCGGACGTCAGCGGCGGCAACCCCAACGTGATGTACGAGCTGGGACTGCGTCACATCACCGGCAAACCGACGATCCACATCGGGGAGGCCGGACAGCTGCCCTTCGACATCGCGTCGATCAGGACGATCCGCTACCAACGGGCGCGCAGCCACCTGGCCGGCGCGCGCAAGGAGATCGAGAGCGCGCTGGAAGCCGGGATCCGGGACGGCTTCGAACTGCTCACCCCGGCGCGGGTGCTGCGCGGACTCACCACTGTCGACGGACCGTCCTCCAGGGAGGCCGAGAACGCGGAGGACGAGGACTCGCCCGGATTGCTCGACGACTTCGCCGCGATCGAGGACGGGCTGGGTGAGATGACCGCGGACATGGAGGCGATCAGCAAGACGATCGAGACGATCGGAGCGCTGACCGAACAGTCCAACACCGAGATGCTCGATCTCACCCAGGCGAACGCGCCCGCCGGCGCACGGCTCGCGGCGGTGGCCCGGTACGCGCAGTCGATCAGCGCGCCGGCCGGGGAACTGAAGGCTGTGGCGGGGGCGTTCGCGGAGCGGATGGCGACCCTGGACAGCGGGGTGAGGGCCTCACTGGGACTCATCGAGGTCACTCCGCCCGACGAGCGCGGCGAGGGGGCGCAGGAGTTCCTGGAGCAGCTCATGGCCCTGGACGAGTCCGCTCAGGAAGGCCTGGCGCAGCTCGCCTTCTTCGGCACGTCCGCGGACGGCATGGTGCTGGTGAGCCGCCACCTCCGCAAGCCGGTGAAGGACATCTCCGCCGCGGTGAAGCAGATGACCTCGGCCATCACATGCATGGGGGAGTGGGCGGGCAAGGCCCGCGCTCTGGCGCACAGCACCACCGCCTGACCTGCCACGGCGGGGACCCGGACCTCCGAGGTCCGGGTCCGCAGGTCACGGCGCGGCTGGGGTTGGCCACCCCCGCCCTGCGCCACTGGGAGGACCGCGGGATCCTCCAGCCGGCGGCACGCCGGTCGGGGCGGCGACTCCACGGCCCCGAGCAGCTCCGCCGGATCGCGCTCATCCGGATCTGGCGGGAGAGCGGGCTGATGGGCCTGGACGAGATCGCGACGGTGCCGGCCGGCCGGACCGAGACCGGTCGCTGGCGGGACACCGTACCGGGCCGCATGACCGCCATGGACGAGCAGATCGACCGCCTCATCCGGGCGAAGGCGTACCTCGCCGACTACCTCGGCCGCCCCCGCGGCCGCCATGGCCGCCGTCCCCCGGGAGCGGTCGGGCGTGGCCGCTGCCACGGTCGACGCCACCCGCCCGGTGCGTACGGACCTGGGCATCGCCGTGCTCGGCTCCCTGCTCGACGCCCGCGCCGGGACATCGGCCGCCCGGGACATCACCCGCTCCGGCTTCGTCACCGGGCTGCACAGCAGTCTGCTGGTGGCAGGGGTTGCCGCCGCGCTCGCCACCGTCGCGGTCCTCCTCCGCCTGCGCACACCGAAGCCCTTGCCCGCGCCGAGGCCGCAGCGCCCCTGGAGGGCCGGCACCGGGGATCGTCCCGCCGCGTCACCGGATGCCGGCGGTCTACCGGACGGGGGACACCGCTTCCGCCGACTCCGCGGGCCGGCGCTGCTGCCGGGCCGCCAGCACCGCGTAGACGATGACGCCCGCGAACAGGAACAGCGCGCCCTGGTACACCGCCGCGTAGCCGGCGCCGGCCATCAGCCAGAGGGAGAAGGCGGCCGCGACCGCGGTGATCACCGAGTCCCGCACCAGGCGCGCGCGGTCCACCGACCTGCCGGAGACCAGGTGGAAGAGCTGCGCGGCCGTCGCCAGCAGGTACGGCACGGTGGCGGTGAAGGTGGTGACGAGGACCAGGACGTCGAAGACCTTCGCCGAGCCCGACAGGTAGTTGTACGCGGTCAGGAGGGAGGAGAGGACGACCGTGACGGCGACGCCGACCGTCGGCACACCCCGGCGGCGGCGGGCGAAGGCGGCCGGGAACAGGCCGTCCTTGGCCGCCGCGTACGGGGTCTGGGCGCTCAGCAGCGTCCAGCCGTTCAGGCACCCGGTCATCGACACCAGCGCCGCCAGCGCCACCGCCGTACCGCCCCAGCTGCCGCCGAACATCGTGTTCACGGCGTCGGAGAAGGGGGCCGTTGAGGTCATCAGCCGGTCGTGCGCGACCGTGCCGAAGACGGAGAGCGTGCCCAGCAGATAGACCAGCGCGGCGCCCGCGGTGCCGATGACGGTGGCGCGCCCCACGTTGCGGCGGGCGTCGCGGACCTCGCCCGCGCTGACGGCGGCGGACTCCACCCCGAGGTAGGAGAACAGCAGCAGGGCGGCGGAGGCGGAGACGGCGCCGACGGCGCTGTGGCCGCCGGCGTTGAACGGCCCGAGCCGGGACGGGTCGAAGAAGAACAGGCCGCCGATCGCGACGAGCAGCAGCGGCACGAACTTCAGCACCGTCGACACGAGCTGGACGGCTCCCACGTACCGGGTGCCGGCGAAGTTGGCGAGGGCGGGCAGCCACTGCAGGGCCAGGGCGGCCAGGCACGCGGTCCCCTTGTGGTCGCCCACCGGGACCAGCACGTCCAGGTAGCCGACGGCGGCGACGGCGAGCGCCGCGTTCGACACCCAGGTGGTGATCCAGTACGCCCAGGCGGCGAGGAAGCCGGCGAAGTCACCGAAGGCCTCGCGTGCGTAGACGTAGGGCCCACCGGTACGGGGGTCGCGCGCGGCGAGCCGGCCGAAGACCAGGGCCAGCGCGATGGCGCCGACGGTCAGGACGGCGAAGGCGACCAGGCTGACCGTGCCGTACGGGGCGATGGAGGCGGGGAGCAGGAAGATGCCGCCGCCGATGATGTTGCCCATGACCAGGGCGGTGGCGACCGGCAGGCCGAAGCGACGCGCGTGCTTGCTGCTGTCGCCAGGGTTGCCCGCTGTGGGAACCGTGTGGCTCTCCGAGGGGGCCGGAGCCGGCGGCGGGACGGTTCCGGTGACGTGCATGGGGGGTGGACCTCTCATCGAACAGATGTCCCAGGATCGCCGGGACGCCTGCCATGGTCGGGGACGCCCGGGTCCGGCACAAAATCGCCGCTCCTTGTCCTGCGGCACCCGCCTGATCATGCAAAAAGTGAGGTCGGGCGGCCTGCGCACCGCGAGATGTGCGGTGCCGCCGGACGGCCGCCGTCAGTCCCCGGCCGCCCACAGACTGCGCACATGTCCCAGGTGCCGGGTCATGATCGCGCGTACGGCCTTCGCGTCCCGCTCCAGCAGCGCGTCGAGGAGTTCCAGGTGCTCCTCGGCGGAGGCGAGCAGCCGGCCGGCCTCCACCAGAGCCGTCAGACCGTAGAGGCGGGAGCGGCCGCGCAGGTCGGCCACCACCTCGACCAGGTGGGCGTTGCCCGCCAGGGCCAGCAGGCCGAGGTGGAAGCGGGTGTCGGCCTCCACGTAGGCGATGAGGTCGCCCGCCACCGCCGCGGTGACGATCTCGCGCGCCGCCGGACGCAGCGCCTCCAGTGAGACGCGGTCGGCGGTGCGGGCCAGCTCGACCACGGTCGGGATCTCGATGAGGGCGCGGATGTGCGTGTACTCGTCCAGCTGCTGGTCGGAGACCGCGGTGACCCGGAAGCCCTTGTTCGGCACGGTGTCGACCAGGCCCTCCTTGGCCAGGTCCAGCATCGCCTCCCGCACCGGCGTCGCCGAGACGCCGAAGCGGGCGGCGAGCGACGGCGCGGAGTAGACCTCGCCCGGCCGCAGCTCGCCCGCGATCAGCGCGGCGCGCAGCGCGTCGGCGACCCGCTCGCGGTAACTGCTGCGCCGGCCGCCCAGCCGGGGGAGCGCGGGCATCTCCGAGCCCCGCGTGTTCTGTGCCATGTCACGCATCACCGGGCTGAGTCTAGAGGACGGCCTAGAGGACGAAACCCTCCGGGAAGGGATCGGTGGGATCAAGGAGGTATTGCGCGGTACCGGTGATCCACGCGCGGCCGGTGAAACTGGGCAGGACCGCCGGGCGGCCCGCGACCTGGGTCGTGCCCAGCAGCCGGCCGGTGAAGCGGGTGCCGATGAACGACTCGTTCACGAACTCGGTGTGCAACGGAAGTTCGCCGCGCGCGTGCAGTTGCGCCATGCGCGCGCTGGTCCCCGTGCCGCACGGGGAGCGGTCGAACCAGCCCGGGTGAATGACCATCGCGTGGCGCGAGCGCCGTGCGGTGGCGCCCGGTGCGTAGAGATGGACGTGGTGGCAGCCGCGGATGGAGGGGTCCTCGGGGTGCACCGGTTCGGCCTCCGCGTTGATCGCCTCCATCAGTGTCAGACCGGCCGCGAGGATGTCGTCCTTGCGGGCGCGGTCGAAGGGCAGCCCGAAGGCGTCGAGCGGCAGGATTGCGTAGAAGTTGCCGCCGTAGGCGAGGTCGTAGGTGACCGTGCGGCCGTCGGGCAGGGTGATCTTGCGGTCCAGGGCGACGGCGAACGACGGCACGTTCTTCAGGGTCACGCTCCGCGCGGCCCCGTCCTCCACCGCCACCTCGGCGACCACCGGTCCCGCCGGGGTGTCGAGCCGGATGGTGGTCACCGGCTCCACGACCTCCACCATGCCGGTGTCGACCAGCACGGTGGCGACCCCGATGGTGCCGTGCCCGCACATCGGCAGATAGCCGGACACCTCGATGTAGATGACCCCCCAGTCGCAGTCGGGCCGGGTCGGCGGCTGCAGGATCGCACCGCTCATCGCCGAGTGCCCGCGCGGCTCGTTCATCAGCAATCGCTTGACGTGGTCGCGGTGTTCACGGAAGTACAGCCGCCGCTCGTTCATCGTCGCACCCGGTACGGTCCCGATGCCCCCGGTGATCACGCGGGTCGGCATGCCCTCGGTGTGCGAGTCGACGGCGTGCAGGACGAGCTTGCTGCGCATGCTCCGGCCTCCTTGTCGGACGTCTCAGACGAGCCCTGCGGCTACGGCCTTCTCGGTGGCGGCCCGGACCGCCGCCTCCTGCTCGGGCAGCAGCGGCACGCGCGGCGGGCGCACCGGGCCGCCGTACCGGCCGACGACGTCCATCGACAGCTTGATCGCCTGGACGAACTCGACCTTCGAGTCCCAGCGCAGCAGCGGGTGCAGCTGCCGGTACAGGGGCAGCGCGGTGGTGAGGTCCCCGGCCACTGCGGCACGGTACAGCTCCACCGAGGTGCGCGGGAGTGCGTTCGGGTATCCGGCCACCCAGCCCTTGGCGCCCGCCACCGCGAGCTCCAGCAGGACGTCGTCCGCGCCGATCAACAGGTCCAGTTCCGGGGCGAGTTCGGCGATGCGGTAGGCGCGGCGCACATCGCCGGAGAACTCCTTGACGCCGTGGATGTGGCCCTCGCCGTGCAGCCGGGCGAGGAGTTCGGGCACCAGGTCGACCTTGGTGTCGATCGGGTTGTTGTACGCCACCACCGGCAGACCCGTTCGGGCGACCTCGGCGTAGTGGGCGAGGACGGAACGTTCGTCGGCGCGGTAGGCGTTGGGCGGCAGCAGCATCACCGACGCACAGCCGGCCTCGGCCGCCCGCTCGGCCCAGCGCCGGGCCTCGGCCGAGCCGTAGGCGGCGACGCCCGGCATTACCCGATCACCGCCGATCGCCGCCACGGCCGTCTCCACCACGCGGGCGCGCTCGTCGTCGGTGAGCACCTGGTACTCGCCCAGCGAGCCGTTCGGCACGACGCCGTCGCAGCCGTTCGCGACCAGCCACGAGCAGTGCTCGGCGTAGCGGTCGTAGTCCACCGAGAGGTCCTCGCGCAGGGGGAGGGCGGTGGCGACGAGGACGCCGCGCCAGGGGCGGTGCGGTGAGCGGGTCATTGCGTGATCCCCAATCTGGTGACGTGTGACATAGTACTGACCGGTGTGGTTCATGGACAGGGGCCGCGGCGACGCGGACGGCCACGTGGCCGGGGCGGGCCGCAGGATCAGGACTCCGGCAGCCCGGCCAGGACGCCGAGCGGTACCGGGCGGGCGAACGGCCGGCGCCCGGGAGTGAGCGGGCATCCGGTCAGGCCGGCCACCGCGGGCGCGCACACGCGGCCCTGGCACCAGCCCATCCCGGCCCGCGTCAGCAGCTTCACGGTGCGCAGATCACCCGCGCCGAGCGGGCCCGCGGCCGTACGGACCTCGCCGGCGGTGACCTCCTCGCACCGGCACACCACCGTGTCGTCCGTGACCCGCTCCGCCCAGCCCGCGGCCGGTGCGTACACCGTGTCGAGTGCCGCGAAGAACGCCCGCTGCCGGTTCCTGGCCCGGGCCGCCGCCGCCCAGGACCCCGCATCGGGGACGGTGCCGTGCAGGCGGGCGGCGATCGAGCGGCCGGCGATGTGGCCCTCGGCGAGTGCGAGGGCCGCGCCTCCGACACCGGTGCTCTCCCCGGCGGCCCACACCCCGGGTACGTCGGTGCGCTGCTCGTCGTCCACCCGTACGGCCGTGCCCGTCAGGGTGCAGCCGAGGGTCTCGGCGAGGTCGGTGTGCGGCAGCATGCCGTGTCCGACGGCGAGGGTGTCGCACGGGATGCGGTGCGCGCTGCCGGGCCTGATCCGCCCGTCCCGCTCCAGTGCGGCGACCGTGACCGCCTCCAGCCGGTCGCCGCCGTGCGCCTCCACCACGGTGTGCCGGGGCAGTGCGCGCACCCGGTGCCGCAGCAACTGCCCCGCGTACCAGGCGCCTTCGACGAGCTTGCCCGGCTCCGCGACGAGGGCCGGAGCACGGCGCAGTACGGCCCCCGGGTCGGCGGACTCGACCAGCGCGGCCACCCGCGCTCCCGCCGCGGCGAGCCCCGTGGCCACCGGCAGCAGCAGCGGTCCGGTGCCGGCGACCACGACCGTGCGGCCGGGCAGTACGAGGCCGCCCTTGAGCATGGCCTGCGCGCCGCCCGCCGTGACGACACCGGGGAGCGTCCAGCCGGGGAAGGGAAGGACCCGCTCGTAGCCACCGGTGGCGAGCAGCACGGCGTCGGCGCGGACGGTGACCCCTTCTTCCTGTGCGGGGCCGCGCACGGCGTGCACCGTGAAGAAGTCCGACTCCTGCGTCACGCACCAGACGTGATGATCCATCAGGTGGGTGATGAGTCCGGTGGCGACATGCCGGTCGACGCCGTCCCGCAGCCGCTCCCAGGTACGCCACTGGTGGTGCAGGGCCTTGGGGCGGCGGGCGCCGAGAGCCCGGGCGGGCTGCCGGTAGAACTGGCCGCCCGCCTGCTCGGCCGCGTCGACCAGCGTGACCCGTACGCCCCGGGCGGCCGCCGCCAGCGCCCCGGCGAGCCCCGCCGGACCCGCCCCGACGACGGCGAGATGCGCTCGCTCAGTCATGGTCCCGTCCCGTCCCCTCCTGTGTGCGGATCACGTCGCCCGGGTGCACCGGCACCAGGCAAGCCCGCTGGTTCGCCCGGCCGTTGACGGTCACCAGGCAGTCGAAGCACACCCCGATTCCGCAGAAGACCCCACGGGGCCGGCCGGTACCGCGGGTGCTGCGCCAGGCCGTCACGCCCGCCGC
Source organism: Streptomyces sp. NPDC053069 (assembly GCF_044546895.1). Classification (NCBI taxonomy): domain Bacteria; kingdom Bacillati; phylum Actinomycetota; class Actinomycetes; order Kitasatosporales; family Streptomycetaceae; genus Streptomyces; species Streptomyces sp. NPDC053069. Next base: position 263,403 of record NZ_JBITZN010000003.1, on the reverse strand, counting down.
CCACAGCGCCGCCGCGACCGTCTGCCCGGGCAGGGCGGCGAGGGGGCGGCCGTCGAAGGTGACGGTGAAGGCCTCGCCCGGCCGGGCCCGGGCCAGTTCCAGGGGGTTCACGGGGTGTCGCCTCCGTCGGTGTCGCGTCCCTCGAACCGCTCCGGACGGAACGGTGTGAGATCCATTTCCGGTGTCTTCCCGGTGAGCGTCTGCGCGATCAACTGCCCGGTGCCGGTGGCCAGTCCGATCCCGGCACCCTCGTGTCCGCACGCGTGGAAGAGGCCCGGCGCGCGGGGGTCGGGGCCGATCGCCGGCAGGTGGTCCGGCAGATACGGCCGGAAGCCCGCGTACGTCCGCAGCGCGCGTACCCGCTCCAGGAACGGGAACAGCCCGATCGCCCCGGCCGCCAGCGCCCGCATGGCCGGAAGGGACAGCGAGCGGTCGAACCCGACCCGCTCCCGGCTGGCGCCGATCAGCACCGGTCCGGCTGCCGTGCCCTCCACCACCGGGGAGGTGCGCAGGGCGGCCGAGTCGCTCGCCACGTCCGCCACGTAGTCCGCGGCGTACACCTTGTGCCGGACCATCCGCGGCAGCGGCTCGGTGACCAGGACGAAGCCGCGCCGCGGCAGCACCGGCAGGCGTACACCGGCGAGCGCCGCGAGGTCGCCGCCCCAGGTGCCGGCCGCGTTCACCACCGCCGGTGCGTGCAGCTCGCCCTGGTCGGTGCGGACACCGGCCACCGCGCCGCCGGCCGTGCGCAGCACCCCGGTCACGGTCCAGCCCGTGTGCAGGCGGGCGCCGCAGGCGCGGAGCAGGTGGGCGGCGGCGAGCGCGGGCATGACCTGGGCGTCCTGCGGATAGTGCACGCCGCCCGCCAGGCCGGTTGCCAAGTGCGGCTCCAGATCGGGGAGTTGTTCCGCAGAGACCCGATGGGCCACGACTCCGGCGGTCCGCTGGCCGTCGGCGAAGGCGTGCAGCGCGGTGAGGGTCTCGGGGGTGGAGGCGACGACCAGGCCGCCCTTGGGTTCGTACTCGACCGCCGCACCCAGTTCGTCACCCAGCCGTGCCCACAGCCGGGCCGACAGCAGGGCGAGGTCGAGTTCGGGGCCCGGTTCCTTGTCGGAGACGAGCAGGTTGCCTTCCCCGGCGCCGGTGGTGCCGCCGGCCACCGGGCCACGGTCCACCACTCGTACGTCGAGGCCGGCGCGGGCGGCGTACAGGGCGCAGGCCGCACCTACCATTCCGGCTCCTACGACTACGACGTCGCAGGTCAGTCGTTTCGGCACGCCAGTACTATGTCACATGGTTCTGTCTGACGGGAGTCCCTGGACGTGGACGTTCCCTGCGTCCCCGGGGCCGGCTCGACCGCCCGGAGTTGCCGACGTGCCCCTGTCCCAGGGGTGGACGCCCCCTTGACGCCGCCCGGAGGCAGATCGACACTCCAGTCAGGGAATCCTAGTGAACTGGTAGGGAATCATGGTGCGCCTCGAAGCGGTCACCGGCCGAACGGGCCGAATGCCGTTGCGCGCGGCCCTGCTCACCTCCCGCCGTCACATCGACCTGCTGCGCGTCTGCAGCGCGATCAGCCACCAGCGCTGAGCCGGGGCCCCTCGCGCCCACCGGCCGGCGCCGCCCGCCGGTGCGCACCTCCGCACGTCCACCACCCAGGGAGACGCATGTCCATCACTCCGCTCGCCCCCGTCCCGTCCGCCCCTCGCACCGCCCCGGTCTTCCGGGGGAGGCTCGGCCGGGACGCACGCAGCGGCCACTACGCCGTGCCGCACCGCTACCGGCTCCATCTGTCGACCGCCTGCCCTGCCGGGCTGCGCCTCGCCGTCGGACACAGCCTTCTCGGCCTGGGCACCGGCTGTCCGGTCACCTTCCTGCCCGCCGTCCCGGACTGTCCCGGCGGCGGCCACTCCGCACTGCGCCCGCTGTACGAGGCGAGCGCCCACCACTACACCGGACCGGCCCTCGGGCCCGTGCTCAGCGACGACTGGTCCGGCCGCATCGTCAGCAGCCACGCCCCCGACATCCTGCGCGACCTCGACCGTTTCCCGCACGAGGGGCGGGTCTGCCTGTATCCGGGCGGCCTGGAGTCGGTGATCGAGGCCGTCGAGCGGATGTGTGCCGAAGGGATCGAGGAGGCCGCGCAGCGTGCCGGGCGGGCCGGGGCCGGCCCTGCCGAGCGGGCCGCCGCCCTCGACACGCTCCTCGACACCCTGGGCCGGCTGGAGAACCGGCTGTCCGGCGAGGAGTACCTCGTCGACGGCCGGCTCACCGCCGCCGACGTCGAACTGTGGGCCGCCCTGGTGCAGTTGGACACCGTCCACCGCTGTCATCTGGACGCCTCCGCCGTGCACCGCATCGCCGGCCACCGTGTCCTCTGGGCCTACGCCCGCCGCCTGGCCGCCCATCCGGCCTTCGGCCGCCATCTCGACCTCGACGGCATCTCCCGCCGCCACCACGGCCGTTGCCAGGGCCTGGAGGCCGCCGGAGCCGCCGTCCAGATCCTGGACTGGGCGGGCCATGCCGCGGATGCCGAGGACGCTTCCCGCAGGTGAGCGCGGTCGGCTGACGTCCACTGGCCGGACGGCCGTTGACATTCGGACGGACAACTGCCTTACTTGCGGCTCAGAACGGTCATGAGCGTCAGCACCAAGCCCTGGCTCGCTGACCGGCAACCCTCGCATCGCGGTGGGGTGCCCCAGGTGACGACCGGACCGGAATGACGTTTTCGGTAAGCGCGAGGGCCCCGCGGGGCCGGAACAGTGACAGGTGACGCCATGCACGCAGCTCCCAGGACGGCCGCGAGCCGCCCCGAGGGCCGCGTACGGTCGTACGCCGGGCTCCTCGTCGCCGACCGCGCCGTCGATCTGCTCCGTGTCAACAGCGCACTGTGTACCGTGCCGGGCTGCGCCCGCCGCCGGGGCTGACGCCCCGTTCCAGGCCGGGCCCGACCAGCCCCAGGCCCTGTCCAGCGCCGCGTTCCTGAGGCACACCGCCGCCTCGGTGCGCCGTCACCCGCCCAGCCCCCGGTTCCCGCGCACTGCCGTGCGCCGCCTCGTGCCGTAGTGCCGACGCGGCCCGCACCCGCTCGCCCGCGGCCCGGGGTGTCCGACTCAAGCCGGAGCCCACCATGAGCGAACCCCCAGGCGCCGCCGTCTCCCTCGTGGACGCGCCGCCCGCCGATGCCCCGTCAGAACCACTCGGGGCACAGCGCGTTCAGCCGCTGCGCCGGCCCGGCCGGTGGATCGCCACCGCCGTCGTCGTCGTGCTCGTCGCGCAGATCGTGCACGGACTGGCCACCAACCCGTTCTACCAGTGGGACCGCTTCCGCTACTGGTTCCTGCGGCCCCTCGTCCTCGACGGGCTCCTCGTCACCCTCGAAGTCGCCGCCCTCAGCGCGGTGGCAGGGCTCTTCGGCGGCATCCTGCTGGCCCTGGGACGGCAGTCCGGCAGCCCGGTGCTGCGCGCCGTCAGCTGGACCTACACCTGGCTGTTCCGCTCGGTGCCGCTGATCGTCGTCCTGATCTTCCTCTACAACTTCTCGGCCCTGTACAAGACGTTGAGTCTGGGCATCCCCTTCGGCCCCGCCTTCGTCACCTTCGACGAGTCCAGGCTCGCCACCGACATGACGGTCGCCGTGGTCGGGCTCAGCCTCAACGAGGCCGCGTACGCCGCCGAGGTCGTCCGCGGCGGCATCCTCTCGGTGGACCAGGGCCAGCACGAGGCGGCGGCCGCGCTCGGCCTGCCCCAGGGCTACCAGTTCACCCGGATCGTCTTCCCGCAGGCCCTCAGGTCCATCACCCCGAACTACGTCAACCAGCTCATCGGCCTGATCAAGAGCACCTCGCTGGTGTTCTACGTGTCGCTGCTCGACCTGTTCGGCTCCGTGCAGACCATGGGCAGCACCTACCCCGGCGACATCGTGCCGCTGCTGCTGGTGGCCACCGTCTGGTACCTGATCCTCACCAGCGCCGTGTCCGTCGTCCAGTTCTACGTCGAGCGGTACTTCGCGCGGGGCGCCACCCGCACCCTGCCGCCGACCCCGCTGCAGAAGGCGCGTACGGGCCTTGCCGAGTTCCGGGCCCGGCTGCGCAGGGAGGCCGCCGTATGACCGCCACCGGCACACGTCCGACGACCCCGGCCGCCCTGGAGATCCACGGCGTCCACAAGTGGTACGGCAGCCATCGCGTGCTGGACGGCATCGACCTGACCGTGCGCCCCGGCGAGGTCACCGTCGTCATCGGACCGTCCGGCTCCGGCAAGTCCACGCTGCTGCGGGTCGTCAACCACCTGGAGAAGCCCGAGGTCGGCCAGGTCAGCGTCGACGGCGAGCTGATCGGCGTCAAGCGGGGCAGCAGCGGCCGGCTGAAGGAGCTGAGCGAGCGCGCCATCCTGGCCCAGCGCAGCCGCATCGGCTTCGTCTTCCAGAACTTCAACCTCTTCCCGCATCTGACCGCCCTCGACAACGTCGCCGCCGCGCCCGTCGCCACCGGCCGCCTCACGCGCCCCGAGGCCCGGGAACTCGCCCGCGAGCTGCTCACCCGGGTCGGCCTCGGCGACCGTACCGACGCCTACCCGCGCCGGCTGTCCGGCGGACAGCAGCAGCGGGTCGCCATCGCCCGCGCCCTCGCACTGCGCCCCGGCATCATCCTCTTCGACGAGCCCACCTCCGCGCTCGACCCCGAACTGGTCGGCGAGGTGCTCTCCGTCATCAGGGACCTGGCCACCAGCGGCACCACCCTGGTCATCGTCACCCACGAGATCGCCTTCGCCCGCGAGGTCGCCGACCGGATCGTCTTCATCGACGGCGGCCGGATCGTCGAGCAGGGGCCGCCGGAGGAGGTCCTGGACCAGCCGCGCCACGAACGGACCCGCGACTTCCTGCGCAGTGTCCTGTGACTGCCCCGTGACCCCTCTGCGGCCCCCGCAGCCCCCCGTAGTTCCCGAACGACAAGGACAGCCATGCGCAGCCACCTTTCCCGACGCAGCCTGATACGCGGCATCACCGCGGCGACCGCCGTCGCCACCCTCGCCACCGGGCTCGCCGCCTGCGGTGGTGACAGCGACGCCGCGACCACCACCGACGCCGCCGGCAGCGTGACCGTCGGCCGGCTCTCCAACGGTGCCGCGAAGCAGACCACTTTGAAGGTCGCCGAGGTCAAGTCCATCAGCGCGCAGCTGCCCGCCTCCGTGCGCAAGAGCGGCAAACTCACCATCGGTGTGGGCGCCCTGCCGGCCGGCTTCGCGCCGCTGGCGTACGTCGGCAGCGACCAGAAGACCCTCACCGGCGCCGAACCCGACTTCGGCCGGCTGGTCGCCGCGGTGCTCGGACTGAAGCCCGAGATCAGAAACTTCACCTGGGAGAACCTCTTCGTCGGCATCGACAGCGGCAAGGTCGACGTCGCCTTCTCGAACGTCACCGACACCGAGGAGCGCAAGAAGAAGTACGACTTCGCCTCCTACCGGCAGGACAACCTCGGCTTCGAGGTGCGCAGGTCCAGCACGTGGAACTTCGACGGCGACTACGAGAAGCTCGCCGGGCTGACCGTCTCCGTCGGCTCCGGGACCAACCAGGAGAAGATCCTCCTGGAGTGGAAGAAGAAGCTTCAGAGCGAGGGCAAGAAGCTCACCGTCAAGTACTACCCGGACCGCAACGGCACGTACCTGGCCCTGGACAGCGGCAGGATCGACGCCTTCTTCGGGCCCAACCCGGGCATCGCCTACAACGTCGCCAAGACCGCGGGCACCCCGAGGGCGACCCGCAGCGCCGGCACCTTCTCCGGCGCGGGCGCATCGCTCCAGGGCTTGATCGCCGCCACCGCCAAGAAGGACAGCGGCCTCGCCAAGCCGATCGCAGCGGCCGTCAACCACCTGATCAAGACAGGCCAGTACGCCAAGTGGCTCAAGGCCTACAACCTCTCCAACGAGGCCGTGGCCAAGTCCGAGATCAACCCGCCCGGCCTGCCACTGGACAACTCCTGAAGGAGGAAGCCGTGTCCGCGGCGCACACCTCGTGCAGGTCCGCAGGGCGGGAACAAACAGCGCCGGCGGGGCGTTGTACGTCGTGACGGGATCCGCGAGGCGGCCGCAGACAAGGCCCGCCGCCCGCGCCGGACGGACGGAGGTGACGGCGTGACACGTGTACTGCCGCTGCCCGTCCCGCACCCGTACCGCTCCGTCCGTCTGCACTCCCGGCCGCACATAGACCTGCAGCGCGTGTCCGCCGCGCTCTGTCGCCGCTGACTCCTTTCCCGGCCTCCGCCCGGGTCTTCCCCTGCCGCGCTCGCCCTCGCCTCGCCGACGCCCGCCCGCGAGCCGGTGTTCACACGGACATCAAGGAAGGCACCGCCGTGTCCTCGACCTCACTGTCTCATCTGCACCTTGCCGTCGCCCTGGACGGCACCGGCTGGCATCCCGCCTCCTGGCGCGAGCCGGTCGCCCGCCCCCGGGAACTGTTCACCGCCGGCTACTGGGCCGCCCTGGTCGCCGAGGCCGAACGCGGCCTGCTCGACTTCGTCACCATCGAGGACGGCCTCGGCCCGCAGTCCTCGCACCTCCTCCACCCCGACGACCGCACCGATCAGGTACGCGGCCGGCTCGACGCGGTCCTCATCGCCTCCCGTGTCGCCCCGCTCACCCGGCACATAGGCCTGGTGCCGACCGTGGTGGCCACCCACACCGAGCCGTTCCACATCTCCAAGGCGATCGCCACCCTCGACTACGTCAGCACCGGCCGCGCGGGCCTGCGTGTGCAGATCAGCGGCCGGTCCGACGAGGCCGCCCACTTCGGCCGCCGGACCATCGGCCGGATCGAGTCCTACGACAGCCCCGCAGCGCAGGATGTGATCACCGACCTGTTCGACGAGGCCGCCGACTACGTGGAAGTGGTGCGCCGGCTCTGGGACAGCTGGGAGGACGACGCCGAGATCCGGGACGCGGCGACGGGCCGCTTCATCGACCGGGACAAGCTGCACTACATCGGCTTCGAGGGCCGCCACTTCAGCGTCAAGGGCCCCTCCATCACACCCCGCCCGCCCCAGGGCCAGCCGCTGGTCACCGCCCTCGCGCACCAGACCGTCCCGTACCGGCTCATCGCCCGCCAGGCCGACGTCGGCTATGTCACCCCGCACGACGTGGAGCAGGCCCGCGCGATCGTCACCGAGATCCACGCCGAGCAGCAGGCGGCGGGCCGTGCCACCGAACCCCTGCACATCTTCGGTGACCTCGTGATCTTCCTCGACGACAGCCGGGCGGAGGCGGAGGCCCGACGGGAGCGGCTGGACGCGCTGGCGGGGGAGCCGTACACCAGCGACGCCCGGATCTTCACCGGTACGGCAGCCGAACTCGCCGACCTGCTGCAGGAGTTGGCGACCGGCGGACTGACCGGGTTCCGGCTGCGGCCCGCCGTCGCCGGTCACGACCTGCCCCGCGTCAGCCGCGACCTGGTCTCCGAACTGCAGCGCAGGGGCCGCTTCCGCGACGCCTACGGGGCAGACACCCTGCGCGGCCTGCTCGGCCTCGCCCGCCCCGCCAACCGCTACGCAGCAGCCATCGCCTGAGCAGCCGGAGAGGACGACCGCACCCCATGAGCAAGCCGCTGAAGCAGATCCACCTGGCCGCCCACTTCCCCGGAGTCAACAACACCACCGTGTGGAGCGACCCGGCCGCCGGCAGCCACATCGAGTTCAGCTCCTTCGTGCACTTCGCGCAGACCGCCGAACGCGCCAAGTTCGACTTCCTGTTCCTCGCCGAGGGACTCAGGCTGCGCGAACAGGGCGGGAAGATATACGACCTGGATGTCGTGGGCCGCCCGGACACCTTCACCGTTCTCGCCGCACTGGCCGCCGTCACCGACCGGCTGGGCCTGACCGGCACCATCAACTCCACGTTCAACGAGCCGTACGAGGTGGCCCGCCAGTTCGCCAGCCTCGACCACCTCTCCGGCGGCCGTTCCGCATGGAACGTGGTCACCTCCTGGGACGCCTTCACCGGCGAGAACTTCCGCCGCGGCGGCTTCCTGCCGCAGGAGGAGCGCTACTCCCGGGCCAAGGAGTTCCTCGCCACCGCGAACGAACTCTTCGACTCCTGGCGCGGCGACGAGATCCTCGCCGACCCCACCACCGGCACCTTCCTGAAGGACGCCCGGGCCGGCGCCTTCGTGCACCAGGGGCAGCACTTCGACATCCGCGGCCGTTTCAACGTCCCGCGCTCCCCGCAGGGCCGCCCGGTGATCTTCCAGGCGGGCGACTCCGACGAGGGGCGCGAGTTCGCCGCCTCCAGTGCGGACGCGATCTTCAGCCGGTACTCGACCCTGAAGGAGGGACAGGCCTTCTACAAGGACGTCAAGTCCCGCCTCGCCGCGTACGGCCGCACCCCCGACCAGCTGCTCATCCTGCCCGCCGCGACCTTCGTTCTCGGCGACACCGACCAGGAGGCCGCCGAACTCGCCCGCGAGGTGCGCCGGCAGCAGGTCAGCGGTGCGACCGCCATCAAACACCTGGAGTTCGTCTGGAACCGTGACCTGTCGGCGTACGACCCGGAGGGCCCGCTGCCCGACGTCGACCCGGTGGTGAGCCAGGAGCACATCTCCCGGGGCCGCGCCCAGGTGCGCATGTACCGGGATCCGGTCGCCATCGCCCGCGAGTGGCGGCAGCTCGCCGAGGCCAACAAGTGGTCCATCCGCGACCTGGTCATCAACACCGGCAACCGGCAGACCTTCGTCGGCTCCCCGGCCACGGTCGCGCAGACCATCGACGACTTCGTGCAGGCCGACGCCTCCGACGGCTTCATCCTCGTCCCGCACATCACCCCCGGCGGACTCGACCCGTTCGCCGACAAGGTCGTACCCCTGCTCCAGGAACGGGGCGTGTTCCGCACCGAGTACGAGGGCACGACCCTGCGCGACCACCTCGGCCTCGCCCACCCGGACACCGGCTTCGCCGAGCGGGCGGCATCGTGACGTTCCCGTCGTGAACACCGGCGTGACCGCGGACGTCACCTCCCCCGTGGGTGACGTCCGCGGCCGCTCCCCCGGCGCCGGACCGTGGCCGTCGTCCGTGTGCCGTCACCAGCACATGACCGCTGTCTCTCCCGATCCCCACGTCGAGTACAGGCGGACGCGGACGACATAGCGCCGGCCCTTGACGAGCCGGACCCTGACGGCGGCGTTGTCCGGGCTGCCGCCGTCGTCGTGCCCCGCGAGGAAGCGCGGCACCCCGTCGCGCTCCTCGAAGACCACGAGCACGGTGTCGGCGTCACCGAAGGCGCCCACGGTGTAGTCGCGGGTCTCCGGCGGGTCGACGGCGAAGTCGGCCTGCCCGGCCGGGCCGAGGCCGAGCGGCGCCGACCGGAACGGCACCAGCACGACCGGTCCCGCCGGGCCGGCGGGCGGGTACCAGCGCAGCACGAACTCCTTGTCGGCCGGGGACGGCCCACCGGACGGAGACAGCCCCCCGCGGTACTGCTCCGGCTCCAGCACCAGCCCCGGCCCGAACGGGAACGTCATCACCGACTGCGGATCCCACACCGAGCAGCTCGCCTCGCCGGCGTCCAGTTCACGCAGTACGTTCGTGTACGTCGTCTCCCGGCTCCAGAAGTTCGGCGGACCCGCCAGCTCGGCGTACACGGCCTCGTCGTCCCAGTGGAGTCCGGCGTACGGGCTCTGGTGCTCGTGCACCATGCCGAGCACGTGCCCGATCTGGTGCAGGACCGTGCCCCGCTCCCCGGGACCGGTCACGTCCCAGCCCAGGTTCATGGTGCGCTCGCTCCGCCCGACCGACAGGGCCTCCCGGCCCACGGCCGACCAGGAACCGCCGCCGGTCTGGAACCCGATCCGCAGCTCCGCCTCCCGCCGGTCGCCGACCTCGGCGAACGTCACGCCGATGCCGAGCCCCTGCCACTCGCGGAAGCAGTCGCGGACCACGTCCCGCTGCTCCGCGCCGCCGGCCCACGGCACCCGGCGCAGCTCACCGGTCCCGGGCAGCGGGATCAGTGAGGCGGCCGAGTCGTCGGAGTCGTCGAAGAAGGCGTAGTGCAGCACCGTGCCGTTGACCCACATCCGCCGCCCGGCGAGCAGTGCGCCCAGCCGCTCGGCGGTCAGCCCCGGTGCGAAGCACGGGGCCGGCTGCCGCGGCAGCGAGCAGAGGCGTCGGGTCATGCGGCCAGCGTGCCGCCCGCACGGGCCGGGCGCCTGAGTCGGGGAGTGCTCAAGTCACCCTGTATCAAATGTGAGTAGGCGCGCTCAGAACAGTGTGAGGACTTACGAACAGGACGCGAAGACGCTGCCGCTGCCCTGGCCGTTCGCCGGCCGGGAGGAGGAACTGGAGCTGGTGCGCACCTCGTCGGCCGCCGGCCGGCCCGGCATCGTGGTGACCGGACCGGCCGGCCACGGCAAGACCCGGCTGATCGCGGAGGCGGTCCGGGGCACGGAGCACACCCGGGTGACCGGCACCCCCGAGGCCCGCGGTCTGCCCTTCGCGGCCTTCGCCCACCTGCTGCCCGACACCGTCTCGCCGCAGCGCGCGCTGCGGATCCTGTCCGGCGTACGGCTCCTCGTCGTGGACGACGCCCATCTGCTCGACGAGGCCTCCGCCGCCCTCGTCCACCAGCTCGCCGTGCACGGCCGTACCCGGCTCGTCGTCGCCGCGGTGGACGAGGTGTCCGCACCCGCCGCGGTGTCCCGGCTGTGGACCGGGGAGCTGCTGCCCCGGCTGGCCCTCGAACCGCTGCCCTGCGAGGACGTCGCCCGGCTGCTCGGCGCCGCCGGTCCGGAACCGCTGACGGTGCGCCGTCTGCACCGGATGTGCCGCGGCGACCTGCGGCTGCTGCGCGACCTGGTCGCCGCGCTCGGCTCGGCCGGGCGGCTGCTTCCGGTGCCCGGCACACAGGAGCGGGCCTGGCGGGGGGCGCTGCCGGTCACCCCGGCCGTACGCGAACGGCTCGCCCCGGTGCTGGAGCGCTCCGCGCGTGGCGAACGGGACACGCTGGAACGCCTGGCGTTCGCCGAGCCGCTGCCGCTGGCCGCGGACGATCTCGATCTGGACGTCCTGGAGCGTCTGGAGGCGGACGGCCTGATCCAGGTCGACGACCAGGGCGCCGTCACCCTTGCCCATCCGCTGCACGGACCGGCCCTGCGCGCCCTGACCGGCCGGCTGCGCGCCCGTCGGCTGACGGCCGGTGCCCCTGCCGGGTACGGCCCGGTCCTGGAGGCCGAACAGCAGGCACTGCTGCGGCGGATCGGGCAACTGGACGTCCGGCCGCTGCCGACGCCGGTGGGGGAGTGGCTGGTGGCCCAGGGCGCGGTGCTGCCGGCCGGTTACGCCGCCGTCCGCGCCCGGTTCGCCCGGCTGCGGGGCGAGGTACGGGACGCCGCCGCCTGGGCCCGGGAGGGGCTGCGGGGCGCGCCGGGGGACGCGGGATGCGGTGAGGAACTCCGGCTGGCCGACGGCGAGTTGGCCGAGGGGCGTGGTGACGACGTGTACGCCCGGTACGACGCCGTACGCCGCGGTGCGCCGGAAGGGGCCGTCGGGCGGCTGCCGGCGGGGAGTGTCCTCGCCCGGCACGCGCAGGCGCTGGCGCGGGGGGACGGGGCGGCGCTGGATCGTGCCGCCGAGGGTCTGGAGGAGCGCGGGTTCCTGTTGTTCGCGGCGGAGGCGCGTGCGCAGGCGGTGCGTGTGCACCGGGATCCGCGTGCGGCGCGGGTCTCCCGTACCCGGGCGGTCGCCCTCGCGCGGCGGTGCCAGGGCGCGCGCACACCGGCGTTGGCGGGGCTGGTCCTCGGTGAACTGACGGCCCGGCAGCGGCAGATCGTGACGCTTGCGGCGGCGGGGCTGAGCAATCGGGAGATCGCCGAGAGGCTGACCTTGTCCGTGCGGACCGTGGGCAATCATCTGTACAGCGCGTACAGCCGGCTGGGGACCGGCGACCGGGGAGCGTTGCCGTTGCTGTGCGAGTCCGCGTAGGGCGTTCTCACGCCGCCCCGAACGCCGCGAAAGCCCAGCCTGTTGCCTGGTGCACCGGGTCCTCGGGCAGGGTGGAGCGGGCGTCCCGGAGGGCCTCGGCCAGGGAGAGGCCCGTGTCGAGGCCCTTGTGCAGAGCGAGCATCAGGGGGACCACGGCCGCGTCGTTGACCGGGGCGCTGCTCGCCACCACCCCGGCCGTGCCCAGCGGCAGCAACGCGGTGACCAGGCCGAGGAGTTCGTCGGCGCCGACGGACGCCAGGCGGGCCGTGTCGCAGCTGGAGAGGATGATCCGGTAGGGGCTGCGCGCGAGGCGCTCGAAGTCGTGCACGATCAGCGGGCCGTCGGCCATGCGCAGGGCCGAGAAGAGGGGGCTGTCCGCGCGGAACGTGCCGTGGGCCGCGATGTGCGCGAGAGCCGCCCCGTCCAGGTGCTCCAGGACGCGCGGGACCTGGGCCGCGTCGTCCTCCAGGACCGTCGCCGTGCCGTACCGGCCGGCCAGTTCCGGCACCTCCGCGCCGCCGGTCGCGAGGCCGGGGCCGCGCACCAGCACATGCCGGCCGCCCGGCGGCGGCTCGGTCTCGCGGGCGCGCAGCCAGCTGCCCGCCGACGGTGAGACGCTGAGGACGCGGTCCCGCAGCGCGGGCAGCAGGGCCCACGGCACCCGGTGCAGGGCCCCGGGCGGGACGATCACCACCGGTCCCGCGCCGAGGTGTGCCGCCGCGCCGGCCAGCAGCAGCTCCTGCAGACGCAGTCCGGCGGCCTCCACCAGCGGCAGTCGCGCCGCGGCGCCCGGGTGGGCGAGCCGCCGCAGTCCGGCCTGGACGTGCTCGGCCTCGGCCACCGCCTCGGCCAGCGGACCGCCGGCGAACCGCCGTACCCGGCCCCGGCCGCACAGCAGCACGTGCACCCGGCCGTCGACCACGGCGAGTTCCACCAGATGGGCGTCGCCGAGCCGGTCCAGCAGACGGGCCGCGTCGAAGCGGTCGCCCCCGTGCGGGGCGGCGCCGCGCATGTGGTGGGTGCGGGAGCGGATCTCCCTTTCCAGACGCCGCTGTTCGCGCTCCAGCGCGGGCACCGGGCGGCCCTCCATCCGGGCCTCCTCCGCGCGGGCCGCGATCTCCCGGTAGGCGGTCAGGCCGCTGAGCAGCGCCGGGTCGGCGGGCGGCCGGGTGGGCGGCGCGGACAGCACGGTCGCCCGCCAGCGCTCGCTCCACTCCAGCAGCCGGCGCGGTGTGCCGTGGGCGAGACTCACCTCCTGGGCCAGCGCGGCCAGTTCGGCGCCCTGCGCGGTGGCGTGGGCGCGCAGCTCCGAGGCGCCGAGCGTCATCCGGTGGTCGTCCAGCACGTCCAGACCGCGCCGGCAGGCCTCCAGCACGCCCCGTCGGGACCCGGCCGCGCGGGCCCGGAGCGCCTGCGCCGCCCAGCCGGTCACCCGGGCCGGCGGCGGCCCGCCGTGCCGGCTGCGCGCGGCCACCGCCAGATGCCGTTCCGCGTCGGCCGTCCAGCCCAGCGCGAGCGCGATCCGGCCCGCGAGCAGGGACGCCTCAGGCGCGGCGGGAGAGCCGAAGGAGGCCAGCTTCGCGGCGACCGCCGCCGCGTCCGCGACCAGCCGTCCCGAGCGGCGCCCGGCCGCCACCCGCGCCTCGATCAGCACCAGCCGGGCGTGGGTCTCCCACCACATCCGCCGCTGCGCCGCGAACAGCCGTACGGCGACGGCGGCGCGGGCCACGGCGGTGTGCGGGTCCCCGGCCGAGCGGGCGGCCCGTGCGGCGGCCAGCAGCAGCTCGGCCTTGCGGGTGGACTGCCCGCCGATCCGGTCCAGCAGCGCGATCGTCGCGTCCGCCTCGGCCAGTGCCTCCGGGGCGAGTCCGGCCGCCATCAGCACCTCGCAGCGCCGGATGGACAGCATGTAGGTGGGGGTGCCGAGTTTCGCGTACCGCTCCTCGGCCTCGTCCAGCAGCCGCAGGGCCGCCGGGATGTCGCCGGACCGGAAGGCGGCCAGGCCCCGGCTCTCCACCGCGTCGGCCTTGTCGTGCTCCTGGCCGGTGGTGTCCCACAGCCGCTCCGCCGCCGTGAAGTCCGCGACCGCCCGGTCCACCGCGCCGAGCGCCAGATGCACGGTGGCCCGCAAGGTCAGCGCCCGCGCGGTCCAGATGTCGTCGCCGGCCTGCCGCAGCACCGGCAGCGCCCGCCGTACGTCCTCCAGCGCCTCCCGGTGATGTCCCAGCACCCACCACACGTACGCCCGCCGGTACAGCACCCGGGCCCGGGTGTGCCCGCCGCCCCGGGCGACCCCGCGCTCGAAGGACATGAGCCCCTGCCGCGTGCGCCCCGCGTGCACCAGTGCGACCCCGAGCGTCGCGAGCACATCCGCCTCACGGTCGGCCGACTCGGCGCGCGCGGCCAGGTCCCGGGCCCGGCGCAGATGCCGCAGCGCGATCCGCAGGTCGCCGAAGTCCCGCTGCCAGATGCCCAGCACCTGGTGGGCGACGCTGGCGTGCAGCGGCGGCGGACCGGCCCGCAGTACCTGTTCCGCGCGCGCCCGGGCCTCGCCCGGGTCGGCGAACACCAAGGGCAGCAGTTCGAGAACCGACTCGCTTCCCGCTGTCACGTCTCGCATGGTAGTGGCCTGCTGTATCAGACGGTGGTCCCGCGGCTCTCACTGTCGAACACCGTCTGCAGGGGGAGGACACATCATGGCGCCACAGCGATTCCACGAGCAGTTCCAGCACATCCAACGCTCCTTGCCGCACGCGGCCCTGGCCATGGGCCCGGAGCAGGACGCCCATTTCCTCTACGAGAAGGGGGTCGTCCTGGCCCGGGACGGAGAGGAGGCCCGCGTCGTCGAGGACACGGTGCGCGCCCACTTCACCGCGACCGACGGTCTCGTCCCCGACCATGTCCGCCGGGACGGCCCGGAGACGGGCCGCACCGGCGTCACCCGCATCCGCATCGACGCCCCGGACGCCGGCGACGACACCGTCCCGCACGCGCTGCGGGCCCTGCGGGAGGCCGAGGACCGCCGGGGCCGCAGGCTGGTGGGCCGCAACCACGTGGTGCACATCGCGGTCAACGCCTGCCCCGGCGACGAGCCGGTGCCCGTCACCCGCACCCGACCCGCCAACCCGGCCGCCGCCGACGGACGTTACGACGCGGACAGCGCCGTCGGCGTGCTCGTGATCGACACCGGCCTGGTCCACGACCACGCCTCCTACCCGCTGCTCGCCCACACCACCGGCGACGCCCAGTCGGCGGAGACCGACGCCGACGGAGTGCTCCGCCAGTACGTCGGCCACGGCACGTTCATCGCCGGGATCCTCGCGGCCCTCGCGCCCAACACCGACGTGACCGTACGGGGCACCCTGAACGACTGCGGGGCGGTCCTGGAGTCCGAGTTCGGCGCCCGGCTCTTCGAGGCGGTCGACGAGGGCGGCTGGCCCGACATCATCAGCCTGTCCGCCGGCACCCCGACCGAGGGCGGCGACGGCCTGATCGGCCTGGACGCGTTCATGCGGGAACTGCGCGAGCAGCGCACCCTGCTGGTGGCCGCCGCCGGCAACAACGCCAGTGACACCCCGTTCTGGCCCGCCGCCTACGCCGCCCTGCCCGAGTACGCGGACAGTGTGCTGTCGGTCGGCGCGCTGCGCGCGGACGGCGACGGCGCGGCCTGCTTCAGCAACCACGGCCCCTGGGTACGGGCCTACGCCCCGGGCGAGCGCCTCACCAGCGCCCTCACCGGTTTCGGCGCCCCCGTGCCGTACGTCTACCAGCACTCCACCTACGACGCCTGCCGGTTCGGCTTCGACTACCCCTGCACCTGTCAGTTCCCGCGCCACACCGGTGTGCTGAGCGAGGGCCGGGAGAACACCGGGGCCAAGCCGGACCAGGTGATGTTCGACGGACTCGCGCAGTGGAGCGGCACCTCCTTCGCCACCCCCGTCGTAGCGGGACTGGTGGCCGCCCATATGACGGCGCACCAGGAGCGCGACCCGCGCGTCGCGCGCGCACGCCTGCTCGCGGCCACCACGGACACCGCCGAGGTGCGCGGGGCGCACGTCACGGCGCTCCGGCCGCCCACCTGGCGCCCCGTCCCCGTCGTCGCCCCGGCTGTGCCCGCATGAGGGCCGGAACCCTCCGCCCCACGGCGTACCATGACGTGCCGTACACAAGGGGTGGAGCCGTGGACCGAACAGAGGTCGGCGCGTTGGTCCAGTCCGCCGTCGACGGGGACGCCGCGGCCTGGAAAGCGCTGGTGGAAGGGATGAGTCCGCTCGTGTGGTCGGTGGTGCGCGCACACCGGCTCTCCGACGCCGACGGGCACGAGGTCTACCAGACCGTGTGGTTCCGCTTCGCCCAGCACCTGGGCCGGATCCGCGAACCCGACAAGGCCGGTTCCTGGCTGGCCAGTACCACCCGCCACGAGTGCCTCAAGGTGCTCAAGGCCCTGACCCGGCTGACCCTGACGGACGACCCGCGGGTGCTGGACCGGGCCAGCGACGACCGGACCCCCGAGGAGTCGCTGATCGATTCGGAGGACGCGGCGGACCGGGCCGAGCGGGTGCGCCGCCTGTGGCAGGAGCTGGACGGACTGGGGGAGCGCTGCCGGCAGCTGCTGCGCGTGCTGGTGGCCTCCCCGCCGCCCAGCTACGGGGAGATCTCGGCCGCGCTCGGTATCGCGGTCGGCAGCATCGGCCCCCTTCGCCAGCGCTGTCTGCGCCGGCTGCGGGCCCGGATGGACGCACGGGGTGCGGCGTGAACGACGACCATCGGTTCCCGGAACCGGGTGCGGCGGACGAGGAGTCTGCGGACTCCCTGCTGGAGGAGCAGCTGCGCGAGGCGGCCGCCGTCCTCGACCCGGTCCCGGACGTCCTGCGGCAAGTGGCCCTGGACGCCTATGCGTTGCACGACCTGGACGCGAAGCTCGCCGAGCTGACCTTCGACTCGCTGGTGGACGCGCTGCCGGTCAGGGGCGTCACGGACGCACCGCGGATGCTGACGTTCCAGGCGGGTGCGGTCACCGTCGACGTCGAGGTCACCGACGACGGGCTGATCGGGCAGGTGCTGCCGCCGCAGTCGGCGCGCATCGAGGTGCTCGGCGGCCCGCAGACCGCCCGCCCGGTCACCGTCGACACCCTCGGACGCTTCAGCAGCGACACGGCACCGGCCGGCCCGTTCGCCCTCAGGCTGCGGACCGGCGCGGAGGTGATCGTCACGGAGTGGCTGCGGGCCTGAACCCGGTCAGCCGGCCCAGGTCACGGGCAGCGTGCGCGGGCCGCGGATCATCGTCTTGTGCCGCCACCGCACCTGCTCGGCCGGCCCGGCGAGCCGCAGCCCGGGCAGCCGGTCCAGCAGCGTGTCCACCAGCAGCTCGGTCTGCAGCCTGGCAAGCACCGCGCCGGTGCAGAAGTGCGGGCCGTTGCCGAACGCCACATGCGGGTTCGGATCGCGGTCCGGGTCGATGCGGTCCGGGTCCGGGAAGACGTCGGGGTCGCGGTTGGCGGCGAGGTAGGAGACGTAGACCGCCTCGCCCGCGGCGATCCGGTGGCCGGCGATCTCCACGTCCTCCCGTGCGATCCGGGCGAGCCCGACCGTGCTGCGGTGCGGGATGTAGCGCAGCAGCTCGTCCAGCACCGGACCGCGCGCCTCGGGACGCGTGAGCATCCGCTTCATCAGCTCCGGCCGCGTCAGCAGCAGGTACAGCATCTGCCCGCAGTTGTGGGTGACGGCCTCGCCGCCGATCTGCAGCGGGCCGGCCAGCCCGACGGCCTCCTCCTCGCTGATCTCCCCGCCCGCCACGGCCCGGCCGAGCACCGAGTAGACGTCCTCGTCCGTGCTGTGCGCGCGGGCCCGGACGACGGAGGTGATCCAGCCGTACAGGCCGGTCTTGGCCCGGCCGGCCGCCTCGGCCCCGGTGGTGGAGATGATCTCCCGGGTCCAGGTGTGCACCTGCGCGCGGTCGGCGGGCGGTACGCCCATCACCTCGCTGACGACGGTGATCGGGAACGGCTCCAGCACCCGCTCGACCAGATCGGCCGGCGGCCCGTCCCGTACGACACCCTTCACCAGCTCGTCCAGGATCGCCTGGGCGCGGGGCCGCAGCCGCTTCATGGCCCGCACCGTGAAGGCGTCGGCGACCGGCTTGCGCAGCCGGTTGTGGTCGGGCTGGTCGGCCCAGGCGAGCGAGCCGGGCCGGGGCGTGAAGTCCGGCGCGAGCCGGGTGATCCGACGCCGGGTCACCTCGCTTCGGCTGAACCGCGGGTCGTTGGAGATCAGCTTCACGTCGTCGTAGCGGGTCGCCAGCCACGCCCAGCCCTCACCGAACGGCAGCCGGATCCGGGTCAGCGGACCCTCCCGCATGAGGGCGGCGAGGACCGGGTCGAAGTCCGTCCCGTCCAGGTCGAGTGCGGGCCAGTCGCGCACGGGCGGCGGGGCCTGGCCGGTGAGCGTGGTCTCCTCGGTCATGCGACCACCCTGGGACAGGTGCCTCCGGCTGTCCTGCGGGAGTGCGCCAGGTGGGTGGGTGGGTGGGTGGAGGGGGGCCGGGGCGTCCAGTGGGGTGCCGATGGGTGTCGCCGGGCGTGCGCGGCGTTGCGGTGGCCGGGCGCGCCCACGCGGCGGAGCCGCACATCGGTTCAGTCCCGCCCTCAAGGGGCGCTGCAGATCGCGTTGATCAGTTCGGACAGTGCCTTTGCCAGTGGTTCCAGCCCCGGTCCGGCCGGGCCGCCCGGCTCGGTCATGTAGGTGTCCCTTCGTATCTCCACCATCAGGGCGGTGACCCGGGCGTCGAGGCCGTGGAACGCCAGGGGTACGTACGTCCCGGCGAACGGGGCGTCCAGGCCCGTCCCGCCGCAGACCGCGAACGCCCTGCGCGCCGCCTCGGTCAGCTCCGGCGGGGTGTGAAAGGTGTCCGTGCCCAGGCACACCGGCGGACGCGGGCCGGCGCCGTGCAGCTCGTAGGGGAGCGGCTCGCTCGGATAGGAGTGGACGTCGATCACCACGGCCCGGCCGGTCGCGGCCAGCCGCTCGGCGACCGCCTCGGTCATGGCCCGTGCGTACGGACGGAAGTACCGCGCCAGCAACGGCTCCGGATCGGTGCCCGCGGGCCGCAGCTCGGCGCGGTGCGTGGTCCGCGTGTACACGGCGCCCATGCCGACGGCCGTCATCTCCTCCCGTTCGTCCGGGAATCGCTCCGGGTCCACGACCAGCCGGGACAGCCGGTTCACGAACCGCCACGGTGCGACGCCGGCCAGCGCGGCGGCCCGCTCGGCGAGCTCGGCGGTGTGCGCGTCCGTGATGTGGTCGAGCTCCCGCTCCAGCGCGGCGTCGTCCAGCACGATCCCGGCCCGCACGTCGGCGGGGATCGTCCGCGCCGAGTGCGGGACGTGCAGCAGTACGGGCGATTCGGGGGCACCGGGAAGGAGTTCGTACGAGGACACGCGCGGCTCCGGAGCGTCGTCGGTGGTGTGGATACGGCTCCGCCCCGGCCGGGGGTACCGGCCGGGGCGGAGGGTCACTCGGGTGCGCGGCTCGGGCGAGCCGCAGGCGTCAGCTGAGGGACGCCAGCGCCTCGTTCCAGGTGGCCGACGGGCGCATGACCGCGTCCGCCTTGGCCTTGTCGACCTGGTAGTAGCCGCCGATGTCGGCCGGCTTGCCCTGGACGGCGATCAGCTCGTCCACGATCTTCTGCTCGTTCGCGGCGAGGGTCTCGGCGAGCGGCGCGAAGGCCTTGGCCAGGTCGGCGTCGTCGGTCTGCCGGGCCAGCTCCTGCGCCCAGTACAGGGACAGGTAGAAGTGGCTGCCGCGGTTGTCGATGCCGCCGACGCGACGGGTCGGGGACTTGTCCTCGTTGAGGAAGGTCGCCGTGGCGCGGTCGAGCGTGTCGGCGAGGACCTTGGCGCGGGTGTTGCCGGTGGCCGCAGCGTACTGCTCGAAGGAGGGGACCAGGGCGAAGAACTCACCGAGGGAGTCCCAGCGCAGGTAGTTCTCCTTGACCAGCTGCTGGACGTGCTTCGGCGCGGAGCCGCCGGCGCCCGTCTCGAACAGGCCGCCGCCCGCCATCAGCGGGACGACCGACAGCATCTTGGCACTGGTGCCCAGCTCCAGGATGGGGAAGAGGTCGGTCAGGTAGTCGCGCAGCACGTTGCCGGTCACCGAGATGGTGTTCTCGCCGCGGCGGATGCGCTCCACGGACAGCTTGGCGGCCTCGACCGGGGACAGGATCCTGATGTCCAGGCCCTCGGTGTCGTGCTCCGGCAGGTACTGCCTGACCTTGGCGATCAGGTTGGCGTCGTGCGCGCGGCCCTCGTCCAGCCAGAACACCGCCGGGTCGCCGGTGGCGCGGGCGCGGGTGACGGCCAGCTTGACCCAGTCGCGGATCGGGGCGTCCTTGGTCTGGCAGGCGCGGAAGATGTCGCCCTGGGCGACCGGCTGCTCGATCAGGACGTTGCCGGCCCGGTCGGTCAGGCGCACCGTGCCGGCGGCCGGGACCTCGAAGGTCTTGTCGTGGGAGCCGTACTCCTCGGCCTTCTGCGCCATCAGGCCGACGTTCGGGACCGAGCCCATGGTGGACGGGTCGTAGGCGCCGTTGGCCCGGCAGTCCTCGATGACGGCCTGGTAGACACCGGCGTAGGAGGAGTCCGGGATGACCGCGAGGGTGTCGGCCTCCTGGCCGTCCGGGCCCCACATGTGACCGGAGGTGCGGATCATCGCCGGCATGGAGGCGTCGACGATGACGTCCGACGGGACGTGCAGGTTGGTGATGCCCTTGTCGGAGTCGACCATGGCGAGGGCCGGGCCCTCGGCGAGCTCGGCGTCGAAGGAGGCCTTGATCTCGGCGCCCTCGGGCAGGTTCTCCAGGCCCTTGAGGATGCCGCCGAGGCCGTCGTTCGGGGTGAGGCCGGCCGCCTTGAGGGTCTCGCCGTACTTCGCGAACGTCTTCGGGAAGAACGCGCGCACCACGTGACCGAAGATGATCGGGTCGGAGACCTTCATCATCGTGGCCTTCAGGTGCACGGAGAAGAGGACGCCCTCCTGCTTGGCGCGGGCGACCTGCGCGGCGAGGAACTGCTCCAGCTCGGCGACGTGCATGACGGAGGCGTCGACGACCTCGTCCTTGAGGACCGGTACCGACTCCTTCAGGATGGTGGTGGTGCCGTCCTCGGCGACCAGCTCGATCTTCAGCGCGCCGTCCTCGGCGATGACGACGGACTTCTCGGTGGAGCGGAAGTCGTTCTCGCCCATCGTGGCCACATTGGTCTTGGACTCGGGGGTCCAGGCGCCCATGCGGTGCGGGTGGGTCTTGGCGTAGTTCTTCACCGAGGCCGGGGCACGACGGTCGGAGTTGCCCTCACGCAGCACCGGGTTGACGGCGGAGCCCTTGACCTTGTCGTAGCGGGCGCGGATCTCGCGCTCCTCGTCCGTCTTCGGGTCGTCCGGGTAGTCCGGCAGCGCGTAGCCCTTGCCCTGCAGCTCGGCGACGGCGGCCTTCAGCTGCGGGATGGACGCCGAGATGTTCGGCAGCTTGACGATGTTGGCCTCGGGAGTCTTGGCCAGGTCACCCAGCTCGGCCAGCGCGTCCGGGATGCGCTGGTCCTCGTTCAGGTACTCGGGGAAGTGGGCGATGATGCGTCCGGCCAGCGAGATGTCCCGGGTGGTCACGGGTACACCGGCCTGCGAGGCGTACGCCTGGATCACCGGCAGGAACGAATGCGTCGCCAGGGCCGGGGCCTCGTCTGTGTAGGTGTAGATGATGGTCGAGTCAGTCACCGGGTGCTCCGCTCCACGTCTGCAACATTGCTCGACATCAAGATATCTCGTGATCGGGGTCCGCTCGACAGGGGTCCCGGCCGGAAATCGCGCCGCGCCGGTACCACCGAGATCAGCCCGGGCGGGCGGCGCCGGGACCGGTTCCGGCCCCGCCCGCCATCTCCCGCTCGATCCACCGGCAGATCACGTCCACCACGTACACATGCTCGGCCCGGGTCAGCTCCCGCCCCTTCGGAATCCCGTGCCAGCGCTCCAGGCAGCCGCGGCAGCAGGTGGCGGTCGCGTGCTGGGCGACGAAGACCGGGTGGCCGCGGTAGGGCGTCTGCTTGCCGTCCTTGTACGGCTGGGCCGGCGCCAGCCGCTTCGCGATCAGGTCGTAGGCGTGCCACCGGATCGTCGCCGGCCCCTTCAGCTCGGCGGTGGCCCGGTCCCGCCCGCGCAGGTGGAACTTCGCCCGGAAGGGCTGCCGGGCGAGCGCGTCGAGCCGCCGGTCGAGCGAGCCGGGGTCCCGCTCCCGGCCGGGTGAGCGGTCGGCGGCCGGCTGCCCGTGCGGGCCGGGATCGGGGAAGGACGTCATGTCCTTCGAGCGTAGTCGTGCGCGAGAGGACCGGCGTGGCTCCCCGGCCCTGACCGGACGACGACGCCGTACTCAGCTCAGGGCCCGGGGGGTGTGCGGTGCCAGGGACTCGGCGCGGTGCCGCTGTGCCAGGCCTCCAGATCGTCGCCGTTCATGCAGACGATGCCGCACTGGCGGGCGTACTCGAGCGCGGGTGCCGTGAAGTCGCTCGTGGTGACGACCGCCGCGACGTCGGCCTTGTGGATGGCGAAGCAGGTGCCCCCGAAGCGCTGCATGTCCTGGGAACCGACCTTGTTGGCGTACCCGTACTGTTTGCACTGGATGACCACCCGCCGCCCGTCCGGGGCGACCGCGACGATGTCCGCCCCCAAGTCGCCGGCTCCTCCCACCACTTCCACCTCCCGGCAGTCGTCGCGGACGCACAGTTCCGCTATGGCCTGCTCGAAGCCGTCCGGGTCGAGTTCGGCGTAGCCGGCCCCGGTGCCGGGAGGAGCGGTGAGCTCCGCACCGTCCGGGCCCGGCGGAAGCGTGGTGGCCGGCGCGGCCTCCGGCGGAAAAGGGCCCCGCGCGGGGTCTGCCGGAGCGACGTCGCTAGACGGCTCGCCCGGCGCGTCGATCGGCACGGTGGGGGCGACCACCGCCTCCGTCGCGGTGGCACCGGCGTCCAGGCTGGCGGACGCCTTCTCGGCCGCTTCCTCCAGGGCCCGCGCGGCCCGGCGGGCGCACCTCGCGGCGGACAGGCGGCGCCACCGCGACGGGAACCTCAGCGCGACCGCCAGACCGAGCATCGCCAGCACACCGGCCCACAGCGGACGGCGTTCGACGACCCCCGCCGCCGTGCGTGCCAGGAACGCGCACACGCACAGGACGACCGCAAGCAGCAGGAAGAACATCGCGGTGGTGCGCAGATCGAAGCGTCGGCCGGGCTCCGCGGCCCGGACCCGACGCACGGGTATGGTCATCCCGACTACCTCCTGGGCGGCGACGACGAAGATCTTCCGTCTACGGATGCCCAAGATCGCGGAACGCTCTCGCGGTACCTCCCCGGTGCCGGTTCGCCCTAGTCGGCGACGGCCCGGTCGCCGGTGACCATGTCCTCCCCGCTGCGCTGCTGCGGAATCACCACCGCGCCCTGCTGCAGCGCCACGGTGCGGGCGGGGGCCGGGATGCTGATGCCCTCCGCGCGGTAGCGGCGGTGCAGGCGCTTGATGAACTCGTGCTTGATCCGGTACTGGTCGCTGAACTCGCCGACGCCGAGGATCACCGTGAAGCCGATGCGGGAGTCGCCGAAGGTGTGGAAGCGGATGGCGGGCTCGTGTTCCGGGACCGCGCCCTCGACCTCACGCATGGTCTCCGCGACGACCTCCGCCGTCACGCGCTCCACGTGCTCCAGGTCGGCGTCGTAGCCCACCCCGACCTGCACCAGCACCGTCAACCGCTGCTCGGGATGGGTGTAGTTGGTCATGTTCGCCTTGGCGAGCTGGCCGTTGGGGATGACCACCAGGTTGTTGGACAGCTGGCGGACCGTCGTCTGGCGCCAGTTGATGTCGACGACGTAGCCCTCCTCGCCGCTGCCGAGCCGGATGTAGTCGCCCGGCTGGACCGTCTTGGAGGCCAGGATGTGGATGCCCGCGAAGAGGTTGGCGAGGGTGTCCTGCAGGGCGAGGGCCACGGCCAGACCGCCGACGCCCAGGGCGGTCAGCAGGGGCGCTATGGAGATGCCGAGCGTCTGCAGCACCACCAGGAAACCGATCGCCAGGACCAGCACCCGGGTGATGTTGACGAAGATGGTCGCCGAGCCCGCCACGCCCGACCGGGACTGGGTGACCGAGCGGACCAGACCGGCGATCACCCGCGCCGCCGACAGGGTCACCACGAGGATCAGCCACACCTCGAGGATCTGGTTGGCGTGGTGCTGCACGGTCCTGGTCAGCGGCAGCACGGCCGCGGCCGCCGCCAGCCCGCCAGCGATCGCCGCCCAGGGCACGACCGAGCGCAGCGCGTCCACGATGACGTCGTCGCCGCTCCAGCGGGTCCGCTTGGCGTGCTTGGCGAGCCAGCGCAGCAGCGTGCGCGACAGGAAGGCGAGCAGCAGGCCCGCCGCGAGGGAGATGCCGGCGAGGACGAGGTCGTCGAGGGTCAGCGCGCGGTTCACCGGTCACCTCCGGGGCGTGCTGCGGTGTGGGGAAGTCTCGTCACGTTGTCACCTGCTCGATGTGCGGGAAGTGCGATCGCGCCGGCCGGGAACTCCGGTGACCGGCGCGATCGTTCATCCTGCCGTATCCGGCGCACCAGTTCGTACCGGGACCGGTGCTCTTCGGACGCGTGGCTCAGATGATGCCTTCCGCGAGTTCGGCCTGGTCGCGGTCGCTGCCGTACGCGGCTGCGCTCGGGGTGCCGTAGGACCGGCGGGCGACGTACCACCAGACGGTCGCCAGGACCAGGACGACGGCGAGCGCCACGGAGGCGTAGTTCATCGTGTCCACGGTGACCGGCGAGGCCTGCGGCAGGCAGAACAGCACGGTCACGCAGGCCACCCAGATCACCGCGACCCAGCCGATCGGCCTGCTCCAGCGGCCCAGTTGCCACGGCCCCGGCCGGAACCGGTCGCCCGCGCGCAGCCGCAGCAGCACGGGGATGGCGTAGGCAGGGGTGATGCCGATGACGTTGATGGCCGTCACCGCGTTGTACGCCGTCGCCGAGTACAGCGACGGCAGGGCGAGGACACCGGCGACGATCACCGACAACCACACGGCGGCGACCGGCGTCTGGGTGCGTGAGCTCACCGTGCGCCACAGGTGCGAGCCGGGCAGCGCGCCGTCCCGGCTGAACGCGAACACCATCCGGCTGGCCGCGGCGACCTCGGCGTTGCCGCAGAACAGCTGGGCGGTGATCACGACCAGCAGCAGGGCGCTCGCGCCGTCGGTGCCGAGGCCGTCGAGCAGAATCTGCGCGGGCGGCACACCCGTTGCGGTGGTCCGCGTGGCGTCGTAGTCCTGGATGGCGAAGGTCAGACCGGCGAGCAGCACGAACCCGGCGATCCAGGACGCCCAGATGGACCGCACGATGCCGCGTGCCGCGGACACCGAGGCCTGTGAGGTCTCCTCCGACAGATGGGCGGAGGCGTCGTAGCCGGAGAAGGTGTACTGCGCGAGCAGTAGGCCGATCGCCGCCACGTACAGCGGGTTGTGCCAGCCGGTCTCGTTGACGAACTTCGTGAACACGAAGGACGCCGACCGGTGGTGGTCGGGGACGATCGCGAGCGCGCCGACGATGAGCGCGACGCCCGCCAGGTGCCACCACACACTGACCGAGTTGAGCACGCTGACCAGGCGCACGCCGAACAGGTTCAGCACCGCGTGCAGCAGCAGGATCGCGCAGAAGATCAGCATGGTGCTGCCGGGCGTGGGGGTGAAGCCCCACTGCAGGTTCGCGAACGCGCCGGCGAACAGCGCGGCGCCGTAGTCGATACCGGCGATCGCACCGAGCAGACCGAGCAGGTTCAGCCAGCCGGTGTACCAGCCCCAGCGCCGGCCGCCGAGCCGGTCGGCCATGTAGTACAGGGCGCCCGAGGTCGGATAGGCGCTGGTGACCTCGGCGAGCGCCAGGCCGACGCACAGCACGAACAGGCCGACGCCCGCCCAGCCCCACAGCATCACGGCGGGGCCGCCGGTGTTCAGGCCGAAGCCGTACAGGGTCATGCAGCCGGACAGGATCGAGATCACCGAGAAGCTGATCGCGAAGTTGCCGAAGCCGCCCATACGGCGGGCCAGCACCGGCCGGTAGCCGAGTTCGCGCAGCCGCTGCTCCTCGTCCTGCTGCGGCAGGCCCGGGGAGGGCGCGGGATCGGGGGTGGGGGACATGCGGGGACCTCCGGGGTCGACGGGCTTGCGGGCCGAACGCGTTCAGGGCCTTTCAGGGGTCGTGAGGGTCAAACCGGGGCTTCGGGGGCGTTCAGGGAGCCTTCACGGACGGGAGCCGTCCACCGCCGCCCGGCAGCGCTCCCGGGCCTGGATGAAGACCTCCACGGCACGGGCGCGGTCGGGGGTGCGGTACATCCACGGGGGCGGTGTGAAGTACGGGCCGATGGCGTCGAACACCCGTGCGGCGTCGGGGAACTGCAGCGAGCCCCACAGGGCGTGGGCCAGGTGGTTGAGGTCCGGCAGGGAGCGCTCGGCACCGTCCGTGTGCTCGAACCAGGACCGCAGGGCGCGCCCCGCCTCGCGGGCCGCGTCCTCCGCCACCCAGTGCAGGTCGAGCGCCGCGTCGTGACCGCTGTCGCGCCGGTAGCGCTCGACACGGACGTACAGCGGCAGCACATGCAGTGCGGAGCCGGGCGGGGCCTGGGCGGCGGCCCACTGCGCGTAGCCGGCGGCCTCCGCGAGCCGGCCCGAGCCGCCCCGCGCGTACAGGAACTGCAGCATCCGGTGGTGGGCCTCGCGGTTGTACGGGTCCCGCCGGCCCGCTTCGGCCAGCAGCCCCCAGGGGCCCGGCGGCAGCACCGGTTCGGGCGCGGCCACCCGGTGCTCCGCCCACTGCTGCTCCGGATCCAGCTGCGCCAGTGCCAGCAGGCAGACCCAGGGCACCGGGTCCCGCGGGGCGATCCGGGTGGCGGACTGGGCGGCGTCCCAGGCCTCGATCCAGAGCTCATGGGTGCGGCGGTGCTTCTCCCGCTGGGCCCGCAGCGCCCGTTCCACGCCGACCCGCGCGTGCATCACCGCGGCGTGCACGCTGTCCGGCTCCTCCGCGAGCCAGGCGCGCACCACGTCGGTGCCGGCGGCGGCCGCCGCGAGGACCTGGGTGCGCTGGGTCCACTGCCGGCCGTGCGCGGTGTCCGCGAGCAGCGCGCGCATGGCCATCCAGCGACCGGTGCGCAGGTCCTGGAGCGCGGCGCGCAGGGCGTGGTCGGGGCCGGCGGGGTCGTAGGAGGGACGGGGGCCTTCTCTGGCCATCAGCCGGTCCCGGGGTGGCGCGGCAACAGCCCTCCTCTGAGGGGGGACGGAGAGGTGGTTCGCTGGTCGGCGGTCACTATAGAGGGGTGGGTTCCGCCTTGCCATTGTTGTCAACTCAACCATTTTTCCGGGCAAGTTGAAGGCCCGCAGGAGCTTGACGCGGACGCGGTGCAACGGCAGGCTGACGCGATGTGATCTTCGGGGGAGAGCGGAAGAAGGCGTGATGACGGAGCCGGTGCTCGCCGTCGACCAGGGCACGTCCGGCACCAAGGCCCTGGTGGTCTGCCCGGAACGCGGTGTCCTGGGCACCGGGTTCGCCGAGGTCCGCCCCCGGTATCTGCCCGGCGGCCGGGTCGAGGTGGACCCGGCCGAGCTGTACGACTCCGTGGTCGACGCCGGGCGGCGGGCGCTCGCCGAGGCCGGCGAGGACGTCGTGGCCCTGGGTCTCGCCAACCAGGGAGAGACCGTCCTCGCCTGGGACCCGGCCGACGGCCGCCCGCTCACCGACGCGCTGGTGTGGCAGGACCGGCGTGCCGAGACCGTGTGCGCCGAACTCGCGCCGTGCGCCGAGGAGTTGCGGCAGCTGACCGGCCTGCCCCTCGACCCGTACTTCGCCGCGCCCAAGATGGCCTGGATCCGCCGCCACCTCACCCGCGAGGGCGTGGTCACCACCTCCGACGCCTGGCTGGTCCACCGCCTCACCGGGGCGTATGCGACCGACGCCGCGACCGCCGGCCGCACCCAGCTCCTCGACCTGGACACCGCGCGGTGGTCGCCGAGGGCGCTGGAGGTGTACGGCCTGGCGGACGAACGGCTTCCGCAGGTGACCGACAACGCCCGGCACATCGGCACGACCACGGCGTTCGGCCGTGAGATCCCGCTCACCGGACTGGCCGTCGACCAGCAGGCCGCCCTGCTCGCCCAGCGCGTCACCGCGCCCGGCGCCGCCAAATGCACCTACGGCACCGGCGCGTTCCTGCTCGCGCACACCGGCGACCGCCCCCGGCGCGGCAGCTCCGGCCTGGTCAGCTGCGTGGCCTGGCAGCTCGCCGGAACCACCGGCTACTGCCTCGACGGCCAGGTCTACACCGCGGCCTCCGCCGTCCGCTGGCTGTGCGACCTCGGCGTCATCTCCTCCGCCGCCGACCTCGACCCCGTGGGCGGCAGCGTCCCCGACAGCGGCGGCGTCACCTTCGTCCCCGCCCTCGCCGGACTCGCCGCCCCCTGGTGGCGCGGCGACCTGCGCGGCTCGCTCACCGGACTCGGCCTCGACACCGGCCCCGGCCACCTGGTGCGCGCCCTGTGCGAAGGCATCGCCGCCCAGGTCGCCGAACTCGCCGACGCGGCCGCCGCCGACCTCGGCGCCCCGCTGGACACGCTCCGCGTCGACGGCGGTCTGACCCGCTCGGCCCTGCTCATGCAGACCCAGGCCGACCTGCTGCAACGCCCCGTCGAGGTGTCCGCGCTGCCCGACGTGACCGCACTCGGCGCGGCCGCCCTCGCCCGCCTCGGCGCGGACCGTACCCTGGCCGTCGAACAGGCACTGCCCGACTGGAAGCCCGCCGCCGTGTACGAACCCCGCATCACCGCCGACCGGGCCGCCGCGCACCGCGCCCGCTTCCGCACCGCCGTGGCCGCCCTGCTGCGCTCATGACCGTCACCTGGGAAGGCGCGCTGCCGAGTCGGACGTACGACGTCGTGATCGTCGGCGCCGGAGTCGTCGGCTGCGCCCTCGCCCGCGAACTCGCCCGTCGGCCCCGGCTGAGCGTCGCCCTGGTCGAGGCCCAGGACGATGTCGGACAGGGCACGTCCAAGGCGAACACGGCGATCCTGCACACCGGTTTCGACGCGACGCCCGGGACCCTGGAGGCCCGGCTGGTCCGTGAGGGCTACGACCGGCTGGGCGCCTACGCCGCCGACACCGGCATCCCCGTCGAACGCGTCGGCGCCCTGCTGGTCGCCTGGGACGAGGAACAGCTGGCCGCCCTACCCCGGCTGGCCGAGAAGGCCGGACGCAACGACTACCGCGAGACGTCCCTGCTGGGCCCCGACGAGCTGTACGCCCGTGAACCCCGCCTCGGCCCCGGAGCGCTCGGCGCCCTGCACGTGCCGGGGGAAAGCATCATCTGCCCCTGGACGACGACCCTGGCGTACGCCACCCAGGCGGTCCGTGCCGGAGTGGACCTGTTCCTGAACACCGCGGTCCGGCAGGCGACGTGGGAGGACGGTCACCACCTGACCACCTCCCGCGGCACCCTGCGCGCCCGCCGGCTCGTCAACGCGGCAGGGCTGCACGCCGACACCGTCGACCGGCTGCTCGGCCACGAGGACTTCACCGTCACCCCGCGCCGCGGCCAGCTCCTGGTGTACGACAGGTTCGCCCGCCCGCTCGTCCGGCACATCCTCCTGCCCGTCCCGACCGCGCTCGGCAAGGGTGTCCTGGTGGCGCCCACCGTCCACGGCAACGTGCTGCTCGGCCCCACCGCCGAGGACCTCGACGACAAGCGGGCCACCGGCTCCACCGCCGAGGGCGTGGCCGGGCTGCTGGACAAGGGCCGCCGTATCCTGCCCGACCTGCTCGACGAGGAGGTCACCGCGGTCTACGCCGGGCTGCGCGCGGCCACGGGGCAGGAGGACTACCGGATCGCCGCTCACCCCGAGCAGGGATACGTCACCGTCGGCGGCATCCGCTCCACCGGCCTGACCGCGTCGATGGCCATCGCCGCCCATGTCACCGGCCTGCTGGCCGGCACCGGGCTCGACCTCGGGCCCGTGCGCGAGCCGGAACCGCTGACCATGCCCAGTCTCGGCGAGGCCTTCCCGCGCCCCTACCAGCGGTCCGGCCTCATCGCCGCCGATCCCGCGTACGGCATCCTCGTCTGCCACTGCGAGCGCGTCTCCCGGGGAGAGATCCGCGACGCCCTCGCCGCCACGATCCCGCCCCGCACCCTGGAGGGCCTGCGCCGCCGCACCCGCGCCCGCGCGGGCCGCTGCCAGGGGTTCTACTGCGGGCCGGCGGTACGGGACCTGTTCGAAGGGGGCCGGGCATGACGACCGTGCGCCGCATCGACGTCCTCGTGGCCGGCGCCGGCCCTGCCGGACTCGCCGCCGCGGCGCGACTGGCCGCCGCCGGTGCCGGACGGGTCGAGGTGCTGGAGCGGGAGGCACAGGCCGGGGGAGTCCCCCGGTACTGCGCGCACGGCGGTTTCGGCACCCTCACGCACCCGCTGACCGGCCCCCGGTACGCACGCCGGCTCGCCGAGGCGGCCGAGTACGCGGGCGCCGTGATCCGGACCGGGGTGACGGTCCTGGACTGGGACATGGCGGCGCGGTCGGGCACGGTGCTCAGCACCGTGGGCGCCGAGGGCCTGCGGACCGTCGAGGCGCGGGCTGTCGTCCTGGCCACCGGCGCCCGGGAACGCCCGCGCGCCGCCCGGCTGGTGCCCGGCACCCGCCCCGCCGGTGTCTACACCACCGGCGAACTCCAACAGGCTGTCCACCTGTTCGGGCAGCGCATCGGCACCCGGGCGGTCGTGGTCGGCGCCGACGACGTCTCCTACCGGGCGGCCGACACCGTGCGCGCGGCCGGCGCGGAGGTCGTCGCCCTGGTCACGGAACACCCGCGCGCCCGGACCGGCCCCGCCCGTGTCCGGTCGGCCCGGCTGCGCCACCTGGTCCCGCTGCTGACGGACACCACGGTCACCGAACTCCTCGGCAGGGGGCGCCTGTCCGGTGTCCGCGTCCGCCACCGCGACGGCCGTACGACCGTCCTGCCCTGTGACACCGTCGTGTTCACCGGCGACTTCGTCCCCGACCACGAACTCGCCCGGCGTGGCGGCCTCGCCCTGGACCCCGGCACCCGCGGACCCGCCGTCGGTGCCCGCCTGCACACCTCCCGCCCCGGTGTCTTCGCCGCGGGCAATGTCCTGCACGCCGCCGAACCGGCCGGCACCGCCGCCCGCGAGGGCGGCCGGGCGGCCGAAGCCGTGCTGGACTTCCTGGCGGGCGGCCCCTGGCCCGACCACGGTGTCCCGCTCGTCGTCGAGGCGCCGCTGCGCTGGATCGCCCCGAACCGCATCGCCCCGACGGCTCCGCCCACCGGCCCGCACCTGCTGCGCACGGACGCCCCGCTGCACCGTGCCGTCCTGTACGTCCGCCAGGACGGCCGCCTCCTGCACCGCGAGCGGCTCGGCCCCGGAACCGCCCCGCCGCACCGCACCCTCACCCTCACCGCCCGCTGGCACGACCGCGTCGACCCCGAGGGCAGCCCGGTGCGGGTGGGGGTCGGCTGAGGCGGAGCCGTTGTCGGCGCCGGGTGCGGCCGTGCGCAGCGTGAACGACACGCACACCCTGTCGGGGCTGGACACCGTCGACCGGTCGTCCCCGACGCACGCCTACGACCCGCCGGGGACCCCCCGGCCGGCTGCACGCCTCCTCGACCGGCCGGCGGCAGCGGCCGGTGCGGGTGCTCGCCGGACCCGAACCTGGCGACCCGGCAGCGTGGGGCGGGGCAACGGAGGCCGAGCGAGCGGTGGTTCACAGGTCCGTGAAGGAGCCGTGCCGTCCGGCCCCGGACGCGAATCGGGCGGCACCGTCCGCGCTCCGGGCCAACACGCTCATGCCGTGCCGGAGTTCGGTGCGCAGCGCAGTCTCCTCGTCCAGCCCCTCCTGGTCGAGGGCCGACGCACGGTCGCTGCGCAGACAGGCCTGCGGGAAGCGGGCGATGTCCGCCGCCAGCGCCTCCGCCGCGGCGCGGGCGGTGCCGGTAGCCACCACACGGTCGGCGAGACCGATCGCGTGCGCCTCGCGCGCCGGGACCGGGCGGCCGGTCAGGATCAGGTCCATGGCACGGCCGGCGCCGATCAGCCGGGGCAGTCGTACCGTGCCGCCGTCGATCAGCGGCACGCCCCAGCGACGGCAGAACACCCCGAACACGGCGTCCTCCTCGGCGACCCGCAGATCGCACCACAGGGCGAGCTCCAGGCCGCCCGCGACCGCGTGCCCGGCGATCGCCGCGATCACCGGCTTCGACAGCCGCATCCGGGTCGGTCCCATCGGCCCGTCGCCGTCCTCGGCCACCCGGTTGCCGCGCTCGGTCCCGATCGCCTTGAGATCGGCGCCCGCGCAGAACGTGCCGCCCTCCCCCCACAGTACCGCCACCCGGGCGTTGCCGTCCGCCTCGAACTCCCGGAAGGCGGCCGTGAGTTCGGTGGCCGTGGGGCCGTCCACGGCGTTGCGCACCTCGGGGCGGGACAGCACGACCGTGGTGACGTGCTCGTCGCGCTCGACACGGACCGGCATGACGGGACCTCCTTCTCCTGCCCCCGGAGTCCCCGCCGGGCACCGGGGTACGAGTGACCGGCGATCAGCCTCTCAGCAGCGCGGCCGGTCAGGGACCGACCGAGAGGACGATCTTTCCGGTGGTGCGACCGGTCTCGCCCAGAGCGTGCGCCCGCGCGGCCTCTTCAAGGGGAAAGACCTGGTCCACGAGCACGCGCAGGCATCCCTGCTCCACCAGGGACGCGATGCCGCGCAGACCCGCGTGGTCGGGTTCGACCAGCATGAACACCGCCCGGACCCCGGCCGCTTCGGCCTCCTCGACGGGGAAGGTGCCGTCGGGCGGCAGCAGCGCGACCAGCGTGCCGCCCGGCCGGAGGGTGCGCAGCGACCGGACGCAGTGCGGGCCGCCGAGGGAGTCCAGGACGACGTCGACGTCGCGGACGGTCTCGGCGAAGTCCTGGGCGCGGTAGTCGATCACCTCGTCGGCGCCCAGCGAGCGCAGCAGTTCATGCTTGGCGGCACGGGCCGTGCCGATCACATACGCGCCGCGGGCCTTGGCGATCTGCACCGCCAGATGGCCGACCCCGCCGGCTGCCGCGTGCACCAGGACCCGCTGACCGGGCCGGACGTCCGCGGTGTCCACCAGCGCCTGCCACGCGGTCAGCGCGGCCAGCGGCAGGGCACCGGCCTCGACCGCCGTGAGGCCCTGTGGACGGGGCGCGAAGTGCCGGGCCGGAGCGGTGACGTACTCGGCGTAGGCGCCCGCCGGGTGCGGGAAACGCGGCATCCCGAACACCTCGTCACCGGACCCGAACAGGGTCACCCCGGCACCGACCGCCTCGACCACCCCGGCGACGTCGAAGCCGAGCGTGAACGGCATTCCGGAGCCGTCCGCGAACACCCCGCGCTCGCGGGTCTTCCAGTCGGCCGGGTTGACGCCCGCCGCGCGCACCCGCACCAGGATCTCGCCCCGGCCGGGCACCGGCCGGGGCACCTCGACGACCTTGAGGACGTCCGGTGCTCCGGCGCGGTCCTGGGAGACTGCGCGCATGGTCGTGGGAAGAGTGGTGCGGCCCATGATGAAGTGCTCTTTCGCCGGTGGATTGCCAGGGTTCGTGCCGGTTCTCACCGGGCACGCCCTCAGACTCCCCGGGCGGACAGCCGCCCAGTAGTGGCCCGTTGGCCAGGGAATGAAAGGATCGGGCCATGCATCGTGTCGGCGTCCTCGCCCTGGATGGCGTCCTGCCCTTCGAACTCGGCATCCCCGGGCGGATCTTCGGCGCCGCGTTCGACGCCGAGGGCAACCGGCTCTACTCCGTGACCACCTGCAGCGTGGAGGGCGGCCCCGTCCGCACCGAGGCCGACTACCGGCTCAGCGTCTCCCACGACGCCTCCCTGCTGGCCACCGTGGACACCGTCGTCGTACCGCCCTCCCATGCGCTCGGCCCCATCCGCGAGGAGGGCCGCCTCCCGGACCGCCTGCGCGAGGCCCTGGCGGCCGTCCGGCCCGGCACCCGGATGGTGGCGATCTGCACCGGCGCCTATGTGCTGGCCGCCGCCGGACTGCTCGACGGCCGCCCCGCGACGACGCACTGGCGCGAGGCCGAGCGCCTCCAGCGCATGTGCACCACCGCGCGGATCGACCCCGACGTCCTCTTCGTCGACGACGGCGACATCCTGACCTCCGCCGGGGTCGCCGCCGGCATCGACCTGTGCCTGCACATCGTCCGCCGCGACCACGGCAGCGGTATCGCCAACGACGTCGCCCGTCTCTGCGTCGTGCCGCCCTGGCGTGACGGCGGCCAGGCCCAGTACATCCGGCGCCCGGTGCCCGACCCCGAGGCCCCCGGCACCGCCCGCACCCGCGCCTGGGTCGTGGAACGCCTCGCCGAACCCGTCACCCTGGCCGACATGGCCGCGCACGCCAACGTCAGCGTGCGGACCTTCACCCGCCGCTTCCGCGAGGAGGTCGGCACCAGCCCCGGCCGGTGGCTCGTCCGTCAGCGCGTCGACCTGGCCCGGCACCTGCTGGAGACCACCGACTGGCCCGTCGACGTCGTCGCCGAGCGCGCCGGACTCGGCACCGGTGTCTCCCTCCGGCAGCACCTGCACGCCGCCCTCGGGGTGACGCCCCAGGCGTACCGCCGGACCTTCCGCCCGGCCCTCGCCGGTGCCGGCGCGAGCTTCAGATCACCTTCAGCCGTACCAACGCCCCCAGCGTCAACGCCCCCGGCAGCAACGGCACCCACACGGTGATGACGCGGTAGGCGAGGACCACCGCCGTGGCCACCGCGGCCGGGCCGCCCACCGCGACCAGCGCCACGATCAGCGCCGCCTCGACCGAACCCAGGCCGCCGGGAGTGGGTACCAGCGCCACCGCCACGGTCGCCGCGAGGTAGGCGAGCGCCATGTGCGCGGGCGGCACCGGAAGCCGCAGCGCCTGCCCGACCGCGGCGAGGCCGGCCGCCTGCAGGGCGGGGAAGGCCAGCGAGCCGCCCCACAGGGCCAGGGCGCGGGCCGGCCGGCTGTGCACCGACCGCGCCTCGCCGAGGGCGTCCCGCACGAAGGCGTGCACACGCGTGCGCAACGGTCGTACCAGGGCCACGACGGCCGCTGCCACCGCCGCCAGACCGGCCGCGCCCAGCAGCAGCGGAAGCGCCGAACCGTCCGGCAGCAGGGGCCCGAGCCGCAGCGCGTCGGGGAAGGCGAGCAGCAGCGCGGACAGCAGACCGACCCGGCCCACGGACTCGGCCAGCAGGTACAGGGCGAGCGCGGCCGAGGAGCGGGCGAGCGGCACCCCGCACACGGTCATGAAGCGCAGGTTCACCGCGCCCGCGCCCAGTCCGGTGGGCAGCAGGTGGTTGGCCGAGGCCGCCGCGAACTGGGTGGCCAGCAGCCGTCCCTTCGGCAGCGGCTGCAGCACCGCACCCTGACGGGTGACCGCGGCGGCCACCCAGGTCAGACAGGTGGTGCCGGCCGCCGCGAGCAGCCACGGCCAGGAGGCGGTGCGCAGCTGGCCGAAACCCTCGGCGAGCAGGGCGCGGTTCCGTACGGTGACCACGGCGACGAGCGCGAGCGGCAACAGGCACAGCACCCGGCGGACCGGGACGCGACGGGGGAGTCGTCCCCGGGGCCGTGGGGAAAACGGGACGGCAGTCACATCCGCAGAGGTTCTCCGCGCCACCCCAACGGGGGGTGAAGCAGCAGGAACATTGACCTCAACGAAGGTTGAGGTTCTACGTTCTCTCTCATGAGCATGGAGACGACCGCCTGGACGCAGCTGCACAGCGTGATGAACGCGCAGTCGGAACGCCGTCCGTTCGCCCGCGCCACGCTGCGCCGCATCGCCGCCTTCGCCCGCCCGCACCGCGCGGGCATCGTCCGCTTCGTGCTGCTCGGGGTGGTGACGGCCCTGCTCGCCGTGGCCACCCCCGTGCTCGCCGGCCGCGTCGTCGACGCGATCGTGGCGGGGCACGACTCCGGCACGGTGGTCCGGCTGTCCCTGCTCATCGCGCTGGTCGCCCTCGCGGAGGCGGGGCTCGGCATCCTCGGGCGCCGCCTGTCGGCGATGCTCGGCGAGGGGCTCATCCTCGACCTCAGAACGGCTGTGTTCGATCATGTGCAGCGCATGCCCGTCGCGTTCTTCACACGGACACGTACGGGAGCGCTGGTCAGCCGTCTCAACAACGACGTGATCGGCGCCCAGCGGGCGTTCGCCAACACCCTGTCCGGCGTGGTCAGCAACCTGGTCACCCTGCTGCTCACCCTCGCGGTGATGCTCACCCTGTCCTGGCAGATCACCCTGCTCGCGCTGGTGCTGCTGCCGGTGTTCGTGCTGCCCGCCCGCCGTATGGGCACCCGGATGGCACGCCTGCAACGGGAGGCCGCGGCGCTGAACGCGGCCATGGGCACCCGGATGACCGAGCGCTTCTCCGCCCCCGGCGCCACCCTGGTCAAGCTGTTCGGCCGCCCCGAGGAGGAGTCGGCGGAGTTCGCGGCCCGCGCCGCGCGGGTGCGGGACATCGGGGTGCGCACGGCCACGGCCCAGTCGGTGTTCATCACCTCCCTCACCCTGGTCTCCGCCCTCGCACTGGCCCTCGTCTACGGCCTCGGCGGCTGGTTCGCGCTGCACGGCACCCTGCAGGCAGGGGCGGTCGTCTCGCTGGCTCTCCTGCTCACCCGCCTCTACGCCCCGCTGACCGCGCTGGCCGGAGCCCGGGTCGAGGTGATGAGCGCGCTCGTCAGCTTCGAGCGTGTCTTCGAGGTGCTGGACCTCACGCCGCTCATCGAGGAGAAGCCGGACGCCGTCGAGGTCCCCGAGGGCCCCGTCGCCGTCGAGTTCGACGACGTCCGCTTCGCCTACCCGTCCGCCGACCAGGTCTCCCTGGCCTCCCTGGAGGAGGTCGCCACCCTCGACAGCCGTGGCGGAGCCGAAGTCCTGCACGGCATCTCCTTCCGCGCCGAACCCGGCGAGACCGTCGCCCTCGTCGGCTCCTCCGGCGCCGGCAAGTCCACCATCGCCCAGCTGCTGCCGCGCCTGTACGACGTGAACGCGGGCGCCGTCCGCATCGGCGGCGTCGACGTCCGCGACCTGACGGCCGCATCCCTGCGCGGCACGCTCGGCATGGTCACCCAGGACGGCCACCTCTTCCACGACACCGTCCGCGCCAACCTGCTGCTGGCCCGCCCGGACGCCACCGACGAGGACCTGTGGGACGCGCTGGGCCGCGCCCGGCTCGCCGAGGTCGTGCGGTCCCTGCCCGACGGACTGGACACGGTGGTCGGCGAGCGCGGCTACCGGCTCTCCGGCGGCGAACGCCAGCGGATGACCATCGCCCGGCTGCTGCTGGCCCGGCAGCGCGTGGTCATCCTGGACGAGGCCACCGCTCACCTGGACAACACCTCCGAGGCGGCCGTCCAGGAAGCGCTCACCGAGGCCCTGGAGGGGCGTACCGCCGTAGTGATCGCCCACCGGCTGTCCACGGTGCGGGCCGCCGACCAGATCCTGGTCGTGGAGTCCGGCCGGATCGTGGAGCGCGGCACGCACGAAGCGCTTCTGGCGGCGCAGGGGCGGTATGCGGAGCTGTACCGGACGCAGTTCGCCGAGGTGCCGTCGGTGTGAGCGGGTCCGCCTCCCCACGTGTGAGGCGCCGTCGCGTGGATACGCGGTGTGCACGGCATCAGGGCCCGTCCGGAAGGCCACCCTGCCATGACCAGTGCAAACGACTTGGCTCCTGACTCGGAGATCACCCTCCGGGTCAATGGAAAACCCCACACCCTGCACATCGACCACCGGCGAACCCTGCTGGACCTGCTCCGGGAGGATCTCGGCCTCACCGGGTCGAAGAAGGGCTGCGACCACGGCCAGTGCGGTGCCTGCACCGTGCTGGTCGACGGCCGCCGCCTGAACAGCTGTCTGCTGCTCGCGGTCGCCCTCGACGGCAGCGAGATCACCACCGTGGAGGGCCTCGGCGGGGACGGTGAGGAGCCGCACCCGCTGCAGCGGGCCTTCCTGGACCGCGACGCCTTCCAGTGCGGCTACTGCACGCCCGGACAGATCTGCTCCGCCGTCGGCATGCTCGCCGAGGCCGCGGCCGGCCACCCCTCCCACGTCACCGACCCCGCGGCCCCCTCCGGCAGTCCCGTCCCGCTGGACCGGTCCGAGATCCGCGAGCGCATGAGCGGCAACCTGTGCCGGTGCGGGGCCTATCCCCGTATCGTCGAGGCGGTCGAGGACGTGATCCGGTGAACGGCTTCGGATATCTCAGGCCCCGCAGCGTCCAGGAGGCGGTCGAGGCGTACGCCGCCCACCCCGGCGCCCGCTATCTGGCCGGCGGCACCAACCTGGTCGACCTGATGAAACTCGGCGTGGAACGCCCCGCCGTCCTCATCGACGTGGGCCGGCTGCCGCTGGACACGATCGAGGAGCTGCCCGACGGTTCGCTGCGCGTCGGCGCCACCGTCCGCAACAGCGACCTGGCCGCCGACCCGCGCGTCCGCGACCGCTACCCGGCGCTGTCCCAGGCGCTGCTCGCCGGCGCCTCCGGACAGCTGCGCAACGCCGCCACCACCGGCGGCAACCTGCTGCAGCGCACCCGCTGCCCCTACTTCCAGGACCTGGACAAGCCCTGCAACAAACGCGAGCCGGGCAGCGGCTGCGGCGCCCGGGACGGCGTCCACCGCGACCACGCGGTCCTCGGCCACTCCCCGCACTGCATCGCCACCCACCCGTCCGACATGGCCGTCGCCCTCGCCGCGCTCGACGCCCAGGTGGAGCTGCACGGCACCGACGGCACCCGGCGCCTTCCGGCGGCCGGCTTCCACCGGCTGCCGGGGGAGCATCCCGAGCGGGACACCTGGATCCGCCCCGGCGAACTGATCACCGGCGTGCTGCTCCCGGCCGCGACCGCCGGCGTCCCGTCCGCCTACCGCAAGGCCCGCGACCGGGCGTCGTACGCCTTCGCGCTCGCCTCCGTGGCCGTCGTCCTGCGGGTCGCCGACGGCGTCGTCGACCAGATCGGGGTCGCCTTCGGCGGACTGGCCCACATTCCCTGGCGGGCCCGGCACACGGAGCTGGCCCTGCTGGGGGCCCCCGCCACCCCCGCCGCCTTCGAAGGCGCGGTCGACCTGGAACTCGCGCACGCGGAGCCGCTGCGGGACAACGCCTTCAAGGTGTCCCTCGCCCACAACCTCGCCCTGGACGTCCTGAACCGTCTCGCCCCGGCCCCCGCCCCGGCCTGAGCCGGCGCGGGAGGAGCGAGCAGAGCAGGAGGAACCCATGACCGGCAACTCCCCGGGCACCCCCACAGAGCCCCGGGACACACGGCACACCGGGGCGGTGGGCGAGCGCCGGCCGGACCGGAGTGCGGGCCCCGGCACCGCCCTGGGCGCCCCGGTCGAGCGCCGGGAAGGACGGCAGAAGGTCGCCGGCACCGCCCGCTACGCCGGCGAGTATCCCCTGCCCGGCCGCGCCCACGCCTGGCCCGTGCCCGCTCCGGTCGCGCGCGGCCGGGTCACCGCCGTCGACACCTCGGCCGCCCTCGCCCTGCCCGGCGTCCTCGCCGTCCTCACCCCCGACGACGTACCCCGGCTCGCCGAGCCCGAGGACGCCACGCTCGCCGTGCTGCAGGGCCCGGACGTGCCGCACCGGGGCTGGTGCGTGGCCCTGGCCGTCGCCGAGACCCCCGAGGCGGCCCGCGCCGCCGCCCGGGCCGTGCGCGTCACCTGCGCGGCCCGACCCCACGACGTCGTCCTCGACCCCGGCCACCGGGACGCCTATGAACCCGAGGAGACCAACGCCGGCTTCCCGGGCCGCGTCGTGCACGGCGATCCGAAGGCCGCCTTCGCCGCCGCCGACGTCCGCGTCGACACCGTCTACCGGGTGCCGCCGCTGCACAATCACCCCATGGAGCCGCACACCAGTACCGCTCACTGGGACGGGGACCGGCTCACCGTGTACACCTCCAGCCAGGGCGGTACGACCGTGCGGGAGGTCCTCGCCCAGCTGTTCGGGCTGCCCGAGGACCGGGTCACGGTCGTCTGCGAGCACGTCGGCGGCGGCTTCGGCTCCAAGGGCACCCCGCGCCCCGACGTCGTCCTCGCCGCGATGGCCGCCCGGCACACCGGCCGGCCCGTCACTCTCGCCTGGCCCCGCCGCCATCTGCCCAGTACCGTCGGCCACCGCGCCCCCACCGAGCAGCGGCTGCGGCTCGGCGCGCACGCGGACGGCCGGCTCACCGCCGTGCTGCACGAGGTCACCACCCACACCTCGCGGGTGAGGGAGTTCGTGGAGCAGGCCGCGGTGCCTTCCCGCGTCATGTACGACGCCCCGGCGCTGCTCAGCGCCCACCGGGTGGTCCCGCTCGACGTGCCGAGCCCCTCCTGGATGCGGGCACCCGGCGAGGCACCCGGCATGTACGCCCTGGAGTCGGCCATGGACGAACTCGCCGACGCGCTCGGCATGGACCCGGTGGAGCTGCGCGTCCGCAACGAGCCCGAGCGTGAGCCCGGCAGCGGCCAACCGTTCAGCAGCCGGCACCTCGTGGAGTGCCTGCGGGAAGGCGCCCGCCGCTTCGGCTGGGAGGGGCGCGACCCACGTCCGGGTGTCCGCCGCGAGGGCCCGCTGCTCATCGGCACCGGCGTGGCCGCGGCCACCTACCCGGCCGCCGCCGTCCCGGCCACCGCGACCGCCCGGGCCCTGCCCGACGGCACCTTCGCCGTCCGGATCAACGCGACCGACATCGGCACCGGGGCCCGTACCGTCCTCGCCCAGATCGCCGCCGACGCCCTCGGCGTGCCCCTCGACCGGGTCCGCACCGAGATCGGGCGCAGCGACCTGCCGTCCGCCTGGCTCGCCGGCGGCTCCATGGGCACCGCCTCCTGGGGCTGGGCCGTGCACGACGCGTGTGCCGAACTGGCCTCCCGGCTGGCCGCGCACACCGGACCGCTGCCCGCCGACGGCATCGAGACCCGTGCCGACACCGCCGGGCAGGCCGACGCCGACAGCCCCTACGCCCGGCACGCCTTCGGCGCCCACTTCGCCGAGGCCGCCGTCGACACCGTCACCGGCGAGACCCGGGTACGGCGGCTGCTGGGGATCTTCGCCGCCGGTCGGATCCTCAACGCCCGCACCGCGCGCTCCCAGTTCACCGGGGGCATGACCATGGGCCTGGGCATGGCCCTCACCGAGGGCAGCACGATGGACCGGGCCTTCGGCGACTTCGCCGAGGCCGACCTCGCCTCCTACCACGTGCCCGCGCACGCCGACGTCCCCGACATCGAGGCCGACTGGATCGACGAGGACGACCCGCACCTCAACCCCATGGGCAGCAAGGGCATCGGCGAGATCGGCATCGTCGGCACCGCCGCCGCCATCGGCAACGCCGTCCACCACGCCACCGGCGTCCGCTTCCGCCACCTGCCCCTCACCCCCGACCGGATCCTCACCGGCCTGCTCGCCGGGGGGTGACGGTGCCGGGACCGACCTGGGAGTACGACGGCTACCGCCCCGAGGAGGAACGCCTGCGGGAGTCCCTGTGCACCGTCGGCAACGGCTACTTCGCGACCCGCGGGGCGCTGCCCGAGTGCACTGCCGACGACATCCACTACCCGGGCACCTACGCGGCCGGCTGCTACGACCGGCTCACGTCCGAAGTCGCCGGGCGCCAGGTCGAGAACGAGGACATGGTCAACCTCCCCAACTGGCTGCCGCTGCGGTTCCGTCCGGCGGGCGGCGCCTGGCTCACCCCTGACACCGCCCTCGTCACCG
The DNA here is from genome assembly GCF_044546895.1 of Streptomyces sp. NPDC053069. Lineage (NCBI taxonomy): Bacteria > Bacillati > Actinomycetota > Actinomycetes > Kitasatosporales > Streptomycetaceae > Streptomyces > Streptomyces sp. NPDC053069. The sequence continues at coordinate 221,601 of NZ_JBITZN010000003.1, read as the reverse complement.
AGCACCACCAGATGCTCCACCTCGATCCCGGCCTGCTGGAACGCCGCACCGGCTACGGCCTGGACGGCGAGGCCACGCTCCAGGTGCGCCAGCTGCGGCTCGTCCACCTCGCCGACCCCCATCTCGCCGCTCTGCGCACCGAGTTCACCGTCGAGGGCGGCAGCCTCGACCTGGAGGTGGAGGCCGCGCTCGACGGACGGGTCACCAATTCCGGCGTGGCCCGCTACCGGGACCTGGACGGCCGGCACCTCATGCATGTGCGGACCGGCATCGCGGCACACGACACCGTATGGCTGCGCTGCCACACCCGTACCTCCCGCATCGAGTTCGGCCTCGCCGCCCGGCTGACCGCCGACGCGCCGGTGCTGCTGGTGCCCGAACCCGAGCGCGCCGTCCAGCACGTGCGACTGCGCCTGGCGCCCGGCCGCACCGTCACCGTCGACAAGACCGTGGCGCTGCACACCTCCCACGACCCGGCCATCGGCGACGCGCTGCAGGCGGCCGTCGACCGTGTCGGCGCCGCCCCCGGCTTCGACGCACTGCAGGAGGCGCACGCCGCGGCATGGGAGCAGCTGTGGCGGCGCACCGCGCTGGAGGTCCCCGGCGAGGCGGGCAGCATCCTGCGCCTGCACCTGTTCCATGTGCTGCAGACCCTCTCGCCGCACACCGCCGACCTCGACGTCGGCGTCCCCGCGCGCGGGCTGCACGGCGAGGCCTACCGCGGTCATGTCTTCTGGGACGAACTCTTCGTGCTGCCCTACCTCAACCTGCACCTGCCCGAGGTCTCCCGCGCCCTGCTCCACTACCGCCACCGCCGGCTGGACGCCGCCTGCCAGGCGGCCCGGGACGTCGGCCGGCGCGGCGCGCTGTACCCGTGGCAGAGCGGCAGCGACGGCCGCGAGGAGACCCAGCAGCTCCACCTCAACCCGCGCTCCGGCCGCTGGCTGCCGGACCACTCCCGGCTGCAGCACCACGTCGGCTCGGCGGTGGCCTACAACATCTGGCAGTACTGCGAGGCGACCGGCGACATCGACTTCCTGCACGGCGAGGGCGCCGAGATGCTGCTGCACATCGCCCGCTTCTGGGCGGACTCGGCCCACTACGACGACCGTCTCGGCCGGTACCGCATCCGGGGCGTGGTCGGCCCCGACGAGTACCACGACGCCTACCCCGGCGCCGCCGCACCGGGCCTGGACGACAACGCGTACACCAACGTCACCGCCGCCTGGGTGCTCGCCCGCGCCCTGGAGCTGCTGGACCTGCTGCCCGAGCCGCGCTGCCGTGAACTCGCCGAGAGCGCCGGCCTCGACCAGGAGGAGCCCGCCCGCTGGGAGGAGATCTCCCGCACCCTGCACGTGCCCTTCCACGACGGGGTGATCAGCCAGTTCGAGGGCTACGGCGACCTCGCCGAGCTGGACTGGCACGGCTACCGCAAGCTGTACGGCGACATCCGGCGCCTGGACCGGATCCTGGAGGCGGAGGGCGACACCGTCAACCGGTACAAGGCGTCCAAACAGGCCGACGTCCTGATGCTCGGCTACCTCTTCTCGGCGACCGAACTCCGTGCGCTCCTCGGCCGGCTGGGCCACCACCTCGACGAGCGGACCTGGACCGCGACCGTCGACCACTACCTGCACCGCACCAGTCACGGCTCCACCCTCAGTGGCCTGGTCCACGGCTGGGTGCTGGCCCGCTGCCGCCGCGCCGGCTCCTGGGCCTTCGTCCAGGAGGCGCTGCGCGGCGACATCGCCGACCTGCAGGGCGGCACCACCGGAGAGGGCATCCACCTCGGGGCCATGGCCGGCACCCTCGACCTCGTCCAGCGCGGACTGACCGGCCTGGAGACCCGCAGCGGCGCCCTGTACCTCGACCCGGTCCCGCTGCCCGAACTCTCCTCCTACGGCTTCTCCATCCGCTACCACGGCCACTGGGGCGTCCATCTGCGCCTGCGCAGCGGCCTGCTGGAGATCGCCGTACCGTCCTCCGACCGCTCGCTCATCGACCTCTGCCTGCGCGACCGGGTCGTACCGGTCGGACCGGGGGAGACGGCACAGCTGGTCGTACCGGAGTGAGCGCACGGCACCCCCTGCGAGTGGTTCATTGCTAAATTCCCGGACATGCCAGTAGATTCCGGACAACCACTCGGAGAGCGGGCGAGATGTCACCGGCAGACGGGGCCAGGATGAGCACGGACGACCGCGGCACGGTGACGACCGGGATCGCACGACTGCACGCGTCTCCCGCGCTCGCCGGACCCGGCCGGCTCGGGCTGGTCACCAACCACACCGGCGTCCTGCCCGACCTGCGCCCCGCCGCGCCCGCGCTGCTGGAGGCCGGCGCACGGCTGGTCGCCCTGTTCGGCCCCGAGCACGGGCTGCACGGGACGGCCCAGGCCGGCCGGAGCGAGGCCGCCGGGACCGACCCCGCCACCGGCCTGCCGGTCCACGACACCTACCGCTGCGACGGCGAACGCCTGGACGCACTGCTGCTCGACAGCGGCGTCGACGCCCTGGTGTTCGACCTGCAGGACATCGGGGCCAGGTACTACACCTACGTGGGGACCATGTTCGACCTGATGGTCTCGGCGGCCCGCACGGGCGTGCGGTTCGTGGTCGCCGACCGGCCCAACCCGCTCGGCGGACTCGTCAGCGAGGGCCCGCTGCTCGAGGAGGCCTGGGCCAGCTTCGTCGGGCGCGCCCCGACACCCGTCCGGCACGGCCTCACCTGCGGCGAACTCGCCCGGCATCTCAACGCCTCGATCGTGCCCCGAGCGGCCGGGGCCTGCGCCGACCTGACGGTGATCGAGGCCGTCGGCTGGCGGCGCGCCATGGACGCCGGGGCGACCGGCCTGCCGTGGGTCGCGCCCTCGCCGAACATCCCGACGCCCGCCACCGCCGCCGTCTACCCCGGCACCTGCCTGTTCGAGGGCACGAACCTCTCCGAGGGCCGTGGCACCACGCAGCCCTTCGAGATCGTCGGGGCCCCGTACATCGACGCGCGCTTCGCGCCCGCGCTCGCCGAACTCGCCCTGCCCGGAGTGCACTTCCGTGATCTGCGGTACGTACCTACCTTCCACAAACACGCCGGACGGCCGCTGCGCGGGGTCCAGCTCCACCTCACCGACCGCGAGGCGTTCGCTCCCGTACGCACCGCCGTCGCGATGCTCGCCACCCTGCGGCGGCTGTACCCGGACGACTTCGCCTGGCACACCCCGGACGGCGGCGCGGAGCGGACCGGCCACCGGCACTTCATCGACCTGCTGTGGGGCTCCGACCGGTTGCGGCACACCATCGACGCGGGCGGCGACCCCCTGCCCCTGTGCGCCCCACCGGCCCCGCCGGTCCACTGGGCCGGCGCCGACGCGCTGCTGTACGCCTGATATCCGCTGCCCGCCGGGCGATCCATGAAGGGAAGGACAACCCCGTCGATGACCGATCGCACGACGACACCCCGGGCCGGCATCCGTGGCTTCCGGGCGGGTGACGGTCCGCAGGTGGTGCAGGTCTGGCGGCGGAGCGCGCCGGCCGACCCCATCACCCCCGACCGCTTCCGCTGCCTGGTGCTGCTCGACGCCAACTTCGACCCCGAGGGGCTGCGCGTCGCCGTCGACGACGGCCGTGTCGTCGGCGCCGCCTACGGGGTACGCCGGCTGACGCCGATGACCGGCACCGACCTGGAGCCGGAACAGGGCTGGATCCCGTTCTTCTTCGTCGACCCGGCCGCCCGCGGACGCGGCCTCGGCCGCCGGCTGCTGAGCGACACGCTGGACTGGCTGCACGGCCACGGCCGCACCCGGGTGGACTTCGCCTCGTACACCCCGAACTACGTGCTGCCCGGCCTGGACGCCGAGACCTACCCGGAAGCGGCCGGGCTCCTGGAGTCCCTGGGCTTCCGCACGCTCTACGAGGCGGCGGCGATGGACCGCGGCCTGGTCGGCTACCGGCTCCCGGACGAGGTCGCCCACCGCGAGGACGAACTGACCGCGCAGGGCCACCGGTTCGGCACGCCCACCGACGACGACCTGGTGGAACTGATCGCGCTCGCCGGGAACCACTTCAACCCGGACTGGGCACGCGCGATCCGCGAGTGCCTGGCCGCGGGCACCCCGCTCGACCGGATCGTCGTCGCCCGGGACCCCTCGGGCCGCCTGGTCGGCTGGGCGATGCACGGCGCGTACGCCTCGGCGGACGAGCGGTTCGGCCCGTTCGGCGTGCTGGAGGAGATGCGCGGCACCGGACTCGGCAAGGTGCTGCTCCACCTGGTCCTGGAGCGGATGCGGGCCCGCGGTGCGCACGGCGCGTGGTTCCTGTGGACCGGCGAACGGTCTCCCGCGGGCCACCTGTACCGCGCGGCGGGTTTCACCACGACCCGGGTGTTCCGCGTGCTGCGCCGGGAGGCCGCCCGGTGACGCCGTCACACCACCCCCGCCGCACCGACGGCCTGAGCCGCCGCCACTTCGCCCTCGCGCTCCCCTCGGCGCTGCTCGCCTCCGGATGCGCCACGCCGCACCGGGGCACCGGGCGGCCCGGGGACCCGATCGTCCTCACCCTGCTCTCCCACTACGCGAGCGGAGAGCTGAAGCGGGCCCTGCAGGGCCCGGTCGACGAGTGGAACGCCACGCACGACCGGGTCAAGGTGCGCACCAAGGCCGTCGAGTTCACGGACCTGCTGACCACATTCATGGTCCGGCAGGCCGCGGGCCAGGGCGCCGACATCCTGCACCCGTACTGCCTGTGGAACGGCCAGCTCGTCCGGGCCGGCGTCCTGCGGCCCGCCCCGTCCGAGCACGCCGAGGAGATCAGGCGCGGCTACGGCGCGGCCGCGGTCGGCGCCGCGTCGGTGGCGGGCAGGGTCTACGGCTACCCCACCGAGGTGCAGACGTACGCCCTCTACTACAACAAGCGCCTGCTGCGCGAGGCCGGACTCGACGGCCCGCCGCGCACCTGGCGTGAGCTGGAGGAGACGGCATACCGCACCGCCAGGCGGGACCGGTACGGCAACACGCTGGTCCAGGGTTTCGGGCTGTCGGCCAACGACGACTCCACCACCGTCGGCCAGACCCTGGCCCTGCTCAGCGCCGCCGGCGGCAGGTTCGTCTCCGCGGACGGCAGACACACCGCCATCGACGCGCCGGCCGGCCGGGCCGTGTTCGAACTGGAGCACCGCCTCGTCGGCAGAGGCGCGAGCGATCCCGCCGTCAACGTCTATCAGGCGTTCCCCTCCGGGCAGGTGGCCATGGTGATCAGCGCGGGCTGGTGGACCGGGAGTCTGAAACCCCTGATGGGCAAGGACTACCGCGATGTCGGTGTCGCGCCCGTGCCCGTCCCCGCGGCGCACGACCAGCGCGCCACGCTCTCCACCGGCTTCATGCTGGGCGTCAACACGGCCAGTGAACACCCGCGGGAGGCCTGGGAGTTCCTGCGCTGGCTCAACACCGAGAAGGTGCGCGTCGACAAGGGTGCGGCGGTGACCCGGATGAGCGCCCTGCAGGTGTCGGTCGGCTCCCTGACCGGCCGCGCCGACGACATGCGGACACTCCTGGGCCGGGGCGGCGATCCGAACCTGCGCCCGTTCCTGGACGCGCTCGCGTACGCGGTGCCGGAGCCGAACGTGCCCGGCGCGCAGCAGGCCAAGTCGCTGCTGCGCAAGAACATCGAGGCGCTGTGGACCGGTCAGCAGTCGGTGGACGAGGCACTGCGCACCATCCGCCGTCAGGTCGATCAGGAGGTGTCGCGCTCATGGTGAACGCCCTGGCGCCGGAGACCGCCGGACGGACGGCGACCGCGCCGCAGCCCGCCGGCCCGGCGCTGGACGGCCGCACCCGGCACCGGCGCCGCCAGGCCGTCGTCGCCTACCTCTTCCTGGCGCCGGCGCTGCTGTTCTTCGCGGTCTTCCTGATCCTGCCGCTCGGCTTCGCGCTGCTGCTGTCGATGTCCCGCTGGGCCGGGTTCCGGCTCGGCGACATCGACCCGGCCGGCCCGGACAACTTCACCGGTCTCTTCGCGGACGGGTCGGCGTTCCTGGCGCCGATCCTCACCAACACGCTGCTGTTCGCCCTGGGCACCGTGGCCCTCGCGCTCGCCGGCTCGGTGCTCGTCGCCACCTGCATCGACAAGCTGCGGTTCCAAGGGCTGTGGCGCACCCTGTACTTCCTGCCGATCGTCACGACCGTCGTCGCGGTCGGCAACGTGTGGAAGTACATGTACGAGCCGGGCGGTCTGGTCAACGGTGTCCTCAACGCCCTCGGGCTCGGCTCCGTGGCGTTCCTGCAGGACCCGGACACCGCGCTGCCCTCGGTCGTGGTCGTGCAGGCCTGGGCCTCGGTCGGCTCCGCGATCCTGGTCCTGACGGCCGGGCTGAAGTCCATTCCCGAGTCGTACTACGAGGCCGCCGCGCTCGACGGCGCCGGGCCCGTCACCGTCTTCCGGCGGATCACCCTGCCGCTGCTGCGGCCGTCCCTGCTGTTCGTGTGCATCACCCAGTTCCTCGCCGGCCTGCAGTCGTTCGCGCTGATCATCGTGATGACCCAGGGCGGGCCGGGCGACGCGACCAACGTGGCCGCGCTGGAGATGTACCGGCAGGCCTTCAGCTACGGCGACTGGGGCACCGCGAGCGCCGCCGCCTTCGTACTGTTCGCGGTGGTCCTCCTGGTCACCCTGGTGCAGTTGTGGATCTTCCGGCGCAAGGGGGAGGACGCATGAGCCGCCGCCGTTTCCCGTGGCTGTCGTACCTGGTGGTCGTGACCGGCGCCGTGCTGACGGTGGTCCCGTTCCTCGACATGGTGATGACGTCCTTCAAGGGGCCCGGCGAGGCCGGCACGCTGCCGTACCGGTTCCTGCCCGAGGCGTTCGACCTGTCCAACTACCGGGCGGCGATCCACCAGCTCGACCTGCCGGTGCTCTTCCGCAACAGCGTCGTCGCCACCACCCTGATCACCGCATCGGTGCTGCTCACGTCGTCACTCGCCGGCTACGCACTCGCCAAACTCCGCTTCCCCGGACGCAACTTCGTCTTCCGCCTCGTCCTGTCCACGATGATGTTCCCGCCGTTCGTCTTCCTCATCCCGCACTTCCTGATCCTCGTCCACTGGCCACTGGCCGGCGGCAACGACCTGACCGGGCGCGGCGGCGCGGGCCTGACCGTCAGTATCGTGGCGCTCGCCATGCCGTTCCTCGTGAGCAGCTTCGGGATCTTCCTGACACGCCAGTTCATGCTCTCGATCCCGGACGAGGTCCTGGAGGCCGCGCGCATCGACGGGGCCGGGGAGTTCACCGTGTGGTGGCGGATCGTCGTACCGCAGACCACCCCGGTCCTGGTGACGCTCGGGCTGCTGACCTTCGTCGACGCCTGGAACGAGTACATCTGGGCGCTGCTCGTCTCGACCGCGAACCCGGACGTGATGACCCTGCCCGTCGGCATCCAGCTCCTGCAGGACCACGTCGACCCGGCCCGTACGATGCCCGTCGTCATGGCCGGTCTGGTCCTGAGCATTCTGCCGGTCCTGGTGCTGTTCCTGCTGCTGCAGAAGTACTACATCCGTGGTGTCATGCTCAGCGGCCTCAAGTAGCGGGGGGAGGAGCCGGCGGAGATGAGCGCGAGCGACATGCCCCTGAGCGTGCTGGCCGTGGACGACGAGGAGCCCGCGCTCGAAGAGCTGCTGTACCTCCTGGGGCGCGATCCGCGGGTCGGCAGCGTGGTGCCCGCGGCGGGGCCCACCGAGGCCCTGCGGCGGCTCGGCCGGGCCATGGAGGACGGGCCGCCCGGCGACCGGGCCGTCGACGTCGTCTTCCTCGACATCGACATGCCGGGACTCGACGGCCTCGAACTGGCCCGGCTGCTCGGCCGGTTCGCCGCACCGCCGCTGGTCGTCTTCGTCACCGCGCACGACGACTTCGCGGTCCGCGCCTTCGACCTCAAGGCCGTCGACTACCTGCTCAAGCCCCTCCGCGAGGAACGCTTCGCCGAGGCCGTCCGCCGGGTCGCCGAACTGGTCCGGGCCGGCCAGGGGCCCCGGCCCGCCGCACCCGCCGGGGCCGCGCCGGGGCCGGCGCCCGCCTTCGGCGACCACGTCCCCGTGGAACTGGGCGGGGTGACCCGGTTCGTGCCCATCGCCGACATCACCCACGTCGAGGCACAGGGCGACTACGCCCGGCTGCACACCCCGCACGGCAGCCACCTGGTGCGCGTCGCACTGTCCACCCTGGAGGAACAGTGGCGCGCCCGCGGCTTCGTACGCATCCACCGCAGCCGGCTCGTCGCACTCGGCCGCATCGAGGAACTCCGCCTGGACGGCGGCAACGTGACCGTACGGATCGGCGACCGTGTCCTCGCCGTGAGCCGGCGCAACGCCCGGGAGCTGCGGGACCTGCTGGCCCGGCACGCGGCCGGCCGGGCCCGCTGAGCAGCCGGCGCGGCCCCCGGGTCACGGACCTGTGGCGATTGTCGTCCGCCGACTGTCTCCACGAGGGCCCGCTTGCGTACACTCGCCGCAGCACAAGGTGATCACCGCGGCGTCGGGGAGTGCGGCATGGGTGCGGAGTCCGTCCCTCGCAGAGAGGTGGTCACCGGACGGCCGCGCGCCGCGGGCGATACGACCGCACCGCGCCCCAGGGCCCTTCCGCAGCCCCGGCCCGAGCCCCGCCTGCGTCAGTTGATGCACCGTCAGCTGAAGGCCGCGCTCATGGTCACGGCCCTCCTCGCCGCCCTGCTCGGCCTGCTCCCCGTACTCCTGCGCATCCTGCCCCTCGCCGGCGCAGCACCCCGCGTCCCGCTCGCCGTCTGGCTCCTGCTGGGCGTGGCGCCCTACCCCGCGCTGCTGGCCATCGGCGCCTGGTACGTCCGTCGCGCCGAGGCCAACGAGACCGACGCGGCCGCCACCGGCGCCCCCGCGGAACGCCCCTGACCATGCGCCGACCATCCGCCGGCGCCGGCCGGTGAACCAGACGTACGGCCTCCTGGGCGTCACGGCCGTCATCCTCGCCACCGTCCTCGTCGGCGCGCTCGGCCTGCGCATCTCCCGCACCACCTCCGACTTCTACGTCGCCTCCCGCACCGTCGCGCCGCGCCTCAACGCCTTCGCGGTCAGCGGCGAGTACCTGTCCGCCGCCTCCTTCCTCGGCGTCGCCGGACTCGTCCTCGCCCAGGGCGTCGACATGCTGTGGTTCCCCATCGGCTACACCGCCGGCTTCCTGGTGCTGCTGGCCTTCGTCGCCGCCCCGCTGCGCCGCTCCGGCGCCTACACCCTCCCCGACTTCGCCGAGGCCCGGCTCCAGTCCCGCGCGGTGCGCCGGATCGCCGGGGTGCTGGTCGTCGGCATCGGCTGGCTGTATCTGCTGCCCCAACTGCGCGGCGCCGGCCTCACCCTGCGGCTGCTCACCGGCGCCCCCGGCTGGCTCGGCGCTCTGGTCGTCGCCGCCGTGGTGACCGTCGCCGTCGCCGCCGGCGGTATGCGCAGCATCACCTTCGTCCAGGCCTTCCAGTACTGGCTGAAACTCACCGCCCTGCTGGTGCCGGTGGTGTTCCTGCTGCTCGCCTGGCGCAGCGACCACCTCCCCGCCCCGGCCTGGGACGACCGGCCCGTCTTCCACCGCTCCACCGAGGTGCGCGTCGAGGGGCCGCTCACCCTCACCGTGCACGAGCCGGTCCGCGTGACCGCCTCAGGAACCGTCGACGGCCGTGCGGTTGACGACAGTGCGCTGCGGCTCGGCGAGGGCCGCCACCGGATCGGCGCGGACACCGCCCTGCGCTTCCCGGCCGGCGCCCGCGTCCCCCTGCCCGACCGGGCACCCGACCGCACCGCGCCCTCCAGCTGGGCCAAGCCGCTGTCCCCGGACCGCGAGCAGCACGGCCTGTACGCCACCTACGGGCTGATCCTCGCCACCTTCCTCGGCACCATGGGCCTGCCGCACGTCGTGGTCCGCTTCTACACCAACCCCGACGGCCGCGCCGCCCGCCGCACCACGGTGAGCGTGCTCGCCCTGCTCGGCGCCTTCTACCTCCTGATCCCCCTGTACGGCATGCTCGGCCGGCTGTACGCCCCCGACCTGCTGCTCACCGGCGACACCGACGCCGCCGTCCTGGTCCTGCCGCAGCGGCTGATCGGCGGGGCCGCCGGGGACCTGCTGGGCGCGCTCGTCGCCGGCGGCGCGTGCGCGGCGTTCCTGTCCACGGCCTCCGGACTCACCATGTCCGTCGCGGGCGTCCTCGCGCAGGACGTCCTGCCCACGCTCGGCGTCCGGCACTTCCGGCTCGCCACCCTGCCCGCGATCGCGGTGCCGACCGCCGCGGCCGCCGCGGTCAGCGACCTGCCCGTGGCCGACGCGGTCGGTCTCGCCTTCGCCGTCTCGGCCTCCTCCTTCTGCCCGCTGCTCGTCCTCGGCATCTGGTGGCGCGGCCTGACCCCGCCGGGCGCCATCGCCGGGCTGCTCCTCGGCGGCGGCTCGGCGCTCGCCGCAGTGACGGCCACCATCGCCGGCGGCGCCCGCTCGGGCTGGCTGCACACCCTGCTGGCCTGGCCCGCGGTGTGGTCCGTCCCCGTCGGCTTCACGGCGATGGTCCTGGTCTCCCTGGCCACCCGCGACCGCGTCCCGCCCGGTACCGCCGCCACCCTGGCCCGCCTGCACCTGCCCGAACCCCCGCCCACCCCCCGCCCCGGAACGGCCACGACCTGACGAAGGAGCCGCCGTGTTCACCATTTCAGCGCGCCGCAGCCGGCCCTGCGCGAGCGTTCCCGCCGGCCGGTCCATGCGGGACCCGCGGCACCCATGACCGTCCTCGGTACCGCCGCCCTCGCTCTGGCCGGGCTCGCGCTGTTCGTGCTCGGTGCCGCCCTCGGACACGGTGCGGCGCGCCGGCAGCAGGAGCACTCGGCCGACAGCGACGGGACGCGCGCCCTCGCCCACGCGCTGCACACCGCCGCACTCGCCGCGGCACCCCTGCGCGCCGGACTGACCCCGGACACCGCCCGCAAGGCGGCCCGCAGGCTGCGCCCCCTGCTCGGCACCCCCGCTCTCGCCCTCACCGACGACGCCTCCGTGCTCGCCTGGGACGGTGCCGCCGACCACCACCGCCCGCAGATCGCCGAACAGCTCGCCCACCCGGCGCGCCCCCGGACCTTCGCCCTGCTCTGCGACGACGCCGGCTGCCCCGTCCGCTGGGGCGCCCTGGTGCCCCTCACGGCCGACGGCGGTGTTCGCGGTGCCCTCGCCGTGCTCGCCGCCGCCGAGTCCACCGCCCTGCTCCGGGCCACCGAGGAAGCAGCGTGCCGGCTCTCGCTGGAACTCGAACTGGCCGGCCTCGACCGGGCCCGCGCCGGCGCCCATGAGGCCGAGGTCCGGGCCCTGCGCGCCCAGATCTCCCCGCACTTCATCTACAACTCCCTCGCGAGCATCGCCTCCTTCGTCCGCACCGACCCCGAGCGCGCCCGTGAACTGCTCCAGGAATTCGCCGACTTCACCCGCTACAGCTTCCGCCGGGACGGCGACTTCACCACCCTCGCCGAGGAGCTGCGCTCCATCGAGCAGTACCTGGAACTCGCCCGCGCCCGCTTCGGCCGCCGCCTGAAGGTCACCCTGCGCATCGCCCCCGAGGTGCTGCCCGTGACCCTGCCCTTCCTCTGTCTGCAGCCTCTCGTCGAGAACGCCCTCAAACACGGCCTGGAGGCCGTGGAGCGCAGCAGCGTCACGATCATCGCCGAGGACGAGGGAACCGAGGCCCGGGTCGTCATCGAGGACAACGGCGTCGGCATGGAACCGGAACGCCTGCGCGCGATCCTGCGCGGCACGGCCGGACCCGCCTCCGGCATCGGCCTGAGCAACGTCGACCGCCGGCTGCGCCAGGTCTACGGCGACGACCACGGCCTCGTCATCGAGACCGGCGTCGGCGCGGGTACGAAGATCACCCTCCGCCTCCCGAAGTTCCGCCCGGGCATCCAGGCCCCGCCCCCATGACTCCGCCTCCGCGCCCCCCGTCACCGGTCCCGGTCGGTCAGCTGCCGTCGTCCGAGGAGTGACACCCTTTCGGGAACGAGGTGTCGCCGTCGGGCGTGGCGAGGAAGAACACGTCGATCCTGACCTTGCCGGACGGCCCGCCCTTCCAGTAGCCCCGCTTGGGCGCGCCCTTGAAGTGCGAGAAACCGCCGGTGATCATCGAGTTGACCTTGTCGGCGGCCTCCTGGCCCGGCCCCGGATCCGGCGCCGTACCGAAGGAGAGCACAAAACCCGCCGTACGGTCCGCCACCCCGGCCCTGCGCAGCTGCGCGCCGAACTGCTTCCGGACGGACCCGGCGCTGCCCGTCCGCACGGTGAAGCTGCACGGCTTGAGCACCAGCCCGCGCTCCGCCGGCTGGGTGCTCGGCGGCGGACTGGACGGCGTGCCGGGCTTCTGCGTCGCGCCCGTGCGGTGCTCGCGCGGCAGCGAACCCAGCGCGATCACGAGCAGCAGCAGGAGCAGATCGGCGAAGAGCCACCCGGCGAGCAGCATGGTGCGACCGCCGGCCGCCCGCTGCGGCAGCCGGCGGCTCATGGGCCGCCCCGGTACGGCGGTGGGTCGGCGTTGTCCCGGCCGTCGGACGCCGGCCCACCGTAGCGGCGCTCCAGGCGGTCGACCAGCTGCCAGATGCTCCGGGTGGAGTCCACCAGGTTCTCCGCCCGCTCGGTGAAGACCAGCAGTGTCTCGCCGAGACTGCGGGCCAGGTCCCGGACCGCGGCCACCGCGAGGTCGTGCCGGTGGATCTCCTGCCCGGTCGTCTCCTGGGCGCGCCGCAGGTCGCCGACGAGCGTCTCGATGGCGGCGCGCAGCTTCGCCTCGTCCTCGGCGTTCTGCTCCCGGATCCGGATCAGGTCCTGGGCCAGTTGGCTGGGCGGGGTGAGCCCCCGGATCAGCCGGGTCAGTTCGTCGACCGTCTTCGTCCAGCCGTCCAGGGCGCTCTGGATCCTGCTGCCCGGCCCGGTCTCCAGCGCGGCCGTGATCTCCTGGGAGGTCCGGTGCAACGCCAGTTGCAGAGCTTCCGTACCGGCGTTGAGCTGGGAGGCGAGCTTCTCCGCGCTCCGGCTGTCCAGCGGCTTGCCGGCCGGCCGTGCGGGCGTGGCGAGCAGGAACGTGGCCAGGGCCAGTTCGCCCGCGAGCCGCCCGCGCTCCGCCTCCCGGGAGAGCCGCCGCTCCCGGCTGCGCTGCAGGGCGTGCAGCACCAGGGTCAGCAGGACGACGGCCAGGATGAGCAGGGTGACGTGCAGCGCGGACGTGCCCAGGGTCACGGTGGTCGGCTCGGGCGGGCTGCCGTGCGGGAAGCCGCGGGCCCAGCCGAGCAGGAAGGGGTCCTGACTGCGGGTCGCGTCGTAGGCGTCCAGTGCGCCGCGCAGCCGCCACCAGGTGAGCGCGATGGGGGCGAACACCAGCACGTCGCGCGCGACGCCGAGCCAGCCCTCCAGCGTGCCGCGGCCCTTCGACGGCGCGTCCGGGAGCAGCACCTCGGGCGGGTAGGCGGTGACCAGGTCGGTGCCGGCGAGGGTGGCGCCGCCCCGTTCCAGATCGGCCACGACGCGGTCGAGCACCCGGGTGTCGGAACCGTCGGTGCGGGCACGGTTCGCCAGGGCGCGGATCCGCCCGGCGATGCCGTCGAGTTCCGAAGCGGGGCCGGTGCGTTGCGCGGGAACCGGCCCGGGGTTCGGCGGTGTTGCCTCTTCAGTCGATGTCATGCGGCGTCATTCGTGTCGTCCGTCGGTCGGGGTGGGGATGAGGGCGCGGCGGGGTCCGGGGATCAGGGCATGGAGGTCCAGAAGACGTACCCGAACGCGCAGACCAGCACGAGCAGGAGCGTCGACACGAAGATCACCGTCACGGGGTCGAGTTGAAGAAGACCCCCGAGCCTGCGCCGGCGGTCGGCGGGCTCCTGCGGGCCGCCATCGGCGTGCGGGCCGGCCGGCCGGCGGCTCGGCTTCCGGGGCGGCGTCAGGGGGTCCCACCGTGCGGGGCCGGGGACGGCTCCCTGGGCAGGGTGGCCCGCCCCCGGGGCGGCCGGATGCGCCCACTCGGTGTGTGTGCGCGTGGGGGAGGGGGACGACGGGTACGAGCCCGCACCCACGGCGGCCGGCGGCGGGGAGCCGGTGCCCGGGGCGGGCGGGTCCTGCCGGGGCCGGCCCGGCTCGTACGGTACCGGGCCGGCGGCGCCGTGGCCCGGCGGTGCACCGGGCCCGGCCGGTGCGGTCGTCCTGCCGCCGAGCACCGGCCCGCCCGGCCGCGATCCGTACGGGGAGCCCGTGCCCGGGCCGGGATAGCCCTCGGCACGGAGGAACTGCTCCGACAGCTCGTACCGGATCCGCTGCTGGGCGCCGTCGTCCGCGGCGAGTTCCAGCGCGGCGGCGTACAGGCCCAGGGGTGCCCGGACCCCGGCGCGTTCCACCAGGGTGGCGGCGGCCGCGTGGTCCAGCCGCGGGCCGTGCGCGGCGAGGAGCAGCTGGCGGAAGCAGTCGACCTCCTTCACGCGGTCGCCGCGGGCGATACGGTCCACCGGGTCGAGCAGCAGGCCCTGCTCGTACCACAGCCGTGCGGCGACCGGGTTCTGGCCGGCGTCGGCGAGGTGGCGCAGCACCAGGTGCATGGCCTCCGGGTAGTGGCCGGCGTAGTGCGCGACGTGGTCCAGCAGCTCGTGCGCCGGGCTGGCCGCGAGGAGGTCGGGGTGGTCCAACGCGTCGGCGGGCAGGTGCAGGGCGAGGGCCACGATCAGCAGCCGCCGGTGTCCGGCCCGGCTCAGGTCCAGGCCCCCGGGCGGCACCTGCCGGCCGAACACCCTGGCCACCACCGCGGGCGGCGGCTCCGCGTCCCTGGTCGCCTCCACCAGCTCGTTGGGCCCCTGATCGGCGAGGCAGGCCTGCACGGCCTCGCTCATCAGCAGGCTCCACAGGTCGGGATGGCGGGTGGCCCGCTGCTGCCCACGACGCCAGCGGCGCAGCGCCTCGATGAGCCACTGCGCAGGCTGCTTCCTCAACTCCCCGGTCATACGGGCCAGTTCATGGACCAGGACGCCGCGCGCGACGGCCCGCTCCAGCAGGGAGTCGTCGTGGAAGATGTCCAGCCGCACCCGGGGGTCGGCGATCCGGCCGTCCACGACCGGCACCGTCCGCCGCCAGGCGTCCACGTCCTGCACGGTGTGCAACGGATGCCGCGGGCGGACCCGCTCCAGCGCCGCGTGTCCGTTCTCCCGGTACAGCTCCACCAGCTGGGCGGCGAACCGGGCGGTGTCCGTGTCCGGCGGGGGCTCGGTCACATCGACGCGTCGGCGCTGGTTGATGTACATCGACTGGGGCGGGCGGGCGGCGAGGAACACCACCCGGGGCTGATGGCCGCCCTTGTCGGTGGACTCCCGGCTCGCGAAGGTCCAGGGCCGGCCGGAGACCGGCCCGGCGATGTCGAACAGGGCCGTCATGGTCGGCAGGGCGAGCTGCGGCCGGGTGAGGACGCTGAAGTCCTCCGCGGGCTCGGCGAGCACCCGGGCGACGAGCGCGGTGAGCTGCTCGGCCGGGACCTCGGTGACCCGGTCGCGCAGCGCGGCCAGTCCGGGCCGCGCCGCCTCCCTCAGATCGTCGAGATCGAGCGCGGCGAGGTCCGCGCCGGTGCCGTCCGGCTCGCGGTCCCGCCAGCCCGGCCAGTCGTGCAGTCCCAGGGCGAGCCCGGCGTCGATCGCGCGCGGGTCGCCGACCAGGACGTGGGTCAGGGTGGCGCCGCCCCGGCCGTGCGGGTTGCTGGAGGGCAGCTTGCGCAGGACGGCCGCCTCGTCGTCGAACACCAGGTGGACGAGGCTGGCCGAGTCCTCCGGCTGCTCGCCCTGGCCGTCCTGGGTGGCCCAGACGTACTGGAGCCGCTTGGCCCAGCGGTCGAGGGTGCGCAGCCCGGAGTGCGCGACCGGGCGGACCCCGGCGTTGCCTTCGTGGTCCCGTTCGGCCCAGCCGAAGAGGATCTGGTCGACCGTCGTCATCGGACAGCTCCCTGGCCGAGGTCGGTGGGGCCGAGGACCCCGCACATGGCGAAGAGGGCGAGCATGGGCTTGAGGGTCCGGCGCGGCGCGAAGCTCCCGAGCGGGGAACGCTGGACGCCGTCCGCCTCGACCGCCTTGTGGCCGGTCGCGGTGGCGAAGTGCAGCGTGGAGCGGGCACAGCGCACGAAGGGGGCGAGCCAGCCGGCGGCGCCGCGGGAGCTGAGGAAGGCGTAGGCGTCCTCGCTCTCCTGCTCCACGGTGGCGAGCTGCAGCTCCTCGTCGGGGGAGGTGTTCTGGAACCAGCGGTCGACGAGCGGCTCGTGGTGGCGCAGCAGATCGCACTTGCCGACCACGACGGCGGCCGGCAGCGGTACGAACTGGGAGCCGTCCACCCCGTGCAGCCGCCCGATCTTGTCGAGGACGACACCGAAGGACGGGTCGCCGGTGACGCTGCCGGTGGCGGCGGTCAGCCCGCGGATACGGGTCGGGTCGACCACGAAGACCAGCGCGCTGACCGCGCCGAGGAACGGCACCTCGGCGTCGTGGTCGGCGAGCCACTCGCCGGAGACGTCGAAGAAGGCGACGGCGACGTTGCGTCCGGTGTTGCTGTTGTGGATCCACAGGGCGTCGGTGAACTCCGGCGGCTGGGCCGGGGTACCGGCCAGGCCCTGGCCCTGGTCGAGGAAGGGCCGTACGACGTCCTTCAGATAGCGCTGGTGCAGTTTCAGGTCGAGCCCGCCGACGACCAGACCGAGGCGGGCCATCCGGTCGACGTCGGAGAGCATGCCGA
Source organism: Streptomyces sp. NPDC053069 (assembly GCF_044546895.1). Classification (NCBI taxonomy): domain Bacteria; kingdom Bacillati; phylum Actinomycetota; class Actinomycetes; order Kitasatosporales; family Streptomycetaceae; genus Streptomyces; species Streptomyces sp. NPDC053069. The sequence goes on along the minus strand of NZ_JBITZN010000003.1, from coordinate 204,841 downwards.
GCATGGCCGCCAGCAGATGGCTCTTGCCGGCCGCGGACTCACCGACCACGCCGATGACCAGGGGCTCGCCGAAGTCGCCGTAGCGGCCGGGCAGGACGTGCGGCTCACCGCCGCCCGTGCACAGCCGGTAGGCGTCGAGACGGCGGTGGTTGCCGAGCACGTCGTCCTCGCCCTCGAGCGGGGCGAGCGGTTCGGGCCGGCCGTCCGCGGTGAGGGTGACGGTCTCGGCCTTCGCCCAGTCGACCATGCTGAGGCAGATGGGGCACCTCACTTTTGCTGCCATGTCACTCCTCCCGTCAGGTCAGCGCCAGGACGGCGATCAGCACGCCGAGGGCCAGGACGGCCGCGGCGACGGACAGGACGACGGCCCGCCTGGCCAGGAAGAGCGCGACCGGGCCCGTGCGCGGGGGAGCGGCCGGCGGCTGGGGGTACGGCTGTCCGTGCTGCCGCTGGTTGAACGCGTGCTGCCGGGCGCGCAGCTCATGGAAGTGCTGGCGGGCCTGCTGTTCGACCTCGGCGAGCCGGGGCGGGCCGGACGTGCCCGGGCCCGGGCCGGTGCTGCGGCCCGCCTGGGTGTCGCGCCGCAGCCGTAGTGTGTACGCGCTGACCCGCTGGCGCGCCTCGTCGGTGAACACCCCCTCCAGCAGGGTGCGCTGCCCGGCGTCGAGCCAGCGCACCCGGTCGCGCATGTCCGCGGCCGTGGTGGCCTCCTCGCCGGTGGCGAGGTGGAAGAAGACGGCGCCGGCGGAGTAGACGTCGTCCCGGCAGTCGGCCCGGCCCTGCCCCTTGGCCTGTTCCGGGGACCGCCAGGGGTCGGTGCCGGCCGCCGCGCCGCGGGGCTCGCCCTCGTCCAGGGTGAGACCGAAGTCGGCCAGCTGCACCGTGGTCCCGTCCCACCACAGGGTCTCGGGCCGGATGTCCCGGTGCACCAGACGCAGGTCGTTCAGGTGCCGGAGCACCGCGAGGATGCCGTCCACGACGGCCCACAACTGGCCGGCCTCCAGCGGTAACCGGTCGCCCATCTCGGACAGCGGGCGCCCGCGCCGGGTGGCGACCAGATAGGGCGCCCGGCCGTCCGGGCGGTAGCCGATGACGCGGCTGAGTTCGGGCGGGTAACTGGTGACGCCGAGCCGGCGCACCAGCACGTCGGCCGTCCTGACGGTCCGTTCCAGCTCCCGGCGCGCCGCGTCGCTGTGGGCGATGCGCTGCACGACACGCTCACCGCCGCCGTGCACCAGCAGTCCGTGGCGCTCCCGGAACCCGTCCCGGGACATTTCTCCCTGGTGATCGAAATCGATCTCGAAGATCGATTTTCCGGCATCGCGGCCACCACAGGTGATCATTTCCAGACGCTCGATCAAACCCGCCCCCGATAAGTGTGCTGCGGAATCCGAAACTACACCCGCATCGCGTCACTGCGCGTACCCTTCTCACCAACGGCCCAATACGTGACGGTAGTTGGCTCGGGGGACGAACAGATGGCCAGTCCGACATGGACACAACTGCGCGATGCCGGCGCATTCGAAACACTGGGCGAATTATTTCCCGACGCGCCGAGCAGTCACGCCTTTCTCGAAGACCTCGGAATCAGCCCCGCGCTGCTGCCGCCGTTCGCCCAGCTGCCCGCCGCCTCCTGGTGGCGCACGGTCTGCCGGACCGTCGACCGGGGCCGCTTCAAAGGCGTCGTGCTCGGCGACCTCGTCACCGCGGCGGCGGTCCTGTACCCCGGACACCAGGGCCTCGCCGCGCTGGCCGGCCGGGGCGCGACGACGGCGCTGCGGATCCTGTGCCTGATGTCCGCCCCGCTCGACGAGGCCAGGCTGCGCATCGGCGCCGAACAGCGCGTCATCCGGGAGGCGGCGGCCCGCTCCGCCGGCCGGCTGACGGTGGAGGCCCACCCGGCGGCCCGGGTGTCCGACATCCTGCCCCAGCTCCAGGCGGTCCGGCCGCACATCGTGCACTTCGCCGGGCACGGCACGCACGACGGCCGGCTGCTCTTCGAGGACGAGACGGGCACCTCCGCCCCGGTCCCGATGCGCGCGCTCGCCGCCGCCCTCGCCCTGCACGCGCCGCTCGACTGCGTCGTCCTCAACTCCTGCTGGTCGGCGGCGTACGCGGACGGCCTGCTCGACTGCGCCGACACCGTCGTGGGCACCAGCGGCGAACTCCCCGACGACGCCGCCCTCGCCTTCGCCGAGGGCTTCTACGCATCCCTGGCCCACTCCACCGCCGTCGACCGCGCCTGCGAGTCGGCCCGCGCGGCCCTCCTGCTGAACGGCCACGACCCAGACGAGGTGCACCACTGCTCCCGAAGGAGCCGCGCGGCATGACGACGCCGAACACACCTCCCGTCACCTCCGCCCCGGCCGACGTCGCCAGCGCCTTCGAGCGTGGGCTGCAGCGCGGCGACAACCCGCAGGTCGCCGGCGCCGACGGTCCGGCCTCCACCACCGTGGACTCGCGCTGGCTCGGCACCTGGCGGCGGCCCGGTTCGGCGCGCCGCGCCCCCTGCCGGGTGTGCGGTCACACCTTCCGGCTGGACGACACCGTCTATCTGCGCCACGCCGAGGACGGCAGACTGGCCGACGTCACCCACCACCTGCGCAACCTGCCCTGCAGCGGCGAGGTCCCGCCCGCCGCCCCGTCCGACTCCGGGGCGCAGGCCGCCTTCTTCCACGGCGTGGACACCACCGACCCCCGGCCGGACACCCTGCACACCGTACGGCTGATGCCCGGCGACCCGGTGCTCGGACAGCCGCGGCAGCGCAACGCCTGCTTCGTGTGCACCCACACCTTCCGGCTGTTCGAGACGGTCGTCGTATGCCCCTGCTCGCCCGAGGACCCCGGCTGCCGCAAGGCCGTCCACCAGGACCCGGCGCGCGGCCTCGGCTGCTTCGAGCAGTGGCGCAGCGAACTGACCGTCCAGCAGTGCCCCATGAACTTCCGCACCCTGAGGCGGAACTGACATGGGACGCTTCGACCGGCACGCCCTCATCAGCGGCTGGGACCAGCAGCGCCTGGCCGAGTCCACCGTCGTGGTGTGCGGGGTGGGCGCCCTGGGCAGCCAGTGCGCCCAGGCGCTCGCCCTGGCCGGCGTCGGCCGCCTGGTGCTGTGCGACCCCGACGCGGTCTCGGAGTCCAACCTCAGCCGCGCCCCCCTGTTCCGCGCCGACGACATCGGCAGGCCCAAGGCGCCCACCGCGGCCCGCAGGCTCACCGAACTGTCCCCCCTGACCCGGGCCGAGGCCCGCACCGCACCCCTGGCCAGCGGCGTGGGACTGGCGGAACTGCGGGACGCCTCGCTGGTCGTCAGCTGCCTGGACAGCCTGGCGGCCCGGCTCCAGCTCGCCGGCCGCTGCCACCTGGTGGGCGCCGTGCTCCTGGACGGCGGCACCAGCGCCTGGGGCGGCGAGATACGGCTGTACGAGCCGACCGGGCCCTGCTTCGGCTGCGGCCTCACCCCCCGGGATCGCGCCGCCCAGGACGACCCGTGGGCCTGCGCCGACGCCGTCGTACCCGAGGCCGGCGCCTCGGCGCCCGTGTCAGCGCTGATCGGTTCCTGGCTGGCGGTGACCGCGGTACGGCTGCTGTGCGGTGCCACCACCCGCCCGGGCGTGGTCCGGGTGGACGCCGCCGGCGGTACCGCGACCCCGGTGACCGTGCCCCGCGACCCCGACTGCCCCCTGCACCGCCGTATCCCCGCCGACCTGGTGGCTCCCGTCCCGGACACGGTGCTGTCCACCCCGGCCGACCTGACCGACCATCTGGCCCCCGAGGAGACCGTGATGACCTGGGCGCCGCTGCCCGGCTCCCCGCCCCCGCGCGAGTCCACCCGGCTCGCCGATGCGCCCCCGCGTGCCCGGCTCGCCGATCTCGGCGTTGCGCCGCGCGAGATCCTGCCGGTCCTCACGACCGGCGGCACCCGCGGAATCCGCTACCTGGAACTGGCCGAGGCCGACGGGAAAGGAACACCCCGATGACCTACGAAGCGGGCAAGCTGCCCCCCGAGATCAAACGCGAACTGGTCAACCTGCTGGGCGAGCTCTACCGCACCCAGAACGAGGCCGAGGAAGTCCTGGACGACATGGACTTCCCGCAGCAGGCCCGGCCGCGCTGGGACGCGGGCCAGGAGGTCGGCGCCTACTGGCGGCAGGTGGTGCGTGCGCTGGAACTGGGCGCCGTACCGCGTGAAGGTGTCCAGCAGCTGGTGGAGACGGTGCTGGGCCGCTGGCCGGGCAACCAGGCCCTGCAGAAGATCCGTGCCTTCCTGGAGGAGGAGGACCGGGAGCAGGGCGGCACCGCCGGGAACGCCGACACGCTGTACCGGACGGTGGAGTTCGTGGGCACGGACGCCTACCCCGAACTGCTCAGACTGGTGCGCGAGCTGATCGACGCCGACGCCGTCCAGCTGTACGCCGGCCACGGGCAGGCCGCCTACCGGGTCGCCGCGATGCTCCCGGACCGGCTGGACCGGCTGCGCGAGCGGGCCGCGCGCCTCGCACCCGACGTGGAAGTGCTCTACGGCGAGTACGACTTCCGCCCGACCCTGTACACCCGCCTGGAGGTCATGGGTCCCGACGGGCAGCAGTTCGAGATCCCGTACGTGCCCAACACGACCCTGCCGAGCGACCTCGTCCCCGCCGTCTGGGCGCAGTACCGGCCGGAGGTCGCCCAGGACGCCAACGGGCATCTGCTGCGCGCCGTCGTCGACTTCCGCGACGAGAGCGGCGAGGCCCGCCGCCTCGACCCCGAGCAGCCGCTGTACAACCAGGGGGTGCGCGACGGTGGCCAGTTGCAGATGTCCGCCGAGTCGACGGCCGGCGTCGACAGCCTGCTGCGCTTCGAGGCGCTGACCCGGGCCCGCGACGACATCGTCGACTTCGCCGCCGACCACGACGAGTTCACGCTGGTCTCCATGGACGACGAGCGGCTGCCGATGGAGTACCGGGTGGAGCTGCACGTCCCCGGCTTCGCCCCGCCCGACGACCTGGAGACCTGGCCGCTCGAACCCCGCCGCATCGACCAGCACGAGCTGGACGTCTGGATGCCCTCCGAGTTCCCCATCCAGGCCCCGATGGTGCGCTGGCGGTCGGACGTGTTCCACCCGAACATCGCCCGCGACGAGGAGCGCAAGGGCGCGGTGTGCCTCGGCCCGCTGATGACGGACTACACACCCGACCTGAGCATGTACTCGCTGTGCCAGATGCTCATCGACATGGCCCGCTACCGCAACTACGAGATCCTGCCCCACGACTACCGGATGGCCAGGGACTTCGACAGCCTCGTGCAGGACATCATCGAACGCGGCGGATACCTCGACGCGGGCGCCGCCGCCTGGGCGTTCTCCTGGGACGGCCAGGAGCGCATCAAGGAGATCGGCGGCACCACCTGGCTGGCCCGGGCGGGTCTGACCGAGAAGGCCGACCGCTCCCGGTTCCTTGCGGCCCGGCGCGTGGAGGAGAGCGCGCATGAGTGAGGAGAACCGCGCCGGCACGGCCATGGTGCTGCTCTACAAGGGCACGTCCTTCGACCTGGTCGGCAAGATGACCCTGTCCTCGCTGATGGTCGAAGGGCTGCGCCGGGACCTGCCCGACAGCGAACCCGACGAGCCGCTGATCATGCATCTGCGGTATGTGCGCAAGCCGGATCCCCGGCTGGTGGACGGCCCGCGCACGATCCACAACCTGCGCAGCCAGATCGGCCGCCTCGGGGTGATCGTCTCCCAGGGCGGAGAGACCGTCATCGACCGCGAGTACCCGGTGCGGGAGCTGCTCGGCCCGGTCCTGCAGCACGTGGTGCAGCAGCTCGACGCCGACGAACAGGTGTGGGGCTTCTGCATCGACCATCCCTCCCTGAGCGGTCTGGCGCTCGGTCGCTCGACCCCCGAGGTCGAGGGCACCATGGACCTCAACCTCCGGGAGAGCAGGCGCAGTTTCACCGTGCGCAAGGTGGCCGAGCCGCCGGTGCCCGGCGTGGACCCGGCGGACCTGGGCATCGACGCGGCCGGGCTCGGCCAGGTGACGGTCCTGCTGTCCGGTGACATCCACGGCCATCTGCAGGAGATGAAACTCTCCCGCCGGCTGGAGGAGGGCGGCTTCCTGCTCGGCAAGGTCCTGCGTGTCCTCGGCCCGGAACGCACGGAAGGGGCGGACGACGACGGCGAGGCGCCGGCCGACCGCTATCTGGTGGAGATCACCGAGGTCACACCGGCCGAGCACGCGGGCGCCGGAGCACTGCACTTCACCTTCACCGGCGACTCCTTCCGCGAGGTGAACCAGCGCATCACCGCCTCCGGGCAGGACCGGCAGCTCATGGGCTGGTACCACACGCATCTCTTCTCCGGGAACGAGTCGGGCCTGTCGAGCATCGACGTCGATCTGCACCTCGGCACGTTCCGTCAGCCCTGGCAGGTCGCCGGACTGATCAACCTCACCAGCGAGGAGCGGCTGCTGCGTTTCTACGCACGCTCCGGAGACTCGGTGCGCGAATGCGAACAGTGGGTGAAAGATGACCGCGGTCGATACCGCCTTGCGCGTGCTGTTGTGGTCGACGGCCGCTGACGGCGGCACGGCCACACGTCCGGCGCCGCCCGAGGGCGAGCTGACGGTTCCACAGGAGCTGGCCGCGCCACCGCCCGACGCCGGCCCGGCCGTCGTCCGGCTGGCGGCGCAGTCGGCCGCCCGGCTGCGGCTGGACGCCCTCGCGGCCCGCGAGCCGCGGCCGGTCGGCGCCGGGGCCCTGCTGCTGGCCGCCGCGGTCGGTGCACGGGCCCAGGCCCGGCTCGCGGCCGAGGCGGTCCGCGCGGTGCCGCCCGCCCGCTCGCTGTGGGACGTGCTCGCCTACCACGCGGTGGTCGCGCCCGCTCTGCCGCACATCACCGACCCGGTGCTGGCCGGCCGCCTGCGGGCCGCCTCACCGCTCACCGCCCTGCTCGACCGGCCCGACCCGGTCGGCGAGACCCAGGCCGAACTCCTGCTGGAGGACGTACTGCTGGCACACCCTCAGGGCCGCCGCCTGATCACCACCGTCTACTGCGAGGCCCCCGCCTCCCCGGCCCAGGCCCTGTGGCGGGGCCGGCTGCTCGACCAGCTCCGGATGAGCGAGCGGGAGCTGGTGATCGACGTGTACGAGGCTGCCCTGCTACGGCACACGGAGGCACACCTGTCGCTGATACGCCGGGCCCGCGTCGGCCTGACCGTGCCCCCCGACCTGGCCGCCGCCCGCCCCGTCGCCCACTGGTGGGCCGCACTCGCCCGTCTGGAGCGCTCGCACCGCAAACTGCTGCGGGCCCGCTCCGGCATTGGTACCGCGTATCTGCCGGGCGTGCGCCTGTACCGGCAGGTGGAGCGGCTCGAAGCGAATGGGGGGAGTACGGCATGACCGCGACTGTGTGCGGTGGGTGCGTGGTCGCTTGTCCGGTCGTCTCCTGGTGGGCCGGCCCTGCCGGGTTGGTGCGCCCGTACCGGCGGCTGCTGGGGGCCCGTTCCGGTATCGGTACCGCGTGTCCGCCGGGTGTGCGTCTGTACCGGCAGGTGGAGCGGCTCGAAGCGAGTGGGGGGAGTACCGCATGAGCGCGACCGTGCGCCGCATCTCCGTCGTCGCCCCGGACGAGGCGTCCCTGGCGGCGCTGCGCCGGCAGCCGCCGCACATCACCGTCGAACAGGCCCTGGCCTCCGGACCGTACCTGCTGCTCCTGCCGCTCCCGCCGGGCTGGGACGTGCTGAGCTGGGAGACCGTCTCACCGGAGCTGCTGCTCCAGTCGGACCTGCCGCACGGCACCCCGCTCTACGCACCGGCGTACTCGCCGACCGCAGCGCCGCCCGGCCTGACCAAGCGGCCCGACCCGGGCGGCACCACCGGACCGCCCCGCGAACAGGCCGCTCCCGAGGAGCCGGTGTACCGGCACCCGCAGCCCGCGGAACTCCACGAGGACCAGTCCACGGTCCTCGCCTACGGCCGGGACATCGCCCAGGTCGCCTCGCTGCTGCGGGCCCGGCTCTCCGTGCTGGTCGTGGCCGAGAAACCGGTGGTGCCGCACCTGTGGCGGGAGATGGCCTCCCGGGCCGGCCTGCGGGCCGAGGTGCTGGAGGAGCCCCCCGAGGGAGAGGACGGCGACCCGCAGGAGCAGCCGCCGCCCGGCGAACAGCTCATCCCCCCGGTGCAGCAGAACCCGCGCCAGCGCCTGCTGGCCCGCCTGCGCGAGCTGGTGCGCGCACTCAACGACGACACCGTGCTCGTCGTCCAGCACCTCGACCTGCTCGCCGGCGGCTCCGACGGACAGCTCTCACCGGAGGCACGGGAGGTGACCGAGCTGCTGCACGGGGCGCCCGAGCGGGTGATGCTCGCCTTCGCCGCGCCCTCGCTGTCGGTGCCCGAGGTGCTGGCCGAGCGGTTCAGCACCCGTGTCACGATCACCGGCGTGCCGCGCACCGTCTGGTTCCGCGACGACCAGGAGGAACAGCCGCTGGGCCGGGCCCTGGTCACGGTCGGCGAGGCCGAGCGCTTCGACCGGTACGACCCCGTCGAGTTCTACAAGCACGTCGCCGGCATGAACCCCGTCCTGCTGCGCCAGGCCATGCGCTACGCGATGAGCGTCCACAAGGACCACCCGGCGCCGGTCGCCCGCGACCTGTACGCCACGATCCGGGCGTTCAAGGCCCAGATGTCCAGCAACTTCGAGGTGCCGGACGTCGGCTTCGACGACATCGCCGGCTACGACGAGGTCAAGGCCCACATCCAGCGGGCCATCGACATCGTGATGGGCCACCACCGGCTGCCCCCCGAGCACGACCACCTGCGCACCAAGCTGATCCCGCGCGGCTTCATCTTCCACGGGCCGCCGGGCACCGGTAAGACCCTGTTCGCCAAGGCGATCGCCAACCGGATGAACGCCACCATCCTCGTGGTGTCCGGCCCCGAGGTCATGGGCACCTACGTCGGCGAGAGCGAGCGCAACGTCCGGGAGATCTTCGCCGAGGCACGCCGCAACGCCCCCTCGGTCGTGGTCTTCGACGAGTTCGACTCGATCGCCTCGCGCCGCTCGGAGCACTCCGACGGCGGCACCCGCGCCGGCAACGCCGTGGTCGCCCAGATCCTCACCGAGATGGACGGCTTCCGGCCGGAGGTGCCGACCCTGGTGATCGGCACCACCAACCGGCTCAACCTGATCGACGAGGCCCTGCTGCGGCCCAGCCGCTTCGAGAGCATCGCCATCGACCTGCCCAACGACGAGGCCCGGCTGAAGATGATCAACCTGCACGCGGCGAAGTTCGGCATCGACGTCGGCGGCGGGGTGGACGAGCTGATCGCGTCGGCGCTGCGCGGACGCAACGGCGACGACATCCACTCGGTCTTCCGGGACGCCTTCGTCGCCGCCCACTTCCAGGATCCGCCGGTGCCGCCCACGCCCGAGCAACTGGGCCAGATCGTCGGCCAGTTGCAGCGCAAACGACGCGAGCAGCGCCGCTCGGGCAGGCGCTGACACCGTGGCGGTCACGAGGGACACACGGAAGGAGGCACGGTGAGCTGGGGCCAGGACACCGTCGACACCATCAGGGACCTGGAGTACGTACGGCGGCGACTCGACGGCGAGTTCGTCGGCCGCGACCGTGCCGTGCGGCTGCTGCAACTCGCCGTGGTCTGCCGGGAACACGCACTGCTGCTCGGGCCCACCGGCACTGCCAAGAGCGAGCTGATCTCGGCCATGGCCCGGCACATCGAGGCCCGCCACTTCAGCTATCTGCTCACCCGGTTCACCGAACCGTCGGAGATCTTCGGCGCGCTGGACTTCGAGCAGTTCCGCCAGGGCGCCTACCAGGTGCGCACCGAGGGCATGCTGCCGACCGCCGAACTCGTCTTCCTGGACGAGGTGTTCCAGGGCAGCAGCGCCATCCTCAACACCCTGCTCACCCTGCTCAACGAACGCCGCTACCACAACGGCGCACGAGCCGAGAACGCCCCGCTGATCAGCCTGCTGGGGGCCACCAACGAGATACCCGACGATCCCGGGCTGACCGCGTTCTCGGACCGGTTCCTGATCCGGCTGGAGGTGGAGCCGGTGGGCGGCACCGACCTCGAACGGCTGCTCCAGGTGGGCTGGGAGCACGAGACCCGCCGGTTCACCGCAGCCGTCCAGGCGGCCGAACAGGCGCGGGGCGCGAACACCGCCGCCCGGCCCGACGCCCACCGCACCTCGGGCACGGTGACCGTCGAACGGCTGGGCCGGCTCACGCTACGGCTGAGAGACGTCGACCTGGACCCGGTCCTCGGGGAACACCGCGAACTGGTGCGGCAGTTGCTGATCCAGGGGGTGCGGCTCTCGGACCGCCGGCTGGTGCGCAGCCTGAAACTCGTCGCCGGGGCCGCGCTGCTGCGCGAGTCGCGCACCGCCGAACCCGTCGACCTGTGGCCGCTGGCCCACATCTGGACCGACCCGGCCGACCGCACCACGGTCGAGGAGGCCGTCCAGGCCGTGGTGGAGAAACACGGTGGGGAGCCGGCCAGGCGGCGCCGACCCGACCACGAGATCCTGCTCGACGCCCGGGACATCGGCGCACCGCTGACCGCCGGCCGGCGGCCCAGCGAGTGGAGCGTCGTCGAAGGGCTCCACAAACTCGCCGATCTGTCACGGGAGTTGAGGGAGCATCCACCCGTGAACACCCAGACCGAGGCAGAGCTGTCTCGTATCATTGCCGAAGTGAACGCCTTGCTCGACCAGTTCGAGTGAGGGCGGGAACACACGAGGGGGTACCCCAGCATGTGCAATCCCCGACGGGTCCGTGTCCGGGCCTCCAGCCGGCTCACCCGCATATGGCAGGAAGAGCTGCGCCGTACGGGCCGGGCCAGCGCCGAGGTGGCCGGCGAGGCCACGCTCCGGGAGGAGTTCGGGAGCCTGCTCGGCGCCCCGGCGCGCCGGGCCTTCGAGGACGCGCTCGGCGCCGACACCCGGTGGACCTGGCAGGACGGCACCTACCGGCTGGAGATGGACGGCGGCACGGTCGTCTACCACCTCGACACCGGAGAGATCGAGATGACCGCCCGGCTCAGCGACATCGTGACCGCCGAGGCCGAGGTGACCCGCACCCTGCAGGGCACGGTGGACGTGAACGCCACCGCCGAGCACACCGAGCGCTACTTCGACGACAGCTGGGCGGGCCTGAGCAAGTCGCTGGCCGAACGCACGGCCCGCGCCCAGGCCCAGGAACGCGCCGACCGCGAGGCCGCGGAGCAGGCCGCCCGCCAGGAGGAACGGGAGCGGCTCGCCGGGCAGCGCAGGCTGGCCGGACAGCGCGACGAGATCGACGCCGAGGCCCGTGCGGAGGCCGAACGCCGGGCCGCCGCCGAGGCGGAGCGGCGCCGCGGGGAACTCGAACGGGACGCCGAGACCCGGCTGCGCGACACCCGCACCGGCTTTCTGCGCCCCGTGCACGAGGTGCTGGCCGTGGCCTACCGCGACGCCATCGTGGCGTACGCGCGCGAGCGCGGCGTGCAGGACATCCAGGTCGACGAGACGGACGGCACGCTCAACATCCAGTTCGAGATGGAGGCCTGAGCGATGCGGGTCAGGGTCGAGTTCCGGTACAACGCCGAGACCGGCGAGGTCGAGCTGTTCCAGGTGGACGACATCGGCCGTACCACCCGGACCGAGGACCATGACGCCACCCACGAGGAGATCGCCTGCGCGATCGGCCGGGTGCTGGACCGCAGGCCCGTGGCGGAAGAGGTACGCGACCAGGAACGCGAGCCGCAGCCCCTGCAGCTGCCCGCGCAGACCGATCCCGCCGACGGAGAACAGCACCGCGAACCGAGGCGCGCCCACGAATGACCGGATCGCCCGACCTCCTGGCGTCCGCCGCCCGCTGCTACGAGCAGGCGGGCGACTACGCCGAGGCCGCCCGCTGCCACGAAGCGGCCGGCCATCCGCTCAAGGCGGCCGAACTGTGGGAGCAGGCCGGCGACCCGGAGCGCGCCGCCGACCTCTGGCGGCGCGCCCGCCGGCCGGGCCGGGCCGCCGAATGCCTGCTGTCCGCGCGCCGGTTCGAGGCGGCGGCCGAGTGCTTCGAGCAGGGCGGCGACCTGCTGAGCGCCGGCTGGACCCTGGTCACCCTCACCCGGTCGTACGCCACCGCCGAGCACCTGTTCGCCGTCGCGCAGCCGCGGACGGCGGGCGAGCGGCTGCGGCGCCGGCTGGGCCGACAGCTGGCCGCGGCCCGGGCCTACGGCGAGCGCGAGGCCCTGCTGCGCACCCTGGCGGGCGTGCCGGAGCGCATCGGCTCGCTGACCCCGGCCCGGGAGCGGGCCAAGACCGAGGCGTGGGCGGTCACCGCGGCGGACCACATCCGCCGCCCGGACCTCGGCGCCCTGGTCTTCGCGGCCTCCTACCGGGCCGGCGTCGGTGGCTGCGCCGACCGCTGGCAGCAGTGGGCCGCGCGCACCCTCGGCGACACCACCGGCGTGCCCACCGGACCCGCGCCGCCGGGCCCGGCACGGGACTAGGGCCAGCATCGGCAGATCCATACATCGGGGGATCCATGAGTACTCTTTGGCGGCGCAAGAAACGGCCGTTCCCCTTGTTTCCCGCACAGCAGCCCGCGCCGCCCGCGCCGGCCGACCGCTCACGGCCCATCACCGTGATCCCCAAGCCCCCGCACGGCCAGGACACACCGCCCGCGCCGCCCGGTGAACCCCCGGCCGCCGAGCCGGGAGAGCGGGGCGAGCCGGCCGGCTGGTCGGCCGTGGTCCGCTTCCCGTCCCCCCGCGCCGCCCTCGGCCACGTCGCGGCGACGGCGGAACTGGGCCCACCCGGGCTGCGCAGATCGCCCTACGACCCGTCCGTGTGGGCGCTGCTCACCCCCGGACACCAGCCGGGCCTGCCCCTGGCGGCCGGGTACGGCGGAGTGGTCTGCGAAGCCGATGCCGACGGCCTGCTGTGGCCCGACCGGCCGGCCGGACGCGTCCCGCGGGCCATCGGCGAGCTGTCCGCCGTCGCCGCATGGGAGCCGGTGTCCCTCGCCGAACTCGCCGCCCACAGCCCGGTGGCCGGCCCGCCACCCGGCCTGAGGGAGGTCGCCGTCCTCGCGCCGGGCGCGCTGGGCCGCTGGCTGCTGCGCCGCTGCCTGGCCACGGGCGTGGCGACCACCTTCACACCCGTCGAGCGGCTCGGACCGGACGGCCGGGACGCGGGCTGGCTGCTGCTGCGGCTGAGCGCCGCGGCCGGGGCCGTACCCGCCGGACTGGTCGAGGCCTGCGGCAGGCTGCCGGGAACCGTCGCCTGCCGGGCGGCGGACCCGGACTGCCGGCTGCTGGTCGACGTGCGGCTGCGGCTTCCGCTGGACGACGCCGCGCTGCTGGAGGAGGTCCCGCCCGCAGGGCACCTCGTCGTGGAACGCGCCGTGTCCGGACCGCCCTGGCAGTGGCGGCCGCTGGGCGAGGCCGCCGCGGGTGAACTCCTCGACGCACGCCCGGTGCCGGCCGCCACCCCACCCGTGCGCACCCCGGTGCCCGTGCCCGCACTCGGGCCGCCGCTGCCCGTCCGCCTGGTGGCCAGCGCACGGGCCCCGCACCGGGTCGACGCCGTGCTGGTCGCGGACGGCGAACTCGACGCGCTGCGCCGCTTCCTGCGCACCCGGCCGCTGCACGAGACCGCCGTCGTCGCCTTCGGACCGGGCCGCCACCTGGTGACCGAGCCGCCCGGACTCTGCCAGGCCCTGCCCTTCGGCGTACCCGTCCACCAGGCCGGTCCCGGCGCCCTGTACCTGGAGAGCGGCTGCGTCCTCAACCCGCCGCTGCCGGACACCGCACGCGACGAGGTCCTCGGCCTCGGCCCGGACGTCATCACGGTGCTGTGCCGCGACGGCGCCTGGCGGCTGCGCCTGGCCGACGTACGGCCCGCCTGGCAGCTGTGGATGCCCGCGCCGCCCGCCTTCGCCGCCGGACTGTCCGAGCCCGCGCGGCAGCTGCTGGAACGGCTGGCCGGAGCGATGCCCGAACCGGAGCCCGCCGCACCGGCCGCGGCGCACACCCCGGAGGCCGAACGCCGGCGGCTGAACCAGGCCGCCACGGAGCACTGGCTGCGCGGCGAGTACCGCAAGGCCGCCGAACTGCTGGAACAGGCCGGCCACTTCCAGCGCGCCGCCCAGATGTACGAGCGGGCCGCGGCCGAGCTGGGCGAGGGCCTGTGAGCACACCCCCGGCCGGCGCCTGGAGCGCCCAGCACATCCTCACCGTGCCCGCGGCCGACGCCCGCGGCCTGTGCCTGTCGCCGGACGGCACCGGACTGGTCGTGGTGCACGACGGCACGGTGGTGCGCTACGACGACGAGGGCCGCGCCGTGTGGCGGCTGCCCTGGCCCGGTCCACCGCTCGGCGCGGACCCGCACCCCCGCACCGACGCGGCGGTGTGGACCCCCGACGGCGACCGGCTGTTCCTGCTCGGCGCGGGCCGGCTGGTCCTCCTCGACGCCGACACCGGAGAGCCCGTGGAACTGCCCGCGCAGCTCCACACCGAGGGCGAGATCACCGCCCTGGCCCTGTCACCCGACGCCCGGCTGCTCGCGGCGGGCCTGCGCACCGGCGACGTCCTGCTGCTGTACCGCGCCGAAGGCACCGTGACCCGGCTGCGCGGGGTCGACCCGGTGGTGGAGGTGAGCTGGATCCCGGGCCGGCAGGACACCCTGTGCGTGGCAACGGCGACGTCCGCGCAGCTGTGGGAACCGCACGGCGGCACCATGACGGGCACGCTCGGCGGGCTCTTCGAGGGCCTGCGCCGCGTGGCGTGCTCCCCGGAAGGACGGGCGATCGCCGTCGAGGACTACGCGGGGCTACGGCTCCTGGATCCGGGCTCCGGCCGGGAACTGCACCGCGAGTTCGTGCCGTACCGCATGAACGCGCTGACCTTCAGCCACGACGGATCCCTGCTGATCGCCGGTTCCGAGCTGGACGGGCTGCGCGTCCTCGGCCCGCGCCTCGACCTCCTCGGGCAGCTGCCCGGCCGGGTCACCGGCCCCGGCGACCTGAGCCTGTCGGCGAGCGGACTGTTCGCCGCCCGGCTCGACGCGGACACCATCGCGGTGTGGGAGCCGTCCGGCGCGGTGCCGCGCCCGCACCGGCGCCGCGACCCGGCCGCGCTGCGCCGCTGGGCCAACGCGATGGGGGTCACCGTCGGCAAGGTCCACACCCGCACCGGGGAACGGCCACCGGGCGTGCTGCGCGCGCTGCGCCTGCCGGCGGCCGGGCTGGGCTGTGTCGCCCCGGCCCTCGTGTGGTCGCCCGACGGCGCCCGGCACTGGTGCGAGTCCGGGCCGGGCCGCATCCTCGAACACGCCGCCGACGCGACCCGCCCGCACGGCGAGGCACCGGTGCGCAGCTTCCCGCACGGCTGGTACGACGCCGCCTGCCTGGCCGGCGACCGCCCGGTCCTGGTGCTGGCATCCCATTACGAGCAGGGCGTCAACCGGCTGGTGGACCCGAGCGACGGCGGGGTGCTCGCCGAACGCGCGGCCGGACAGGCGGTCACCGCCGATCCGGTGCGACCGCTGCGCTGGGCGGCACCCGAACCCGGCGCCACCCCCCGGCAGTTGCTGGTGCACGACCTCGCCCAGGACGGCGGCGGACCGCAACGGCTGCCCGTGGCGGACGGGGTGCGCCGACCCGCCTGGTCCCCGGACGGCCGGCTGCTCGCGGCCGGCACCCGCGGCCGGGTGATCGTCTGGAGCGCCGCCTCCACCGGCCGGTGCCGCCGCGTGCGGGTACTGGACTGGCCCGACCCCCAGTTCATGGTGTGCCACGTGGCCTGGTCCCCGGACGGCAGCCGGCTGGCCGCCGCGCCGGGCAGCTCCGGCGGCCCGGTCGTGGTCTGGGACACCGGCACCTGGCAGCGGCGGCAGACGTTCGGCGAGGCCGGCGGCCGGGACTGGGCCCCGGCGCTGTCCTGGTGCGCCGACTCCCGGCTGCTGGCGTTCGTGTCCGCCGACCAGGACTCCGTGGCCGAGGTCTGGGACGCGCAGGAGGCGCGCCGGATCCGGGTCCTCGTGCCGCCGGACGGGGTCGGCGGGCATCTGTGGACGCTGCGCTGGTCCCCGGTCGGCGACCAGCTCGCGGCCACCTACAACTCGGGTGCCGCCGTGCTGTGGGAGCTGTTCACCGGCGGCCCGCGCACCACCGCCGCCCCGGTCCCGCCCAACGGCCAGGAGGAACTGGTACGGCTCGCCGTGCTCGCGGCCGTCCACGGGTTCGGGGTACCGCTGGACCTGCTCGCGGACGTGCTGGCGCTGCTGCACGGCACCTGCCCACCCCGGCTGCGCACCCTGGCCGACCACCGCGGTCTGCACGCGCTGCGCGAACTCGGCTGGCCGGGGCCCGCGTTGGCCGGACTGGCGCTGCTGCTGGTCGCGGACCTGCCCGCCGACCCGGCGTACCTGGCCCCGCCCGAGGTCACCCCGGCCGATCTCGCCCAGGCCCTGGGCCGGGCGCTGACCGGTTCCTCCATCCCCGCCCGCAGATCCGCGCCCACGCTCACCGAACTGACCGCGGCGCTGGGCACGGTGGACGACCGGCTGGTCGCGCTGCTGCGCATCCTCGGCCCCGAGGCGGTGGCCGCCGACCCCACCCTGCCGGCCCGGATGCGCCGGCTGCCGCTCTCCCTCACCCCGCCCGGACCCGCACAGCGTGCCCTGCTGGGCCTGAGGCTGCTCGACGGTGACACCGGACTCGCCATGGGCGGCGCGGGCGGCACCGGCCGTTCCGGGCTGGCCCGGCACGGCCCCGCCAACCGGCTGCTGCCCACCCAGCTCGCCCTGCCCACCGAGCTGCTCAGGGCCCGGCACGCCCGCGACGAGCTGCTGTACCGCACCAGCAGCGGCCGGCTGCCGCGTGATCCGCACGGCCTGGTGCTGGTGCTGGACGACACACCCGCCACCCACGGCAAGGTCGGATCCGTGCTGCGGCTCGCGGCCCATCTGATGGCCGCCACCGTGCTCAGGCTGGGGCGGCCCTGTGCCCTGGTGCCGCTCGGCGAACCGTGGCGGTCGCGGATCCTGCAGGGCCCGGAGGACCTGGTCCATGTGTGGGCCGCAGGCCCGCTGGCGGCGGGTGACGCGCCCACGGCGTTCCGGGAGGCCGAGGTGGTGGCCGCCCGGCTCACCGCCGACATGTCCGGACCGCCCCGGATGGTGCTGCTGTCGCACCCCTACCTGCGGCCCGCACCGCGACCGGGACTGCGCGAACTGCGTGTGCACTACCCGCACATCCCCTGGCGGGAGCCGGCCCGGCACCGCCAGGTACTGCCGCCGGAACCGTCACCGGAGGAGCTGCGGGCGGCACTGACGGCGCTGCTGTCGGACGAGTGAGACGGGTTCCGGCACGCCCGGGGTGCCGTGCGGTCAGCCGCAGAGCATCTGCTCGATCGCGTCCGGTCCCAGCGTCTGCAGCAGTTGCTCCAGCACCTCGGGCCGGAAGGCGTCACCGAGTACCTGGACGCCCCCGCCGTCGACGCGGATGCTGATCCGCACCAGACGCCCTTCGGGATGCTGCTCGTACTCCTCGGGCTGGATCAGGTCGGGGATGTGCTCGACCATCCGGTATTCGGCCATGGTGTCACCATCGTCCTTCCACTTCGGTGCCGCACCGCGGGCACCTGCCGTCCACGAGCACGTTCTCGCCCAGCGCCCAGATGTCCCGTGCCACCACGGTGGTACGGCACCGCGGGCACCGGGTGGCCCGCCCATCGGCGCCCAGGGCCCGCTCGACGTACACGTGCCGCAACCCCTCCTCGTGCCCGATCCGCACCCCGGCCTCCAGGTCGGCCACCGGCGTGGGCGCGTGGCCGGTGCGGCGGTGGGCGGGCGTGGCCCGGACCAGATGCCAGGGGATCGCGGGATCCAGCGCGGCCAGTGCCCGGGCGATCGGGCGCAGGGTGCCGGGGCCGGCGGTGAGGCCGGGGATCAGCGGGGTCGACACCTCCACCCAGACACCGCGTTCCCGCAGCCCGGCGAGCGCGTCGAGCACGGGACCGGGCCGGGCGCCGGTCAGTTCACGATGTTCGCGTTCGTCGAGGGTCTTCACGTCGACGTTCACGGCGGCGACATGGCTCGCCGCGAGGTCGACGGCCTCGGCGGTGAGGAAGCCGTTGCTCTTCCAGACCACGTCCACTCCCAGCGGACGGCCCGACTCGGCGAGCGCGGCGGTGAGTTCGATGGCCAGTGAGGGCTCGGTGTAGGAGATCGCGACGCACCCCGAGCGCTGTGCGGCCTCGCCGGTCACCTCGGCCGGGTCCACCGGCTCGGCGTCCCAGCGGACGGAGTCCTCCCGGCCGTACTGGGACATACGGTGGTTGATGCAGTAGTCGCACGCGAAGGTGCAGCCGGGCGCGGCCAGGGTCAGACAGGGCGTGCCCGGCCGGTAGTGGAACAGCGGCTTTCGCTCGACGGTGTCCCAGTGCCGCACCGACGACGCGAAGGTCGCGGTCTCCAGTCGGTCCCCGGACCGGCGGCGCACCCCGCACAGACCCGTCTCGCCGTCCTTCAGCGAACAGCGGAAGGGACACAGCACGCACTGCACCCGTCCGTGCCGCTGCCGGTGGAGGACCGCCGGCGTCCACTGCATGCCCATGTACCGTCCCCCGTCCGGTCGGTGCGCCTCAGCCAGAGTAGCTCCGGGCCGGTCAACTCTCCGGCGAACCACGAGACTTGGATCCGGAGCCGGCAGGTTCGGATCCGGGCGGGTCCCAGGACGTCGCCTTCTCGGCCGGCTGCGGCAGGCGCTCACCAGAAATCCGCTCGGCTCGGATCCGGCCGGGCAGCCAGCGCGGCCAGCACCGCACGGCCCGCCTCGGTGTGCACGCGGCGGCGTTCGACGGCCGACGGGTCCGCGGCACGTGCCGCCCGTGTACCGGCGGCCCGCAGGCGCAGCACCTCGGTCACGGCCCGCTCGCCGACGGCCTGCCGGTCGTACGCGGCCGGGTCGCGCTGGAAGGCGAGGGCGGCCGCCGCCAGCACCCCGGCCGCCGAGGAGCACCGGGACGGGCCGCCCGCCAGCAGCCGCCGCGTCCCCTCGGGTACGTCCGCCCGGCCGGGCGGGCCTCCGGCCCCGAGCAGATCGGTGAGCGACAGCCCGTCCAGCCCGGACCAGCCGCCCCGCAGAAGCGCGCCGGCCACGACATGGGCCTCGTCGCCGTCGCAGGCGCGGTCTTCGGTGTCGTCCGGCGCGCCCGGGTGTCCGGCCAGCCGGGCGGCGGCACGGGTCAGCCGCAGCCGGGCCCCGGGCGGCGGATGCGCTCCGTCGAAGTCCCGCTCGTCCGGCTCGTCCGTGTCGTCCCCGGCGTCGAGCAGTTCGGCGAGTACGGCGGCGTAGGCGGGCCCGCACAGCACGGCGGCGCACACATCGGCGAACGCCTCGCCCGACCACCGCTCCCAGGGGACGGCACGCTCCGGGGCCAGACCGGCCGCCGTGATCCGCCGGCGGATCTCGTCACCGAGGCCCCGGTCGTCGTCGATGTGGTGCGCGGCCTCGTGCGCCACCGTCAGCAGGGCGGGCAGATGGGAGCCGAAGGACCAGGGCACGTCGATGACGGGGAACGGCAGCCGTGCGGCGGCCTCGCGGCCCTCGCGGGTGTGGATGCCACCGCGGGGCAGCAGATCGTGGTAGGCGCTGCCCCGGCGGTGGGCGCGCGGCGCGGCCGCCCGGCTGAAGCCGACCAGCGGGGGCTCCTTGGCGCGAGCTCCGGCGAGGCCGAGGACCGGCCCGTAGCACTCCCAGGCCAACTCGTCGGCGACGTCCAGGACACGGCGGTAGTCACGGACGCGGCGCAGCAGGAACCGGGTGCGGTAGTAGTCCCACACATGGTGCAGGTCCAGGACCCGGCCGGGCACGTCGTCCGCGCGTCCGTCGGCGAGCCGCGCCCGTACGTCGGCCACTCCCACGCCGAGCAGCGCGAGCACCGCCTCCAGCTGGCTGTGGTGCTTCTCCAGCGGACCGCCGGCGCGGCTCGCGCCCTGCCACTGACGCAGCTCCTCCTCCAGCCCGGCGACGGCGTGCAGCCGTGCGGCGGCGCGCCGGACGGACAGCGGGGCCGGCCCGGTCAGGACGCGTCCTGGGCCGGCTCGGGTGCGGTCCCGGTCCCGGGCTCTGTCTCGGTCTCCGTCTCACCGACGAGCTGCGGCGGCGTTTCGAGCACGGCTGCCGGGTCGTCGGCGGCCTGCTCCAGCAGCAGGGGCGGTACGGGCTCGGCGTCGAGGCCGCGCCCCGGCTGCACGGGTCCGTACTCCTCGCGCACCCCGCCGAGCCAGGTGCCGCGCAGCCGTACGACCCGGAAGAGCGGCGTGAGGGCTTCGCCGATCCACTGGAAGCCCAGGTGCCTGCTGCCGGCGAGCCGCGCCGAGCCCGCCAGGTCGAGCAGCTGCAGCGGCCCGGCGCCGACGGACGTGGCCAGGCGCAGCTCGGCCGAGGCGCCCGCCTCGGCGGCCACCAGCACGGCGGCCGCATCGGCCCGCACCACCTCGGTCACGGCGAGCAGACCGGCCTCCCAGCGGCCCTCCCAGTAGCGGCGGACGAGCGCCCGGGCCAGGGCAGGGGTGTCCGTCAGACCGCTCCCGGCCAGGCCCCGGTACGCCACCAGCGCGGCCCGCTGCCGGGCGAACCGCAGCAGCACCCCGGCGTCCGCGTCGACGAGGGCCGTGAAGAGCGGGTCCGTGGCGCCGGACGCCTTGAAGCGGACGTCGATCCCGCCGCCGGCGTCGTGCAGGAAGGCACCGCGGGCCTCGGGCGCCGTCGCGTCGAAGGCGATCCTGCGGTCGGCCAGCGTCCCGGCCGCGCGGACGGACCCCCGCGAGTCGTGCAGGACGTCCCCCACGCCGACCTTCTGCAGCAGGGGCCAGGCCAGCCACCAGTCACCCCACGCCTCGCGCATGGCGTCCCGGTACACGGCGAACGCATGGACCACGGCGTTCAGCTCCTCCCCTGTCCCGCCCGAGCACCTGCGCGCAGGCTAGCAGCGCCACACCCGGGACACGCCCGAACTGCCGTGTCCGGTACGGGCCTTGCCGCCGCGTTCTCCATCCGTGGACGGAGAACGGTGGGGAGCGGTGGGGATAGGCGGGGCCTCTCCATCGACCCGTGGGTGGTGGTGATCGGCTGGGTACGCGGAGCAGTCTTGAGGCATGGGTTCTCTTCACTCGGCACTCGTCCTGACCGTCGACGTCTGCGTCCTGATCTTCGTCGCGGCCTGGGTCGTGGGCGCTGTCCACTTCGGCGTGCGGAGCCGGTTGGGACTGCGCGGCTGGCTGCGGGGACTGCGCCGCACGCTGCCGCGCCGGCTGCTGCCGGCGGCGGGCGTCTCCGCGTTCTTCATCCTGGTCGGGCGCTTCGAAGGGTTCTGGCGCCATCTGCAGTACTGGCGGCCCGAGCCGGCCCTCCTGGGTGTCCTGCTCGCCGTCGCCTCGACCGCCCTGCTGCTGTGGTCCCGCTGGGTGCTGGGGACGATGTGGGCCAGTGTGCCGACGGTCCGGGAGTACCACGAGCTGCGCACGGACGGGCCGTACCGGCTGGTCCGCCACCCCATCTACACCGGCCTGCTCGGCTTGGTCACCGGTTCCGTGCCGGCCTGCGGCTTCGGTGTCCGGGTGGCGTTCCTGGTGGCCGCGATACCCGGGCTGCTGCGCCGGGTCCGGGTCGAGGACCGCCTGATGGCCCGGCGGTTCGGCGCCGCCTACGACGCCTACCGCGCCGAAGTCCCGGCCCTGATCCCCCACATACGCCGCACGGCCCACCGGGTCGGCCGGCGCGCCGCGGGCAGCGTGCAGCGCCAGGGCCCGCGACGCCGGGATGATCCGAACGACACCCCCCGGCCCGGTCGTCGCTCCGGCCGCCGTCGGAGGGCGGGAGCGGTGACGGTACACGCGGCGCTCCCACCGGTGATGGCATGATGACCTGCGACATAGGGCGACGGCGGTCCGAGGAAGCCGGTGTGAATCCGGCGCGGTCCCGCCACTGTGACCGGTGAGCGAGTTCCGGCAGGCCTCCGCTCCGCCCGGGGCGGGCAGGCCGGGCGGGCGACGACCCGGGAGCCAGAGACTCACGCGGTCGCCTCCTCGACGCACACCGGGGCGGATCTCCCCGGGAGGGGAGTGACATGGGCGTGCCCGAGAGGCCGGCGGAAGAGGCGTCCGGCGGAGCGGGGACGGGGAGCGCTGCGGCGCCGTGCCGGGTCGTCGTGTGCCGGGACTGCTGCTGCGGCAGCCCCAAGGTGACGGGGGTTGATCACCAGGCGCAGACCGCACGGCTGCGGGCGGAGGTGCCGGTGCGCATCTCCGACTGCCTCGACGTGTGCGACCAGGCCAACGTCATCGTCGTACAGCCGTCCACCGCGGGCCGGGCCGCCGGTGCGCGGCCGGTCTGGCTCGGACTTGTCAACGACCCGGATGCGACCGAGGACATCGTGACGTGGGTACGGGCGGGTGGCCCGGGCGTCGCTCCCCAGCCGGACATCCTCGACCTGTACGCCTTCACGCCGCCACGGCGCCGTGCGGATCCCCGTTGACCCAGGGGTCCGGTACGGCACCGAGCCGGCGCAGGTCGCCACCGTCCGGTGCGCGCCACCGACACGGCCGTGCGCAACTGCCCCCGGGCGCCGTTGATGTGGGCCCTGCCTGCGCTGCCGCCCCACCGGCCTCGTCCTGTCCCGCCTGCTGGGAGAGGAAGATCACGGCGGGGGCAGGCGGTCTTGGCCGAGCGCGCGGCACGCGGTACGGTCTGTCCGATATCGACGACGGCGAGACGGAAGCCGGTGGGAATCCGGCACGGTCGCGCCACTGTGTGCGAGACGCCCCCGCGGCGTCCCGTGAGTCAGACCCGTGGCCGTCGTCCTGTGCACCACCGAGATGGGACGCGAACTCCCAGAGGAGGTTCTGCCATGGCGCAGACCGTCGCCCAGCCGACAGCCACCACCCCCGTCGTACCCGCCAAGCTGCCACTGAAGGCGATTGCCCCCTGGGCGGTCTTCTTCGGCATCCTCATGCTGATCCTGCTCTACTTCGTCGGCGCCGAGCAGGGCGCCACCTCGGTGCTCAACGGCACGGACGTCCACGAGTGGGTGCACGACGCCCGACACCTGCTCGGTTTCCCCTGCCACTGAGGCGAGGGGACACCGCCCGCCCATGAATTCCGCAACCGTACGGAACCTCCTCGTACGGGGCATGCTCGCCGGCCTCGCGGCCGGCATGCTCGCCCTCGTCGTGGCGTACGTCCTCGGTGAGCCGAGCGTCGACAAGGCGATCAGCTTCGAGGAGGCCCACTCCCACGAGCACGAGATGGAAGTCGTCTCCCGCTCCCTGCAGTCCACCGCCGGCCTCGCCACCGGTGTCCTCGTGTACGGGGTCGCCTTCGGCGGGATCGCCGCGCTCGCCTTCTGCTTCGCCCTGGGCCGCGTGGGCCGCTTCAGCCCGCGCGCCACCGCGCTGCTGCTGTCGGGCTGCGCCCTCCTCGCCGTGTACGTCGTGCCGTTCCTGAAGTACCCGGCCAACCCGCCGTCGGTCGGCGAGCCCGACACCATCGGCAGGCGGACCACCCTGTACTTCCTGATGATGCTGCTCAGCGTCCTGCTGGCGGTCGCCGCCACCCTGCTGGGCAAGCGCCTGGCTCCCCGTCTGGGCACCTGGTGGGCGACGGTCGTCGCGGTGGCCGCGTTCGCCGTCGTGATCGGTCTGGCCTACCAGTTCCTGCCTGTCGTCAACGAGGTCCCCAAGGGCTTCCCGGCCACCCTGCTGTGGCGGTTCCGGCTCTCGGCACTGGGCATCCAGGCCGCTCTGTGGGGCGGATTCGGCCTCCTCTTCGGCGAGTTGGCCGAGCGGCTGCTGAGCCCCAAGCCGACGACGGCCGAGAGCGGGCGAGCGGTTCCGGCCGCGCACTGACCCCTTCCGGACAACAGAGGGCCCTTCGGAATCATCCGGGGGCCCTCTGGCGTTCTCCGGACACCGGCGCACGGGTTCACCGGCAGGGCGAGGGAATCCGGCGGCGGACCGGAGGCGGATGCCCGGGCGAGGAGCGGAGGAACCGAGTGGCCAGAGCCCCACAGCCCCGCCGGATCACCGTCGGTGGCCGCGACGCGGTCGCCCTCACCCCGAGGGAATACGAGCAACTGGTCGCCAGCCGACGGCAGATCGGCGGCCAGAGCGCCCGGGTGCGGGTGCTCGCCCAGCAGGCCAAGCGCACCGAACAGCTGCTGCACGACCTGGAGATGCTGATCGCGGCCTCGGGGGACGGCTGCCGGGGACGGTCCCATCCGGCGCCGACGACATGCCCCGACCGCGAAGCCATGGAGCCGGGCGACGACGGCACCTGCCTGCGCTGCGCGATAGCGGCGCTGCTGCGCCGTCACCGGGCTTCGGCAGACTGAACCACCGGCCGGCGGCGCCTAATCGGCGTCCGGCGCGGCAAGCGGACGCCCCAGCCGCAGATTCCAGCGCCCGGCCCGGCCGCTGAGTTCGGTCACGGTCAGCGGCGGCACATCGAGGCGCCAGAAAACCGTGACAGGCAACCCCAGCGCGCCGCCGACGGCCGCCCGTACCACCTCCGGCTCGACGACGGCGACCGTACGGCCCGCCACGGCCTGCACGTCGGCCAGCCACCGTGCGACCCTTCCGCACAGGTCCTGCACGGACTCACCACCATGCGGGGCGCAGCCGGGGTCGGTGAGCCAATGGCCCACCGCCTCCGGCTCGGCGGCCCCCACCTCCTCAAGGGTGCGGCCCCGCCAGCGGCCCACGTCGAGCCCCGCCAGTTCCGGCACCGGCACGCCGTCGAGGCCCAGCGCCGTGGCCGTCTCCCGGCAGCGCGCGCCCGGAGAGACGGCCACACGCTCCGCGGCGGGCAGCGACCCGGCCGCCGCCCGGGCCCGTACCGCGCCGACGGCGTCGAGCGAGCCGCCGTCGTCGAACCGCGCCTGCCGCAACGACGCGCTGGTGGCGGGGGAGACGAGAAGAACTCGGCTGGTCACGCGGATGCTCCTGCTGCCTTCGTCCTGGGACGCGGGCCCCGGCCGGTACGGCCCGCGCGGCCGCGAACATAACATCCACCGCATGCCTTCCGTGCGCCCCGACCGCCCACTTCCGGCCCGACCGGCCACACCCGGCCGGACACCGCGGTGCCCCACACACAGGGCTGTCTGTTCGACGCGGTGGTACGGCATCCGGCGGTTCTGCGAAGCGAACGCCCGGACCGGAGGGCGGTCATCCGGGAGCCGGCTTGCGGGCCAGTTCGTAGGCGTAGCCGACCGTTTCGCAGAGGTGGCCGTCGGCTGCGCAGGAGCCGAGTTCGGCGGTGAGGTCGGCGTCGAACGTGCCGGCGTGCTCCGCGAGCACCGCGGGCGGCAGGAACGATGTCGACCGGATGTACCCGGCGAGCTCACGGATCGTCCAGCGGTGCTCGACGGAGAACTCGTGCCGTCCGGCGGGTTCGAACCCGGCACGTGACAGGACATCGTGGTCGGGATCCTGCTTCCGTGCCTGCTCCCAGCCGGCGGGCACGCGGCCGGCCGCGCCGAGGGTGTTCTGCCATCTGCGCAGCATGCTGGAGAGCGCCCGCTGCCAGTCCCGGGGCCCCGTCCACGGACCGGTCGACCAGCACAGCGCGAGACAGCCGCCGGGTTTCAGCCAGCCGTGGGCGCGCTGCGCGACCAGGTCGCGGGGGAGCCGGTGGAACGCATTGCCGATGACGATCAGCTCGAAGCTTCCCGGTTCGGCGTGGAGATCCTCGGCGCCGACGGTGATCGTCCGGATGTGGGCCGCGCCGGAAACGTCCGCCTTGGCGCGGACCAGAGCTGGCCGGTGCCGCATGCCAGGTCGAGCAGGCGTCCGTGCCCCGACGGTGCCGCCCGGCGCGCGAGGTCGGCGATCATCTGATCGGGGCAGGGGAGGCGGAACCGGTCGTAGTACTCGGCGGTGCCTCGGTAGAGGCCGGGCTCGAACCTGATCTCACTGGCCATGCGCTCACCATGGCACACGGCCGCCCGGCTCCGGACATACGACGGTTGTCCCTGTCCGCGATGCAAGACCCGTCCGGGAAGTCCTTGACCAGTGCCACGGACCTCTGCTGAACTCCGGTCCCATGAACCCGCGCGTGGACCTCACTCGGCGGCGCCACATCGATCTGGCGCACGTCTCCAGCGCGTTCTGTTGTCGCTGAGCCGGCACGTCGTCACACGGTCTCCTTGAGGACCGTTGTGCCCGCCTCCTGATCGTCCCCTTCTCCGGCTCTTCTCCACGACCGGATGAGCGGTCGCCCTGACCTGCATCAGGTGCTTTCGACGCCGTCGTTCCGCTCCTCCCGCATCGCGACCCGACGGCCACCCGAACCGCGGTGTCCCGGCCGCGCCGGTCGACCGTGCACTCCAACTCCTCATCTTCCAGCACCCCGTGCTGCGCCCGCCTCCCCGACAAGGACCTCCGCATGCCTGTGTCCATCCGCAAGCTGACCGGCCGTATCGGCGCGGTCGTCGAGGGCGTCGACCTGACGGCCCCGAGCGACCCGTCGACGGTCACGGCGCTCCGTGAAGCCCTCAACGAACACAAGGCCATCGTGTTCGACCAGGTGAACCTCGACAACGCCGGTCAGGAGCGCGTCGCCGCGTGGTTCGGCGAACTCACCACCGCTCACCCGAACATACCGGCGGCCGATGGCACGACGAACGTGCTCGCCGTCGACAGCGAGACGTCCAAGGCCGACGCGTGGCACACGGACGTCACCTTCGTGGTCAACCCGCCGCAGGTCACCACCCTCCGGTCCCTCGCGATCCCGCCGTACGGCGGCGAGACGCTCATCGCCAACGCCGCCGCGGCCTACCGCGACCTGCCCGAACCGCTCCGCGCTCTCGCGGACTCGCTGCGCGTCGTGCACACCAACCAGCACGACTACGCCCGTCCTCCGGCCACGACGGCGCTGCGCCAGGAGTACGACCGGGTCTTCGTCTCGGCGCCCTACGAGGCGGAGCACCCGGTCGTGCGGGTGCATCCGCTGACCGGCGAACGCGGCCTGTTCATCGGCGGTTTCGCCCAGCGGATCGTCGGCCTGCCGAGCAGCGACTCGGCCGATCTGCTGCGCATCCTGCAGTCCTATGTGACACGTCCGGAGAACATCCTGCGCTGGACCTGGTCCCCCGGCCAGCTGCTGATCTTCGACAACCGGATCACCCAGCACTACGGGGTGGACAACTACGACGACCACCCGCGGCGCCTCAACCGGGTGACGGTGGCGGGCGACGTGCCGGTCGGGGTCGACGGCCGCCGCAGCCGGCAACTCGTCGGCGACGCCTCGCACTACACCGGCGTCCTGGAGGCGGTCGCATGACCGAGATCCGCCTCACGGCGCCGGCCGTCCCCCAGACCGCCGACGCCGAGTCGCCGAGCACGCGGGAACGCGAGGTCTTCCTGCCCCGCGACACCCGCCGCCGGACACCGCTCAGCTCACTCCGCGAGCGCCTCCGCTGGCCGCTCGGGATCTACACGACCCCGGTCGTGATCCTGGTCGCCTGGGAGGTTCTCGCCCGAGCCGGCGTACTGGCGAAGACATACGCTCCGGCGCCGACCTCCATCGTGAAATCCGCCGCCGACCTGTGGCAGCAGGGCGTGCTCGGCCCGGACGTGGCCATCTCGCTGCAACGGGCCGGCATCGGACTCCTGATCGGTTTGACGGTGGGCATCGTCACCGGAGTGCTCGGCGGGCTGCTGCGCAGCGGCGAGTACCTGTTCAACGGCCTGGTGCAGGTCCTCAACACCATCCCGCTGCTGGCGGTGCTGCCACTGATGATCGTGTGGTTCGGCATCGACGAGCTCACCAAGGTGCTGCTGATCTCGTTCGGCGCAGGCGTCCCGATGTATCTCAATCTGTTCGCCGCGATCAGGGGCGTCGACCAGCGCCTGATCGAGATGGCGCGCACGACGGGCGCGGGCACATGGCGCATCGTGACGCGAGTGCTGGTGCCCGGGGCCCTGCCGGGGTTCCTGGTCGGACTCCGGTTCTCCCTCGCATACAGCGTGCTGGGCCTCGTCGCCGCCGAGACGGTCAACGCCGACAAGGGACTCGGCTTCCTCATCACGCAAGGGCAGACCTACCTGCAGACCAACCAGGTCTTCGTGGGGCTGGTGATCTACTCGCTCCTCGGTCTGCTCGCCGACCAGTTCGTCCGGGTACTCGAGCGGGTGCTGCTGCGGTGGCGCCCGGGTTATGAGGCGTCATGAGCAGCTCAGTGGTGACGGAGTCCCGTCGGCAGACCGGAGTCGTCGTCGAGCAGGTCGTCCGTCGGTTCGGTGACCGGGTGGTGCTCGACCATCTGGACCTCACCATCGCCGAGGAGGAACTGGTGATCCTGCTGGGCCCCTCCGGCTGCGGCAAGAGCACCCTCCTGAGACTGCTCGCCGGCCTCGACCGGCCCGACGGCGGGCAGGTGGAGGTCCCGGCGGAGCGAGCGATCGTCTTCCAGGCCGACCGGCTGCTGCCCTGGCAGCGGGTGCTGCGCAACATCACACTCGGCCTGTACGGGCCCGACGCGGAGCAGCGAGCCCGCGACGTGCTCGCCGAGGTCGGACTCGCGGGACGCGAGAGGGCGTGGCCCAAGGAGCTCTCCGGCGGCGAGGCCCAGCGGGTGTCGCTCGCGCGTGCCCTGGTATCCGAACCCGAACTCGTGCTGCTCGACGAGCCGTTCGCGGCCCTCGACGCCATCACCCGGCTGCGCATGCACGACCTCGTACGCGCGTTGCGCAGCAAGCACCACGCGGCCATGCTGCTGGTCACCCACGACGTCGACGAGGCGATCGCCCTGGCGGACCGCATCGTCGTGATGCGCGACGGGCGCATCGGCGCCGCGCATCTCGTCCAGCTCTCGGCAGCCGACCGCGAGGCGAGCGTCGCCCGCGAGGAGCTGCGTGCCGCGCTCCTGAACGACCTCGGTCTCGCCGGTCACCACTGATGTCCTCCCCCTGCACAGAAAGCCGGAGCAAAACCATGCACAGAAGAACCCCCCGCCTCGTCGGCGCCGCCGGTCTGCTCGCGCTCACGGGCGCCCTCGCCGCGTGCAGTGCGTCGTCCCAGGCGGCGCCGCCGCTCGGCAAGTCCGGTGGCAGCGCCTCCGCGCACCCCGAGTGGAGCAAGTACACCTTCACCATCGGCGACAACGGGGGTGACGGCAGCCAGGCCCTGGCCAAGATCACCGGGGCGTTCGACGACGCGCCGTACAAGGTGAAGTTCGCCCGCTTCACCTACGGCCCGCCGCTGGTGCAGGCCGCGGCCTCGGGCGACATCGACCTGGGCGCCGTCGGCGACGTACCGCCGATCACCGGCGCCGCGAAGGAGTACGGCTTCAAGATCGTGGCCGTCAACCGCTCGCTCACGCCCAGCCAGTCCAACGAGAACATCATCGTGCCGAAGGGGTCGGAGCTGAGGAGTCTCGCCGACCTCAAGGGCAAGAAGATCGCCGTGCCGCAGGGCAGCTCGGCGCACGGTCTGACGCTCAACGCGCTGAACAGCGTCGGCCTCGGCCCCAAGGACGTGCACCTGGTCTTCCTCGACCCGGCGGCCGGCGCCACGGCGTTCAACACCGGCAAGGTGGACGCCTGGGCGATCTGGAACCCCCAGTCGGCGATCGCGGTCAGGAACGGGGCACGGATCCTCGCCAAGGGCCTCCCGCCGATCGACCAGACGAGCAGTTACTACGTCGCCAGTGGGAAGTCGCTCGACGACAGGACCAAGCGGGCGGCCCTGACGGACGTACTGCAGCGGCTGGCACGCGAGTTCGCCTACGCGGTCAAGCACGAGGACAAGTACGCACAGGCCCTCTCCGAGGAGGAGGGCATCCCGCTGGCCGATGCCGAAGCGTCCCTCAAGGCCTTCGAGACCCGGGTGACCCCGATCGGGAAGCCGGACATAGCGGCGGAGCAGAAGCTCGCCGACGCCTTCCTGGAGGCCGGACAGATCACCAAGAAGGTCGACGTCCCGTCGATCACTGACAACCTCCTCCCCGCCGGCTACGACAGCTCGAAGCTGACGTTCGGCTGAGCCGCGCCGTCCATCTCGACACGCAAAGGAGAAAGGAGAGAAGACATGAGCACCAGACCGCGGCGACTCCACCTCAACGCCTTCCTCATGGAGGCGGGCCACCACGAAGCAGCATGGCGGCTCCCCGACAGCAACCCGCGGGCCGACTTCGACCTGCAGCACTGGATCGAGCTGGCCCGGCTCGCCGAGAGCGCCAAGTTCGACTCGCTGTTCCTCGCGGACGGCCCGGCCCTCATCGGAACCGGCGAGTTCCGGCCACCGGGCCAGCTCGAACCGCTGACGCTGCTGACCGCGCTCTCCCAGGCGACCAGCAGGATCGGCCTCATCGCGACCGTGTCGTCGACGTACAACGAGCCGTACAACCTCGCCCGTCGGCTCGCGTCCGTCGACCACGTCAGCGGGGGCCGCGCCGGCTGGAACATCGTCACCTCCGCAGGGGCCGACGAAGCGGCCAACTTCGGCCTCGACGACCGCCCCGGCCACGCCGAACGCTACGCCCGGGCCGACGAGTTCCTGAAGGTGGCCAAGGCACTGTGGGACAGCTGGGAGTCCGAGGCCGTCGTCGCCGACAGGACCACGGGGCGTTACGCCGATCCTGACCGGCTGCACGGGCTGGGCCACCGCGGCCGGTACTTCAAGGTGGCCGGTCCGCTCAACGTCGAACGCCCTCCGCAGGGCCACCCGCTGCTCGTCCAGGCCGGCTCCTCCGAGGACGGCAAGGACTTCGCGGCCCGCCACGCCGAGGCGATCTTCACCGCCCACACGACGTACGAGCGTGCCGCCGCCTTCTACGCCGACATCAAGGCACGAACCAAGGCGGCGGGGCGCGACCCGGACGGCGTGATCGTCCTGCCGGGAATCGTCCCGTACATCGGGTCGACGGAGGCCGAAGCCCGCGCGCTGGCGGACCGGTTCGACCGCCTGCGGATCCCGGAGTACGGACTGCGCCAGCTGGCCGCGGTCTTCGAGACCGAGCCGTCGGTCTTCCCACTCGACGAACCGCTGCCGGACTTCATTCTGGCGCGGCCGAAACTGGAGGGATCGCAGAGCCGTTCCGACCTGATCATCGAGCTCGCGGTGCGCGAGGGGCTCACGGTGCGGCAGATCATCTCCCGGCTCGGCGGCGGGCGCGGTCACTTCGAGCTCGTCGGCACACCTGAGCAGATCGCGGACACGATCATCACCTGGTTCGAGGGTGGCGCAGCGGACGGATTCAACATCATGGCGCCCGCCCTGCCCTCGGGCCTCGCGGCATTCGTCGAGCACGTGCTCCCGCTGCTGCGCGGCAAGGGGCTGTTCCGTGAGGAGTACGAGGGCACGACCCTGCGCGAACACTACGGGCTTCCCGTACCGGCGAACCAGTTCCATGCCTGAACCGCACACGGCCGCGGGTGGGGACGCGGAGCACGCGTGTCCGCCATGTGGCGCACGCCATAGTTCGATGGCGGAACTCGGCCTTCGATCCGTCCGACTCCTGGAGCGGTACGGCTGAGACTGCTCGTCGGTCGTACGACGGTTCGACGCGACCAGGAAGGTCGAGCATGGCCGAGTCCCGACACCCCTCCCGCGGTGCGGACAGGGGTATCCGCAAGCTCATGCCCCCGCCCGCGCTCTGCGGCTTTCTGCTGCTGCTGATGCTGGTCTTCTCGGTGTCGTACGCCGTGGGATCGGCCGCCGGACCCGTGGCGCCAGGCATGCACGGCACCGGAACCGGAGGGGGCGGCGGTGGCGCGGGTGGCGGTGACACGGGTGGCATGCCCGGCATGCACGGAGGCGGTGAGTGATGGGAGCCGAACCGCTGGCGCCGCTCGTGGTCACGGACCTGACGGTCGGCGGCATGACGTGCGCCGCCTGTGTACGGCGGGTCGAGAAGAAGCTCGCCAAGCTGGACGGCGTGACGGCGACCGTCAATCTCGCCACCGGACTCGCCCGGGTCAGTCATCCGGCGGACATCCTTCCGGAGGACCTCGTCACCGCCGTCGAACAGGCAGGATACGAGGCCGCGCTCCCCGAGCCTCCCGCGCCGGAGGGGCGGGACAGGACACCCGGTGACGAGGACGAGTCCGAGGCCGCCACCCGCCAGGAACGCGAACGTCTCGTCGTCACCGCGCTGCTCGCCGTCCCTGTCCTGGTGCTGTCGATGGTGCCGTCCCTGCAGTTCCGCAACTGGCAGTGGCTGTGCTTCGTGCTCGCTGCTCCGGTGGTGGTGTGGAGCGCCTGGCCGTTCCATGTACGGGCGGTGCGGGGGCTGCGTCACTCCACGGCCACCATGGACACCCTGGTCTCGCTGGGTGTGGTGGCCTCCTTCTCCTGGTCGGCGTACGCGCTGTTCCTCGGCGGCGCGGGCGAACCCGGGATGCGGATGCCGTTCAGTCTGCTGCCGTCCGCGGCGGACGGTCCCGCACACGTGTACCTGGAAGCCGCGGTCGGTGTCCCGCTGTTCGTGCTGACCGGGAGGTTCCTGGAGGCGCGGGCCAGGCGGGGGACGGGAGCGGCCCTGCGATCGCTGGCGGGACTCGCCGCCAAGGAAGTGTCCGTACGCGACGAGCACGGCGAGCGCGAGCGTTCCGTTCCCATCGAGCAGCTGCGCGTGGGGCAGGTCTTCGCCGTGCGGCCCGGCGAGCGGGTCGCCACCGACGGCCGGGTGGTGGAGGGCAGTTCCGCCGTGGACCTCTCCCTGGTCACCGGCGAGAGCGACCCCGTCGAGGTGGGGCCCGGTTCAGCCCTGGTCGGTGGGGCCGTGAACGCCGGCGGGCTGCTGTTCGTCCGTGCCACCGCCGTCGGAGCCGACACCCAGCTGGCCCGCATCACCAAGCTGGTGACGGAGGCCCAGGCGGGCAAGGCGCGGGCGCAGCGGCTGGCCGACGCGGTGGCCGGGGTCTTCGTGCCCGTGGTGCTGACGGTCGCGGTCACGGTGCTGGGCTTCTGGCTTGGGGCCGGAGCCGACCCCCAGGCGGCGATCACCGCATGCGTGGCCGTACTCGTCGTTGCCTGTCCCTGCGCGCTGGGCCTGGCCACGCCGACCGCACTGATGGCCGCCACCGGCCGCGGGGCCCAGCTCGGCGTGCTGGTCAGCGGCCCGCAGACGCTGGAGGCTCTCCAGCACGTCGACATGGTCGTCCTGGACAAGACGGGCACGCTGACCAGTGGCCACATGACCGTCGTACAGATCACCGCCGCTCCCGGCGGTCTCGGTCAGGAAGCCGTCCTCCGTCTGGCCGGTGCCGTCGAACAGGGCTCGGAGCACCCCCTCGGGCGGGCCGTCGCCGCACGGGCCCGGCGCTCGTTCGCCGAGGAACCTCTGGCGCCGGTACGGGACTTCGAGGCCATGCCGGGGCGGGGAGTACGGGGCCGCGTGGACGGCCGCACGGTGGAAGTACTGGCGCCGGACGGCGAGTTGCCGACCGCTCTCGCGGACGCCCTCGTCGCGGCGGAGACCGCCGCGCACACTCCGGTGCTCGTGCGGGTGGACGGGGTGGCCGAGGCGCTGATCGCGGTCGGCGACGTCGTACGGCCCGGCAGTTACCGGGCCGTGGACCGGCTGCGCAGGCTCGGGATCCGCCCCGTGCTCGCCACCGGTGACCGCGAGGCACCCGCCCGGGCCGTGGCCGACGCGCTCGGCATCCACGAGGTACATGCCCGCTGCACGCCCGAGGACAAGGCGGCTCTGGTACGGCGTTTGCAGGACGAGGGCGGCCGGGTCGCGGTCGTGGGCGACGGCGTGAACGACGCCGCCGCGCTCGCCTGCGCCGATCTGGGCATCGCCATGGGCAGCGGTACGGACGTGGCCATCGGCGCGGCCGACCTCACTCTCGTGCGCGGGGACATCGAAGCCCTGGGCGACGCCGTGCTGCTCGCCCGGCGCACGCTCGGCACGATCCGGGCCAACCTGGTGTGGGCCTTCGGCTACAACGTCGTCACCGTGCCGCTCGCCGTGGTCGGACTGCTCAATCCGATGCTGGCGGCGGCCGCCATGTCGGTCAGCTCCGTGCTGGTGGTGGGCAACAGCCTGCGCCTGCGCGCCTGGCAGCCGTCGCCCGCCCCGGCGCGCGAGCGACGCCGGAGCAGGGCGGGTCACCGGTGAACGCACGGCTCACCCGCCTGGTCGGTGCGTGTATTTCACACTGACGTTCAGCCACAGCGGCTCGGTGAAGTTGCCCGCCGTCGTGGTCAGGCCCGGAACGGTCGCGTTCCGGCAGTAGCTGTCCTTCCGTCGTGTTCCAGAAGTCGTCGGCGATGCCCGCCGAGTTCCCGCCCTGTCGGTGTGTTGTGTGTCACCCTTCTCGGAGTGAGTCCGGGGGCAGGTGTCCGCACGTACCCCCTGACGACGATCGGACCACGGGTGCGAAGATGGGCGCGTCATGACTGTCGGAGGGTGGTGCCGCACGCTGCGGGCCGGTGTGTTCGCCGCCGCCTGCGTGCTGCTTGCTGCCCTCGGCCACGTGATGATGTCCGGTACGTCGGTGCCCTGGTGGGCGATGGCGGCGGGTGCCGCCGGGACGGGCGCGGCCGGTTGGTGTCTCGCCGGCCGTGAGCGTGGGCGTGCGCCGATCGTCGCTGTCGTGGTCGCCGCCCAGGCGCTGCTCCACGAGACCTTCTCCCTCGCTCAGTCCGTCGCATCCGGCCGCGCCCCGGCCTCGGACGGCATGGGTGCCATGGACATGGGCTCCATGCACATGGACGAGATGCACATGGCCGGCATGGAGCACATGGGTGCGGGCTCCATGTCTCACATGGGGCTCGGCACGCACAGTGCCCACGGCATGGAAGGCGGCGCCGCGTTCGGCATGTTCGCCGCCCACCTGCTCGCCGCGGTCCTGTGCGGCCTGTGGCTCGCGTACGGCGAGCGCGCCGTCTTCCGCATCCTGCGGGCCGCGGCCGTCCGCCTGGTGGCACCGCTGCGGATGCTGCTCGCCCTGCCCGTGGTGCCGCGTCGGCCGTCCGTGCGAAGGCGCCGCGACTCCGGCCACCGCACGCCGGTACGACTCCTTCTCTGTCACGCCATCACCTCCCGGGGGCCGCCCGTGGGCGCCGCTGTCGCCTGAGACAGCCGGACCCACCGGGGCTCTCCTTCCCGTTTCTCCTTCAGCAGGTCTCCTGAGCCTTCCTCGGAAGACGCCACCAGCCGTGTCGTGAGCTGTTCCTGAAGAACCGGCACGCACAGCTGCACGCGCGCGAGCCTGCGCGAGCCCCGGGCACCGCCGTACCACCCCTACGGCTGCACCCCACTCACCGGACAGAGCTGTGGCCTCACCTGGCCGCGCCCCGGATGACTGAGAAGGACACCTCGTGATCACTTCTGCCCTGACTGCTCCGCAAACGCAGAGGGCTTCTGCGGACGCCTCGGCGACCGCCTGGGCGCTGGCCGCCCGGAACGGCGACCCGGACGCCGCCGAATGCTTCGTGCGTGCCCTGCACTCCGACGTGCTGCGCTACGTCGCCCACCTGGGAGCGGATCCCCAGAACATCGACGACCTGACCCAGGACACGTTCGTGCGGGCACTCAACAGCCTGCACCGGTTCGAGGGACGCGCCTCGGCACGAACCTGGCTGCTGTCCATCGCCCGCTGCGCGGTCGTCGACAGCTACCGCCGCGCCGCCGTCCGACCCCGGACGGCGGACACCCACGACTGGCAGACAGCCGTGGAACGGACCCAGCCGCAGGGGCTGCCGGGCTTCGACGACGGCATCGCGCTTCTCGACCTGCTGAACGCGCTCCCCGACGAACGACGTGAGGCGTTCGTGCTGACCCAGGTGGTGGGGCTGTCCTACGAGGAGGCCGCCCTGCTCGGCGGTTGCCCCGTCGGCACGGTGCGGTCCCGCGTGGCCCGCGCCCGGACGACCCTCATGGGGCTCCTCGACGAGGCCGACAGACCCGGCCCGAACGCGGGAAATCGCGGGAACTCGCTCGGTCGCCTGTCCGACTACTGATGCGACGGCGCGGCACGGCGCCGGTCGCGGCAGTAGCCAGGAGGGCCTCATGACACCCGAGATAGAGAACGCGTTCGTGGCGATCAGAAGCGATCACGGTGCGGACTCCCTCAGCCGGGTGGAGCGGATGCTGGAACCCGGAGGGGGAGCGGCACGCCACCCGCTCCAGAAGGGAGCCAAATGGATCCTGCCGGGACTGTCTCCCACCCCGTGGCACGATCCCCGTGCCCACCCGGAACTCATCCCCGTCGTCCAGGCACTGGAATCGGCTCATCCGGTCATCAGGGATGAGCTGAAGTCGGCC
This sequence comes from Streptomyces sp. NPDC053069, assembly GCF_044546895.1. Classification (NCBI taxonomy): domain Bacteria; kingdom Bacillati; phylum Actinomycetota; class Actinomycetes; order Kitasatosporales; family Streptomycetaceae; genus Streptomyces; species Streptomyces sp. NPDC053069. The sequence continues at coordinate 168,571 of NZ_JBITZN010000003.1, read as the reverse complement.
TGGGGGGCGCGTCGGGAGGCGTTTTCCGACTACGAGCACTACCTGACCCGGCAGACCGACTGGCAGGCTCTCCACCTTTACCGCGGCGGGGCAATGGTCGAGGAAGCGGCGACGACCGTACCCACCGCCTACAAGGTGCTCGAAGAGTTCGCCGTGGACACGGAAAAGATCTGCCCACTCCTGGAAAGTCACTTCTCCACCCTGCTGCCGGGGGCATCCATAGCCCCGCATTGCGACCTGTGGAACTTCAGCATCAACCTGCATCTCGCCGTGGACATCCCCGACGGGTGCAGCATCACGGTCGCCGGGGAGACCCGTACCTGGCAGGAAGGTCACTGCCTGCTCTTCGACTACTCCTTCGAGCATGAGGCGCGCAATGACGGAGCTCGCCCACGCACCTGTCTCCTCGTGGACCTCTGGCATCCGGAAACGACCATTCCGGAAAGGCGAGCACTGACGGTGCTCATCTCGGAAATCAGGCGACTGATGGGAGAGGGCTGACCGCCTGAAAATCCTGCGAAATTCAACCGACGGTATTGCACTGTCGGTTTTCAGTGCTGCCTGAAAAGTGAATATCGGGCCGTGGGCATGTTTGCAGAGCGGGCATTCTCAAGTTCTCTTCGGGGTGTTATCGTGACCGAAAATGATCGACGGATTCGATATTCGTCTCCATGTTTTTTCTGTTGGTGAGGGGGGACCGGACGATGTCGGCACGGCTGTCCCTTCTCGTCCTGGCGCTGGCTCAACTGGTCATCGCCCTCGACTACAACATCGTGTACGTCGCTCTGCCCGACGTGGGCGCAGGCCTTGGTTTCCCGGAGCACGACCTGCAATGGGTGGTGAGCGCCTACGTCGTGGCGACGGGTGGCTTCCTGCTGCTGGGTGGCCGGGCCTCGGACCTGCTGGGCCGGCGCCGTACGTTCGTCGCCGCGGCCTTGATCTATGCGGTGTCCTCGCTGGTGGGAGGGTTCTCGCAGACGCCGGGAGCGCTGGTCGCCGTGCGGGCGGTCCAGGGCATCGGCGGATCCCTGCTCTTCCCGGCCACCCTGTCCCTGATCAACACCATCTACGCCGAAGGACCGGACCGGAACCGGGCGTTGGCGGTGTGGGGCGCTGCGGGGGCCGGCGGACTCTGCTCGGGCTCCCTGCTCGGCGGGGTCCTGGTGGAGGCGTTCGGCTGGCCGTCGGTGTTCTTCGTCAACGTTCCCCTGGCGGGAGCCATCGCGTGGGCGGGCCGGGCACTGTTCCCGGCGGACGTCCCGCCGGCCGGGGCGCGGAGATTCGACCTGACGGGTGCACTGACCGGGACCGGAGGCATCACTCTCCTGGTGTTCGTGTTGGTGCACGCGCCCGAGGCCGGCTGGAGCAGCTCGGTCACCCTCGTCAGCGCGGCGCTGTCGTCGGCTCTGCTCACGCTCTTCGCCGTCGTCGAGACGCGTTCACGCAGCCCGCTGGTACCGAGCCGGCTGTTCAGGCATCGAGGGCTCGTGGCAGCGATGGCGGTGACTGCCCTGTACAGCGCCACCTTCAGCTCACTGCCGTACTTCCTGACCCTGTACTTCCAGACCGTGCGCGGCTACGGCGCGTTCGCGACCGGCCTCGCCTTCCTGGTCCCGGCCCTGGTGGTCGCCGCCGGGACCCAGGCCGGAGAACGGGCTGTCGCAGCGGTCGGTGTCCGCCGGATGCTGGTCGGCGGCATGGTCCTTGGCGCAGCGGGAGCCGTCGCGCTCGGCCTCGCGCTGACCCGACACGGCTCCTATCCCTTGCTGTTGCCGGGAATCGTGCTGCTGGGCCTGGGCCAAGGTGCCGCCTGGACCGGCATGTGGATCACAGCCGCCGCCGGAGTCGCTCCCGACGACCAGGGTGTGGCATCGGGGCTCGCCTCGACCAGCCTCCAAGTCGGCGGCGCGGTGGGTCTCGCGCTGCTCGTGGCGCTGGCAGGCGCTGCCGGGCAGCCCCCGGCAGGCGGCACCTCGCTGGCCGGCATCAGGGCCGCCGTGTTCGCGATAGCGGCCGGAATCGCCTGCGGGGTGCCACTGACCCTGGCCCTGCGCACAACGACCTCCGGTCCCTAGGGGGTGTCGTTCGGATCATCCCGGCGTCGCGGGCCGATCCAAACGACACCCCCTGGACCACTACTGCCGTCCCCGTCTCCTCCGGGCGCCCCCGGACCTCCCCACACCTGGAGAACAGCCGTGCCCCGTAACGCTCCCAGTCCACCCGCCGCCGTTCTGTGCGGACTGGCCGGATGGGTGCCGCCCCGCGTGGTCACCAACGACGAGCTGGCCGAGCGACTGGCCACCGACGACGCCTGGATCCGCACCCGCACCGGAATCCTCCGCCGCCATGTCATCGAGCCCGGCCAGGCGACCTCGGACCTGGCCGTCGAGGCCGGGCGCGGGGCCCTGCACAGTGCCGGAGTCGACACCGTGGACGCGGTGATCGTCACCACGACCACACCCGACCGGCCCTGCCCGGCCACGGCGCCCTCGGTCGCAGCCCGGCTGGGGCTCGCCGGAGCGGCCGCCTTCGACGTCGGCGCGGTGTGCACCGGCTTCGTGTACGGACTGGCCACCGCCGCCGGGCTGATCACCTCCGGCGTGGCCGGACGGGTCCTGCTCATCGGCGCGGACACCTACTCCACCATCGTGGATCCACTGGACCGGGCCAACGCCATCATCTTCGGGGACGGCGCCGGCGCCGTCGTCCTGCGCACCGGACACGCCGACGAACCCGGCGCCGTGGGCCGGTTCGACCTGGGCAGCGACGGTGCGCACGAGGACCTCATCACCGTCGCCGCCGGCGGTTCCCGCCAGCGCTCCACCGGAGACGAAGTGCAGCGCGGCGACCGGCACTTCGCGATGCGCGGCAACGAGGTCTACCGGCACGCGGTGACCCGCATGGCCGAGTCCGCGCGCACCGTGCTGCGCACGGCCGGCTGGAAGATCGACGACGTCGACCACTTCGTCCCGCACCAGGCCAATCTGCGCATCCTGCACTCGGTGGCCGACGACCTGGGCCTGCCCCGGGAACGCTGCGTGGTCAACGTCGACTCGGTCGGCAACACCGGCGCTGCCTCCATACCGCTGGCTCTCACCGGCGCGGCCGCCCAGCAGACGCTCCGGCCGGGGGACCGACTCCTGCTCACCGCCTTCGGCGGCGGCCTCACCTGGGGCTCCTGCCTGCTGACCTGGCCCGAACTGCCCCCAGGGGCCCACCCGCACGACCGAGGAGAAGAAACCGTCTCATGAGCACCACCTACAACCAGCTGGTCGAGATCCTGGCCACCCTGCACGACGCCCCGGCCGACCGCTTCACCCCCGAGGCCACCTTCGCCGACCTGGACGTCGACTCGCTGACGATGGTCGAGATCAGCATCCGCATCGAACGCGACCTCGGCGTGATGGTCCACGACAGCGAGTTGCGACCCACCCTCACCCTCGGCGGCACCGCGGCACTGATCGACGCCAAGCGGGCCGGCTGACCCTTTCACGAAGGACGACACTCATGCAGATCACTGAACAGCTCGGCTCGGCCCTCGGCGCCACGATCGAGGACTTCGACCACGCCGGCGCATCCGACACGGACATCGAGACACTCAAGCAGACCGTCTACACGAAGAAGATCGCCGTCCTGAAGGGACAGGACCTCACCCCCCAGCAGTTCCTGGACCTCGGCACGCGGCTCGGTCAGCCCGAGACGTACTACGAGCCGATGTACCACCACCCCGAGCTCCCGGAGATCTTCGTCTCCTCCAACGTCCCCGAGAACGGCAAGCAGATAGGTGTGCCGAAGACCGGCAAGTTCTGGCACGCCGACTACCAGTTCATGCCCGACCCCTTCGGCATCACTCTGATCTACCCCCAGGTCATTCCGCAGAAGAACCGCGGCACCTACTTCATCGACATGGGCCGGGCCTACGAGAGGCTGCCCGAGGACCTCAAGAAGCAGATCGCCGGCACCTACTGCAGGCACTCGGTCCGCAAGTACTTCAAGATCCGGCCGCAGGACGTCTACCGTCCGCTCTCCGAGATCATCGACGAGGTGGAGCGCAAGACCCCGGCCGTCCGCCAGCCCACCACGTTCACCCACCCCCTCACCGGCGAAACGGTCCTGTACATCAGTGAGGGCTTCACCGTCGGCATCGAGGACGCGGACGGCAAACCGCTCGACGACGACCTGCTGCACCGTCTCTTCGAGGCGACCGGCCAGCTCGACGACACCTTCGAGCACGACAACATCCACCTGCAGGGCTTCGAGCAGGGAGACCTGCTGATCTGGGACAACCGCAGCCTCATCCACCGCGCCCGGCACACGGCCACTCCCGAGCCGACCGTCTCCTACCGCGTCACCGTCCACGACGAGCGCAAGCTGCACGACGGGATACCAGCGGCATGACCACATCCGCCGCCGACCGCACGTACGCCACCGACGCCGATCTGCTGGAGCGCGTTCTGGCGCCGTACAAGACCCACTGCAAGTACCTGAAGTCCGCCGTCGTCACCGCCGGCCGCGAGAACACCTCGGCCCGCTGTGCGTTCGTGATCCCCGAGTCCTGCTACATCGACGACACCGGCCACCTGAACTCGGTCGAGGTCAACATCGCCTACAACCAGATGATGTACTACCTCGTCGCGAAGTCCGTGCAGGAAGGACTCCTGGCCGGGTTCGAGGACTGGACCCTGGACGACTTCTGGCGGCACCAGCTCCCGGACATCCTCATCGCCCGCTTCGCGGGCAACTTCCGGCGTCCGGTCAACCCTCGCTCCTTCTCGGGAGAGATGGAGTTCCTGTCCGTCACCCGACGAGAGCCCGGCGGCAAGCCGTTCCTCCATGCCGAGACCTCGTACCGCTACTGGGACACCCACGGCGGCCGGTGCGACGGCGAGGCGACGCTCGCATTCGTCAACATCCCGTGAACCACCGAAGGGACCGCCCATGGAGACGCTCGTCCAGACCATTCGCCTCCACGCCCACCACCGGCCGGACACCCCCGCCGTGCTCTGCGAGGGCCGCAGCCTCTCGTACGGCGACCTGCACCGCGAGAGCAACCGCATAGCCCACGCCATCCGGGCCGCCGGACTCACCGAGGGCGACCGCGTGGCATACCTGGGCAAGGAGTCCGAGCACTACTACGAGATCCTCTTCGGCTGCGCCAAGAGCGGCACCGTCCTGGTCCCCGTCAACTGGCGGCTCACCGCACCCGAGGTGAGCCACATCCTCCAGGACTCCGGCACCAGACTCCTCTTCCTGGAGTCGGAGTTCGCGCCGATCGTGGCGCGCATGCCGACCGAACCGCCCGAGACCGTCGTACCCCTCGGCGTGAACTTCGCAGGCTGGAAGGCCGGACACCCGGACACGGACACGAAGTCCGACGCCACCGCCGACACCCCTGTCGCCCAGCTCTACACCAGCGGCACCACCGGCCTGCCCAAGGGAGTCGTCCTCGCTCACCGGAGCTTCTTCGCCATCCGTGAGGCGCTGGCGAGCGAGGGGCTCGACTGGATCGACTGGCGGGACGGCGACATCGCACTCGTCGGTATCCCCGGCTTCCACATCGGCGGCCTGTGGTGGGCCACGCAGAACCTCAACGCGGGGACGACCGTCGTGGCGATGCGTGCCTTCGCAGCCCGCCACGCCGTCGACCTGATCCGTGAGCTGGGCATCACCACCGCCTGCGTGGTGCCGGCGATGCTCCGCATGATGCTCACCGAACCAGGGGTCGGTGCCAAGGACTTCGCCACGCTCCGCAAGACCGTCTACGGCGGCTCCCCGATCTCCGAGAGCCTGCTGGAGGAGAGCCTCGCCGTACTGGACTGCGACTTCGCACAGATCTACGGGCTCACCGAGACCGGCAACACCGCCGTGTGCCTGCCGCCGGCCGACCATGTCCCCGGCGGACCGCGCATGCAGGCCGCCGGCCACCCCTATCCGGGCGTCCGCGCCAAGGTGATCGACGACGACGGCAAGGAACTGCCGCCGGGCGAGATCGGAGAGGTCTGCCTGCACACCCCGGCCCGGATGGTGGAGTACTGGGGCCTGCCCGACAAGACCGCTCAGACCTTGGTGGACGGCTGGGTCCACACCGGCGACGCCGGGTACATCGACCAGGACGGTTACCTCTTCATCCGCGACCGGATCAAGGACGCCATCCTCGTCGCGGGCGAGAACGTGTACCCCGCCGAGATCGAGAAGGTGCTGGAGCACCACCCGGGCGTGGCCGAGGCGGTGATCGTCGGAGCCCCGGACGAGCGCTGGGGCGAACGGGTCCACGCCTTCGTCGTCCCCGTCCCCGGCGAGCAACCGAGCCCCAGGGACCTGCACACCTTCCTCGTTCCGCGCCTCGCCGCCTTCAAGCTGCCCTCGGCGTACGAATTCATCGACCACGTACCGCGCAACCCCAGCGGCAAGATCCTCCGCCGGGAACTGCGCGACCGCTTCTGGGGCGACTCCGCCCGCAAGGTCAACTAGGGGGTGTCGTTCGGATCATCCCGGCGTCCAAACGACACCCCCCTAGCGCCGCCGACACCGACGTAGAGAGAGCCCATGCCTGAACCCCTCACCCCGGAGAGCTTCCGCGCCGACCTCGCGGAGTTCCTGTACCTGCAGCCCGGCGAAGTCGACCTGGAGGAGAGCCCGCTGGACGCCGGACTGGACTCCCTGCGCATCGTCACCCTGCTGGAACGGTGGCAGGCCGCCGGCGCGGACGTCAGCTTCGTGGATCTCGCCGAGCGCACGTCCTTCGCCCAGTGGTGGCAGCTGCTGGCCGAACGCCAGGGAGGTGCGGCACATGCCGACACCTGAGCCCGCGCGCCGCCACCCGCTGCTGGCCGCCCAGGAGGGCATCTGGGCCGGCCAGCAGCTCGACCCGGACAGCCCCGCCTACAACACCGCCGAGTACGTGTGCATCGACGGCCCGGTGGACTGTGCCGTCTTCGACATCGCCCTGCACCATGTCGTCACCGAGACCGAAGCTCTCCACGTCACCTTCGAAGTGGACGGGCAAGGGCGCCCCTGGCAGTTCGAGACACCCGTCAGGGACTGGGTGCTGCACACCGCTGATCTCACCGCCGAACCGGACCCGCACAGCGCCGCCCTCGCATGGATGGCCGAGGACATGGCCCGCCCGGTGGACCTCACCCGCGGTCCGGTGTTCGGGCACGCCCTGCTGAAGACCGGGAGCGACCAGCACCTCTGGTACCACCGCGTTCACCACATCGCCCTCGACGGCTTCGGCCTCTCCCTGGTCGCCCGTCGCGTGGCCCAGGTCTATACGGCTCTCATGGCGGGCGAGCCGGTACCCGAGAGCGGCTTCGGCACCCTGGAGTCGGTGCGTGCCGAGGAGCGCGCCTACCGGGACTCCGCCCGATACGCCAAGGACCGCGCCTACTGGACCGGCCGATACGCCGACCGGCCTTCGGTGGCCACTGTGGCGGGACGCTCGGCCCTGCCCGCCCGCACCTTCCACCGATGCGTCACCGACCTGGACGCGACCCGGGCCGACGTCCTGCGCAAGGCCGCCCGTGAGCTGTCGGTGACCTGGTCCGAGGTACTGCTCGCGGTGACGGTGGCCCAGCTGCACCGGGTGACCGGGGCGCCGGAGATCGTCCTGAGCCTGCCGGCCATGGGGCGTCTCGGCTCTGTGTCGCTGCGCGTGCCGGCGATGGTGCGCAACATCCTGCCTCTGCGGGTCGCCGTCTCCGCCGACGACAGCCTGCGCGACCTCGCGGCCCGTGTCTCCGGCGAACTGCGCGCGGGCCTCCCGCACCAGCGCTACCGCTACGAACAGCTGCGCCGCGACCTGAAGCTGGTGGGCGGTCAGCGCAGGCTCTCCGGGCCCGGTGTCAACATCATGCCGTTCCAGTACGACCTGCGGTTCGCCGGACACCGCAGCACCGTCCACAACGTCTCCGCCGGTCCCGTCGACGACCTGGCGGTCAACGTGTACGACCGCTCGGACGGCACCGGTCTGCGGATCGTGGTGGACGCCCACCCCGATCTGTACGACCAGGGGGAGGCCGCCGCCTTTCACCAGGGGTTGCTCGCGCTGCTCGACGAGGCGGTCGCCGGCCCCGACCGCCCCCTGCGCCCGGCGTCCGTACCGGTCCTGGACGGTGGGCCGCTGCCTGCCCCGGCCCGCCCGGTGCTGAGCCTGATCGCCGACCACGCCGCACGCCGGGGCGGAGCCGCCGCCGTGGAGCACGGCCATGACAGCCTCACCTATGCCCGGCTGTACGGAAGCGCACGCCACCTGGCCCGTCGCCTCGCGGCCCGAGGCATCGGGCGGGGCAGCCTGGTGGCCGTGGCGCTGCCCCGGGGGACGGACGCCGTCACCGCCATTCTCGGTGTGCTGCTGTCGGGCGCGGCCTACTGCCCGCTCGACCCGGCCGCCCCCGCCGACCGGACGGCGCAACTGCTGAGCGGGGCGAGGCCCGACCTGCTCCTGACGACGGCCGCCCGTGCGAGCGCCTGCGCGGGCACGCCCGTACTCGCGCTCGACCAGCCGGATCCGACCCTCGGGCCGGCCCCGACGCCGCCGTCGTTCCAGGACCCCGCCTACGTCATCCACACCTCCGGCTCCACCGGCCGCCCCAAGGGTGTCGAGATCAGCCACGGTGCCCTGGCGAACTTCGTGGCGGGTGCCACGCACCGCTACGGGCTGCGCCGCGACGACCGGGTGCTGCAGTTCGCGCCGCTCCACTTCGACGCCAGCGTGGAGGAAATCTTCCTCACCCTGTGCACCGGCGGCACCCTCGTCATCCGCTCCGACGACATGACCGAGTCGGTCCCCCGCTTCCTCGACGACTGCGAGCGCCTGAAAGTCAGCGTGCTGGACCTGCCCACCGCGTACTGGCACGAACTCGCCTACGCGCTCTCCACGGGCACGGCCGCGCTGCCCGCAGGAGTGCGGACCGTCGTCATCGGCGGCGAGGCGGCGCTCCCCGAACGAGTGGAGCGCTGGCGCAAGGCCGTCGGCACGTCGGTCCGGCTCTTCAACACGTACGGCCCGACCGAGGCGACCGTGGTCGCCACCGTCGCCGACCTGCACGACCCTGCCCTCGACCCCGGCGACGTACCGATCGGGCTGCCGCTGCCCGGCACGCGGGCCGCCGTCGTCGGTGGGGAGCTGTACCTCCTCGGCGACAACCTGGCCTCCGGATACCGGGGTGGCACCGACCCGGACACCGTCCGGTTCGCCCCTCTCACGGCGCTCCCCGGAGGGCCCCGCGCCTACCGCACGGGCGACCTGGTGCACCTCGGCGACGACGGGCAGTTGCGGTTCCTCGGCCGGGCGGACGAGGAGTTCAAGATCAGCGGTCACCGCGTGCATCCCGCCGAGGTGGAGAGCGCCCTGCTGACGCACCCACGGATCCGTGAGGCGGCCGTCCTCGGGCAGACCTCGCCGGACGGCACCCGTCGCCTCGCCGCCCATCTGGTTGCGGGCCTTCCGGCTCCGTCCGCCTCCGAGGTGAGAGACCACCTTCGGCAGAGGCTGCCCGCGGCGATGCTGCCCTCCGTTGTCGAGTTCCACGACCGCCTGCCCCGCACAGGATCGGGCAAGATCGACCGACCGGGACTGAGCACACCATCCGCGACCGGGGCTCCGACCGTCGGCAGCCCGCTGGAGCGGACCGTCATCGGCATCTGGCAGCAGATCCTGGGCGCGGACGACATCACCGCCGACGACGACGTCTTCGACCTGGGCGCCCAGTCCCTCCAAGCCATCCAGGTGGCCAACCGGCTCGGCGTGGAACTGGGCCGCGACATCAGGGTGGCCTGGCTCTTCCAGTACCCCACGGCCGCCGAACTCGCCCGGTTCCTCGACGACTGCCCGCCTGCTGCCACCGGCCTCCCGTCGGCCCTGCACACCGACATCGTCCTCGACGGGGACATCCGGCCCGGTACCGGCCACCGCCCGGACGCCCTCCGGCGCATCCTGCTGACCGGCGCCACCGGCTTCGTCGGCGCTCACCTGCTTGCCGAATTGCTGGCGGCCACTGACGGCGAGATCGTCTGCACCGTCCGCGCGCGCACCACGGACGAGGCCATGGGCCGCCTCCAACAGTCCCTGAAGCAGCAGCACATCACACTTCCGCAAGCCGCCGAGGACCGCATCACCGCCGTGCCCGCCGACCTCGCCCGCCCAGGCCTGGGTCTGTCACCGGACACTGTCGGCGAACTGGCCCAGACCTGCGACGCGATCTTCCACAATGCCGCGACGGTCAGCATCATGCGGGAGTACGGCACCCTGCGCGCCGTCAACACCGAGTCCACCCGGCACCTGCTGCGCCTGGCCGCCGCGCGGTCGATCCCCTTCCATTACGTCTCCACGCTGTCCGTGGCTCCGCCCGCCGGCCTCAGCACCGAAGTACCGGAAGCATTCCTGCCGGCCCACGCCGGTCTGCGGTACGGCTACCAGCAGTCGAAGTGGGCCTCCGAACGCCTGCTCCAACAGGCCGCCGAGCGCGGACTGCCGGTCACCGTGCACCGCCTGGGCCGAGTGGTGGGACCAGCCGGGTCCGGATACGTCAACACACGCGACTTCCTGTGGAGCGTGCTCAGGGCCGGTATCCCCGCAGGGATTCTCCCGGAGCTGTTCGAGGACGAGATCTGGACACCGGTCGACCACGTCGCCAAGTCCGTCCTGCATCTCGCCCTCACCGCCACCGGCCCCGTCTTCAACCACGCGGCCGTACCGAGGCTGCGGCTGAGCGACCTCTACGACTGGATCGAGGAGTACGGCTACCCCGTACGACGTCTGACGCTGGCCCAATGGCGCGCTGCGCTGCCCCGCTCGGCCGATGTCGCCGCCACCACGCTCGCCTTCTTCGATGCCGGCGAGAACGGGAGCGAGGCCCCCGACCTGCGCCTTGGGCACGTCCACGCCGACAACGTCCGCAAGGGCCTGCGCGACAGCGGCATCACCTGCCCGCCCATCGGCCGGGACCTGGTGTTCCGGTACCTCGACCAGTGCGTCGCCGCGGGCGAACTGCCCGCGGCGACCGGCGAGGAACCTCATCCGGTCTGCCCCGCAAAGTAGTCGGGCTTCGCCGGGAACTCGCGGCCACCGCGCCACGACTACTGCAACGGAACACCACCGAGCCCCGCAAGCAAGGAGCCAGCATGTCCATGAAACGGCCGGTCGCCACAGTTCTGGCCACGGCCCTGTGTCTGGTCACGGCGGCATGCGCCGACTCCTCGAAGGACGACAGGACGAGCGGCGAGCGGGCCGACGCCGCCGCATCGAAGACCGGCTATCCGGTGACCGTCGAGAACTGCGGTCGGACCGAGACCTTCAAGAAGGCACCCAGCCGAGTGGTCGTCATGAACGGCGCCTCCGTCGCGGAGGTCTCGACCCTGCTCGCCCTCGGCCTCGGCGACAGGATCGTCGCCAACGAGCAGAGCTACGGCATGAGCGAGGTACCCGGCCGGGCCAAGGCCATCAAGGCCCTGCCCACCGGGAACATCCAACTCAACGACGCCTACGACATCCCCCGCGAGGCGATGCTCGGCCTGCGCCCGGACCTGGTGCTGTCCACGACGTCGTACGGCTTCGACGAGAAGAACGGCTTCGCCACCCGCGACCAGTTGCAGCAGGTGGCAGCCCACACCTATGTCTCCCCGCAGGGCTGCGACCAGGACACCTCCAGGATGACCGTCGCCGACAGCTACACGCTGCTGCGCGACATGGGGAAGATCTTCAACGTCAAGGACCGGGCCGAGAAGCTGATCGCCGCCTCCCGGAAGCACATCGACGAGGTGGCCGCCAAGGTCAGGGGCAAGAAGGCGCCCAAGGTGATGGTGCTCTTCTCCAACATGTCCATGGGCGGCAACGCCTTCAGCTCGGTCGTCGCCCACGGCATCTACAACGACATCCTCACCAAGGCCGGCGGCGCCAACGCCTTCGAGGCGGCCTCCAGGACCTCCTTCGCCGACCTGAGCAAGGAGAAGGTGGCCGCCACCGACGTCGACGCACTCGTCGTCATCGGCTACAACGACCCCGACCCGGCGGCCTACGCCAGGAAACTGCTGAAGGAGTTCCCCCAGTGGCCGGCCGCCAAGAAGAACACGTACGTCGTTCTGTCCGACTCGATGTACCTCGGCCCGAGCAACGACCTGGCGGTGGAGAAGATCGCCAAGGTGCTGCATCCGGACGCGTTCTGAGCCGGCCGACCCGACTGAAGGCCGCTCTGGCCTTCACTCTCCTGCCGGTCGCGCTGGTCGTCACCATGATCGTGGCGATCAGCATCGGGGCGGTCACCCTCCCACTCGGTGACGTGTGGGGCATCGTCTGGCACCACGTCACCGGGCAGGGCGCCTCCGGCGACCCCGCCACGGACCAGATCGTCTGGAACTTCCGTACTCCCCGGGTGGTCCTCGCCGCCCTGGTCGGCGCGGGCCTGGCCGTCTCCGGAGCGGTGCTGCAGACCGTGGTCTCCAACCCACTGGCCGATCCCATCGTTCTCGGCTTCTCGTACGGAGCCACGCTCGGCGCGGTGCTGGTCATCACCCTGGGCGGCGGCGTGGCCCTCGCGGGGCTCGGTGTGTCGGCGGCGGCCTTCCTCGGCGCGGTGACGGCAGGCGCACTCGTCTTCGCCCTCGGACAGCGGCGGGGTCGTATGGCACCCACCCGGCTGGTGCTGGCCGGCGTCGCGGTCGGCTACGTCTTCCTCTCGGCGACGAGCTACGTCCAGCTGCAGGCGACACCGACCGAGCTGCGCACCGTGATGTTCTGGATGCTGGGCAGCGTGGCCGGCGCCCAATGGGACCAACTCCCCACGGTGGCGGCGGTGGTCCTGGCCGGCACCGCCCTCCTCACGCTCTTCGGCCGGCGGCTCAACGTCCTGCTGGCCGGCGACGAATCCGCCACGGCACTCGGCGTCGACGTCAACCGCCTGCGCGCCGTACTGCTGGTGCTCAGTGCGCTCCTCACCGGAACCGTCATCGCCGTCGCCGGCAGCATCGGCTTCGTCGGCCTGATGATCCCGCACCTCGTCCGTCTCACCCTCGGCGCCGACCACCGTCGTCTCCTGCCGCTGACCGCCCTGCTGGGCGCCCTCTACCTGGTCCTCGTCGACCTGCTCTCCCGCACCCTCAACCGCCCCAACGAACTGCCGCTGGGCATCCTCACCGCGCTGCTCGGCGCCCCCTTCTTCCTGTGGCTGCTGCGCCGCAACAAGGGCCTGGACTGACGCATGAAACTCACCGTCGACCAGCTTCACATCACGCTGGACCGTCGCCCGATCCTGCACGCCGTGAGCCTGGAGGCCCGCAAAGGCGACATCGTCGGCCTCGTCGGCCCCAACGGCAGTGGCAAGTCGACCCTCTTGCGCGCCGTCTACCGCTCGCTCCGCCCTGCGGACGGTGTGGTCAAGGTCGGCGACGACGACGTATGGGTCCTGTCCGCCCGCACCGCGGCCCGCCGCACCGCCGCCGTCCTGCAGGACGCCACCGGCAACACCACCGGCCTGACGGTCACCGAGATCGTCGCGCTCGGCCGTGCCCCGCACCACGGGCTCCTGGGGCGCGACGGCGCCGAGGACCACCGCGCGGTGGAGGAGGCCATCGACCGGTGCGGCGTACGACCGTACGCGGACCGGGACTACGCCTCCCTGTCCGGAGGCGAGCGTCAACGTGTCCTCCTGGCGAGGGCCTTGGCACAGGACCCCCAGCTGCTCGTGCTCGACGAGCTGACCAACCACCTCGACATCCGCGCCAGGTTCGAGCTGCTGGACCTGATCCGCGCCACCGGCGTCACCACGCTGGCGGTCCTGCACGACCTCGACCTGGCCGCCCGCCTCTGCGACCACCTGGTCGTGCTCCACGAGGGAGCAGTGGTCGCGGCGGGTCCGGTCCTGGAGGTGCTCACCCCGCAGCTCCTCGCCGACGTCTTCGGAGTACGGGCGTCCGCAGAACGGCACGCCGACGACGTTGTCCGCATCACCTACGCGGCTCAGCCTCTCGCCCGCGAGGAGGGCACGGAAGAGGACGAGATCCGAGATGCGACCTGGGGGAGGGGTCCTAGGTCCAACGCCTGATCGAAAGGTGACGTTCTTACTGGTAGCGTGCAGCTGCAAGTCATTCGCAATAACGTCGGAGGACGTTGGACATGGCGCTTTACACGCTTCCGGAACTTCCGTACGACTACTCGGCGCTCGCCCCGGTCATCAGCCCGGAGATCATCGAGCTGCACCACGACAAGCACCACGCGGCGTACGTGAAGGGTGCGAACGACACCCTGGAACAGCTGGCCGAGGCGCGGGACAAGGAGTCGTGGGGCTCGGTCAACGGCCTGGAGAAGAATCTGGCCTTCCACCTCTCCGGCCACATCCTGCACTCGATCTACTGGCAGAACATGACCGGCCCGAAGGACGGCGGCGGCGAGCCCCTCGCCCAGGACGGGGTCGGTGACCTGGCAGACGCGATCACCGAGTCCTTCGGCTCCTTCGCCGGTTTCAAGGCGCAGCTGTCCAAGGCCGCCGCCACCACGCAGGGCTCGGGCTGGGGCGTGCTCGCCTACGAGCCGCTGAGCGGCCGCCTCATCGTCGAGCAGGTCTACGACCACCAGGGCAACGTCGGCCAGGGCTCCACCCCGATCCTGGTCTTCGACGCCTGGGAGCACGCCTTCTACCTGCAGTACAAGAACCAGAAGGTCGACTTCATCGAGGCGATGTGGCAGGTCGTCAACTGGCAGGACGTCGCCAAGCGCTACGCCGCCGCCAAGGAGCGCGGCGACAGCCTGCTGCTCAAGCCGTGATGCCGTAGCCACACGGATGTCCTGCCCGTGATCGTCTTCTCCCCTTCACAGGCAGGCCTTACAAGGGAAGGCTCCCGCGAGGATCTGCCTCGCGGGAGCCTTTCGGTTGTCATGCATGGTCGTGAGACCGGGGCACATCGAACATGCGGGACAGCGGCACGCTCGGCGTTTCGGCCACCGCCGCTCCAGACCGCGGCCCAGGGGTCGCAAGGGTCGATGCAACCCGCAAGCTCCGGCGCGCGCTCAACCCCGGGGTTACCAACACGACCGAAACACATGTGTTCGAAATTCTGGCCGGCTCGTTGAGCCGAAGGAGCAGCCACACCACCGTCAAGGGGGACCACGTTGACTTCGGCCAGGACGCGAACACACAGGGCGCAAACACACAGGGCGCAAACACACAGGACACAAACACATGCGACTCCTCATGGCGTAGCACCGAGTGAGGAGTACTCGCATCGCGACGCGTCCAGGCGGCTGCCCACGCCGGCTCTCCGGGCGCTGAGCCGGCCGGGGCCAGGAGGCGCGCGGTGAAGAGGTTCTTCGGACGCGTGCGGATGGCGGAGCCGGAGGTCTCCGACGCCGAGGAGGAGCTCTTCGGCGGTCCTCTGCGCTACGACCTGGGCTGGTCGGAACACGAGCGTGCCCGGCTGGACTTGACGATGATGTCGGCTCTGCGCTCCATGCCCAGGCTGGTCGGGGCGACCTTGCGGATGGCGTGGCAGGCGGACCGCCGCGCGCTGCTCACGGTCGCGATCAGCGAGATCGGACAGGGTTTCGCCGCAGCCATCGGGCTGCTCGCGGTCAACGCCGTCATGCACGCGCTGCTCGGCTCCGGCACCCCCGGGCAGCGGCTGCACGCGGTTCTGCCCGGACTGCTCGCCGCCGCCGGAGCGGCCGTGGTCAACTCGGGCCTGGCCGGATGGTCCACCTCGCGGGCGGGCCGGCTGGAGCCGCTGGTCGAGCGGATCGCCACGACCCAGTACCTGGCCGCCGCCGCATCGGTCGAACTGGAGGCCATCGAGGACCCGGACTTCCGGCGGTTGATCGACGTCGCCCAGTACGGCGCCGGATCCGCCCGCCGCATGATCAGCGCCTGCGTCGCCGCGCTGAACGGGACCATCTCCCTGATCTCCACGGCCGGCGTGCTCACCATCCTCCACCCGGTCCTCCTGCCGATGCTGATCCTGATCGCGGCGCCGCGCGGCTGGGGCGCGATGCGGGTGGCGCAGGAACGGTACGTGTCGGTCATGAGCTGGGTCGAGCACGTGCGGGCCAGCCGCCTCATCGGCAACCTGCTCACCGAGCGCACCGCCGCCCAAGAGGTGCGCATCCACGCCGTCGGGCCGTTCCTGCTCAGCCGCTACGAGCGGATGGCCGAGAGCGCCGAGGCCGAGCAGGAGCGCCTGGCCACCGGCAAAGCCGTCACCGAGTGGGTGGCCGCCGCGCTGTCCGGACTCGCCATGGCGGCGACGTACGCGGCCATGTTCTGGCTGATCATGAGCGGGCACATGAGTCTGGCCGTGGCCGGGACCGCCGTCATCGCCGTCCGGTCCGGCTCGGCGAGCCTGGGCGCGCTGGTGATGAACGTCAACCAGCTGCACGAGGAGTCCCTCTACGTCCGCGACCACGCCCGGTTCCTGGACGAGGCGGCACTACGCACCATCCCCAGCGGGGGCGATCCCGTCCCGGCCGAGGTGAAGCAAGTCGTCCTCGACCGGGTCGGCTACCGCTACCCGGACCGGGACGCCCCCGCCCTGGACGAGGTGTCCCTCACGCTGCCCATGGGCTCGGTCACCGCCGTGGTCGGCGAGAACGGCTCCGGCAAGAGCACGCTGATGAAGGTGTTGTCGGGCCTGTTGCTGCCGCAGAGCGGGACCGTGCGGTGGGGTGAGGCCGACATCGCTTCGCTGGACCGCTCCGAGGTCTTCGACCGTGTCGCGCTGCTCACCCAGGACTTCCAACGCTGGCCCGTGACGGCGGCGTTGAACATCCGGATCGGCCGGCCCGGCCGGGAAGCCGGCCCCGACGACCTCCAGCCGTCCGTCGACTACGCGGGCGCCGGACCGGTCGTCGCGAAACTCCCCGACGGCCTGCGCAGCCTCCTGGCCCGCATGTTCCGCGGTGCCAGTGAACTGTCCGGCGGCGAATGGCAGAAGATCGGGCTCGCGCGAACCCACTGGCGCAGCTCCACCTCGGACGACGACGGCGTGCTCATCGTGGACGAGCCCACCTCCGCCCTCGACCCGGAAGCAGAGATCGCCGCCTTCGACCGCATCCGCCGACTCGCCGCCCCCAACCGGGCCGTCGTCCTCGTCACCCATCGGATGTCCGGCGTCCGCCACGCCGACCGCATCCACGTCCTGCACCACGGACGGCTCGTCGAGCACGGCAGCCACGACGAACTCATCGCCGCCCAAGGGCGCTACGCCTCGATGTTCGCCGCACAAGCCGCCCAGTACGCCCCTTCGGGCACCATCCCCCGCCCTGGCTCACCCACCGTCGCAGATCCCGCATGACCTGGGAAAGCATGGCGCGGCACCCTGCGTCAAAATCCCGGCCGTCCCGCCCACCGGCAAAGGAGCCGCATGGCGATCACCCCAGCCGCCGCCGACTACTGGGAGCCGCTCTGGGCCGGCGGACGCCGGTATCGAGAGGTCACCAGCACCGAGGCCGCGCTGCTCGCCGACCATGTCGGACCGGGCCGCGGACGCCCGGCTCTCGACATCGGCACCGGCGAGGGCTCCCTCGCCCGCCACCTCCACCAGCTCGGTTACCGCACCACCGGCATCGACTTCGCGCCCAGCGCCATCGCAGCAGCCCGGAACACCCAGCAGAGCGAGGGGCCGGCCTGGCACCTGATGGACTTCACCTCCGATGACCTCAGCACCCTGCCGGACCCCGCGTATGCGGTCGTCACCTGCCGCCTGGTCTACCGCTGGATGGACGACAAGGCGGGCTTCCTCGACCGCGTCCGACAGGTCCTGGCGCCCGGCGGGACCTTCTGGGTCGTCACAGAACTCGCCGGCCGTCGCAAGGAGAACGATCCGTACAGGCACCTCGGGATCACATCCGCCGAGGCCGAGATCCTCACCGCGGGCTGGTCCGTCGTACGCGCCGCCGATCTCGACGTGCTGCGCTGCTACGCACTTCGCCCCTGAACTCAGCATGGAGGCCCACGTGTTGGACGCCAAACAGCAGACCCGCCTCGCCTGGGACGCCTACGGAGCACACCACCTGGGGCGCGGTACGCCCCTGACCGAGGTGGATCGGATCACCTGGGGCCCTGCCGCGAACGCGCCGGGGGACGCCGTCCTGGGGGACATCAGGGGCCTGCGCGTCCTGGACATCGGTTGCGGCCCTGGTCGGCACGCCGCACACCTGGCCCGCACCTACGGTGCGCAGGTGGACGGCGTCGACGCCTCCCTCAGCCAGATCGAGAGGGCGCGCGCCCGCTACTCCGAGGTGCCGGGACTGCGGCTGGTCCACGCCGACGCCGTCGAGCACCTGGGCACGGCGGCGCCGTACGACGTGATCTATTCCCTCAGCACCTTCCACTTCCTCGACCCGCACCGACTCCTGCCCGCCCTGGCCACCGCTCTCAAACCGGGCGGACGGCTGTGCTTCACCGTGCTGCACACCAACTCCGCCGGCGACGGCCCCACCTCGACCGTCACCCCACGCCCGGAGATCCTGCGCCTGGCCGGCGGCGACGATCTCACCGTGCACATGTGGGTACTCACAGCGGAGTTGTGGGAAGACCTGCTCGTCCGGTACGGCTTCCGCGTGCAGGGCAGCACCGTCCTCGACGCGCCGGAGAAGGACAACCACGCCTCCTACCGGCTGTTCCAGGTCCACCGACCGGCCCGGATCACCGCCCGTCCCCGCACCCCGAAACCACCCCTCGCCCACGCGGCCGTCGGCGTCGGGGCCGTGCTGCTCGGGCATCAGGGCCTTCTCCTCGGCCGGCACCGGCTGGGCACACGAGAGCTGCCCGGCGGGACCGTGGAGCCGGGCGAGTCACTGCGGGAAGCAGTCGTGCGCGAACTCGCCGAGGAGACCGGCCTGTACGCCGACCCGGCCGACGTCCGCCTTCTGGGCATGTTCCTCGATCAGGTCGGCGATGTCGTCCGCATCACCTTCGGCGCGCTCGTCACCCGCTGGCGGGGCGAGCCGGCCGACCAGCCCGGCGAGAGCGTCGGCGACTGGCGCTGGTGGCCGCTGGACGCCCTGCCCCCGGACCTGTTCGAGTGCAGCGCCCAGATCCTCACCGCATGGCGCCCCGGTCTGCCGATCGACCACGCCCCCGCCCACTTCACCCCCATCACCGACCCGTCCACCACCCCCGCCGCGCGACCCGCTCCCTGAACGGGCAGGACCGCACGGACGACCAGACCGTGGCCCCCACAAGCCCCTGCAAGGACGAACTCATGACCACTCCACGCCGAGCCACGCCCGCCGACGCCGAAGGCATCACCCGCCTGCGGTCCGAGCTGATCCTCTCCCGACCGCTCGACTCAAACTGGCTGTCCCTCTGCCGAGACCAGCTGGCCGAACGACTCCAGCCCGGTGGCGACGCCCGGGCCTACGTCGTGGACGCACCGGAGGGAGGAGTCGCCACCTGTGCCCTGGCCCTGGTCAGTCCCGTACTGCCCGCCCCGCGGTACCCAAAGGGACTGTCCGCGCGCATCCAGGCGGTGGCCACCCGCCCCGGCCATCGACGCCGTGGCTACGCCAGGGCCGCCCTCACCGCACTCCTCAACGACCTGGAGCAGGAAGGCGTCACCCTCTTCGAACTGCACGCCAGTGACGAGTCCAGGCCCCTGTACGAGGGGCTCGGATTCGTCAGCGATCCGGCACTCATGCGCAGAACCGCACTACCTCCGCAATCCCACGGCCGGCACAGGTACGGCGCTGCGACCGACGACTGGGACACGATCCTGCGTCTGGCCGGCACGTTCAGCTGCCTCGACACCGAGAACGGACTCGCACCGGAGGAGCAATGGACCCTGCAAGTGCTCAAGCTCGCCGAAGAGGTGGGCGAGGCTGCACAGGCCGTCATCGGCGCCCGGGGCACCAACCCGCGGAAGGGCCACAGCCACACGTGGACAGACGTCCAGGACGAGGTGGCCGACGCCGTCATCACCGGCATGGTCGCCCTGGCACGACTGCGTCCCGACGCACGTGAATACTTGTCTGCCGTCCTGGCCCGAAAAGCCGTGAAATTCCTTCCGGCACAGGATTCCAGCGACGAGGTGCTTCGCTGACGCAGCCCTGCCACCGTGCTGCCCGCTCCGGAGAAACTCCGCAAGACTGGCCTGGATCAGGCGACAATGATCACCAGCCGCCTGTACGCATTACCCGGGGAGGTCTTGTGAGTCCGAGTCCGCGTGAAGTGTTTCTCCGGCTTGTTCATGGGGTCGCGGCCGGGAACTTCGATGAGTTGCCCGACCTGTATGGCGAAGTCACCGATGTCCGCCATCCGATGGCGACGCCGGAGGCCGAGCCGTTGACGACTCGGCGCGCACTCCAGGAGCATTTCACGGTGCCGCCGGAAGCTCGGGAGTCCTTGCCGAAGAGGCGGGTCGTCGATGTCGTCGTTCACGAGACCGCCGATCCTGAAGTGATCGTCGCCGAGTTCGCCTATGAGTTCACGTTGCCGGACGACTCCATGAGCAAGGTGCCCTGCGTCTTTGTCATGCGTGTCCGGGACGGTCGGATCATCGAGTCACGCGATTACATCGACCCGATCCGTACGTACACGGCACGCGGGGACCTCGACCTCCTCATCGCGTCGTTGCGGAGGGATGCGTCCTGACGTCCGGCCCCACGACCCTCGCCGAAGGCGGGAGGCGGGCCCTGGCGGCGACACCCCCTAGGGCCACCACCCGCTGAC
Organism: Streptomyces sp. NPDC053069; assembly: GCF_044546895.1. Classification (NCBI taxonomy): domain Bacteria; kingdom Bacillati; phylum Actinomycetota; class Actinomycetes; order Kitasatosporales; family Streptomycetaceae; genus Streptomyces; species Streptomyces sp. NPDC053069. The sequence goes on along the minus strand of NZ_JBITZN010000003.1, from coordinate 147,917 downwards.
GGGGTTCGCCGACCACGGCCGCGGCGGCTCCGAGGAACCGGTGTCTTGAGATCGTCTTTATTCACCGTCAGGCTCGGGCTCAGCTGCGGGAGCGGTGTGGATTCAGCGCCGGCGCGACCAGTGGCGCCTCCAACACCTTCCTGTACGGCTCCAAGGTCGGCCACGACATCGGCCCCGACTGACGCAGCAGTTGCGCCCACGGAGGCGGGGTGTCACGAGCGCTGTCGAATGTGAACGCAGTCCCGTTACACGCCGGCGAAGGGGTCGTTGACGAATCATGAGCGATCCATACGACTCTCCTATTGCCGTCACTGGGCGCGACGACTCGAACAAGGCCGTTGTGACAGCCGTGCGACAGCTCTCCCGCGGCACCGTCTGGACGGTGCAGGACAAGGTGCCGTTCGACTTCGCCGCCCATCACCCCCAGGGCATCACCCGCGGTCAAGACCACCGGCTCTACGTGTCGACCGCCGAGATCATCGAAGCGACAAGGCCGTACGACAAGCCCGTGGACGGCTACGACCGCACGCCCGGTCGTGGCGTCGGGCATGTGTTCGTCACCGACGCCGAGGGCGCGGCGCTGGGTCACGTCACCGTGGGCGAGGACACGGTCTACCACCCCGGCGGCATCGACTTCGACGGTGAATCCCTCTGGGTCCCGACCGCTGAGTACCGGCCCGACTCCCGTTCCATCGTCTACCGCGTGGATCCCGGCACTCTGGCCGTCACCGAGGCGTTCCGCTTCGACGACCACATCGGGGGCATCGTCCGCGACCGCGAGACCGGCCTGCTGCACGCCGTGACGTGGGGATCCAGGCGGCTGCTCACTTTCACCGCCGAAGGGCGGCTCGTTCATCGGGTCGACAACAAGAGCCACTTCGTCGACTACCAGACCTGCGTCACGGCCGGCGGCGGTCACATGGTGTGCACCGGTATCGCGGAGTACCCGCTCGCGGGCACCGGCGTCTTCAGTCTCGGTGGTATCGCTGTCGTCGACATCGAGTCGGGCCGGATCGAGCACGAGGCTCCGGTGACGACCCTGTCTCCGGCCGGCCGTGTCGTCACTTACAACGCGGTCCATCTGGAGATCGACGGCAGCACCCTGCGGATGTTCGCCGCACCCGACGACGGCGAAGCGGCCGGCGACTCTCACCTGCTCACGCTTGAGACACCGCTTGCATGACCCTTCTGGCCGTGCTGGTCACGCCCGTACGGCCAAGAAGTAGCGCCCGACGTACATCAGTTCACCGTCCAGTTCCGTGCTCAGGCTCTCAGGGGTGAAGCGGCGCCGGAAGATCGGGTAGGTGTTCCCGTCGACGGTTCGCAGCTCCGTCTGCTCCTCGTGCAGGTCGCCGTCACTGCGCAGGTCGATCACGATCAGCTCGCGGGCCGTACGCCGTGCTTCGGCAAGAAAGACGGCCCGCTCAGGCGGTCTGAGCAGCCCGTAGAAGTTGCCCGTGACGATGCGGTCCAGGCCACCGGTGATGAACGGCAGCGGCGGGAACAGTGCCTGCACCCTCCGGGCCTGCGGCACCCGTACGTGCGTCAGCTGAAGCATCTCCGCACTCTGGTCCAGGGCGACGACGTCGCCGCGCAGGAACTGGGTCCACACGCCCGTCCCGCAGGCGACATCCACCACTCGCCCCTGCGGCAGGGCGTTGAGCAGCTTCCCGATCTCGGCCGTCTCCCGGTCCAGTCCGGCGTTCACCATCTCGTCCCCGCGATAGCTGGTCTCGTCGTAGACCGGGGCACGATGCCGGTAGTACTGCTCCCGCACTAAGTCACGCATGGCCCGAGAGCTACCCCCGAGTGAACACAGCGCAAACCGCGACCCGTTGCCCGGCATTGGATCGGCCGAACTCGCGTGCCGGTAATCGGCGGCAGCTCCACGCGACGGCAAGCGGCTGGTCGCCGCTCTCGCTCTGGCCTGGGCCACTCAGGTCGCAAACCCGTTCATGCGATCACTCGATGCGGTAATGCGGGCAACGCGGAGTGATCGCGCGGTCATCCTGTGATCAGCAGCGCCGCGAGCCGGCGTGTGCCGCATCCGACCGACAATGCAGGGGGATCGGTATGGCATGTACTCCGACAAGCGGCCGGGGTCTGGAGGAGCAGGCAGTGCTGGTCGTCGCGGGTCTGGCGGACCTGGCGGTGAGCGCCACCGGCTCGGCGGCCGGAACCGTGCAGCAACTGCTGCGCCGGTCGGACGGCCCCGAACTCGTCCGGGATGCGCAGCAGGACCTGATGGCCCGCGGCCGTATCGCCCTGGATCGCGCCGCATCTGCTTCCCCGGCCCACCTGGAGGTGCTGGCCCAGCACGCTGTGGCCCGGCAGGCGGCGGCCGCCGGCGATGTCTGACCGCTGGGATCCGGCCGGGTTCAAAGACCGTATCGACGCCCTTCTGGACGACTTCCTGACAGGCGAAGCCGATCAGCTTCTCGCGATTGACGACGCTCTGCAGCCGGTCGCCGAGCAGTTGCAGGTGGCCGCGAGGCACGGCAAGCGCCTGAGGGCGGCATTCTGCTACTGGGGGTGGCGTGCGGCCGGCCAGCCGGACAGCGATGCCCTGATGCGTGCGGCTGCCTCCATGGAGCTCGTCCATGCCGCGGCGGTCGTCCACGACGACATCATCGACGACAGCCCACTGCGTCATAACCTGCCCACCGTTCACATCTCCCTGCAGGCTCCCCTCGCCGGGCGTCCACAGGCGCGCGCTGCCGCCCGCTCGCTGGCCATGCTGGTCGGGGATCACCTGATGGCGCTGGCGGGGCAGCTGTTCGCCGCCAGCGGCCTTCCCGGCGCCTACCTGGCCAGGGCCAGGCCGATGTGGGCGGAACTCGCGCGGGAGCTGATCGCGGGCGAATGCCTGGAGATCCTGAGCACGGGCGCCCACCCGGACCCGGACGTGTCCCTGAAGGTCGTCCGCTACAAGACGGCCAAGTACACCGTCGAGCAGCCCCTGCTCATCGGTGCCCTGCTCGCGGGCGCCTCCCCGGAGCTGCGGGCCGCCCTGTCCGCGTACGGGCTTCCGCTGGGGGAGGCATTCCAGCTGCGCGACGATCTGCTGGGCCTCTTCGGCGAACCGGAGCGCACGGGCAAGGCCGGCCTGGACGACATCCGCGGAAACCGCCCCACCGCGCTGCTGGCCATGACCTGGCAGGCCGCTCTTCCCGCACAGCGTGAGCGTCTGGCCGGCGTGCTGGGGCGCCGTGACCTCAACGAGGAGCACCTGCGGGACGTACGCGAGCTGATGGTCGAACTCAAGGCCCCGGAACAAGTGGAAAACATGATCGCCTCCCGAGTATGGGAAGCCGTCGGCCGCCTGGAGGGGCTCGACATGTCTCAGCAAGTACGGCGAGCCCTGACCGCTCTCGCCCACTCCGCCACCGACCGCCGCAACTGACCAGTTCCGCGCAACGGCCAGCGCACACCACCGTGCAGCCTGTCGAGAAGGACTGCTGACATGACCTACACCGAAGCCTCGATGAACGCCCTGCGCCAGTCCGGCGACGAACTCGCCGACGCCGTCGTGACCACACTGTTCGAGCGGGGGGAGGTCGGCAAGTTCAACACCCTGATGCGCTACGTCTCCACCGCCGGCTCCCCTCTGCCCGATGGACTGCCCGAGGTCGCTCGCGAGTACCTCCAGACCACCAGCGTGCCCCCGTCCTGGGTGGACTGGGGCGAGATGGAGAAGGCCCGGCTGTTCTTCATCGACAACAACGTGCACATCTCCACCGCTCTGTCCTTCGCCTCCATGCCCGCCTGCTACGTCGTGCCACACGTCGCGAAGCTGCTGTCCGCCACACATGGGCTGAACTACCCGTCCAAGCGGATGGCGGAGACGGGCCAGTTCACCGTCTACCTGATGCAGCCCGACGCCTTCGAAGCAGGCAGCCGCTTCATCCCCGCAGCGCAGAAGGTTCGTCTCCTGCATGCCTCCATCCGCCACCACCTCAAGCGCGAGAACCGCTGGGACACCGAAGCCCTGGGGACGCCGATCTGCCAGGAGGACATGATCGGCGGGCAGATGTTCTTCTCCCTCCTCGTCCTGGACAGCCTGCACCGGCTCGGGATCCACATGTCCACCGAAGGCGCCGAAGCGTACTTCTACGCATGGCGCGTGGTCGGCGCCATCCTCGGTGTCGACCAGGACGCCGTGCCCAAGTCCCTGGAAGAGGCCCGGCAGTTCCTCGACCTGTACATGATCCGCCACATGGGCCCTTCGGAAGAAGGCGCCCATCTGACCCGACAACTGATCGACCTCTACGAGGAGGTCGTCCCCGGCACCTTCTTCGACCCCATCGTCTCCGCCCTCCTCCGCCACCTCGTCGGCGACACCTGCGCCGACTGGCTCCGGGTCCCCCGCACCGGCTGGGACAACGTGGTCAAGATCGTGCCCAGCCTGCTCGGCGTGCTGGAGACCATCGAGGACAGCTCACCGCTGGGCGCGTGGGCCCTGGACCGCCTCGGCCACCTCACCACCGTCTTCGAGCTGTCCTCCCTCACCCGCGGCCGCGTCATGCACTACGCCATCCCCGAACAGCTGAAGAAGGACTTCGGCATCAGCAGCAACGTGCCCCCCACCCACCGCTGGACTCCTCCCGCACCCACCGTCGCGCCCTGACGGTGCTCTGCAGAAGGCGAGAACCCAACCAGCCGACCCCACACCGGAAAGGCGCCCCGGCCAGAACGGACGGCCGATCGACAGGCCGCCCACCACGGTGGTGAGCCGCAGCCGCAGGGCGCGGGCGTAGGGGGTGAGCGCGTCGGTGACCTGCTGGGCCAGTTCCCGGGTGGGGACGAGGGCGAGCGGCTGCCGGGGCTGGGCCCGCTGCCCGTCCGGACGGGCCAGTACCGGCAGACCGAAGGCGAGCGTCTTGCCCGAGCCGGTGCGGCCCCGGCCCAGGACGTCCCGGCCGGCCAGTGCGTTCGGCAGCGTGGCCGCCTGGATCGGGAAGGGCATGAGGGTGACCGGCAAGGTGAATTCCCGTCGGCGGCGGGCGGCCGCACGAGGGTTCGCAAGAATGAGCCGAAGAAAAAAGAGCCGGAAAACGGGAAAATCAATGAGCTGGGGCCCGCACTCCAAGAGTGCGGGCCCCAGCCACGTGATGTGCGAGCCACCGGCTCGCGACGATTCGCGTCAGCGTCAGGCGGGAACGATGTTCTCGGCCTGCGGGCCCTTCTGGCCCTGCGTGACGTCGAAGCTAACCTTCTGGCCTTCCTGAAGCTCGCGGAAGCCACCGTTGCTGATGATGTTCGAGTAGTGGGCGAACACGTCAGCGCCGCCACCGTCCTGCTCGATGAAGCCGAAGCCCTTTTCCGCGTTGAACCACTTCACGGTGCCAGATGCCATATCGAATCTCCCTTGGGGGGCAGTGTCGACACCGCACTTTGCGGAGCCGAGTCGCCGCGATGATCACCCCTCCGGAAAGATCCGGAAAGCTTTGCAAAGAAAAAATCTCTGGCAACCAAAACTGCAACTGCTCTCACGTTAACACAGGCCGGGTGGAGACGGTCATGCGTTTTCGGGAACGTCCGGTAATTATTCTCCTGTATCGGGCTGTATTTCTGTAGTGGCGGGACTAGGTATCTGCGCAGTGCTCGTCCGGCTTCGGGCGGCGATGCGCGACTGGCGGCGGGAACAACGGCGGTGGCCGCCATCCGAACGCAGAGGAACGATCAGTCCGACTTCACCGACGGCTCGGAGGAAGGCGGGGGTGGTGCCGAGAACGTCCGCCGCCCGTCCGATGGTATAGGCGGGGTAGTCGTCATCGCCGAGGTTGCCCCCCAGGCGTCCTGCGCGCTGGCGTACGCGGGGAAACGGTCGAGGAGACCGGCGCAGCGAAGGACCAGGTCCGTCGCGTGGTTGCCGTAGACGATGCGCAGCCAGCCGCTCCGGGCGCGGCAGTCGTACCAGGCATCGCACAATGGCGTCAGGATGCTGCAGTCGGTGAAGACTGCCTCGCTCAGGTCCACGATGAGGAGGAGCCGTCCGGGCCGGGCCGCGCGGGCTTCGGCCAGGGCGCGGGCCAGGGGCGCCACGGTCTGCCCGTCCAGTCCGCCGTGTGCGCGGACGATGCGGCATTCCTCGAAGAGTGCGGGCGCTCCACCTTGCGTGGTCAACGGCTCGCGCAGGGACCGGGGGCAAGGCGGGATGGCAGTGCCGCCGTGGGCGCCCCAGGGCCGGCGTGCCTCATTCCGCCTCCCCTGTCGTGCCCCCGAGGCGATCGGTCTCGGCGAGGGCCGGCATGCGCGCGGCGGTCAGCGGGTTCTCGGGGTCGGCCGCGGCGGCCAGCAGCCGGGCGGCTGTTCCGGCCGGCTCATCCGGCGGGACGACCAGGCGAGGCGTGGGCATGCGGTACGTGTGCGCGTCGGCGAGGACGCGGCTTCGGCCGGTGTTCCGCCGGGTTCCATCGTGCGGGTCCCGTCCCGGGAGACGTCGGACGACTGCCCGTTTCGTCACTCGCCGGGAACGGCACCGCCGGTCGCGCTGCGCGAAAAGCTCTGTGCCTCCTCTGGCTTCACCCCGTCCTCCTGTTCCTCCTCTGCCTCCTCTTCCTCCTCCAGTTCCTCCATCAGACGGATGCCCTCATGCGTCAGCGAGACGGTGGCGGGGGTGTGGTGTGATGTCCAGTCCACGCTGATCAGACCCTCGTCGGTCAGATAGGCGCAGGCGGCGGCGAGGTCCTCGTCGGGCAGGGCCAGCTCGGCGCGCAGCGCCGATCCATTGACCTCGGGGCGGTTGCGCTCGACGGCCCCGTACAGGGATCGCAGGACCGCCTTCCGGTTGTTCTTGCGTTCGCGGAGTTTCGTCATGGCTGTCGTTCTCCGGTTTGACGGCCGCGCGGGGACGAGGCGACGGCGGATCCTCGGGCTGCTCGGATCCGCGTCACACCTCGTCGGCGTGTGTCTGTGTCTGCTCTGTCGAGGTGCTGGTCGTGAGCCAGGACTGTGCGGGTTCCGCCGCTTGAGCGGTGTCGAGGGTGATGTGGAGCCGGGTCCCTCCTGCGCGGCCCGCGGGATAGCTGCGCTGCTCGGTCGAGGCGAAGCAGCGCCGGAGCACTTCGGCGACGCGCCGGGCGACCTCCGGCGTCGCGGCCACGATGCGGACCTCGGCCTGGCCTTCGGAGGGAAAGGGCTCGTGCTTCATACGGACCTCCTGGCAGGTGAGGGTGCAACCCCGACCGAGGTCGCTGCCCGACGCCCGTCTCGGTGCGGGCTGCGGCGCGTCACCACGGCCACCCCCCCTTTTGAAGGGTATGCCGGGCAAGGGAGCGTGCGTGCCACGACCGACCCCTCGCGGAAGAACCGGTGCTCTCCCGGCGGGCTGTCGCAGTCGTCGGCCGCCGCCGCGCCACCGTGGCGGGCCCGGCCGGGAGTACGGTGGAGACACCGAGGGCATGCCGCGCACCGGCTCCGGCACCGGTGCCACTCTCGGTGATCGGCGACGCCGGGTCGGCCTGGTCCGCGCCCGGGGCAGGGTTCGACCCATGAGCGCGCACATGCTCCTCCCGACGACCTCGAACCTCCCCGCGCCCCAGCCGGCACCGGGCAGGTCGTACACGCGCAGGCCGGGCCGACCGATGCGGGAGCAGGGATCCTCGCCCCACGAGGGAGAACGCCTCCGCCCGCTGACGCGCGGCCAGGTCGAGGACCGCCTGCAGGAGCTGGGCGACCTGTACGCGGAGGTCTCCGGCGGCGGCCCATGGGCGTGGAACGAGGCGCGTGCCGCCTTTCTGCGACACCTCGCGGCCGACGCACGACGACCGGGGTTCTCGCTGCTGATCGCGGAGACCACGGTCCTGACCGGATGCGCCTACGGCTTTCCCGTGGGCGGCGCCGGGCCGTGGTGGGCGGGCTTCGACGGAGACGTTCGGGAGAGCCTGCTCCGCCGCGTCGCCCCCGGGCGGCTCTTCGTCGTCTCCGGGATCGTCGTCCCGTCCCGCGTGCGCCGGGAGAACCAGGGCCGTGCCTGGAACCTCGCCCGGCGCCTGCAGCGGCGACTGCTCGCCGACCACGGCGCCGCGCTCGGAGTCACGTTGGTGGAAGCCTGGGACGTCGGGATGGTTGAGACGCTGAGGGCGTGGGGGTGGCGGAGCGCCGGAGACGACACCCGCACGGCTGGAGCGCCCGGCTCGTGCCGCGTGCTGGTGCTGACTGCGGGGGCGTGAGCAGTGCCGTCATCGATCACGGCCCGCCCCGGTCAGCGCACGGACAGGCGCCGGGCAAGGAGGGCGGTGTCGTCGGTGCTGCCGGGTGGCATCCGGGCGGACGGCTGGTCGCACAGGGGGTGCAGCGGTTCGTGCGCGAGGGCGAGGGCATGGCGGCGCCGTCGGCCGAGCCCGCTGTCCAGGTCGCTGCCCGGAGCCTCGATCAGGCCGTCGGTGTACGGCAGGAGCGCGGATCCCGGCGGCAGGGCGCGAGCGGCACTCGGATATGACTGCCGACGCCCAGGTGGGTTCCGAGAATCAGTCCCTGCCCGGCTTCGAGGTACTGCGCGTTCCCGCCGGGGGTCAGCGGCAGGGGAGGCCGGGTGCCCGGCACTGGTCCGGCGAAGCGTCCAGGGGCCGGTGCCTGGGCCTTCCAACCGGGGCGAGGACGAGGGTGGCCATCGGCACGGTCGTGAAGGCGTGCATGGCGTCGCCCGAGCAGCCGACCCCTCCGAACGAAGGCACCCCCCGGTGCGAAATACTCTACTGATGAGTTCACGCACTTCCCCGGTCAGTCAGCCGATCACCATACGGAGGGCCGTCGCGCGGGATGCCAAAAGGCTCACACGGCTCGTGCGTGGCTCAGGCGCCTACGAGGGCAAGTACGCAGCCGCAGTCGCGGGCTACCGGGTCGGCCCTGATTACATCGAGGCCCACCGCGCCTTCGTAGCCGTCGGCCCCGACGAGCATGGAGGCCGGGTCCTCGGGTTCTACTCGCTCGTCCTCGCTCCACCGGAGCTCGACCTGCTGTTCGTCGCCGACGAAGCGCAAGGACGGGGTATTGGACGACTGCTCGTCGCGCACATGCAATCCGAGGCCCGTGCCGCCGGGCTCGACCGTGTCATGGTCGTGTCGCACCTTCCCGCCGAGGACTTCTACCACCGCGTCGGTGCCATACGGATCGGGACCGCCCTCGCGAACCCGCCCGCGGTCCCGTGGGACCGTCCCGAATTCGAGTTTCGCATTCCTGCGGAATGACGCGGTGTGCCGGTTCGCAGGGCACCGCCTTCGCCTGCATGGCGCGCTCCGTGTCGGCCGTCGTCTCTGCCGTCGTCTCTGCCCCGGCGAGGGGATCGCCTGCGTCGGCGGCCTCTCCCTCACCCGAGGCCGACGATCTGGAAGAGGCGTGCGGCGGCCCCGCCCGGGGAGTCCGTCGCGGGCGGGGCAGGGGCCGGAACGGGGACCGTGCCGCCGGGCTATGGCTCAGGCGTCGATGATGACGGGGATGATGAGGGGCTTGCGGCGATAGGTGCGGAACGCCCAGTTCGCCACGGCGCGGGCGAGGAGTTGTTCGAGTTGGCGCGCGTCTCCGACGCCTTCCTCGGCTGCGGTGGCCAGGGTCTTCTCGATGACGGGGATGACCGGCTCGAAGGTGGCGTCGTCGTGGACGAAGCCCCGGGCCAGGAAGTCGGGGGCCTCGGCGAGGGCGCCGGTGTCCGCGTCGACGATCGCCACCACCGTGACCACGCCTTCGGCGGCGAGGGTGAGGCGGTCCTTGAGGGACGCTTCGGTGGCGCCTCCGACTTCCATGCCGTCGACGTAGACGTTGCCGGCGGGGACCTTGCCGGTGATGGACGCGCGTCCGTCGACCAGGTCGACGACGACGCCGTCCTCGGCGATGACGACCCGGTCGGGGTCGACACCGGTACGGATGGCGAGGTCGGCGTTGGCTCGCAGGTGGCGCCATTCGCCGTGCACGGGCATGACGTTGCGGGGCTTGACGATGTTGTAGCAGTAGACGAGTTCGCCGGCGCTGGCGTGCCCGGAGACGTGCACCTTGGCGTTGCCCTTGTGGACCACGTGGGCGCCCCACCGGGTGAGTCCGTTGATCACCCGGTAGATGGCGTTCTCGTTGCCGGGGATGAGGGAGCTGGCGAGCAGGACGGTGTCGTCCTTGCCGATGCGGATCATGTGGTCGCGGTTGGCCATCCGTGACAGCGCGGCCATCGGTTCGCCCTGGGAGCCGGTGCACACCAGAGTGATCTTGTGGTCCGGGAGCTTCTCCAGCTCCTTCGTGCTCACGACCAGACCGGAGGGCACCTTCAGATAACCCAGGTCACGGGCGATGCCCATGTTGCGGACCATCGACCGGCCGACGAAGGCGACCTTGCGGCCGTGCTGGTGGGCGGCGTCCAGGACCTGCTGGATGCGGTGCACATGGCTGGCGAAGCTGGAGACGATGACCCGGCGCGGCGCGGTGCGCATCACCTGCTCGATCGCCGGGTTCAGCTCTCGCTCGGAGGTGGTGAAGCCGGGTACTTCGGCGTTGGTGGAGTCGGTGAGGAACAGGTCCACGCCCTCCTCGCCGAGGCGGGCGAAGGCGCGCAGATCGGTGATGCGGTCGTCGAGAGGGAACTGGTCCATCTTGAAGTCGCCGGTGTGCAGCACCATCCCGGCCCGGGTGCGGATCGCGACCGCGAGGCTGTCGGGGATGGAGTGGTTGACCGCCACGAACTCGCAGTCGAAGGGCCCGAAGCCACGCCGGTCGCCCTCCCGCACCCGCACCGTGCGCGGCCGGATGCCGTGTTCCTTGAGCTTGGCCTCCAGGAACGCCAGCGTCAGCTTGGAGCCGACGACGGGAATGTCGGACCGCTCCCGCAGCAGGTACGGCACGCCGCCGATGTGGTCCTCGTGGCCGTGGGTGAGTACTACGGCCACGATGTCGTCCAGCCGGTCCCGGATCGAGGTGAAGTCCGGCAGGATCACGTCCACACCGGGCTGGGTCTCCTCGGGGAACAGTACGCCGCAGTCGACGATGAGCAGCTTGCCCGCGTGCTCGAAGACGGTCATGTTGCGGCCGATCTCACCCAGGCCGCCCAGGGCGATGACCCGCAGCCCTCCTTCGGGAAGGGGCGGTGCGGCCTTCAGCTCGGGGTGCGGATGACTCATACCCTGACGGTACCCGGAGATCGGGACAGGGCGATCCACTGCCTGTGTGATCCAACGAGCGCTCGATACGACCCGACGCCGGAGACGTACTGGCGCTCAGGTCGGCAACCGTCTCATCTGCCCGCTGCCCGCTGCCCCGGCCCCAGGACAGGAGGGCCTCCTGCACGGGGTAGCGGGCCGGCCCCGGTCAACCTGCTCTCCACCGACAGCATCACCGAGGCGCGCACCGGTGAAGACCGCACCGGCCGGCCCGTACGGGGACGAAACCCTGCTCGCCTTCGCCGCCGACCACGCCGGCAAGCCCCCGCCCGCTGCGATCCAGGCCCTGACCGGCCTGCTGCACAGCTTCGGTGACGGCCGCTTCGACGACGACACCGCACTGCTCGGCCAGATCTTCCCCATCCACTGCGACAGGGAGACCATCCCCCATTCCTGAGGACGGAGTGGGCTGACCGGGCAATGACGCAACAGGTGCATGGCCCTTCACAGGTGTCGCCGTGGGTCAGGCGTGCCCGGGCCGGTGGGGCCCTCGCCCACTACGCGGCAGCGCAGCCCAGGTGGGCCGAGATGTCGTCAGTGCCCGAAGGCGTCCTTGGCCTTCTCCTTGGCCTCACGGGCATCGGCCGTGCTCTTTTCCGCCTGTCCTTCGGCGGCCATGCGGTCATTCCCGATGGCGCTTCCCAATTGCTTCGGTGCTGTTTTCGCTGTAGCCCACCCGTGCCCCGGCTCTCCTTGCACAAACGGGCAGAGCTGCGGAATGAAGGAGCAGTGGCGGGGCATACGGCGGCTCAGGAGGTCGATAATCATGATTCCCTTGCTGCTCGTTCTGCTTCTCGCACTCGTCCTTTTCGGTGCCGGTTTCGCTGTCAAGATGCTGTGGTGGGTGGCCCTCGCCGTCCTGGTGCTGTGGCTGCTCGGCTTCGTCATGCGCTCCACGAGCGCCGGGGGTGGCCGCGGCCGCTGGTATCGATGGTGACCTGACCGGTACTCACCCCTTCGTAGGGCCTGGCTGATACCGGCCAGGCCCTACGGGCTTGGCTGACGCTCGCACAATGAAAGAGCGTCAGAAGAGTCTGAAGGGAAAATGGTGAATGTGATGCGGTGGAGGCAGGACGGGTACGCGCTGAAGAAACCTGCGCGGCCCCTGGCTATTCCTGCCTCCGCTTATGTCGCCTGTCCTGGTGTGGGCGGTTGGAAGCAGGCGGTGACGTCTTTGCCGCGGGGGCAACGGCGGACCTGCCAGCCGTCGGAGAGGGCGTCGACCAGGAGCACCCCGCGCCGCCCGACGCTGCCGTCATCTGCGTGGCATTGCTGGGGCAACTGCCACGCCTCCGGATCGAGGAGGGCGACCTCAGCGTCCGCGACGCGCTGCCGCTCCCGGCGCCACGTGCAGGCGTAGGGCATCCAGTGCTTGCATGACCGGTGTGGCAGGGGTTGGTGGCGGTGGGCCCAGGTGATGACGGCCTCGGCGACGGTGTCAGGAGGCACTCGAGCTTGCCGCACTCCGTGATTCTGTGGCGCATCCCGCTGGGGCAGCGTGCGGCCGGTTCGGTCAGGCGGCGAGGGCTTCGCGATCCTCCTGGATCTGCGGATCGCCGGTGATCTGGTGGAGGTCCAGGTGTGGGACTCCGACCCAGTGCTGCCGGTCTCCTCGACTCCGTGGGGCACGCCGTCGGCGGCCGACGCCACTACTGTTCGCCCCCTGACGCCCCCGACCGGGGCCTCATTCGAGGACCCCGACGCCACTGCACCCGTGATCCGCTTACTGGCCTGTGCCGACGGGGCGCCGCCCCGGTGCCGGTCGCAACCCCTGCTCCACCCGCAGCACGAGGGCCGCAGGCCGACTCCGGAACGCAGGCGGGTTCTCCGGCCGGACCGGGCGGGTGTCCTCCCAGCGGGGAGACGTGCCGGCTCACAGTCCTGCCCCTCGATCGCGTGGTGGCAGGCATGGGTGGAAAGTGAAGGGGTAGCCGAAGCGTCGTCGGCCGTTTCACAGCGGGCCGTGGCACGAGTTCGAATCCGGGAGGGGACCTCATGGCGCTCATGAGCACGCTGGACACGCAGACCACCGAGCTGCCCGAAGTCGCCGACCCCACCCGGGTGGCGCCCAAGGATGCCCGCGAACTCTCCCGGTTGTTCTTCGAGCAGCTGGCAGTGCTGGAGGAGGGCACGCCCGAGTACAGCTACGCGCGCAGCACGCTGATCGAGATGAACATGTCCTTGGTCCGTTACGCGGCCGGCCGGTTCCGCAGCCGCGGACCGGAGGAGATGGAGGACATCGTCCAGGTCGGCATGATCGGCCTGATCAAGGCGATCGACCGGTTCGAGCTGTCCCGCGAGGTGGAGTTCACCTCCTTCGCGATCCCCTACGTCGTCGGGGAGATCAAGCGGTTCTTCCGCGACACCACCTGGGCCGTGCACGTTCCCCGGCGGCTGCAGGAGGCCCGCGTCCAGCTCGCCCGGGCCACGGAAGAACTGCGAAGCCGGTTGGGTCGCACGCCGACGGTCAAGGAACTGTCGGAGCTGATGAGCCTGCCCGAGGACGAGGTGATGGAGGCCCGTCTGGCCGCGAACGGCTACAACTCCTCCTCCCTGGACGCCGCCATCGGCGGCAGCGAGGACGGCGAGAGCGTCCTCCAGGACTTCATCGGCGTCGAAGACACCGACCTGGAGTTGGTGGAGGACTTCCACTCCCTGGCCCCGCTGATCGCTGACCTGGATGAGCGCGACCGGCAGATCATCCACATGCGCTTCGTGGAAGAACTCACCCAGGCCCAGATCGGCGAGCGCCTGGGCGTCTCCCAGATGCACGTCTCCCGGCTCCTGTCCCGCTGCCTCGCTCGCCTGCGCGAGGGCCTGCTCCCCACCGGCTGACAGCCGGCTGTCAGCACCCGGCCTGATGCCCGCCACGACCGTGGCGGGCATCAGGCGTCATCTGGCGCCACGGCCCCGAGGCCAGGGGCGCAAGGCGTCGCGAGCGGTGGGGTGACAGGCTACGACGTCATCGAGACCGACGATCTGGAAGAGACGTTGATGCCGCTGGAGTCCATGAACGTGACGTGGTCGACGTCCAGCACCGTCCGGTACGAGGCGACGCCGTGAGCAGCTGCGGCATCGAGAAGTGGAGGGGCCCTGTCCCGGTCGATTTCGCCGCAGACTCTCACCACGCTGAGGCCCTCGAAGCAGGCGCGGGGATGGTCCTGGCACCTACACGAGTGTTGTGGTGCCCCGGGCGCCGCGATGGAGTTCAGGGTGCGGCCGGCCCCTCGGCTGGGCCTCCGAGCGGATCGTGCACCCTGACCCAGCTGGTGATCAGCGAGCTGGTGGACTGCCGTGCAGGCAGGGGGACCGCCATTCGAGTGGGCACTCCTTCTGCTTTACCTGCGGTAGAGGCACACACACCCTCCATGGAGAAAAACTGTCATGGCGACAGTAGACATCCCGCCGATGCGGGGTTAGCGTTGTCTCCGTACCCAGAAGTCGAAGTAGGTACAGCAGGCACGAACTGCTGTACAGGTAGACCAGAAGGACACGGCCCCAGTGGGGCTGTGAGCAACACCCGCGGTATCCGCGCAATCGAAAGGTAAGGAGCAGAACGCCATCAGGATCGCCCGGGCGAGGAAGCAGTCCGCCCGGGTACGACGCAAGGCCCCGGATTGGAAGGTGGTCCCCGGTCACGCATTCGCGATCCCCGCAGCCCCGCCCTCCCAGGCGGCACCTGCGGAAAAAGAAGGCCGGCGCGGAGCGCCGGTAGATGGTGTTGAAAGCTCGGGGCCCGGGTGCCGTACTGGCACCCGGGCCCCCCGACGCGTCCCCGAAAGAAGAGGTCTATGCCGCCTGCCGGTTCCCGTCCCGTCGGCCCTCTCGACGATGACGACTACCCCGCCTACACCATGGGCCGGGCCGCCGAGATGCTCGGCACGACCCCTGCCTTCCTCCGTGCCCTCGGTGAACACCGCCTGATTACCCCGCTGCGCTCCGAAGGCGGCCATCGCCGCTACTCCCGGTACCAGCTGCGCATCGCCGCCCGAGCCCGCGAACTCGTCGACCAGGGCACCGCCATAGAGGCCGCCTGCCGCATCGTCATCCTCGAAGACCAGCTTGAAGAGGCGCAGCGCATCAACGAGCAACTGCGCGCCGAGGGCGGCAGGCCTCAGCCGAAGACATCAGCCTGATCAGAACGCCCGAACCTGAGGGAACCGATGCACTGTCGGCGGACGAGACCGCTGAGGGACCGCACCGCCGTTCGGCAGCTCGGACGGGCTCAACGCGTCAACCGAACCCCGCCGGAAGAGAGAACCGCGAGCGGGGGTGATGCATGTAGTGGGTGACGAGGGGGCGAACCGGGGGAAGAAGGACCGGCAACCGATAGGAGGTTGCCATGGATGGCGGGGATCTGGAACTGGGGCAGCTTCTGGCCGCCGCTGAGGCGGCACCGCCCGGGGAGTCCGTCGAGGTACTTGCGAATGACCTGCGCAAGCGCTTCGGGGCGGAGCGTGTGTCGTTCCTGTTCGTCGACCTCGTGGGTCGGCGGCTGCTGCGCCTGACCACACAGGCCGAGGATGACATGGGGGGCGCTGCCGAGCGGATCGACCTGGAGGGCAGCGTCTACGACGCAGTCCTGCGCACCCAGTGCCAGCGCGTGGAACCGGACGGCCAGGGCGGGCGGCGCGTGATCTCGCCGGTCACCAATCGCGGCGACTGCATCGGTCTGCTGGAGGCTACGCTGCAGAACGCCGACGACACCGTGCTCGCGCAGATCGAAGACGCGGCGCACGCACTGGCCTACATCATCGTCACGGACCGCCGCTTCACCGACCTGTACCACGCGGGCCGGCGCACCACCCGGATCAGCCTGGCCGCCGAGATCCAGCACCAACTGCTTCCCTCGGCCTCCTGCTGCGAGGCTCCCCAGTTCACCCTCGCGGCAGGGCTGGTGCCGGCCGACGACATCGGCGGCGACACCTACGACTACACACTCGACCGCGACACACTGCACCTGTCCATCACCGACGCCATGGGCCACGACACCAACTCCGCGCTGCTCGCCACACTCCTGGTCGGCGCTATGCGCGGCGCCCGCCGCAGCGGCTGTGACGCACTCCAGCAGGCGCAACACGCCCACGACGCCCTGTTGACCCACAGCCGCGGCCTGGCCACTGGCCAATTGCTGTGCATCGACCTCACAACGGGGACCTGCGAACTGGTCAACGCAGGGCATCCCCGGCCCCTGCGCCTACGCGAAGGCGCCACCGAGGTCGAAGAGGTACAGCTCGCGGTCAACCTCCCCTTCGGCGTGGCAGCCCCTGCCTCCTACCACCTCCAGCAGCTCGATCTTCTCCCCGGCGACCGTCTGATCCTGCTCACTGACGGCATGCAGGAACGCGGCGCCGGAGCCGTCGACCTGGCCCGCCTCGTGTGGGACACCCGCACCTCACATCCCAGGGAAGCCGTGCGCAGCCTGACCACCGCGGTACTGGATGCCTGTCGGGGAAACCTCAGGGACGACGCCACTGTCCTCATCCTGGACTGGCACGGTCCGCGGCGCGAAGACGGGTAGCACCTGCACGGTCAGGTCGTCGGTGGGGCGGCGGCGTAGGGTGACCAGGCGGGGCGCCGACGGGTCCGGGCCTGCACTGCATCCGCCGGGGGCGGATGTTCATGGCGCGATGCCGTACCCAACGACCACCGGCTGTGTCGGTCACGCGGCAGGCGGAAGCGGACGTGAGGCGGGCCGTGCAGGGGGCGTACGGAAGGCCCGTACCCGCTTCGGCTGTAGCCCGCATCGGACCAGGATGCCCGGCTTGCGATCAACCGGAAAACGCCTTGGATGGAGGCAGGCGGCATCTGCACGCAAACACCCTCGCTGACCAGGCGTGCAATGCGTCGCAGGGGGCCTGGCGTTTCGTGCAGAGCCGCGAGAAGGGACGGGCCATGCGCTGGAGCATCGTCCGCACCGAGGAGATCGCCGTCGCTTACGAAGTCGTCAACGGCTGGACCGTTGTCGAGGTCGACGGCGAGGTGGACATCCACACCCACGCCTTGATCCGTCAGGCAGTCATCGAGCTGCTGGGTGAGGGGCACCGCCACTTCGTCCTCGACCTGTGCTTCGTGCCCTTCCTGGACTCGATGTTCCTGGGCACCGTCGTGGCGCTCACCAAACGCATCCGGGAACGCGAGGGCTCGCTGCGGATCACGTGCCCCTCGGCTCGGATGCGCACCGTCTTCGCGCACGGCGGCCTGGCCGACGCCTACGAGTTCTACGACTCGCCGCAGGAGGCCACCTGCCAGTCGCCGGCCCTCGACGGCCTGGCGCACTGGCCCGGTCCCGCACGCTGAGGAACCACTGTGGAATGAGCCGGGGCCGGTCAGACCGCGGTGGATACCTCGGCGACCAGGCCCCGGGCGGCGACGAGCTGGGCGCTGCCGTCGGCGAGCCGGTAGCGCAGGCCGACCACGGCGACCCGGCCGTCGGCGACCCGCTCGGCCAGCACACGGGAGCGGTCCAGCAGCAGGTCGACGGTGTGCCCCATGTGCTCGGCGAGGACCTCGTCCGCGTCGAAGCGGCCCGCGCCCCTGGCTGCGAGCACGCTGGGGGTGACGCGCTCGACGACGTCCCGGATGTACCCGGCGGGCGCCTTGCCGTGCTCCAGCGTGGCGCACGCGGCGGCGACCGCGCCACACGAGTCGTGGCCCAGGACCACCACCAGCGGGCAGTCCAGCAGGTCCACCCCGTACTCGATACTGCCCAGTGTCCCGGCACCCACGACGTGCCCGGCGGTGCGGACCACGAACAGGTCGCCCAGGCCCCGGTCGAAGATGATCTCGGCGGCCAGCCGCGGGTCCGAGCACCCGAACAGCACGGCGAAGGGGTGCTGGACCGGCGCGGTCTGAGCGCGGCGGGTGGCGTCCTGGTTCGGGTGCTCAGGGGCGCCCGCGGTGAAGCGCTGGTTCCCGGCAAGCAGCAGCTCGAAGGCTTCACGGGGCGTCGAAGGCTGGGTCCGGGTCGTCATGGGCGGCAGGTTACGAGCCGGACCCACCCCCTTGCACCGCCTGGTCACCCCTCTCGCCGCCCTGGCCGCCGCGCACGCAAGGTAACCGGACGACCCCGGGCAGCAGGACCGCGAATCGGTCCCGGAAGCGGTCCCGTCAGCCATGCCGGGCCGGGCACTCCGCCACCGTCTATGCGGGCCGCCAGTGGGGGTGGTGGAAGCGTCCAGGGCCTGGTGGAGTGTGGTGATCCTGGCATATTCACCCCCTCGTACGCAGTGCCGCCCGGCACGGTACGGGCGGCTTCTTTGCGTGGCACAGCCAACAAGGCGGGCAAGGCGTGAACCCCGGCTGCGGGGGTACGTGCCGGGCATCGTGAACGGGGAATGAATGGCGGGCTGTGATGGGATCAGACCCGCAAGGGGAGGACGACACCGCGCCTGACGCCCAAGTTCTGCAAATCGGCGTGGCGCTGGAGGGGGACGGGACCTGCATCGCCCAGGCCCGCCATCTGGCCGCAGGTTTCCTCACCCGCGCTCAGAGCGCGCACGGTGTGACGGTCTCTCAGCGTGCCGTGGACCTCACCCAGCTGGTGGTCAGCGAACTGGTCACCAACGCCCGCAAGTACGCGCCCGGACCCGTACTGATGGAACTGCGGATCATGGGCGAAATGGTGGAGGTCGTCGTCTGGGACTCCGACCCGGTACTGCCGGTGGCGCGTGCCTCGGACGCCGATCGCATCGGGCAGCACGGTCTGGAGATCGTGATGGCCGTCGCGCAGGGCGTGGAAGCCCGGCGCGAGCCGGTCGGCAAACGCATCACCGCCCGCATCGCCCTCGCCTCCGGCCCGGCCGGCACCCGCCACAACCCCTAGGAAATGTGGCCGGCTACCGCAGGCTCGCCCGCGTTCACCATCACGGCCGTGCCGGCTGCCACCGCCCGCTCCCTGCGGCACCCTGGTGCAGGGGTACTGCTGTGTGAGTGTGGAGGAAGAACCTGCCTGGTCCGGTGAGAGATCCCCGGGGAACTGGGCTTGTGGACGCCGCCGGTCTGAACCTGCTGCAAAGCGTGCGCCAGAAGGTCCTCGTGGGCGGCGGAACGGGGGAGGCTGATCACCCTTGATAGCGGGGGCTGTTCACTGATGGGTCTTGACGCCACACCTGCCCGGCTTGGACCAGGCCACCGCCGGCCGGCTCATGGAGACTACTCACCAGGTGTGCCCGTATTCCAACGCCGTCCGAGGGAACATTTCGGTCACTCACTGGGGCCTGCGGGAATTCGGAATCCGGACCGGGGCGAAAGTCGATTGGGCCGATCCCGCTCGGTGCCGTACAGTTCACCGTACCGACGCGGGGTGGAGCAGCTCGGTAGCTCGCTGGGCTCATAACCCAGAGGTCGCAGGTTCAAATCCTGTCCCCGCTACTCAAAAGTGAAGGCCCGGTGTCCACCGGGCCTTCACTGCATGTGGGCCGGTTCGGACCTGGCTCTCGGCGAACAGGGCACCCGATTCATCCGCCGCAGCGGCTGGTACCCCTGTGCCGCCGTAGGCGCAGCGCCCTTGTCCTGCCAGGGTGGACTGGTCGGTACCGACGTAGATCCCTCGACTTACCTGATGACTCATCAGGTAAGTCGGCATCCCATCAGCATGGGACCGGGACAGTCTTCCGTGCACGCTCCTGGTCGACGGCTCCGCGGCAGCTTGATTTGCGCAGATCGCGCAGGTGAGAAGCCTGCTCGCCGTGGCGCGCGAGGTTCTGGTGAGCCTTCGTTTGAAAGGCGTGCCGATGTACAATCCACGACGCCCTTGACCCGCAAAAAGCAGGCAGGGAGCAGACGAATCGGGAGTTTCTTCGTGCTTCGTACCATGTTCAAGTCCAAGATCCACCGCGCCACCGTCACCCAGGCCGACCTGCACTACGTGGGATCGGTGACCATCGACGCCGATCTGCTCGACGCCGCCGACCTGCTGCCCGGCGAGCTCGTGCACATCGTCGACATCACCAACGGTGCCCGGCTGGAGACGTACGTCATCGAGGGTGAACGCGGATCCGGGGTGATCGGGATCAATGGAGCGGCCGCCCATCTGGTGCATCCCGGAGACCTGGTGATCATCATCAGCTACGCCCAGGTCACCGACGCCGAGGCGCGGGAGCTGAAGCCGCGGATCGTGCACGTCGACGGCGGCAACCGGATCGTGTCCCTCGGGGCCGACCCCGCCGAGCCGGTGCCCGGCTCGGACCAGCAGCGCAGCCCGCAGGCCGTCCGGGCCTGACCGAGGGACCGTGCCGGACCGGAACAGGAGCGTGCCGAGCCCATGAGCGAGACCGAGATCCGCGACGACCGGGCGGCTGGCCGTCTGGAGGCCGTGGGCGAGGGCGTTGTCGTCGGCCACATCGAGTACTTCGTGCTGGAGTCGCCCGCCCGCGCACTGGTCCCGGTCCACACGATCGTCGAGCCCGCGCACGAGGGCAGGGGCATCGCCGGTTCCCTCGCCCGCGAGCTGTACGCCCTCGCCGAGCGCGAGGGCGTCCCGGTGGCGCCGCTGTGCCCGTACGTCGTCGGGTGGGCGGAGCGGCACCCGGAGGTCGCCCCGCCGGCCGATCCCGAGCTGACGGCGGCCGCCAAGGACTGGCTTCGGGCCCACCCGGGCCGGTTCTGAACGGCGGCTCGCCCTGTCGGGTGAGTGGCCGAGGGGCTGCCGGGTAGGCGGGGGAGTAGTCCAGAGGCGACGTCCAGCGACTGCCTGGAGGACACCATGACGAACCCGCACCCCGGCCCGGTCCCGCCGGGGCCGACACCGGGTCCAGGTCCCACCCCGCCGGACCCCTACCCGACCCCGGTGCCGCCCCCTGAGCCGGGCCCGCAGCCCACACCACCCCCGCCGGGCCCCGACCCGACCCCGCCCCCGGCCCCGCCGGCCCCGGGCCCACCGGAACCCTCACCGTCCCCGATCCCGCCGGGCCCGGAACCCGTACCGAATCCCGAGCCGGGACCTCCGCTCACCTGACCACACCGGGAGCTGAAACGGGCGCGGGGCCGTGTCACCTGCGGCTCCGCCGCGCGGGCGCGACCAGCCACCACGCGCCTGCAGTCGCCCGACGCCCGTTCCCCGCCCCGCAGGCGGACAAAAACTACGCGGACACCTCGGTCCGGTCTCCGCCCCACAGCGTGTGGAACGCACCCTCCCGGTCCACCCGCCGATAGGTGTGCGCCCCGAAGAAGTCCCGCTGGCCCTGCGTCAGAGCCGCCGGCAGGCGAGCCGCACGCAACGCGTCGTAGTACGCCAGCGCCGCCGCGAACCCCGGCGTCGGCACCCCCTGCCGTGTCGCGGCGATCAGCACCTCCCGCCAGTCGTCCTGCGCGTCCGCGATCTCGCGCGCGAACGTCTCGTCCGCCAGCAGGCTCGGCAGATCGGCGCGGGCGTCGTACGCGGCCCGGATCCGGTCCAGGAACGCGGCCCGGATGATGCAGCCGCCCCGCCAGATCGAGGACACCGCACCGAGGTCGATGTCCCAGCCGTACTCCTCGCTGCCCGCGGCGATCTCGTGGAAGCCCTGCGTGTACGACACGATCTTCGACGCGTACAGCGCCTGCTCGACCCGGTCGGCGAACGCCGCCGCCTCCGACTCGCCGAGCGCGGCCGGCTTCGGCCCCGCCAGACCCCGCGAAGCGTCCCGCAGCGCCGCGTGCCCGGACAGCGACCGCGCGAAGACCGCCTCGGCGATGCCGGACACCGGCACGCCCAGGTCCAGTGCGATCTGCACCGTCCAGCGGCCGGTGCCCTTCTGCTCGGCCTGGTCGACGACGACGTCCACGAACGGCTTGCCGGTCGCCGCGTCCACGTGGGACAGCACCTCGGCGGTGATCTCGATCAGGTAGGAGTCCAGCCGGCCGGTGTTCCAGGTGCGGAAGATGTCCGCGATCTGCGCCGGCGTGTACCCGGCGACGTCGCGCAGCAGCTGGTACGCCTCTCCGATCAGCTGCATGTCCGCGTACTCGATGCCGTTGTGGACCATCTTCACGAAGTGCCCGGCGCCGTCCGGACCCACGTGCGTCACGCACGGCGCGCCGTCCGCGGCCTTCGCCGAGATCTTCTCCAGCATCGGGCCCAGCGAGTCGTACGACTCCTTCGAACCGCCCGGCATGATGCTCGGCCCGTGCAGGGCGCCTTCCTCGCCGCCGGAGATGCCGGTGCCGACGAAGTGGATGCCCTGCTCACGCAGCTCCCGTTCCCGGCGCCGGGTGTCCGCGAAGTGCGCGTTGCCGCCGTCGATGATCATGTCTCCGGGTTCGAGGAGCGGCGCGAACTCCTGGATCACCGCGTCGGTCGGCTCGCCCGCCTTCACCATGATCACCAGGCGGCGCGGGCGCTCCAGGGCCGCCACGAAGTCCTCGGCCGTCTCGGCCGCGACGAAGTCGCCCTCGTGTCCGAACTCCTCCACCAGCGCCTTGGTCCGCGAAACCGTCCGGTTGTGCACGGCGACCGTGTAGCCGTTGCGGGCGAAGTTCCTGGCGAGGTTGCGGCCCATGACCGCGAGGCCCGTGACACCGATCTGCGCTGAAGTGCTCATACCGCCTGCTCCCTGGTTGCCTCGTGACTACGGCTCCGTCAGTACGGGGCCTCGCCCATCCTGACGTGCCGCTCCGGCGAACGCACATCCGGCCCGCCACGCTTGTGTACGGGTGACGGAGCCCATGGCCTCAGCGTCCGGCGATTTCACCCGCAGGCTTGCGGCGATCGAGGTCAAGACAGGGCCGTTCCCGGCCACTTGGCCGGTGCGGGAGGCCGGTTTTCCGTCTTGTCATGGCCTGTTCGCGGCGCTTACTTTTGCCCCTCCTGACGCATGCCGAGGGGAATTCGGACATGGCCGTACGCGGCCGGCATCGCCGGTACCAGCCGAACAGGATCAACCGCGCCTCACTCACCGTCACGGCGGGCGGCGCCGGCCTCGCGATCCCGCTGGTCGCCGCAGGCACGGCCGCCGCGGCCGACGCCTCCACCTGGAACAAGGTCGCCGCCTGCGAGTCCAGCGGCGACTGGAGCATCAACACGGGCAACGGCTACTACGGCGGGCTGCAGTTCACCCAGTCCACCTGGGAGGCGTACGGCGGCACCCGCTATGCCCCGCGCGCCGACCGCGCGACCCGGGACCAGCAGATCGCCGTGGCCGAGCGGGTCCTCGACGGGCAGGGGCCGGGCGCCTGGCCGGTGTGCTCGGTGCGGGCCGGGCTGAGCCGGGGCGACGCCGGCCGGGGCCCGCACCCGGACAGCGCCACGACCCGGCCCGTGACAGCCGGGAAGAAGGCTCCGGTACCGGACGTACGGCCGCAGACCACCCCGCAGTCGAGGGCCGGCCGGGCCGAGATGTACACGGTGGTGCACGGCGACACCCTCTCCGGCATCGCCGGCGAGCACCACGTCCGGGGCGGCTGGCGCGGGCTGTACGCCGGCAACCGCGCGACGATCGGGTCCGATCCCGACCTGATACTGCCGGGCCAGCGGCTCGACCTGCGGGGCACGGCCGCCGGCTCCGCCACGTCCCCGGCGAAGGAGACCGACTCCCGCAAGAGGAAAGCCCCGTCGGAGCACAGGACCGCCCCGCACCACTCCACGTCCACCAGCCGCACGCTCGTCGCCCCCGTCGACGCGCCCATCGGCACCGGCTACCGCGTGGCCGGCGCGCACTGGTCGAAGGGCTACCACACCGGCGTCGACTTCCTCGTGCCGACCGGCACCGCCGTGCAGGCCGCGGAGACCGGGCAGGTGGTGGCCGCGGGCTGGGGCGGCTCGTACGGCTACCAGGTGGTGATCCGGCACGCCGACGGCCGCTACACCCAGTACGGCCATCTGTCGGCGATCTCGGTACGGACCGGGCAGACGGTCGGCGCGGGGCAGCGGATCGGCCGTTCGGGAGCCACCGGAAACGTGACCGGTCCGCACCTGCACTTCGAGGTGCGGACCGGACCCGGCTTCGGCACGGACATCGACCCGCTCGCCTATCTGCGGGCCGGCGGCGTCAGGATCTGACGCAGGTACGGGGCGGTTCCAGGACGGGCAGCGGCACAGGGCCGTGCCCGGGCAGCGCGGCGTGCGACGCGGGGAGCGCGGTGTCGGCCGGCGGCGCGGAGCCGTCGGCCTGCTGCGCGGTGCCCGGTTCTGGCGTGAGCAGGTCCGGCAGCTCCGGCGTGTCGAGCACCCCGTCGGCCTCCGGGGGCACGGCCCGCTCCGGCTCGGCCGGTGGTGCCGTCACCCGCTGCCGCGGCACGCCGACGCGGACGTCCGCCACGGCGGCAGCCGGCGCGGCGGCGTCCGCAAGGGAATCGGCAAGGGAGTCCGCGAGGTCGGGCGCCCCGCCGTGTCCGATCCGCTCGGTGGTCAGCATGATCAGGCCGCCCGCCGCCACCGCCCCGCAGCTCACGGCGAGCGCGGTGCCCGTGCCGCCGTAGCGGAACGTCTCGCCGAACATCAGGATGCCGACGGCGGCCGCCAGCACCGGGTTGACCACGGTCAGCGTGGCCAGCGGGGCGGCGAGACCGCCACCCCGGTAGGAGGCCTGGGACAGCAGGACGCCGGCGACGGCGAACAGGCCGATCACCGCCAGCGAGGGCAGCTCGGACAGGCAGATGCCGCGGGTCCAGTCGACGGCGACGGTCTTGGTGAACACCGACGACATGCCGAATGCCGCGCCGGACGCGACGGCGAGCAGCACACTGCGCACCGCCGGGTGCCGGTGCGCGGCCAGACCCGCGCACAGCAGCGCCACGACCGCGCCGCCAGTGACCAGCGCGACCGCCAACCGCTGGACCGCGTCGAGGGAGTGGGCGTCGGAGGAACCGACCAGGGACAGCAGACCGGCGAGGCCCACCGTGGCCATGACCGCGCCGCGCCAGGCGGTCGCCCCGGCCGTGCGGCCGACGCACAGCGCCGCCATGGGCAGCGCGAAGACGATGGTCAGCGCACCCAGCGGCTGGACGAGGCTGAGCGGGCCGTAGGCCAGCGCCACCACGTGCAGCACGCCGCCGAGGCCGTTGAGCAGCAGCGCCCCCCACCAGCCCGGCCGGCGCAGCGGCAGATACGCGCGGGCGGGCGAGGACACGGCCACCTGCTCCTGCGCGATCGCGCCGGCCGCGTAGGCGACGGCGGACACGAACGACAGCAGCACGGACCACGCGAGGGCGCTCATCGGCGTCTCCTCTGCGCGCGGCGGGAGCCCTGGGCCCGGCGCGGCGTTCGGTCGGATCGCATGGCCAACACTCTGCCCGCCCGCGCTCCCCCCGTCGTCGTACCTGAGCACGCCATGCGTCCTACTGCCGATGGAGTACACCGGCCGCGTGATCATCCTCGGGACGGGTGCGCATGGTGGAGACCCGGGGCTCCGGGCCGGGAACGCGCCTGGTACCAGTACGTGTCGTGGACCTCGACCCCGCTCTCGCCGCCCTCCGCCCGCTCGGCGGTTTCTTCGTCCTGCGTACGGCCCCGGACCCGGCCGACGCCGCCGGCGGGCCGGATCCCGGGCGGCTGCCGACACTCGCGGAGACCTACGAACGGGTGACCTCGGATGTCCACCGCGACGCCCTGACGGAGCGCGTGGCCACGGTCGCGGACCGGCTGCGCACACCCGAGCCGCGCGTCGCCGCCTCCCTCGCCCAGCAGGGGCTGGCCGCCCGGCTGTGGGCGGTGGCCCTCGGCTGCGCCGTCCTGTACGGGAGGTCGCCCGATCTCGATCCGCGCCTGCTGCGCTGGGACCCGTCGGCCGCTGCCCCCGACGACCTGTTCCTGACCCGGCTGCGCCCGCGGCCCGGCGACGCCGCCACCCTCGCCGCCACCGTGCTGCACGGACACCTGGAACCGCTGGCGGAGACCCTGCGGGCCCGGTACGGCAGCGCGCCCGGACTGCTGTGGGGCAACGCGGGCTCCGCGCTCGCCGGGGCGGCCCGGGAACTGGACCGCTGGGCCCGCGCACACGGCCGTACCGACGCCGCCGGCCGGGCCCGCGCCCTCACGGACGAACTCTTCGCCCACCCCCTCCTGCGCACCACCGGCACCCGCACCGGCACGGCCTTCCGCCGCCGCAGCTGCTGCCTGTACTACCGGGTGCCCGGTGGCGGGGTCTGCGGCGACTGCTGCTTCACCCGGCCGCCGCGCTCTTCCCCACGGGCCGCGTCTGGGTGACCATGAAAAGGAACCTGCCGCCGAGACCAGGGGGTTGTCGGGTGCGAGTGGGACTGCTGACCCGGGAGTACCCCCCGGATGTGTACGGCGGCGCCGGTGTCCATGTGGAGTTCCTGGCCCGGGAGTTGACCTCGCTGGTCGACCTGGAGGTGCACTGCTGGGGCGAGGGACGCGGGGTGGGGGTCGTACGCCACCGGCCCTGGTCCGCGCTGGACGGCGCCAACGACGCGCTGCGCACCTTCTCCGTGGACCTGTCCGTCGCCGCCGCCCTCCAGGGCCGCGAAGTCGTCCACTCGCACACCTGGTACGCGAACCTCGCCGGCCACTTCGCCAAGCTGCTGTACGGCGTCCCGCACGTGCTCACCGCCCACTCCCTGGAGCCGCTGCGCCCCTGGAAGGAGGAGCAACTGGGCGGCGGATACGCGCTGTCGGGCTGGGCCGAACGCACCGCGGTCGAGGCCGCCGACGCGGTCATCGCCGTGTCCGGAGCCATGCGCGAGGACGTCCTCGCCTGTTACCCGGCGCTCGACCCGGCCGCCGTGCACGTGGTGCACAACGGCATCGACACCCGCCTGTACCGCCCCGACCACGGCACCGACGCCCTCGTCCGGCACGGCATCGACCCCACCCGCCCGTACGTCCTGTTCGTCGGCCGGATCACCCGCCAGAAGGGCGTGCCCCATCTGCTGCGCGCGGTACGGGACATCGACCCGGGCGCCCAGGTCGTGCTGTGCGCGGGCGCCCCCGACACCCCGGAGATCGACCGGGAGTTCCGGGAGCTGTTCGAGGAGCTGAGCCGGGTCCGGACGGGCGTGTTCTGGATCCCGCGGATGCTGCCGCGCCCCGAGGTGATCCAACTCCTCACCCGCGCGGCCGTGTTCGTGTGCCCTTCGGTGTACGAACCTCTCGGCATCGTCAACCTGGAGGCGATGGCCTGCGGCACCCCGGTCGTGGCCTCCCGGGTCGGCGGCATCCCGGAGGTCGTGGACGACGGCCGTACCGGTGTGCTGGTCGACGTGGACGAGGAGTTCGAGACGCGTCTCGCGCGTGCCCTGGACACCGTCCTCGGTGATCCGGCGGTCGGCCGGCGGATGGGCGAGGCCGGACGGGAGCGCGCGGTCGGCGAGTTCGGCTGGGACACCGTGGCCCGGCGGACGGCCGCGCTGTACGAGGAGATCCTCAAGCGGGCTTAGTCCCGTCCGCTCGGGGCAGCCATGGTTCAACGAGGGTGAGGGGAGCGGCCATGCGTCGTGGAGGACCTTCCGTGCTCGGGATCGTACTGGCGGGCGGCGAGGGGAAACGCCTGATGCCGCTGACCGCCGACCGTGCCAAACCAGCCGTCACCTTCGGCGGCACCTACCGTCTCGTCGACTTCGTCCTGTCCAACCTCGTCAACGCCGACATCCTGCGCATCTGCGTGCTGACCCAGTACAAGTCGCACTCGCTGGACCGGCACATCACCACCACCTGGCGGATGTCCAGCCTGCTCGGCAACTACGTCACCCCGGTCCCGGCCCAGCAGCGCCTCGGCCCGCGCTGGTACCTGGGCAGCGCCGACGCGATCCTGCAGTCGCTGAACCTGATCCACGACGAACGGCCCGAGTACGTGGCCGTGTTCGGCGCCGACCACGTCTACCGGATGGATCCGCGGCAGATGCTCCGGCAGCACATCGAGGGCGGCGCGGGCGTGACCGTGGCCGGGATCCGGGTGCCGCGCGCGGCGTCCTCGTCCTTCGGCGTGATCACCCCCGGTCCGGACGGCCGTGTCGTCGAGCGCTTCCTGGAGAAGCCCGCCGACCCCCCGGGCCTGCCGGACGACCCGGAGACCGTCTTCGCCTCGATGGGCAACTACCTCTTCACCACCAAGGCCCTCGTCGAAGCGCTGCAACGGGACGCCGAGGACGGGCAGTCGGTGCACGACATGGGCGGCTCGATCCTGCCCCAGCTCACCGCCCGCGGCGAGGCCCGGCTGTACGACTTCAGCGAGAACCACGTGCCCGGCGAGACCTCCGGCGACCAGGGTTACTGGCGGGACGTGGGCACCCTCGACGCCTACTACGAGGCGCACATGGACCTCATCGCCGAGCGTCCCGCGTTCAACCTCTACAACCGCCAGTGGCCCATCTACACCCACTCGGGCCAGCTCTCCCCGGCCCGCTTCAACGCGGGCGGCATCGCCGGCGAGTCCATCATCAGCGCGGGCTGCCTGATCCGCGGTCAGGTCACCCGGTCGGTCCTGTCCCCGGGCGTACGGGTCGACCCGGGCGCGGTGGTCCAGGGCTCGGTGCTGCACGACAACGTGCGCATCGGCCGGGGCGCGGTGGTGCGTGGTGCCGTCCTGGACAAGAACGTCGAGGTTCCGCCCGGCGCGACCGTCGGCGTCAACCCGGAGCGGGACGCGGAGCTGTACACCGTCTCCAAGGGCGGCGTGATCGCCCTGGGGAAGGGGCAGCGGGTGCCGTAGGACGGCCGCTGCGCGGCGGGAGGCACCCGATAGGGTCGCGCCATGTCTGCTGCCTCCGCACTGGTGTTCCGTCCCGCCACCCGCGCCGACTTGCCCGCCGTTCTCGCCCTGCTCGCCGACGAGGACCGGGTGGTGGATCCGGAGACGGTGGAGGTGACGGAGGCCTACGAGCGCGCCTTCGCCGCCATCGAGGCGGACCCGCGCAACGAGATGCTGGTCCTCGTCGACAGCGCCGACGGGACGGTCGTGGGCTGCCTGCAGGCGACGTACATCCCCGGGCTCGGCAGGCGCGGCGCCGAGCGGGCACTGATCGAGGCGGTGCGGATCCGCGCGGACCGGCGCGGGGGCGGGCTCGGACGGACCCTGATGGAGCGGGCCACGGGCCGTGCACGCGCGAGGGGTTGCGCGCTCGTTCAGCTCACCAGCAACAAGAGCCGTGAGGACGCGCACCGCTTCTACACCGCGCTCGGCTTCGCCCGCAGCCACGAGGGGTTCAAGCTGACGCTCTGACCGTCTGTCATGGTTCGTTCGTACACATGACCTTGTGCGACGCGTTGGGGGTAACCCCCATGGAATGCCCGGGTTCGGCTCGTTCGCCCCTCAGGATGCAGGCAACGACTCGAACCTCCGGAGGTCATCCGACATGAGAGGGACCCGGCGCACACGGCTGTGCCTGGCCGGGGTGATGGCAGCGTCCGCGCTGATCGCCACCCCCGCCGCACGGGCTGCCGAGCGGACCGACGGCCACCTCACCGATCTGGTCAACCCGTTCATCGGGAGCCAGGACGAGGGCAACACCTTCCCCGGCGCGGCCGTGCCCTTCGGCATGGTGCAGCTCTCCCCGGACACCGGGCACAGCACCGGCTACGACTACACACAGAACCGCATTCGCGGCTTCTCCCTGGTCCATCTCTCGGGCGTCGGCTGCCGCATCGGCGGTGACCTGCCCGTGCTGCCCACCACCGGCGACGTCACGCAGACGGACTACAGCCAGTACGCGGCCGGCTTCTCGCACCAGGACGAGACGGCGAGCCCCGGCTACTACCGTGTCGGCCTGTCCTCCGGCATCCGCGCCGAGCTGACCGCGACCGAGCGCACCGGCGTGCAGCGCTACACCTTCCCCGCCACCGGCAAGGCCAACGTCCTGCTGAACGCCGCCCAGTCGCTGCACAAGGCGGTCTCCAGCACCGTCGAGATCCTCGACGACCACACCGTGCGCACCGAGATCACCGGCCGCGGCTTCTGCCGGGACACCGGCCCCTACACGGTCCACACGATCACCCGCTTCAGCCGGCCCTTCACCGCCTATGGCACCTGGGACGGGAAGACCGTCACCCCGGGCTCCCGCAGCGGGCACGGCGGCGCCTACGTCCGCTTCGACACCACCGAGGACCGTACCGTCGAGGCGACCACCGCCCTGTCGTACGTCGACGCGGGCGGCGCGGCCGGCAATCTGCGCGCCGAGGGCGGCCGGTCCTTCGACGCGGTACGCGAGCGGGCACGTGAGCAGTGGGAGAAGCGGCTCGCAGCCGTCCAGGTGCGGGGCGGCACGGGCACCCTGCGCCGGACCTTCTACTCCTCGCTCTACCGGTCGTTCCTCGCGCCGAACATCGGCGGCGACGCCGACGGCCGGTACCTCGGCTGGGACCGCCGTACCCACCGCGCCGACGGGTTCACGTACTACCAGAACTGGTCGCTGTGGGACACCTACCGCACCCAGGCCCAGCTCCTCGCGCTGCTCGCGCCGCACGAGGCCCGGGACATGGCCCGCTCGGTCGTGGCGATCGCCGAGGACGGCGGCTGGCTGCCCAAGTGGGGCTACGGTCCGGTCGAGACGAACGTCATGAGCGGCGACCCGGTCACCCCGTTCCTGACCACGGCGTATCAGACGGGGCTGCTCAAGGGCTTCGAGGAGCGGGCCTACCGCGCGCTGAAGAAGAACGCCGACGGCGTCCCGCCCGCCGACTACCCGGGCATCGGCCGTGAGGCCAACGCCGAGTACCTCGCGCAGGGCTTCGCCCCGTTCATCAAGGACCGTCCGCTGGCCAAGCTGGGCGACTCCGACTACCACCACGGCGCCTCCGTCACCCTGGAGTACGCGCTCGCCGACGCGATGCTGGCCCAGATGGCCCGCGGACTCGGCCATGAGGCGGACGCCGACCGGTATGCGGCCCGCGCCCAGAACTACCGGAGCATCTTCGACCCGTCGACGGGCTTCTTCCGCGCCCGCGACGCATCCGGCGCCTTCACCGGCTCGGCCGACCCGGCGCTCGGCACCGGCTTCCACGAGGGCACCGCCTGGCAGTACCAGTGGCTGGTGCCGCAGGACGTGCCCGGCATGGTGCGGCTCATCGGCGGAGAGCGCGCCGCCAACGAGCGCCTGGACTCCTTCTTCGCCTACGACCGGCTGCTCGCCGACCCCGCGAGGACCGCCCGCGAGGTGTGGGTGCACGGCAACGCGTACGCGTACTACAACGCCGACAAGTACAACCCGATGAACGAGCCCGACCTCATCGCCCCCTACACCTACCTCGCCACCGGGCAGCCGTGGAAGACCACCGACGTGGTGCACGCGGCCCTGACCCTCTTCACCGACGGGCCCACCGGCATGACCGGCAACGACGACCTGGGCACGATGTCCGCCTGGAACGTGCTGTCGTCCATCGGGCTGTTCCCGATCCAGCCCGGGTACAGCACCTGGGGCCTGTCGACCCCGGTCTTCGACCGCGTCGACCTGACCCTGGACCGCCGGTACTGGCCGAGCGGCGGGCTGACGATCGCCGCGCCCGGCACCTCCGCCACCGACCGCTACATCCAGACCGTCCGTGCCGACGGAACACCGCACGAGCGGACGTATCTGACGACGGGTGCGCTGCGCTCCCTGCGCTCGCTCGCGTTCACGGTCGGCCCGCGCCCGTCTGAGTGGGGTACGTCACCCGAGGCGGCGCAGCCCGTCCTGAAGTGAGCTCAGGTATCCCTAGGTCCCGCCCGCTTTGCAGGGGCGGGACTTAATCTGCCGTTAACTGAGCGTAGCCTGATCGTACTTGACCGTAATCGGTCGACGGGGATTGACTGCAAAAGACCGTAGATCCACCCGTCGTCGACGCGTGAGGCAAGCCCTTGACTTCCGACCTGCTCGCTCCCCTCGACCTGGCGTTCTGGAACATGGAGTCCGACCGGCACCCGATGCACCTCGGCGCCCTCGGCGTCTTCGGCTGCCACTCGCCCACGGCCGGTGCCCATGCCGCAGACCTGCTCGCCGCCCGCGCCGCCGCCGTACCCGGGCTGCGCCTGCGCATCCGCGACGTGTGGCAGCCGCTCGCCTTCGGCGGCGCCACCCGGGAACCCGACCCGGACTTCGACCCGCTGAACCACGTACGGCTGCACGCGCCGACCGCCGACTTCCACGCGGTCGCCGGCCGGCTCATGGAGCGCCCCCTGGAGCGGGGCCGGCCGCCGTGGGAGGCGCACGTCCTGCCCGGCGAGGACGGTGTCTCCTTCGCCGTCCTTTTCAAGTTCCACCACGCCCTCGCCGACGGGCTGCGCGCGCTGAAACTCGCCGCCGGTGTGCTGGATCCCGTGGACATGCCCGAGCGGGCACCCCGCGCCATCGAGCCTCCGCGCGGCCTGCTGCCCGACATCCGCAAGCTGCCCGGGCTCGTTCCCGGGCTGGTCAGGGGCGCGCTGTCCGACGTCGGCCGGGCGCTGGACATCGGGGCCTCGCTCGCCCGCTCCACCCTGGGTATGCGGCCGGTCTCCGCGCTGACCTCGGCCCCGAGCGGTACCCGCCGTACCGCAGGGGTCGTCGTGGACATCGACGACGTGCACCGGGTGCGCAAGGCCGCCGGCGGCACCGTGAACGACGTGCTCATCGCCGTGGTCGCCGGGGCGCTGCGCCGCTGGCTGGAGGAGCGGGGCGACGGCAGCAAGGGGGTGGCGCCCCGTGCGCTCATCCCCGTCTCCCGGCGCCGCCCGCGCACCGCCCACCCACAGGGCAACCGGCTCTCCGGCTATCTGATACGGCTCCCCGTGCACGAGCCCGACCCGCTCGGCCGGCTCGACACCGTGCGCACGGCCATGCTCCGCAACAAGGACGCGGGGCCCGACCGGGGTGCGGGCGCAGTGGCGCTGCTCGCCGATCACGTCCCGGCCCTCGGCCACCGGCTCGGCGGACCGCTCGTCGGACAGGCGGCCCGGCTGTGGTTCGACATCCTCGTCACCAGCGTGCCGCTGCCGGGGGTGGGACTGCGGCTCGGCGGGCACGAGCTGGCCGAGGTCTATCCGCTGGCTCCGCTCGCCCCGGGCCAGGCGCTGGCGGTGGCCATCTCGACGTACCGGGGGCGTGTGCACTACGGGCTGGTGGCCGATGCGGAGGCCGTGCCGGACCTGGACCGGTTCGCTCACGCGGTGTCGGCCGAGGTGTCGATGCTGCTGTCGGTCTGCGAGGCCTGATCCGGCCTCCGGCCGGGAGGGGTTCCCACCCGCACCACCCGCACCACCCGCGCGGCTTTCGTCGCCGGGTGCGGGTGGCCCCCGCGGGGCACGTCCACCGTCGGCGGCTCGCGGGTCCGTGGGCGGGAGGGGCGCCGTGGGGGCTTGCGGGTCGGTTGGTGGGGCGGGGGAGGCGTGCCGTGGGTCGCCGTGGGTCGGTCGGTGGGGGTGCAGGGCTCGCCATGGGTCGCCGTGCGTCGGTCGGTGGGGCGCAGGGCTCACCCTGGGTTGCCTGCGGGTCGGTCGGTGGGGGCGGAGCTCGCCTTGGGGCGCCTGCGGGTCCGTCGCCGGTGAGGGGGCCCGGCTCGGCGTGGGAGGCCGGGGACGTGTCCGCCGGGTATGGTCCCGCACGGCCTCGACGGCGAGCACAGCACCGCCCCCGCCCCCAGCGCACGACCGCAAGCCGGCCACGGCGAGCACGCCCGATCACGACCACGGAACGGATCGGGTTTGGCGGCCGGGCCGTGCGCTCCGTAAAATTCCCCGTTCGAAAGCGGGCGCGAGTCGGAGCGCTGCGCGGGTGATCAGGGAAGCGGCAGCGCGATGACGGTGACAGAGGACGGCTCCATGGCCTCCATGGCCACGGACGAGGTGGTCTACGGGCCGGGTATCGACCCCGAGCGGCTGGCCGTCTGCCTGAGCGTGCTGGAGGAACTGGACCAGCTCGACGTCGACCACCCGGACGCGATCAAGGTCCGCCGGGCCACCTCGCACATCTACCGCACGGTCAAGCAGCGCCGCCGCCAGGAGCGCCGCGCCGCCAAGACCGCGCACGACCGCGCCGTCACCGAGGCCACCGCCACCGGCTCCGCCGAGCGCATCGACGACGAGACCGAGGGCATCCTGCCCTCCTCCAAGGTCGAGGCCGGCAAGATCGCGGGCATACTCCAGCGCCCCCGCTCCTGCTACACCTGCAAGCAGCGCTACGTCGAGGTCGACTACTTCTACCACCAGCTCTGCCAGAAGTGCGCCGCCGAGAACCGCGCCAAGCGGGACGCCCGCACCGACCTCACCGGCAAGCGGGCCCTGCTCACCGGCGGCCGCGCCAAGATCGGCATGTACATTGCGCTGCGGCTGCTGCGTGACGGTGCGCACACCACCATCACCACCCGCTTCCCCAAGGACGCCATCCGGCGCTTCAAGGCGATGGAGGACTCCGCGGACTGGCTGCACCGGCTCGACGTCGTCGGTATCGACCTGCGCGACCCGGCCCAGGCCGTGGCCCTGGCCGAGCAGGTCGCCGAGGCGGGCCCGCTGGACATCCTGATCAACAACGCCACGCAGACCGTACGCCGCCTGCCCTCCGCGTACGCGGCCCTGGTGGAGGGCGAGAGCGCCCCGCTGCCCGCCGGTGAACTCCCCGCCCACCACGTGATCGGCGCCTTCAACTCCGGCGCCGTCGACGGCATCGCCGCGCTGCCCGTCGGCACCAGCGGCCTGGACGCGCAGAAGGTCGCCGACCTCGCCCTCGTCGCGGGCAACGCGAGCATCGCCCGGCACATCGACGGCACCGCCATCGACGCCGGCGGCCTCGTTCCCGACGTCGTCGACACCAACACCTGGGTGCAGACCATCGACCAGATCTCGCCGGTCGAGCTGCTCGAAACCCAGCTGTGCAACTACACGTCCCCGTTCATCCTGATCAGCGCCCTGCGCCCGGCGATGGCGGACGCCGCGAAGAAGGCCTCCAGCGGCCGTGCGTACGTCGTCAACGTCTCCGCGATGGAGGGCGTCTTCAGCCGCGGCTACAAGGGCGCCGGGCACCCGAACACCAACGCCGCGAAGGCGGCCATGAACATGGTCACGCGGACCAGCGCCCAGGAGATGTTCGACACCGACGGCATCCTCATGACCTCCGTAGACACCGGCTGGATCACGGACGAGCGTCCGCACTACGACAAGCTGCGCCTCGCCGAGGCCGGCTTCCACGCCCCCCTCGACCTGGTCGACGGCGCCGCCCGCGTCTACGACCCGATCGTCCGCGGCGAGGCGGGCGAGGACCTGTACGGCGTCTTCCTGAAGGACTACGCGCCCGGCAAATGGTGAGCGGGCGACGGTGGTGACGCGCCGTCAGCCACCGGCCGCAGGCCGGGACCGTCCTCCCCGGTCAGTCGACGGCGCCGAGCCTGGAGTTCCGGGCCGCCACCAGTTCCAGCACCGTACGCCAGTCCTCCAGCACACCCGCGTCGAAGCCCGCGGTGCGGCTCTCCGCGTCGGCCTGGCGCAGCCGCAGCACATCGTCGTCGGCGGGGGCGGTGGGGTCGCAGTCCCCGCGCACCAGCCGGAAAACCCGCTCCCCGAGCAGTGAGCGCACCGCCTCGGTCGCGCCGATGTCCTGGACCAGCCCCGCCACCTGGAGCTCCTTGTCGGCGGGGCGGCTGCGGCGCAGCAGCGCGGCGGTGCGCAGCGCGTGCTGGTGCCGGCCGGCGTACAGCAGATCCATCAGCTCCTCGACGCTGCGCAGCTCCATGCGTCAGTCCTTCCGCGAGACAGCCGTTGCGGCTCATGAGCAGACCATGGCGAGCTTGCGGCCCGGCCAACGGCACTTGAACTGCACCGCGGCCCGGGCCGCAAGCCGAGCCGGCTCGAAGGTGTGTTCGTGCGCGTGGGCCGAGCGGGTGATTCGTCGTGCTGGTCGTGTGATGCGCCCAGTGCCAAATAGCTGCATATTGGGGGGCATTGAGGGGGTATTCGGCGTCCGATAGTTACATCTTGTTTGCACTCCCTATCGAGCGGCAGGCCGCTCATTTGGTTAATCTGGAGGGGACGGACAGCATTACGGGGTCCCACCCACACCCATCGTCCGTCCCGGGGTGAGCCGGTTGACAACGGCCTGCTCTGCATGACGTACCGGCGCCACCGCGTCCGAACTGGCCTTCCATCCAGACCCGAGCGGGCGTCGAGTGCCGAAGCACAGGTTGTCCGGCAGGCCCTCGAGGGTGACCGACACATAAGGAGTGCGCGGTGACACCGGAGAAGACGAATCGCGAACAGCGCCCCAAGGAACGCACGGAGCGCGCGGGCCGACGGCCCGAAGAGCTCGGCAGCCTCGATGTGTGGGCCCGTTCGGCCCCGATCCGCCTCGCGGGCTACGAGGACGACCTTGCCGAGCCGCACATCCTGCCCAGCGTGGACTGACACCCGGGGCCGGACCTTCGCGATCGCCGCGGCATGGGCGTGACCTGGCAGACTCACGCCCATGCTGATCAGAGAAGCCGCGGCCGGGGACTGGCCGCGGATCTGGCCTTTCTGGCACCGGATCGTCGCCGCCGCCGAAACCTACGCCTGGGACCCGGGGACCTCCGAGGAGGACGCCCGCGCCCTGTGGATGAACCCGGCCAAGCGCGTCTACGTCGCCGAGGACGCGA
Source organism: Streptomyces sp. NPDC053069 (assembly GCF_044546895.1). Lineage (NCBI taxonomy): Bacteria > Bacillati > Actinomycetota > Actinomycetes > Kitasatosporales > Streptomycetaceae > Streptomyces > Streptomyces sp. NPDC053069. Next base: position 111,329 of record NZ_JBITZN010000003.1, on the reverse strand, counting down.
CCGGAACCGTGGTCGGCTCGGCCTACCTCACTCCCAACTACGGTGGCCCCGCCGCCCGCGTGGCCAACGCGGGCTTCATGGTCGACCCCGACCGGACCGGTGAGGGCATCGGCCGCGCCCTCGCCGAACACGTCCTGGCCGAGGCCAGGGCCCACGGCTACCGCGCGATGGTCTTCAACGCCGTGGTCGAGACGAACCCCGCGGTCGCCCTGTGGACCTCCCTCGGCTTCACCGTCCTCGGCACGGTCCCGGAGGCCTTCGACCACCCCCGGCACGGCAGGGTGGGCCTGCACATCATGTACCGGTCACTCGAATAGCCGGTGCTCAGGAGCCGGTCACCGGTGCCGTACGCCGCCAGGGGCGCAGCCGCTCCAGTTCCTCCGCCAGCTCCAGCAGGACCGCCTCCGAACCCGGGCGGCCCACGAGCTGTACGGCGCACGGGGCGCCCGAGGGAAGGGCTCCGGACGGCACCGACATCGCGGGCCAGCCGGTCAGGTTCCAGGGCGGGGTGAACGGGGAGTACGCGGTGTTGGCCAGCACGTTGTGCAGCCAGCCGCGTTCGTGCCACGGGCCGGCCACGGGGGAGCGGCGGGCCAGGGCCGGGGTGAGCAGGACGTCGTACTCGGCGAAGAAGGGCGTCAGCCGGGCGCGCAGCCGCTCCCGGCTGTCTCCGGTGCGCACCGAGCGGACGAACCGCCGGCCGACCGCGGCGTGCACCCGGGTGCGCCGGGCCAGCCGCGTCCGGTCCAGGCCCGCGGCGTCCGCCGCGGTGCCGGCCGTCCAGTGCCGCAGCGCGGTCACGCCCAGCGAGAGCGGATAGGGCGGCTCGGCCCGCCGTACGTAGTGGCCGGCCCGCGTCAGCACCGCGGCCGTCTCCCGGACCGCGGTCGTGTACGGCCTGCTCACGCCGACTCCGGCGAGCGGACTGCGCAGGGCCACGGCGATCCGCCGGGGTCCGGGCTCCGTGGCGTGGGCAACCCCGGAGTCCGCCAGGACGTCCAGCATCAGCCGCAGGTCCTCGACCGTGGTGGCGAGCGGACCGTTCTCCGCCATGCCGAACCAGTCGCCGTTGCCGATCCCGGCCGGCAGCACACCGTGCCCCGGCTTCAGGGTGACCAGACCGCAGTTCGCGGCCGGGATGCGCAGCGAACCCATCCCGTCGTTGCCGAGCGCGAGGGGGACGAGCCCCGCGGCCACCGCGGCGGCGCTGCCGCCGGAGGAGCCGCCCGCCGTACGGGAGGTGTCCCACGGATTGCGAGCGGTGCCGTACGGCCCCTCCGTCGTGCCGAAGACGCACAGCTCGGGCACGTTCGTCAGGCCCACCACCACCGCGCCGGCCGCCCGCAGCCGGGCCACCGTGACATGGTCCTCGACGGCCGGGGTGTCGGGGGTGGCGGCGGAGCCGTCGCGGCGGGACTCGCCGCGCACCGCGAGGTTGTCCTTCACGGCCACGGGCACGCCCGCGAGCGGCAGTTCGGTGAGATCGGTGCGGGAGGCCACGGCGTCGGCCTCGGCGAGCGCAGCCTCGGCCCGCACCTTCCGGAACGCCTCGATCCGTCCGTCGAACCGCTCGATCCGCGCGAGGTGCCCGGCCACCACCTCACGGGGCGTCACCCGCTTCTCGCGTACGGCGGCGGCTATCTCGGTGGCGGTCCGTCCGGCCCAGTCACCCACGGGCACTCCTTCGTCGGTCGTCGGCTACTCGGTGGTAGGAATCACGGCGCACGGAGAACTGTGCCCGGCCGGGCCGCCCACGTCGAGAGGCCGTTCCCACTCACACCACGGTCGTCCGACCATTACGTGAAATCCAGCCCCGTGCAGCCCCGTTGACAGGCAATGATCGACGTGTCCGAGGCGGCCCGGAAGACGAGCCGGTACGTGTGGGTCTTCAAGGTGGACCGGCACGGCTGACCCCACGGCCCACCGCTCACCAGTACATGAGCGCGGCGGAGCCGCTGCCCCAGGCGGAGTACAGGCGGGCCCGGGCCAGGTAACGGTGGCCCTTGACGAGCCTGGTCTCAAGGCGTCCGTTGCGGTCCTGTCCGCTGTCGTCGTCGGCGGTGACGTACCGCAGGCCGCCGTCCGCGGTCTCCTCGAACAGGGCCAGGAGGACGTCGCTGTTGCCGAATGTGCCGATCTGGTAGCTGCGGGTCTCCGACGGAACGATCTCGAAGTCCGTCTGTTGTCCGGTGGCGAGCTGCAGCGGTGTCGACTGGAACGCCTGCAGCTGCTGCGGCCGGGCGGCCAGTGGCGGGTACCACTGCAGGACGCGCGCCTTGTCCGTGGCGGACAGGCTCAGTGTCTCGGGGATGCCGCCCCGGTAGGCCTCCGGGCTGAGGATCAGTCCGGGCCCGAAGCTGTACTCCATGATGGAGTCGGGGTCCCAGGCGGAACCCGTCACCTCGTTCGGCGACAGCTTGCGCAGGATGTTGTTGAACGTGACCTCGTGGGGCCAGTTGTTGGGCGGTCCGGCGAGGTCCGCGTAGACCTTCTCCTCGTCCCAGACGATGCCGGCGAACGGGTTCTGGTGCTCGTGGGCGAGGCCCATCGCGTGCGCGGTCTCGTGCAGCGCGGTGGCCTTGCCGTACGGCGTGGTCAGGTCCCAGCCGAACGTCATGGTCGGTTCTCTGGTGCTGATCCCCAGATTGTCCCGGCCGACGTACGACGAGGAGCCCTGGCTCTGCTGGAAGACGATGCGGATCTCGGAGTCGCTGGGATCCTCCACCTCCTGGAACTCGAGCCCGATCCCGAGCGCCTTCCAGGCCTGGAAGGCGTGCCGGACCTCGTCCAGCTGCTCGGGGCCTCCGACGTCACCGCCCTGGTCGAGGAAGGCGTAGTGCAGGACCGTGCCGTTGATCCACTTGGCGCGGACCAGAAGTATGGCCCGCGACCGGTTCGGACTGAGGTCCGAGGGCAACACGGGCTGGGTCTGCGGCGGTTGGTTGCAGTAGCGGGGCATGGCCCTGTTCTCGGCCGGCGCGTTCATGGTGGCTCCTTCGGGTACGCGTCTGCCACCGCGAGGGCGAGCACGGCGGCGTGACGCTGGTCGCCACCACGGTGTTACGGCTCTGGGTGAAATGCCTGATCTGGTGATTCCAGCATCTTTCCGGACGACCCATTCTGCAAGTGTTGAATGGTTAAATAGCATAGGAAAAAGGGCGGTTGAACAGTGAAACACTGCCTCTTCATGCCTGCCGTGCCGTTCCCGTACTGCCTCGCCCCGTCAGCCTCGGCACCGGCACCCCCACCGCCCGCGCCGCCTCACCGTCCAGCAGGGCCAGCAGCTCCCGTGCCGCCGTCCGGCCGAACTCGGCGCTGTCGCGGGAGAGCGCGGACAGCCGCGGTGTGACCATGCGGCACAGCGCCGAGTCCTCCCAGGAGACCAGGGAGACGTCCTGCGGGACGCGGAAGCCGAGTTCCGCCGCGGCGGCGAGGCCGGCCACGGCCATCACGTCGTTGTCGTAGATCAGCGCGGTCGGGGCGGGGGAGCCGCCGAGCACCCGGCGGGTCACGGCCGCTCCCTGCGTGTCGGAGTAGTCGGTGGTCACCGAGCTCACCCCGGTCAGGCCCCGGCGCTCCGCCTCCGCGCGCAGGGTGGCGATACGGCGCTCGGTGTGCGCCAGGCCGGGCAGGCCCGCGATGTGCACGATCCGGCGATGGCCGAGGGCCGTCAACTCGTCCACCACGGACGCCATCGCGCCCGCGTCGTCCGCCCAGACCGTGGACAGCCCGGGGTGCCGCACATCGGACGCGCCACCGATGACCACCGCGGGCAGGCCCAGTTCGTCCAGCAGGCCGGGGCGCGGGTCCTCGGCGCGCGGGTCCACCACCAGCACGCCGTCCACCCGGTGCTCCGCCCACCAGCGGCGGTAGACCGCACACTCCTCGTCCACGTCCTCGGCCACCTGGAAGAGCAGGCCCAGATGGCGCTCGGCCAGCACCTCCTGGATGCCGGAGACGAGTTGCAGGAAGAAGGAGTCGACGCCCAGGGTGTGCGCGGGGCGGGCCAGGACGAAACCGACCGTGGCCGCGCCCTCACCGGAGAGCGCGCGGGCCGCCGTACTGGGACGCCAGCCCAGCTGCTCCGCGACCCGGCGGACCCGGGCACGGGTGCTCTCGGAGACACCCGGACGGCCGTTGAGGGCGAAGGAGACCGCGCTCTCGGAGACCCCGGCGCGGCGCGCGATGTCCTTCATCGTCGGCCGCCGCGCGGGTGATCGCTTCGACGCCACGTCATCCCTCGTCTCACCAAAGACTAATGCGCTTGAGTGCGATGACCCTAAAGCGCATTAGCGACACTGGCAAGATTCCGCCGACGCCGCCCTCACCTGGGCTAATGAAGTACGGATTTCTTTAGCTGAGAACCATGCATTGACTTTCTCCGAACGGCCCGGGCAAGGTCGCTGGCATCACCGCCGCCGACACCGCAAGGGAGCCGTGTCACCGTGCCCACATCCCGCAGAGCCCTCGCCGCTGCCGCCTTCCTCTCCCTCGTCCTGCCCCTGAGCGCCTGCGGCTCGGGTGGTGACGGCGGCGGCTCGACCGACGCATCGGGCAAGGTCGAGGGCGACATCACCTTCCAGACCTGGAACCTGCGCGCGAACTTCAAGTCGTACTTCGAGGGCCTCATAGCCGACTTCGAGAAGAAGTACCCCGGCACCCATGTGAAATGGATCGACCAGCCCGCCGAGGGCTACCCCGACAAGATCAGCGCCGACGCGGCCGGCGGCACCCTGCCCGATGTCGTCAACGTCTCCCCGGACCTGGTCGCCCCGCTCGCCAAGGCGGGCATGGCCCTCGACCTCGACAAGGCCGCGAGCACATACAGGTCCGAGTACCTGGCCGGGGCCTGGGCCGGCCACCAGGTGCCCGGCATGAGCGGTACCTACGCCTTCCCCTGGTATCTGAACACCGGGCCGCTCTTCTACAACAAGTCGTTGTTCGAGAAGGCCGGCCTCGACCCCGCCAAGCCGCCGAAGACGTACGCCGAACTCTTCGCCGACGCCCTGCAGATGGCGAAGAAGAGCGACGGCACGATCGCCACGCTCGCCAATGTGCCCACCATCGAGGACTTCGGGCGCTATGGCGTGCGGCTGATGAACAAGGAGGGGACCGGGTTCGCCTTCAACGACGCCAAGGGAGTCGAACTCCTCACCAGATACAAGGAGTTGTACGACGCCAAGGCCCTCGACCCACAGGCCCTGACCGCCACCCCGGAGTCCTCCGGCAAGAAGTTCCTCACCGGCGCCGTCGCCATGAACCCCGGCAGTGCCCTCGACCTCGACAACTTCAAGAAGAACGCGCCAAGTCTGTACAGGAACATCGGCATCACCGACCAGATCACCAGCACCGGGCACGTCAACATGTACGTGATGGGCGTGATGGTCAACTCCCGCACCAGGCACACCCCGGCAGCCGTCGCCTTCGCGCACTTCGTCACCGACGCGCACCACCAGATGACCTTCGCCAAGAAGGTCGCCATCTTCCCGAGCACCGCCGGATCCCTGAACGATCCCTACTTCACCAAGCAGGACGGCACCGACGAGACCCGGGTCCGCATCGCCGCCGCCAGGTCCTTGAAGACGGCCGTCAACTACACGCCGGTGCTGTTCAGCGACCAGATGAAGACCGCGTTGCGCAACGAGGTGGCCAAGGCACTCCAGGGCAAGGAGAGCCCCAAGCAGGCACTCGACAACGCTGTCAACGCCGCCGACCGCCTCCTGCAGCAGGGCTGACCGGCCATGGCCACGCCTGTCCGCATCAGGCGCCAGCTTCCCTTCAGCCCCTGGCTGTTCGCCGCGCCCGGGCTGCTGGTCACCGGCGCCTTCGTGCTCTACCCGTTCGTCTCCACCCTGGTGAACTCCTTCACCGACCGCCGCACCCTGCTGCCGGGCCGCTTCGTGGGCCTCGCCAACTTCCGCGAGCTCCTCCACGACGACATGTTCTGGACCGGCCTGCGCAACAGCACCCTCTACATCGTCGGCGTCGTACCCGCTCTCGTCGTCCTGCCGCTGCTGCTCGCCCTGCTGGTGCAGAAGAACATCCCGGGCATCACCTTCTTCCGCTCGGCCTTCTACACCCCGGTCGTCGCCTCGATCGTGGTGGTCGGGCTGATCTGGGTGTGGCTGCTGGACGAACGCGGCCTGGTCAACTCGCTGCTGGACACCGTCGGCATCGGCCGGATCGGCTTCCTCAGCGACCAGTGGCTGCTCCTGCTGAGCGCGATGGCCGTCACCGTGTGGAAGGGCCTCGGCTACTACATGATCATCTACCTGGCCACGCTCGCGAACGTGCCGCGCGAACTGCACGAGGCCGCCGCCGTGGACGGCGCGGGACCGGTGCGCCGCTTCGTCTCGGTCACCGTGCCCGCCGTGCGCTCCACCATGGTGCTGGTCGCCGCGCTCTCCTCGGTCGCCGCTTTCAAGGTGTTCTCCGAGGTGTACCTGATGGCCGGCCCGAGCGGCGGCCCGGCCGGCGAGGACACCACCCTCGTCATGCTCGTCCAGCGCACCGGCACGGGCCTGACCGGCCGCGTCGGTTACGCCTCCGCGCTCTCCGTCGTCGTGTTCGCCGTCACCGTCGCGCTGATGCTGCTCGTGCTGCGTACCGACCGCAGGGAGGAGCCGTGAGCGTCCTGGAGAAGGTACGGCCCGAGCGGACCCTCGCCCCGGAGCGGGAACCCCGCGTCACCGACCAGCACGGCCGCCGTGTCCGCGCCGGCGAGCTGCTCTGGCGCTACCTGTTGCTGCTGGCCGTCCTCGCGCTGACCGCCGGCCCGTTCCTGTGGCAGCTGGCCACCTCCCTTAAGGGCCCGACGGAGGACATCTACAGCTCACCGCCGAGCTTTCTGCCCGCACACCCGACCCTGCACAACTACACGCGGGTCGCCGACACCATCCCCGTCTGGGACTACGCCCTGAACTCCCTGAAGGTCGCCACCGCCAACGTCGTCACCAACTGCGTCGGCTCGGCGCTCGCCGGGTACGCCCTGGCCCGGCTGCGCTTCCGTGGCCGGCGCGTGACCACGCTGGTGTTCGTGCTGGCGATGCTCGTGCCCGTCGAGGGCATCGTCATCGCCCAGTTCACCACCATGCGCGAACTCGGCCTGAACAACACCCTCGTCGGCGTCGTGCTGCCCGGCGCGGTGGGCGCGATGAACGTGCTGCTGATGCGGGGCGCCTTCCGCAACCTTCCCTACGAGATCGAGGAGGCGGCCTACGTCGACGGTGCCAACGTCTGGCAGCGCTTCCTGCGCGTCGCCCTGCCCTCGGTGAAGGGCACGGTGGCCGTCGTCGCGATCTTCGCCTTCATGGGCGCCTGGGACGACTTCCTGTGGCCGCTGATCGTGCTCAGCGACCCGTCCAGATTCACCCTGACCATCGGCCTGAACTATCTGCACGGCACCTTCGCGGGCGACGAACGCCTCGTGGCCGCCGGCACCGTGATCGCCGTGGCCCCGCTCATCGTCCTGTTCGCCTGCCTCCAGCGGTACTTCTTCCGCGGGGTCGGCGAGGGCGCCGTCAAGGGCTGACCGACCATCCGTACGCCACAAGGACACTCCATGCCTCCTGCCGTGCGCTTCGGCGTCAACTACACCCCGAGTGTCGGGTGGTTCCACCACTGGCTCGACTTCGACCTCGACTCCGTGCGCGCCGACCTGGACGCGATCGCCGCGCTGGGCCTCGACCACATCCGCGTCTTCCCGCTGTGGCCCTACTTCCAGCCCAACCGCACACTGATCCGCCCGCGCGCCGTCGAGCAGCTCGTGGCCCTCGCCGACGCGGCCGCCGAACGGGGCCTCGACGTCAACGTCGACGGCCTGCAGGGCCACCTGAGCAGCTTCGACTTCCTGCCCGCGTGGACGCGCACCTGGCACCGGCGCAACCTCTTCACCGACCCCGACGTGGTCGAGGGCCAGGCCGCCTACCTCCGCACCCTCGCCGCCGCCCTCGCCGACCGGCCGAACTTCATCGGCATGACCGTCGGCAACGAGGTCAACCAGTTCGCCGCCGGCCCCCACCCCGACCCCGACCGCATCACCGCCGAGCAGGCCGAGCGGTGGCTCGTACGGATGCTGGCCGCCTGCGCCGAGGGCGCCCCGGGCCGGCTCCATCTGCACGCCTCCTACGACGCCGCCTGGTACCAGGACGACCAGCCCTTCACTCCGGGTCACTCCGCCCGCCTCGGCGACGTCACCGCCGTGCACTCCTGGGTGTTCAACGGCACCGCCCAGCGGCACGGCCGTACCTCGGTGCCGGCCGAGCACCACGCCGCCTACCTGGCCGAGCTGAGCAAAGCCTGGGCGGACACCCCCCATCGGCCGGTGTGGCTGCAGGAGGTCGGCGCACCCGCGCCGCTCGTGCCCGCCGAGCACGCCGCCGGCTTCGCCGAGGCGACCGTCGCCCACGCCCTCGACTGCCCCGACCTGTGGGGCGTCACCTGGTGGTGCTCCCACGACGTCTCACGCGACCTCGCCGACTTCCCCGCACTCGAATACGGGCTCGGCCTGTTCACCAACGACCGGCGGCCCAAGGACATCGCACGCGTCCTGGCCGAGGCGGCACGCCGGCCGCACCCCGCCCCCGCCGTGCGCACGACGGCCCTCGTCGTCCCCGACGATCCGGGCCGCCGCTCCTGCTGCGCCCCCGGCGGAGCCGTCTTCGACGCCTTCTTCCGGCTGGTCGCCGACGGCGCCCGCCCCACCACCGTCCTCGACAACCGCGCGGACGACAACGACCACCTCGCCGCGCGCGGCATCACCGAAGTCGTCATTCCCGACCAGGTTCTCCCCACCCCACACGGAGGCACCCGCTCGTGAACCCCGCCAGACGCACCGTCCTCGTCGCCGGCGCCGCCGCGCTGCTCCCCGTGCCCGCCGTCGCGACCGCCCGCCCCAGGGCCGCCGCGACCCCGCCGTACGCCTCCTACTGGTACCCGGACTCGCTCCCCGCCGGCAGCCCGGGCAGCGGCATCACCTGGCGCAGCCTGAAGAGCTGGCGCGCGGCCGACGACACCGACCTCGCGTTCAACGCCGCGTCCGTGCCGCTCGCTCCCCGCTTCACCCCCGCCCCGGCGAACACCACCGCCCGCTCCGGCCAGGCCCGCGTCCAGGCCCTGGTCTCCTTCGGGCCGACGTCGAGCAACCCCTCCCAGGGTTCGGCGACCGCCGACTACTACGCCCTCACTCACTGGGCGTATCTGGACGAGCTGGTCTTCTGGGGCGGTTCGGCCGGCGAGGGCCTGATCCTCGCGCCCAACGCGCCGGTCGTGGACGCGGCCCACCGGCACGGCGTCCCGGTGCTGGGCACCGTCTTCCTGCCCCCGGTGGCGTACGGCGGGCAGCTGCGGTGGACCCGGGACCTGGTGCAGAAGGACACCGCGGGGCGTCATCCGCTCGCCGCGCAACTCGTCGCGGTCGCGGCGGCCTACGGCTTCGACGGCTGGTTCCTGAACGCCGAGACGGGCGGCGGGAACACCGCGCTGGGCCAGGCCGTGCTCGGCTTCGTCGACGAGCTGAAGGCGCGCGCTGCGGCGAAGGGGCAGCGGGTGACCTGGTACGACGCGATGACCGTGCACGGCACGGTCGGCTGGCAGGGTGAGCTGAACAGCCAGAACCAGGCGTTCTTCCAGGCCGCCGACGACATGTTCGTGGACTTCCGGTGGAGCGCGGCCACCCTCGCGGCCTCCGGCACGAAGGCAGGCCGACTCGGCCGCAGCCGGTACGAGTTGTGGGCCGGTGTCGACGTCGAGTCGAACGGGTCCGGTACGTCCGTGGACTGGGACGCGATCGTGCCGGCCGGCAAGCCGCACATCACCTCGATCGGCTTCTACCGGCCCGAGTGGACCCGAAACCACCTGCCTGCGGGCCGGCGCGCCCCTGAGGACTTCCACGCCGCCGACGACCGGTTCTGGACCGGGCGGTCGCTGGACCCGTCCCGGCCGGACGCGAGTGATCCGTGGCGGGCGCCGGCGGTGTCGGTCGCCGACCGCTCGACGGTGACCTCGCTGCCGTTCGCCACCGTGTTCAACACCGGGCACGGACTGCGCTGGCACGAGGACGGGGCGGTCACCTCGGACGCGGCCTGGAACCATCTCGGGCTCCAGGACCGGCTGCCGTCGCGGCGCTGGGTGGTTCGCACGGCGGGGGAGCGGCCGACGGTCTCGTTCGACTTCGCCGATGCCTGGCGCGGTGGCAGCAGTGTGCTGGTGGACGGTGAACTGGATCAACCCGTGGTGGTGGATCTGTACGCGACCCGGCTGCCGATCGGTGTGGACACGGTTGTCGAGCTGACGTTCCGGACCGATGCGGGTGCTGTGAACGCGGAGCTGGCGGTGGCGACGGCCGAGCCGAGGGAGGCGGGGACGACTCCGCCGTACAGGTATCCGGCTGTGAACCCAGTACACGAGAAGACCGGCGTGAAGTGCGTCAACGGCTGGCAGACCGTGACGGTCCCGCTCACCGGGCTGACCGGCACCGCGCATGCCCTCGGCGTCCGGCTCACCGCCACCGACGGCCCGGTGCGCTGGCGCCTGGGCGGCCTGGCCGTCCGGGACACCGTCACCGCTCCCGCCGCGCCCACGGGCGCCCGCGTCACCGCCGCGAGCGGCGGCGACCTCCGCCTCGCCTGGCACGCCGCCCCCGGCGCCGTCCGCCACTACGAGCTGCACCGCCTCCTGCCCGACGGCAGCCGCCGCTTCCTCGGCGGCACCTGCCAGCGCGCCTACTGCCTCACCGGCCTGCAGCCCGAACAGGGGGAGGGCGTCGCACGGTTCGAACTGCGCGCCGTGGGGGAGCTCTACACCACCTCGACCCCCGTCACCGTCACCCACCCCTGGTAACGACCGCGATCACCCGGACCCCGCAGGGAGCGCCCCGCATGCATGACGACCGCACTCTGGTGGAAGCCCGCCTCAGGCGCGTCCTCGACGAACGCATCCGCCCCGCCGTGTACCCCGAGTCCGTGCCGCTGCAGGTCGCGGTGTGGCACGCGCCCGGCGAACCCGTGCCGGTCGCCGAAGGACTCGCCGCCGAGCCGGAGCCCATCGACATCGGTGCCCGCTGGGGTGCGCCCTGGGGCACGAGCTGGTTCCGGGTGACCGGGACCGTGCCCGAGGCGTGGGCCGGAAAGACCGTCGAGGCCCTGCTCGACCTCGGCTTCGACGAGAACATGCCCGGCTTCCAGTGCGAGGGCCTGGTCCACCGGCCCGACGGCACCCCGGTGAAGGGCCTGAACCCCCGCAACCAGTGGGTGCGCATCGGCGCGCCCGCCGAGGGCGGCGAGGAGGTCCGCCTGCACATCGAGGCCGCCTCCAACCCGGTCATCCTCGACTACCACCCCTTCCTGCCCACGAAGCTCGGCGACAAGGAGACGGCCGGCAGCGCGCCGCAGTACACCCTGACCCGCATGGACCTGGCCGTTTTCGACGAGTCGGTGTGGCAGCTGGTCATGGACCTGGAGGTGCTCGGCGAGCTGATGGCCGAGCTGCCCGTGGACTCCGCGCGCCGGTACGACATCCTGCGTGCCGTCGAGCGGGCCCTCGACGCCGTCGATCTGCAGGACGTGAACGGCACGGCCGACCGGGCCCGTGACCGGCTCACCGGTGTGCTGTCGGCCCCCGCCGTACCGTCCGCGCACCGGATCAGTGCCGTCGGGCACGCGCACATCGACTCGGCGTGGCTGTGGCCGCTGCGCGAGACGGTGCGCAAGGTGGCCCGTACGACCGCCAACATGACCGCGCTGATCGAGGACGAGCCGGAGTTCGTCTTCGCCATGTCCCAGGCGCAGCAGTGGGCGTGGGTGAAGGAGCACCGACCCGAGGTGTGGGCGCGGGTGAAGAAGGCCGTCGCGGAGGGGCGGTTCGTGCCGGCGGGCGGGATGTGGGTGGAGTCGGACACCAACATGCCGGGCTCGGAGGCGATGGCCCGTCAGTTCGTGCACGGAAAGCGGTTCTTCCTCGACGAGTTCGGCATCGAGAACGAGGAGGCCTGGCTGCCGGACACCTTCGGCTTCGCCGCCGGACTGCCCCAGATCATCAGGGCGGCGGGCTCCAAGTGGCTGCTGACCCAGAAGATCTCCTGGTCGCGGACGAACACCTTCCCGCACCACACCTTCCGGTGGGAGGGAATCGACGGCACCCGGATCTTCACCCACTTCCCGCCCGTCGACACCTACAACTGCTCCATGAAGGGCAGCGAGATCGCCCACGCCGCCAGGAACTTCAAGGACAAGGGCCGCGCCCGGCACTCGCTCGCGCCCACCGGCTGGGGCGACGGAGGCGGCGGCACCACCCGCGAGATGGTCGCCAAGGCGGCCCGGCTGCGCGACCTCGAAGGATCGGCCACCGTCGTCTGGGAGACACCGCGCGCCTTCTTCGAGAAGGCCGAGGCCGAGTACTCCGAGCCGCCCGTCTGGGCCGGCGAGCTGTACCTGGAACTGCACCGCGCCACCCTCACCAGCCAGGCGAAGACCAAGCAGGGCAACCGGCGCAGCGAACACCTGCTGCGGGAGGCGGAGCTGTGGGCGGCCACGGCCGCCGTACGCACCGGATTCGTCTACCCCTACGAGGAGTTGGACCGGATCTGGAAGACGGTGCTGCTGCACCAGTTCCACGACATCCTGCCCGGCTCGTCCATCGCCTGGGTGCACCGGGAGGCGAGGGCGACGTACGAGCGGGTCGCCGGTGAACTGAACGGCATCATCGGCGCGGCGCAGCGGGCACTGGCCGGAGAAGGGGACCGGGACCTCGTCTTCAACGCCGCGCCGCACGAGAAGGCAGGGGTCGCCGCGGGCGGTGCCGCGGTCCCGGCCGTGACGGGCCACACGCGGCTCGTCCGGCGAGAGGGCGGCGGGTACCTGCTGGACAACGGCCTGCTGCGCGTCGAGATCGACGACCGGGGTCTGGTGATCTCCGCCTACGACATCACCGCCGACCGCGAGACCGTCGCCCCCGGCAAGGCCGCGGGCCTCCTCCAGCTCCACCAGGACTTCCCGAACATGTGGGACGCCTGGGACGTGGACGAGTTCTACCGCAACACGGTCACGGACCTGACGGACGCGGAGGAGGTGGGCGCCGGTGCGGACGGGATCTCGGTGCGGATCGTCCGCTCCTTCGGTGACTCCCGGGTCACCCAGGTGCTGTCGCTGCCGCCCGGCGAGCGTCGGCTGGTGGTCGACACCGAAGTCGACTGGCACGAGACGGAGAAGTTCCTGAAGCTGGCCTTCCCGCTCGACCTGCACGCCGAACGGTACGCGTCCGAGACCCAGTTCGGGCATGTCTTCCGCCCCACGCACACCAACACCTCCTGGGAGGCCGCCAAGTTCGAGGCGTGCAACCACCGCTTCGTCCACCTGGAGGAACCCGGCTGGGGCGTGGCGGTCGTCAACGACTCCACGTACGGCCACGACGTGACCCGCACGGTGCGCACCGAAGGCGACCGCGGTACGACGACCACGCTCCGCGTCTCCCTCCTGCGTGCCCCGCGCTTCCCCGACCCCGAGACCGACCAGGGCGTCCACCGCTTCCGGCACGCCCTGGTCCCCGGCGCCTCGATCGCCGAAGCGGTGCGTGAGGGCTGGCGGATCAACCTGCCGGAACGGCACCTGACGGGCGCCCGTGAGGTCGCCCCGCTGGTCACCGTCGACAACGACGCCGTCGTGGTCACGGCCGTGAAACTCGCCGACGACGGCAGCGGTGACGTGGTGGTCCGCTTCCACGAGGCCCACGGCGGCCGGGCCCGGGCCACCCTCACGGCCGGTTTCGAGGTCGCGGACGTCACGGCGACGGACCTGCTGGAGCGGCCGGGCGGTGACACCGAGCCGCCCGCGCGCGAGGGCGAGCGGATCACCGTACGACTGCGGCCGTTCGAGCTGGTGACGCTGCGGCTGCGGCGCGCCTGACCGGAGCCGGGCGCCGCCACCGCCTCACACCCGTTCAGGCGCAGGCGGGACCGGTTCCTGATCCGCGGCGAGGCGCGCCAGGCGGTCGAGGACATGGCGGGTGCCCGGGTGTCCGCCCGTCCCGGTCCGGTAGACGGCGTGGATGCTGCGCCGTACCGGAACCCGCAGCGGATGCACGCTGAGGCCGGGCGGGCCGGGATCGGGCAGGGCGAGCCGGGGCACGAGAGCGACGCCCGCCCGGCGGGCGGCGAGCGCGCACAGCACCGCGAAGTCGCTCGCCACTGCCACCGGCCGGGGCACGAACCCGGCCGCCCCGCACGCCCGTTGGGTCATCTCGTGGCACGCGGTGTCCGGGCCCGGCAGCAGCCAGGGCAGCTCCGCGAACCCGGCCAGGTCGGCCGCGGCACCCGGAGCCAGGCCCCTTTCGGCGGCCTCGGCCGGGTGCAGCACCAGATACACCGGCTCCTCGAACAGGTCCCGGCGCTCGCAGCCGGCGGGCAGCGGACGCGGCAGCAGGCTGTACGAGTGGGTGAGCGCGAGGTCGGCCTCGCGCCGGCCGAGCGCGGCCTCGGCCTGGTCCGGCTCGCGCTCGACCAGCTCGATCAGCGGTCCGGCCGCCCCGGCGGGCCCGTCCGGGTCGGGCCACAACTCGGGCACCAGCCGCCGTGCCACGGACGGGAACGCGGCGATACGCACCCGGGCCCGCTCGCCCCGGCGCAGCGCCACCAGGTCCGACTCGGCGGCGGCGAGCGTGCCCAGCACGACCCGGGCGTGGTCGACGAGCCGCTGCCCGGCTCCCGTCAGCCGCAGCGTGCGGCCCTGCTTCTCCAGCAACGGCAGCCCCGTCTCCCGCTCCAGGGCTGCCAGCTGCTGGGACACCGCCGGGCCGGTGAGATGCAGCGCCTCGGCGGTCGCCGCGACGGTGCCGCACGCCGCGAACTCGGCCAGCACCCGGAGCCTGCGCACCTCCAACAAGAAGCTCACCTACCGAATCATGGAAGAAAGAGTAAATAGACCTTTTCAATTCTAGGGAGCACAGTCGAGGACATGAAGCCCGACAAGACCCTCCTCGCCCTCGCCGCCACGGTGCTGCTGTGGTCCTCCGCCTTCCCCGCGATCCGGGTCGGCCTGCGCGGCTACGGTTTCGCCGAGCTGTCCTTCCTGCGCCTGGCCGTTGCCTCCCTGGCACTCGCGGCCGTGGCCCCCCTGCTGCGGATACGGTGGCCCGCCCGCCGCGATCTGCTCCGGATCATGTTCGTCGGGGCATCCGGTATGAGCGCCTACCAGCTGCTGCTGAACTGGGGCGAGCTGCATGTGCCGGCCGGTACCGCGAGCATGATCGTGGCTGTCACCCCGGCGATCAGCGCCCTGCTCGCGGCCGTGTTCCTGAGTGAGCGGCTGACGCTCGGCAAAGTCACCGGGTCCGTCGTGGCCCTGGCCGGGGCGGCCGTCATCGCGCTCGCCAGGGGTGACACCGGCTACTGCACCGCGGCCTGGGCGGTGGTGGCCGCCGCCGGTGCTCAGGCCGCCTACCACCTGGGCATCAAGCCGCTGCTGCGGACGTACACCGGCCTGGAGGTCGCCGGCTACGCGATGTGGGCGGGCACCGCCCTGGTCCTCCCGCTCGCCCCCGCGGCGATCGGCGCCGCCCTGCACGCCCCCTCCGGCGCGCTGCTCGCCGCCGTCTACCTGGGCGCGCTGCCCTCGGCCGCGGGATTCGTCGTCTGGGGCTACGCGGTCGCCCGGCTCACCGTCACCGCGGCGACCGCCGCCCTGTACCTGGTGCCCGTGGCCACCCTCGCGGTCGCCTTCGTCTGGCTGGGCGAACGCCCGCAGCCGGTGGAGCTGTTGGGCGGCGCGCTGACGGTCGTGGGGGTGGCGCTGGCCGGTCGCCGGGGGGCGGGCAGGGCCAGGGACGCGGCATGCGCCGAGGGGCAGAAGGCTCCGCCGGTCCGGGTGTGACCTACTCCCCGGCCTGCCCTGCCGGCTGCGCCCGCAGCCACTCCTCCACCTCGCCCACATGCGCGGCCGCCGCCGCCCGGGCCGCCTCGGGGTCCCGCGCGGCCAGGGCGCGGTGGATGGCGGCGTGTTCGCGGCGGGTGCGCGTGAAGGCGCCCTCCTCCTGGTAGCCGCGCCAGACGCGGGCGCGGAAGGTGCGCGAGGACAGGCCCTCCAGGATCGCGGCCATGGTCTCGTTGCCCGCCGCGGAGGCGATCTCGCGGTGGAAGGCGAGGTCGTGCGCGAGGATCTCCTCGGGGTCGTCGGTGGCGTTCATCGCCGCCAAGTGCTTTTCGACCGCCGCCAGTTGGCCGGTCGTGATGCGGGCGGCGGCCAGTGCGGTCGCCGTCGACTCCAGGACGCGCCGTTGCCGGCGCCTGTTCGAGGGCACCGCCATCACCGTCTACCGTCTGTGAGGCCACAATGGCAACATGACCGATCACCAGGCCGCTGTGCCCCGTCGTCCGCTGCTGCGCCGCCCCGAGGACGGTGAACTCATCGACGTCGCCGGCGTCGCGCACTTCTTCCGGCTCACCGGCGAGCACACGGGCGGGCACTTCGCCTTCGAGGAGTTCAGCCTCGCCCCCGGCACCATCGGCGCCAGGCCGCATGTGCACGACGGACACGACGAGTACTTCTACGTCCTGGAAGGCGAGTTGACCCTGCACACCGGCGACGGCGAGGTGACGGCCGGCCCCGGGCACCTGCTCGCCGCCACCCGCGGCACCCCGCACGGTTTCCGCAACGCCGGGCCGGTCCCGGCGCGCGCACTGTGCCTCTACACCCCGGCCGGCTACGAGAACTACTTCCGGGACGTGCACGCCGCCGTGAACGCCGGGGCCGAGCCGACCGACGAGCTGCTGGCCGAGTTCCGCAGCCGCTACCGGACCCGGTCGCACGGCCGCTCATGACCGCCGGGCCACCGACGCCAGCCGCGTCGGCGGCAGGTACTCGCGCACATACGACCGCTCCCAGCACGCACCCGACTCCCGCAGCTCACGCCAGGTGGTGTAGCGGTAGCGGAAGAGGCGGGCCCGGACATAGCGGGGCGGGGTGTCCGGCGGGAAGGGGGAGCGGCGCAGCAGGCGCAGGGTGTCGCGGTCGTTCTCCAGCAGGCGTTCCACCAGACCGCCGAACCAGTCGCCGGCATAGCCCGGGGACAGCGCCGCGAACCACATCAGCCAGTCCAGGCGCAGATGGTACGGGGCGAACTGGCGCGGCCAGCGCCGGGTGTCCCCGGGCTTGCCCCGGAACTCGTACTCCCGCCAGTCCGAGTCCTCCCGGGGTACGGCGTCCAGCGTGCCCTCGACCACCACCTCGTACCGGACCCGGCTGACGCTGCCGAACGCGCCGTAGGTGTTCACCAGGTGCAGGGGGTCGAAGGAGCGGTTCATGACCTGCCGGCGGGAGATCATGTTGACCACCGGGTGATAGCTCAGGAAGAGCAGCAGCGCGGCGACCGCGAGCACCAGCACCTCGTACCACAGCGGCGCCGACGGCACGGACGGCGCGGACCCGGGGATCCGGAGCGCGGACAGGGCCAGCACGACGGTGATCCAGTTCAGCCAGGAGAAGTTGCCGGACAGCACCAGCCACAGCTGGGTGACGATCATCAGGGCGGCGGCCGCCGAGGCGATCGGCTGCGGCGTGAACAGCAACACCGGGACGACCAGTTGGGTGATGTGGTTGGCGGCCGCCTCCGCCCGGTGCAGCGGCTTCGGCAGATGGTGGAAGAACCAGCTCAGCGGGCCCGGCATGGGCTGTGTCTCGTGGTGGTAGTACAGGCAGGTCAGCTCCCGCCAGCACGCGTCGCCGCGCATCTTGATCAACCCGGCACCGAACTCCACCCGGAACAGGATCCAGCGCAGCAGGAACAGCACCACGATCGGCGGTGCCACCTCGTCGTTGCCGAGGAACGCGGCCAGGAAGCCCGTCTCCAGCAGCAGTGACTCCCAGCCGAACGCGTACCAGGTCTGGCCCACGTTGACGATCGACAGATACAGCGCCCACGGCACCAGCCACAGCAGGATCCCGGCCCAGAGCGGCAGCAGCGAGTCGGCGCCGGCGAGCAGGGCTGCCGACACCGCGGCGCCGGTCCAGGCGCAGCCCGCGAAGAAGCGGTCGGAGTAGCGCAGATGGAACAGGCTCGGGGCCCGTTTGAAGGGGATCCGGGCCACGAAGCCGGGGATCGGCAGCATGCCGCGTTCGCCCAGCAGGGCGCGGAACTGCAGCGCCGCAGTGAGGAACGCGACCAGGTACACGGCGGCCAGGGCCCGCTGGAAGACCAGCCGGCTCAGCCAGTAGTCGTCAGCGGTGAACCAGTTCACGACCGTGCGCACCCTTCGTCGCGGCTACACCGCCGGTGTCGTCCTCATCATGGCCTTCCCCGAGTTGCCAGCCGAACGGGCGCGATGCACACAATGAGGGGAAGTCACTCAAAGTGACGTTATGTGTGCGGTGAGGATATGTGCCAGGTTTCGGAACGATCAGGTCGAAGATTCGCACGAATCCTGGCAAGGTGGCCCCATGGCAGAGCGGGGAGCGAGTGCCGTGTCACTGTCCGAGGACTGGCCCGCCCACCCGGATCCGATCCTGGCGCTCAACCGCATGGGCACCTTCGACTGGGACCTGGACACGGGTCTGTTCCACATGGACGCCCAGGCGCACGAGGTGTTCGACCTGCTGCCGGAGGAGTACGACGGGCGCCCCGAGTCGCTGGCCCTCCGGGTGCCGCCGCCCGAGGCGGCCCGCCTCGACGCGGCGGTGGCGCGGGCCATCAAGGACGGCAGCGAGAACTACGGCGCCTACTTCCGCATCCGCCGCCGTGACGGCACCCCGCGCTGGACCCACACCCAGGGCTACATCCGCCGCGACGACACCGGCCGCCCGCGCCGGGTCGTCGGCATCGTCCGTGACGCCACCGAGGAGCTCGCCGAGAGCGCGGACCGCAGTCTGCGGGCCGCCCAGGACGAGGCGTTCCGCCAGCAGACGAACGTCGTCCAGGCCGTCTCCGCCGCCCTCGCCCACGCCCGCAGCGTCCACGACGTCATCGACGCCCTTCAGAACACCCACGGCATCCGTCACCTCGGCGCGGCCAGCCTGGTGATGGGACTGGTGGAGGCCGGACGGATCCGGCTCGTCGCCGAGGGACCCGCCGGTGCCTCCGTCCCCGGCACCCAGGTCACCCGGATCGACGAGCCGTACCCGATGAGCGAGGTCGTCCGCACGCTCCTGCCGCGGTTCATCGAGTCCCCGGAGGAGTTCGCCCGGGGCTACCCGATCCTGTGGCCGCACCTCACCGACCTGCACATCACCTCGGCCGCCTATCTGCCGCTGATAGCCCAGGCCCGCCCGATCGGCGCGATGGGGCTGCTCTACAGCGACCGGCGCGGCTTCTCCACCGAGGAGCGCGCCGTCCTGGTCGCGCTCGGCTCCAGCATCGCGCAGAGCCTGCAGCGAGCCATGCTGTACGAGCAGGAGAAGGACGTCGCCCAGGGCCTCCAGCAGGCCATGCTGCCCCGCACCATCCCCAGCGTCCGGGGCGCCGAGACAGCAGTCCGCTACCTCTCCGCCGCCGCGGGGCGCACTCTCAGCCGGGACATCGGCGGCGACTGGTACGACCTGATCCCGCTGCCCGGCGGCCGGGTCGGCGCGGTCATCGGTGACGTCCAGGGCCACGACACGCACGCGGCGGCCGTCATGGGCCAGCTGCGGATCGTGCTGCGCGCCTACGCAGCCGAGGGGCACCCGCCGGCCACCGTGATGGCCCGTGCCTCGGTCTTCCTCCACGAACTGGACACCGACCGCTTCGCCACCTGTCTGTACGCCGAGGCCGACCTGTCCACCGGCGTCGTACAGGCCGTCCGTGCCGGGCACATCGACCCGCTGATCCGGCACGGCGACGGCACCTGCCGCCGGGTCCCCGTCGAGGGCGGCCTGCCGCTCGGTCTGTCCGCCGAGTTCGGCCGCCTGGACTACCCCGTCTCCACCCTGGAACTCGACCCCGGCCACACCCTGCTGCTGTGCACCGACGGGCTCGTCGAACAGCCCGGAGCCGACCTCGACGACGGCATGCGTCGCCTGACGGCACTGGTCGCGGACGGTCCCGAGGACGTGGGGGCGCTCGCCGACCGGCTGATCCAGCTGGCCGAGGAGCGGGGCGGCGACGACGACGTGGCACTGCTCCTGCTGCGCCGGCGCGTCCCGGAGGCCCCGCGGGCGGGCGGCCGGCTCCAGCAGCATGTGGCCCCCGGCGACCCGGAGGCGCTCACCCAGGCCCGGCACCTGATCCGGGCCGCGGTCCGCTCCTGGGGCCACCGTGACCGCGCCGACGAGATCGAGCTGGTCGCCGACGAGCTGATCACCAACGCGCTGATGCACACCGAGGGCTCCGCGATCGTGACGCTGCGGGCCCTCGGCAACGGGGTCCACAGGCTGCGGATCGAGGTCGAGGACTCCTCCAGCGCCCTGCCGCGCCGCCGCGAGGCGGGGGAGGAGGGCGTCTCCGGCCGGGGCCTGCTCCTCGTGGAGAGCCTCGCCGACGCGTGGGGCGTGGAGGCACGCGGCGGCGGCAAGGCGGTGTGGTGCGAGTTCCGGCGCACTGTCTGAGGGCGTTGTCGGTACCGGATGGCACTCTGGACGTATGCCGGAACTGCCCGAGGTAGAAGCGCTCAAGGACTTCCTCACCGAGCACCTGGTCGGCCGCCGGGTGGCACGGGTGCTGCCGGTCGCCGTCAGCGTCCTGAAGACGTACGACCCTCCGGTCACCGCCCTGGAGGGCGGCGAGGTCACGGCCGTGGACCGGCACGGCAAGTTCCTGGACCTGGCGGCGGACAGCGGACTGCACCTGGTGACCCATCTGGCCCGGGCCGGCTGGCTGCAGTGGAAGGACCGGCTGCCGGACGGCCCGCCCAGGCCGGGCAAGGGCCCCCTCGCACTGCGCGTGGCGCTGGAGACCGGCGAGGGCTTCGACCTCACCGAGGCCGGCACCCAGAAACGCCTCGCGGTGTACCTCGTCCGCGATCCGCGGCAGATCGAGGGAATCGCCCGGCTCGGCCCGGACCCGCTGGCCGCCGACTTCGACGAGGACCGGTTCGCGGCCCTGCTCAAGGACGAGAGACGTCAGCTGAAGGGCGCCCTGCGCGACCAGTCCCTGATCGCCGGCGTCGGCAACGCCTACAGCGACGAGATCCTGCACGCCGCGAAGATGTCCCCGTTCAAGCTCGCCGCCTCGCTGACCCCCGAGGAGACCCGCCTGCTCTACGAGGCGCTGCGCGGCACGCTCACCGAGGCGGTCGAGCGCTCCCGGGGGGTGGCCGCCGGACGGCTGAAGGCCGAGAAGAAGAGCGGACTGCGCGTCCACGGCCGCACCGGCGAGCCCTGCCCGGTGTGCGGCGACACCGTCCGTGAGGTCTCCTTCAGCGACTCCTCGCTGCAGTACTGCCCCACCTGCCAGACGGGCGGCAAGCCCCTGGCGGACCGCAGACTGTCCCGGCTGCTCAAATGAGCCCCGCCGTCACTGCGGCGCCTCGACGGACACCAGACGCTGCCCGTCCTCCGTGCGGACGTCGTAGCGGGCGATCTCCTGCGGGTGCATCGTGGACGACCCGAGCGCGGAGAAGGTGCCGATGTCGTGGCCGGGCTCCATCCAGGTGCCGACGACCTGCTCGGTGCCGTCGCGGCCCACGACGACGAGCCGGCAGGCATGGGGGCCGGTGCCGTCCTTCACCCGCAGCAGCAGCCGGCTGCCCGTGTCCCCGTCGTCGGCCGTGACCTCGGCCCAGACCCCGGTTCTCGGATCGGTCGCCGCGGTGACGTGTGCGGTCGTTTCCTGATGGCCGGTGAAGGCCACGATTCCCGGACCGGCGACCGCGAGCACCACGGACGCGGCCAGGCCGTACAGAAAGCGCCGTCGGCGCGCCCGGTGCCGGTGCGCGACCTCGCCGAGCAGCCGGTCCAGCAGCCGGGGACCGGGCTGTGCCATGGGGTGCACAAAGCGCGGCGTGGCCCGGCGGTACAGCATCAACTGCCGTGTGGCCGGACCGAATTCGGTCACCTGTGCCGCGCACTGAGGGCACTCCATGAGGTGGTCCTCGAAGCGGAAGGCCTCCGCCTCGTCCAGCACGCCGAGCGCGTACGCGCCGACGTCGCGATGCCTTTCCAGGGACCTCATGCCGAATCCTCGTGCCGATGGGTGGGGGTGGGGTTACTCCGTGCACCCATCCGTACGCAGCCGACAGCCGAATCACTCAAGCCACCCAAAGAATCCCGGACAAGAGATTCGGAGCCGCGCGGGCCGCGGATTGGTCGGATCGCGGAAAACTTCCCAGCGGCTCGGAACGGGTGGTCAGAACAGATGGATCGCGAGGTGCCCGAGGGGCAGCCCGAGCCGCCAGGCCGGTGTCCACACCTTCGGCCCGTCGTCCTCGTCGCCCACCGCACCGCCGCCCGGCACCGCGTCCAGGTCCGGTGCGAGCAGCTCGGTCTCCTCCAGCCACCGCCACGCGTCCGCCGCGAGGGCCAGGTCGGGCGACCGGGTGCCGGCCCGGTCGGCCGTCTCGGTCAGCTCGGCCATGCGCTCGCGCACCCAGTCCTGCCAGGGCTGGTCGTAGGCGGTCAGCGAGAGCCAGTTCTCCAGCTGGGAGATCACCCGGATGCCGGACAGTTCCCCGTCGGTGTCGGACAGGAAGACGGTGAGCGCCAGCGCGTCCCGGCCGGCCCGGAACTCGAAGGACGTCGGCGGCATCAGATCGCCGGTGCGCAGCAGCTCGTCGGCGATGTACTCGGCGTACAACCAGGCCATGGGGACGGCCAGTTCACCGCCGTCGGTGCCGTCCGTGCTCTCGTGCCCTCTGTGCAGCATCCCTTCCTGCCTTCCTCCGGTGCGTGCGCGTCGCCCGAGTCCGCCGGGTCGCAGCCCGTCGCCCGGAACGCGGATGAGGACAGCCCATTGCCCGAACGGGGGCCACAGCAAGGCGCTTTACGAGAGCTTTGCTCTGTTGCCGGTTTCAGTGCAGGTCGGCCGCATAACCCGGAAGGACCCGGCGCAGCGCGCGCAGCGCGTAATACGCGCGGGACTTCACGGTACCGGGTGGGACGCCCAGGGTCTGCGCCGCTTCCGCCACACTGGCCCCGAGGAAATACACGAGTACCAGAACGTCACGGTGCTCCGGCGTGAGTGTCTTCACAGCCTCGCGGACGTCGAGCATCGCGGCGGCCCGCTCGGCGTGATCGGCGGTCACCCGCGCGTTCTCCAGGACCTCGGTGCCGGTCTCCGGGGGTCGTGCCCGGCGGGCCCGCCGGGCGTCGATCGCGAGCCGCCGGGCGACCGTCAGCAGCCAGGGCCGTACGGAGTCGAAGTCGGTGGCGTGCAGCGCCTCCGGGTGCTGCCAGGCGCGTACCAGGGTCTCCTGGACGAGATCCTCGGCCCGCTGCCGGTCGCCGTCGCAGAGCCTGAGCAGCAGGGCGAAGAGCGGACGGCCGTGCTCGCGCTGGAGCGCGGCCAGTTCGTGCTCGGCGGTCGTCGCCCTGGGGGTCGGTGCCGCCGTCCCGTGGGTGAGTGAGGTTCCGGCCGTCATGGCCGTATGGCAGCGCAGGGCGCGGCCCGGGGACAGGGCGGGCGCGCGGCCGTGCGGCGGACGGTCGATCGCGTCGGCGAACGGTCGGACGAACGGTCCGGCACAGCACCGAACGGGCTAATGACAGCGCTCGGGTCGTTTATCCGGCGAGCCAGATTCGTACCCATATGCCCGACACGGCATTGTCGGTAAATACGACATTCCTGGGGTGAGCTGATGTTCGGACGCAGGCAACAGGTGGCCCTGGCGATCACCGCCGTCCTGGCGGTCGCGGCCGCCTGCCAGAATCATGACCGGCAGGAGGCCGGCAGTGCGGGCCCGCCCGGGGCCGCTGCCGGCTTCACCCTCGTCGCCTCCGGTGACGTCCTGCCGCACACCTCCGTCCTCGACCGGGCGGCCCACGACTCCGGCGACGACGGCTTCGACTTCCGGCCCATGCTCTCCGGCGTCGAACCGGTCGTCTCCCGGGCCGATCTGGCACTGTGTCACATGGAGACCGTCTACGGCGCCGAGGGCGAGTACTCCGGCTACCCCGCCTTCAGGACACCGCCGCAGATCGCCCAGGGCCTCGCCGCGACCGGCTACGACGGCTGCTCCACCGCCTCCAACCACTCGCTGGACGACGGCGCCGACGGCATCCGCCGCACCCTGGACGGCATGGACGAGGCCGGCCTCCGGCACGCCGGCACCGCCCGCTCCGAGGACGAGGCCCGCTCGGTCACGCTCCTCAAGGCCGGTCCCGCCAAGGTCGCACACCTGGCGTACACCTTCGGCACCAACGGCATCCCGCTGCCCGCAGGCCGGCCCTGGGCCGTGAACCTCATCGACGAGCGGCGGATGATCGCCGACGCCCGCGCCGCCCGGCAGGCCGGCGCCGACGTGGTCGTCCTCTCCGTGCACTGGGGCACCGAATGGCAGGACGCGCCGGACCGGCTGCAGCTCGGCCTCGCCCGCCGGCTCACCGCCTCCACCACCGGCGGCCGCCCGGACATCGACCTGATCCTCGGCACCCACGCCCATGTCCCGCAGGCGTACGAGAAGATCAACGGCACCTGGGTGATCTACGGCATGGGTCATCAGATCGCCGGCGAGATGTTCAACGGCAAGGGCGCCCGGGACCCGCGCGGCAACGAGTCCACGATCGGCCGGTTCACCTTCGCCCCGCCCGCGCAAGAGGGCGCCCGCTGGCAGGTCACCAAGGCGGAGTTCGTCCCGCAGTTCTACGACGTCGGCACCGGCCGGGTGCTGAACCTCAACCGGGCCGTCGCCGACGGCACCGAGCCGGCCGCGGTGCGCGACCGCATCCGCAATGTGGTGCTCAGCCGCGGGGCCGCCAAGGACGGCCTGGTCATGGGGGAGTGATCAGCCCCTGCTCATTCGGCGGGCCGGCGCCCGGCCAGCGCCGAACGCCGGTAGGAGTAGCCGAAGTAGATCACGCACCCGACCACGAACCACACCGCGAACCGCACCCAGGTCTGCCACTGCAGGAACGTGATCAGCCAGATCGAGAACACGACACCCAGCGCGGGCACCACGGGCATCCCCGGCGTACGGAAGGTGCGCGGCAGCTCCGGCTGCCGGTAGCGCAGCACGATCACGGCCGTGCACACCACCACGAACGCCAGCAGGATGCCGATGTTGGTCAGCTCGGCCGCCGAGCCGATGGGCACGAACCCGGCGATGGCGGCCGAGGCCAGGCCGACGATCCAGGTCACTCGGGTCGGCACATGCCGGGTCGGGTGCGTCTTGGCGAACCACTTGGGCAGCAGTCCGTCCCGGGACATGGAGAACCAGACCCGGGTCACACCGAGCATGAACGTGAACATGACGGTGAGGATTCCGATGATCGCGCCCACCGCGATCACGTCCGCCAGCCGGTCCAGGCCCACCGACTTGAACGCGGTGGAGAAGCCGCTCTTCGGGTCGATGTGCCGGTAGTTCTGCATGCCCGTCAGGACCAGACAGGCCGCCACGTACAGCACCATCGAGATCGCCAGCGAGTAGACGATCGCCTTCGGCATGTGCCGCTGCGCGTCCTTCGACTCCTCGGCCGCGGTCGACATGGCGTCGTAGCCGAACACCGCGAAGAACACGGTCGCCGCGCCGGTGAACGCGCCGCCGATCCCGTACGGGAAGAAGGGGTGGTAGTTCACCGTGGTGATGTGGAACACCCCCACGCCGATCACCAGCAGCACCACCAGCACCTTCAGCGCCACCACGAAGGTCTCGAAGCGGGCCGCGCTGCGGATGCCCAGGTTCAGCAGCCAGGCGATCAGGAGGCACAGGACCGCCGCGAACAGGTCGAACCGGTGCCCCGAACCGGTGCCGGGCGCGCCCAGCATCCAGTGCGGCAGCTTCGCGCCCATCTCCCCCACCAGGAAGCCGAAGTAGCCCGAGATGCCGATCGCCACCACGGCCACGATCGCGGTGTACTCCAGCAGCAGGTCCCAGCCGATGAACCAGCCCGCGAACTCGCCGAGCACGGCGTAGCCGTAGGTGTACGCCGACCCCGCCTTCGGGATCAGCCCGGCGAACTCGGCGTACGACAGCGCCGCACAGGCGCTCGCCACACCGGCGATCAGGAACGACACCAGCACCGCGGGCCCGGCCGTGCCGTTGGCCACGGTTCCGGCCAGCGTGAAGATGCCGGCACCGATGATGCCGCCCACCCCGATCGCGGTGAGCTGCCACAGCCCGAGCGAACGGTCCAGTCGGGCGCCCTCGCCGACTTCGGTCTCCTCGATGTGCTCGATGGGTTTGCGGCGGAGAATCCCCTCACCCGCACGGAGCCTGGCCATGTGCCTCACCTCTTCGCCGACGGCAACGGCTGACGGCGGATCATGATGGCTCAGGGGCGCCCCACAGGGAAGACGCCACGCACGGCCCAGGCCGGTGTCCAGGTACGCGACGCGGGCCGGGCCGGCGGCCGGGCGGTGAGATGGGCGCGCAGCGCGGCCAGCCCCGGATGTGTGTTGGCCGCGCTCCAGACCAGGGAGTGCGGGTACACCGGCGTCGGGTCGATGAGCGGGATGCGCCGCAGATCGTGGCCGGCGGGCCGGGAGAGCCGGATCTGCTCACAGACGAAGGTGGCGATCGAGTCGGAGCCCGCGACCGCGTCCAGCAGCGGCTCCCCGCCGAAGTCGGCGACGACCGGGTCGATGGTCAGCCCGAACTCGGCGGCGAGCGTCGTGTAGTACGCGGCCCACTCGGTGCCGTCCACGAGACCCGGCATCCAGATCCGGTGCCCGGCCAGCTGCGACGGCGTCACCGAGCGGGCCCCGGCGAGCGGGTGCCGCGCTCCGGTGAGCAGCTGCACCGGCTCGTCCAGCACCCGGACGGACCGCAGCCCCTCGGGAAGCCTTGTGGTGACCGCGCGAATGGTCGCGTCGATCGTGCCCGCGCGCACGGCGGCCACGGCCGTGTCCGCGTCGAAGAGCGTCACGGCGTCGAGAGCCGTGCCGGGATGTGCCGCGTGGAAGGACTGCAGCAGGGCCGCCGGGGCCAGTCTGGCCCCGATCACGTCGACGCGCAGCGCCCGCCGCCCCGGCCGTACCGAGGCCAGGGCCCGCTCCTCGGCCAGCAGCAGCTCCCTGGCGTGCGGCAGGAACGCCTGGCCGTCGATGGTCGGCTCCGCCCCGCGCGCGGTCCGCGTGAACACCCGCACCCCGAGGTCCTTCTCCAGGGCCGCGATCCGCTTGGACACCGCCTGCTGGGTGATGCCGAGGACGGCCGACGCCTCCTGGAACTGCCCGGTGTCCACCACGGTCACGAAGGTGCGCACGGCCTTGAGATCCACTCGCTCACCCTACTCGTACAACCATCGGTTGTACGTCCTCTCCTTCCGGTTGTTTGATCCGGGCCCGACCTGCCCGTTTTCATGTCCCGGGGCAACGGGAGGTTGTGCATGGGACGACAGTTCGGGTGGTTGTGGGCCGCGTACTCGGTGAGTGCGGTGGGCACCTGGCTCGCCTTCGACGCCTTCTCGGTGATCGCGGTCATCGCGCTGCACGCCGGGCCGGCCCAGGTGGCGCTGCTCGCCGCGGCCGGACCCGCCGTGGGCGCGGTGGCGGCGGTGCCGCTCGGGCCATGGGTGGAGTTCCGGCGCAAGCGACCGGTCATGGTGGTGATGGATGTGGTCCGGTGTGCCGTGCTGCTCACCCTCCCCGCCGCCTACGCGCTCGGCAGCCTCGGCTTCGGCCAGCTGCTGACGGTGTCCGTGATCGTCGCAGCGGCCGACATCACCTTCAACGCGGCCTCCGGCGCCTTCCTGAAAGGCCTCGTACCGGCAGACCGGCTGCTCACCGCCAATGCCCGGTTCGAATCCACGAACTGGACGGCGCTGGTCCTCGGACCACCCCTCGGCGGCGCCGCGATCGGCCTGTTCGGCCCGGTCACGACGGTCGCGGCGAACGCGGTCAGCTTTCTGCTGTCGGCCCTGGGCATCCGCGCCGTCGGCGGTGGCGAGCCCCGCCCCGAGCGCACCGGGGCCACACGCCTGCGGGCCGCCGACCTGCTGGACGGCTGGCGGCACATCCTCACCAGCCCGGCGCTGCGGCCGCTGTTCTTCAACAACCTCGCGGCCAACGCCCTGATCATGGTCGCCATGCCGCCGCTCGCCGTGCTCATGCTCGGCCCGCTCGGCTTCGCCCCCTGGCAGTACGGCCTCGCCTTCGCCGTGCCGTGCCTCGGCGGCCTCATCGGCTCCCGGACGGCCGGCCCGCTCGTCGCCCGCCACGGACAGCACCGGGTGCTGCTCACCGCGGGCACCCTGCGCGCCGTGTGGCCCCTCGGGCTGGCCCTCGTCCGGCCCGGGCTGCCCGGCCTGCTGCTGGTGATGGTCCTGGAGTTCGGGGTGATCACCTGCTCGGCCGTCTACAGCCCCGTGTACGCCACCCGCCGCCTGGAGTGCACCCCGAACGACCGGGTCGTCCGCACCCTCTCCGCCTGGTCGGTCACCGGCAAGGCCACCACGGCCGCCCTGACCGCCCTGTGGGGTCTGCTGGCCACCCTCACCGGCCCCCGCACCGCGATCGCCGTGGCCGGGGTACTGCTGCTGGCCACCCCGCTGCTGCTGCGGCGCCCTACGGCACGACCGTCACCGGCCAGCGTCCCGCCTTCACCAGCCGCACCGCCACAGAGCCGATGATCCGGTGCCCCGCCTGCTCGGAGGCGCCCACGACCACGGCGTCCGCCTTCAGGTCGTCGGCCGCCTGCACCAGCCCGTTGTAGGGGTCGCCGCGGAAGGTGTGGAACTCCCAGCGCACCTCGAATATCCCCTTGACCCGCTCGGCCGCCTCGCGGATCTGCTGGATCAGGTCCTCGGCGATCTCGTCGGTCGTCTCCGCCACCGGCGCCCCGAGCGCCGCTCCGGCCGCCAGCACCGGCTGCACGTACACCACGGCCAGCAGCGCGTGCTGCCGCCGGGCGAGGCCGCCCGCGTACGCCGCGGCACGCAGCGAGGAGTCGGAGCCGTCCACCCCGACCACGATGACCTTCGGCCCGTCCGTGCCCCGCTCGAACCGGTGCGAGGGCGTGCGCTGCTCGTGCTGTTCCGTCACGATCCGAGGCTATCGGAACGGCCGGTTCCCACCGGGCCACGGGGCTGCCGCGCACCGGAAAGGCGACCGCCCGGGCGGCTCCGAGGCCGCAGCGAAGGAGCCCGGCCCGGCACCGCTGGACCACAACGCCGCCGAACCGACACAGCACGCGGTGCGGCGAGAGGGCCCGGGGCGCCGGTCTGCTCCGTTTCGACGGGCGAGCCGCGCGCCCGCTTCCTACAGTCGGAACCATGACCGCCAGCGCCGAGCGCCTCGCCCGGAGGGACCCCACGGCCCCGATACGCCCGCCCGTCGGCGGGCGCCTCGGCTGGGTGCCCGAGGCCTTCGGCACGCTCTTCGCCGCGCTCGGCCTGCTGTGCGCCGTACTCGCGCTCATCGAGCCACTGCGCCGGCTGCTCCGCCCGGTCGCCCACGCCCTCGACCTGCTGCTGGTGCCCATCAGCGCCAACCTGGCCTACGCCGTCTTCCTGTTCCTGCTGGCCGGCGCCACCGCCGCCCGCAAGAAGGTCGCCTGGTGGCTGGTCGTCGTCTATCTGGGCCTGCTCGTCCTCAGCGACGTGCTCGGCGTGGCCCTCGGCATGTACGCCGAATCGCTGCCCTCCCTGGTGCTGTGCGCCCTGCTGCTGCTCCTGCTCGTCGTGGCCCGCGGGGAGTTCTACGCCGCCTCGCGCCGCGCCGCCCTGTGGCGGGCCCTCGGTGTGCTGGTGGCCGGGCTCGTCCTCGCGATCCTGATCGGCTGGGGCCTGGTCCTGCTGTTCCCCGGCTCGCTGCCGGCGAGCCAGCACCTGGCGTGGGCCGCAGACCGGGTGTGCGGCGGACTGGTACCGAACAGCTCCTTCGCCGGCCACCCACCCCGCAAGGTCACCTTCCTGCTCGGCCTGTTCGGCGCCCTCGCCCTGCTGAACGCCGCCGCCACGCTGTTCCGCTCCCAGCGCCTGGAAGCCGCCCTGCACGACGACGAGGAGGCCCGCATCCGGGCGCTGCTCAGGGTCTACGGCGACCGGGACTCCCTCGGCTACTTCGCCACCCGCCGGGACAAGGCCGTCGTCTTCTCGCCCAGCGGCAAGGCCGCCGTCACCTACCGCGTGGAGGCCGGCGTCTGCCTCGCCAGCGGCGACCCGGTCGGCGACCCGGAGGCCTGGCCGCACGCCATCGCCGCCTGGCTGGACGTGGCCCGCCGCTACGCCTGGGCACCCGCCGTGATGGGCGCCTCCGAGGACGGCGCCCGTGCCTACGCCCGCGCCGGACTCGGCGCGCTCCAGCTCGGCGACGAGGCGATCGTGCAGGTGGCCGCCTTCGATCTGAACGGCCGCGACATGCGGGTCACCCGGCAGGCCGTGCACCGGGTCCGCCGTACCGGCGCCAGCTGCCGCATCCGCCGCCACGCCACCCTCACCGAACACGAGATGGAGGAGATCGTCGACAAGGCCGACGCCTGGCGGGACACCGAGACCGAACGCGGCTTCTCCATGGCCCTGGACCGGCTCGGCGACCCCGCCGACGGCGACTGCCTGCTCGTGGAGGCCCTCGGCGAGGACGGCCGGCTCCTCGCCCTGCTCTCCTTCGTCCCCTGGGGCCGCGACGGCATGTCCCTGGACCTGATGCGCCGTGACCGCGCCGCCCCCAACGGAGTCATGGAGTTCATGGTCGCCGAACTGTGCGCCGCCGCCCCCAAGCTCGGCGTGCGCCGGATCTCGCTGAACTTCGCCGTCTTCCGGTCCGTCTTCGAGGAGGGCGCCCGTATCGGCGCCGGACCCGTCCTGCGGCTCTGGCGCCGCCTGCTGCTGTTCTTCTCCCGCTGGTGGCAACTGGAGGCCCTGTACCGCTCCAACGCCAAATACCACCCGGAGTGGTATCCGCGGTTCATCTGCTACGGCGAGACCGCCTCCCTCGCCCGTATCGGCCTCGCCTCGGGCATCGCCGAAGGCTTCGTCTCCGTACCGTCGTTGCGCAAACTCTGGGGAAAGGGGCACCCGAAGCCGGGGCACCGGCCCGCCACCACACACGGGCTGCCGCCTCTGACGGCGCTCGGCCTCGACGGAGGGGACCAGGCCGGATCCGCCGCCCCGGGCGCGGGCCTGCCCGACCAGGTCCGCGTCCGGCACCACAAGCTCGACCGATTGCGCGCCACCGGCACCGACCCCTATCCGGTCGGCGTCCCCGCCCCCACCCACGCCCTCGCCGACGTGCCCCCCGGCGAGGACGTCACCGTCGCCGGACGGCTCATGCTGGTCCGGGACTTCGGCGGCATCGTGTTCGCCGTGCTGCGGGACTGGTCCGGCGACCACCAGATCGCCCTCACCCGCGACGGATCCGGCACCGCCGTTCTCGACCGCTTCACGGCGGACACCGACATCGGCGACCACATCACCGCCACCGGCCGGGCCGGCCTCAGCGACAAGGGCGAACCCACCGTCTTCGTCGCCTCCTGGCAGCTCACCGGCAAATGCCTGCGCCCGCTGCCCGACAAACGCCGCGGCCTCACCGACCCCGAGGCCCGGGTCCGCCGCCGCTACCTCGACCTGGCGACCAGCCCCGCCGCCCGCACCGTGATCCGGGCCCGCTCCGCCGCCGTTCAGGCCCTGCGCCAGGGCCTGTTGGACCGCGGCTACGTGGAGGTCGAGACCCCGATGCTGCAGCAGATCCACGGCGGCGCCAACGCCCGCCCCTTCACCACCCACATCAACGCCTACGACCTCGACCTGTACCTGCGCATCGCCCCCGAGCTGTATCTCAAGCGGCTGTGCGTCGGCGGCCTGGAGAAGGTCTTCGAGCTGGGCCGCACCTTCCGCAACGAGGGCATCTCCTACAAGCACAACCCCGAGTTCACGATGCTGGAGGCCTATCAGGCCCACGCCGACTACGACGTCATGCTGGACCTCACCCGCGAACTGATCCAGGGCGCGGCGACCGCCGCGTTCGGCTCCCCGGTGGCCCGCAAGGACGGGCAGGAGTACGACATCTCCGGGCGATGGCCGGTCAAGACGGTCCACGGCGCGCTCTCCGAGGTGCTGGGGGAGGAGATCGGCCCGGGCTGCGAACTGCTGCGGCTGCACCGGCTGTGCGACCGGGCCGGGGTGCCGTACACCGCCGACGACGGGCCGGGGGACATCGTCCTGGAGATGTACGAGCGACTCGTCGAGGAGCGCACCCAACTCCCCACGTTCTTCAAGGACTTTCCGACCGACGTCTCCCCGCTGACCCGGCAGCACCGCACCGACCCACGGCTCGCCGAGCGCTGGGACCTGGTCGCCTTCGGCACCGAACTCGGCACCGCCTACTCCGAGTTGACCGACCCCGTCGAGCAGCGCAGGCGGCTCACCGAGCAGTCGCTGCGGGCCGCCGGCGGCGACCCGGAGGCCATGGAACTGGACGAGGACTTCCTCCAGGCCCTCGAGTACGCGATGCCCCCGACCGGCGGCCTCGGCATCGGCGTCGACCGGCTGGTGATGTTCCTGACCGGCCTCACGATCCGCGAGACCCTGCCGTTCCCGCTGGTGCGCCGCCGCTGACGCCCGGGTCCCGAACCAGTCGCGGCCCCGTCGGCGAGGTGCGTCCGGCACCGCTGGACCCGCGGGGTGCCCTGGCCGGCACCCCGCCCTGTCCGAACGCCGCGCCGAGAGCCCGGCGAACACCGGCAGCGCGGCCACGTACGCGCTGTGCACGGCCGGCAGCAGGCCGGCCCGGCGACGGTCAGCCCCCGGTTGCGGGTGCGCCGCGCGGTGTGCCGCCCGATCCCGTGTCCGTACCCCCTGTGCGGCCGCTTCGGCCCGACCCCTTTGCCCCTCACGGCAGTTGTGCGCGGTGACTGCTTGCCGGAAGCGCGTGCGGCGGACCGCCACCGTCCCGCGGTCCGCCGTCCGGGTGTATTCCTGCCGCCGCACCGGTGCCGTTGCGGTGCGCCGGAGTCCGGCGGGGCGACTGATGAGTCATGCAGAATGATCAGCTCTTCACGCGGCGGCGGATGCTCCTCGGCGGCGCCGCCGCGCTGGGGGCCGCGGGTGCTGCCGGAGCCTTCCTGGCGAGCGGCGCCGGGGAGGGTTCCGGGACCGCCGCCGCTCCCGTCGCCGGCCCGCAGGCCCGTCAGGCGCTCAAGTCGTCCGCCTTCCGGCTCCAGCCGCTCACCGGTGACGGACCCCCACGATCCGCGCCGCGCAGACTGAAGACCCGTAAGGAGCCCATCCTGCGGATCTCCGGGCGCGGCCGGCACATGATGCTGACCTTCGACGACGGCCCCAACCCGCAGTACACCCCGCACATCCTGGACACCCTCGCCAAGTACGACGTGCGGGCGATGTTCTTCGTGTGCGGCGAATGCGTCGTCCAGTACAAGGAGCTGGTCGCCCGGATGGCCGAGGAAGGCCATGTCGTCGGCAACCACACCTGGACGCACCCGCTGCTGACGACCCTCAGGCGCAAGGAGATCCGCTCCGAGATGGAGCGCACGAGCGACATCATCGAGGGCACCTACGGCCAGCGCCCGCAGTGGTTCCGCGCGCCCTACGGCGCCTGGAACCGGGCCGCGTTCCAGCTGGGCGCCGAGATGGGCATGGAGCCGATGGCCTGGACGGTCGACACCACCGACTGGGAGACGCCCGGTACCGACGTCATCATCGACCGGGTGGAGAACGGCGCCGCCCCCGGCGTCGTGGTGCTCTCCCACGACGCCGGGGGCGATCGCTCGCAGACCGTCCACGCGATCCGTGAATGGCTGCCCTATCTCCTCGACTCCGGATATCACCTCACGGTGCCCCGCAGACGCGTGTGAGCACGGCCACCGGTCCGCCCGGCCGCGGTGGTTCAGTTCACCGCGACCAGGCGGGCGAAGACGACGACATTTCCGTCGTAACCGTGCTGCTTGGAAAAACCGCCGCCGCAGGTGATGACCCGCAATTCCGGTGCGCCCTTCGCGCCGTACACCCGGCCACCGGGAAAACCGGCCTTCGAGAAGACCTCGACCCCATACGTCTCGAACACCGCGGTCTTTCCGTCCTTGCGCAGCACCTCGATGCGGTTTCCCTTTTTCACGGCCCCGAGTCCGTAGAACACGGCGGGGCCCTGTTTGTTGTCGACGTGCCCGACGATGACGGCGGTGCCGTTCTCGCCGGGGGAGACCGCCCCGGTGAACCAGCCCGCCAGGTTGGGGTCCTCCGGCGGAGGAGCAGCGACCCAGCCGTCCGCGTCCAGGCCGACGGGTGTGACCGGGGCGTCCACCTGGATCGCGGGAATCCGGACCCGGTCGACGGCGGAGAACGCGAGCGGCGCCGGACCCGCGGTGAAGGTGCCGAGGCCGGCCCGGCTGTCGGGGGCCGCCGCCGAAGCCGGCTGCGGCGGACCCACGTCGAACTCCCCCGAACCGTTCCGGATGAGGGCGAGGCCGGTCAGCAGAAGAAGCGCTATCACGCCCCACGGGGCGCGCCTCTTCCGCCGCTCCTCCGCCTCGGCAAGCTCGGCCAGCTCGGACGCAGACATTCGCCATCCCCTCTCGACGCGGTCGTCGCCACGTCCCGCACGCTTGGGAAAACGCTAAATCCCGCGCGGGCGCCGGACGACGGGGCAAGTGGCGAACGGGTGGCCGAGAGGCCTTGTGGTGCGCCATCCGAGTTGCCGTTCCCAGGAATTTTCTGACGGTCCGTGACCTGCGGGAATATCAGATTGTGTGCTTTTTCGTCGGCGTGTCGTCTCACCAGGACGGACGATTCTCGACATGCGGGCGTGTTCCGCGAGCTTGAGGGTCTTCCCGGGAGGTGTTTTCTCGCCGATCCACCGGGAACGGGACCCGGGGCGCCTCCCGCGGAGGATCACATGCGAAATCAACGTGCCCTGGCGGCGGCATGCACCGCGGTCGCCATGCTCGGGCTCGCCGCCCCTGTGGCCGTCGCGGACGGCATGGGCAACGGCGGCGGCCCGTCCACTCCCGGCGTGGGAGTGAACCCCGGCGTGGGAGTGAACCCCGGCGTCGGCGTGGCGCCCGGCGTGGGCATCGCACCCGGCGTGGGTGTGCTGCCCGGCGGGGGCTTCGACCCGGACAGCGGCTTCAGCGGAAACTTCAACCTCAACGGTCACTTCAGCAACGGCAACCGCCACGGTGAGCGGGGCCATGGAGACGAGGGTCGTGACCGGGGCCACGGTGACGACTTCGGACGTGGTGAAGAATTCGGCGGCCGCGGCAACGGCGGCCGGGGTGACGACTTCCGAGGCCCCTGGGACATCCACGTCGTGCCCACTGTGGTCACGGCCGGCGGCCGGCTCACCATCAGCGTGGACGGCTGCCGGGGCGGCACGGCGACCTCCCGCGTCTTCCCTCCCACCCAGCTCAACCCGTTCCACGACGACACCTCCCGCGGCACCACCTGGATCGACCACGACGCCCGCCCCGGCCGGTACGCCATCACGGTCCGCTGTGACGGCAGAAGCCTGACCCGGCCGGACGCGTTCACCGTGATCGGCGGCGTCCAGGGTGGTCTCGGCGGCAGCATCTCCACCGGTGCCACGCCCGAGGATGTCGCCATCGGCAGCGGACTCGTGGCCTCCGCGGTCCTCGGAGGCGGTACGTTCCTGTTCCGCCGGCGACACGTGAGGAGGGTCTGACGCCCTGTCTCCCGGCCCGCCGCCCCGCCTCTTCACACAGCGCACGACACACGGCGATGGCCCCGGTCCCTGGCGGGAACCGGGGCGACGGCGGCCTCGGGCACGCGGCTCGGCCGGGGGCTATCCGGTGACGCCGGGGAAGAGGTTCACCAACGGTTCCGCGGTCACCGCGATGCCCCGGCTGTAGGGGGCGTCGAAGTCCCAGATGAGGAACAGCATGAACGCGATGGTCGCGGAGAACAGCCCGGCCAGGACCAACTCGCGTTTGGTGCGCCGGATCTGCAGCGCGAACACCATGCCGACGGTGACCAGCGCCCCGGTGAGCAACCCCCACCACACCACCGGCGGCATGGTGGCCCCGGTGGAGTCGGCGCGGGCGTTGCGCGCCTGGTCGGCGGCGGAGATCTGGTCCAGCAGCGGCTGGTAGGTCTGCGCCTCGAAGTCGTTCTTCGGCTGGTAGTCGGTGACGTCCTGGCGGACCTTCTGCAGCAGTTCGCCGCCGTGGTCGGTGACGCGCCCGTCGCGGGCCATCGTCTTCCACTCGTGATGCACGACGTAGCCGACATAGGTGTTGACATCGTCCCGGATCCGGTCACGGACCTCCGGCGGATAGACCCGGACCCGCTCCGAGATCTCATGCAGCGCCTGCGCCTCGGACTGCACATAGTCCTGGGCCGAACTGCGCGCCTCCCACACGCCCGCGATGGCCAGACCGAGGACGATGGCGTACACGACGCCGATCCACATCGTCATGTACTCGATGACGTCCGGGGTCTCGTTGGGGTCCTCGTCCTCGGGAGCCCGCTTGTGCCGTACGACGGTGACGACGATCACCACGGCACAGGCCGCCAGCATCGCGAGGACGAGAACAAGCCAATCCGACAACAGGTGCCTCCAGAAGTGAGCGGCCGGCGCGTCAGCGCGGGCGCAGGGCCGCGACGGCGACGATCGCCGGAACGGTGATGAGCAGGACGTAGGTGACCGGCGAGGTGTGGCCGGGCGCGGTGTGTGCGGTGGGGTGCGGGTGGTACGCCGGATAGCTCACGGGCGTCGCCGGCGGCCTCGGCGTCGGCTTGGGGGTGGGCGTCGGCGTGGGCGCGGGTGTGGGGGTGGACGTCGGCGTCGGTGTCGGTCGTGGTGCCGGCCGTGGTGCCGGTGGAGCCGGGGCGGGCCTCGGCGGCGGCTTCGGCTTCGGGGTGGGTTTCGGCACCGGGCGCGGAGCCGGCGTCGGCTTCGGCGGCTTGGGCGACGGGGGCGGCGTGGGTGTGGGTGTGGGTGTGGGGCTGGGCGTCGGCGGGGTGGGCTCGGGGCACGGCGGCGGTGCGGGCCAGTGGTGGCTGCCGGCGTAGGCCGTCGCCACCGTGCCGTCCGGGCCCGTGGAGGCGTACGCACAGGCGTCGGCCGACGCACTGCCGACCGGGCAGCCCACCAGGGTCCAGGTCAGCGTCACCAGAGCCAACGCCCGTACGGCGGGCGCGCGTCGGGTCGCTTCGGGTCCATGCACGACGAAGATCATGGGGTGCCGAACCCGGCCGTATGCCGGAGTGCGCCGGGATTGCTCCGAAGGGAGGACATGATGCGATCAATGGTTTGAATAGGTGAAGTGTGCAGTTGGCGCGACATGTACGCCTGTACGAGCCTCCCGCGGCGGTGCGCGTCACACGACCCGGCGGGGTCCGGAAGGAATTGCCCGAAGAATTTCCCGAAGAACTTCTCGTCCCCGTTGAACGCTCCGACCCCCTCGGTGCGTACCAATGGCCGTGCGGCGGCGCAGCAGAGCGCTGCAACATCCAGGCGATAATGGGGAGTTGGACATGAAGACCTCCTGGCGGACCGCCTCACTGGTGGCCACAGCCGCTTCGGTGCTGGCGCTGACGACGGCGTGCGGTCAGGACAACAGCACCACTCCGGCGTCGGCGGCCCAGAACGTCGGGGCCACGGCACCCGCGGGCAGCCCGACCACCGGTGCCGGTACCGGAACGGGCAACGGCTACGGTGCCGACGGCAACCAGGCCTCCAGCTCCCCGACCAAGGCCGCCCCCGCGGGCAAGCTGACCGTGGCCGCCAACCCGGACCTGGGCAACGTACTGACCGACGGCTCCGGCCTCACCCTGTACCGGTTCGACAAGGACACCGCGAACCCGCCCAAGTCGAACTGCAACGGTGACTGTGCCACCACCTGGCCGCCGGTACCCGCCGACGACGCCACGGCCGGCGCCGGCATCGACAAGGCGCTGCTGGGTGAGGTCACCCGCGCCGACGGCAGCAAGCAGCTCACCATCGGCGGCTGGCCCGCCTACCGCTACGTCAAGGACGTCAACGCCGGTGACGTCAACGGCCAGGGCGTGGGGGGCAAGTGGTTCGCGCTCGCCCCCAACGGCAAGAAGGCCTCCCTGTCCTCCCTGCCGGGGCTGTCCGTGCGCAAGGACCCCAAGCTCGGCGACATCGTCGTGGACAAGAACGGCAGGACGGTCTACCGCTTCATGAAGGACAAGGCCTGGCCCAAGTCCGTCTCGAACTGCACCGGTGCCTGCCTGGAGAAGTGGCCGGCCGTCGGCGTCGTCAAGCCCGAGGACACCCAGGGCGTCAAGAAGAAGGGCCTGATGGGCTTCACCCGTCCCGACGGAGTGAAGCAGATGACCGTCAACTGCTGGCCGATCTACACCTTCTCCGGCGACAAGGCCCCCGGGGACACCAACGGTCAGGGCGTGGGCGGCACCTGGTACGCCGTCTCGCCCGACGGCAAGCCGGTCGGCGCGCCGGGCAACTAGATCACCTCCCCAGGGTCGATCGCCCCGCCCGGCCCGGAGCGCCACCGCAGGTCCGCCCCCTCCGCACCGCACGGAGGGGGCGGACCGTTTTGCGTGCCCGAAAGGGGGCACGGGCGCCGTGCCGGCCGGCCCCCGCAACCCGCACTCGCAAGACGGGCAAAACGCGGCACACGCGACAGCGACTTCCCAGGCAGTGACCGGGAACGGACGGTCAATTTCCGGTTTGACTCGCCCGTTTCGCGGGCGATCAGTAGCCTCAGCTCGAACACCGGATCGCCTGTCCCTGTCGCCTACGCCTTGGAGTGATACATGGAGCGCCCCGCCTGGGCCCCCCGGAGCATCGACATCTCGGTGCCGAGCGTCTCGCGGATCTACGACTACTACCTGGGCGGTTCGCACAACTTCGAGGTGGACCGGGAAGCGGCCCGCAAGGCGATGGAGTTCATGCCGGGGCTGCCGAAGATCATGCAGGCCAACCGGGCGTTCATGCGCCGCGCCGTACGGTTCGCGGCCGGCGAGGGCATCACCCAGTACCTCGACATCGGCTCCGGCATCCCGACCTTCGGCAACGTCCACGAAGTGGCCCAGGCGGCCGCACCGGGTGCCCGCGTGGTCTACGTCGACCACGACCCGGTCGCCGTCGCACACAGCCAGGCGGTACTGGCGGCCGACGACACCGCGGACGTCGTCGCCGCGGACCTGCGCAAGCCGCAGGAAATCCTGTCCAGCCCCCAGGTCGAGCGGCTGATCGACCTGAACCGGCCAGTCGCGCTCCTCCTCGTTGCCATACTGCACTTCGTGGAAGACGCGGACGACCCCTACGGTGCGGTGGCCGAGCTGCGCGACGCGCTCGCGCCCGGCAGCCTGCTGATCCTCACCCATGCCTCGTACGAGGGAATCCCGGTGCCTGCCGAGCGGGCCGAGGGCGCGGTGGACGTATACAAGGACATTCGCAACCCGCTGATCATGCGCTCGCGCGACGAGATCGCGCGGTTCTTCGAGGGGTACGACATGGTGGAACCGGGACTGGTGCCGATGCCGCACTGGCGGCCGGAGTCGGCGCCGGAGGACGAGGATCCGTTCGCCTTCTCCGGATTCGCCGGCGTGGGGCGTACGGCGTGAGGGCCGAGCCGGACGGGCCGGAGGACAGACTGCGCCGGTTCACCACGATCTGGAGCCGGGCGGTCTACCCGGTGACCTCCACATCGCTGACCCGCGCCGAGTTCGAGGAACAACTCCTGCCCCTCGCACGCCGGTTGAGCGAGCTGCTGCGCGCGCACGGCTTCGACGCGGACGGCGCGAAGGCGGTCGGCGCCGCGCTGGTCGGCGCGCACTGCACCGACCCGGAGGCACTCGCCCGGACCCTGGACTGCGTCGACGCCTATCTGGTGCTGTACTGCGCCGGGGACGGTCCGCAGGACGAACCCCGCCTGCGCTCCTCGCGGTTGCAGCACGCGATGGCCGCCGGGTACGCCGTGGCGCTGCGCGAGCGCACCCTCGCCGAGCAGGAATCCATCGCCCAGGCCGCCCTGCAGGCCCAGGGCGTGGTCGCGCAGGCGCTGCACGCCAGCGAGGCCCGCTTCCGCGCCGTCTTCGAGGGCGCGGCCATAGGGATCGGCATCGCCGACCTCGACGGCAATGTCCTCCAGGTCAACGAGGCGCTGCTGCGCATGTTCGGGCAGTCCGGCCAGGCCCTGCGCGGACGCCGCGTCCAGGACTGGGTGCACCCGGAGGACGCGCCGCAGACCTGGAAGCTCTACGACGAACTCGTCCGCGGCGAGCGCGAGCACTACCACCTCGAAAAAGCCTTCAACCGGCCCGACGGCACGGTCCTGTGGACCAACCTGACGGTCTCCCTGCTGCGCGACGCCGACGGCAGACCGCAGTACCAGCTCGCCCTCATGGAGGACACCACCGAGCGTCGGCTGCTCAATCTCCGGTTGCGTTACGAGGCGACGCACGACGCGCTCACCGGCCTGCCCAACCGCACGCTGTTCTTCGAGCGCCTGGAGAAGGTGCTGAACGCGGGTGAGGGGCAGCACTTCGGCCTGTGCTATCTCGACCTGGACGGCTTCAAGACCGTCAACGACAGCCTCGGGCACGCGGCGGGCGACCGGCTGCTGGTGGAGGTCGCCGACCGGCTGCAGTCCTGCGCGACCGCGCCCGGCGAGATGGTCGCCCGGCTCGGCGGCGACGAGTTCGTGGCGCTGACCACCGGCCCCGGCACCGCGCGCAAGGTCGACGAGCTGGCCGAGCGGATCATGAACGCGCTGGTCACCCCGATCAGCATCGACGGCCGCGATCTGATGGTGCGCGGCAGCCTCGGCATCGTCGAGGGCCCGGCCGGCGAGCGCACCGCCGCCGAGGTGCTGCGCAGCGCGGACATCACGATGTACCGGGCCAAGTCGGCGGGCGGCAACCGCTCCGAACTCGCCGACCCCGAGGCCGACGCCCGCGCCATCACCCGCCACGGCCTGACCACGGCCCTGCCGACGGCCCTGGAACGCGGCGAGTTCTTCATCGAGTACCAGCCGCTCGTCCACCTCGGCGACGGCAGCGTGCGCGGAGCCGAGGCCCTGGTCCGCTGGCTGCATCCGCAGCACGGCGTGCTCGGCCCCGACCGTTTCATCCCGCTCGCCGAGCACACCGGCCTGATCGTGCCGCTCGGCCGCTGGGTCCTGGAGGAGTCCATCCGGCAGGCCCGCGCCTGGCGAGAACGGCACGGCGAGGACGAGGCCGCCGGGCCCCTGCGGATCAACGTCAACCTCTCGCCCTGCCAGCTCAGCCATCCGCGCCTGGTGCAGGACACCGTCGACATCCTGGAGCGGGCCGGGGTCGCTCCGGAAGCCCTGTGCCTGGAGGTCACCGAGTCCGCGCTCATCGGCGCCGACGACGATCTGCTCAAACCCCTGCACCGGCTCGCCGAGATGGGCGTCGACATCGCCCTGGACGACTTCGGCACCGGTTACTCCAACCTCGCCAACCTGCGCCGCCTCCCGGTGCGCATCCTGAAGCTGGACCGCTCCTTCACCCGGGGCATGCAGCAGTTCCCCGCCGACCCGGTCGATCTGAAGATCGTGGAGGGCATCGTCTCCCTCGCCCACAGCCTCGACCTCGCCGTGACGGTCGAGGGCGTGGAAACCGGCGCCCAGGCCGAACAACTCCGGATACTGGGCTGCGACACCGCCCAGGGCTGGTACTACGCCCGCCCGGGCCCACCGGAACGACTCCACGACCTGGCGTTGGTGGACGCAACGGGCTGACCGGTCCGTTTTCGGCTGCGGGTCCGTCGTGGCCGGTCACGCGGTTCCCCGCGTCCCTGGGGAGCTGCAGCCGGCCCCACCGCCTGCGCGGTGGCATCCTGTCAGCGGCCCGGCATCACCGCTCCAGCAGCATCCGCTGCAACTCCCTGGCAGCCCGCGGCGGAGCCACATCGCTCCGGTGAGCCAACGCGATCGTCCGATGCAGCCCGGGACGGGCAAGCGGAGTCACCTTGAGTCCCAGCCCAGCCCGGGTGGCAACCATCTGCGGAACCACGGCGACACCGAGGCCCGCCCGGACAAACCCCAGCACCGCATCCATCTCACCCCCCTCGACCGCGAACTCCGGCTCGAACCCGGCGGAGCGACATGCCGCCACGGTCAGCTCCCGCAGGTCGTACCCGTGCCGGAACATCACCAGCCGCTCACCCTCCAGGTCGCCGATGTGCACGGCCCGTCCTCCCCGGCCGGGAGCCGGTGCCTCGGGGGAGGACACCACCACCAGTTCCTCCCGGAGCAGCTCCACCGTCGACAGCGCGGGCGCCGGCGTGGGCAGCGGCAGCACGATCAACGCGAGATCAAGGGCGCCGCGCGCCAGCTCCCGCACCAGGTCGTGCGAGCCGCCCTCCTCGATCAGCAACTGGATGCCGGGATACCGGTCGTGGAAGGCGCGCAGCACATCCGGCAGCAGACCCGTGCACAGGCTCGGCGTCGCCCCCAGCCGTACCCGGCCCCGCCGCAGCTGCACCAGCTCCTGCACCTCGTACCGCGCCGTGTCCGCGTCGGCCAGGATGCGCCGGGCCAGCGGCAGCAGCGCCTCGCCGGCGTCGGTGAGCGTGATGTTGCCCCGGGCGCGCAGGAACAGATCCGCGCCCAGCTCCCGCTCCAGCGCCTTGATCTGCTGTGACAACGACGGCTGGGCGACATGCACCAGCTCGGCGGCGCGCGTGAAGTGCCGGGCCTCGGCGACGGCGACGAAGTACTGGAGCTGCTGGAACTGCATACAGCAATGATAGTTCCCGCCTATGGAAACAAGCTGGACCATGTCTTGGACCGATCGGGGGGTGCGCCCCTAGCGTGCTGTCCATGGCTCTGGCAACGCGGACGGACCGACGGACGTCCATGGCGCGCACGATGTGGGACTCCTCCGTCGGCAAGAAGACGGTGATGGCCGTCAGCGGCCTGATCATGCTGCTGTACCTGGTCGCGCACATGATCGGGAACCTGAAGATCTACTTCGGGGCGGGCGAGTTCAACCACTACGCCCACTGGCTGCGCACCATCGGCGAACCCTTCATGCACTACGAGTGGACGCTCTGGCTCATCCGGATCGTCCTCGTCGTCGCCGTGGTCGCCCACGCCACGTCCGCGTACCAGCTCAGCCGCCGCGACATCAAGGCGCGGCCCAGCAAGTACGTGCACACAAGGCCCCGGGCGAGCTATGCCACCCGCACCATGCGCTGGGGCGGCATCATCCTCGGCCTGTTCATCGTCTGGCACATCCTGGACCTGACCACCGGCACCGTGCACTCCGGCGGCTTCCAGGAGGGCCACCCGTACCAGAACGTGGTCGACACCTTCTCCACCTGGTACGGCAACGTCGTCTACATCGTCGCGATGCTCGCGCTCGGTCTGCACATCCGGCACGGCTTCTGGAGCGCCGCGCAGACCCTCGGCGTCGGCAGCCGCGCCCGCGACCGCGCCCTGAAGACCGTCGCCAACGTCCTCGCGCTGCTGCTCACGGCCGGTTTCATCGCCGTACCCGTGGGCGTCATGACCGGAGTGGTGAGCTGACATGACCGACTACGTGAACTACCCGACCGGCGAACCGGTCACCGACACCAAGGCGCCGTCCGGCCCGATCCACGAGCGCTGGGACAAGCGCCGATTCGAGGCCAAGCTGGTCAACCCCGCCAACCGCCGCAAGCACACGATCATCGTCGTCGGCACCGGCCTGGCCGGCGGC
This sequence comes from Streptomyces sp. NPDC053069, assembly GCF_044546895.1. NCBI lineage: Bacteria > Bacillati > Actinomycetota > Actinomycetes > Kitasatosporales > Streptomycetaceae > Streptomyces > Streptomyces sp. NPDC053069. Next base: position 67,710 of record NZ_JBITZN010000003.1, on the reverse strand, counting down.
TCGGCGGGCGCCACCCTGGCCGAACAGGGCTACCACGTCGTCCAGTTCTGCTACCAGGACTCCCCGCGCCGCGCCCACTCCATCGCCGCGCAAGGAGGCATCAACGCGGCGAAGAACTACCGCAACGACGGCGACTCGATCCACCGGCTGTTCTACGACACCGTCAAGGGCGGCGACTTCCGCGCCCGCGAGTCCAACGTCCACCGCCTCGCACAGATCTCCGTCGAGATCATCGACCAGTGCGTGGCCCAGGGCGTGCCCTTCGCCCGTGAGTACGGCGGCCTGCTCGACACCCGCTCCTTCGGCGGTGTCCAGGTCTCCCGCACCTTCTACGCCCGCGGCCAGACGGGCCAGCAGCTGCTGCTGGGCGCCTACCAGGCCCTCAGCAGGCAGATCGCCGCGGGCAACGTGGAGATGCACCCGCGCACCGAGATGCTGGACCTGATCGTCGTCGACGGGCGGGCTCGCGGCATCGTGGCCCGTGACCTGGTCACCGGCAGGATCGACACCTACTTCGCGGACGCCGTCGTACTCGCCAGCGGCGGTTACGGAAACGTCTTCTACCTGTCGACCAATGCCATGAACTCCAACGCGACCGCCATCTGGCGGGCGCACCGGCGCGGCGCGTACTTCGCCAACCCCTGCTTCACGCAGATCCACCCCACCTGCATCCCGCGCACCGGCGACCACCAGTCCAAGCTGACGCTGATGAGCGAGTCGCTGCGCAACGACGGCCGGATCTGGGTGCCCAAGGCCAAGGGCGACACCCGCCCGCCGAACCAGATCCCCGAGGACGAGCGCGACTACTACCTGGAGCGCATCTACCCGTCCTTCGGCAACCTGGTCCCGCGGGACATCGCCTCCCGCGCCGCGAAGAACGTCTGCGACGAGGGCAGGGGAGTGGGCCCCGGCGGCCAGGGCGTCTACCTCGACTTCGCCGACGCGATCGAGCGGATGGGCCGCAAGGCGGTCGAGGCCAAGTACGGCAACCTCTTCGACATGTACCAGCGGATCACCGACGAGGATCCGTACGAGGTGCCGATGCGGATCTACCCGGCGGTGCACTACACGATGGGCGGCCTGTGGGTCGATTACGACCTGCAGACCACCATCCCGGGCCTGTTCGCGATCGGCGAGGCCAACTTCTCCGACCACGGTGCCAACCGCCTCGGCGCCTCCGCGCTCATGCAGGGCCTGGCCGACGGCTACTTCGTGCTGCCGGCCACCATCAACGACTACCTGGCCCGCAACCCGCACCAGGAGCAGGTCACCGGCGAACACCCCGTGGTGCAGGAGGTGCTGGCCGAGACCGAGGACCGGCTCAACCTGCTGCTGTCCGTGGACGGCGACCGCACCCCGGACTCCTTCCACCGCGAAGTCGGCGAGCTGATGTGGGAGTTCTGCGGCATGGCCCGCACCGACGCCGGGCTGCGCAAGGCCCTGGAGCGCATCCCGCAGATCCGCGAGGAGTTCTGGCGGCGCATCAAGGTCCCGGGCACCGGCGAGGAGTTCAACCAGTCGCTGGAGAAGGCCAACCGCATCGTCGACTACCTGGAGCTCGCCGAGCTGATGTGCCTCGACGCGCTGCACCGCGCCGAGTCCTGCGGCGGCCACTTCCGCGAGGAGTCCCAGACCCCGGACGGCGAGGCCGCGCGCAAGGACGACGAGTTCGGCTACGCGGCGGCCTGGGAATTCACCGGCACCGGCGTGGCACCCGTCCTGCACAGGGAAGACCTGGTCTTCGAGTACGTCCATCCCACCCAGCGGAGCTACGCATGAAGCTCACCCTGCGCGTCTGGCGCCAGAAGAACGCCGACGCCGAAGGCGCCATGTCCACATACGAGGTGGACGGCATCTCGTCCGACATGTCCTTCCTGGAGATGCTTGACGTCCTCAACGAACAGCTCATCCTCTCCGGCGAGGAACCGGTCGCCTTCGACCACGACTGCCGCGAGGGCATCTGCGGCGCGTGCTCGCTCGTCATCAACGGCGAGGCGCACGGACCGGAGCGGACGACGACCTGCCAGCTGCACATGCGGTCCTTCGAGGACGGCGACACGATCGACATCGAGCCGTGGCGGGCGGCGGCCTTCCCCGTGATCAAGGACCTGGTGGTCGACCGTTCCGCCTTCGACCGGATCATCCAGGCCGGCGGCTACATCACCGCGCCGACCGGGTCCGCACCGGAGGCGCACGCCACGCCGGTGCCGAAGGCGGACGCCGACTTCGCCTTCGAGCACGCGGAGTGCATCGGGTGCGGGGCGTGTGTGGCCGCGTGTCCCAACGGGGCGGCGATGCTGTTCACCTCCGCCAAGGTCAACCACCTGAACGTGCTGCCACAGGGCGCGCCCGAGCGGGAGACGCGGGTGCTGGACATGGTGGCGCAGATGGACGAGGAGGGGTTCGGCGGGTGCACGCTGACGGGTGAGTGCGCGACCGCTTGTCCCAAGGGCATTCCGCTGATGTCGATCACCCACATGAACAAGGAGTGGCTGAGGGCCACCCGGAAGGCGGGGAAGAGGTAGCGCCGCTCCCGGCGTTCAGCATTCCCACATCCGCTCTCCCCGCTCAGGTCACGCGCACGCCAACCGGCGTCGGAAGAAAAGGAGCGGCGGGCCGATACCGCCCAGCCCGCCGCCGTCGCCGAACCGGCCCATGACCAGGAGAGAGCCATGACCGGCGTTTCCACCCTCGACCGCCCCCCACAGCCCGCGGCACCGACCCGCTACACGGTCACCCTCGCCCGTGACGAGGACGACGTGCGGGCCGCGCAGCGGCTGCGGCACGACGTCTTCGCCGGTGAGATGGGGGCCCTGCTGGCCACGCCGCAGCCGGGACTGGACGTCGACGCCTTCGACGCCCACTGCGACCACCTGCTGGTCCGCGACACCGCCACCGGGCAGGTCGTCGGCACCTACCGGCTGCTGCCGCCGGAGCGGGCCGCGGTCGCCGGGCGGCTCTACTCGGAGGGCGAGTTCGAGCTGGCCGCGCTCGACGGGATCCGGCCCGGACTGGTCGAGGTCGGCCGCTCCTGTGTGCACCCCGACCACCGCGACGGCGCCGTCATCAGCCTGATCTGGGCCGGGATAGCCCGCTACATGACCGACCGCGGGCACGAGTGGCTGGCGGGCTGCTGCTCGGTGCCGCTCGCCGACGGCGGCGCCCTCGCGACGGCCACCTGGGAGCGGGTGAGTGCCAAGCACCTCGGGCCCGAGGAGTTCCGGGTACGGCCGCTGCTGCCGTGGGTCCCGAACGCCGAGACCCCGGCCGGGCACAGCGAGCTGCCCGCCCTGCTGCGCGGCTACCTGCGCCTCGGTGCCTGGGTGTGCGGCGCGCCCGCGCACGACCCGGACTTCGGGGTCGCCGACCTGTATGTGCTGCTGTCGATGCGCCGGGTCAACCCGCGCTATCTGCGGCACTTCCTCTCCCTCGTGCCGGCCTGATGAGCGTCTGGCTGCCCAGCGCGCCCTGCACCCCGGGCGCCTGTGTGGAGCCGGCCCCGGCCGCCGCGGCCGTACCCCGGGCCGTGCTGCGGCTGGCCGCTGTCGTGGTCCTGCTGCTGGCCGGGACCGCGCTGTCACCGCTCGGCGGGAGGATCCCCGCCGAGTGGGTCGGGCGGTGGTGCCGGGCGATCGTGCGGGCCATCGGGGTCCGGGTCCGCCGCACCGGTCCCGCCGCACCGGCCGGCGGGCTGCTGCTGGTCGCCAACCATGTCTCGTGGCTGGACATCCCGCTGCTGACCGCCGTACGGCCCGCCCGGATGCTGGCCAAGACCGAGATCCGGCAGTGGCCGGTGGCGGGCGCGCTGGCCGCGCGCGGCGGGGTCCTGTTCATCGAGCGGGACCGGCTGCGTGCCCTGCCCGGGACGGTGGCCCGGATCGCCGGGTCGCTGCGCGAGGGGGCGGCCGTGGCCGCGTTCCCCGAGGGCAGCACCTGGTGCGGCCGGGCCCACGGCCGCTTCCACCGGGCGGTCTTCCAGGCCGCGCTGGACGCGGGCGCGCCCGTGCAGCCGGTACGGCTCCGCTACACCCAGGACGGCGGTACGGCCGGCACGGCGGCGGCGTTCGTCGGCGAGGACACCCTGCTGGCCTCCCTGTGGCGGGTGGCCCGTACGCGCGGCCTGATCGCGGAGGTGGAGACACTCCCTGTGATACCGCCGGGCACCCATGCCGACCGCCGGTCCCTCGCCCGCGCAGCCCAGCCGGTCGCCCCGGAGCCCGCCTGGACCCACGAGGCCCTGCTCTCCGCCTGACCATCGCCGAGAAAGCTTACATATCGGGCGAATGGGAAGACGGACAGTGCACATCACTACTCCCTGAGGAGCGTGTGGCCATGTCCACGGGAACGCTTCTGGCGATCATCATCCCGATCGTGGTGGTGGTCGCTCTGGCCGCTGTGGCGGCCGCACTGCTGATGCGCCGCCGTCACCTCCGTCAGCGCTTCGGCCCGGAGTACGAACGGACGGTCGAGGGATCCGACAGCCGGCTCGCCGCAGAGCGTGAGCTCAGGGCCCGCGAGCGGCGACACGACTCGCTGGAGATCAAACCGCTGCCCACCGTCTCTCGGGACCGCTACACGCGGGAGTGGAGCAGTGTCCAGGAGGAGTTCGTCGACCGCCCGGAGGACGCGGTGCACGACGCGGACCGGCTGGTGACCTCCCTGATGCACGAGCGCGGATACCCGACCGAGGGATTCGAGCAGCAGCTGAAGGACCTCTCGGTGGAGCACGGCGCCACGCTGGAGCACTACCGGGCCGCGCACGAGGTGGAGACCCTCACCACCCGCAAGCAGGCGACGACCGAGCAGCTGCGGGGTGCCATGGTGCACTACCGCGCCCTGTTCGACGAGTTGCTCTCCGACGGCGGCGGCCGGGCGCAGCCCGCCCGGTCCTGACCACGACCACGACCCCGCATGGAGGAACGCCATGCACAGAAACGAGGACGAGGACCGCACCACCGGCGGTCTGTCCACCGAGGACCTCGCCCAGCCGTCCACCACCGGCCCGGAGGGGGAGCCGGCATCCTCAGGAGCCCCCGTCTATCCCGGGGAGAGCACCGCGTCGGAGGGCGCGGGCGGCGACTCCGTCACGGGTGGAGCCGACGCCGAGGCCCCCGAGGCCCCGGCCGCCTCGGACGAGGAGGTTCCGCAGCTGCTGACGGACGACGAGGAGCGCCGGTTCCGCGACCGGTGGCAGCAGACCCAGAACAAGTTCGTGGACGATCCCCGCGAGGCCGTGCACGACGCCGACACACTCGTGGCGGATGTCATGCAGGCCCTGGCATCCACCTTCGCCCAGCACAAGAAGGACCTGGAGGCCCAGTGGAGCCACGGCGAGCGGGTCGACACCGAGGAACTCCGCGGAGCGCTGCGCCGCTATCGTTCGTTCTTCAACCGGTTGCTCAGTACCTGAGCGCCCCGTTCAGGGCATGACCCGGGCCAGGAAGGGCGCCGTCGCGCTGCCCTCCGCCCGGGCCACCCGCTCCGGTGCCCCCGCCGCCACGATCCGCCCGCCCCGGTCACCTCCGCCGGGGCCCAGGTCGATCACCCAGTCCGCGCCCGCGACCACCGTCATGTCATGCTCGACCACCACGACGGTGTGCCCGGCGTCGACCAGCCCGTGCAGGCGCTCCATCAGCACCTCCACATCGGCAGGGTGCAGGCCGGTCGTCGGCTCGTCCAGCAGATAGAGGGTGTGCCCGCGCCGCCCGCGCTGCAGCTCGCTCGCCAGCTTGATCCGCTGCGCCTCGCCGCCGGACAGCTCGGTCGCCGGCTGACCGAGCCGCAGATAGCCGAGGCCCACGTCGAGCAGGGTGCCCAGGCTGCGGGCGGCGGCCGGGATGCCGGCGAAGAACTCCGCCGCGGCCTCCACCGTCAGATCGAGCACCTCGGCGATGTTCCGCCCCCGGTACGACACTTCGAGTGTCCCGGGGTGGTAGCGGGCACCGCCGCAGTCCGGGCAGGGCGCGTACGTGCTCGGCAGGAACAGCAGCTCGACGCTCACGAACCCCTCGCCCTGGCACGTCTCGCAGCGTCCCCCCGCCACGTTGAAGGAGAACCGGCCCACGCCGTACCCGCGCGCTCGCGCCTCCTGCGTCTCGGCGAACACCTTGCGTACGACGTCGAACAGACCGGTGTAGGTGGCCAGGTTGGACCGCGGGGTGCGCCCGATCGGCTTCTGGTCGACCCGGACCAGCCGGTCCACCCCCGCCAGCTCCTCCGTCAACTCACCGATCAGCGTGGACTTTCCGGAGCCGGAGACCCCGGTGACGGCGGTGAAGGCGCCGAGCGGGAACTCGGCCGTCACCGCGCGCAGGTTGTGCCGGGTCACCGGACCCACCGTCAGCCAGCCGCGCGGCTCGCGGACTGCACGTGCGGGACCCGGTGACTCGTCGAAGAGGAACGCGGCCGTCGCCGACTCCTCGACCGACGCCAGCTCGGCCGGCGGCCCGCTGTACAGCACGCGTCCGCCGTGCTCGCCCGCGCCGGGGCCCACGTCCACCAGCCAGTCGGCGCCGCGCACCACCTCCAGATGGTGCTCCACCACGAACACCGAGTTGCCCGCGGCCTTCAGCCGGTCCAGCACGGTCAGCAGTGCCTCGGTGTCCGCCGGGTGCAGTCCCGCGGACGGCTCGTCCAGCACGTACACCACGCCGAACAGCCCGGACCGCAGCTGCGTGGCCAGCCGCAGCCGTTGCAGCTCACCGGCCGACAGGGTGGGAGTGGCGCGGTCCAGGCTCAGATAGCCGAGGCCCAGCTCGACCACCGGTGCGATCCGGGAGGTGAGGTCCTCGGTGAGGACCCGGACGGTCTCGGTGCCCGCCTCGCCGCCGCCGTCCAGCAGGGCGGCCAGGTCGGTCAGCGGCAGCGCGGCCAGTTCGGCGATGCTCCGGCCTTCGAAGGTCACCGCGAGCGCCTCGGGCCGCAGCCGGCTGCCCCCGCACACCGGGCACGGGGCGCTGGTCAGGAACCGTTCCGCCCTCGCCCGCAGCGACGCGGACTTGGTGTCCGAGAAGGTCTTCAGCACATACCTGCGGGCGCTCATGTACGTGCCCTGGTACGGCCGTTGGATGCGGTCGGCGTCCCGCACCGGGTGGACGGTGACGACCGGCTGCTCGTCCGTGAACAGGATCCATTCCCGCTCCCGCGCGGGCAGCTCGCGCCAGGGCCGGTCCACGTCATGGCCGAGCGCGTCGAGGATGTCACGCAGGTTCTTGCCCTGCCAGGCACCGGGCCAGGCGGCGACGGCACCCTCGCGGATGGACAGCGAGGGATCCGGCACCAGCAACTCCTCGGTGGTGCGGTGCACTTGGCCCAGGCCGTGGCACTCCGGGCAGGCCCCGGCCGCCGTGTTCGGCGAGAAGGCGTCCGAATCGAGCCGGTCCGCGCCCGCCGGATACTCCCCGGCGCGGGAGAACAGCATGCGCAGCGAGTTCGAGAGATTGGTGACCGTGCCCACCGAGGAACGGGAGGAGGGGGCCGAGCGGCGCTGCTGCAGCGAGACCGCGGGCGGCAGCCCGGTGATCTCCCCGACTTTGGGCGCCCCGACCTGGTGGATCAGCCTGCGCGCGTACGGCGCGACCGACTCGAAGTACCGCCGCTGAGCCTCGGCGTAGATCGTGCCGAACGCCAGGGACGACTTCCCCGAGCCGGACACGCCGGTGAACACGGCCAGTACGTCCCGGGGGATGTCCACGTCGACGCCCTTGAGGTTGTGCTCACGGGCTCCGCGTACGCGGACGCAGGGGTCGTGCGGGTCGCGGGGGCTGTGCATGGGGGGAACTCTAGCCGCCCCCGTACGCTACGACTGCGGCGGGTTGTCCCGGTTCGGCCGGGTGCCGAACTCGTCCCTCAGCTTGTCCTGGCCGGTGTCGACCTGCGACTGGTACTTGTCCCCGGTGCGCTGGTCGATGTAGTCGCCGCCCTTGTCGATGCCCTTGTCGGCCATGTCCTCATGGCCCTTGAGCATCCCCTTGATCTTGTCCATGAAGGACATGGCAGCCCTCCTCGTCGCTTGCGGCTTCCCCTCCCAGGGTCACCGGCCCCGGCCGGGTTCGCATCTCGGGACCGCGGGACCTCAGCGGCCCGGCGCGAGGAGACCGGCGAGCCGCCGGTAGGAATCCAGCAGCGCCGGACGGTCGTACGTGCTCGTGGTGACCAGGACCTCGTCCGCCCCCGTCTCCTTCAGCACCGTCTCCAGCGCATGGGCGACCTGCTCGCCGGTGCCGGCGATGTGGCCGGCGAGAGCGGCCTCGTAGAAGCCGCGCTCCTTCGCGGTCATCGGGCGGGCCTCGATCTCCTCGGCCGGAGCGAGGGGCGGGAAGGTGCCGTGGGTGCGGGAGTACGCCATCGACCAGGCCTCCGGTACCAGCAGCCGCCGGGCCTCCTCCTCCGTGCCCGCGACGGCGACCGTGCCGGAGATCACGACGTACGGCTCGGACGCCCAGGGGGAGGGGTGGAACAGCGCACGGTACTGGTCGATGCCGCGCAGCAGCCTCTCCCGGCCGCGCAGATCGCCGATCACCATCGGCAGTCCGGCACGTGCCGCGATCCGCGCGCCCTCGCCCATGGCCAGCACGAACGGCGGCACCCGCAGACCTTCCGCGGGGCGTGCCCGCACCCCGGTCGGCGAGGTTCCCTCGAACCAGCCCAGCAGCTCCCCGAGCCGTGTCGCGAAGTCCTCGGCGTCCTCCTTGTCCCGGCCGAGCGCCCTGCGCACCCCGTCGGTGAAGCCGACGGAACGCCCGAGCCCCATGTCGATCCGCCCGGGGAACAGGGACTCCAGGACGCCGAACTGCTCGGCGACGACCAGGGATTGATGGTTGGGCAGCATCACGCCGCCGGTGCCGACCCGGATCGTGCGGGTCGCGGACGCGACCGCGGCGGCGAGCACGGTCGGCGCGGAGCCGGCGACGCCGGGCACGCCGTGGTGCTCGGACACCCAGAAGCGGTGGTATCCGAGCGCCTCCGCCTCGCGCGCCAGCGTGAGGGTGTCACGCAGCGCCTCGGCGGGCGGACGCCCCTGCCGGGCGCGGGAACGGTCGAGGACGGAGAACGGGGTCCGCGCGATCGTCGTACTGCTCACGCAGGCTTCAACACCCTGACGGCCGGATGATTCCCGAGGCGTTCCGGCGTCGGTCCCGAAACGCCTGGCTAGGGTGACCCTGTGACAGACATCAGGCGTCCGCTTGCCGTGTTCGACCTCGACAACACCCTGGCCGACACCGCTCACCGGCAGCACTTCCTGGAGAGCCGGCCGCGGGAGTGGGGCGCGTTCTTCGCCGCCGCGCCCGCGGATCCGCCGCTCGCCGAGGGGGTGGCGCTGGCGGTGGAGAGCGCCCGGGAGTGCGAGGTCGTCTATCTGACGGGCCGGCCCGAGCGGTACCGCCGGGACACCCTGGAGTGGCTCGCGCACCACGGGCTGCCCGAGGGGCGGGTGCACATGCGGAGCAACGCCGACCGCAGGCCGGCCCGGTTCACCAAGCTGGAGATCCTGCGCCGGCTCGCGCGGGACCGGGAGGTGCGGGTCGTCGTGGACGACGACGAGCTGGTCTGCGATGACGCCGAACGTGCCGGGTTCACCGTGGTGCGGGCCCGCTGGGCCGCGAAGTCCGCCGCACTGGAAGAGGCGCAGGAACGCGAAGGGCGTACCTGACGGCTGGCGGCCGCCCTCAGTCGCCGTCCTCGATGCGGAAACCCACCTTCAGGCCCACCTGGTAGTGCTCGATCCGTCCGTTCTCGATCTGGCCCCGGATCTGCGTCACCTCGAACCAGTCCAGATTGCGCAGGGTCTGGTCGGCGCGGGCGATGCCGTTGCGGATGGCCTGGTCGACGCCCTCGTGCGAGGTGCCGACGATCTCGGTGACCCGGTAGGTGTGGTTCGACATGCGGGTGCTCCTCTCGTGTCACGCCGTACTCCACGGTGCCGCATCCGCGCCCGGACCGCACGGCGGTCACATGCCCGCCGTGCGTCCCGTTCCTTACGTCCGGCTCACCGCAGCACGCTCAGCGACAGCGCGAAGCGACCCTGAGCGTCCGTCCACCAGTGAGTCAACTCCAGGCCCGCTGTGGCCAGTTCGGCCCTCACGCCGTCCTTGCGGAACTTGGCCGACACCTCGGTGCGCAGCTCCTCGCCCGCCGCGAAGTCCACGGCGAGGTCCAGCGCGGGCACCTTCACGGTCTGTGCGGTACGGGAGCGCAGCCGCATCTCGATCCATTCCCGCTCGGCGTCCCACAGCGCCACATGGTCGAAGGCGTCCGGGTCGAAGTCGGCGCCCAGCTCGCGGTCGACGACGGACAGCACGTTCTTGTTGAACGCGGCCGTCACCCCGGCCGCGTCGTCGTACGCCCGGACCAGCACCCGTTCGTCCTTGACCAGGTCCGTGCCGAGCAGCAGCCCGTCACCCGGCGTGAGCAGCGCGCGCACGGAGGCCAGGAACCGCGCGCGTTCGTCGGGCAGCAGGTTGCCGATCGTGCCGCCGAGGAAGGCAAGCAGCCGCGGCCCGGGGGTGGCGGGCAGGGCCAGCGGGGCGGTGAAGTCGGCGATCAGCGCGTGGACGGCGAGGTCCGGGTGGTCCGCGACCAGCGCCTTCCCGGCCTGGGTGAGGGCGCTCTCGCTGACGTCGACCGGGACGTATGCCGCCGGGGCGAGCGCGTCGAGGAGGTAGCGGGTCTTCTCCGAGGAGCCCGAGCCGAGTTCGATCAGTGTGCGTGCCCCGCTGGCCGCGGCGATCTCGTCGGACCGGGTGGCGAGGATCTCGCGCTCGGCGCGGGTGGGGTAGTACTCGGGCAGCTCGGTGATCTGCTCGAACAGTTCGCTGCCCCGGGCGTCGTAGAACCACTTGGGCGGCAGCCACTTGGGATTGACGGTGAGGCCGTGCCGGACGTCGGCGCGCAGCGCGGCGTCCGTCGCGTCCTCGGGGAGGGTGCGGGTGACGTGCAGGGGGCTCACGTACAGGGCTCCTTCGTTGATGGGGGTCCCCCCGCTCGAGCGCAGTCGAGAGTGGGGGAGGACGCGGGATCCTCCAGCGGTGCGAGCAGCACGCCGGCGCGGCTCGCGGTGAGCACGGTGCGGTCGGGGACCTCCTGCCAGAGCGGATCGTCGTCGTAGGGCTCGGAGGCGACGACCGTGCTCAGGCCGGGCTCCGTGCGGTACCAGAGGGTGTCGCCCCAGGCGGTGGCGGCGATCGTCGCGCCGTCGGTCAGCAGCAGGTTGAGCCGGGAGGCGGGGGCCGCCCCAGCCAGCTGCCGAACCGTTTCACCGAGGGCCTGTTCCGGCTCGTCGCCCGAGCGCAGCCGGTGCAGGACCAGCGCCCAGACGAACGCCGAGTCGGTACGGGCCTGCAGCGACAGCAGCTCGACCGGGGGTAGCGCGGACACCAGCGGGGCCGCAGAGTCGGGCCAGCCCGCGAGGACGCCGTTGTGGCTGAACAGCCACCGGCCCGACGCGAAGGGCGCCGCGGCGGCCTCCGCGTCCGCGCCCGCGAGCGTCGCGTCCCGTACGGCGGCCAGTACGCAGCCGGAGCGCACCACCCGGGCCAGGTCGGCGAAGGACAGGTCCGCCCAGATCGGTCCCGCACGCCGGTAGCGCGCCGGGACCGGATCGTCCGGGGCGTACCAGCCGGCCCCGAAACCGTCGGCGTTGACGGTCCCGTAGCGCTGCCGCCGGGGCGCCCACGACTGGCGCAACAGGCTGTGCTCGGGCTCCACGAGGATCCGGCCGAGCGGTACCTCGGGCCCCAGATAGGCCAGGTGACGGCACATCAGACGGCCGCCGAGCGGACGGTGCGGAACCCGGAGAAGATCTGCCGCCGGATCGGGTAGTCCCAGTTGCGGAACGTGCCCCGGCAGGCCACAGGGTCCACGGCGAACGACCCGCCGCGCAGCACCTTGTGGTCGGAGCCGAAGAACACCTCCGAGTACTCCTTGTACGGGAAGGCCTGGAACCCCGGGTACGGCAGGAAGTCGCTCGCCGTCCACTCCCACACATCACCGATCAACTGGCGTACCCCGAGCGGGGACTCACCGGCGGGATAGCTGCCGGCGGGGGCGGGCCTGAGGTGCCGCTGGCCCAGGTTGGCGTGTTCCGGCGCCGGGTCCGCGTCGCCCCACGGGTAGCGCATCGAGCGGCCGGTGGCCGGATCGTGCCGGGCGGCCTTCTCCCACTCCGCCTCGGTGGGCAGCCGGCGCCCGGCCCAGCGGGCGTAGGCGTCGGCCTCGTACCAGCACACGTGCAGCACCGGCTCGTCCGGCGGGACCGCCTCGGTCACCCCGAAACGGCGGCGCAGCCAGCGGTCGCCGTCCCGGCGCCAGAACAGCGGGGCCGTGATCGTGTGCTGCTTGATGTGGGTCCAGCCCTCCGGTGTCCACCAGCGCTCTGTGTCGTAGCCGCCGTCCTCGATGAACGCCTGGTACGCCGCGTTCGTCACCGGGGTGGTGTCGATCCAGAACGGCGCCACCTCCCGGGCGTGCGCCGGGCGTTCGTTGTCCAGCGCCCACGGCTCGGCCGAGGTGCCCATGGTGAACGGGCCGCCGGGCACCAGCACTTCGGCGGGACCGGTGAACAGCGGAGCCGGTTCGGGGTCCGGTGCGGTGAGCGCCTGCGGGCCCTTCCTGAGCTGATGGGTGATCAGCATGGTCTCGTCGTGCTGCTGTTCGTGCTGGGCGATCATCCCGAAGGCGAAACCGGCCTCGGTCAGCCGGGTGCCGTGGAAGTCCGCCTTCTCCAGCAGGTCCATGACCCGGCCGCGCACCTCGGCCGCGTAGTGCCGGGCCTCGGCGGGTGGCAGCAGCGGCAGTGCGGGCCGCTCGGCGCGCGGGTGCTCGAAGGCGTCGTAGAGGCTGTCGATCTCGGGGCGCATGGCGTCCCGGCCGCCGACCGCCCGCAGCAGCCACAGCTCCTCCTGGTTGCCGATGTGGGCGAGGTCCCACACCAGCGGGGACATCAGCGGCGAGTGCTGGGCGGTGAGGTCCGGGTCCTCGACACAGCCGGTCAGCAGCGTGGTGCGGGCACGGGCGGTGGTCAGCGAGGTCAGCGCGCGCTCCCGCAGCGCCTCGGTGTCCGGCTCCGTCGTCCCTGCCGTCGTGGTGTCGGTCTCGGGGGCGGTCATGTGCGGATGTCCTTCCTCCCGTGGGCGGTGGGGGTGCCCCCGGTGCGGCCGGACCGGGCGGGGCGCGGGTCGCCGCCGTCCAGCCGGTCCAGCAGGTCGTGGGCCGGACAGCGGCCCCGGGCGACATAGCGGTCGCGGTACGCGGCCACCGCGTTGGTCACCTCGGCGGTGGCGCCGAGCCGGGGCAGCGCCTCCAGCGCCGCCGCGAAACACAGCTCCGCGGCCTCGCGCAGTTCCGGGTCGGCGGGCCCGCACCGGGCCGCGTCCGTCCACAGCGGATTGTGCGGGGCGGGCAGGTTCAGGGCCCGCTCCGCGAGGGGCTTCACGCTCCGGTACGCCGTCTCGGCGGCCTCCGGATCGTCGAACAGCGCCGCCGTCACCGCGAGCGGCACGATCCAGCCGTCGTCGCCGGGCTGCGCGTCGATCATCCGCAGCTCCAGATGGCCGCGCGGCCGCACCGGCGGGAACAGGGTGGTCAGGTGGTAGTCGAGGTCCGCCCGGGTGGGCGGCCGGGGCGACCGGGAACGGGTCCACTCGCGGAAGGTGAGCCCCTCGGGCACCTCCCACGGCCCGCTGTCCCGGCGCACGCACATCACCGGCGCGTCCAGGACATGCCGGGCCCAGGCGGCCCGTGGGTCGCCGTCCAGCGGGGGAGCGCCCGCACGGCCGGCGCCGATCTCCAACCACAGCAGCTGCCGGGTGGACAGCCAGCCCGTCGGTTCGCTGCCGAGCAGGGGGGAGTTGGCGAACGCGGCCACCAGGACCGCCCCCAGCGTATGGGCCAGCCACCAGCGCCGCTCGTGCCCGAGCGGGCCGGGTTCCTCATGACCGGCGTCCACGCAGACCTGCACGGAGGCGGAGGTGCACATCATGTGGCGGCCCGCCGGGCCGGTGCGGTCCAGGCAGGTCTCCATCGCGTCGTAGCGCGGTTCGTGCAGGAACCTGCGGGGGGTGTGCCAGGGGTCGTGGCCGATGCCGACCAGACCGAGATCGTGCTCGGCGAGGACGGCGCGGACGGTGTCCAGGTCGGCGGAGACGGTGCCGATGCACTCCATCAGGGAGGCGGCGGGCGGCGAGCTCAGCTCCAGCTGGCCGCCGGGCTCCACGGTGAGCGGCGACCGCAGGGGCACGGCCCGCAGCGCGGCGTACGCCGCTTCGAGTCGTTCGGGTGTCACGGGGAGCTGCGGCATGCGCAGCTCGTGTATCAGCCACTCCAGCTCGACACCCAGCGCGCGGGGTGGCCCGGTCTTGAAGCAGATGCCCCGGACCAGGGCCTCCACCTCGGCTTCGGTGATGGCGGTGCGGTGGTCCGTACAGTCGCCACCGTCACTCTGTGAATCGGACATGTCGGGATCCTCCTGAGATTCCACCATGCCACCGGCCTGGTTCAAGCACCGGGCCGGGCAGGCACGGGTCCCACCCAAAACCCTTGAGCCGCTTCGCACAAGGGTGCCCCGGCGGACGTTCCGGATCGGTCATCTCCGTTTTCGTAGGCGTTTTCGGGCTGTTCCGGGCCGTTCCGGGGGCGGGAAACTCCGTTGCACCGCATCACCAGCATCGCCCAGGATGCATGCATGAGCACGACGGGGGAGGCCGCGCGGGCCGCGGTCACGGCGTCCACGGGGGTGGCGCCGTGAGCGCGCGCCTGCCGGCGAGTGAGCCGAAGGCTGAGGCGCCCCGCGGGCGAACGGAAAGACGCTGCATCGCCGCGGAGACGGAGCAGATCGTGGCGGCGGGCCGGTACCGCGCGCCGGACGGCCGGGAGGTGTCCCTCGCGGCGGAGATCCAGGCCGCGCGGGATGGTACGCGGATGCTCGGTCCGGAACCGGTTTCCGTGTCACAGAAGGGCGGGACCAGTGTCGACACCGTTGTCGAGGTCACCGGCGAGAGCAGCCTCGAAGCCGCCCGCCGGCTGGCCGGCGCTCCGGTCGCCGTACTGAACTTCGCGTCCGCCCGCAATCCGGGCGGCGGCTTTCTCAACGGCGCGCAGGCCCAGGAGGAGGCCCTGTGCCGCGCCTCCGCGCTGTACACGTGCCTGCTGACGGCCCGCTCCTTCTACGACCATCACCGAGCCCACCGCGACCCGTTCTACACGGACCGGGTGATCCACTCACCGGCCGTCCCGGTCTTCCGTGACGACCGGGGCCGGCTGCTGACCGAGCCGTATCTCGTCGGCTTTCTGACCGCGGCCGCCCCCAACGCGGGCGTCGTACGGCGTACGCAACCGGAGCGCGCCGCCGAGCTGCCGGGCGCCCTGGCGGTACGGGCCGAGCGGGTGCTGGAGACGGCCGCCGCGCACGGCTATCGCGGTCTGGTGCTCGGCGCCTGGGGCTGCGGCGTGTTCCAGAACGACCCGGCGCAGGTCGCGGAGGCGTTCCGGGCGCTGCTCGGCCCCGGCGGCCGGTTCGCCCGGACCTTCGAGCACGTGGTGTTCGGGGTGCTGGACCGGACGCCGGGGGCGGTGGTGCGGGAGGCGTTCACCCGGGCGTTCCCCTGAGGGCCGGGCCGAGGCGCCGTGGGCCGGTCAGGTCCAGCCGTAGCGCTCGTGCAGCCGCTGCCGGACGAGGTTGAACCGCATCCGGTCCAGCGCGCACGCCTCACGGCGCATGCCCTCCTCGTGCAGCCGCAGCACCCGGTCCACGTCCACCCAGGAGTCCCGGCCGGTCCGGTCCCACGGGCCGCTGCCGATCGCCACCCACTCCCGGTCGCCGTCGTGCCGCTTGCTGGACAGCTGTACGGCGAGGAAGGTGCCGGCCGTCTCCCGGGCGACGACCAGCACCGGGCGGTCCTTGCCCCGGCCGTCGTTCTCCTCGAAGGGCACCCAGGTCCAGACGATCTCGCCGGGGTCCGGGTCGCCGTCGTGGGCCGGGGAGTACTCGGTGCGCACCCGGCCGACCTCGCGCGGGTCGGCCTCGGTGGTCGCGTGGGGGCCGTACCGGCCGGGGACGTTCTCATCGGTATACGTGGTCACGCAGGCACCCTAGGCCCTGGTGGGCCGTACCGGGAGCGCAAGGGCCTCCCGACGTCGGCACGTTGTGCGGCGGGGCCGGGCCGGCGGTGACCGGCGGCTGTGCTTGGTGAACCGGGTCATGGGCCGGCGGCGCGTCGACGGCCGGGTGTGCGTGACCGGCGAGCGCGCGAGGGCGTGGCCGGTACGGGCGGTCAGGCGTCGGGGCGCGTGCCGATCCGCATGCCCGGGCGGCGCTGATGCACGGTCACATAGGTCAGCCCCGCCTCACCGGCGGTGATGCTGCGCGGCGCGCCGTGCGGCAGCCAGACCAGGGCGCCCTCGGCGAGCGGCTCGGGTTCGTCCGCGGGGCCCGCGCCGAGCACACCGCCCCCGGCCACGACCAGAACCATCACATCCAGCTGCGATTCGGTGTGGGCGGTGATCCGGCCGCCCGGAGCGAGCCGGACCACGTTGGCGTCGAGCTGCCGTCCGCTCTCGGACAGCTTCCACAGCACTCCGCCCGGTACCGGCGGAGCCTCGGCCAGCGCCCGGGCGTCGCACAGCACGCGTGCGTCCCCCGTGGTGCGGCCGGCCGGCCCGGTGCGGATCGCGGACCGCGATGTCATCTGGTGATCCTTTCGGCTCTTCCGCGTCTGCGGACGTCCTGGCCCCGGGCGCCCTGGCCCCGGATGTCCCGGGGGTACCGGCACCCACTGCCTTCCCCCGACCACCCTACAATTTATACGTGTAGGATTCGTAAAAAATACGCGCAGGTGGGAGAGGGGCCCGGACATGACCACGCGGCAGAGCCCGCGCCGCCGAGAGGTGCTGGACGTACTGCGCGCCGCGCCGTCACCGCTCGGCGTCGCGGAGACGGCCGAGCGCATCGGCGTCCACCCCAACACGGTGCGCTTCCACCTGGACGCCCTGGTGGCCGACGGCCTGGTCGAGCGCCGCGCCGAGGGATCCCCCGGACCCGGCCGGCCCCGCACCGTCTACACCGCGCGTCCGGGTATGGACCGCGGCGGCACGCGTGACTACCGGCTCCTCGCCCGCATCCTGCTCAGCAGGTGGGCATCCGCCGACCCGGCGACGGCGCGGACGGAGGCGATGGAGACGGGCCGGGCGTGGGGTGCCTTCCTCGTGGAGCCGCCGCCACCGTTCGAGGAGTCGACGGCCGGGCGTTCGGTGGCCGCACTCCTCGCGCTGCTGGACGAGCTGGGCTTCGCGCCGCAGCCCGAAGGAGCGGACGGGACCGGCGGACCGCCCCGGCGGATCCGGTTGCGGCACTGCCCCTTCCTGGAACTCGCCGAGGAACACGGCCGGTTGGTGTGCCCGCTCCATCTGGGCCTGATGCAGGGCGCGTTGGCCCGGCTGGACGCCCCGCTGACGGCAACCGGCCTGGAACCCTTCGCGGACCCCGACTCCTGCGTGGCCCACTTGGCCGCGACCACCGCCGCCTAGCCCCGCCGGGTCGACAGGCGCGCTCAGGCCGCCGCACCGTGCGCCGAACAGCCGGTCCGGCCCGCCCCCGAGGAACCACTCCCGCCGAACTCCACCCGCCGGCCCCGGCGGAGAAAGGCCCCGCCGATGAACGCCACGTCCGCCGCCACCGCGAGCGCGGTCACCTTCGTCTGGCTCGGCATGGTGCTGGCGATCTCCTTCCTGGAGGCCCCGCTGAAGTTCCGCGCACCGGGCGTGACCATCCCGGTCGGCCTGGGCATAGGCCGACTGGTCTTCCGCGCACTGAACGCCGTGGAGGTGGTGCTGGCCCTCGTCGTGATCGCCGCGCTCGCCCTGGGCGGGGCCCCGGCCGGGATCACGGCTCTGACGGCGGTCGTCGCGGTGCTGCTCCTCACGCAGCTGGCCGTCGTCCGGCCCTCCCTCAACCGCCGGTCCGACCGGATCCTCGCGGGGGAGGAACTGCCCCGTTCCCGCAGCCACTTCTGGTACGTGGGGCTGGAGACGCTCAAGGTGGTGGCCCTGCTGGCCCTGGGAGTCGGCCTGCTCGCGGTGTGAGGGCACCCCGATGCACCCCAACCCGGCGGCCGATCACGCAGGGCCGCGGACCGGGGCCGCGGCGGGCGGGCCGGATGGCGAGTGCCGCCAGCCGTGATGTGACCGTTTCCAGCGACACCGGCTGCGACGGACTCGGCCGGTGACGCGGCTCAGCAGCTGCCGCCGACGGGCCCGAGCCGGCTCGGGCGCTCGGCCATCGCCGCCGCCGGCGGCCTTCGGGCAGCGGCGGACGTTCCCCGGCATGCAGTGCCGGGACTTCGCCGGCACAGGGACGCGGACAGGTGCGCTTCCCGGCGGGCGGCAGCTGATCGAACGCTCATGGGACCGGCCTCAGGCGGCCCGCGGTTCAGGGGCCGGCTCCGGCGGCCACCGTTCGTGCCAGCGCAGCTCCGCCTCCACCTGGGCGGCGACGGACACCAGCAGCGGTTCGCTGTGGGCGGGCCCGAGCAGCTGCGCACCCACCGGCAGGCCGTCGCCGACGAACCCCGCGGGCACGTTGACGCCCGGCCAGCCCAGCACGTTCCACGGCCACGCGTACGGGCAGGCGGCGATCATCGCGCGGTCCGTGGCCAGCCCGCGCCGCAGCCGGTACAGGGCACCGATCCGGGGCGGGGGAGCGGCCGTCGTCGGCGCGAGGATCAGGTCGTAACGCCCGAAGAACCCGCCGATACGGCGGTGCAGCACCGCCTCCGCGCGCCGGGCCGCCCGCAGCGGGGCCCCGCCGAGCAGCCGGCCGAGCCGGGCCGCCTCCCGGGTGCGCGGGTCGAGCAGCGCCGGGTCGGGGGCCTCGCGGACCCAGTCGGCGATACCGGCGGTGGCGCGCGGCACGAAGGTCAACCCGATCTGCCCGTACGGCGGATCGGCCTCCTCGACGTCGTGCCCCAACGCGGCGAGCTGCTCGGCGAGTTCGACGACCCGGGCACGGATCTCCGGGTGCAGCCGGGCCGGTACGGCGGTGAACGGAGGCTTGAGGGACAGGGCGACGCGCAGCCGGCCCGGGTCGCGGCCGACCGCGTCCGCCACGGTCAGCGCGGGCGGCCGGTGCGGGTCCCGGTCGTGGTTGCCGCTCGCCGCGTCCAGCAGCAGGGCCGCGTCGGCGACGGTCCGGGCGAGGGTGCCGTTGACCGTGATGCCGTGGAAGGACTCGCCGCGCGGCCAGGTCGAGATACGGCCGCGCTGCGGCTTGATGCCGATCAGGCCGGTCCACGAGGCCGGAATGCGCACCGATCCGGCGCCGTCCGAGCCGAGCGCGGCGGGGACGAGTCCGGCGGCGACGGCGGCGGCCGAGCCCCCGGACGAACCCCCGGGCGTGTGCCCGGTGTGCCAGGGATTGCGGGTGTCCCCGAACGCCTCTCCCTCGGTGAACGGCCACTGTCCCAGCTCGCACGTGTTCGTCTTGCCGACGATCACGGCACCGGCCGCACGCAGCCG
The DNA here is from genome assembly GCF_044546895.1 of Streptomyces sp. NPDC053069. Classification (NCBI taxonomy): domain Bacteria; kingdom Bacillati; phylum Actinomycetota; class Actinomycetes; order Kitasatosporales; family Streptomycetaceae; genus Streptomyces; species Streptomyces sp. NPDC053069. The sequence continues at coordinate 48,204 of NZ_JBITZN010000003.1, read as the reverse complement.
CCGTACCGCCTCCCCGTCCTCGGCGACCGGCGGGAACGCGCCCCGGCAGCCGAACGCGGTCGGCTCGCCGGCCACGTCCATGTCGTCCTTCACCGCCACCGGCACCCCGAGCAGCGGGAGCCGCGCCCCGGCGGCCAACTCCCGGTCGGCGGCGTCGGCTTCGGCGAGCGCGGCCTCGGCCCGCACGATCCGGAAGGCGTTCAACGTGCCCTGCGTGGCCTCGATCCGGCCCAGCGCCGCCTCCACCAGCGCACGGGAACTCACCTCTCCCGTGGCGAGCGCACGCCGGGACTCCACGAGTCCGGCGCAGTGGTCGTGCGGCATGGGCGGCCTCCGGGAGACTCCGGGGAACGGTGTCTACTGAACGGTAACGTCGGAAGGGGGCGTGCGTACGGCTTTCGCACGGATGTCTGCGACGGCGGCCGCCCGCGTTCCGGCCCTCCTGAGACGGCCTCAGGAACGCAGGCGCGCCCTCACCGCCCCAACAGCCGCCGCAGCCAGGCGAGTCGGGCCGCCCGCGCCGCGCGGGACAGGGCGGCATGCGGGGCGAGGGTGTCGAAGCCGTGGAACGCGCCCGGCCAGACGTGGAGTTCGGCCTCGCCGCCGCACTGCCAGATACGGGACGCGTAGGCGACCACCTCGTCCCGGAAGGTCTCCGCGGAGCCCGCGTCGAGATAGGCCGGGGGCAGACCGGACAGGTCACCGGCGCGGGCGGGGGCGGCGTACGGCGGGACGCCGGGGCCGCCACGGCGGTCGCCGAGCAGTGCCGTCCAGCCGGTCTCGTTGGCGGTGCGGTCCCAGAGGCCGACGCCGGCCATCTGGTGGCTGGAGACCGTGTCGTTGCGGTCGTCGAGCATCGGGGCCAGCAGCACCTGGCCGAGCAGGCGCGGGCCCTGCCGGTCCCGGCTGAGCAGGGCGAGCGCCGCGGCGAGGCCGCCGCCGGCACTGGCACCCACGACGACGATCCGGTCCGGGTCGGCGCCGAACTCCCGCGCGTGCCCGGCGGTCCACAGCAGACCCGCGTACACGTCCTCCACCGGCGCCGGGTGGGGATGTTCGGGCGCGAGCCGGTACTCCACCGAGACCACGACCGCGCCCAGCTCGCGCGCCCACTCCAGGGGCTGTTCCACGCCGGCCCGGTCGGTGCCGAGCATCATGCCGCCGCCGTGCACGTGGTAGAGCACCGGCAGCGGGGCCGCGGACTCGGTGCGGGCGGGGCGACAGAGCAGCAGGGAGACGTCCGGGGCGCCCTGCGGGCCCGGCACCGCACGGTCCTCCACCTCGAAGGCGCCGTCCAGGGTGAGGTCCAGCAGACCGCGCAGCTCGCTGCCGGTGGCCCGGGCGGACGCCAGCTCCTCCAGGGTGAATCCGGGCGCGGCCGCGTCCCCGAGCAGGGCGAGCGCGGCGGCGAGTTCCGGGTCGAAGGGCGGCGGGACCAGCGGCGGCATGGGACCTCCTGACGTGGCGTGGTGACGTACGGCACCGAGAGGGCGTGTCGGCGCACGAGGCCTGCGCGGCCCACGAGGCCTGACGCGGCCTTACGAGGCGTACGAGCGGCGGAGCGCGGCGCCGTACGTGCGGCAGGGCCACTGCCGTGCATGCGGCGTGGTCGCTGCCGGGCGAGCGGCTCCGCGGGGCGCCCTGTGCGCCCGTCGGACACCTACCCCGTGGGGGCCCGGACCGACCTGCCACGGGGTAGGTGTCCGACGGCCCGCCCGTGAGCCGTCCGGCGGCCCGTCCGTCAGCCCGGGGGTGCCGTACCGGGCCGGCGCGGGCAGCCCGGCCGCGCTCGGCGTGGCGGGTGACCGCCGGTGCTGCCCTCGGCCCGCCGGGGAACGGCTCGTGTTCGGCGGGGGTGGGCGGCCTCCGTCGGCCGGCGGGGACGGCGGCCACTGCGAGACCAGGGAGGCGCACACGGAGAAGGGGGCCGGACGGAACCGGCCCCCTTCACGTGATACGCCTCGGCCTTCACGGTGACACGCCTCAGGCAGCCGCGGCCTCGCCCACGTTGCCGTGCAGACGGGCGACGACCTCGGTCAGCTGGGCGGCGACCTCGGCGTCGTCGACCGGGTGGGTCTCGGCGAAGCGGGTCACCGAGCTCGGGATGGAGAGCTTGATGTCCTCGATCACCTTGCCGCCGGCGATGCCCACGGCCTTGCGGGCCTCGTCCTGCGCCCACACGCCGCCGTACTGGCCGTAGGCGGTGCCGATGACGGCGACGGGCTTGCCGCCGAAGGCGCCGGCGCCGTACGGACGGGACAGCCAGTCGATGGCGTTCTTCAGGACGGCCGGGATGGTGCCGTTGTACTCGGGCGAGAAGAGCAGGAAGGCGTCGGCGGCCTGCGCGGCCTCACGCAGCTTCGCGGCGGTGGCCGGCACGTTGCCCTCGACGTCGATGTCCTCGTTGTAGAAGGGGATCTCGGCCAGGCCCTCGTACAGCACGACCTCGGCGCCGGCGGGAGCGAGCTTGACGGCCGCCTCGGCGAGCTGGCGGTTGTGCGAACCGGCGCGGAGGCTGCCGACGAGCGCGAGGATGCGGACAGACATGGGAACTCCAAGGGGCTGAAACATCGCTGTTACGATCCGGACCAGGGTCCGATTAGATTTCTACCACCTTAAACGGACCGCGGTCCAGTTTTGTTCCGGATGCTTTACGCTGGCTTCATGTCCAGCGCCTTGCCCCCCTTCCCGCCGTCTCCTGAGCCCCCTGACGGACCTCGACTGCTGGAGGTCGGTGCCTCCCCCGAGGGGCCGTGCCTGCGTGCCGACGCGGCGCGCAACCGGGCCCGGCTGCTGGATGCCGCCGCCCGGCTGATCGCGGAGCACGGCGTGGCCGGGGTCACCATGGAGGCGGTGGCCGCCGCGGCCCAGGTGGGCAAGGGGACGGTGTTCCGGCGCTTCGGTGACCGCACCGGGCTGCTGATGGCCCTGCTCGACCACTCGGCTAAGCAGTTGCAGGCCGACTTCCTGGGCGGGCCCCCGCCGCTGGGGCCCGGGGCGCCGCCCCTGGAGCGGCTGCGGGCGTTCGGCGTGGCGGTGCTGTACCGCTCGGACGAGCGACTCGACCTGCAACTCGCCGCCCAGACGGAGCCGACCCGCCGGTTCTCCCATCCGGCGCACCAGGCTCTGCGCACCCATGTGCTCATGCTGCTGCGGCAGATCGTGCCGGACGCCGACTGCGAACTGCTCGCCCAGACGCTGCTGGCCTCACTGGACCCCGCGCTGATCCACTACCACACCAGGCAGTGCGGGCTGCCCATGGAGCGGCTGGAGGCCGGCTGGATCGACCTGGTCGCCCGGGTGACCGGCACGCCACCGCCCCGCTGAGAACAGGCCGGCGGATCGGCGGGACCACGTCGCCGGGCGAGGCGGGGGCCGGCGTCGTGGGTTGTGCGGAGGTGTGGGTTCGCCAGGTGGGCGGGGGCGGGTGCTGTCGGGTGACGCGGGGTGCAGGCCTCGTCGGACTCCCTGGCGTCGCTGCCCCACAAGCCTCTAAGGTCGCCCTGGTCGCCCTGGTCGCCCTGGTCGCCCTGGTCGCCCTGGTCGCCCTGGTCGCCCTGGTCGCCCTAGTCGCGCTGCGCCAGTGGCCCCGTCGGTTGCTCCGGTCCCGCCCCGCAGGGCTCGTCGGCCGCCCGGTTCCGCCGGCCGTAAGCCTCGTCGATCGCTGGTCGTGCCGCCCGGCAAGCCCCGCCGGCCGCCCGAGCCTCGCTGCCCAGTAAGCCCCGTCAGCCGCCCAGCAAGCCCGCCGGCCACCCCAGTGCCGCCGCCACGTAAGCCCCGTCAGCCGCCCCCGCGCCAGCTCGGCCCCCTGCCCCGTCGGTGCCGCGGATCCCCGGCCGCCCGGCAGTCGGCGCGCTGAGCGCCCGCTGGGCGTCGGTCGGGCAGGGGCTCGGGCCGTGAACATGTCGAGCAGCGGCTGTGGCGCGTCCGCGCGGGAGACGGTGTGTGACAGTGCCCCCGAGAAGCGCGGGCTCGGTGGGCCGGATCTCGTGGAACGGTGAACGACGTCGCCCCGCCTGCTCCCGGCTCCCGCCCCTCTGTAAAGATGCGCAGTGTCATGGTGCAGATACCGAACACGCCCACGAGTGCCGACGTGGCCCGCCTGGCCGGCGTCTCGCGCGCGACCGTGTCCTACGTCCTCAACAACACCAGCGCCGTACGGATCAGCGAACCGACGCGCCGGCGCGTGCGCGAGGCCGCGCGGGAACTGGGATACGTCCCCCACGCCGCCGCCCGCAGCCTGCGTGCCGGGCACAGCCGCATGGTTCTCATGCCCGCCCCGGCGATCCCGGTGGGCCCCCTGTACAACAGGTTCCTCAACGAGCTGCAGTGGGCGCTCGGCCGGCTCGACTACACCGTGGTGCAGTACGGCACCGTCGGCCTCCAGGGGGACGAAGCCGCACGTGCCTGGGCGGAGTTGCGGCCGGTCGCCGTCCTGGTGCCCGGCGCGGAGCTCGGGCCGCAGGGCGTCGGCGTCCTCAAACGCTCCGGTGCCCGTGCCGTGGTCACCCTCGGCCCCGAACGCGTCGACGGCGCGCACGCCCTGCTGATGGACCACGACGCCGTCGGCCAGAGCGCGGGCGCCCATCTGTACGCCCGGGGCCGGCGCCGGATCGGTGTCGTGGTGCCCGAGGAGTCGGGCCTGGAGGTCTACTCCCGGCCCCGGCTCGCCGGAGTGCGTCAGGCGCTGCACGGCACCGACGCCGCCGTGACGGAGCTGCCGCTCGCGTACACGGAGGAAGCCGCCGCGAAACTCGCCTCGCAGTGGGGGGAGTTGAGCCTGGACGCGGTGTTCGCCTACAACGACGAGTACGCGATGCTGCTGATGCGCGCCCTGCAGGACGAGGGGCTGCGCATCCCCGAGGACGTGGCCGTGATCGGCGCCGACGACCTGATGCTGGGCCGGCTGCTGCGGCCCCGCCTCAGCACCGTCCACATCGAGCTGCCCTCGGGCCGCGACCTTGCCGAACTGGTCGACCGGGCGGTGCGCGACCCCGGCGGCGAGCCCGAGGTGCACACGGTCCTGGGTGCCTCGGTGATCCGCCGCGAGTCCAGCTGACCCGGCGCCGGCGCCGTCCCGCTCCCCGTGAGTACCCTGCCGGGGGTTACTCGGCGCCGCCCTGCTGGGCCGCGATGCTCTTGCGGACCTCGTCCATGTCCAGGTCGCGGGCCTGCCCGATGATGTCCGCCAGGGCGGGCTCCGGGAGGGCGCCCGGCTGGGCGTAGACGGCGACCTTGTCCCGGACGATCATCAGCGTCGGGATCGACTGGATGCCGAAGGCCGCGGCCAGCTCGGGCTGCGCCTCGGTGTCCACCTTGCCGAACACCAGGTCGGGATTGTTCTCCGCCGCCTTCTCGTACACGGGCGCGAACTGCCGGCAGGGCCCGCACCACTCCGCCCAGAAGTCGATGAGAACGAACTCGTTCTCCGTGACGGTCTGGTCGAAGTTCTCCTTGGTCAGCTCCACGGTGCTGCTCATGGTGTGCTCCCTCATTCCTAGGTGCGGGCGAAGCCGTGGGCACAACACGGCCACCCGGTGACGTATTCCGCGACGTGTCCCGCGCCCCTACCCGTGTGGCCGTGGCGCACACCACCCACCAGACTGACCCCATGACGGAAACGGAAACCATCGCGTACGACGTCGTGGTGATCGGGGGCGGGCCCGTGGGGGAGAACGTCGCCGACCGCACCCGTGCGGCCGGGCTCAGCACCGCGCTCGTGGAGAGCGAACTGCTCGGCGGCGAGTGCTCCTACTGGGCGTGCATGCCCAGCAAGGCCCTGCTCCGGCCGGTCATCGCCCAGGCCGACGCGCGCCGCCTGCCCGGTCTCGCCCGGGCGGCCCAGGGCCCGCTCGACACGCCGGCCGTCCTCGCCCGCCGGGACGCGTACACCTCCCACTGGAAGGACGACGGCCAGGTCGCCTGGCTGGAGGGCACCGGCGCCGACTTCCACCGCGGCCACGGGCGCCTCGCCGGACCCCGCACGGTCACCGTGACCGCCCCCGACGGCACGGTCACCACCCTCACCGCCCGGCACGCCGTCGCCGTCTCCACCGGCACCCGCGCCCAGCTGCCCGATCTGCCCGGCCTCGACGGGGTGAAGCCCTGGACCAGCCGCGAGGCCACCAGCGCCCGGTCCGCCCCGGGCCGGCTGATCGTCGTCGGCGGCGGTGTCGTCGCCGCCGAGATGGCCACCGCCTGGCAGGCCCTCGGCTCCCGGGTCACCCTGCTGGTGCGCGGCAAGGGCCTGCTGAACCGCATGGAGCCGTTCGCCGGGGAACTGGTCGCCGAAGCGCTCACGGACGCGGGCGCCGACATCCGCACCGGCACCTCCGTGGAGTCCGTCACCCGTCAGAACGGCACCGTCGTCGCCGTCACCTCCGCCGGCGACCGGATCGAGGCCGACGAGATCCTCTTCGCCACCGGCCGCGTCCCGCACACCGACGACATCGGCCTCGACACCGTCGGCCTGGAGCCCGGTTCCTGGCTGGACGTCGACGACACCCTCCGCGTGACCGGCACCGACTGGCTGTACGCGGTCGGCGACGTCAACCACCGGGCCCTCCTCACCCACCAGGGCAAGTACCAGGCCCGCATCGCCGGCGCCGCGATCGCCGCCCGCGCGTCCGGCGACCCCGTGCCGGACGAGCCGTGGGGCGCGCACGTGGCCACCGCCGACCACCACGCCGTACCGCAGGTCGTGTTCACGGACCCCGAGGCAGCCGCGGTCGGCCTCTCCCTCGCCGAAGCGGAACAGGCCGGCCACCGCGTCCGCGCCGTCGACGTCGCGTTCTCCTCCGTCGCGGGCGCCGGCCTGTACGGCGACGGCTACAAGGGCCGCGCCCGCATGGTCGTCGACCTGGAGGACGAGATCCTGCGCGGGGTCACCTTCGTCGGCCCGGGCGTCGGCGAACTCATCCACTCGGCGACCATCGCCGTCGCCGGCCGGGTCCCGGTGAGCCGGCTGTGGCACGCGGTCCCGTCGTACCCGACGCTGAGCGAGGTGTGGCTGCGGCTGCTGGAGGCGTACCGGGACAACTGAGCTGTGCTCTACGGCAGTTCGAAGCCGAGCGCGTCGGCCGCCGCCCGGGGCGTCGGCTGGTTCCACAGCGCGGCGACCGCCTCGTTCGTGGACAGGGAGCGCGGTTCGGCGCGGTCCAGATAGAGCATGCCGTCGAGATGGTCCGTCTCGTGCTGGACGATCCGCGCGGGCCACCCGGTGAACAGCTCGTCCAGCGCGCGGCCGTACTCGTCCTCGCCGCGCAGCCGCACCTCGGCGTGCCGGGCCACGACCGCCTGCCAGCCCGGCACGCTCAGGCAGCCCTCGAAGAACGCCGCACGCGCGCTGCCGACGGGCTCGTACACCGGATTGACCAGGACACGGAACGGCTGCGGGACCCGGCCCCGGGCCACCGCCACCTCCTCCGGTACCGGGGCCGGATCCTCGATGACCGCGATCCGCAGGGCCACACCGACCTGCGGCGCGGCAAGGCCCACACCGGGCGCGGCGTGCATGGTGACGCGCAGGGCCTCGATGAAGCGGGCGAGCAGGGCCGGGCCGAGCTGACCGTCGTACGGCTCGGTACCGCGCCGCAGCACCGGCTGCCCGGCGGCGACGATGGGCAGGGGGCCGCCGGCGGCGAGGAGTTCCTCGACCCGCTCGGCGAGCGGCGCGTGATCACGGGGAGGTGCCATCGCGTCAGCATGCCATGCCCTCTTGGCACTCCCTGTGTCACCGGTCACCAAAACCCCGGAGAACTCCGCCCCTTGGCGGCCCGGCCACCGGACCGTCGCCGTACTCGGCTCCTTCGTGCCGCTGCCCGGCATCCCGTCGGCCGCCTCCCTCGCCGTCGACATGGTCCTCGGCGGATCGCACACCGACGCGGACCCTGCACCTGCGCATACGAAGGTGCGCCCGGCATGAAGTAGCGTGGGCCGACACGCCGACGCCGGAGGGAGACGGAGATGGTGCGGGAAGGCGGCCGGGGCCGGCGGCGCGGGCAGGGGGAGCTGGAGGGCCAGGTCCTCGGCGCACTGCGCGAGGCGGACGGACCGGTCACCGCGGCCTGGGTGCGGCAGCACCTCGGCGGCGACCTCGCCTACACCACCGTCGTCACCATCCTCACCCGGCTGCTCGCCAAGGACGTCGTCTCCCGCGAACGCCACGGCCGCTCCTTCCTGTGGACGCCGACGGCCGACGTGGCCCGGCTAGCGGCCCTGCGCATGCGCCGTCTGCTGGACGGCGAACGGGACCGCGAGGCGGTCCTGGCCAGCTTCGTCACCGCCCTGCCGCCGGGCGACGAAGAGATCCTGAGGGCCCTGCTCGACGCCCCGCACACCGGCGGCGCGGGTACGGAAGACTGACCGGTCATGGGGGTATTCGTCTTCCTGCCGCTGGTGCTGCCGCTGTCCGCCTGGCCGGTCGCCCGGCTCGCCGAGACACGGCTGCATCCGCGCACCGCGACCCGGCTGCTGACGGCGGTCGCCCTCGTCATGGCCGTCTGCAGCACGCTCTGTCTGGCCCTGCTCATGGTCGTCGGCACCGCTCAGCTGCCCGGCAACCCGCTCCCGGACGGCTGGTCCGACCCGCAGGTACGGGCCGCCGTCCCGTACGACGAGATCGCCGGCCGGGCCGCCATCCCCGCCCTCGCCCTGGTCGCGGGCGGCTGCGTCCGTACGCTGCGCCGGCACCTCCGGGTCACTCGCCGCGCCCGCCGGGCCGTCGCCGCGCTGCCGGGCCGGACGGTGGCGGTGCTGCCCGACAGCACGCCGTACGCCTACGCCCTGCCCGGCGGCCGGGGACGGATCGTCGTCACCACCGCGCTGCTGGCCGGGCTCACCTCCGCCGAGCGGCGCGCCCTGTTCGCCCATGAACGTGCGCACCTGACCGCCCGCCACCACCGCCGGCTGCTCGCCACGCACCTGGCCGCCCGCGCCAACCCGTTCCTGCGGCCGCTGCGCACCGCTGTCGTCTACACGGCCGAGCGCTGGGCGGACGAGGAGGCGGCCCGGGCGGTGGGGGATCGGCGCACCGTCGCACGGGCCATCGGCACGGCGGCCCTGCTCTCCGCCGGCACGCCGGCCCCCACCCTCGCCGCGCTCGCGGCCACCGGTCCGGTGCCGCGCCGGGTCGCCGCGCTGCTGGCCCCCGCACCCGTGGCCCGCACCTGGCCGCCGGCCTTCACCTCGGTCGGCCTCGCTGCGTGGGGCGCCGCCGCCGGAGCGCTGGTGTCCGCGATGTCCTCGGCGAACTCCGCCGTCACCCTGTTCCTGCTCCTGCGCGCGACGGCCTCGCTCTGATCCCGGGGGACGGATCACCTGGTTTCTTCGTGCGCCACGCCTGCCGCCCCACCGCAGTGGCCTTCGCCCCCTCCCTCCAGTTCACTCCTGCGGGAAGTCGCCCGCGAGCGCCGAGGCGATCCTCAGATGCTGCTCCGCTTCCTCGTGCCGGGCCTGCCGCTGGAGCGTACGGCCCAGCATCAGGCGGGCGTAGTGCTCCACCGGGTCACGCTCGACGATGACCCGCAACTCGGCCTCGGCTAGGCGCAGTCGGGCCGAGTGGTAGTAGGCGCGGGCCAGCAGCAGCCGGGGGCCGGTCTGCTCCGGCACCTCCTCCACCAGCCCGGTCAGCACCCGCGCCGCGCCGGTGTAGTCCTTGGCGTCGAAGAACTGCCGCGCGCGCTCCCAGCGCTCGGCCGGCGTGCCGTGGTCGTAGTACGTGGTCTCCACTTGCGTCTCCACTCGTGACCTCCTTCGACGGCCACAACGGAACACAGTTGTTTAATATTCCACCACCTTGGATCACCGGCACGGCGCGCCAGACCCGTCGGGGTGGAAGGAGGCCGAGTTCATCCGCGGTCCGGGGCGTTCCAGCCCGCGCACAGAGGGTCTCGGCGACGTCTCTGACAGGACTCGCAGCTCCCGCATCCACGTCACCCAGGTGCATCTCCACTCCACCTGCCGACAGCCCTGGCCATGCCTGGTGATCCACGCAGTCAGCCCTGGGCCGCTGGCCGCTTCGGCAGAAGGAAGACGACGATGCCCGCGATGACGGCGATGACGAGCGTCCCGAAGGACGCGATGGCGAAGGCGTGGCCGGCGGCGGCAATCCTGCCCACTGCCGTGGGATGGAACGAACTGAAGAAGACCGCTCCGATGACGGCGACGCCCAGCGCTCCGCCGCACTGCTGGGCCGTGGACAGGACCCCTGATGCGACACCGGCGGACTCCGGCGCGACGCGGCTCAGCACCGTGTTGAGCGCCGGTGTGATGACCAGTCCGCCACCGACGCTCTGCAGCACGAGGGTGGGGATCACGAGCAGCGGAGTGATCCGCGGGCCGGACACCAGCAAGAGGCCGGTCGCCAGGTAACCGCTCGCCATGATGATCACCCCGACCTCGAGGACACGTCGTCCGTATTTCGGGATGGTCCGGCTCGCCACCATGCTGAACACGAAGAACGCGGTGGCCGCCGGTGCGTAGACCAGGCCTGCGCCGAGCGCCGACATGTTGAGGCCTTGCTGCAACGTCACCGACAAGGCCAGGTAATACGAGTAGATAAGGGCGTACAGGGTCAGGACGAGAATGATTCCGAGCGCGAAGGAGCGCTGTCCGAACAGCGTCAGCGGCACCAGCGGATCCCCGCCCCGCCGTTCCAGGCCCCGCTCGATCGCGACGAACAAGCCGAACGCGACCGCGCTGCCCGCGAAGCACCCCCACACCCACCCTGGCCAGCCTGCCTCCTGCCCCTGGATGAGCGGGAGGACCAGGAGGAAGAGGGCCGCGCTGAGCACCAGGACGCCGGGCACGTCCAGCCTGCGGTCGGCGGCTGAGCCCGTCTCCGGCACATATCGCACGGCGAGCAGGAACATCGCGATTCCGATCGGCGCGTTCACCCAGAACACCATGCGCCAGCCGGAGTCGAAAAGGTTGGCGCCGATCAGCAGTCCGCCGACGATCTGCCCGCCGATGGTGGCCATACCCATGACGATGCCGAGTACGCCGTACACGCTGTGCCGCTTCGCCGCCGGCACCAGCACGGTGACGTACGCGAACACCTGCGGAACCATCAGGGCTGCCCCCAGGCCCTGGAGCACACGCGCGGCGATGAGGCTGCCCGCGTTCGGTGCGAGCGCGCAAGCGACTGATGACAGGGTGAACAGGGCCACCCCGAGGAGGAAAATGCGCTTGCGGCCGTACAGGTCGGCCAGGCGAGTGGCGGTGATGATGAAGACCGCGTAACTCAGCTGATAACCCGCCAGAACCCATTGCACATCACTGTCGGACGCATGCAGGTCCGCCGCGATCGAGGGGTCGGCGACCACGACGATGAACGAGTCCAGGACCGCCATGAACAGTGCGGTCAGCACAACCGATATGGTCGTCCACGGAATTGCATCAGCTTTCTCGGTCACTAAGGGCCGACTGGCTGATTGCTGACTACTTGCCACGATAAGAGACCTCTTTGTTTCGGGTGAGGATCATGCCGATGTGATGCGCTCCAGAGAGCCGGCCAGCTTCTTGACCACCTCGGCCGCCATGACGGCCTGACCCGAGGTCGAGAAGTGGATACGGTCCTCGCTGAGCAGGTTGTCGCGATCGTTGACCGGGTGATCCCACATGTCGACCACGATGGCGTCGTATTCGGCGGCCAGCCCGCGCACGATCTCGTTGACCCTGGCAATTCGCTCCGGCCAGTCAGGGAAGACCGGGACGACATACGCCCTGCCGAGCGTGAAAGTGGTCAGCAAGGCGCCGGCGCCCTTCGCCAGGTCGTACATCTGCCGAAGCGTTCGCTCTGTTTCACCGAAGTCCGGACTGCGCCGCACGATGTCGTTGGCCCCGCAGGGCAGGTGGAGCAGGTCCGGACAGAACTCGACCATGCGGGCCGCCTGGTTCTTGAGCGTCCCGGCGGTCGTTGCCCCGATCTCGGAGACATTGAGGTATTCCAGATCCGGCCGGACCGACCGCAAGACACCGGCAACCCGGTCTGACCAGCCCTGGTCCCGGTAGCCCGGGGTGGGGTCGCCGGTCCCCGCCGAAAGGCTGTCTCCGATGACGCCATATCTGCCCCACGGGGCTCCAGTCAGCAATGCCACGGCTTCCGCCTCGTCCAGGCAGAACGGGTCGGTCGCCTCGTTGAATACGGGTTGCTCCATGCAGAAGAGCGTACAGTCGACCGTATGTTTTTCTCAAGGGCGGCTTCTCATGGCCCTGGTCGGCGAGGAGGTGGTGCCGGGTATCGCGGCCGGCCCGGCGGCCGATCTCGAAGTCGGTTCCCGGATAGCCCTGTTCAGCCGGGCTTGACGGTGAGGGTGACGTCGCTGCCCGGAGCGGCCAGGACCCATGCCCTGCCTGCCGCCCTGCGCAGCACGACCGCGTTGCCGTCCGTCGTGATCCGCCACGCGCGCGAGGGCAGGGACAGTTCTGTCAACCTCAAGCCGCGCGGTGCCGCTCTGTAGGTCAGCCGATACTCGGCATCGTCGGGGTCGTACGAGGCGGAGCGGATCGCGCCTGCCACCGACTCCGCGTACGGCTGCGCGGTCAGCTCCTTGTGGGTGCGGAAGGCGCCGGAATCGTCGACCGCGCAGTAACCGCCGCCGTAGCACCAGACATAGCCCGCCCATCCGGAGCTGTAGCGGCCCAGCGAGCGCATCGCGTCCCGGTAGAACTGCTTCATGTTCGGCAGGGAGCTGTTGGGCGGCCCCCACTCCCCGACCACGATCGGGACCTTGTACCGCTTCGGGTACTCGGTGACGGCACGCTCGTAGGTCTCGATCCAGCCGGCGCCCGGATCATAGTCGGCGCCCGCCTCCATGGCGGCGTTGTAGAAGTGCGGCGCGTACACCACCTTCGGATCGTCGATGCGCCCGAGGCCGGTCGGTACGCCCTCACCCACGACCGGGGTGGGTTCGACGAAGACCCAGGCGTCCGGGTCGGCCGAACGCACGGAGTCCGCCAGGCGGTTGTACATGGGGGTGAGCTGATCGTGCTCGATCCGGCGGGCGGCCGTCGGCAGGTCCTCCCCCTGCTGCAGCTCGCCCATGGGTTCGTTGATCAGGTCGTAGCCGAGGACGGCCGGATGGTGGGCGAAGCGGCCCGCGAGGACCCGCCATGCCCGGGCCTGGGCGCGTTGCAGGTCCTGGTCCTGATAGAGGTGGGTGAAGGCGCGCTGGACGGCCGGCTCGAAGTACTCGGCGAACCAGTCGTCCGGATGCGCGGTGAACGGCAGTCCATCGGTCCTGGTCGCCCACTCGGGTATGCCGCGGTGGCCGAAAGCGGGTCCGAAGACGTCCTGGTGGGCGTCGATCACGACCTTGATGTCATAGCGAGCGGCCCAGTTCAGGAGACGTTCGATCTTCCGCAGATACGTCTGGCTGTACCGACCGGGCTGAGGTTCCAGGTCATCCCAGAAGACCAGTAACCGGGCGAAGTTGAACCCCCTGGCCCGCATGTCGCGGAAGTGACGTTCGGTGATGGCCGTCAGGGCCTTCTCACCCCGGTTCGCCTTGTCCTCGATGTTCCAGCCGCGCAGGGTGAGGACACGCCCGTGTTCGTCGGTGAGAGCGGGTATGCCGCGCGCGGCCTGCGGGGGACGGGCGGTCGTGGGGACAAGCAGCGCGGCGACAACAGCGCTCGCCGTCAAGGCGGTTCGCAGCACCACGGGAACCTCCGGGCCGTCGGGTGCGATGTGTCGCGCATCCCATCAGCAGTCGGTCGTGTCTTCAAGGGTGGTGCGGGGCCGTCCTCGGCCAGCGGTGCCCGGGCGATGGTCACGCGCTGGGGGCCGAGACACCCGTGAGAGACTCGCCGCATGATTGTCGAACGTGCATACGCGCATGTGGACGACCACGACGATCAGGAGTGGCCCTGGTCGGTGGCGTGTGTGCGCGACCTCATCGTCGGCGGGCTGCGCTTCACCGCGCCGGTGACGTTCCTCGTCGGTGAGAACGGCTCGGGCAAGTCCACTTTGGTCGAGGCCCTGGCTGAGGGGTTCGGCCTGGATTCCTGGGGCGGCTCGCACGACTGGCGTCATGCCAGCCATCGCCCCAAGTCGGTGCTGGGCGAGAGCATCCGCTTCGACGCGGCGCCGCGTGGACGTCGGATGCTGGGGAGCTGGGCTGCCCGGAAGGGGTTCTTCCTGCGTGCCGAGACGGCTCTGGACGCGCTGGACCGCGAGGGTTTCGCACCGGACTCCGTCAGCCACGGCGAAGGCTTCCTCGCCGCTTTCCGAGGCAAGTTCCTCCAGGCAGGGCTGTACGTGATGGACGAGCCCGAAGCGGCCCTGTCCTTCACGTCCTGCCTGGAGCTGCTGGGGCACATCGACCAGTTGGTGAAGAACGGCGGCCAGGTGATCTGCGCGACCCACTCGCCGCTGCTGACCGCACTGCCCGGTGCGGACATCATCGAGGTCGGCGAGCACGGGTTGCGTCGAACGACCTGGGACGAACTGGCGCTGGTCGACCACTGGCGCCGCTATCTCGCCGATCCGCACAGCTACTTGCGGCATGTGCTCGACTGAGTGTGGCAGCACGTCCGCATGACCGTACGGGGCGAACCCCGCCCGCACCTTCGCCGCACCGGCACCGGCACCGACCTCGACTGCAGCTATCACCTGTGGATCCATGACGGCGATCACGCCGCAGTCGAGGTGAGGCTAGCGATTGCTTAGGCCCTGCTCTCGGCGACGTCAGCCGCAGCGCCGACCAGGCCTCGACCTGGACACGCACCTGCGGGTCGGCCCGCACGTTGCGGTACCGCTGGGCCGCTTCGCCGAAAGCCGGACGCGACGACGTACCGGCCCGGCGCCGGACGCGACACGACCTCGGGCACCACGCGGCGGAGTCAGTGGGTCGCGCTGCCTGCGACCCACTCGCTCCACGGCATGTTCCAGTCGCTGAGGCCGTTGTCCGCGGCCAGCATGGTCTTGTCCTCGGAGTTCTTGACGATCACGACGTCACCGATCATCGAGTTGTCGAAGAACCACGCGGCGGGCCGTGTGCCGTCGCCGCCGCCCTTGACGTCCTTCAGACCCACGCAGCCGTGGCTGGTGTTGACCTTGCCGAAGACCGAGTCGGCACCCCAGTAGTTGCCGTGGATGAACGTGCCCGAGTCGGTCAGGCGCATGGCGTGCGGTACGGCCTTGATGTCGTACGAGGGCTTGCCGTCCTTCTCCCTGAGGCCGACGCTCGCACCGTTCATATGGATCTGCCGGAACTTCTCGGAGATGACCATCTGACCGTTGTACGTCGGGTGCTCCGGGCTGCCGGACGAGATCGGGATGGTCTTGATCGTCTTGCCGTCCCGCACGACGGTCATCTGCTTGGTCTTGGCGTCGACCGTGCTGATCTGGCTCCGACCGATCTTGAACGTGATCGTCTTCTGGATGCCGTGGCGGGTGAGCTTGACGGTGACGGTGGAGCCGGGCTTCCAGTAGGTGTCGGGGCGGAAGTCCAGGCGGTGGTCGTTGAACCAGTGACCGACGACCCGCTGGCCGCTGCTGGAGCTGACCTGGATCTCCGACTCCACGGCGGCCTTGTCGCTGATCGCCTTGTCGAAATTGACCGTCACCGGCATGCCCACGCCGACGGTCGAGCCGTTCTCGGGGGAGAGGTGCCCGATGAAGTCGTTGGCCGGGGAGACCGTGGTGATCGTGGCGTTCCCGGTGGCGGAGCGGCCCTTGGCGTCCTCGGCCTCTGCGGCGACCTGATACTTGGTGGCCCGCTCCAGCCGGCCGTTCGTCGTCCAGGAGGTGCCGTCGGCGGACAGTGTGCCCGGGACTTCGGCACCGGTCGCGACGGCGGTCATGGTCACCTTGGTGAGCTTGCCGTCACTGACAGTGACCTTGACGGGGTCGTTGACCCCCACGCCGTAGGCACCTTGCCCGGGCGTGATCTTGATTCGGGCGTCGGAAGCATCCGGGGCGGCCGCCTGATTCACCGGCGACTGCGACTTCGGGGGGTTCCCGGCGTCGTTGTTGCTGGTCGCAGCGTTGCTGGTACCGCCGAAGACCGTGACTGAGAGTATGCCGCCGAGTACACCGGCCGTAGCCAGCAGTCCGCTGCGTGGTTTACGTACCGTGATCAAAACTTCTCCCATGCCACTCGTCCTTGCGTACCTGCGAGCTGATCGCCGGAGGGGGGCAACCCGCTTGAATCCACTTATAGGCACGTATCTGTCTAACATTTATGGGCGCGCATATGTCCTAAAGTGGGCAATTTGTGGTTAAGGCCACGCGTCATCGGGAGCCTCGCCGAGACACTGTTCGACGGCGCCCGCCGCTCCCACTCCTCGACCGTGATGGCAAACGTTCACGCCCTCGTCCGCCAGGACCGCGGCCGGCTCGGCGCCGGTGCACCGGGCGCGGTCGCGGTGGAGGAGCCGGTAGGGACGTACGTGCGGGGCCTCGTGCCGGGGGACCGCGACGACGTGGGGGCCGCGCACCACCCGGTCCCGCTCGGACGGGACGAGGTCGAGATTCTTCGGCCAGGGCAGGGACAGCTCGGCGTCGAGGGGTGTGACCCGAACGCTCCGGTCATGGTGAGTTCACGCGTACGCATGGCTGACCACCATCCTCGGAACTGATCGAAGCGGACAACGCGCCGAAGGGCTGGACGCCCCCACCCTCAGGGGCCGGGCTCGAACTCCCGTGGAGCGTCGATGCAGTTCCCGCCGCCCAGCCGGGCGGGCTCCACGCGCGCACCAGCGGTTCTCCACGAGGGCCTCGCACGTTGCGGATCCACACAAACTTGGCCGAGGGAGACCACATGCGAACGGCTAGATTCAGGCCCTTGCGGACGAACGAACAGTCCAGGCTTCCGTCACTGACCGGGATACGGTTCGTCGCGGCCTTCATGGTGCTGCTCTGTCATGTCGGGACCAGCGTCATCCCCCGGCTCCAGAACCACGGACTGGCGAAATACCAGCGCTTCTTCGAGTCCAGCGGACCGACGGGAGTGTCGTTCTTCTTCATCCTCAGCGGCTTCATCCTCACCTGGGTGGCCCGTTCCGAGGACACGCGGCGCAGCTTCTGGCGCCGGCGCTTCTGGAAGATCTACCCGAGCCACCTCGTCACCCTGGCCGCCGCCGTACTCCTGATGATCTCCGCGGGCATCACGGTGACCGCCGCCAACACCGCCCCCACGCTCTTCCTCGTTCAGGGCTGGATACCACGGCAGGACGTCATCCTGAACTACGGTTCGAACACGCCGAGTTGGTCGCTGGCCTGTGAGATGCTGTTCTACCTGGCCTTCCCCTGGATCCTGGTGCTCGCCCGGCGCATCCGTCCGCAGCGGCTGTGGGGTTGGGTGGCCGCCTCGACCGTCGGGATCTTCGCGGTGCCCTTCGTCGCCCAGTTGCTGCCGACGCAGCCGTACATGCCGCTGACGACCAACTCCTGGTGGGCGACCTGGTTCACGTACTACTTCCCCGTCACCCGGCTCCTGGAGTTCGTCCTCGGGATCCTGATGGCCCTGATCGTCCTGAACAAGCGCTGGATCGGCCTCAAGCCCGGTGCGGCCCTGCTCCTCGCGGCCGCGGCCTTCGTGGGCGGCGCCTATCTGCCGGGTGTGTACAGCTCGGTGGCTCCGACCGCACTCCCCCTCGCCCTGGCGATCGCCGCACTGGCCACGGCCGATGTGCGCAGCCGCTGGACACCGTTCAACAACCGGGTCTTCGTCTGGCTGGGTGAGGTCTCGTACACCTTCTACATGGTGCACTTCCTCGTGGTCTCGTACGGGCCCATCGGTGCCGCCCACCGCGAGAACTGGATGAAGCCGCTCAGCGCGCACGGGGCTCTGGTCGACGCCGGACTGACCCTGGCGATCAGCCTCGTTCTCGCCTGGCTGCTGCACATCCTGGTCGAGAACCCCGCCATGCGCCGCTGGGGCCGGTCCGCGGGCGCCAGGGCCGCGGCCCCGAGCACGACGACGAACGCCCCTGGCACGGAGCGGGCGGCCGCCCCGGCCCCCTAGTAGTGCGTCGTTACGTTGAGTCATCTTCCCTCGTGGTGGGAGTCTTCGCGGTGCGAAGCTGGGGGAGGGGGAGCGGCTCCGGGGGGAGTTGTCGGAGTTCGTTGCGGATGTCTTCGAAACGGTGGCGCGGCTGGATCAGCGGCGGTGGGGCAAGCGTTGTCCGTGACCACTACCTTCACTGCGCCCGCAGTGCCCGGCGCGCTCCCGCCCGCCGGGCCGCCATGTGCGCGTGCCCGAACCCTTCTCGGCCGGCGGGGCCAGCGCGCCGGCCCAGTTTGACCCCGGACGCACGTGCGTATTCCTCGGCGAGGGTCAGCTCCGGGTCGTCAGTGCGCTCGGTGTGCAGGACCAGTCGGAAGGATAAGGTGACGCCGAGCACTGCCAGCGGGCCATCCACGGTGATTTCTGCCCGCTTGCCGGTGCCGTGAGCCGTACGAGGCTCGTGCCCCGCTCGTCGCGGACCGTCGTGTCGCCCGCACCGGCCGTCCACTCCCGGCTGTCGGAGGTAATGGGGTGGCTGACCTCCCTGCGCCATCCCGGTCTGCGGGACAACCGGAGAAGGACCTCGCTGCCGGAGCGGCGCCGGCCGCGGGGCTGCTTCGGCTCGGCCTGTCAGTGTCAACGCCGCCGTCAGCGCCGTCGACTGGCTGCCGAGAAACTTTTGACGGGTCCGCCTCCGCACGCGAACGTCGCCTTTGATTGCCTTGGGCGTCGACTGATCGCAGACTCTGGGTCAAAAGTGGACACAGTGCCCACAGCTCGCTAGGGTCGAAATGTACGTCACGCCTGCAGAAGTGCTCCGTCGCAAGGAAGTTGGCGCGCGAAGCCGGAACCAAGTGGCCTCCCCAATGGCGCTCAGCGCCATCTCGTGCGAATGCAGCGCGCGAATCGGCGGCGTGGCTTGCGCCGTAAGCGGTCATGTGCTCCCAGTAAACATGTGCTCTCAGTAAAGCCGTCCGGACATTGGGAGTCTGAAATGCGGAATATCAGCAGCAACACAAGGAAGACGCTCGGCTCCGTCGCGGTCGTGGCCTCGCTGGCACTCGCTGCTCCGGTGGTAGTGACTGGTACGGCACACGCCGCAGTGAAGGTCACCGTCTCAGGAACGGTGAGCTGTGCGAAATTCGGGGACTCGGTACCGGACACCATCACGATAACGCCCAAGAAGGGAAACGCGGACTCTGACGAGCTTCCCGGTAACGACGAGTCCGAGCCGTACTCGGTCGTGCTCACAGGGATTCCGAAGAACGGAACGTCGGCCACCGCCAAGGTCACCTGTGTGGACAGTGACAACGAGAAGCATGCGTACTCCAAGACGTTCCAGGTCACGAAGCCGGCGAACGGCCCCCTGGCCAAGAATTTCGCGTAGCTTTCGGCGCTGAGCGACGCTCACTCGCCAAGCCCTCCGACGGTTGGGCACAGGAACGTCCCGCCGGCTGCCTGCCGGCGGGACGTTCTGCCTGGGCCTGGGCTGCCTCCCCAACAGCGGCTGACACCGTGAGGGGGAACCGGAGCCGATCGCCATGTCTGCGACGGGAGTTGAGCGTTCGGTGCGATATGGGTACGGAGCCGCTGCTGCCACAGCATGAGCGGCGCTTTCGACGTACGGCCGGTGGAGCACAGCGGCTCGTCCTACGCCTGACCACCGGCAGGACCACGTACGACGAGCTGACGGTGACCGCCGGTTCGACCATCCTGGCGACGTACTCGAACCTCAACTGGCTTGGATCATGTGGCCGAAAGGCGCATAGACGGTGGCGCCGTCGCGGCATGTAGTGGAGATCATCACGACGCAATCCGTACCCACGCGAGGCTTTGATGACTGACACAGGAACAGACGCGAGCATCGGGACACCCGGAGCCCCGGCGCCGGGCGGTGTCCCGATCCCCTTCCCGCAGGACCGCAGCTGCCCCTACCAGCCACCCGCAGGCTACCGCCCAGCCGCTGAGAACGGCCCGCTCGCACGGGCAGTTCTCTACGACGGCCGGACCGTGTGGATGGTCACCGGACACACCGAAGCGCGGGCCCTGCTGGCCGATGCTCGTCTGTCCTCCGACCGCACCCAGCCCGGCTTCCCGGTGTCCACGGCCCGCTTTGCCGCACTCAACGCCCGCCGTATCACGCTCGTGGGATACGACGACCCCGAGCACGCTGCCCAACGCCGCATGCTGATCCCCAGTTTCACCCAGAAGCGCACCGCCCTGCTGCGGCCGAAGATCCAGCAGACTGTGGACCAGCTCCTGGACGCCATGGCCGACAGGGGCGGCCCCACCGATCTGGTCAGCGCGTTCGCCCTGCCGCTGCCCTCCATGGTGATCTGTGAGCTGCTCGGCGTGCCCTATGAAGACCATGGCTTCTTCGAGGAGCAGGCCCGCCGGATGCTGCGTGGTGCCACACCCGCCGATGCTGCCGACGGCCGCGCGCAGCTCGAGCGATACTTCGGCCGGCTCATCGACCGCAAGGAGCATGACCGCGGCGACGGACTCATCGATGAACTCATCGAGCAGCAGCTCGCCCAGGGCGTCCTGGACCGGGCAGAGCTGGCCGGTTTCGCCTGGGCTCTGCTGATGGCCGGCCACGAGACCACGGCCAACATGATCTCGCTGGGGACGTACACCTTGCTCCAGCACCCGCAGCAGCTGGCCGAATTGCGTGCCGATCTCTCGCTCATCCCGGCTGCCGTCGAGGAGCTTTTGCGCTATCTCTCCGTCCACGACGGTGCCCTGCGCCTGGCCGTGGAGGACATCGAGATCGCCGGCCACACCATCCGTGCCGGCGATGGCGTCATCCTCGCCACTTCCCTCATCAACCGCGACCCCACCGTCTATCCCGACCCCGACCGCCTCGACTGGCATCGCCCCACCCGCCACCATCTCTCCTTCGGTCACGGCATCCATCAGTGCCTTGGCAGCAACCTCGCCCGCGCCGAACTCGAGATCGCCTTCCAAAGCCTTCTCACCCGTTTTCCCGGCCTCCAACTCGCCGAGCCTGCCGACCGCATCCCCTTCAAAGCCGGTGACACCGTCCAGGGCATGCTCCGCCTGCCTGTCACCTGGTAAGAGTCCCGTCGGCGCGGCGACCGCCAGGTACCTGGTCCGGTCGGTCGTCGGCATCAACTACCCCGGCAGCGGCGACGCCCCCGCTGTACCACGCTGCCGTCTCTCGACGACCTGGCCGACCAGCTCGTGGCCGCCGTCGCCGAGAGCCTGGACGCCTTCGCGGTCTCCGGCTACTCCCTCGGCGGCCCAGTCGACATCCGGGCCGCCGCCCGCCACCCGGGTACTCCCGGGTCAGCGCACTCTTCCGCGTGGTTTCAGCGGTACCGGCGGCAGATCGGGTGCGGGCAGCGGAGCCCCGTCGTAACCCCCACCCCTACAAGATCCGGTACCGGAGAGCATCCAGAAGTATGGAGCACCACCTCTGTCCGGCGCCGTCGCACTCTTGACGAAGGGCCCCCGAGGACCGACCGGACACCCGTACTCTCGCTGCCGCCTTGGACCCGTCCACGGCGCAGTCGTCCAACTCCAGAAGGTCCGCATGGCGCAGCTCGGTCAGCAGGGCGGCGTGCAGGCGGGCCAGACGCCGGCCTCGGTCCAGTCCCGCAGTCGGCGCCACCCGTCACCCCGGAGCAGCCCACGACCTCGGTGGGAACGTCGCGCCATGCGACACCGGTCCGCAACACGCAAGCGCCGGGACAGCGGCGGCGCCGTTCAGGAACAGGAGGCAGGAGCGGAGCCACACGCTCCCACCAGGTCATCCGGAACAAGACCGGAGCGCACCCTGACACCAGGCCGAACAAGATTTCCAGGCACAAGACCACCGAGTACATCTCGTTTCTGAAACGATCAGTAAGAGTCTCCGTCGGACTGGAGGGACACACTATTCAGCAACGGAGTCAACTCAATCCTCGTACACCGGGGATCTCGGAGCCCGCAATGGCGGTGAGCGCCTGGACAGTCGTGGTCCGGTGCAGGGTCGGCACGGCGCCGGCGAGGGGCCGTGGTCCGACGAGGGCGGTGCGGGTTCCGGCGCGGCGGCCGGCGTCGATGTCGCAGACGGAGTCGCCGACCATCCACGAGGAGGACAGATCGCAACCGAGGTCGTCGGCTGCCCTGTGGAGCATCCCCGGGGCGGGCTTGCGACACGCACAGGCGGCGGAGAAACGCGGCACGACACCGTCCGGATGGTGCGGGCACAGGTAGATCCCGTCCAGCCGTACCCGGTGGCGGGCCAGGAGCTGCCGCAGCCGCTGGTGCATCGGCGCGATGGCGGCCTCGTCGATCAGGCCGCGGGCCAGTCCGCTCTGGTTGGTGACCACGATCAGGGCGAAACCATGCTGCTGGAGAGCGCGCAGCGGTGGCCCGATGCCCGCCTGGAGCACCAGCTCCTCGGGGCGGGACGGATAGTGCCGGGGCTCGGTGAGGGTGCCATCGCGGTCGAGGAACACCGCCGGCCGCCGAACGGCGCTGGTGTGCTCCGGGCCGGTCATACCACTGCACGGGTGCCGACGGCGTGGAACAGGTCGGTCGCCCTCACGAACGCGGTGGCTGCGACGGAGCGCACCCTCAGACCGCCTCCTTGGGTGCGCTGAGCGGCGGAGCATGGCGAACGGCCGGGCTGATCGTCGCGGCGACCGCGGTGACAACCATGACGGCGGTGAGAGCGAGGACGGCACCGTCGGGGCCCGCGGCTGTCAGCAACAGCCCTGCGCCGAGCGAACCGATGGGCATGACGCCCCAGGCGAGGGTCATCGCGGCACTGGTGACCCGGCCCAGGATTTCGTCGGGGACCAGGAGAGCGGTGTAGCTGAAGATCACGACGTTCCACACGGGTCCGAGGAACGAGGTGGCCGCGCCGATCACCCCGATCTGCAGGGGGTCGGTGGTGAGCAGGAAGAGCGGCAGGAGCGCGGCCCAGATCCAGTTGACGCCTATGATCACCATTTTGGGCGTGAAGCAGCGGTGGGCCCTGCCGGCGACCAGGGCGCCGGCGAGCCCGCCGCCGGCGTAGATGCCGAGCATCGTGCCGACGGCGCCGGGAGTGGCACCGTGGCGTTGGGCGAGAACGACGACAGTCAGGACGAACGCCTGGAAGACCAGGTTGGTGGCGGTGATCAGCAGGACGGCGGTGCGGATGAGTGGGTGGCGCCAGATCCAGCGCAGTCCTGTCAACGTCGCCTGCCACAGCGGCTCGCTCGGCACGGTCGTCTTGCTCTGAAGGTCCTTGCGGAGGTACAGCAGCGCGACGGAGGCGGCGGCGTAGGAGATCGCATCGGCCAGGAAGGGCAGGGCGCGGTCGATTCCGAAGAGCAGGCCGCCGAGCGGTCCACCGGCCAGAGCGGCGCCCCGGCTGCGAGCCTCGTTCTGGGCCACAGCCGCGGGCAGCAGGGCGGCCGGCACGATTCTGGGAAGGGCGGCCGTCTCCGCCACGCTGAAGAACACGAAGCACAGCCCCTGGACGAATGCGACCACGATGAGCTGAGCAACCGTCAGCAGTCCCAGCCACAGGGCGATCGGAACGGTGGACAGAGCCAGACCGGCCAGGATCTCACTGGTCAGCAGGATCCGGTGGCGGTTGTACTGGTCCACCAGCGGTCCGGCCGGTAAGTAGGCGACGAGAAAGGGCAGCGTGCCGGCGGCTCCGACCAGGCCCGCGTCGGCGGGCGAGCCGGTTGTGGCCAGTACGAGCAGCGGCATCGCTGTCGCGCTCGTCCGGGCGCCGAGGGTGGAGACGACCTGACCGCTCCAGAGCGTGACGAAGTCGCGGTTCCGCCACAGCGACGGCTCGGCGGCCGTGGAGGTCACGACCCCTCCGTCGGGTCGGGGGCGGGAACGGCACGGAACAGTGTGGCGACGTGCCGCAGGGCGGGGACGGATTCACGGTGTCGGCTGAGCAAGGCGATGTACTCCTCATCGAAGGTCCTTCCCAGAACGCTCCGGTCACTGACGACCGGTGGCTGACGCGACCGCTACGACCTCGGTGTCCTGCCCGACGGACCCCCACACGGCCGCCTGCCGCAGCACACGCGGGAGCAGATCAGGCCTGGTGAGAGGGATTCTCCGTTTCATCGGTGGGACGGCGCGTGAACTTTGATCACCTCGCGCAGGTAGCCGGCTGCCCCGGCCGTCTCGGTCAGGAGAATCGACGGCACGCAGTGTGGTTCGAGGGTGAGGTGCCCGTCGTAACCCGCGCTCGCAAGGCTTCCGATCAGCTCCGGCCAGTCCAGTTCCCCGGTGCCGAGAGGCGCCGTGTCATAGGCCCTGCCGTGATCGGTGTAGCGGATCCAGCCGTCGCGCGGGGGCTCTGCCACCGACGCTCGACGTACGTCTTTCACATGGGCGTAGCGCACCCACGGCAGGAGCAGGGGCAATGCGTCGCGGACCGGGGAAACCGCCGCGCAGAAGAAATTCGCGGCATCGAAATTCAAGCCGAACCAGGGTGAGTCGACCCGAGCGAACAGCGCCGCCAGTGCTGCCGGCCGCCTGCTGATGTCGGACCCGGCCGGGTCCCAGCCGAACGCGTCGAACTCGTTCTCCAGCACGATCACCACGTTCTCCGTCGCGGCGAGGTCGAGGACCGGTGCCAGCGCGCGGGCGTATGCCTCGGTCGCACGCTGGTCGTCGACCAGCGGCGCGTGGCCGAAGTAGGTGTTCACGCGGTTGCAACCGGTTCGTGCCGCCAGCATGATCGCCTCTTGGAGAAGCGCGACCGAGTCCGCTTCGCCGGGACCGTAGAGCTGGCTGGGGGTCGACACGCAGGCTGTCCGCAGCCCGGCACGGTCCAGCTTGCGCAGTGCGGCGTCGACACCGTCGCGCAGGGCGTTTTTCGGGTACCAGAACTCCACCGCCTCGCACTGGGCAGACCTGGCCATTTCGATCAGTCCGTCCACGCCGTCGGTGTCCGTGAACTCGGTGCCGGATACCGCGATCGCCATGCCCTGCATCTGGATTCCCTCTCTGCTCGCTGCCTGTCACCCGGCGAGTGCCGCTCCCAACCGCTTGCTGAGCGCGAGTGTCGTCATCGACGGATTCGCCGCTCCGGTACGTGGCATCACCGACGGCCCACACGCGTACAAACCCTCTACGGCGGTGAACTGGTGGTTGATGTCGAGGACCTCACCGAAAGCCAGCGTTCCGGCCTCGTGTTGCTCGGAACCGAGCGGGAAACTGTAGGTCAGTGGTGTCGGGCTGCGAACCGCTGTCAGCCGGTCGGCCAGGTCGGGCGAACCATGCCGCGTCGAGAACTGGAGCGGCTCGGCCGGGACACCGAGGAGTCGCGCCATTTCGGCCCACAGTTCGCCGAGCAGGTATCGCTGCGCGGAGAGCACTGTCTCATCGGCCGTGTCGAACGGGGCGTGCACGGTCGTCGGCCAGGGCCATGCGTGGTGGCCGTCGCACCGCACCTGGCCGTGCGGGCCGCGGCGCTGCTCGCCCATGGTCCAGCTGTCCAGGTTGATCGCGCCGTTCACCCCTTCGGTGAAGCGTACGAAGTGGTTGGACCGGGTACCGGCGGTACCGGTCCGGTGGTAGACGTGGCCCTCGTGAGCGGCCGCCCGGACGGCATCGGGAAGCCGTTCGGTATCGGTGAAGGCGACCGTGAACCCCTGTGAGATCTTGTCCACGAGTCCCGGCAGCTCACGCGGTGCGGCGGCATCGGTGTCAGCCAGTGCCTGGATCGCCAGCCGACTGTTGACGATCGTACCGGCGGCCAGCACCACCCGCTTCGCACGCAGGTCGCCCAGCTCACCGTCCGCGGTGCGTACCAGCACGCCGGTCGCCCTGCCGTGTTCGACACGGACTCCCAGAACCTCATGGCCGGCGAGGATCGGCACGCGGCGCACCCTGGGGTCGCCGTCGTCTTCCCACCATGCCAACGGGCTGAAAGCGCTCCACTTTCCGGTGCGTTCCGTGCGGGTGGCGTGCGGCGTGCGATCGAACTCCAGCGTGCCAAGGGTCAGCCCGGGTGCTCCAGGAGGCTCGGCACCCCAGCCGACCACATCGTCGACGACCCGCTGGTACAACGACGGCCCCCCGTCCCATGTCTCTGTCAGTTCGGTGACGATCGCTTCCGGCCAGTGCTCGCAGAGGGCCCAGCGCTCGATGGGCAGCAGTACGCCACCCCAGTAGAGCGAGCGGCCGCCGACCCGTCGACGCAGGCCGGCCAAGCCGCGGTAGGCCCCGTCGGCTGTCTGATAGGGACGGTGGAAGTCAGGGTCGGTCTCCGGGCGCAGCCAGAGCTGGAGCGCTTCGGTCGAGGAGTATGCGTTCTGGATGTGTGTGCGTCCCCGGTCGGGTCCGGCCTCCAGTACGGCTACCGAACCCCGGCCCCGCCGGCCGAGTTCCGCCGCCGTGGCGAGGCCCGCCATTCCGGCACCGACCACGAGTGTCTCGACGTCGGCCAACGATTCCACTGACACCCCAAGGTTGTTTGCGGTCTGAGCGTTGTCATTCGGCGGTGAGGAAACTTGGTCACGCCCGGCACGGTCGCTCCCGACTCGCCGTCATGGTGGGCGCGCGGCTGCAGGGCAGTTCGAGCTTGTAGGCGTAGGCACCGCGGGTCAGATCGAAGGTGTTTGTCCCTTGGACGGCGAGTTCGCTGACCATCGCGGCTGTCAGCAGGTGCCCCGGCGAGTCGCGACCGTGACCCAGGTCGTAGGCCGCTCGGTAGGCGTAGTACGTGCGGTCGTGCCAGAAGCCGAACCACCCGGCGATCGGGGTTTCGTCCAGCCACAGCTCGTGCAATCGCGCGGTGCTGGACGGCTCGGCCGCGACGGCCTCGAACGTCCGGTCGACCACGCCGCCGTCGAACGGCGCCACGGCGTCCGGCCGGTCACCCCACTGCTGGGTATGCAGTTCGATGAAGGCCGGCAGGCGGGCGGCGAGCTGCGCCGAGGTGTCCGCGCAGGTGAGCCGGAGCTTGCCGAGCCGCC
Organism: Streptomyces sp. NPDC053069; assembly: GCF_044546895.1. Lineage (NCBI taxonomy): Bacteria > Bacillati > Actinomycetota > Actinomycetes > Kitasatosporales > Streptomycetaceae > Streptomyces > Streptomyces sp. NPDC053069. The sequence goes on along the minus strand of NZ_JBITZN010000003.1, from coordinate 21,302 downwards.
CGATCCTGCGGCGTTTTCGCCGCATGTCCCGCCGATCGCTGACGCGTCGGACAACGTCGGGGTCAGTGAGGTCGAGGCGGAATACCGTCTCTGACGGCCGGAGCGTGGCGCCCAGCTCGGACATGGCGCGCAGCAGCGGTCCATCGGCGATCAGGTTGCTCAGCTCCAGCCGGGCGCCGAACTCCCGCTGACACGCGTCGATCGCCTCGGCCAGCCTGCCGATGTCGGGCCCCGGTCCGGTGAACGGCCCGTCCCCCACCTCGGCGACCTCGTGATAGTCGGCCCACGGCCAGGACAACGGGCGCAGGAGCGTCGTGCTGCCGTCCTGGTGCAACTGCAGGCCAACCACCAGGGTGGGCCGGTCGGTGCGTGTGATGCGGACCAGTACCGGGATCGTTCCCTCCGCCTCCGCCGCCTCACGAATCCACGCCCGCCACCAACCACTCGTCTGGAAAGGTGTCCGCACCGAGAGCCGGTGCGCGTCCAGGAAGTCCGTCGTCGCCCGTGCACCGTACTCGAACGCAACGGCATTCATCCGGTGTGTTCCTTCCACCGCAACGCCTGCTCGGTGTGGGCCGGCGGTACCGGTTTCAGGTCCCGGGCCCCGCTCATGACATTGCCTTGGCCACGTCCTCCACCGTGGTCCTGAACAGCCGCGCCGCCGTCTCGATCGTGTCGTCCCCGGCGGTCGCGTCGATGCCCACTCCGCTGCCGAGATAGGAGTCGACCACCCCGACACTCAACGCGATGCTGCGGCTGAGCAGATCGTCCGTACGCGGCAGGCTGCCCGGGGGATACGACCGACGCAGGACGGCACGATCCGGCCGGCGCGTCCCGGAATCCGCCGGGGCCGCCGGCGCCGGGCGCAGCTGGGACATGTTGGCGTAGTTGTGCTTGCCCGACCGGCTCAGGGTGATCGTGCCCAGTCGGGCTGCCACCTCGTCGGCCATGGCCGCGGAGGCGAAGGTGTACGCGAGCACCGTGGCGCAGTCTCCGTCCGGATCGTGCAGTCGGCGACGCGTCGCTCCGGGCAAGTCTCCAATCGCGTCCGCGAGCTTGTCCCGGTTGGCTCGCAACGTCCGCAGGATGTCAGGCAGTTTGCGCACCTGGGCGAGCGCGAACGCACCGGTCAACTCGTGCATCCGTAGATTCAGACCGAACAGCGGCGGCCCATCGGTGACACCCTGCCGCAAGGGCGCGGCCCCGTGGTCGTGCAGGGCGAACGCCGTCTCGTACAGATCGTCGTCGTCGGTGAGCAGTATGCCGCCGTCGCCTGCCGTGAAGGTCTTGAAGACGTTGAGACTGAACGCGCCGAATCCACCGACTGTGCCCAGGTGCCGGCCGCGGTGCGTGCCACCACCGGACTGCGCACAGTCCTCCACGAGCAGCACCCCGTGCTCACGTGTGACGGCGTCCAGGGCGTCGAGGTCGCACGGCGCTCCGAGCATGTGGACGGCGATCACCGCCTTCGTGCGCGGGGTGATCTTCGCGGCCACATCCACCGGATCGAGAAGCAGGCTCTCGTCGATCTCGGCGAGCACCGGTTCGGCGCCCGTGTGGACGACCGCGGCGATCGAGGCGATGAAGGTGTAGCCCGGCACGATCACCTCGTCGCCCGGACCGATGCCGGCGGCCAGCAGCCCGGCGTACAGGGCACTGGTGCAGCTGTTCATGCCCAGGCAGTGGCGCGCACCGGTCAGGGCGCGGAATTCCTGCTCGAACCGTGAAACCTTCGACGGCAGCGCGGACCCGTCGTGGTCGTCGAATCGGTACCGGCTCAGCTCTCGCTCACGTACGACGCTCAGCACCTCGGCCTCCTCTTCCGGGCCGATACGGGAAACTCCTGGTCCTGCCATGGCGATCCCTCCTCTCGTGCGACTCTGTCCTGCTACCTGTGCCCGACCGCGGTCCGTGGTGGCTTCGACGACCCGGTGGCCACGTCGCTCGGGACCAGATCCATCAGCAGCGCGTCCCGCCACGTACCGCGGTGGTGTTCGTACGCCCTCATCCGGCCGACTCGCCGGAAACCCACCTTCTCCAGGCATCGCACGGCAGCCGCGTTGTCGGCATTGGGCGCCGCGGTGATGCGGTGCCCGCCGCTGGTGAACACCGACCCGGCGAACAGTCTCAGCGCCCGAGTCCCGATCTCCCGGCCCCGGTCGGCCGCGTCGGACACGACCAGTGCCGCGACCTGGATGTGGTCGAACTCCGGATCGGCCTCCTTGCGGTACTCCAGGAAACCGATGGGGCGATTCCGTTCGAGCATCACCAGGCAGCGTTCGTGCTGGAATCGGCTGAGCACCCCGTCGGTCGGTTCCAGCGCTCGCCACGCCAGCACGGCGGCGTCGCTGAACGTTCGGCGGAACAGCTCGATGTCCCCCGGAATCGCACGTCGCAGCCCGATACCGCTCTCGTCGACCTGGTCGTCCTCGACAACGGCGGCACCGGGCCGCACCGATGCCTGCTCGCCGGCCTCGATCAGGGTCTCCAGCAGGTCGACCAGCTCGGCGGCGTGCTCCGGCCGAGGGTCCGGCACGACGCGACATGTGGGCGCCGCGAACGCCTCGGCGGTCAGGAACGGATGGTTGCCCAGAACCAGCAAGGGGCGTCCCGTGTCCAGGGCGAGACCGATCTCGGTGAGCGTGCCGTAACGTCCTTCGAACGCGATCATGCCGTCGCCGCACCAGTTGAGGATGTTGCTCCGGGCCAAGTCCATCGACGTGGGCAGGGCCCAGGTGGTCCCGTCCTCGGCGTCGGACAGACGGTTCCACTTCAACAACGCGAGTGTGTCGCCGCCGACCGCCTGGCAGCCCCTGTTGGCCGCGGCCGCCACGCCTCCCTCGCCGCCGCTCACCAGGCCGTAACCGCGCTGAGCGAGCTCCTTGCCGATCATCTCCGCCAGCCGGAGGACGTCGGCTCCCGCATTGCCGGGCCGGCCCCCGAGGACCGCGATCGCGCGTCGGCGGGTCATTTGGCCATCTCCCGGTGACCGGCTTGCCGCATACTCCACTCCAGTTGGTCCAGTTCGATCAGCACGTCAGCCGGTCGGACACCGGACGCGCACGGCGCCGGGCAGCCGGTGTAGTAGCGCCGGCAGGTGCCGTTCGGCTTCATGTAGGAACAAGACAGCGCCACCGCGCTCTGCACGACCCGCGAGACCTCAGGGGCCGCCATCGGTGACCAGATGTCACCGGCAGTCGCCAGGTACAGCGTCACCACCGGGCAACCGAGTGCGGCCGCGAGATGGGCTGCCAGCGTGTCGTTGCTGACCAGCACGTCCAGTCCGGCGATCCAGTCACGGAGGGCTTCGAGCGAGTTCAGGAACACCGTGTCGCTGACACCCGGCGCCGACGACAGCCGCCGTGCCAGTACCTGCTCGTCCTCTGCGAGGCCGACCGCGACTTCGACGTCGAGCCCTCGGTCGTCCAGCCGCGTGATCAGAGTCGACCACTCGTCCGCGGGCCAACGTTTGACCGCGGCACTGGCACCGACGTAGCAGCCGGCCACGCCGGGGCGTGGTTGTCGCCGGTCGGTGAGCCAGGCCGGGTTCGGGTCGACAGGGACATTGTGCGCACGTAGGAGTCCGGCGGCCTGTTCACCGAAGGGCAGCCGTTGCGGCCGTTCGCCGAGTTCGTGCAGATCCCAGCACTCGACTCCCCTTTCAGTGGCGTCCGTCCGGAACCCGAAGTAGTTTCCGTCCTCTTCGGCAGACTCCATTCTCAGGTTGACGACCAGTGTCACACCGTTGCGGTCGAGGAAGTCCCAAAGTTCCTCCCGGTGAGCCGGCAGGAACCGTCGCCACAGGGCCGGAAAGGTCCCGGAGGCACCCTGCATGCCGACTGCCCTGCGTACCCATTCGGTGTCGAGTGCGATGTTCGGTGCCATGAAGTAGCGCCAACCCGGATGAGCCCGCTCGAACGCCGCCAGCAGTGGCGCCGCAATTATTCCATTGCCTACGCCTTCGTTTATGACGACCATTGCCGTACGCATTCAGCCGTCGGCTCCCGATCGCGCACTGAGACGGCCCAGGAGCCGAGGGGTGGCAAGTTGGTCCTGAAAGTCGGGCTCGTTGCGCACCCGCTCGATGGCGGGACGAAGGTCCAAGAGGTAACGCACCGAGTCCACTTCCTTGCAGCCGACTCCCAGTTTCTTCGCCATACGGGCGTAGAGTTTCCGCGCGGGATGGTTGTCCGGCTCGGTCTCGCCTTCGGCGAACTCGTAGCCTCGCCGCATCGCCTCAACGAAGCCTGCGGCTACCAGAAGTGCGCCGATGCCCCGGCTGCCGCGAAGGGACTCGGTCACATAGACGTCGTGCACATAGGCCACATTGTCGGCGAACTGGAGGTTGGGAAGAGGATCGACCATCACCAGACCCACGGCGGTGCCCTCTTCGACCGCCATGATCTGGAAGCTCGCCTCCTGGCCGACAATGCCCTCGAAGAAGGTGCGGGTACTGGCCAGATCGACCTCCTTTCCGCAGTCATGCTGCTGCTCGACAATCAGAGGCATCAGCATGTCCAGTTGATCCTTGCTCACCACAACCGTTTCCAGACCCATGTGTTCTCCATCCTCCTGTGGTGATTCCATCGATCGGCTGGTCCCGTACCAGGGCTGACGTACCTTCAGCTACGCTTTTCCGCATTCTTGAAATGCAGGTACAGCTCATGGGCAGCGCTCCGCAGATCGCGCGAACCCGGCCGGGGCCGCGTCGGGAGCGCCGTGTCCAGAGCGGACATGTCGGCGCAGGTCCAGTACTGATAACGGCCGATGTGGGGGTTCGGCACCAACCGCACGTTCAGCGGTGCCTCCGCGAACTCCGCACACCAGCGGAGCAACTCGGCGAAGCTGGTCGCGTGGCCCGACCCGAGGTTGAAGATGCCGGAGGGCGCTGCGGGATCAGCCATGAGGACGCACGTCTGCGCGACTGTGGCGACGGGAACATAGTCCCGGCATGCCTCCAAGGTATCGGCGAAGACCCTGAGCGGTTCCTGCCGCGCGGTTGCGAGGAGCAGCTGGCCGATGATGGAAGCCATCGACTTCTTGTGCCGCTCCCCGGTGCCGAAGACGTTGGTGAACCGCAGGCCCGCCCATCCCGGTTCGCCGTCGACATCGAACCGCGTGGTCATGCGCGCGTCGAACAAGGCCTTCGACCGGGCGTAGGCATTCAGCGGGCCGGAGCACGCCGAAGACCCCCATGCCGATTCCGGCAGGGGCCGCCGGTCGGCGATCTCGCCGTAGACGCTTGACGAGGACGCGTAGACGAAACGCGTGCCGCTGCGCTCACAGCTCTCCGCCAGCGCCGCGGGCCCGGTGACGTTCGTCTGCTCCAGGGCCTGCCAGTTCTCCTCGACGGTGCTGCTGATCGCGCCGAGGTGCACCACTGCTGCGAACTGCCCGGCATCCACGGCGTGGAGGATCGTCGGGTCGTCGAACGAACCGGTGTGGACGGTGGTGTCCCGGCACACGTCGGCCGGCGGCGTGGCGAGGTCCACCGTGGTCACCAGGTACCCGGCGTTCAGACAGGCCCGTGCCACGTGCCTCCCGATGAACCCGGCCGCTCCGGTGACGAGCACGCTCCGTTGGCTCACGCCTGCCGTCCTTGTGGTCCGGTCCGCGTTGGCCGAGGCGGAGAGGCCGTGCGGAAGTGAAGGGGATGGGGATTCGTCATCACCGTGTCCGTGCCGCATCGATCAGCGACGACGTCGACCAGCCGGCGACGAAGGGGACGACGACGGTCCGTCCGCCCAGGGAGCTGACCAGTGCGTCTTCCGGAATCTGCATCCCCGAGTAGTCGCCGCCCTTGACCCAGATCGCGGGTCGCAGCGAGCGTATGGCCGCTTCAGGAGTGTCCTCTTCGAACACCAGGACGGCGTCCACGGATGCGAGTGCTGCGAGCACCTGAGCGCGTTGTGCCGCCGGCACGATCGGGCGCGACGGGCCTTTCAGCCTGGACAGCGAATCGTCGCTGTTCAGACAGACGATCAGGCAGTCACCCAGTTCGCGCGCCTGTTCGAGGAGCCGGACATGTCCTGCGTGCAACAGGTCGAAACAGCCACCGGCGGCGACCACAGTACCGCCACTGGCGCGGACCGCGTCGGCGAGTTCGATCGCGCCTTGAGTGCCCGTCGCGAGCCCGGCGCTCGAAAGCCCCGTCCTGGGCGAGCCGCCATCGGACGGGTGGGCCACGGTCCTGGGACCACCTGCCGCGACGTACGCCGAGGCCGCCTCTACCGCCGATGCCACCGCTTCGCTGGGCAACTTGCCGCAGGCCATCATGAGGGCGAGGTGACCGGCGAAGAAGTCGCCGGCACCACAGGGGTCGGCCTTCAGTCCCACGGCAACCTTCGTGGGTACGACCAGCGGCGGCAGATCCGCGTCGGCGAGCAGGACAGCGCCATGCTCGTGCCGGGTGAGCGCCACCTGGACCGGCCCCCACTTGCGTCCTACGGCACGTGCCGCTTCGACGTCGTCGGACAACGTGTCGCCGCCTGTGAAGGAGGCGATCACCCGGGCTTCCCGGCTGTTCGGCGTCACGACCGCGGTATGGGCGACCGGCACCGTACCGCGCGGATGCGGATCCCAGACCAACGGGGTTCTCCGGGCCGCCTCAGCGAGTACGGCACGCAGGCCGGTGTGTGCGGCGACTCCTCGACCGTAATCGGACACCAGGACGCCGTCGGCCTCGATCAGCACGCGCCGTGCGGCGGCGAGTGCAGTGTCGCCCTCCCGCCCGACCGGCGGGCAGACATCGTGCTCGTCCAGCATCATCACGGTGCGCCCGGCGGCGCGGATCCGCGTTTTCACCGCGGTCGAGCCGTCCAGCCCGAGATCGACCACCGTCACTCGCGCTTCGTCCAGCAGTGTCCGCAGTTGGTCGCCCACCGCGTCCTGGCCGAGCGCGGTGACCAGGGTGACCGGGTAGCCCTGTCCCGCGCTCAGTACAGCGGCCAGCGCGGCACCACCGGGGCGTGCGTGCGTGGTGCCGCCGGTGACCACCAGGGCCGGCTCGTCGGACGCGACCCGCTCCACACGGCCGATGTGGTCGCGGTCGAGGAAGGCGTCGCCGACCACCACAAGGTTCGTACCGTCTCCACGTGCCGCACCCGGCCGTCGTTCCCCTGCCGGCTCCGATGACGAGGCGGACGAGGGCGGCGGCACCGACGGGGTGGAACCGACGGCGTGCGTGGCAGTGTCGTCCTTGGCGGAGACGGCGGCGACGGCGGCGTCCATGGCAGCACACATCAGGTGAATCACGACGAGGTGACATTCCTGCACCGTGGACAGCGCCTGCGCCTCCACGGTCACCGCTTCGTCCACCACCGTTGCCAACGGGTTGGGCACCGGTCCCGTCAGAGCCCAGGTCACCGCGCCGACCTCACGCGCGGCCTCCACGGCGCGCAACAGGTTTGCGCTGCGGCCGGAGCCCGACATGAGCAGCACGATGTCGCCGGGCCGGGCGTGCGCCCGGACCTGCCGGGCGAAGACCTGCTCGTAGCCGTAATCGTTGCTGATCGCGGTGACCGAAGACGTCTCGGCGTGCAGCGACAACGCGGACATCGGCTCGCGTTCCGCCTGGAATCGGCCCACGAGTTCAGCCGTCAGGTGTTGGGCCTGCGCCGCGGACCCGCCGTTGCCGGCCACCAGCAGACGCCGGCCGTCGCCGCCCAGCCGAGCCAGCCGTGCCCCCCAGTCGACGACCCGGGAAAGATTGAGCTCGGGCAGGGCCGTGGTGAGCTGTTTCAGGTAGGACGTAGCGGTCGAGGTGTCGGCCGTCATGCCGGTGCTCCTCCTGTTGGGCGCCCCAGGAAGTCGTTGAGTTCGATGGTGTGGCAATCGGGGTCGGCCACGAACGCCACCGTCTCCTGCTCGATTCGGTGTGGTTCGGTGACCACTCGGTAGCCGAGTGCGCGAATGTGTTCCACCAGTGCCGAAACGTCGGCGACGCGGAACGCGACATGCTGCGTAGGGTGCGGCGTGGGCACGAGGTTTCGCTCTTGCCACAGTTCCACGCCCGCTGGTCTGCCGCCCGGCGCCATCTGCAGGATGACCCGATCGGCCAGTTCGTAGCGCACAACGATCGACAGCCCGAGGGCCTCCGCATAGAACCGTTCGGCGATGTCGATGTCCGCCACGTCCAGCCTGATGTGGTCGAAGGCCGTGACCGAGGTGCATGCATGGGCACGGCCCAGCGACTTGCCGGCCACGTCGCGACCTTCCTTCAGGAGTGACGAAGTCTCTCCGTCTGATACGTCCGCATCCGATTTCACGGAGCCCAAGTCACCCTCCGATTGTCACAGTGGTGTCCCTGAGGCACGAGGTCGGCAGACCGTATTCGGCCGAGCACGTTCCTGACGGAAGAGACGGGTCTCTTTTGCGCCAGTCAGCGGGACATTCAGGATGTGCCGTCTCGACACGGTGGCCAGAAAGAGCCAGGACTCCTGAGGAAGGCCGCCGCCACGTCCGCCGCATCCCCTTCCCTCGTGATGCAAAAAGCACGCCGACCATGGCAGGCGAGCCCATTGTTCGCTGCCTGGGCACAACTCTAGGGAATCAAGTGGATTGCAGTTGACCAGAGTTGCGCGTTCCATGGCCGATGTTGCGGGTGATTGTAGGGGCCGCATGATGACACGGCCCGGTGTTCGCGCAGTTGAGACGGCATGTCGAGACGGCGTTCAGACTGAGGCGGTACCAGTGCCGGTGGGGCTGCTCGCCACGCGATCTCCACGGAAGGACGCCCTGCGGACATCCCCGGGCACTGCGGTCGCACGGGAAAGACATTCGCAATATCAGCCACGGACCGCGCAACTCCGGCCAACTGCAACCCGCTTGATTGCCTAGGGATGGGCGTGGCCGGCTACCACAGTTGTCACGGCTGACGGATTCCATCAGGAAATCTGAGGCCCATCGGAACCGCAGGCAGGCGGGGGTTGACAGGCACGGCCCCGGAACGGAGGATGCAGCTCGATATTCATTCCGCCCCCAGGTGGAGAAACACGCGTCACTTCCAGGGAATTGGCGCGATTCCCTCGGTTCACAGCTTTCGACGTGCCCGCCTCACTCACCCGGATTTTCGCGCCCGGTCACATCACACCCTCCGATCCGCAGGCCAGATGCACGGACCCGACGAACTCAGTAGGGAGAACTACTGTGTCGACATCTGATCTCCCCGCAGATCTCGCCGAATGGCAGTGGCCCACGGCACCGGACACCGAAGACCCGCATGGTCGGGTGGTGATCGTCGGAGGCGGGCTCGCCGGCCTCGAAGTGGCCCGGCACCTGGCCACTCTCGGTGTCGACGATGTCCTGGTCATCGAGGCTGGACCCGCGCGTGATCTGTTGCACATCAACTCCGCGCACAACCCCGATCAAGCGCTGCGCACCTTCCTCGATCCCGCCGACGACCCTCACTTCCAGCGTAGTTGGACATCCGAATCCGCCCCGCACTACGCCGTCAACGCCGGTCTGCGGAAGCGCCTGGGTGGACGCTCACTGTATTGGTACGGCGCGTCCCTGCCGGTCGAGGAGTGGGCACTGACCGACTGGCCGGAATCGGTTGCGACGGACCTGCGCGACTCCTGGCAGGGCGGTGTACCGCTCTACGAGCAGGTCGCGGCAGACCTCGGAGTGGATCCGAGCCGACTCGACTCACAGGAACCGGTGCTGAAGGTCGGAGACTTCCGCCTCGTGCGCACCCCGCAGGCCGAAACCCGTTTCGGTGACGATGGCCGCTGGTACGCCTACTCGCCGCTGGACCACTGGCGGCACCCGGTAACGGGCGCCGCGTTGGACGGCCCGCGCGGTATCCGGTTCCTGTGCGACACCGAAGTCCTCTCGGCTGACATCAAAGACGGGCGGGCCTGTGGCGTCCACGTCCGGGAAACCGGCACGAACGCCAAGGGCCGCCGGATCGCCGCCGACTCGGTGGTCCTGGCCGCCGGGACCATCGAGAGCAGCAGACTGGCCATCCAAGCGCTGTGTGCGATCGACCCTAGCCGCCCGCCCCGGCTGGACGGGCTCACTGACCACATCGTCCAGGGCTTCTTTCTGCGTGTGCGCGACTCGGGCGACGACAGGGCGCCTCGTGGCCTGTCAGATGTCACACCCGGCTCGTATGTGACTGCGTGCAAGGACGAAACCCGGTCGAACCTGTTCATCACGGTTGAACGGCCTGAGCCCGGCCTCCTTCTGTTCGACGTACGGCTCACCGGGGAGCAAATGCCCGGCACCGGTAGTCACGTCACATGCGAGCCGACCGGCACATACCCGTGGCGCACAACCGTCACCGCGGACCTGGCCCACGCCGACCGGGGTGTCATCGGACGCCAGCGCGAGGTGCTGGAAGAGGTCTGGAACCAGCTGGCCGCCGGGTTCGGTCTCACCGCTACGCCTCTGGCTTTCGACGACTTCGACCACCCGGTTCGAACCAACGCGTTCGTGCTGCCGGAGTCGATCGGCGCGGAGACGTCCGAAGGGCCCTTCACGTGGTCAAGCCCGCTGGGTACCGAGGACCACGAGGGTTGCACGCTGCCGCTGGGGGGCGTACTCGACGAACGCCACGCGTTCGCCGCCGTCCCGGGTCTCTACGCCTGCGGGCCGGCGACCTTTCCCCGCATGGGTGCTGCCAACCCCTCGCTCACCACCCTGGCTCTCGCGCGTCGACTGGCCCATGTCCTGGCCGCCACTCACGGCCGGCAGCCGCACCTGGTGACATCAGAGGCGGACGCGTGATGCTCACGGACAAGCGCGTCCTGGTCACCGGAGCCTCGAAGGACATCGGCCGGGGCATCGCGCTCGACCTGGCCAAGCACGGAGCCACCGTCGTCGGCACTTACAACACCGGCGCGTCCGACGCGGAGGAACTCCTTGCTCTCGGCATCAAGGAGATGGTGCACCTCAACCACCTGAACCGGGAGGAATCAGCAGCCACGCTCAGCCGACTGGCCGACAGCGGCCCGTTCCACGGGATCGTGAACAACGCCGCAGTGATCGAGTTTGCCTCCTGGGAGTCCAGCCTGGACTCGTGGGACCGCGTGCTGGACGTCAACCTCCGGGGCCCGCTGGCCACCGCGATCGCGCTCGCCCCCGGCATGCCGCCCGACAGCTCAATCGTCAACATCTCCAGCACGGCCGGGACGACAGGCTCCTTCACCTCCCTCGCCTACTCCGCGAGCAAGGCCGCGCTCACCAACCTGACGAAGAGCCTCGCCAACGTGCTCGGGCCGTCCGGAATCCGCGTCAACGCCGTCTCGCCCTGCTACATCGATGCCGACGCACCCGCGGAATCAGCCGGACTGACTCCCCTGCGGCGCAATGGTGTACCGAACGACATCGCCTCGGTGGTGGTGTTCCTGCTCACCGACGGGGCTCGCTTCGTCACCGGAACGGAAATCACGGTGGATGGTGGCTACACGGCTGCGGACGCTCTCGCGAAACGTGCGTATGAGGCGGACTGACCGATCCGCTGCCGACAACCCGTCAAGCGCGGACGCCGTGGTCGCCGACATGGGTACCTCGACCCCGCTCGGGTCGTGCACCGCTTGCGAGCACGGCGGCTGGATCGCAGCCGAGAAGCCGCACTCATCTCCGCCCGTGGGGCGTGGACGCGTGCGGGCTCTCCAGACGTGGGTCCGGTCCGGCCGGCCGTGGTGGTGGGTGCAGGCGTCGGCGAAGTACTGACGACGCGCGATCAGGACGATCGGCTCGAAGCACTCGGACCGTGGCTGTCGTCGTCTCTCACCGTCCCGCGTCCGATGCCCAACGGCGCGGCGGCGGTCGTGAGTCCGGAGGCCGAGCCGGAATCGGTGGTCGCCAGAACCTCGACCACTATCCGGCCATGGCCAACATGAAAACTGTCCCCCTCTCTGACCAGCTGATCAGCGGGTCCTGAGCAACAAGGGAGCCTCAACCGGGCATCGGACGGATCAGCTCCTGTCATCTCGGCTGGGCCACCAGGCGGACGTCGACCCTGGCCCGGGTCCCTGGGCGGTCTCCCGCTCCCATTCCACTGCCCCATCGCCACATACGAGCGCGTCTCGCCACCACCGTGGAAGCGGCGATCAGCAGCGCCTCCGCCACCCGGTGACACGTGCCACGACGACAGCGTGGGGCCGGCAGCCGTCGCCGGTCGATCGGGCCACGACACGGCTGAACTTTGCCCCTTTGCAAGTGACTTGACGAGACAGACAGTGGCAGACTGGCGGCACATTGAGGCTCCGGTTCAAGGCGAAGACTGGCAAAGTCATCCGTCTGCATCGGGAGCCTCGATCCGTGCGCACCGCACCCGTCGGAGATCTCCACCACTCGATAACCAGCGATCTCACCCACTCAACCAGACCGTGAGAACGCTCTCAGGTAGTGGGTGCCCGAGCAGTAGCTACCAGAAAGGCGACACGAAATGGCCGACCCCCGCGGCATCCCGCCTTGGAGTTCCCTGACCATCGAGAGGCGATTGATCCCTGATCAGGGACGTCTGACCTATCAACCACGCCAGGACTGGTTCACCATCGTGGCTCCTCTGCAAGGCTTATGCCAGTGTGAATACCCGGACGGTTCAGGCTGGCACCAGACCACACTCGCCTGCGGAGACACCTCTCGCCTCGTCGACAAGAGCGCGGTTCGGCTCTGGCGGCCGCGGTCGGGGAAACAACGAGTCGAGGTGGCGTTCATCGCCCTGCCCACGCAGCACTTTCGGTGCTACGCAGACAAACATCCGGAAGTCACCCTGCGTGATCTGTCGGCCCTGGAGACTCCACGGGTTTTCGACCCCGTGGCCGCGGCCATGGCCCCCGGTTTACTCCGCGCCCACCATGCGGGGGTGGGTGAGCACTACGCGTACAGAGCGGCGCATTACCTGACTGCCCATCTGCTCCACCCGCACCAGGACATGAAGTCGGAGACTCCGGGCCTGAATCCGGAGCGACTCCTCGCAGTGACCAACTACATGCACGACCACCTGGCGTCGCATATCACACTCGAAGACATGGCCAAAGAGGCCCTGCTCAGCCGCTACCACTTCGTACGCCAGTTCGCCGCCGCCACGGGAAAAACGCCCGTACAGTACTTGACCGAGTTACGTATCGAAACCGCGTGTCGTCTCCTCACCGCGAGCAACGAACTCATATCCCAGGTCGGCAGCCGCTGCGGCTTCCCCAATCCGGAGAATTTCGCCCGCGTCTTCAAGAAACACCTGGGCTGCTCACCGCTGCAGTACCGGCAGCGATCCCTTCCGGCCTGAGACTCCCGGAGCCATGTCCCCCGGTCACGCCCTGTGGCGGTGAAGCGCTCCGGGACAGGCGGATCCGCCATCGATCCCGGAGCGCCTCAGCGGAAGCTGACCGGAAAATCGTAGCGGTCTCACTCGACGGGTTCCCTGGCCATGGACGGAGCCCAGCTGGGTTTCCCGTCCTGCGGGCTCCACCCGGGGTTGCGGAACACGCGACCGACCCGCTCGCTCCAACCGTCGGCCATCCTGACGTCCTTGGCGATGGCCATGTATTCGTGCGAGGCCACCTTCAGGGGGTTGTACGTCCGGATGTTCTTGGTCAGCCCGTAAACGGGCCGCTCGGTTTCCGCGACGAACGTTCCGAACAGCCGGTCCCAGACGATGAGGACCCCGCCGTAGTTGCGGTCCAGATAACCGCCCTGGGACGCGTGGTGCACACGGTGGTGCGACGGCGTGTTGAAGGTGAACTCAAACCATCGGGGCATCTTGTCGATGCGCTCGGTGTGAACCCAGAACTGGTAGACGAGGTTCAAGGAGGAACAGAATGCCAGCACCGCCGGGTGCACACCGACAGCGACCATCGGGAGGAAGAAGAACCCGACGGTGAACGTCATCCAGGGTTGGCGCAGCGCGGTGGTCAGATTGAACTTCCGGCTGGAGTGGTGGACGACATGGCAGGCCCACAGAATCCGGATGACATGGTGGCTTCGGTGGGACCAGTAGGAGAAGAAGTCCTGCGCGATCAGCATCAGCGGAAGGGTCCACCACAGTAACGGCACCCGAAGCGGCGTCAGTTCGTAGATGACGCTGTAGATCGCGACATCCTGGAACTTCCACAGGAAGCCGAAGAAGAGACTGCCGAGCCCCATGCTGACACTGGTCACCGCGTCCTTGGCCTCATATCCGGCGTCCTTGTCGTCGGGGTGCAACCGGACGAGGATGATTTCGACGACGGTTAGCAGAGCAAAGGCGGGTATGGACCAGAATACGACGTCGGGGAGGTTTGACATGGACAGGAATGATAGGCGGGCCTCCCGCTCGGGGGTTGACTCATGTTGCCCGTTCGGTGCCTGGTGTTGCTGCGGCAGTGCGGCCGCCCTTGGCTCCTCGAGCAGATGAGGGTGCGGGCGACGGAGCATCCGCGGTCTCGGCGGTCGAAGTGCCCCCACACCTACAAGATCCGGTACCGGTCGGCGGCCGGCAAGCAGATGGAGGAGTCGGGGTTCGTGGTCCGCGACAAGGTCAATTGGGCGTTTGACGGAGATCTACAACGAGAAGAAGGCGGCACCGCGGTCTCAGTCGAAGGCGGAGCGCAGTGGAGGCCGGGCAACGGCACCTGTCTGTCGCGTCGGTGCGACACCTCGACTCCCTCCTGGAGCACCATTTCCATCCGGCGCTCGCCAGCCGACGGATGAACTCTTTCGACCACAAGGTGGTTGACGGCTTCGCCTCCGCCTCAGGGAGCGCAACGGTGCGGGTCTGGCCACCCAGGCCAACGCCTTCGGCAAACTGCGCGCGATCCTTCCATGCTGATCGTCGACTTGATGAGCGGCTGTGGCCTCCGAAACGGGGAGGCGGCCGTGAACGTCAACCACACTGTTTGACAATTACTCCGGTACCAGCGAACACGGTGATTCGCAGGTCCGGTACCGCATCCCCCGTCGGTGCCGGGCTCTTTCTACGGCTCTTGTTGGGGCGGGCCGCGGCCGTCCTCCGTCGGGAGTGCATCCCGCGTCCGACCTCATGATCCCATCGCGGCCGCCCGCCCCGCCCATGCACTCGCGAGATGCGAAAAATCCGCGCCGCGACTATCTGTTAGTCACCCACCAGTGCCAACCGATGGCATAGGGGACATTCGCAGTCCCCGACTGAGTGATTTTCGAGGGGCAGTTGTCGTAGACGGCTTCCTCGTACATTCCGACCCGGTACATCCAAACGCCATACTGGATGTTTCCGTACCTCCCATCCGGCACCGCGTGACTGTATTCGTGAGTGACAGTGACCGATTTACTGGCGGACGCTTGACGATTATATGTCGCCTTGACTTCCGCGACGGTCGCAGCGACTGCCACTTCTCCTCCCACGGAGGTGGTAGCCCCTACTGTCGTGGTCACCGTATTGGCGCCCTTGACTGTCCCGCCCGGGCCATCTTTAAAGACGTCCGAAACGCCCTTATGCCAACTCACCGCGTTCCTCTTGATGTGGTATTCGGTCCGAAGATACATGCAGCCCATGCCATCAACCTGGGACGCATCCCCTGCTGCTGCTTCCGGAGTGCACACGGCCGCGAGTGCACATACCGCAACAGCTACTGAAGCTCCCCATTTCGGCGATCTCATGGATCTTACTCCCTTCGCCTTCCAGCTCCCGCAGGGGAATTTTCAGGGTTCCGACTATCAAGGTTCAATTGTTGGCACCTAAAACCACACCATTGGAAGGAAATTTTCAACGCGGCCGCAGAGGTCAAGCGGCTGTGTGTGCTGGGGGTAACGTTCAGGCCGAGCGTGAGGACTGGATCACGATGCAGGATCCCGACGCGGGCTTCGGGTGTACACCTTGAAGCTCCGCTGTCATGGCATCGTCGTCACCATAGTCGTCAAGTGAGAATAAGGCCCAGGGCGGACGTATCACTGCATGGCGCGGCCAGATGCACGTCATGGACCACGACCCCTTCTACGTGATCGCCTAAGGGCTGTCCCGGAATGCGGTGTCACGCCACTATCCCCAGAGCAGGAGGCATCGGATGTGACCTCGGCGCTTGCCTTCGACGCGCGCCCTGGGAAGAGTTTCATCCGGTGGACGCCGTTCGGGGCGATGTCGTGCGAGCTGGGGCAGGGGCAGAGGATGTGCGTAGTGGATACGGCGGCCAAGGAGGCTGCCGTCGCTCGGTTCCTCCGCGAATACCCGCAGACAGGGCAAGTTGACGACCACCCTGCGCTTCTGGGCTGCACCGATGTCGCTTGGTCACAGATCCCCGGGTGCCCTGCCGGGCTCCCGGCCCTGCTCCGTGGTCTCCTCGATCAGGTGGCCGGCCCCGAGGCCCTGCGCGTGCTGGACAACGTCTTGCTGAACAGCGTCTTTCACGTGAGCCCCGCGATGTCGGCCGCCCTGCCCTTCCTCATCCGCCTGGCAGCCCTTCCTGACATGGTGGTGCGCTCCGGCCTGGTCGACCTTTTGGTCGTTGCCGCGGAGCTGTCTCAACTTGTCGACGCGGACAACGAACGCCAGGTCCTGCTGCTCGGCAACGAATGCGATCACCCCGAACGCGAATGGTGCAGGGCCGCCTTCGCTGCACACGCTTCTGCGCTGCGCGCCTTGTTGGCAGACGAGACTCTTCCGGGCGGGCTGATCAGCGGGGCCGACCGCGAGTGCCTGCTCAAGGCTATTGAGCCGCAGAGATACTCCTCCTAATACGGGACAACGCTTAAAGGGTGTTGCACAAGGCCGTGCTCGGGCAGGTCAGGGCCGGTGAACGGGGTTGTCTGCTCATGAGGCGAGGGCGAGATTGTGCATGTGGGCGACGGCCTGGACTGCGTGATGGAGGCCGTCGCCGCGCTGGCGGCAGTCGCGGAGGATCTTGTAGTTCTTCATCCGGCCGATGACGTGTTCCACGCGGGCACGGACCCTGCGGTGCTCGGCGTTGTCGTCCTTCTCGCCCTTCAGTAGAGGTCGCCCGGGGCGTTTTCGGTGCGGCACCGCCATCCCGCAGTTGAGATAGGCGCCGTCACCGAGCACGGTCACGCCCTGGCAGTGCTCGCTGAGCCCGGAGGCACGCCAGGCATGCCCGTCTGCCGTCGTTCCCGGCACCGGACGCGCGGCCGCGATCACCAGCCGCGTGTCCGCGTCCACGATGACCTGCACATTCGCGGAGAACCGGTAGTTACGGGAGGAGGCAGCCACACTCCGGTCGCGGACCGGGATGAGCGTTCCGTCCACGATCCACATCCGATCTGGAGCATCGGCCGGGCGGGAGACGGGCTCCAGCGCGAGCAACGGTCCCAGCCGCTGGATGACCCGGCACACCGTGGAGGACGAGACGCCGAACAGCGGGCCCAGCTGCCGCATGGTCAGGTTCGTTCGGTAGTACACCGCGACCATCAGGACCCGCTCGGCAAGCGGCAACGACCACGGCCGGCCCCGCAGCGTGCCGTTGCCGCCCCGCTCCCGCACCACCCTCAACAGACCCGAAAACTGCGCCATCCGCAGCCCCGTTAACGTCTCCACCCACACCCGCTCAGCACGTAACACCCCGGCCATACAAGGGAGATGCCCAGCTCACGGCCTTGTGCAACACCCTTTAGGTGGGGTCGGAGTTCGCCCCGCACAGCACGGCGCAGACCTTCTCGCCGCTGGCCGGCCGGTAGCTGCTGGCCGGGATGTCCGGCCGGGACGGCATGTCACGGTCGGGCACGTGGTGGTCGGGCGAGGTGAGCGCGGCGAGGGCAGTGGCGGCGCCGTGTTCGACAACCAGCTTGCGGTGGTCCCACAGTGCCTGCCGGGTGCGGACGATCTCCGTGTCGGGGACCGGCACGGAGTGCACACGGTCCTGCTGTGCGGCGTGCAGAGCCACGGCGGAGGCGCGGCGGGCGGCGAGGGAGTCGGCGGCGATGGAGTCGATGGTGACGTCGAGGGGGCGGCCGGCCTGCAGGGCTGCATTCAGGGCGCGGCAGTTTTTCGGCTCGACGGCCACGGTGCGGATGCAGTGCTGCTGGGCGGCGGTCGCGACGCCGGTGAGAAGGCCGCCGCCGACTGTGACCACGACGGTGTCCGGGTAGGGGATCTGCTGGTGGATCTCCTCGAGCAGTGTGCCGGCTCCCGCCGCGATCAGCGGGTGAGTCGTAGGCGCGGGAGGCGAGCGCGCCGGTGATGGCGGCGAAGTCCTCACAGGCGGCCAAGGCGTCGGCGTACTCGGTACCGACAAGCCGTACGCCGGTACCGTAGGAGCGCCAGCTTGGCGACCTTGACCTGCGGGGCGGTCGCGGGCAGGAAGACGGTGGCCGTGATGCCCCGCTGCTGGGCAGCCCAGGCACAGGCCAGGCCGGCGTTGCCGCCGGAGGCGATGGTCACCCCGGCCTTGGGCAGGGTGCCGGCGTCGCGGTGGGACTGGAGGAAGTTCTGCGCGCCGCGGGCCTTGAAGGATCCGGTGTGCTGCATGAACTCCAGTGCCAGCCACACCTGGCAGGGCTGCTCGGTCCTCTCGTCCATGGGATCGCGGTGGCCGGTGCGGATCGCGCCTGGCCCTGCGGGAAGTGCGGCACACCGTCATCCGCATCGTCCCCAACCAACTACTGGCCAACCGACGGAATTCGCTGACCTGCTAGAACGCCGCCTCTGGTGGGCGCCCCGTGCAGGAGCGCAGAGCTTCCCGGTGAACGGCGCGGTGCGCCGGTGTCGTCGGTATGGGTGGTCACGGCTGGTACCGACGGCGTCACTCGATCCCGGCAGATGCGAGGTGATTGCGGAAGAAGGCCTCGATCTCGGATGAGTCGCCGCTGGCGGGCAAGGGACAGGGAGTCTCCATACCGTTCTCCATGGCGGCGCTGGTGTTGAACCACACGACGGCCGGTGAGGGAGGTAGGAGTCGCGAAGCCACTGCGCGAACAGGGCGGCCTCGTCGGCAGTCGCGTTGCCGGCGGTGACGTAGGCGTAGTCGGGTTCCGGCATGGCTGCCTGCCCGCGATCCAGACGTCGGGTGCGACCTCGACGTCGAAGTCCATCACGTCCAGGCCGCGCAGCGGGTCGACTCGATGCTTCAGGACAGCACGCACCGGGTGGATCCGGTGACTCCGTTCATGGCCATCATGGACTCCCGGCAGATCGAGGGACGCAACGCCGCCGCCGTTGCTGCCTGGCTGACAGCCCAGCCGACCTGGTGGACCACTTCGATCCGCTACGTCGCCATCGACCTGTGTGCCACGTTCCCCTCCGCCGTACGCACCGCGCTGCCGCATGCCACCGGCGGTCGTGGACGCCTTCCCATTCGAAGACTCCCTTTCCCAGGACGAACTTTCGCGGGAAGGTGAGACCTCCCTCCACCGGAAGGACCTCCCCATGCGCCTGACGCGCACCGCAGCCCTGACCACCGCCACCGCGCTCGCCCTGCTGCTTCCCGCCGCCAACGCCCACGCCGCCGCCATCGCCTGCGGCGGATCCGTCTCCACCCAGGGCATCGCCGCCAACGGCTGCATCAGCGCCGAAAAGGGCAAGGAAGGACGTATCTACACCCGCGAGATCACAGCCCACGTCGTCTTGACCAACACCCGCCCCCACGCCGCCTACGTCGACTACGAAGCCTTCTTCCGCGTCGTCTCCGGCGGCCACTGGGTCAAAATCGGCAACGGACGCACCCTCGTCCCCCGCCGCACCACCACCGGCCCCACCGAAATCGGCAGCACCACCCGCGTCTGCTTCGTCGTCAACGCCAAGGTCGAGATCCGCGTCCACGTCAAACCCGCAGGAGGCGCCTGGAGCAACTGGACCGGCGCCGCGACCTCCCAGTGTCAGACCTGACCGCCACAGCGCCCTGCGCACGCCCGCCCGAGCGCGGACGGGCACTGCCGCCCGCTCTCCGTGTCCGTCACTCCAGGTTAGCGGGCGGACTGTGACATGTTCGGCTGACCCCAGCATTACCGGTGTCAGGGGCGCGGGTATGGCTCAGGCCGAGACAGGCGTACGGGACAGGGCGGTGCGCAGCGCGAAGACGCCGAGCAAGCCGCCTGACGCGAACCTCTGAGCGGTCATCACGCGGGGCCGGGCGGCCAGAAACCCCGACACCCGTGCTGCGCCCAGCATGATCAGAGCGTTCACGGAGATCCCCACGATGATCTGTACACCACCGAGCTGGAGCAGTTGCGCCCAGTCCGGGCCCGCCTGCGGATCCATGAACTGGGGCAGAAGAGCGGCGTACATGAGAGCGATCTTGGGGTTGAGCAGGTTGGTCAGGAGCCCCATCGAGAACAGGCGGGCGTCAGAGACCGGAGGCAGGTCCTGAGCCGGGGCGAAGGGCGAGCGGCCACCGGGCTTGAGCATGGCCCAGGCCAGGTGGGCCAGGTAGGCGGCCCCGGCGAGCTTGACCACCATGAACGCCAGCGGCACGGCGGCGAACAACGCGGACAGGCCCGCGGCTGCGGCCAGCAGGTAGCACAGGAATCCCACGGCGGTCCCGCTCAGGCTGACCAGACCCGCCCTGCGGCCTTGAGTGATCGCGCGAGAGGCGAGGTGGATCATGTTCGGTCCCGGAGTCAGAGCCATGCCCAGTTCGACCAGGGCCACTCCCCCCACTGCGGCCAGACTGATCACCGGTCAACTCCTGATCGTTTGCCGGGTACCAGGTACCCGGAGTGGGGCGGCGCCCGGCTCGACGGGCGGCTGCGACGCATCGGCGGTGCCTGCATCGCCTGCCTCAGGATACGGCCCTGCCGTTCGGTGTCTCTGTGCACCCTGACTCCAGCCGGCCGACGACATCAACGACTGCAACCGGATCACCCACGCTCACGTCGACGCTCTCCGCGTGATCGGCCGGACAGGTCCTAGCTGTATTGACCTGAAGCGTTGTTCACACGGCTGATCGGTGGCTGGCCTCCGAGTGCTGTGTGGCAGCGATGGTGGTTGTAGGTGTGCAGGAAGTCTGACAGGGCTTCGGTCCGCTCTTGGTTGGTGGTGTAGGGCCGCAGGTAGGCCCATTCGTCGAGCAGGGTGCGGTTGAAGCGTTCGACCTTGCCGTTGGTCTGCGGCCGGTAGATGCGGGTGAGCTTGCCGGCCGCGCCGAGGTCGGCCAGGGCCTGCCGCCAGGCGAAGCTCTTGCGGTAGGGCCAGGCGTTGTCGGTCAGGACCCGCTCGACGCGGTCGATGCCGCAGGTGGCGAAGAAGGCTGCCGCCCGCCGCAGGAAGGCGGCGCAGGTAGCGGCCTTCTCGTCGCTGTGGATCTCGCTGTAGGCCAGGCGGCTGTGGTCGTCGACGGCGGAGTGGACGTAGTCGAAGCCCATACTGTTTCGCCGGGCCCGGCCGGCCTGTGGGCCCAGGACTTTGTGGCCGCCGCCGTCGGGGATCCGGCCGAGTTTCTTGACGTCCACGTGGACCA
>NZ_JBITZN010000002.1:162024-726277 GCF_044546895.1 Streptomyces sp. NPDC053069 | reverse complement strand
TCCAACCCGGCCGTCCTCGCCTTCCTCCGCGAGTACGAGGACGACCTGGTGCTGTGCGTCCACAACTTCTCCCGCTTCGCACAGCCCACCGAGCTGGATCTGAGCCGCTTCGGCGGGCGGCACCCCGTCGAGCTGTTCGGCGGGGTCCGCTTCCCGGCGATCGGCGAGCTGCCGTACCTGCTCACCCTCGCGGGGCACGGCTTCTACTGGTTCCGGCTGCGCCGGAACGTGGCGTAGAACCCTGGTCGTGGGGCGGTTTCTCCCGCCCCACCCGGGGCACGCACAAGTGATACCCCCTCGTGCACCGGGGAAAGGACGTGACGCCCATGGCGGAAACGGTCACCTCTTCCGGCACCACCACCCCGCTCCTCGCCTCCCTGGATCCCTTGTTGCGCGAGTGGCTGCCGAGACAGCGCTGGTTCGCCGGCAAGGGCCGCCCGGTCACCGGCTTCACCCCCGTGGCCGCCACCGAACTGCTGCCGCCCGACGGCCGACTGGGCCTCTACCACCTGCTCCTGCGCGTCCACCAGCCGTCCGCCCTGGGCAGCGAACCCCACCCGGGCGACTGCTACCAGCTCCTCATAGGCGTGCGCGAGGCGCTGCCGCCCCGGCTGGCGCCCGCGCTGATCGGACACCTGGAGGAGGGCCCGCTCGCCGGACGCACGGTGTACGAGGCCCTGTACGACCCCCGGCCCGCCGAGGTACTGCTGGAGGCCCTGCGCACCCGGGCCCGCATCGGAGGCTTGCGTTTCGAGCGGGAGCCGGGGAAGGAGATCCGCGCCGGGCTGGTGGCCCGGCTGATGACCGCCGAGCAGTCCAACTCGTCGGTGGTCTACGGCGATACGTTCATTCTGAAGCTGCTGCGCCGCGTGGTGCCCGGCATCAACCCCGACCTGGAGATACCCCTGGCGCTGGCCCGCGAGGGCTGCCCCCGGGTGCCCGCACCGACCGCCTGGCTGCATGCGGAGGTGGACGAGGAGTCGTATGTCCTGGCGGTGCTCCAGCCCTTCGTCAGCGGGGCGAGCGACGGCTGGGAGCTGGCGCTGCGCGAGCTGGCCAAGGGCGAGGACTTCGCCGCCGAGTCCCGGGCGCTGGGCCGCGCCACCGCCGAGGTGCACACCGCGCTCGCCCGCTCCCTGCCGACCGTCACCTTCGGCCACGCCCAGTTGCAGTCGCTGGTCGCGGGGATGACCGAGCGGCTGGAGGCGGCCGTCCAGGCGGTGCCGGCACTGCGACCGTACGAGAGCGGGCTGCGCTCGGCGTACCGGGCGCTGGCCGCCCTCGCCGGCGAGGGCCGCACCTGGACGGCCCAGCGGATCCACGGCGATCTGCACCTCGGCCAGTGTCTGCGCTCGGCCTCCGGAGACTGGTCGCTGATCGACTTCGAGGGCGAACCGGCCCGGCCGCCGGCCGAACGGCGCATGCCGCAGCCGCCGGTGCGGGACATCGCGGGCATGCTCCGCTCCTTCGACTACGCGGCGCACTCGGTGAGCCCGCCCGCGCCGGAGTGGGCACGCGTCTGCCGGGCCGCCTACTGCTCCGGGTACGCGGAGGTGACCGGCCGCGACCCGCGCACCGATCCGGTGCTGCTGGCGGCCTTCGAGACCGACAAGGCGGTCTACGAGGTCGTCTACGAGGCCCGGCACCGCCCCGACTGGCTCCCCGTACCGCTCTCCGCGATCCGTCGCCTCGCCACGTCCGCCCAGGAGGCTCGTCCGTGACGACCAAGAAGCCGGCCACCCCGAAGCACACCCCGCATTCCGCCGTCTCCCCCGCCGACCGCGAGCGGCTGCGGCACGGCACCCATCACGACCCGCACTCCGTCCTGGGCGCCCACCCGGTGACGGGAGGCGTCGCCTTCCGGGTCTTCCGGCCGTACGCGCGGTCCGTCACGGTCGTCACCGACGACCTGCGCGCCGAACTTCACGACGACGGCGACGGGTTCTTCTCGGGGTCGCTGCCGCTCGGGGACGTACCGCGCTACCGGCTGCTGGTGGCGTACGAAGGCAACGTCCTGGACACCGAGGACCCCTACCGGTTCCTGCCCACGCTCGGCGAGCTGGATCTGCATCTGATCGGCGAGGGGCGGCACGAGCAGCTGTGGCAGGCGCTCGGCGCGCATGTCACCGCTCATCAGGGCGTCACCGGCACCCGGTTCGCGGTGTGGGCGCCGGACGCGCGGGGGGTACGGGTCGCGGGCGGCTTCAACTTCTGGGACGCGACGGGCTTTCCGATGCGCTCGCTGGGCTCGTCCGGGGTGTGGGAGCTGTTCGTGCCGGGGATCGGCGAGGGCGAGGCGTACAAGTTCGAGATCACCCGCCCGGACGGCTCGCGCACCCTGCGCGCCGATCCGCTGGCCCGCCGTACCGAGGCGCCGCCCGCCACCGCGTCGATCGTGCATGCCTCGCACCACGAGTGGGCCGACGCGGAGTGGATGGCGCACCGCGCCGACATCCCCGTGCACGAAGCGCCCTTCTCCGTCTACGAGGTCCATCTCCCCTCCTGGCGCCCCGGCCTGACCTACCGCCGGCTCGCGGAGCAACTGCCCGCCTACGTACGGGAGATGGGCTTCACGCACGTGGAGCTGATGCCGGTCGCCGAGCATCCCTTCGGCGGCTCCTGGGGCTATCAGGTCACCGGTTTCTACGCCCCGACGGCCCGGCTCGGCACCCCGGACGACTTCAAGTACCTGGTGGACCGGCTGCACCAGGCCGGCATCGGGGTGCTGATGGACTGGGTCCCGGCGCACTTCCCGCGCGACGACTGGGCGCTGGCCGAGTTCGACGGGCGCCCGCTGTACGAGCACCACGACCCTCGGCGGGCCGCGCATCCCGACTGGGGCACCCTGGAGTTCGACTTCGGCCGCCGCGAGGTGCGCAACTTCCTCGTCGCCAACGCCGTGTACTGGTGCGAGGAGTTCCACATCGACGGCCTGCGGGTGGACGCGGTCGCCTCGATGCTCTACCTGGACTACTCGCGCGAGCCGGGCCAGTGGACCCCGAACGAGCACGGTGGCCGGGAGAACCTGGACGCGGTGGCCTTCCTGCAGGAGATGAACGCCACCGTCTACCGGCGCTGCCCGGGTGTGGTGACCATCGCCGAGGAGTCGACGGCCTGGGACGGCGTCACCCGCCCCACCCACCACAAGGGCCCGAGCGGTTTCGGCGGGCTCGGCTTCGGCCTGAAGTGGAACATGGGCTGGATGCACGACTCGCTGCAGTACATGGCCCACGAGCCGGTCCACCGCAAGTACCACCACCACGAGATGACCTTCTCGATGGTGTACGCCTACAGCGAGAACTACGTCCTGCCGATCTCCCACGACGAGGTGGTGCACGGCAAGCGGTCCCTCGTGTCGAAGATGCCCGGCGACTGGTGGCAGCAGCGCGCGAACCTCCGCTCCTACCTGGGCTTCATGTGGGCCCATCCGGGCAAGCAGCTGCTGTTCATGGGCCAGGAGTTCGCCCAGGGCGCCGAATGGTCCGAGGCGCACGGCCCCGACTGGTGGCTGCTCGACCCGTCCTACGGCGCCGAGGCCGACCACCGGGGCGTACGGGATCTCGTCCGGGACCTGAACGCGCTGTACCGGGCGACCCCCGCCCTGTGGCAGCGCGACACCGACCCGGCGGGCTTCCAGTGGATCACCGGGGACGCGGCGGACGACAACGTCTTCGCGTTCCTGCGCCTCGACGCCGACGGCAATCCACTCCTCGCGGTCTCCCACCTGTCCCCGGTGGTCCGGCACGACTACCGGCTCGGCGTTCCGGAGGACGTACCGGCCTGGCACGAGTGCCTGAACACGGACGCGGCGCGGTACGGGGGCGGCGATGTCACCAATCCCGACATCATCAAACCCGAGCCCCAGGGCTGGCACGGCCGCCCGGCGAGCATCCGGCTGACCCTGCCGCCACTGGCGACGGTGTGGCTGCGACCGGCTTAGACCGGGGAGGAACCGGCGTGCGCCGGGGCTACGGGCCGGGTTCGTCTCCGGCTCCGTCCCCGGCCCCTGCTTCGGTCTCGGGCTCGGTTTCGGCCAGCCCCTCGACCAGTTCAGGCAGTTCACGGAGCACGCGCAGGGTGCGGGACACGTCCCGGACGATGGCGTCGGCCTGTCCTCGGCCGAAGGCCGACGCAACGCCGTCCGCCCGGGCCCGGTCAGCCATCCGGTCCAGGACATCCTTCGCCAGGCGGGACTCGTCGAGCAGCCGGCCGACCCGCGCCTTCAGTTCCCCGGCCCACTGCTCCAGGCAGGAGGGGCCCGTGGTACCGAGGACAGTAGTCTGCTGCGGGCCGGTGGGCAGAGGAGCAGCAGGCAGAGCCTGTGCCTGCGGAGGGGGTGGGGTGGTGACTGCCGGGGCGGATGCGGAAGGCGGGGACGCCGGTTGCCGCGCCGTCACCGCCATCGCGGGGGGAGCGGTGCGCGCACCGGGGACGATGGGCCGGTTCGGGCGTTTTCCGGTCTCCTTGGGGAACTCGCGGTTGAACCAGGCGGCCTTCATCGGCACCACATCGGGCTGCCCCGAGCGGTTCACCCTGAGTGGCGGCCGGTCGTTCTGGTCCATCGCCAGGGCGAGTTCCCTGAGGACCCCTACCGCCTGCTTCCTGCTGTTGTTCCGCAGCGCGTTGAGGGTGTTGCGCACGGTGCGCCGTACGCGGGTCGCCTCCGTGCCATCGTCCTCATCGGCCTTCTGACCCGTCAGTGAACCCCGGTCCGCGTCGATGATGCCGAAGGCGGCCAGCCAGTGCGCGGCACGGTAACTCACCAACTCCTCGAACGCTTCGTCGTCCGTCTCGGCCGCCGCGAGGAGGTCCCGCAGCGGACGGCCGGAGAGGCGGATGCCCTCGCGTACGTCCGACACCTGGAACATCTCACCGATTCGGGGGTTCCAGGCCTTGGGGTAACTCTCCGATGTCAGCGCGGACCAGGCACGGGCGCGTTGGTTCACTTCCGGGGCGGTGAGCTGCGAAGGAGGCGACTCGCTCAGCACCCGTCGGATCACGAACCGCTTCTCACGGTCGGTGGGGAACAGTTCGGTCAGCAGCATCATCGACCGCAGGTCCCTTAGCTCGCTGACCGTCGCGTCGCTCGGCGCGCCCGGCAGCTCCGTGATCGGAGCAGAGCCGGAAAGCACCTCGGCCGTCCGCTCGTCCAGCCGCCCGGCGGCGACGTAGGCGCCGAGAACGCTGCGTGCGAGGGCGCGGCTGCGGTCGTTGTGGAGGAACTCCAGGGGCGGGTGGACATGGTCGCGCCGATTGCTCGACTGGACAATGCGGTACAGGCGGCGCGGTGTGGTGCTTCCGATCACCAAGTGGGCCTGGACGACGGCGACATTCCTGGCCCGAACCGCGCGACAGGTGCTGTCCGGGTCCCACCCGCCCGCGTCGAGGTACTCCTCGTTCAGGCTTTCGGACAGCCGCGCCAGCCATTCATCGACATCGAAGATGAACTTGTCGCCGTCGCCGCCGAGCTTCCTCAGCGGAACGCCGGTCAGCACCTCCGCCGACGTCACACCGAAGATCTCCTGGCGTGCCTTGGTCCGGTTGTTGCCCCGCACGGCCATCCATCCCCAGTGCTCAGCGGGATGCAGCGGTTCACCGTCCTGGCCGGTCAGGGGTGCTTCGTCCAGTTGGAAGTGTTGGGCAACGTAGAGGCCCGGCTCCTGCTGGCCGTTGAGGATGAGGTCCTGCCGGAGGTCATAGGGCCGGTGACCGACGCGGCCACTCAGGGCCTCGGCAGCCAGCTCGACGTCCGCGATCAGATCCTCACGGCTCGCCACGGTACTGCGCAGCGCCGCGTAAGCCTCTTCCCGACCATCGGGGGTCACTCGCGTCCAGGGATGCACCCGGGCCAGCACACGTCGCTGCTCGGTGACGCCGGAGGGATCGGCCAGGGAGTGCCAGGCCGAGCTGATCCGTTCGTTGTTCTCCCAGACGATCCCTCCGACGCCATGCATCCGGACGGTCACGACGGTCATGTCCCCGGCGTCGGTGACGATCCGCCGCAGAGCGCGGTCCTCCAGCCTGCGCCGTCCGGCAGCGTCGGCGGCGCCCAGCAGCTCCTTCGGCTCGACGAGGAAGGGAGCGATATTACTGAGCGCACCCCGGGGTACATTCGCCCCCGGGGTGGCGATCGCCGCCTCAATCCACTCTTCCTGTTCCTCCCGAGAAGCGGGCAAAGGAAACGGACGCTCGACCTCGGCCATCAAATCCCCCCATTCACCGCACCAGTGGCAGTATTAGAGAATGACGGGAAGGCTGGTGTCCACCAGGATAAGCCGGAGTCACCGGTACGAGGGATTCACCTGATACATAGCGATCGAATTCGACCGACTGTGATCACCCTGAGTCAATGACTGACAGACTCACCCAGGAACCGCAGCAAGTCAGGAAGAAAGGGAAGCGCCGTCGTGAGACAGAAGGACAGCAGTCCGCGCCAGCCCTGCCGCCATCTCTGCATTTGCTCGATTCTACGCCTGACCTCCTCCAACTGGTGATCCTGTGCGTCAAGCTGCCGCCTCAGACCGTCGAGGCCGGACGGGTCGTCGTCGCCCGATGCTGGCATACGCAATCCTCAGATCAATGTGCCACCGACACCGGACTCCCCCGTCCGGTCGAGAGCCAGATTGACATCCCGAATTCCCGTTGTCGAATGCATCGCGGAGGGACACCCTCCGCCCGATATGACGTGCCCGCGGGAAAATCTACCGACTTGCACTGCACCCCGACACGGCCAGTGTTCCACAAACAGCAAAGCCAAGGCCAGAGCTTCGATTTCCTAAGTCATATATTCATCACGGACATTCATCCGACTGTGCGATGCGTAGAACAAAGAATCTGGAGATCGCACGGCCGGAGGGTTCCCGAGCGCTTTCTCGTCTCGGGAACCCTCCGGTCATCCGGACCTGCCCGTCACGCCGCCTCGGCGAGCCCCGCCGGCAACGTCCCGGTGTGCAGCACGCCGAGCCGTTGTGTGGCCCGGGTCAGGGCCACGTACAGGTCGCTCGTCCCGTAGCGGGCCGGCTCGACGACCAGCACCGAGTCGAACTCCAGGCCTTTCGACTGGCGGGGGTCGAGCAGGACGACGGCCCGGGTCAGGTCCGGCTCGGCGCCCGCGGTCACCCCGTCCAGCCGTGCGGCCAGCTTGCGGTGCAGGTGGCGCGGGGCGATGATCGCGAGCCGGCCCTCGGCGGGCGTCAGCTCCCGGGCCGCCTCGGCGACGGCGCCGGGCAGGTCGTCGGTGGCGCGCACCCAGGGCCGTACCCCGGTCGAACGGACCGAGCTCGGCGGTTCGAAGCCGGGGTTCTCGGCACGGACGACGGCTGCCGCCAGTTCCATGATCTCCGCCGGCGTACGGTAGTTGACCCCGAGGCGCGTGTGCTCCCAGCGGTCCTCCACATACGGCTGGAGGATCTTCGACCAGGAGCCGACACCCGCCGCCTCCGCCGTCTGGGCCGGATCGCCCACCAGGGTCATCGAGCGGGTCGGGCAGCGCCGCATCAGCAGCCGCCAGGCCATCGGCGACAGCTCCTGCGCCTCGTCGACGATGATGTGCCCGAACGCCCAGGTCCGGTCGGCCGCCGCCCGCTCGGCGGCGCTGCGGTGGTCGGCCTCCTCGTGCCGCTCGGCGAACCGCTCCGCGTCGATGATGTCGTGGGCGGACAGCACCTCCGAGTCCTCGTCCTGCTTGTCCTCGAACTCGTACGTCCGGGACGCGTACGAGACGTCCAGCACGCCCTGCGCATAGGCCACCTGCGTCTCCCGTTCCCGCTCCGCCCGCGCCCGCGCCACCCGCTCGTCCACGCCGAGCAGTTCGGCCGCCTCGTCCAGCAGCGGCACGTCGGCCACGGTCCACGCCCGGGTCACCGGGCGGCGGATGGCCGCCGCGTCCTCGTCGGGGAGGTAGCCGACGGGGTCGGCGAGGAAGTCCGCGACCAGGCGCTGCGGCGTCAGGCGCGGCCACAACTGGTCGATGGCGGCCCAGACCTCGGGGTTCTCGGCCAGTTCGTCGCGGATCTGGGTGATGTCGGAGGCGTCCAGCAGGTTGCTGCCGTCGTACGGGTCGGTCCCCACACGCTCGGCGTACAGGTCGGTGAGTGTGTTGAGGATGTGGCCCTCGAAGTGTTCCCGGGCCACGTTGTGCGGCAGCTTGGCGGCGCGGGTGCGCTCGCGGGCCACCTTCACCAGGCCGTCGTCGAGCATCAGGACCTCGCGGTCGTGCTCGATCGCGATCACCGGATCGGGCAGCGATTGCCAGTCGCGTACGACTTCGGCGAGTACCTCCGCCATGCCGGCGCGGCCCTTGACCGCGGCCGCCTCCCTGCTGTCGGTGGCCGTCGCCCTCACCCCGGGGAACAGCTCGCCGACCGTGGCCAGCAGCACGCCGGTCTCACCGAGGGAGGGCAGCACCTCGCCGATGTAGCCGAGGAAGGCCGGGTTGGGGCCGACGATCAGCACGGCGCGGCGGGCCAGCAGTTCCCGGTGCTCGTACAGCAGATACGCGGCCCGGTGCAGGGCCACGGCCGTCTTGCCGGTGCCGGGGCCGCCCTCGACCACCAGCACCCCGCGGTGGGGCGCCCGGATGATCTCGTCCTGCTCGGCCTGGATGGTCTGCACGATGTCGCTCATGCGGCCGGTGCGCGCAGAGTTCAGCGCGGCCAGCAGCACCGCGTCGCCGTTGTGGTCCTCGTAGCCGGTGCGGGTGGCGTCGCCCAGGTCGAGGATCTCGTCGTGCAGGGACGTCACGGTGCGGCCCTGGGTGGTGATGTGCCGGCGGCGGCGCAGGCCCATCGGGGTGTGACTGGTGGCCAGGTAGAAGGGGCGGGCGACGTCGGCCCGCCAGTCGATGAGCACCGGGGTGCGCTCGGTGTCGTCCTCGCGGAGCCCGATCCGGCCGATGTGGTGGACGGCGCCGGAGGCGAGGTCGATCCGGCCGAAGCAGAGCGAGCCGTCGACGGCGTTCAGCGCGGCGAGCAGCCCCGAGCGCTCGGCGACCAGGATGTCCCGCTCCAGCCGGGCCTGCATGGGCTTGTCGCCCTGGGCGAGTGCGTCGGTGACCGACGTCTCGGTTTCGCCGCGCAGCACGTCCGCACGCGCGTACAGTCCGTCGATGAATTCCTGCTCGTGCCGCAATTCATCGCCTGGAAATTCGGTGTTTGACAATTCCGCTCCCGCCCGGATATACTGTGCCCACTGAACTTCTCCGCGCCATTCATCGAATGGAAGTCGCGAACCACCGAATATACGCAGAGAAATCCCCCGAGCGCAATTGCTCGGGGGATTTTTTCGTGGGCGCAGGGGTTTTACAGCACGTCGGCCAGCTCTGCCAGCAGCCGCCGCTTGGCCCGCGCCCCCACCATCGACCGCACCGGCTCACCGTCCCGGAAGACCATCAGGGTCGGCGTGGACAGCACGCCGTAGGCGATGGTCGTCTGCGGATTGCGGTCCACGTCCAGCTGTACGACCTTCAGCCGGTCGCCCTCCTCGAAGGCGATGTCCTTCAGCACCGGCGCGAGCTGCCGGCACGGCCCGCACCAGTCGGCCGTGAACTGCACCAGCACCGGCAGCTCCGAGTCCTTCACCTCCGCCTCGAAATCCGCGTCCGTCACCTCGGCCAGTCCGCTCACCAGACTCATCGTGAAATCCCTCCCAGCTCGCACACCGGTTCCGGACCCCCCGGAACCAGCGCCTCGGCGGCCAGCGCGTCACGGGCCCGCTCGGCCCGCCGCAGCTGCCCGGCGACCGTCTCCCGCACCGCCGACAGCTGCCCGATGAGCGCGTCCAGCTCGTCCAGCTTGCGCCGGTAGACCGTGAGCGAGGCCGGGCAGGAGTCGCCCTCCGGGTGCCCGGAGCGCAGACACTCCACGAAGGGCCGCGTCTCCTCCAGCTCGAACCCGAAGTCGCGCAGCGTCCGGATCTGCTCCAGCAGCCTGAGGTCGCCCTCGTCGTACGTACGGTGTCCGTTGCCGTCGCGCCGGGCCGGCAGCAGCCCGCGCGCCTCGTAGTAGCGCAGGGTGCGGGTGGTGGTCCCGGCCCGTGCGGCCAGCTCGCCGATTCGCATGCCTACGACCGTAGGTGTTGACGTCGGCGTCAAGGCAAGGGGTGTTTTTCCTTCAGGCTCGGGCCGGGGGCAGCAGCGGCTTGCGGCGCACCGGTGAGGACAGCACGATCGAGGTCGTCGTCCGGCCCAGCACCGAGGTCTGCTCCAGGATCTCCTCCAGGTGGACGGTGTCGGTGACGGCGACCTTGAGGATCCAGCAGTCCTGGCCGACCACGTGGTGCACCTCGGTGATCTCCGGGCGGTCGATCAGTTCGAGGGTCCTCGGGTGCTTGAGGTTGTAGCCGCCGTGCGGGTTCACCCGGATGAAGGCCTGGATGCCGTAGCCGAGGCGGGCGGGCGCGACCTGGGCGCCGTACCCCTCGACGACGCCGGCCGTCTCCAGCCGGCGCACCCGCTCGGCCACGGCCGCCGGGCTCAGACTGACCCGCCGGCCCAGCTCGCTCAGCTTGATCCGCCCGTCGGTCTGGAGCAGCTGGAGGATCTGCCGGTCCACCGCGTCGAAGGCCACCTGTGTTTCGTCGGCGACTGCCCGCAGATGCCGTGGTTCTTTCGGCGTAGTGGCCCGATCTCCCATGTCTCCCCCTTCAGAGCTCCCTGCTCGGTCCGGAGAATTATGGTCATGGCAAAGGCACGAGAGGTACTGGTCATCGGGGGCAGCCGCTATTTCGGCAAGCGGCTGATCGCCCGGCTGCTGGCGGCGGGTGACCGGGTCACGGTCCTGAACCGGGGATCGTCGGCCCCGCCGCCGGGAGCGGTCCACCTGGTGGCCGACCGCGACGACGAGAAGGCGCTGGCCGAAGCGATCGGCAGCCGTACCTTCGACGTCGTCATCGACCAGGTCTGTTACACCCCGCGCCAGGCGGAGATCACCCACCGGGTCTTCACGGGCCGCACCGGACGCTATGTCATGACCTCGACGGTGGAGGTGTACGAGCACGAGGACTCGGCGGTGCCGGTGCCGGAGAGTGCGGTCGATCCCAGTACGGTCGCCGTTGACCTGGACCTTCCCTGGGACGAGGCGGGGTTCGTCGAGGCGCACTACGGCGAGGGCAAGCGGCAGGCCGAGGCGGTGTTCACGGGCTCCGGCCTGCCGTTCGCGTCCGTTCGCGTCGCCCATGTGCTGGGCGGCGACGACGACTTCACCGGCCGGCTGGAGCACTACGCTCACCGCATCCGTACCGGCACGCCCATCGCCGTACCGCCGGTCTCGCACCCGGCGACGTACATCCACGTCGAGGAGATCGCCGACTTCCTGTTCTGGGCGGCGGGAGCGGACTTCACGGGCCCGGTGAACGCCGCCTCCGACGGCCTGCTGGCCGTGGACGAGCTGTGCACCGCGGTGGCGGCACAAATCCCCGGGGGCGAGGTGCGCTTCGAGGTGACCGAGTCCGCCGGGCTCTCCCCCTTCGCCTTCCGCCGCCGTTACGCCATGGACAACTCCCGGGCCGCCCGGCTCGGTTTCCTCTTCGGTGACGTACGGCAGTGGCTGCCGAAGGCCGTGGCCGAGACCCTGGGAAAGGACAGCTGAGATGCGGTACCGCACGGTTGGCGGCCTGAAGGTGAGCGCGGTGGGACTCGGTGCCATGCCGCTGTCGATCGAGGGCCGACCGGACGAGGCCCGCGCCCTCGCCACCGTCCACGCGGCGCTGGACGCGGGCGTGACCCTGCTCGACACGGCCGACTCCTACCATCTGCCGGGCCAGGAGCCCGGCCACAACGAACTCCTCCTCGCCCGCGCCCTCGCGGCCTACGGCGGCGACACCGACGGCGTGCTGCTGGCCACCAAGGGCGGCCGGGGCCGCCCGGCCGACGGCACCTGGACGACGACGGGCACGCCCCGGCACCTCAGGACGGCCGCGGAGGCCTCCCTGAAGCGGCTCGGTGTCGAGGCGATCGGCCTCTACCAGCTCCACAGGCCCGACCCGGCCGTGCCGTTCGAGGAGTCGGTGGGCGCCCTGCGCGAGCTCCTCGACGAGGGCAAGATCCGCCTGGCAGGCCTGTCGAACGTGACCGCCGACCAGATCGTCCGGGCCCGCACGATCCTCGGCGACCGCCTGGTGTCCGTGCAGAACCGCTTCTCCCCCGAGGTTTGCGACAGCGATCCGGAACTGCGGCTCTGCGCGGAGCTGGGCCTGGCGTTCCTGCCGTGGAGTCCGCTCGGCGGGATCTCGCGCAGCTCGCTGGACGGGTCGTCGGGCCTGGCGGCGGCCCCGCGGTTCGCCGCGTTCCACGAGGTGGCCCGGGAGCGCGGGGTCAGCCCCCAGCAGGTGTGCCTGGCCTGGCTGCTGTCCCTCTCCCCCACCGTGATCCCGATCCCGGGCGCGAGCCGTCCTCGGACGATCCGGGACTCGGCGGC
Organism: Streptomyces sp. NPDC053069; assembly: GCF_044546895.1. Lineage (NCBI taxonomy): Bacteria > Bacillati > Actinomycetota > Actinomycetes > Kitasatosporales > Streptomycetaceae > Streptomyces > Streptomyces sp. NPDC053069. The sequence continues at coordinate 713,864 of NZ_JBITZN010000002.1, read as the reverse complement.
GGCGTCGGAGCTCACACTGACGGAGGCGGAGCTGACACGGCTCTCCGAGGCCGCGCGGGCTTCGTAGCCCGCGGCGGGCGGCGGCCGGCGGGGGTCAGACGGTCACCCCCGCCGACTCCTCCACCTCCATCAGGGAGGCGCTGTGCCGTTCCTCCTCGAAGGCCCTGCGGCCGCCCCGGAGGCCGAACAGGCGCTTGGCCATGGCGATGTAGAGGACCGCGAGGATGTTGAGGACGAGCGTGGCGATCTTCAGATAGCTGACCTTCTCGGTGAGCTCGTAGATCTCCAGCGGCAGGAACGCGGCGGTGGCGACGACCGTCAGATACTCGGCCCAGCGCTTGGCGTACCAGAGGCCGACGGCCTCGATGAGCTCGATCAGCGCGTAGGCGAGCAGCAGGGCGGCGACCAGCAGCAGCGTGGAGTGCTTGTAGCCGAACGCCTTCTGGATGGAGCCGACGACGGGTGAGTGGTCAAGGTCGTAGTGGAAGTGCCGGAAGACCGGCCGGAGGACGTCGAGGTACTCGTTGAAGAGGCTGCGGACCGCGTCCTGGCTGTTGCTGAACTTCCAGACCGCGACCGCGACCAGCACGATGAACACCCCGCGCACGGCCCGCTCGATCGCCAGGAAGCGCAGGATGAACAGGTCCCGCAGCACCTTCCCGCGCGGCACCAGCGGGGCGTCCGCGGCCGGACCGGAGCCGTGCGGCTCACCCAGCGCGAAGTCACCGCAGCGCAGGCAGCGCCACACCTCGCCGAGCGCGGTGTCGGCGTGCAGCCGCAGACGCAGGCGGGGGTCGTCGGGCGCGTAGGTGACATGCCCCTTCCGCGCGCAGGTCCGCCGGTCCCAGTCGATCTTCATATCCCCCGTGCCTCCATACACGTCATGACTCACAGGTACGGACGCCACGCACGAACGTGCCGTTCCGATTGATCAGGAACGGCACGTTAGTGGATGGCGGCGAGGAGCTGTCAGCCGACCGCGCTGTCCAGGAGTTCCTTCTCCTCGGTCTTCACGTCCGGCGCGGGGGCTTCACGGCGTGGGAGCAGGAAGCCCACGAGGAGCGTGCCGAGGCCGAGGATCACCGCGCCGACCAGGCTGGTGTGGGCCACGGCGGAGGAGAAGGAGGAGCCGACCGCGTCGGCCATCTGGCGGGCGCCGGAGGCGAGTTCGGCGGCCTGTTGCTTCAGTTGTGCGGCCTGGTGCGGGTCCTTGGACTGTGCCGCCTGCGCGGCCAGCGCGTGCGCCTTGTCGCCGATGCCCTGGGCGACGGCGTATCCGGCGCCGACCGAGTCCTGCGCGGTGTCCAGGGCGCTCGCGGGGAGCTTGCTGCCGGCGGTGGCGTCGGAGAGGTGGTTGCCGTAGGACGTGGCGAGCAGCGAGCCGAGGATGGCGATGCCGAGCGAGCCGCCCAGTTCCAGCGAGGTGTCGTTGACCGCGCCGCCGACGCCCAGCTCGGACTCGGGGAAGGCGCCCATGATCGCGTCGGTGCAGGGCGACAGGGCGAGGCCGATGGCCAGGCCGAGGATGATCAGGGGGGCCAGGAAGTCGGTGTACGTCGAACCCGCGTCCACCCGGGTCAGCAGGGCGAGGGCGCTGGTGCCGCCGACCATGCCCGCCGTGACGGTCCACTTCATCCCCACGCGCGGGGTCAGCAGGCCGGTCAGGGCCGAGCCGACGAAGACCGCGCCGGCCAGCGGGAGCATCCGTACGCCGGTCTGCAGGGCGTCGTAGCCGAGGACGAACTGCAGGTGCTGGGTGAGGTAGTAGAAGGCGCCGAAGACGGCGAGGAAGAACAGGGCGACGGCGAGGTTGGAGCCGGCGAAGCGGCGGTGCGCGAAGCGGCGGACGTCCAGGATCGGGCGGGGGTGGCGCAGCTCCCAGACGACGAACGCGACCAGGCCGGCGCCCGCGACGACGGCCGCCGTGACCGCCTTGGCACCCCAGCCGAAGTGCGGACCCTCGATGATCATGTAGATGAGGGAGCCGGTCCAGACGACCGACAGCAGGCCGCCGACGTAGTCGATGCGGTCGTGGTGGCCCGCCCTGGACGGCGGTATCAGGACGAAGGCGGCGACGATCGCTACGGCCGCGATGGGCACGTTGATCAGGAAGGTCGAGGACCAGCCGTGATCGCGCAGGAGGGCGCCAGCGACGACCGGTCCGGCGGCGATGGCGAGCCCGGCGGTGGCGGTCCACAGGACGATCGCCTTGGCGCGTTCGGCGCGCGGGAAGGTCGCGGCCAGCAGGGAGAGCGTGGCGGGCATGATCAGCGCGGCGCCGACACCCATCACGGCGCGGGCCGCGATGACGGACGCGGCGCTGTCGGCGAGGTAGCCGGCGATCGCGCCGCCGCCGAAGACGACCAGGCCGAGGACGAGTGCCCCGCGCCGGCTGTACTTGTCGCCGATCGCACCGAGCAGCAGCATCAGCGCGGCGTAGGGGACGGTGTAGCCGTCGATCACCCACTGCAGGTCGGCGCTGCTCAGCCCGAGGTCCTTCGTCATGTCGGGCGCGGCGACCGTGAGGGCGGTGTTCGCCATCACGATGATCAGCAGGCTCAGGCAGAGCACGAGCAGTGCCCACCAGCGCCGGGCGTACGGGCGCTCCATCTTCTCGACCGGTTCGGTCATGACGAGTCGCATGGCAGGGGTCGCCTTCCTCGGTTCCGCGACGGGACGTGGAGTCCAGGTTTTGCACAGTGGCGTGCAATTGCACAACCATGTGCAATGTACGTCGTTGCACAGCACTGTGCAAGTTCTGCGCGTGCGTGCAGAATGACGACATGACCACGGGTAACCCCAGCCGCGCCGACGCCAACCGGCGCCGCATCCTCGACGTCGCCCTCGCCGAGCTGCTGCGCGATCCGGACGCCTCCATGGACCAGATCGCGCGCGCGGCGGGTGTCGTACGACGGACGGTGTACGGCCACTTCCCCAGCCGTGAGGCACTGATCAGCACTCTCGTCGACGAGGCGGTGCAAGCGCTGACGGACGCGGACGCGGCGGTGCGCGAGGGGGTGCAGGACCCGGCGGAGGCGGTGGCCCGGTCGCTCCTCGCGATCTGGGTGACCGCGGATCGCTACCGCCTGCTGATCGCGCTCGCCCAGCGCACGGTCACCGTCCAGGGCATCCGCGAACGCCTCGCCCCGCTGCGCGCCAACAAGGTCCAACTGCTCCAACGGGGCCTGGACGAGGGCGTGTTCAGCTCCCCGCTGCCCGCCCCGGCCCTGGCGTACGTACAGGAGCAGATGGTGTTCGCGGTGATGGAGGCGGTGAACGACGGCCTGGTGACAGCGGAAGAGGCGGGCCGCTCGGCCACGGTCACGGTCCTGACCGCGGCGGGCGTGCCCGCCTCGGCGGCCACCGCGCTGGTGGCCAAGGTGAGTGCGTAAGGGGTGGGTGCGCAGAGGTGAGTGCGCTGAGGTGAGCCGGCAGACGTGAAGAAGCCGGGCGGTCGAGGTACGGGGGAGACTCGACCGCCCGGCGGTGGATCCCGGACGCCCGGCCCGGGTTCAGGCGGGGCCGGACGTCCGGAGTTCTTTCGGGCGGGTCAGGCCTTGGCCAGCTCCTTGTCCCCGCCCTCCTGGGGTTCGGGGACCTCGGTGACCGCCGGCTGCTTCTCGTCCAGCAGCGTGGTCTCGTCGAACGGCAGCTCACCCGCCAGCACCTGCCGCACCCGCACCTTGTCGATCTCCTTGGTCCAGGTGCCGATCAGCACGGTGGCGACCGCGTTGCCCGCGAAGTTCGTCAGTGCCCGCGCCTCACTCATGAACCGGTCGATACCCACGATCAGACCGACCCCGTCGACCAGCGCCGGCTTGTGCGACTGCAGGCCGCCGGCCAGGGTGGCGAGCCCCGCACCGCTGACGCCCGCCGCGCCCTTGGACGCCAGCAGCAGGAACAGCAGCAGCGGGATCTGCTCGCCCACCGACATCGGCGTACCCAGCGCGTCGGCGATGTACAGCGACGCCATGGTCATGTAGATCATCGTGCCGTCGAGGTTGAAGGAGTAGCCGGTCGGCACGGTGATGCCGACGACGGGCTTGCTGACGCCCAGGTGCTCCATCTTCGCGATCAGCCGCGGCAGCGCGGACTCGGAGGACGAGGTGGACAGGATCAGCAGGAACTCGCGCGACAGGTACCTGAAGAGGGAGAAGACGTTGAGTCCGGTGACGATCCGCAGAATCACGCCGAGCACCACGAAGACGAACAGCACGCAGGTGACGTAGAAGCCGAGCATCAGCACGGCGAGGCTCTTCAGGGCGTCGAGTCCGGCCGAGCCGACCACCGCCGCGATGGCGCCGAAGGCACCGACCGGCGCCGCCCACATGACCATCGACAGGATGCGGAAGACGAGCCGCTGGAGGTGCTCGATGCCGCGCAGCACCGGCTGCCCGACCGGCCCCATGGACTGCAGCGCGAACCCGGCGAGCAGGGCGACCAGCAGGGTCTGCAGAACCTGTTCCTGGGTGAAGGCGGACACGAAGGTCGTCGGAATGATCGACAGGATGAACTGGACCGGCGGCAGTGCCTCCTTGGACACCTGGTCGTGTCCGGCCGCCTTGACGGCGTCGGTGAGGTGCAGCCCGTCACCCGGGTGCAGCACGTTGCCGACGACGAGCCCGATGGCGAGCGCGACCAGCGACATCACGAGGAAGTAGCCGAGCGCGATCCCGCCCACGGTGCCGACCTTGGCGGCCTTGCGTACGGACCCGATGCCCAGCACGATCGTGCAGAAGATGATCGGCGAGATCATCATCTTGATCAGGCTCACGAAACCGGAACCGAGCGGCTTCAGCTGGACCGCGGCGTCGGGCCAGATGAGTCCCACGGCGATGCCGAGCGCGACCGCCACGATGACGGCGATGTACAGGTAATGGGTCCGGTCCCGCTTCACGCGGGGTGCGGCAGGTGCCGTGTCGGGGGTTGTGGCGGCCACGACTGCCCTCCTTGACGTCTTCGTCGGCGAACAACCGGCGTGCGGCTCACGTCCGGGCGTTACTGGGGAATGCCGTGACTATCTCCCGCCGTGTGAGGGCGGTCACCCTTCCGTTCATTTAGTTCACGATGGACCGCAGAGACACACCGCATCGACCGGAGAGGCACACTGCTGACATGCGCGTTCCCCGTCTCCCCCGACCCCGCAGCCTGGCGGGCCAGCTGTTCGCGATGCAGGCCGTGCTGATCGCGCTGGTCGTGGCCGGGTACGCGCTGTTCACCTACCTCAACGACCAGAGGCAGGCCGAGGACGCGGCGGTCCGCCAGGTCACGGCGGTGGCCCGCTCCATCGCGGACGCCCCCTCGGTCCGCTCGGCGATCCACACCTCCCGCCCCACGGCCGCGCTGGAGCCGTACGCGCTGCAGGTCATGCGGGACGCGGACGTCGACTTCGTCACGATCATGAACCCGGACGGGATCCGCTGGACCCATCCCGACCGGAACGAGATCGGCAAACGCTTCCTCGGCCGTATCGGCCCCGCCCTGCACGGCCACACCTTCACCGAGACGTACACCGGCACCCTCGGCCCCTCCGTCCGCGCGGTGACCCCGGTCGAGGAGAACGGCCGCGTCATCGCCCTGGTCAGCGCCGGCATCAGGGTGGAGGAGATCAGCGCGCGGGTCCAGGACCAGGTCACGGCCCTGCTGGGGGTCGCCGGAGGCACGCTGCTGCTGGGCGCGGTCGGCACGTACGTCGTCAACGCCCGGCTGCGCCGGCACACCCACGGCATGAACGCCACCGAGCTGAGCCACATGCACGACTACCACCAGGCGGCGCTGCACGCGGTCCGCGAGGGCCTGCTGATGCTGGACGGGCAGTACAGGGTGGCGCTGATCAACGACGGCGGCCGGGAGCTGCTGGGCCTGGGCGCACCGGACACGGAGCTGATCGGCCGCTCGGTGGCCGACCTGGGCCTGCCGGTCCCGCTGACCGGCGCGCTGCTGTCCTCGGAGCCCCGGGTGGACGAGGTGCACCTGACCGCGTCCCGCGTCCTGGTGGTGAACACCTCCCCGGTGTCGGGCGGGGAGCGCCGGGGCACGGTGGTCACCCTGCGGGACGTCACCGAACTCCAGTCCCTGATGGGTGAGTTGGACTCCGAGCGCGGCTTCACCCAGGCCCTGCGCTCGCAGGCGCACGAGGCCGCCAACCGTCTGCACACGGTGGTGTCGCTGATCGAGCTGGGCCGGGCCGAGGAGGCGGTGGAGTTCGCCACGGCGGAGCTGGAACTGGCCCAGGCCCTGACCGACCAGGTGGTCGCGGCGGTACGGGAACCGGTGCTGGCCGCCCTGCTGCTCGGCAAGACGGCCCAGGCCAACGAGCGGGGCGTGGAGCTGGTGGTGTCCCGGGACAGCCGCCTGGACGACGGGCTGCTCCCCGGCAGCCTGCCCGCCCGTGACCTGGTCACCATCCTCGGCAACCTGATCGACAACGCGGTGGACGCGGCACAGGGCAGCGTCGGGGCGCGGGTGACGGTCACGGCGTACGCCTCGGACGCCGAGGTGGTCCTCAGGGTGTCCGACACGGGCCCCGGTGTCGACCCGGCCCATGCCGACCTGGTATTCCAGCGGGGGTTCTCGACGAAGCCGGCCGGGCCCGGCGGCCGGGGCCTCGGGCTGGCCCTGGTCCGGCAGGCGGTGACCCGCCACGAGGGCACGCTGACGGTGGCGGAGTGCGACGAGGACGGCGAGGGCGGAGCGGTGTTCGAGGTGCGGTTGCCGCTGCGGTCGGCGGTGGGGGGCGGCAGATGACGCAGGAACCGCATCCGATCCGCGTCCTCGTGGTCGAGGACGACCCGGTCGCCGCCGACGCCCATGTGCTGTACGTCGGCCGGGTGCCCGGGTTCGTCTCGGTCGGCAGGGCGCACACGGGGGCGGAGGCCCGCCGCATCCTGGACCGCACGCCCGTGGATCTGCTGCTCCTGGACCTGCACCTGCCGGACGTGCACGGCCTGCAGTTCGCCCGGTCCCTGCGTGCGGCCGGGCATCACGCGGACGTGATAGCGGTGACATCGGCCCGGGACCTGGCGGTGGTCCGCGAGGGCGTGTCCCTGGGCGTCGTCCAGTACGTCCTGAAACCCTTCACCTTCGCCACGCTGCGGGACCGGCTGATCCGCTACGCCGAATTCCGCGCCGCGGTCGGCGAGGCGAGCGGCCAGGACGAGGTCGACCGCGCGCTGGCGGCCCTGCGGGCACCGTCACCCGCGGCGCTGCCGAAGGGTCTGAGCGGACCGACCCTGGAGCGCGTGACGGGCACACTGCGGGAGGCGGAGGAGGGGCTGACGGCGGCGGGGGTGGCCGAGGCGGTGGGCATCTCGCGGATCACCGCCCGGCGGTACCTGGAGCACCTGGTGGAAGCGGGGAGGGCCGGCCGGAGTCCGTTGTACGGGCAGGTGGGGCGGCCGGAGCTGGTGTACCGGTGGGTTTCTCAGGGGCGGTGAGGACAGCGTCCACCCGGGGCAAGGCCCCGCAGACGCCGCCAACGGGCAATCCGCGCACACTCATTGACCCGACTGGACCACCGCTCATACCTTCACACGGCAGCCATCTCCGCGCCACCGCCACGTGTGCTCAGGAGGTCATGCCCGTGCGCCCCACCGCCGCCTACTCCGCCCTCCTCACCGCCGCCCTCGCCGCCACCGCCCTCACCGCGTGCGGCTCGGGATCCGGCAGCAGTGCCGACACGGTCAAGGTGTCGTACAAGCAGTCCACCGACAACTCCATCAAGGTGATGGACACCTATCTCGCCGGGGTCAAGAAGGAGTTCGAGAAGAAGTACCCGGGGAAGAAGGTCGAGTTCGTCCCCGTCAAGGCCCCGGACTCCGAGTACTACACCAAGCTGCAGCAGATGCTGCGGTCGCCGAGGACCGCCCCGGATCTGGTGTACGAGGACACCTTCCTCATCAACTCCGACATCACGAGCGGCTATCTCAGACCCCTCGACCGGTACCTCGCCAAGTGGCCGGACTGGAAGCGGTTCGCCGGCACCGCGAAGGCGGCCGCGAAGGGGCAGGACGGGAAGACGTACGGCGTGCCGGACGGGACGGACACCCGCGGGCTGTGGTTCGACAAGCGGGTGTTCAAGAAGGCCGGGCTGCCGCTGAACTGGCAGCCGAAGAACTGGGACGACGTCCTCGCCGCCGCCCGCACCATCAAGCGGAGGGTCCCCGGCGTCACTCCGCTCAACGTCTACACCGGCAAACCGGCGGGAGAGCGCTCCACCATGCAGGGCTTCGAGATGCTCCTGTACGGCACCGGCGACGGCACCTCCGATCCGCTCTACGACAGCACGGGCAAGAAATGGGTCACGGCCGGTCAGGGTTTCAAGGACTCGCTGACGTTCGTCGAGACCGTGTACCGGGAGAAGCTCGGCCCCGACGTCTCCGACGCCCTCGACCCCAACTTCGCGACCACCGTCAACGGTGAGCTGCTCCCCCAGGGCAGACTCGGCATCGACCTCGACGGCTCCTGGCTGCCGCAGGCCTGGCTGCCCGGCAGTGGGCACGAATGGCCCGACTGGTCCCGGCAGTTGGGCCTCGCGTACATGCCCACCCAGCACGGGCAGGCGCCCGGCAAGGTGAGCATGTCCGGTGGGTGGACCTGGGCCGTCCCGGCCAAGGCCGGCAACCCGGACCTCGCCTTCGACTTCATCAGGACGATGCAGACCGAGGCGAACGCCAAGAAGTGGTACATCGCCAACTCCGGCATCTCCGTGCGCAGCGACGTCGCCGAGGACCCCGCGTACGCCACCGCCCAGCCCGGCATCAGGTTCTTCACCGACCTGGTGTCCAGCACGCACTACCGGCCCGCGTACCCGGCGTACCCCAAGGTGTCGACCGCCATCCAGGAGGCCATGGAGAGCGTGACGACCGGCGACCAGTCCGCGGAGCAGGCCGCGAGCGGGTACGACGACACGCTCAAGGACGTCACCGGCGGCCAAGTGACCGAGAAGTGAAACCTCCGCGCCGGCTCACCCGGGCCCTTCCTCTCCTCCCCGCCGTCGTCCTTCTCCTGCTCTTCCTCGCCGGACCGATCGCGTACTGCGTCTACATCGCCTTCACCGACCTGCAGCTGACCGGTCAGGCGCATGCGTCCTTCGTCGGGTTCGCCAACTTCCGGCGCGCCTTTCGTGACGACGCGTTCCTGAACGCCGTCCGGCTGACCCTGGTGTTCACGGTGCTGTCCTCGCTCCTCGGACAGAACACCCTGGGTCTCGCCCTGGCGGCGCTGATGAAGCGGGCCTCGAAGCCGGTGCGCACGCTCACCGGCGGGGTCGTCGTCACGGCGTGGGTGCTGCCGGAGGTCGTCGCCGGGTTTCTGCTGTACGCCTTCTTCCGGCGGGAGGGGACGCTCAACGCGATCCTGGACTGGCTGCATCTGCCGCGCGAGAACTGGCTGTTCACGCTCCCCATCCTCGCCGTGTCCTTCGCCAACGTCTGGCGCGGTACGGCGTTCTCGATGCTCGTCTACTCCGCCGCGCTGGACGGGATACCCGCCGAGATCACGGAGGCCGCCGAGGTGGACGGGGCCGGCGGATGGCGGCGGATGTGGCACATCACCCTGCCGATGATCCGCCGGTCCATCGGCACCAACCTCATGCTCAACACCCTGCAGACGCTCTCCGTCTTCGGGCTGATCTGGGTGATGACCCGGGGCGGCCCCGGAAACAAGAGCCAGACACTGCCGCTGTTCATGTACGAGCAGGCCTTCCAGAACAGCATGATCGGGTACGGCACCGCGGTCGCCCTGCTTCTGCTGCTCGTCGGCTCGCTGTTCTCGGTCGTCCATCTGCGGCTGCTCCGGACGGAGGTGTGACACCCGCATGCCCAGGAAACGCGCTTCTGGGCGGCTTGCCGCCGATGCCTGTCTGCTGGTCGTGGCCGTCGCCTTCGCACTGCCCCTCGCCTGGGTGGTGCTGTCCTCCGTCGATCCGCACGCCGATCTCAGAGTGAAGATCCCGGACGGGTTCACCCTCGGCAACTTCGACGCGATCCTGACCCCGGACATCACCTGCACCCCGCTGCTCAACAGCCTGGTCCTTTGCGGCTGCGGCACCGCGCTGACCGTCGTCTGCGCCGCCCTCGCCGCCTATCCGCTCTCCCGGTTCCGCTCCCGTCTGGGCCGGCCATTCCTGGTGACCATCCTGTTCGCGACGAGCCTGCCGATCACCGCGATCATGGTGCCGGTGTACGCGCTGTTCGTCCGGGTGAACCTGATCGACACACTGCTGGGCACGATCCTCTTCTTCGCCGCCTCCCAGCTGCCGTTCGCCATCTGGCTGATGAAGAACTTCATGGACGGGGTGCCGAGGGAGCTGGAGGAGGCGGCCTGGACGGACGGGGCGAACGCGCTGCAGTCCCTGGTGCGGATCGTGCTGCCGCTGATGGGGCCGGGGATCGCCGTCGTCACGGTGTTCTCGTTCGTGATGATGTGGGGGAACTTCTTCGTCCCGTTCATGCTGCTGCTCACCCCGGACCAGATGCCGGCCTCGGTCAGCATCAACGACTTCTTCGGCAACCGGGGCATGGTGGCGTACGGGCAGCTCGCCGCGTTCTCCGTCATCTATTCGACGCCGGTGATCCTGCTGTACGTGCTGGTGGCGCGGCGGCTGGGGGGCGGCTTCGCGCTGGGCGGGGCGGTCAAGGGGTGAGCCGGAAGGGTGTCGGCTCCGTAACATCCGTCCGGTTACATACCGAACGGACGGAACTGTACATTCCCACAACCGGTGATCCTGTCGGAACGGACCGTAGCCATGGTGACAGCGGGCCCCTAGCTTGTGCGGGGTGCGCCAACCCTCAGCTCCCCCCTTCAACGCCCCGGCGGCCCGCCGGCTGCGCGCCGCGCTCGGCATGGGCCCCGAGCACGTCGCGTACGGCATGCGGGCCTCGTACGGGCTGCCGTACGTCACACCCGATCTCGTGATCGCCTGGGAACGCGGCATCGCCTCCCCGGGAAACGCCGAACTCACCGCCCTCGCAGGCGTCTTGTGGTGTTCCGCGGGCGAGCTGCTGGGCCGGCCGCAGAGCCTGCGCGAGCATCGCATCGCCCGTGCCGTCGCGCCCGAGGACGTCGCCCACGCCGTCGGCATGGACCTGCGCGGCTATCTGCGCATGGAGGAGAGCGGGCAGTGGCGCGGCAATGAGCGGCAGTCGGCGGCGCTGGCCGAGGTACTGGGTCTGGCCCTGCCCGACTTCGTCGCCGTCACCGGCCGTGAGGCCAAGCTCGCCGACCTGCTGCACAGCGCGGTCACCACCCGCTGGCAGGCCTATGTGCGGCCGGTGATGAAACTGGCGCCCCTGGACAAGGCGGTCGTGGAGGACGTGCTGCAGGAGCTGTACGACGACTACCAGGGGCACATGGCCGCCACCCTCAGCTGGGGCGGCGGCAGCAGGGGTGCCAGCGAGTCCGGCCGGGAGTTCCTCGACCGGATCGTGGAGAACTTCTGGAAGACCGTGGAGGACAAGAGCGCCTAGAAAACCGACTCGGCCTCGTCCATCCGGTCCTTCGGCACCGTCTTCAGTTCGGTGACCGCCTCCGCGAGCGGCACCATCACGATGTCGGTGCCGCGCAGCGCGGTCATCCTGCCGAACTGGCCGCGGTGCGCGGCCTCGACGGCGTGCCAGCCGAAGCGGGTGGCGAGGACACGGTCGTAGGCGGTGGGCACGCCGCCGCGCTGGACGTGGCCGAGGATGACCGGCTTGGCCTCCTTGCCGAGGCGCCGCTCCAGCTCGTACGCCAGCGCGGTGCCGATGCCCTGGAAGCGCTCATGGCCGTACTGGTCGATCTCGCCCTTGCCGTAGTCCATGGTGCCGTCGATGGGGTGGGCGCCCTCGGCGACGCAGATCACGGCGAACTTCTTGCCGCGGGAGAAGCGCTCCTCGACCATCTTGACCAGGTCGGCCGGGTCGAAGGGGCGCTCGGGCAGGCAGATGCCGTGGGCGCCGGCGGCCATGCCGGACTCCAGGGCGATCCAGCCGGCGTGCCGGCCCATGACCTCGACGACCATCACGCGCTGGTGGGACTCGGCCGTGGTCTTCAGGCGGTCCATGGCCTCCGTGGCCACGCCGACCGCGGTGTCGAAACCGAAGGTGCGGTCGGTGGAGGAGATGTCGTTGTCGATGGTCTTGGGGACGCCGACGACCGGCAGGCCCGCGTCGGAGAGCATCCGGGCCGCGGTCAGCGTGCCCTCGCCGCCGATCGGGATCAGCGCGTCGATGCCGAACTCCTCGACCATGTCGGCGGCGCCCTCGCAGGCCTCGCGCAGCCGGTCGCGCTCCAGCCGGGAGGAGCCGAGGATGGTGCCGCCGCGGGCCAGGATGCCGCTGACCGCGTCCAGGTCGAGGGTGCGGTAGTGCCGGTCGAGCAGACCTCGGTAGCCGTCCTCGAAGCCGATGACCTCGTCGCCGTACTGCGCCACCGCCCGGTGCACGACCGACCGGATCACGGCGTTCAGGCCGGGGCAGTCGCCGCCTGCGGTGAGAACTCCGATGCGCATCGTGCTGTGTCTCCTGCTCGCTGTCGGTGCCGGTGAGCCACTGTCGATTGTTTCACGTCCACCGGGGCGGTGAACCACTTGACGGGCGCCTTATCCGGGGCCAGGGGTATTGTCAAGAGGGTTCTGCTCACCTTGGTGGGCGATTTTTATGCCGACGACGATGAGGAACGGAGTGGACACGTGACGCGCAGCGTGTACGTGACCGGGATCGACCGCGGTGACGGCCGCCAGGTCGTGGAGCTGGGAGTCATGGAACTCCTGACCCGGCAGGTCGACCGGGTGGGCGTCTTCCGTCCGCTCGTGCACGACGGCCCGGATCGGCTGTTCGAGTTGCTGCGGTCGCGGTACCGCCTCTCGCAGGACCCGGCGACGGTCTACGGCATGGACTACCACGAGGCGTCCGCGCTCCAGGCCGAGCAGGGCACCGACGAACTGGTCTCGGCGCTGGTCGACCGCTTCCACCTGGTGGCCCGCGACTACGACGTCGTCCTCGTCCTCGGCACCGACTTCGCCGACACCCAGCTCCCGGACGAGCTGTCCCTGAACGCCCGGCTGGCCAACGAGTTCGGCGCCTCCGTGATCCCGGTCGTCGGCGGCCGCAAGCAGCCGGCCGAGTCGGTGCTGGCCGAGACGCGCAACGCCTACCGGGCCTACGACGGCCTCGGCTGCGACGTGCTGGCGATGGTCGCCAACCGGGTGGCCCGCGAGGACCGCGACGAGATCGCCGAGCGGCTCGCCACCCGGCTGCCGGTCCCCTGCTACGTCGTCCCCGACGAGCCCGCGCTGTCCGCGCCGACCGTCTCCCAGATCGCCCACGCCCTCGACGCCAAGGTGCTGCTCGGCGACGACTCCGGGCTCGCCCGGGACGCGCTGGACTTCGTCTTCGGCGGCGCCATGCTGCCCAACCTCCTCGGCGCCCTGACGCCGGGCTGCCTGGTCGTCACCCCGGGCGACCGCGCCGACCTGGTCGTCGGCTCGCTGGCCGCGCACAGCGCCGGCACCCCGCCGATAGCCGGCGTGCTGCTCACCCTGAACGAGGTGCCGCGCGACGAGATCCTCACCCTCGCCGCCCGCCTCGCCCCCGGCACCCCCGTGCTCTCCGTGACCGGCAACAGCTTCCCCACCGCCGAGCAGCTGTTCTCGCTGGAGGGCAAGCTGAACGCGGCCACCCCGCGCAAGGCGGAGCGGGCGCTCGGCCTCTTCGAGCGGTATGCCGACACCGCCGAGCTGGCCCGCCGGGTCTCGGCGCCGAGCAGCGACCGGGTCACCCCGATGATGTTCGAGCACAAGCTGCTGGAGCAGGCCCGCTCCGACAAGCGGCGGGTCGTGCTTCCCGAGGGCACCGAGGAGCGGGTGCTGCACGCGGCCGAGGTGCTGCTGCGCCGGGGCGTGTGCGACCTGACCCTGCTCGGCCCCGTCGACCAGATCCGCAAGAAGGCCGCCGACCTCGGCGTCGACCTCGGCGACACCCAGCTGATCGACCCGGCCACCTCGGAACTGCGCGACGCCTTCGCCGAGCAGTACGCCCAGATCCGGGCCCACAAGGGCGTCACCGTCGAGCTGGCCTACGACGTCGTCTCCGACGTGAATTACTTCGGCACGCTGATGGTGCAGGAGGGCCTGGCCGACGGCATGGTGTCGGGGTCCGTGCACTCCACGGCCGCCACCATCCGGCCCGCCTTCGAGATCATCAGGACCAAGCCCGACTCCTCGATCGTCTCCTCGGTGTTCTTCATGTGCCTGGCCGACAAGGTGCTGGTCTACGGCGACTGCGCGGTCAACCCGGACCCGAACGCCGAGCAGCTCGCGGACATCGCCGTCCAGTCGGCCGGTACGGCCGCCCAGTTCGGCGTGCAGCCCAGGATCGCGATGCTGTCGTACTCCACCGGTACGTCCGGCTCGGGCGCCGACGTCGACAAGGTGCGCGCGGCCACCGAGCTGGCCCGCTCCCGGCGGCCGGACCTGAAGATCGAGGGGCCGATCCAGTACGACGCGGCCGTGGAGCCGTCCGTCGCCGCGACCAAGCTGCCCGACTCCGATGTCGCCGGGCAGGCGACGGTTCTGATCTTCCCGGACCTCAATACGGGCAACAACACGTACAAGGCCGTGCAGCGTTCGGCCGGCGCGATCGCCGTCGGACCGGTCCTGCAGGGTCTGCGCAAGCCGGTCAACGACCTGTCCCGGGGCGCGCTCGTCCAGGACATCGTCAACACCGTCGCCATCACGGCGATCCAGGCCCAGACGCCCGCCAACTGAGCAGAGAGCATTTCCACACCGTGACCGCGACCCGCGTCCTCGTCCTCAACTCCGGCTCCTCGTCGGTGAAGTACCAGCTGCTCGACATGCGCGACCGCAGCCGGCTCGCCGTCGGACTGGTGGAGCGCATCGGCGAACAGACCTCCCGGCTCAAGCACACCTGCCTCACCTCCGGCGACACCCGCGAGCACAGCGGGCCGATCGCCGACCACGACGCCGCGCTCAAGGCGGTCGCCGAGGAGCTGAGCCGGGACGGCCTGGGCCTGGACTCGCCGGAACTGGCCGCCATCGGGCACCGGGTGGTGCACGGCGGCATGTTCTTCACCGAGCCGACCGTCGTCGACGACGAGGTGCTCGCCGAGATCGAGCGGCTGATCCCGGTCGCCCCGTTGCACAACCCGGCCAACCTCACCGGCATCCGCACCGCGCAGGCGCTGCGCCCCGACCTGCCCCAGGTCGCCGTCTTCGACACCGCGTTCCACACGACGATGCCCGAGTCGGCGGCGCGCTACGCGATCGACCCGAAGATCGCCGACCGCCACCGCATCCGCCGCTACGGCTTCCACGGCACCTCGCACGCGTATGTCGCGCGGGAGACGGCGCGGCTGCTGGGCAAGGACCCGTCCGAGGTCAACGTGATCGTGCTGCACCTGGGCAACGGCGCCTCCGCGTCGGCGGTGGAGCGGGGCCGGTGCGTGGACACCTCCATGGGGCTCACGCCTTTGGAGGGGCTCGTGATGGGTACGCGATCCGGTGATCTGGATCCGGCCGTCATCTTCCATTTGACCCGGGTTGGCGGAATGTCCATGGACGAGATCGACACTCTTCTCAACAAGAGGAGCGGTCTGTTCGGCCTGTGCGGGGACAACGACATGCGGGAGATCCGCCGCCGGATCGACGAGGGCGACGAAGAGGCCGCTCTCGCGTTCGACATTTACATTCACCGGCTCAAGAAGTACATCGGCGCCTATTACGCCGTTCTCGGCACGGTGGACGCGGTCGCGTTCACGGCCGGGGTCGGCGAGAACGCGGCGCCCGTGCGGGAAGCGGCGATCGCGGGCCTGGAGGGGCTGGGCCTGGCGGTCGACCCGGGGCGGAACGCGGTGCGCTCCGGCGAGCCGCGGCTGATCTCGCCGCAGGACGCGCGGGTGGCGGTGGCCGTGGTGCCGACGGATGAAGAACTGGAGATCGCGACGCAGACCTACGCACTGGTCGGAATGAACAACTGAATAGCACCTGAGCGGTGCGGCACTCATTTGTATCTTCCGCCAGACGGAATATTCCGTTGCGAAACAAACCGATAGGATCGCCCCATGCGCCGTTCGAAAATCGTCTGTACTCTCGGCCCCGCGGTCGACTCCCACGAGATGCTCGTCGCCATGATCGAGGCGGGCATGAATGTGGCCCGGTTCAACTTCAGCCACGGCTCCCACGCCGAGCACCAGGCGCGGTACGACCGCGTCCGGGCCGCGTCCAAGGAGACCGGCCGGCCCATCGGCGTCCTCGCCGACCTGCAGGGCCCCAAGATCCGTCTGGAGACCTTCGCCGAGGGTCCGGTCGAGCTCGAACGAGGTGACGAGTTCGTCATCACGACCGAGGACGTGCCGGGCGACAAGCACGTCTGCGGTACGACGTACAAGGGGCTGCCGGGCGACGTCTCGCGCGGCGACCAGGTCCTGATCAACGACGGCAACGTCGAGCTGAAGGTGCTGGACGTCGAGGGCCCCCGGGTCAAGACGATCGTCATCGAGGGCGGTGTGGTCTCCGACCACAAGGGCATCAATCTGCCCGGTGCGGCCGTCAACGTGCCCGCGCTGAGCGAGAAGGACGTCGAGGACCTGCGCTTCGCCCTCCGCATGGGCTGCGACATGGTCGCGCTGTCCTTCGTCCGGGACGCCAAGGACATCCACGACGTGCACCGCGTCATGGACGAGGAGGGCCGCCGGGTCCCGGTCATCGCCAAGGTGGAGAAGCCCCAGGCGGTGCAGAACATGGAGGACGTCGTCGCGGCGTTCGACGCCGTGATGGTGGCCCGCGGTGACCTCGCCGTCGAGTACCCGCTCGAAAAGGTCCCCATGGTGCAGAAGCGCCTGATCGAGCTGTGCCGGCGCAACGCCAAGCCGGTGATCGTGGCGACCCAGATGATGGAGTCGATGATCACCAACTCCCGTCCGACCCGCGCCGAGGCCTCCGACGTGGCCAACGCGATCCTGGACGGCGCCGACGCGGTCATGCTGAGCGCCGAGTCGTCGGTGGGCGCCTACCCGGTCGAGACGGTCAAGACCATGTCGAAGATCGTCACCGCGGCCGAGCAGGAGCTGCTCTCCAAGGGCCTGCAGCCGCTGGTGCCGGGCAAGAAGCCGCGCACCCAGGGCGGCTCGGTGGCCCGCGCGGCCTGCGAGATCGCCGACTTCCTCGGCGGCCGCGGCCTGATCGCGTTCACCCAGTCCGGTGACACCGCGCGCCGTCTGTCCCGCTACCGCGCGACCCAGCCGATCATCGCCTTCACCACGGACGAGGCCACCCGTAACCAGCTCACCCTGAGCTGGGGCGTGGAGTCGCACATCGTGCCGTTCGTGAACACCACGGACGAGATGGTCGACCTGGTGGACCAGGAGATCGCCCGTCTGGGCCGCTTCGACGCGGGCGACACGGTCATCATCACGGCCGGCTCGCCCCCCGGCGTCCCCGGCACCACCAACATGCTCCGCGTCCACCACCTGGGCACGCAGGGCAACTGACGGTCCCGGCAAGGGCCTTGCACGGCGCTGAGGGCGCCCCCTGGAATCAGGGGGCGCCCTCAGCTGTGTGCGGCTCCCGAACGGGCTTGCGGGACCGGTCAGTCGGTCGTGTACACATGCATGCCGGGCACATGCAGGTTGCCGCCGAACTGAGCGGCCTGGACCACCTTGACGTTGGTGAAGTAGATCAGCGGGAGGTTCAGCGGGGGCGGGCTGTCCGGCGTGAACTTCATCGGGATCAGGCCGAACAGGTTGCCCGAGATGCTCTCGGTGTACATCACGGTGTCGCCGCCCCGGATGGTGGACGTCGACCCCTTGGCAGCCTGCACGTGGTAGGTCTTGCCGGACAGCTTGTCCTTCACCGTCTGGTGCAGGTCGCCGATGTCCGTGCCGCCGGAGATGACGTACTTGAGCACCTTCTTGGTGGTGCCGGACGCCGTCTTCACCTCGACGATGCCCTTGTAGTCGGCGCCCTTCAGCAGGAGCGAGCTGGCGTCCAGGTACCAGGGGTCGTCGGCCACCGGCACCTTGTTGTCGACGCCGCTGACGTCGTCCGTGGCCTTGGGACAGTTCTCCGCCGAGGCGGAGTCGCTCGCGGACGGGCTCGGCGTGGCGGACCCCGCCGTGTCCTTGACCGTCCTGGTGGTGTCCCCGGCCGTCCTGGAGACCGTGTCGGTGGTCTTCTTCACCGTGTCCCCGGCCGTCTTGTCCACCGTGTCCCCGACCGTCTTGGTGGTCTTGGAGACGGTGTCACCGACGGTGTCGGAGACCTTGGAACCGGAGGACGACGCATCCGACGTGGACGAATCCGGCGTGGAGGGGTGCGAGGACGCGCTCGCCGACGGGGTCGCGGACGGCGTCGCGCTCGCGGCCGAGCTGCCGGAGTCCGTGCCGCCGGTGAGGATGCCGCCGAGCGTGTCGCCGATGGTGTCCAGCAGGCCGCCGCCGCTCTTGGAGGCCGACGGGGTGGGCGTGGCCGTGGCATCGCCGGAGGACGACGAGCCGGAGCCCGAGTCCGACCCGGAGGACGACGAGCCGGAGGAGCCGGAGGTCGCGGTCGGCTTGGGCGTGGCCTTGTCACCGGAACCTGAATCCGGCGAAGAGGACGTGCCCGAGTCGCCGGACTTCGTGTCCTTCGAGTCCTTGGCGTCGGCGCTCGCCGAGGGCGACGGGGTGGCCTTGTCACCGGACGCACTCTCCGAGGCGGAGGGCGAGGGCGACGACGAGGCGTCCTTGGAGTCGCCCAGCGCCTTGACGCAGTCCTGGTAGTCCGCCGCCTTCTGGCTGTTGGACGTACCGGCACTGTCCGCGAGGGCCAGCGAGGACGTGAAGCCCATGCCCATCAGCACCGCCGTCGGCATCGCCACGGAGGCGATCGCCTTCCCGGCCGGCATGTGGAACCTGGTGAACAGCGGCTTCCTGGGTGCCGCGTGGCGGGGCCCGGTTCTCGCGCGGGACCCGTCCACATCGGTCCCGCGGGTCACCTCGTCAGCCGGCACTGTGCCTCCCGTTCGCCCCGTTGGCCGGGCTCGTTCCTGACAGGTCGTTCTCCCCAGGTGCGGTGAAGCCCTGGTAGGGCACATCACCCAGCCCGTCCGTGCGCTGCTGGGGCAGCGGCGCGGTCTGCGGGTCCCCGCCCTCGCCCGGCGCCGCCTCGGCGGGCGGCTGCTGCTGCGGCGGGGCGCCCGGCGACCAGGCGATGGCCATCGCTCCGCCGGTCAGCGAGAACACGAAGCCGACGATGAAGCCGCCGATGTTGGACAGCGGGATGGACACCAGCGCCAGGAGAATCGCCGCGACACCCGCGAACACCCGGATGTGCCGCTGGAACCAGAGCGTGATGCCGAGGACGATGAGCAGCGCACCGATGATCAGGGAACTGGAGCCGCCGGGCGTCCCCATCGTCATCGTGAGATGGCCCAGCTGCAGGTGTGCGTAGGGAAAGTACAGGATGAGAAAGCCGCCGAGCATGACGAACAGTCCGGCCCAGAACGGACGGGTGCCCCGCCAGGCGCGGAACTGCAGCCTCCGGCGGGTGAACTGGCCGGGTGCGGCGGCAGAGGTCTCGGCGCTCATGGAAAACAGCTCCCTGGTGCGGCGTTGCTGTGGTGGTGATGTGAGCCGTGTGTGAAAACGCGGCCGGTGGCGGAACGGGCGGGGGCGCCGTTGGCTCCCCCGCCCGTCACCGAGCGCCTAGTAGCACTCGATTCCCTTGCCGTCGCCCTTGTGCAGCGACATGTGGAGACCACTGAGCTTGAACGTGCCGGCGGTGGTGGCCCACGCCGTCTGGCGCACGTTGGTCAGATCGGCCGAGTCGGCCTGCTGGGCGAAGCCGTACGGGTTGGCCTGCTCCCCGTTGCCCTTCATGCCCGGACCCTTGCTCGCGTCCTTGGCAGCCACACCGATGTCGATGTTGTTGAAGGTCGCGTCGGCGGCCAGGTCATCGACGTCGATGAAGAGGTTGTGAGCCTGAACCGCGTCATGACCCTTGCCGCCGGCCTCCAGCCGGAGGGTGACCGAACCGAAGAACGGCACATCCGGCGTGACCACGGACTGGCACATGTTCGTGATCGAGGCGTCCTTGAACGACGAGACGGCGACGGGGTGGGCCGTCTTCTTCCCGTCGAGCGTGTAGCCGCTGTCGATCGCGCCGTACTGGGCGAAACCCTCGCCGTGCAGGCTGTCAGCCGTCACCTTGAACTGCTGACCCGACACGCTGAACGAGGCAGCAAGAGCGCCCTGCGCGAGGGCGACACCTATGCATGCCGTGGCGGCAACGCTGGGCACCATGACCACAGCGAACCGCTTCCATCTGGTCCCGCCACGCACCTGGGACTCCATATTTCCTCCTTCTCGGACGTACATCTCCTGGCCCGGACTCGCCGCAGTCGGCGGCTCAGCCGGGCAGGGATGGGAGAAGTGCTACGTCCTCGGGAAGGAGAGCGCCCGCACTCGGAGGCGCGAACCGCACCCGAATCACCGGCGATCACCCCCGAGCGACAACCACTGGTCGCGCCTGACACGCATCACGCACAACCCTGCTGGACAGGCTTCGCCGGCCGGCGAAGACCCCCCTGCCCTGGACCCGGCGCCACTGCCGCCGGCCCTGCTCGGTGGGGACCCAGATTCTCCCGTCACCCGACCGGATGCCGGGGTACGGAAATGGACCGAGCGTCGCCGATCGTGGTGCATTCTCGCGCCGGGCACAAGGGGGTTCGTTACTGGCTAGTAACGGGCGGATAACCGGAGGACGACCGACCGGTCTCGAAGTGCGACTCTGGGTGGCATCCAGGGGCAGAGCAAAGCCGTTGATCCCTGGACGAAACCAGACAGACCAACGGCCTCGACTTACTCGGAGTAACAGATTGCGCGATTACCAAGATTTGGTAAAGCGCAGTCGCCCTGACGCCTCGTCGGCAAATCTTTCACCCCGGCATCACAAGCCGTGGTGTTTAGCAACTGGTCAGAACAGGGCGCGCGCGAGCGCTCTGCGTGCGCCCACCACGCGCGCGTCCTCGGGCCCCACGACCTCGAACAGCTCCAGCAGCCGACGCCGTACCGTGTCCCGGTCGTCACCGGCCGTGCGCTGCACGGTCTCGATCAGCCGGCCGAAGGCGTCCTCGACATGCCCGCCCACCAGGTCCAGGTCGGCGGCGGCGATCTGCGCGTCGACGTCCTTCGGCCTCTCGGCAGCCTCCTGACGGACCTTCTGCGGATCGAAGCCCTGCACCCGCTGCAGCAACTCGGCCTGCGCCAGGCCCAGTTTCGCCTCGGGGTGGGCCGGGTCGTCGGCCAGTACGTTCTTGTAGGCCTGGACGGCACCGGCCAGGTCACCGGCGTCCAGGGCCTGCGCGGCGGCGTTCAGCGAGGCGTCGTACGGACCCGCCTGCTCGACGGCCGCACCGCCGCCCGGCTGCGCGTCCGGGTCGACACTCAGGCCGGTGATGCCGAACCGCTGCTCGGCGACCTGCACCAGCTGGTCCAGGGTCTGCCGGATCTGCTGCTCGCCGGCCGCTCCCTGGAACAGCGGCAGCGCCTGTCCGGCCACAACGGCGAACACGGCCGGGATGCCCTGCACCCCGAACTGCTGCATCAGCATCTGGTTGGCGTCGACGTCGATCTTGGCGAGGAGGAAGCGCCCGTCGTACTCGACGGCCAGCCGCTCCAGGACCGGGCTCAGCTGCTTGCAGGGCTGGCACCACTCGGCCCAGAAGTCGATGACGACGGGCACCTCGGCGGAGCGCTGGAGGACATCGCTCTCAAAGCCCGCCTCATCGACGTCGATGACGAGATCGGCCGGGGAGACGGCCCCCGTGCCGCCCTGCCGGGCGGCCTCCGCGCGCGTCTGCTCGGCCTTGGCCTTGGCCTCCTGGGCCGCCTTCACCGCGGCGAGGTCGACGACGCCGCTCATGGACATGTTCCGTGGCTGCATGCGTCTATCCTCCCCCGTTACCGCGTCGGAATGAAAAAGCAGTGGGTGCGGGCGCCGGGTCCCCACCCCACGCCGCATGAATCGCCGCTCGTGTACGTCCCTCACGAGCTTTCGCTACGAGTCGTAGCGTAATGCCATGCAGGGGCCGCGCGACACCACACCCCGGTGATCTCCCTCACGACCGCACAGTTCCCGCCGGTTATGGTCAAGGGATGCAGAGCCGCACTCCCGCCAGCCGAACCGGTCGTCCGCGCAGCGCCGCCGCGGACACCGCGATCCTGGCCGCGACCAGGGATGCGCTGGTGGAACTGGGCTGGTCCAAGCTCACCCTGGGAGACGTGGCGACGCGTGCCGGCGTCGCGAAGACGACGCTGTACCGCCGCTGGGCCGGCAAGCCGGAGCTGGTGTGCGACGCCGTGGCGGAGCTGTTCGACGAACTGGAACTCCCCGACCGCGGCAGCCTCGCGGCCGACATCGAGGGCGTGGTTCTGCAGTTCGCGGCGATCCTGGCCCGCCCGGAGGCGAAGAGCGGCCTGATGGCGGTGGTCGCCGAGTCCACCCGCGACGACGCCCTGCGCGAGCGCATCCGCGCCTCCATCGTGGAGCGTCAGATGCGGCTGGTTCTGGAGGGCCGCGCACGGGCCCAGCAGCGGGGCGAACTCCCCCCGGAACCCGACCCGGAGGAGTCCGCCCGCACGGTCGACCTGATCTTCGACATGGTCGCGGGCGCAGTGGTCCACCGCACCCTGGTGAGCGGCAAGCCGGCCGACGAGGAGTGGGTACGCGGTTTCACGCGCGTACTGCTGCTGGGCCTGGCTTCTGAGCCGACCGGGTCCTAGAAGCCGGCCGGCTCGGTGTACACCCCCCACTCGTCCCGCAGCACACCGCAGATCTCCCCCAGCGTGGCCTCGGCCCGCACGGCGTCCAGCATCGGCTCGATCATGTTGTCCCCGGACCGCGCCGCACCCAGCATGGCCTCCAGCGCGGAGCGCACCGCGGACTCGTCCCGCGCCGTCTTCCGCTCGGAGAGCACCCGCACCTGCTCCCGCTCCACCTCATGGCTGACCCGCAGGATCTCCAGGTCCCCGGTGACGGACCCGGTGTGCACATTGACGCCTACGACCCTCTTGTCGCCCTTCTCCAGCGCCTGCTGGTACCGGAAGGCGGACTCGGCGATCTCGCCGGTGAACCAGCCGTCCTCGATCCCGCGCAGGATCCCGGAGGTGATCGGCCCGATCGGGTGCCGCCCGTCCGGGTGGGCCCGAAGCCCCCGCTCCTTGATCTGCTCGAAGATCTTCTCCGCGTCGGCCTCGATCCGGTCCGTCAGCTGCTCGACGTACCAGGAACCGCCCAGCGGGTCGGCCACGTTGCCGACCCCGGTCTCCTCCATCAGCACCTGCTGCGTGCGCAGCGCGATCTCCGCCGCCTGCTCGGAGGGCAGGGCGAGCGTCTCGTCCAGCGCGTTGGTGTGCAGCGAGTTGGTCCCGCCGAGCACGGCGGCCAGCGCCTCCACGGCCGTACGGACCACGTTGTTGTACGGCTGCTGCGCGGTCAGCGAGACCCCGGCGGTCTGCGTGTGGAACCGCAGCCACTGGGCCTTGTCGCTCTTCGCGCCGTACACGTCCCGCATCCAGCGCGCCCAGATGCGGCGCGCGGCCCGGAACTTGGCGATCTCCTCGAAGAAGTCGACGTGCGCGTCGAAGAAGAAGGAGAGTCCCGGCGCGAACACATCCACGTCGAGACCCCGGCTGAGCCCCAGCTCCACGTACCCGAAGCCGTCGGCCAGCGTGTACGCCAGCTCCTGTGCGGCCGTCGCGCCCGCCTCGCGGATGTGGTAGCCGGAGACGGACAGCGGCTTGTAGGCGGGGATGCCGGCGGCGCAGTACTCCATCAGGTCGCCGATGAGGCGCAGATGCGGTTCGGGCTGGAAGAGCCACTCCTTCTGCGCGATGTACTCCTTGAAGATGTCCGTCTGGAGGGTCCCGTTGAGCACTCCCGGATCCACGCCCTGCCGCTCGGCGGCGACCAGGTACATGCAGAAGACGGGCACGGCCGGACCGCTGATGGTCATGGACGTCGTCACATCGCCCAGCGGGATGTCCTTGAACAGGACCTCCATGTCTGCGGCCGAGTCGATGGCGACGCCGCAGTGCCCGACCTCGCCGAGCGAGCGGGGGTCGTCGGAGTCGCGGCCCATCAGCGTCGGCATGTCGAAGGCGACGGACAGTCCCCCACCACCGGCGGCGAGGATCATCTTGTACCGCTCGTTGGTCTGCTCGGCGTTGCCGAACCCGGCGAACTGCCGGATCGTCCAGGTACGCCCGCGGTAGCCGGTCGGATGGAGGCCGCGGGTGAAGGGGTACTCCCCGGGCCAGCCGATCCGCTCGAATCCCTCGTACGTGTCGCCCGGTCGGGGCCCGTACACCGGCTCCACGGGGTCGCCGGAGAGCGTGGTGAAGTCAGCGTCGCGCTTGCGCGCGGCGTCGTAGCGGGCCTGCCAGCGCCGGCGGCCCTCCTCGATGGCGTGAGCGTCCATGCCTTCGAATTTACTTGGACGTCCTAGTAAATGTCGATGGCTGACCGCCGCACGACGCTCGTACGGCGGTGGAGCGGGGAGCTCAGGCCTCGGCGACGGCCGGGGCCTGGCCGGCGACCTTGGCCTCCAGCTCGCGGCTGATCTTCCGCTCGACGATGAAGGCGGCGGTGGGGATGGTCCCCGCGAGCAGCACCCACAGCTGCTTGCCGACGGGCCACTTCGCCTTCGAACCCAGGTCGAAGGCGAAGACCAGGTAGATCACGTACAGCCAGCCATGGGCGATGGCGACGACCCGGGTGAAGTCCGCGGCGCCGTCGATGTGGAGCCCGTACTTCGCGATCATGCTCAGGCACAGCAGCACCAGCAGGACACCGGTGGTGTAGGCCATGACGCGGTAGCGGGTCAGCACGCTCTTTTTCATGAAGTCGAGCGTAACCACCCGTTCCGGGAGATCTTTCCCGGGGTCGGCCGAGGGGTCACTCCTCGTCGAAGTCGTGTGCCGCGATGCGCAGCGGCCGGAGCAGCGCGAAGATCTCCGCGCACTCCTCCGCGTCGTACACGCCGAGCCCGAAGTCCATGGCCATGAGGTCGCGGGTGGCCGCGTCGACCACCTCGCGGCCCTTGTCGGTGATGACGGCGAGGGTGCCGCGCCCGTCGTTGGGATTGGGCCGCTTGGCCACCAGCCCGGACCTCACCAGCCGGTCGACGGTGTTCGTGACGGACGTCGGATGCACCATCAGCCGCTCGCCGATCTTGGACATGGGCAGCTCACCGGCCTTGGAGAAGGTGAGCAGCACCAGCGCCTCGTACCGCGCGAACGTCAGTCCGTACGGCTTGACCACCGCGTCCACCTCGGCGAGCAGGATCTGCTGGGCCCGCATGATCGAGGTGATCGCGGCCATGGACGGCACGTTTCCCCAACGCTGCTTCCAGAGCTCGTCGGCGCGGGCGATGGGGTCGAAGGGGAGGCTGAGAGGCTTGGGCACGTCATCAGACCCTACCGGCCGGTCATATTCCGGGCAGCCCCGTCTCGGCTTTCGGTCGCCCGAGCCGCGGCGGCGAGGCCGCAGCAGCACAGGACGCCCACCGCACCGGCCCCCGCCACCGCCGCCCGTACGCCCGCCACCTGCGCGGCCACCCCGGCCAGCGCCATGCCGACGCCCTGGACGGTCATCAGCCCGGCGCACAGCACGGTCATGGCCCGCCCGCGCAGCTCCTCCGGCACGGCCCGGACGAACCACTGGTCCAGGCCCAGGGTGTACGCCGAGCCGGCCCCGGACAGCAGCAGGAGCAGCAGCGAGGCGGTGAGCCCGGGGCGCAGGGCGAAGCCGAGGTACGGCAGCAGGGTCAGACACAGCAGGGGAAGCGCGACGCGTTCGCGTGCCAGGGGTGCGAGCCTGGCACCGGCGAACAGCTCGCCTGCCACCGTGCCGACCGGCAGCGCGCACATCAGCAGCCCGAGACCCGTGGAACCGCTGCCCAGCTCGTCCGCGTACGGCGCCGCCAGTGCCTCGGGGACGACCGAGAACGCCGCCGGCATCCAGAACAGGAGCAGCAGGACGCGCACCCGGCGGTCGGCGAACAGCGGGCGCAGACCCGGCGCGGTGTCCGTGCGCCGGTCGGTGCGGGCGGGGCGGTGCCGGGTGCCGCAGCGCAGCAGCACGGCGGAGGCGAGGAACGTGCCCACGGTGATCAGCAGGGCATGGCGCGGGCTGACGGCGGTGAGCAGCAGACCGCCGAGGCCGTAGCCGACGAGCAGGGTGCTCTGGGCGACGATCCGCAGCAGGGAGCGGCCGAGCACGAACAGGTCGCCGTCGCCGAGGACGTCGGCCAGGGTGGCCATGCGGGTGCCGGCGAACACCGGGGAGACGACGGCCGGCGCGCAGCGCAGCGCGAGGAGCAGGCCGATACCGGCGCCGGGGACGGTCATCAGGGCCACGCAGCCGGCGCACACCAGGTCGCAGCCGACGAGCACCCGGCGGGCCGGGAAGCGGTCGGCGACGGGTGCGAGGAGGGTGCCGCCGACGGCGTACGGCAGGAAGCCCAGTGCGAAGGTGAGCGCGCTGAGCAGGGGCGAGCGGGTGAGGTCGTAGACGAGGACGGTCAGCGCGATCTCGCTGACGATCACGCCGACCATGGACAGCACATGGGCGGCGAAGACGGCCCGGAACTCGGGCACGGCGAAGACACGGCGGTAGCCGGCGGGCGCCGGGGCGGCCTGCGGTGGTGCGGACATGCCGGGCAGCGTGCCGGGAGACGGACCGGCAGCCGTAGAGTTTCGGCTCCAGCCGAATCTTCCCCGGAGGTCGCCCGTGCCCTCGCGTCTGCACTTCGGTGACGACGACTTCCTGCGCTGCCGGTTCGCGATCTCGCCGCTGTGGGAGACACAGGAGGCGGTGCGCACCCTCCACCGGCCCGACCGGCACGCCTACCAGGCGCCCTGGCTGCGCCGGATCAGGGACGCGGCGGCCGGGCTCGACCTGGCTCCGCTGTGGCTGCTGATGCCCCGGCGCGGGCACTCACCGGACTGGCTCGGCGCACCACCGATCGGACCGGCGGCCACGTTCGAGGAGGAGATCGCGGCCGTACGGGCGTCCGACCCGGAAGCGGCCCGCGAGGACACCGCCCAGTCGCTGGCCTGCACCCCGGGCGCGCTTCGGTCGCCGCGGGGCCGGGCCTGGCTCGCGGACCCGGCACGGATGATCCAGGAGCTGGCGGACGCCATGGAGGCGGCCTGGCGGGCCCTGATCGCGCCGCACTGGCCCCGGCTGCGGGCGCTGCTGGAGGCGGACGTGGCCTTCCACTCGCGGCGGCTGGCCGAGGTGGGGCTCGGCACGCTGCTGCCGGAACTGGACGGCCGGCTGTCCTGGGACGGCCGTACGCTGACGCTCGCGCTGCACACCGAGCACACCCGCGACCTCGACGGCCGGGGCCTGGTCCTGATGCCGAGCGTGTTCTCGTGGCCCGACGTGATCACGGGTTTCGAGCCCCCGTGGCAACCCACGCTGGTCTACCCGGCCCGCGGCATCGCCGGCCTGTGGACCGAGCCGGGCGCCGGAACCCCGGAGGCGCTGGTACGGCTGCTGGGCCGCAACAGGGCGGCGGTCCTGTCCGCGCTGGACGAACCGGCGACCACCTCGGCCCTGGCCCACCGGCTGCGACTCGCCCCGTCGTCGGTGTCGTCCCACCTGACGGTGCTGCGCGACGCGGGCCTGCTGACGGCACGCCGGTACGGCCACCAGGTGCTGTACGAACGCACACCCCTGGGCATGGCCCTGACGGCGGGACACCCGGCCTAGGCCCCCGGCCCCTGGGCCAGATACCGCTCCACCGTCTCCACCTTGGAGGTGAGCCCATCGCTCACGCCGGGGCGGATGTCGGCCTTGAGGACGAGGGAAACCCGCGGCGCCCGTTCCTCCACGGCGGCGACCGCCCGCTTGACGACGTCCATGACCTGGTCCCAGTCGCCCTCGACGGACGTGAACATCGCGTCGGTGCGGTGGGGCAGGCCCGACTCGCGGACCACGCGGACGGCGTCGGCGACGTACTCCCCCACGTCCTCGCCGACCCCGAGGGGCGTCACGGAGAAGGCGACGATCATGCGTTCACGACTCCTTCCTTGCGGGCGCGGGCCGCGATGACGGCGTCCTCGGCCTCGCGGCGCAGCTTGCGCTCGGCGAAGAAGCCACCCGTGGGCAGCACCGAGAGAAGGAAGTAGAGGAGCCCGGTCCGCACGGGCCACTTGGTGCGGTTCCAGGCGTCCGCCCAGAAGATCACGTACAGGACGAACAGGACGCCGTGGACCGCGCCCATCACGGGGACCGCGTTGAAGTCGGTGGTGCGCTTCAGCACCGAGCAGACGAGCAGGATCAGGAAGGACACGGCCTCCGGGGCCGAGACCAGGCGGAGGCGGCGGAGGGCGGTGGCGGTCTTGATGTCCACGAGTCACCTTCGATGGGAGGGACGTCCACGGTTTGTGAACGCAAGCACAAACGTCCGCCCATTGTGGCAAACGGTGACCCCAGGGGTCCGCTCAGGGTCGATATCCACCCACAGGACCTGTTCCGTCCACCCGTGCCGCCGCTACTTTCACTGCGTGGCGACGTTCCGACTGCAGGGAAACAAGGTGCTCGCCGTCGACATGACCGGGGACGCCGTGAAGGCGAAGAACGGCTCGATGGTCGCGTACGACGGGCAGATGAGCTTCAAGAGGCTGAGTGGTGGCGGGGAAGGGCTGCGCGGCATGGTGACGCGGCGGCTCACCGGCGAGCAGATGACGGTGATGGAGGTGAAGGGGCACGGCACCTGCTGGTTCGCGGACCGCGCCGCGGAGATCAACCTGGTCGGCCTCCACGGGGACAAGCTCTACGTGGAGTCGAGCAACCTGCTCGCGACCGACGCGGGACTGCGCACGGGCACGACGTTCACCGGCCTGCGCGGGGCCTCGCAGGGCAACGGGCTGTTCACGACGACCGTCGAGGGGCACGGGCAGGCCGCGATCATGTCCGACGGGCCGGCGGTGGTGCTCCGGGTCGCCCCGCAGTACCCGCTGATCGTCGACCCGGGCGCGTACATCGCCCATCAGGGCAGCGTCCGGCAGTCCTTCCAGTCCGGCGTGACGTTCCGCACACTCCTCGGGGAGGGCGGCGGCGAGGCCTTCCAGATCCGCTTCGAGGGCGACGGACTGGTGTATGTGCAGCCGAGCGAGCGGAACACGATCGCGGGGGATCTGTAGCCATGGCCTTCCGAGAGATCAACTCCAAGATGGTCGAGGCGACCGTGCTGCCCGGCCGGCGGCTGTTCAGCCAGCGCGGCGCGATGCTCGCCTACAAGGGGGACGTGTCCTTCACGCCGAACCTCCAGGGCGGCCAGGGCGGGCCGGCATCCATGATCGGGCGCCGGGTGACGGGCGAGGCGACCCCGCTGATGACCGTCGAGGGCAACGGCACGGTCTTCTTCGGGCACGGCGGCCACCACGTCCATGTCATCCACCTCACGGGCGACACCCTCTACGTCGAGGCCGACCGCCTGCTCGCCTTCGAGGGCACGCTCCGGCAGGGGACGATGTTCATGGGCTCCCAGGGCGGCGTGATGGGCCTGGTCCGGGGCCAGGTCACCGGGCAGGGCCTGTTCACCACCACCCTGCAGGGCCAGGGCTCCGTCGCCGTGATGGCACACGGCGGCGTCTTCGAGATCCCGGTCACCCCCCGGCGGCCGGTCCATGTCGACCCGCAGGCCTACGTCGCCCACCACGGCGAGGTCCGCAACAGGCTGTCCACCGCGCTCGGCTGGCGCGAGATGGTGGGCCGCGGCTCCGGGGAGGCCTTCCAGCTGGAGCTGAGCGGCAACGGCACGGTCTACGTCCAGGCCTCGGAGGAAAAGCTGTGAGCGCGCACGCAGGCATGTACGGCACCCCCGGCGGCCCGGTGGTGCACGACCCGATGACACTGCCCGCCGACGACAACGTGAACGCGTACACGTTCTGCGTCGAGCTCAAGAACGGGCAGTGGTTCCTGCAGAAGGGGAAGATGATCGCCTACTACGGGGCGATCGAGTTCAACGGCATCGGGCACGGGCGACTCGACCGACTTGTCCGTACCTCGTTCCATTCGCCACTGCACGCGAGCGACTGGGTCGTGGCGGAGGGCTCCGGCAAGATGCTGCTGGCCGACCGGGCGTTCGACGTCAACTCCTACGACCTGGACGACGGGAACTTGACCATTCGCGCGGGCAACGTGCTCGCTTTTCAGCCAAGTCTCACACTCAAACAATCGATCGTGCCGGGTTTTCTGACCCTTATCGGAACCGGAAAGTTTGTGGCCGCATCTAACGGTCCGGTGGTGTTCATGGAACCTCCGATCCGGGTCGACCCGCAGGCGCTCGTCGGGTGGGCCGACTGCCCGTCACCGTGCCATCACTACGACCACGGCTATCTGACGGGTGTACTGGGCGGTCTACGTGCAATGACGGGCTTCGGCGGGGTTTCCGGGGAGGAGCACCAGTTCGAGTTCGCGGGCGCCGGGACGGTCCTGCTGCAGTCGTCGGAGACCCTTATGGGCGAGGCGGCGACGGGGGTCGTTCCGTCCGAACCCGGGGTGCCCGGAGGTGGCGCAGCGGCACCGGATGGACACGGTCAGCAACCCTCGGGTGCACCGCGCCTTCCCGGACAGCTGGGGGACCTCCAGCGTCGCTTCGGGCTGTGAGCGGTAGTCTGCGGAGTGTGACGTCGAACGCGTGCGCACTGTCACACCACCCGAAGTAGTTCGTCATTCAACTTCTTAGGTAGACTTCATTCATGGAGACCGAGACGGCCACGCGCTGGCTGACCGATGCGGAGCAGTGCGCCTGGCGCACCCACCTGGAGGTCAACAGGCTGTTGACGTACCAGCTGGAGAAGGATCTGCAGCCGTTCGGCCTGACGATGAACGACTACGAGATCCTCGTCAATCTGTCCGAGTCGGACGACGTACGGATGCGGATGAGTGACCTCGCCTCCGCGACGCTGCAGTCCAAGAGCCGGCTCTCGCACCAGATCACGCGGATGGAGAACGCGAACCTGGTACGCCGCGAGAACTGCGAGTCCGACCGGCGGGGGCTGTACGCCGTGCTGACCGAGCACGGCATGGAGACGATGAAGAAAGTGGCGCCACACCATGTGGCGTCCGTGCGGCGGCACTTCATCGATCTGCTGTCGCCCGAGGCGCTGATAGAGCTGGACAAGGCGCTCAAGCCGATCGCGGAGCATCTGCGCGGTCAGCGCGGACGTCCGTAGCCGCCGGATCCGGCAGCTGCGAGCCGACGGCGGGGCGGAGCGCTCACACACCGCTCCGCCCGCCGGCATCTGCGACCTGCTGTGGGCCGTCACAGCAGGCGGGCGGGGTGCTCCCCGTCCCCCGTGCGAGCCGCGCCCCGGGCCACGGTCAGCGCGGTCAGCAGCATCACCGCACCGGTCACCGCGAAGCACGGCGCCGGTGGCAGCCGGCCGACCAGCACCCCGGAGACCGCGGCACCCGCCGTACCGCCCGCGTTGAGGGCCGTGTTGACCCAGGCACCGGCCCGGACCCGGGCCTCGGGCGGCGCGGTCTCGTCGGCGACGAGGTACGCGGTGGTGATCAGCGGGGACACGAAGAGCCCGGCGGCCGCCACCGCCAGGGCGAGCGCGCCCACCCCGTGCGCCAGCCCGGCGGCGCACAGCACCAGACCGAGTCCGGCCGCCTGCAGGGGCAGTCGTGCACCGGCGGTGGCTCGCCACGAGACGGCACCGTTGAGCAGCCCGCCGACGGCGCTTCCGGCGGACAGTGCGGCGAGCACCCAGCCGGCACTGCCCCCGCTGCCGTGCCCCTCGGCGAACGCCACCACCAGCAGCTCGACCACGCCCAGCGCAAGACCGACCCCCGCGGCGGCGACCACCGGCCGCGCCAGCCCGTGCAGCACCCGCCGTCCGGCCGGGCGCCGGTCCCGCTCGCGCCCGCCCGCCGGTACCGCACGCACCGCGGGAGACGACACGAACCCCGCTGTTCCCGCCGCCATCAGCACCGCCCCGGCGAGCACACCGGCCGCCGGCGGGGCGAACCCCACGAGCACCCCGACCAGCAAAGGTCCCGACACGAACAGCAGTTCCTCGGCGACGGCGTCGAGGCTGTAGGCACGCTGCAGCAGCGCCGGGTCCGGGGCGAGCCGCCCCCACACGGCCCGCATGGTGGGCCCGAGCGGCGGCGTACAGGCCCCGGCGGCGGCCGTCACGGCGCCGAGGACGAGCGGCGGGGCGGCGCCGGGGCGCCAGAGGGTCATCGTCAGCAGCCCGAGCAGCGCGACGTGGGTCCCGGCCATCGGGGCGAGCACGCGCCGCGGCCCGTACCGGTCGATGAGGCCCGCCCGGGCGGGCGACAGGAAGACGCTGGTGGCGGAGAACAGCGCCATGACGGTGCCCGCCACCGCGTACGACCCGGAGGCCCGGGTCACGGCGAGCATCAAGGACAGCGGCGCGACGCCGTACGAGAGCCTGCCGAGCAGGGCGGCGGCGAAGGTACGGCGCGCATGCGGGATGCGCAGGACGGCGGCGTACGAGGGCTCGTCGTCGCCGGAGGCGGGGGGAGGGCAGGCGGTGACAGGCCCTTGGGGCCGCGAAGGGTGCGTGGACACGCTGGGGTTCCTCTGCGGGAGGCGGAAGAGGGGACGCCGAAGGACGCGGTGGCCGTGTGGTCGGCCGCCGCGGTCCGGTGTGCGCTCTACGCCATGGAGAGGAACATGCCGGTCAACCTAGCAGCATGATCGGCACGTCGGGACCCTCAGCCCTCCGTCAGGCCCGCGACCAGCTCGTCCGCCGCGCGGTACGGGTCCAGCTCGCCCGCGACGATGCGCTCCGCGAGCGCGCTCAGGCGGCGGTCCCCGTGCAGGTCGCCGATGCGTTCACGCAGCGCGGTGACGGCGATGGTCTCCACCTCGCGGGCCGCCCGCGCCCTGCGGCGCTCGGCGAGCACGCCGCGCTCCTCCATCCAGGCGCGGTGCTTCTCCAGGGCTTCGACGACCTCGTCGACGCCCTCGGCGCGGGCCGCGACCGTCTTCACGATCGGCGGGCGCCAGTCGCCGGGGCCGCGGGACTCGCCGAGGCCCAGCATGTGGTTCAGCTCTCGGGCGGTGGCGTCGGCGCCGTCCCGGTCCGCCTTGTTGACGACGTACACGTCGCCGATCTCCAGGATGCCCGCCTTGGCCGCCTGGATGCCGTCGCCCATGCCGGGGGCCAGCAGCACGACGCTCGTGTCCGCCTGGGAGGCGATCTCGACCTCCGACTGGCCGACGCCGACCGTCTCGACCAGGATCACGTCGCAGCCGGCCGCGTCGAGGACGCGGATCGCCTGGGGGGCCGCCCAGGCGAGACCGCCCAGGTGGCCCCGGGTGGCCATGGAACGGATGTAGACGCCGGGGTCGGAGGCGTGCTCCGACATACGGACGCGGTCACCGAGCAGGGCGCCGCCCGAGAACGGCGAGGACGGGTCGACGGCCAGGACGCCGACCCGTTTGCCCTGCTTGCGGTAGGCCGTGACGAGGGCGGAGGTGGAGGTGGACTTGCCGACGCCGGGGGAGCCCGTCAGGCCCACCACATACGCGTTGCCGGTCAGCGGGGCCAGCGCCGCCATGACCTCCCTGAGCTGCGGGGACGCCCCCTCCACCAGGGAGATCAGCCGGGCCACGGCCCGTGGCCGGCCTTCCCTGGCCTGGGCCACCAGAGAGGAGACGTCCTGCATCAAACAGCTCCGTTCACTTCAGCGAATACCGTCAGCGGCGTACCGGGACCTCAGGCCTTCGGTACCCGCACGATGAGCGCGTCACCCTGGCCGCCGCCACCGCACAGCGCGGCCGCGCCGACCCCGCCGCCGCGGCGCTTGAGTTCGAGCGCCAGGTGCAGCACGAGCCGGGCGCCGGACATGCCGATCGGGTGACCCAGGGCGATCGCACCACCGTTCACGTTCACCTTTTCGGTGGACACGCCGAGGTCCTTCATTGACTGCACGGCCACCGCGGCGAACGCCTCGTTGATCTCGATCAGGTCGAGGTCGGAGACCTCCAGGCCCTCCTTCTTCAGGGCGTGCCGGATGGCGTTGGACGGCTGCGACTGCAGGGAGTTGTCCGGGCCGGCCACATTGCCGTGCGCGCCGATCTCGGCGAGCCACTCCAGGCCCAGCTCCTCGGCCTTGGCCTTGCTCATCACGACCACGGCCGCCGCACCGTCCGAGATCTGCGAGGAGGAGCCCGCGGTGATCGTGCCCTCGCGGGAGAAGGCCGGGCGGAGCTTGCCCAGCGACTCGGCCGTGGTGTCGCCGCGGATGCCCTCGTCCTTGCTGAACAGCACCGGGTCGCCCTTGCGCTGCGGGATCTCCACCGGGGTGATCTCGGCCTCGAACAGGCCGTTCTTCTGCGCGGCGGCGGCCCGCTGGTGGGACAGGGCGGCGATCTCGTCCTGCTCGGGGCGCTGGATGCCGAGCCGCGTGTTGTGCTTCTCCGTCGACTCGCCCATGGCGATGCCCTCGAAGGAGTCGGTCAGGCCGTCGTAGGCCATCGCGTCGAGCATCTGGACGGCGCCGTACTTGAAGCCCTCGCGGGACTTCGGCAGCAGGTGCGGGGCGTTGGTCATGGACTCCTGGCCGCCGGCCACGACGATGTCGAACTCGCCGGCGCGGATCAGCTGGTCGGCCAGCGCGATGGCGTCCAGGCCGGACAGACACACCTTGTTGATGGTGAGCGCCGGGACGTTCATCGGGATGCCGGCCTTCACTGCCGCCTGGCGGGCCGGGATCTGACCGGCGCCGGCCTGCAGCACCTGGCCCATGATCACGTACTGCACCTGGTCGCCGCCGATCCCCGCACGGTCGAGGGCGGCCTTGATCGCGAAGCCGCCCAGGTCGGCCCCGGAGAAGGACTTGAGGGAGCCCAGGAGTCGTCCCATGGGCGTGCGCGCGCCGGCGACGATCACCGAGCTGGTCGTTCCAGAAGGCATGAGCTGCGATCCCCTTACCGGCCTGCACAGCCGAGGAGTGAACGAGGGTTTACTTCGAATGTACTGAGCGGTAGAGCACGGCGTCATCGGCCTTACGGTGTGATCGCGCGCACGTTGCGTAACCAAGCGAGGAGCGCTGCACTGAAACCATGCTGACGCGAATCGACCACATCGGGATCGCCTGCCACGACCTCGACGCGACCGTCGAGTTCTACAGGGCCACGTACGGCTTCGAGGTGTTCCACACCGAGGTCAACGAGGAGCAGGGCGTGCGCGAGGCCATGCTCAAGATCAACGAGACCTCGGACGGCGGCGCCTCCTACCTCCAGCTGCTGGAACCGACCCGCGAGGACTCCGCGGTCGGCAAGTGGCTGGCGAAGAACGGCGAGGGCGTCCACCACATCGCCTTCGGCACGGCGGACGTCGACGGGGACGCCGCCGACATCCGCGGCAAGGGCGTACGCGTGCTGTACGACGAGCCCCGGCGCGGCTCGATGGGCTCGCGGATCACCTTCCTGCACCCCAAGGACTGCCACGGGGTCCTCACAGAACTGGTCACTTCGGCCCCGGTTGAGTCGCCCGAGCACTGACCCCCGTACATAAGGGCCGGTAGGGTTGGGGGCGGTCGTCCCTCGAACCGGGACGATCGCATGCCGGGGTCCGGGTTTCGGGGGACGAGCGTCGGGGCAGCAGCCCGTGTTCCGCCGCCTATCTGACACCATTCCCCGGGGGCCCCGTTCGGCGGAGGACGAGGCTCGTTGGAGAAGCTGACCAGGGGACGGATGGGACCGCGCAGTGCGGGGCTACGAGAGCCAGGAGCGAGAGCCGGCGGCTGACGTCGACCACCTCTCTCGGTTCGAGGCCGAGATGAAACGGCTGAGGACCGAGCGGGAGAAGGCGATCCAGCACGCCGAGGACCTCGGCTACCAGGTCGAGGTGCTGCGCGCCAAGCTGCACGAGGCGCGCCGCACCCTGATGACCCGGCCCGCCTTCGACGGCGGTGACATCGGCTATCAGGCCGAGCAGTTGCTCCGTAATGCCCAGATGCAGGCCGACCAGCTGCGTCAGGACGCCGAGCGGGAGCTGAGCCAGGCCCGCGCGCAGACCCAGCGCATCCTGCAGGAGCACGCCGAGCAGGCCGCCCGGCTGCAGGCGGAGCTGCACCAGGAGGCGGTGACCCGGCGCCAGCAGCTCGACCAGGAGCTGGCCGAGCGCCGCGCCACGGTCGAGTCGCACGTCAACGAGAACGTGGCCTGGGCGGAGCAGCTGCGCGCCCGCACCGAGCAGCAGGCCCGCCGGCTGCTGGACGAGTCCCGTGCCGAGGCCGAGCAGGCGATGGCCACCGCCCGCGCGGAGGCCGAGCGGCTGACCCGGGAGGCCCGGGAGCGGCTGCAGAGCGACGCCGAGGCGGCCCGCGCGGAGGCCGAGCAGATCCTGCGCCGCGCCCGCACCGACGCCGAACGCCTGCTGAACGCCGCCTCCGCGCAGGCGCAGGAGGCCACCGAGCACGCCGAGCAGCTGCGCACCACCACCGTCACCGAGTCGGACACCGCGCGCCGGCAGGCCGCCGAACTGAGCCGGGCCGCCGAGGAGCGGATGGCGGCGGCCGAGGAGGCGCTGCGCAAGGCGCAGGCCGAGGCCGAGAAGCTGCAGACGGAGGCGAAGGAAGCCGCCGCCAAGGCACTCGCGAGCGCCGAGGCCGCGGGCGAGGCCCGTACGCGCACCGCGAAGGAGCAGGTCGCCCGGCTGGTCGAGGAGGCCACCAAGGAGGCCGAGAACACCCGGTCCGAGGCCGAGCAGCTGGTCGCCGACGCCCGCGCCGAGGCCGAGAAGATCGTCGCCGAGGCCGCCGAGAAGGCCCGTACGGTCACCGCCGAGGAGAGCGCGACCCAGCTGTCCAAGGCCGCGAAGACCGCCGAGGACGTCCTCAACAAGGCGGCGGAGGAGGCCAGGAACACCACCAAGGCCGCCGCCGAGGAGGCCGAGCGGATCCGCACCGAGGCCGAGGCCGAGGCGGACCGGCTGCGTGCCGAGGCGCACGACATCGCCGAGCAGCTCAAGGGCGCGGCGAAGGACGACACCAAGGAGTACCGCGCCAAGACGGTCGAGCTGCAGGAGGAGGCCCGCCGGCTGCGCGGCGAGGCCGAGCAGCTGCGCGCCGACGCGGTCGCCGAGGGCGAATCGATCCGCGCGGAGGCCCGCCGGGAGGCGGTCGCGCAGATCGAGGAGGCGGCCAGGTCCGCCGAGGAGCTGCTGGCCAAGGCCAAGGCGGACGCCGACGAGCTGCGGCAGACCGCGACCGGCGACAGCGAGAAGGTCCGCACCGAGGCCATCGAGCGGGCCACCAGCCTGCGCCGGCAGGCCGAGGAGACGCTGGACCGGGCCCGCAAGGAGGCCGAGCGGCTGCGCGCCGAGGCCGACGAGCAGGCCGAGACGGTCCGGACGGACGCCGAGACCGCCGCGCGGGAGCTGCGCGAGGAGACCGAGCGGATCATCGAGGCGCGCCGAATCGAGGCCGCCGAGGAGCTGACCCGTCTTCAGACGGAGGCGCAGGAGCGGCTCGCGTCCGCCGAGCAGGCGCTGACCGACGCCCGCGAGGAGGCCGCCCGGATCCGCCGTGAGGCCGCCGAGGAGGCCGAGCGGCTGCGCACGGAGTCGGCGGAACGGATCCGTACGCTCCAGCAGCAGGCCGAGGCCGAGGCGGAACGGCTGCGCACCGAGGCCGCGTCCGACGCGTCCGCCTCCCGCGCCGAGGGCGAGGCCGTCGCCGTACGGCTGCGCTCCGAGGCCGCCGCGGAGGCCGAGCGGCTCAAGGCGGAGGCCCAGGACACCGCGGACCGGGTGCGCGCGGAGGCGCAGGCCGCCGCCGAGCGGCTCGGCACCGAGGCGTCCGAGACGCTGGCCGCCGCCCAGGAGGAGGCCGCCCGGCGCCGCCGCGAGGCCGAGGAGACGCTCGGCGCGGCCCGCGAGGAGGCCGACGAGGAGCGCCGGCGCGCCCGCGAGCAGAGCGAGGAACTGCTGGCCTCCGCCCGTAAGCGGGTCGAGGAGGCCCAGGCCGAGGCGACCCGGCTGGTGGACGAGGCCGACCGGCGCGCCACCGAGATGGTCTCCGCGGCCGAGCAGCACGCCCAGCAGGTGCGGGACTCCGTCGCCGGGCTGCACGAGCAGGCGCAGGAGGAGATCACCGGGCTGCGCTCGGCCGCCGAGCACGCGGCGGACCGTACGAAGCGGGAGGCCGAGGAGGAGGCGGACCGGCTGCGCGCCGACGCCTACGCCGAGCGGGAGCGGGCGAGCGAGGACGCGAGCCGTGTCCGGCGCGCGGCGAACGAGGAGTCGGAGGCCGCCAAGGCGCTGGCCGAACGTACGGTCGCGGAGGCGATGGCGGAGGCCGAGCGGCTGCGCTCGGACGCGTCCGACTACGCCCAGCGGGTGCGCACCGAGGCCTCGGACGCGCTCGCCGAGGCGGACCAGGCGGCGGCGCGCACCCGCGCGGACGCCCGCGAGGACGCCAACCGGATCCGGTCGGACGCGGCGACCCAGGCGGACACCCTCATCACCGAGGCGCGCAACGAGGCCGAGCGGCTGCAGACGGAGACCGTCGCGGAGGCCGACCGGGTCCGCACGGAGGCGCTGACCGAGGCCGAGCGACTCCAGACGGAGACCGCGGCCGAGGCCGAGCGGGTGCGCACCGAGGCTCTGGCCGAGGCGGACCGGTTGCGCGCGGAGGCGTTGGCGAAGGCCGAACGGCTCGTCGGGGAGGCCACCGACGAAGCCGAGCGGCTGCGCGCCGAGGCCGCGGAGACCGTCGGCTCCGCGCAGGCGCACGCCGAGCGGGTGCGGGCGGAGGCCGAACAGCTCAAGGCGGACGCGGAGGAAGCGGCCGAGCGGCTCGTCGGCTCCGCCCGCGAGGAGGCCGAGCGGACCCTGGACGAGGCCCGCAAGGACGCCAACAAGCGGCGCTCGGAGGCGGCCGAGCAGGTCGACACGCTCATCACCGAGACCACGGCCGAGGCGGACAAGCTGCTCGCCGAGGCGCAGGCGCAGGCGCTGAAGACCACCGCGGACGCGGAGTCGCAGGCCGACACGATGGTCGGCGCGGCCCGCAG
Organism: Streptomyces sp. NPDC053069; assembly: GCF_044546895.1. Classification (NCBI taxonomy): domain Bacteria; kingdom Bacillati; phylum Actinomycetota; class Actinomycetes; order Kitasatosporales; family Streptomycetaceae; genus Streptomyces; species Streptomyces sp. NPDC053069. The sequence goes on along the minus strand of NZ_JBITZN010000002.1, from coordinate 674,808 downwards.
CGAGGCCGAGCGGATCGTCGCCGAGGCGACCGTCGAGGGCAACGCCAGGGTGGAGAAGGCCCGTACGGACGCCGACGAGCTGCTGGTCGGTGCGCGCCGGGACGCCACCGCGATCCGCGAGCGTGCGGAGGAGCTGCGCGAGCGGATCACCACCGAGATCGAGGAGCTGCACGAGCGGGCCCGGCGCGAGGCCGCCGAGACGATGAAGTCCACCGGCGACCGCTGCGACGCGCTCATCCGGGCCGCCGAGGAGCAGCTGGCCAAGGCGGAGGCGAAGGCCAAGGAGCTGGTGTCGGAGGCCGGCTCGGAGGCGGGCAAGGTGCGTATCGCCGCCGTCAAGAAGGCGGAGGGGCTGCTGAAGGAGGCCGAGCAGAAGAAGGCCAGCCTCATCAAGGAGGCCGAGGAGCTGAAGGCCGAGGCGATCCGCGAGGCGCGGCGCACGGTCGAGGAGGGCAAGCGCGAGCTGGAGATCCTGGTGCGCCGCCGCGAGGACATCAACGCCGAGATCTCCCGGGTCCAGGACGTCCTGGAGGCGCTGGAGTCCTTCGAGGCGCCGGCGGCCGGCAAGGAGGGCGGAGTCAAGGCCGGTGCGGCGATCGGTGCCCCCCGATCGGGTGGCAAATCGTCAGACGGCTAGCGCAAGAGGTGCGTTCCGGTGTCTTCTGGGGGCTTTGCCCGACTCATTGGCAAGCTCCCTGACGGTCAGCCACCCGAAAGAGGTGTCATTCTCCAGATCAAACACGTATCCGCTCGATGACACACCGCTTCGGCCCCTAGGATTCCCCCTATCACCTCACCGGTCTCATTGGACAGGAACCCCATGAGCGACACTTCCCCCTACGGCTTCGAGCTTGTGCGGCGTGGGTACGACCGCGCTCAGGTGGACGAACGTATCTCCAAGCTCGTCTCCGACCGTGACAGCGCTCTCTCCCGCATCACCGCTCTGGAGAAGCGCATCGAGGAGCTGCACCTCGAAACGCAGAACGCCCAGGCACAGGTCACCGACGCCGAGCCGTCGTACGCGGGTCTCGGCGCACGGGTCGAGAAGATCCTGCGGCTGGCCGAGGAAGAGGCCAAGGAGCTGCGTGAGGAGGCCCGGCGGGCGGCCGAACAGCACCGTGACCTCGCCGAGTCGGCGGCCCAGCAGGTCCGCAACGACGCCGAGTCCTACGCCGCGGAGCGCAAGGCCAAGGCCGAGGACGAGGGCGTCCGGATCGTCGAGAAGGCCAAGGCCGACGCGTCCCAGCTGCGGGCCGAGGCGCAGAAGGACGCGCAGTCCAAGCGCGAGGAGGCGGACGCCCTCTTCGAGGAGACCCGCGCCAAGGCCGCGCAGGCCGCCGCCGACTTCGAGACGAACCTCGCCAAGCGCCGCGAGCAGTCCGAGCGCGACCTGGCCTCGCGTCAGCAGAAGGCCGAGAAGCGCCTGGCGGAGATCGAGCACCGCGCCGAGCAGCTGCGCCTGGAGGCGGAGAAGCTGCGCACCGACGCCGAGCGCCGCGCCCGCCAGACGGTGGAGACGGCCCAGCGTCAGGCCGAGGACATCGTGGCCGACGCCAACGCCAAGGCCGACCGCATCCGTTCGGAGTCCGAGCGCGAGCTCGCTGCGCTGACCAACCGCCGCGACAGCATCAACGCTCAGCTGACGAACGTCCGCGAGATGCTGGCGACGCTGACCGGTGCGGCGGTCGCTGCCGCGGGTACGCCCGGCGACGACGAGCCCATTTCGCGTGGGGTGCCGGCGCAGCAGTCCCGGTAACGGCGGGCCGTGGGGAAGCTGCGGGTCCGCTGATCGCGCAGTTCCCCGCGCCCCTCTGGGGCGCCTTCGAAGCCCTCTGCCTTCAAGTGGCAGGGGGCTTCGTCCCGTTTTAGCGTGGCCGCATGATCGAGCTGGAGGGCCTGACCAAGCGGTACGGCGACAAGGTGGCGGTCGACGGGCTCACCTTCACCGTGCGACCCGGCATCGTCACCGGGTTCCTCGGGCCCAACGGAGCCGGCAAGTCCACGACCATGCGGATGGTCCTCGGGCTCGATCACCCCACCGCCGGTGATGTCCGTGTCGACGGCAGGCACTACCGGCAGCTGAAGGACCCACTGACGTACATCGGTGCACTGCTGGACGCCAAGGCGGTGCACGGCGGGCGCAGCGCCCACCACCATCTGCTGTGCCTCGCGCAGAGCAACGGGATCCCGAAGCACCGGGTGGCTCAGGTGCTGGATGCCGTCGGGCTCACCGCGGTGGCGCGGAAGAAGGCCAAGGGGTTCTCGCTGGGCATGGGCCAGCGGCTGGGGATCGCCGCTGCGCTGCTCGGGGATCCGCGGATCCTGATGTTCGACGAGCCGGTCAACGGGCTGGACCCGGAGGGCATCCACTGGATCCGGAGCCTGATGAAATCGCTGGCCGCGCAGGGCCGGACGGTGTTCGTGTCGAGCCATCTGATGAGCGAGATGGCGCTGACCGCCGATCATCTGGTGGTCATCGGGCAGGGGCGGCTGCTCGCCGACACCTCCATGGCCGACTTCATCCGGCAGAACTCCCGGTCGTACGTGCGCATCCGGTCGCCGCAGCGCGAGCGGCTGCTCGATGTGCTGCACGAGGACGGGATCACCGTGGTGGAGGCGGGCGCGGGCGTGCTCGAAGTGGAGGGCGACAAGAGCGGGCGGATCGGCGAGCTGGCGGTGCGGTACGGGATCGTGCTGCATGAGCTGAGCCCGCAGCAGGCCTCGCTGGAGGAGGCGTTCATGCAGCTGACGGCCGAGGCGGTGGAGTATCACGCGCACGCCGGCCCGGATCCCGTCCAGCAGGTCCGGGGCGCGGGCCGGAAAGGGGCTGAGGGATGACGGCCGTGCAGGTGATCCGCTCCGAGTGGACCAAGATCCGGTCGGTGGCGTCCACGATGTGGACACTGTCGCTGGCGGTGGTCGTCACCACCGCCCTCGGCATGCTCGTCTCCGGACTGTCGCGGAGCCAGTTCGGCTCAATGCCGGCGCGGCAACGGCTGTCGTTCGATCCGGTCTTCGTGTCCTTCGCGGGCATGACCCTCGGCCAGCTCGCCCTGATCGTGTTCGGTGTGCTGGTCGTCTCGAACGAGTACAGCACCGGCATGATCCGGGTCTCGCTGGCCGCCGTACCGCAGCGTGCCACCTTCCTGTTCAGCAAGATCGCGGTGGCCACCGCGCTCGCGCTGGCGGCCGGCATGGTCACCGGCTTCGCCGCGTTCTTCCTCGGCCAGGCGATGCTCGGCCCCCACGGGGTGCAGCTGGGTGACCCCGGTGTCCTGCGCGCGGTGCTCGGCGGCGGGCTGTACATGACGCTGATCGCGATGTTCTCGATGGGCGTCGCCGTGATGCTGCGCTCACCGATGCTGTCGCTGGGGATCCTGATGCCGTTCTTCTTTCTGATCTCCAACGTGCTCGGCAATGTGGACGCCACGAAGAAGATCGGCCAGTTCCTGCCGGACCAGGCGGGCAGCCGGATCATGCGGGTGGTGCCGAGGGTCGGCGACGCGGCCCCGTACGGGCCCTGGGGCGGGCTCGGGATCATGGCGCTGTGGGTGATCGCCGCGCTCGTGGGCGGGTACGTCCTCCTCGCGCGCAGGGACGCGCAGTAGGCCTCACGTCACTCGTCGTAGTGCTCTGGCTTTGCTTTCTTTTGGGCGGAACCGTCAGCCGCTCGATATCCTCCTAACCCTTACGGGGGCGTGTGCCCCGCTGTCCTGAACCTTTCGATGGGTGCGGAGCATGATCGAGGCTGTCGGCCTGACCAAGCGCTACGGCGACAAGACCGCCGTGTACAACCTTTCCTTCCAGGTGCGGCCAGGAGCCGTCACCGGCTTCCTGGGGCCGAACGGCTCGGGCAAGTCCACGACGATGCGGATGATCCTCGGGCTGGACAACCCGACCTCCGGATCGGTGACGATCGGCGGCCACCCGTACCGGAAGCTGCCCAACGCTCCCCGTCAGGTCGGCGCGCTGCTCGACGCCAAGGCCGTGCACGGCGGCCGGTCCGCCCGCAACCACCTGCTGAGCCTCGCCCAGCTGTCCGGCATTCCCGCCCGGCGCGTGGACGAGGTGCTCGGCGTCGTCGGCCTGCAGGAGGTGGCGAAAAAACGTTCCAAGGGCTTCTCGCTCGGCATGGGGCAGCGCCTCGGCATCGCCGCCGCGCTGCTCGGCGACCCGCAGGTGCTGCTGTTCGACGAGCCGGTCAACGGCCTCGACCCCGAGGGCATCCTCTGGGTCCGCAACCTGATGAAGGCGCTCGCCGCCGAGGGCCGTACGGTCTTCGTCTCCTCGCACCTGATGAGCGAGATGGCGCTGACCGCCGACCACCTCATCGTCATCGGGCGCGGCCAGCTGCTCGCCGACATGAGCGTGAAGGACTTCATCTCGGCCAACTCCGCCGACTTCGCGCGCGTGCGCACCCCCGACACCGAGCCCCAGCTGCGCGAGAAGCTCAGCACCGCGCTCGCCGAGGCGGGCGGCCATGTGCTGCCCGAGCAGGACGGCGCGCTGCGCGTGACCGGGCTGGCGCTGCCCCGGATCAGCGACCTCGCGCACGAGGCGGGCGTACGGCTGTGGGAGCTGTCGCCGCACCAGGCCTCGCTGGAGGAGGCGTACATGCGGATGACGCAGGGCGCCGTGGACTATCGCTCGACCATCGACCAGAAGGCGGGTCTGCAGCAGCCGCTGCCGCCCGGCGCCCAGCCGCCCATGCCGGTGCCCGGCCAGGGCCAGCCCGGCTGGTACGCCCCGCCGCCGCCCCAGCAGGGCGGGCAGCCGTTCGCGATGCCGCAGGGCCCCGCGGGGCCGTACGGCGGCACCCCGGCGGGCGCATACGGCCCCCAGGGCGTGCCCGGCGCCCCCGCCGCTCCGGACGCGGGGGCCCCCAACCCGTACGCCCAGCAGGCCCCCGCGGCCCCGCAGGCCCAGCCTCCGGCCGCGGCGCCGGGCGGCCCGCAGGCGCCGGGCGCGCCGTCGGCTCCCGCCGCGCCGCAGCAGGCGCCCGCCGCCGCTCCCCCGGCCCCGGCTCCGGCCGCCGCCTCCGCCCCCGCCGACCTGACCAAGCCCGAGGAAGCCCGATGAGCACCCACCAGCCCCCGATGCCGCAGGCCCCCGCCGCGCCCGACTGGCAGGCGGCGCCCGGCGGTTCGTACCCCGGTTACACCTCGCCGATCCCGGTCGTGCGCACCCACCTCGGGCACGCGGTGGTCTCGGAGTGGACGAAGATCAAGTCGGTGCGCTCCACGATGTGGACGCTCGGCGTGTTCGTGGTCCTGGTCGTCGGCATCGGCCTGTTGACCGGCGCGATGGTCAAGGCCCACGCCGACACCACGAACATGGAGGGCATGAACCCGCTCTCCCTCGGGTTCTTCGGGCTGCTCCTCGGCCTCATGTGCATCATCACGCTCGGCGTGCTGACCACGGCCTCGGAGTACGGCACCGGCATGGTCCGCACGACGATGACGGCGTGCCCGAGCCGGGGCCGGGTGCTCGCCGCCAAGTCGATCGTGTTCTTCCTCGTCGCCTTCGTCGTCACACTGGCCGCGTCCGCCTTCGTGGGCATGGTCCAGACGTCCATGCTGAGCGGCACCAGCGCCCCCACGCCCTCCGGCTCCGACTGGTTCAAGGACACCGTCGGCGTCAGCCTCTACATCGCGCTGCTCGGGCTGCTCTCGCTGCTCGTCGGCTCGATGATCCGGCACTCCGCGGGCGGCATCACGATCATGATCGGCGCGGTGCTCGCGCCGTTGGTCATCGCGCTGTTCATGGCCACGTCCTCGCTGTCCGACGTACGGGAGTGGCTGTTCACGTACTCCATCCCGAGTCAGCTGGGCGTCTTCTACGACAACACCCTGAGCGGTACCGGCCCGACCGGCTGGGACCCGCTGTGGATCATGCTGGGCCTGACGGCCGCCGCGTACGCCGGCGCCTACGCACTGCTGCAGAGCCGGGACGTGTGAGCCCGACCGACCGACGAACGAGGGCCTCCCGGGCCCCGCGGACCACTTCTCCGCAGGGCACCGAGGGGGCCCTCTCGTTTTGCCCACCGCACGCCCCAAGGAGAAGAGAAGCGTCATGTCCGAGTACGGCTTCGCCCGTGCGTCCGATGAAGTTGTCGCCGTCCGGTACGAGTTGGCCGACCGAGTGGTCGGAGCGCTCCGGCAGGCCGGCCTGCCTTCCGCGACGGGGAAGCCGGAACGGCGGACCGACCGGGCGCGGTGATCTTCGTGGAGCAGGGATCACCGCCACGCTGGAGAACGACACCGTGATCCGGACCATGTCCTGGTGTTCGGGACGATGGCCGACCTGCCGCCCGCGCTACGGCCCGCCTTCGTTCCACCAACACGTTAGCCGCGAGGCGACCGGCTAGAACCGCGGCGCATTGCGGGACCGCTGTACCCGTGTGGTGCGGCGGTCCTTTGCGTTCCAGCAGGACTTGTGCCAGTGGCGGCGGTCGTCGACGCCCGCGTGCTCCGGCCAGGCCACGACGTGCGGGACGCCGGAGGGGATCACCTGGTCGCAGCCCGGGCAGCGGTAGGTCTTGCCCTCGGCGCTCGCCCCGGCGACATGGCGCACGCTCCACTCATCGCCCTGCCAGCTCTCGGTCGACTGCCAGCCGCCGTACCGGCCGGTGCGGTCGTCCTCGGCGCTCCGGCCCGATGATCCGGCTGCCTTCGGTCGGTTGCGGCGCGGGGACACGGGACACCTCTCGGGGCTATACAGGAAGCACGGGCTGCTTCCAGCCTACGCGCCGCCGAGACGGGTACGCGTACGGAACCAAACCGCACAAGTCCCCCTCCCCGGCGACCCATTCTGCAGACAATCCGCAAATCTCTCCGCCAGGCCGTGTCCTGGGCACGTGTCAGACGGTTATGCCGGGTGGGGGAGCTCCGGGTCGGAGCCAAGGAAGCAGGAAATGCAATGTACGTAGGAAGTTTTGTGCTGGGCGCCCAGTTCCCGGGCCAGGGCCCCGGGGAGGCCCTGCACCGGGCCGTCCGCTCGGCGGAGGTCGCCGAGGAGGCCGGGCTGGACGCCGTATGGCTGGCCGAGCACCACTTCGTGCCGTACGGCACGTGCCCGTCCGCCGTCACCCTGGCCGCCCTGCTGCTCGGCCGCACCCGCCGCATCCGCGTCGGCACGGCGGTCAGTGTCCTGCCCACGGCCCACCCGGTCGCCCTCGGCGAGCAGGCCGCGCTGCTGCACCTGACGAGCGGCGGCCGGTTCACCCTGGGTGTCGGGCGCGGTGGGCCCTGGGTGGATCTGGAGGTGTTCGGCACCGGCCTGGAGGCTTACGAACGTGGGTTCCCCGAGTCACTCGATCTGCTGCTGCGCTGGCTGCGCGAGCCGCGCGTGGCGGCCTCCGGCGAGCGGTTCCGGTTCCGCGAGGTGCCCGTCGTACCGCGCCCGTCGGAGGCGCTGACGGAGACCCCGGGACCGGAGGTCGTCGTCGCCTGCACCTCCCCGGCGAGCGTGCGGCTGGCCGCCGAGCGCGGCCTGCCGATGCTGCTCGGCATGCACATCGGGGACGAGGAGAAGGCCGAGATGGTCGCCCTGTGGCGGCGCTGCGCCCGGGCGGCGGGCCGGCCGGGCGAGGAGATCGCGGACGCCGCGCATGTCTCGGCCGGGGTGTGCCAGCTCGCCGACCGGCGCACGGACGCGGCCGAGACCCTGCTGAAGGCGATGCCGGGCTGGCTGAAGCAGGGCCTGGATGCGCATGTGACGGTCGACGGACGGGAGCGCGCGATGCGCGACCCGTACGCCTACACCGAGCTGCTGTGCGGCCTGCACCCGGTCGGCACCCCGCGGCTCGCCGCCGACCGGCTCGCGGCCACCTCGGAGCGCACGGGCATCTCCCGTTTCGCCCTGCTCACGGAGGGCTCGGGTGATCTCGCCGCGACCGAGGAGAACCTCCGGCGGCTCGGCGCCGAGGTACTTCCCCAGCTGCGCTGAGCCGCACCGGCCGCCTTGGGGGCTTGCCGCCCCAGGACTGAAAGCACCTCCCGCGGATGGAGCGGCAAGCGAGCGGCTCACTGGCTCTGCCCTGACGCGCCTGCGCGTCAGCAGTCCCGGAGCTCCGGCGACTGGTTCAGCAACTGATTGCGCACCGAGGTGAAGCGGGCCAGCGTCTCGTCCACCGAGGCGTCCAGCGGGAACACCGCCACCCGATGGCAGTTCTGGAAGGCCAGCCGCACACCGAAGTGCCGCTGCAGGGCGCCGCGTATGGCGTCACTCGCGAGCGCGCGCAGCAGCTGACCGCGTGCCTGCTCGTCCGGCGGGGGCGTCTGGTTGTCGGCGAACGGGCCGCCGTCGACCTTCAGCTGGGCCACCAGGGAGCTGATCATCTCCCATGCGTAGGGCAGGGAGGTCCGGACGCAGTCGACGAATGCTGCTTCGTCGACCTCGCCTCGCTCGGCCTGTTCGAGTAGGGCCGGTGAGACGTCGAGCGACATGGGTACTCCTCTCGCACCCCCGCGGAGCAGGGGTTGCCGGACAGGTACGGGAGTTCGCTATTTCGAACACGCTCAGTACACATGTCGCGACCTCCCGTACCTACGTTAGGCAACGGTAGGTGACCACACCAGCAGAATGGGTATATGGAACGGTCCCGTTACGGGCACAATCGGCCAAGGATGAACAAGAGTTTCCAGGGACAATTGGGGCGATCCACAGGGAGCGCGCTGGGCGAATCGCGTGCACCGGCGCGCGTCGAGTAGCGTTGCCGACCATGCGTCTCGTCATTGCCCGATGCTCGGTCGACTACGCCGGCCGGCTCACCGCCCACCTGCCCTCGGCGCCCCGCCTGATCCTGGTCAAGGCGGACGGCAGCGTCTCCATCCACGCCGACGACCGGGCCTACAAGCCCCTCAACTGGATGTCGCCGCCCTGCACGCTGAAGGAGGGGACGGGCGAGGACGAGGGCGTGTGGACCGTCGTCAACAAGGCGGGCGAAAAACTGATCATCACGATGGAGGAGATCCTCCACGATTCCTCGCACGAACTGGGTGTGGACCCCGGCCTGATCAAGGACGGCGTGGAAGCGCACCTCCAGGAACTGCTGGCCGACCGCATCGAGACGCTCGGCGAGGGATACACGCTCATCCGCCGCGAGTACATGACGGCCATCGGCCCGGTGGACATCCTGTGCCGGGACGCGGACGGCCGGACGGTCGCGGTGGAGATCAAGCGCCGGGGTGAGATCGACGGCGTGGAGCAACTCACGCGCTACCTTGAGCTGTTGAACCGCGACCCCCACCTGGCCCCGGTCCGCGGCGTCTTCGCCGCCCAGGAGATCAAGCCCCAGGCCCGCGTCCTCGCCACCGACCGCGGCATCAACTGCCAGATCCTCGACTACGACGCCATGCGGGGCATCGAGGACGACAAGCTCCGCTTGTTCTGAGCCGGGCTGCCGGGCCGACGGCGGGCTTACAAAAGCTAGATCACCTCGTCGGAAGACCCCGACGCACTCTCCGGACTCGACGCGCTCTGCGAACTCGACGTGCTCTGCGAACTCCGCGGTGCCGTCGGTCCGCTCGCCGTGTCCGTCGTGGACGGGGTCGTACCGCCCGTCTGGGTCGGGGTCGTCGTCGGCGCTGTCGGCGTCGGTGTGTGGGAGGTCGGCGGGGCCGACGGACTGCCCGAGGGCGTCGACTTCGTCGGCGCGGGAGAGGTCGCCCTGGTCGGCTTCGACGTGGACGGGGCCGGGGACGTGCTGCCGCTGCCCGTGCCCCGGGTGTGGCTCGGGTCGGCCGACGGGGATGCGGCCGGCCGGGACCGCGTCGGGTCGTCCGTCGTGCCGTAGGTGCCGTCGGGGCCCGGGTTCGTCGGGTGGGCGGCGGTCGGGCCCGAGCCGGTGCGGGCCGGCGGGTTCTTCTTCGGGTCCGCGCCGAGGCTGCCGTCGTCCAGGCCCGCGCTCGCCGACGGGTTGACGTCGACCTTCCCGGCCGGGTTCTTGCCGGCGTTGTCGTCGGAGGTCATGCCGAGCGTGACGACCGTACCGAGCACGGCGGCGAGCAGCGCCCCCGAGCCGATCGCCACGAGGTTGCGGCGGGCCAGCCGCACAAGGCCTCTGCCCCGCGCCGTGGCGGCCTCCGGAAGCAGGTGGGTGACCAGGGGGTCGCCGAGGGGCACGTACGGCGGCGGCGCGGACTCCTCGTGCCGTACCTCCGGCAGCTCCTCCCCCGCCGCCGGCACGAGCCCCGCCGCCACGATCCCGGGCACCTCGCCGGAGCGGTCGGCGACCAGCGCGAGGGCACGGCGGCCGGCGACGGTGCCCCGCTTGTCGGCGAGCGCCCCGCGCAGCCCGATGGACGCCTCCAGCTCGGCGCGGGCCCGGTCGAGCTGTCCGCCGCACAGCGCCAGGACACCCAACTCGTGGTGGAAGTAGGCCTGTTCACGCACCTCGCCGGCCAGCCGGGAGGCTTCCGCGCCGGAGCGCAGGGCCCGTTCCCAGGCGCTCCAGTGCAGCCCGGCGGCGAAGGCGGGTGCGGCCGTACGGGCGAGCCGTACCGCGCAGCTCTCCTGCCCTTCGGCGGACGGAGCCGTGTGCGGGACGACCGCGGCGAGCGCGGCCAGGACCGCATCGGCCTCGGCGCACACCCGCTCGGCGGTGACCGAGGGATGACCGGCCCACCAGGTGTAGTGCTCGGCGGCGGCCAGGGCCTGGGCCTCGCTGTCGTCGGCGTACCCGGCGGCCTCCAGCTGGGTCCGCACACCGGCCGCGAGACGGTAGTGGGCGCCGACCGGGGAGACCAGTCCGCACGCGGTGAGTTCACCGAGGGCGGCGTCGGCGTGGGTGTCGCCGATCAGCGCCGGCAGATGCGCCTGGTGCGGCACCTCGCCGCCGAGGGCGACGGCGAAGCGCAGGGTCGCGCGGGCGGAGGCGCTGAGCCGGGAGGCGAGCAGCGGGGCGGGCGCGGCGGCCTCGCCGAGCGAGGGCAGCGGGACCTCGTCCGCGGGCTCCAGGACCGGCTCCAGGACCGGTTCGACCGGCTCGCGTACGTCCTCGAAGACGCCGTACTCGTCCACCGCCCCGGCGTCGGCCCGCAGCTCCTCGCGCTGCCGGAGCAGCGCGCCGGCCTGGACGAACCTCAGCGGCAGCCCCTCCGACTCGAACCACAGGTCGCCGGCCCAGTTGGCCTCCTCCTCGGTGAGCACCCGGCCGACGGTCCGCTCCAGGATCTCCACGCCGCCGGCCCGGTCGAGGCCACTGAGGAAGACCTCCTCGACCGCGGATCCCTCTGAGGGCGCCGGCACATCGGGGGTGGCGCCGATCAGGAACGCGCACTCGGGGGTGGCGTCGAGCAGCTCGTCGAGGGCGGTGCCGCCGAACTCGATGTCGTCCAGCACGACGACCGCGCCGATCTCACGGACCAGCGCGCGCAGTTCGTCCGGTTCCGGGCGGTGCTGCGGGGCGTCGTAGACGGCGTGCACGAGGTCGTGCAGGAGGTCGGTGGTGGTGCGGTGGAAGCCGGTGAGCCGGACCACGCCGTCGGGCGCGAGGTCCATGCAGTCCTCGGCGACGAGGTCGAGCAGCGCGCTGCGGCCGGAGCCGCCGGGACCGGTGAGCCGGACCGAGCGGCCACGGGCCAGCAGCCGGACCAGGCGCTCGCGTTCGTCCTGCCGTTCCACCAGGGAGAGCGCCGGCTGGGCGGGACCGGGCGGTACGGGCGGCCGGGCGGCACGCTCGGCCTCGGCACGCTCGGCGGCGGTGCGCTTGCGGGGCCTGGCCGGTCGTCGGTCCGGCGGGCAGAGCTCTATCTCGCTGCCGTCGACGGGGTTGACGGTCAGCAGCAGGTCGCCGGAGACGAGTTGCGCCGTGCGGGCGAGCGCGGGCGCGCTCTGGCCGAAGTCGGAGGTGAGGGATTCCCGGGGCGGGCGGCGGCTCGCCGCGTGGCCGTGCTCCTCGGGTCCCCGGTTGATCGGGTCGGGTTCCATGCGTTCCATGGGTTCAGCCCCCCAAAAGCGTTGTGTGCCCGTGATTCCGGCCCCTCCCGGCCTTGTCGCACACCGCGCTGTCGCTTCTGGTCCGGGCCCGCTCGGTCGAGGGTTGCGAGGTAGCGGGCGACCGAACCCTAAACCTTCGCTCAGTATCTCCGACAGTGCGGGGTGCCGTGCGGTCCGAGACGTCACAGTCCGGTGAGGATTGCCCCCGACGTGCGCTTCGGCGGCTGCGCCCGGTTCTGCCGCGGCTCCCCTGTCGCCCGGTGCACACCGGTAACGGCGTCACACCCGGGGCAGTGACTCCACCCCGATGCCGCCCTCGATGGCGAGGATGCGGTGCAGCCGGGTGGCCACCAGCAGGCGCTGCATCTGCGGCGGGACACCGCGCAGCACCAGACGGCGACCGCAGCGGCCGGCCCGCCGATGGGCACCCATGATCACCCCGAGTCCGGTGGCGTCCCAGGAGTCCAGTTCGGACAGGTCGAGCACCAGATCGCCGACTCCGTCGTCGACGGCCGAGTGCAGGGCCGTACGGGCGTCCGCCGCGCTGCGGACGTCGAGGCGGCCCCCGACGACCAGCTCGGCATGGTCGCCCCTGATGTGCATAAGCGCTCCCCGTTGAGTGCGGTTGGCGTACTCGGTGACGGTGCTGTGCACCGTCTGACTGCGTGAGTGGTGGTGCGGTTGCTGCTTGTAAGCGAACCGATACCGAATTCACCCCGGGGAGTGATGTTCCCGGGGTGAATGTCCGGCGTTGTGCGGGTACGGGAGGGTCTCCTCTCCCGTACGTATGACGGGCGGGTCTCAGTACGTGTAGAAGCCCTGCCCGCTCTTGCGGCCGATGTCACCGGCATCCACCATCCGGCGCATCAGCTCCGGCGGGGCGAACTTCTCGTCCTGGGACTCGGTGTAGATGTTGCTGGTGGCGTGCAGCAGGATGTCCACGCCGGTGAGGTCGGCGGTGGCGAGCGGGCCCATGGCGTGGCCGAAGCCCAGCTTGCAGGCGAGGTCGATGTCCTCGGCGGTGGCGACGCCGGACTCGTAGAGCTTGGTCGCCTCGACGACGAGGGCGGAGATGAGCCGGGTCGTCACGAACCCGGCGACGTCGCGGTTGACGACGATGCAGGTCTTGCCGACGGACTCGGCGAACTCCCGTGCGGTGGCGAGGGCTTCGTCGCTGGTCTTGTAGCCCCGGACCAGCTCGACGAGCTGCATCATCGGCACCGGCGAGAAGAAGTGGACGCCGACGACCCGCTCGGGGCGCTCGGTGACCGCCGCGATCTTGGTGATCGGGATGGCGGAGGTGTTGGAGGCGAGCACGGTGTCCGGGCGCACGATCTTGTCGAGCGCGCGGAAGATCTCGTGCTTCACCTCCAGCTTCTCGAAGACGGCCTCGACCACGATGTCCGCGTCGGCGGCGGCGTCCAGGTCGGTGGTCGCGGCGATGCGGGCCAGGGCGGCGTCGGCGTCCTGCGCCTCCATCTTCCCCTTGCCCACGAACTTGTCGTACGACGCCTTGATGCCGTCGGTGCCACGCTTGAGCGCCTCGTCGGTGACGTCGCGCAGGACGACGTCCCAGCCCGCCTGTGCGGCGACCTGAGCGATACCGGACCCCATGAGACCGGCCCCGATGACGGCAAGCTTCCGTGCCACTCCGACTCCCCTTTGAACGCGCTCCAAGTCTGCTTCTCCGGCGGACCATAGCGCTCCGGAGCGGCTGTGTGAGCAGTAAGTAACGCGCGTCACGTCTCACTTGACGGACATCACACCGGCAGCGGTACGCGCCGCCCGGCCGGACCGCATCCGCGGTGCTGCGTACCCGGAAGTGGCTTTTCACCCCAATGGATTGAATCGTCGTCGTTCGCCCGCCGCGTCGAGGGTGGCGCCGGGTGGTGCGGCCCGGCCCTCGGGCTCATTGTTCCGTAACTCCATGATCACGTGGCGTGGCGGACGGCGGCCGGGTCATGCTGACTCCCCCTCCTGGTTCTTCAACACCGGGACGACGGGGGGTAGTTGGAGTGAGTCCTGCTCACAGAAACGAAGTGCGTGATGTCGAGTAAGAAGGTGATGACCGTCGCCGTCCTGGTGACGGTCCTCACGTGGAGCACGGTGATGACCGTGCTGGGACAGGTCGCCGCCGTGGCCACCCTGCTCCCGTCCCTGGGCCTGCTGGTGCAGCAGATCGTCCAGGCTCTGACCGGGCCCGAGAGGGAGGAGCCGCCCCAATGACCTCGCCCTCCGGCGCCGACCGGCCGGCCCCCGTGGAGGCCGGCGGCAGGCGCGGCCGGAAACCGGCCCCCATCTCCGCGGCTGCGGGTCTGTCCCACCGCGCCTGGCTGGAGCCGGTGCGCAACCGCGTCCGCTCCAGCGGACTGACCCTGGACGACCTCGTCCACCGCTCCGGCTACTCCAAGACCCGGATCAGCGAACTCCTGCGCGGCAACGGCTACTACCCCGCCTGGGAGATCACGTTCAGCGTGATCCGCGCACTCGGTCTGCCCGTGCAGCCGATGCGCCGCCTGTGGACCGCCGCGGCCCGCGAAGCCCGCAAGGAGCAGGGGTGGATCGACCACTGCATCGAGCAGGTGGCGTACGCCCCGGAGCCGCCGCCGCTGGCCCACCAGGCCTTCACCGAGGCGATGCGTGCGCCCTACACCGCCTATGCGCGCGCCTTCCTGCTGGCCGAGGACCGCGTCCGCTGGGCGGTGGGTGAGACCTTCGACCTGCTGTGGCTGTCCTGGAGCACGGCCGCGAGCAGCGAGAACCTCCGGCGCAACGCCTGGCGCCTGCTGCGGTCCCGGGTGCTCGCCCGGGCCGCCCACCGCGAGGGCCGCCCCGACCTGCGCGCCGCCGTCTTCTCCACCGAGGAGGTCAGCGAGAGTGTGCCGGGCCGTCTCGTCGTCATGACCGACCTGGTGGACCTCTTCGACGCCATCACCCGCCTGCCCCAGGACCAGATGGACGTGGTCGTGCTGGGTCACCTGTGCGGCCTGGACCTGGAGGAAACGATCCCCTACGTCACCGGCCTGAGCCCGGCCATCACCCACGCCGTCGACCACCACGCCCGCGCGGCCCTCGAAGACCTGCTGCGCCGGACCGCTTCCCGGGAGTGACCCCTGCCGCCATGCCCGACATAGACGCCCTCCTCGCCCGCGCCCGGCTGCACCATCGCCCCGAGGTCCCCACCGACACCGTCCCCTACGAAAACACCGCCCACCCCGGACAGGGGCAGGGCACCGAAGACGCCCGCCCCGCCGACCCCGCCGCCATCCGCGACCTGCGCACCCTGTGCGACTCGCTCCTCGGCGCACTCGCCCCCGGCGCACTGCGCTTCCTCACCGACCAACTCCCCGAACCGGAGGGAGCCTGGCTGCTCGGCTGCGCCCTGAACGTCGCCGGGATCGACGAAGGGGCCCGCTTCTGGTGGCAGTACGCGGCCGGCGCCGGACACGCACCGTCCGCCTACTGCCTCTCCCTGCACCATCGCGCGCGCGGCGAGGCCCACGCGGCCGCCTTCTGGTACGGCCAGACCGGCCTCGACACCACGACCGACCACGACACCATCCCCGTGACCGGCACGTGTCCGCCGGTGAGCTGCACGTTCGACGCGTCGGTCCCCACGGTGCTGCGGGTCCTCAGCGGCCTGACCGACCCGGGCACGCGCCTGCGGCAGCGGCGGGCAGACGTCGTCACGTCGTACGTCGCCCATGCCGTCCGACGGGGTTACGCCCGGCATCCCGGCGTCGAGATACCGGTACCCGGCCCGCGCTTCGCGGACAGAGTCAGCTCGCTTCTCACAGAAGCGGCGCGGTGAGCGGGCCCCGATCGATACGCTACGTGTCCGGGCGACTACGGAGTCGGGGGGGGCGGGTCATGCCGGCGCGGAAGGTGATCACGGGGCGCAGCCAGGAACCCCGCAAGCGCTATGCGGAGGAACTCCGGCGCCTGCGCACGGCCAGAGGCTTGAGCTTGCGGGCACTGGCCGACGCGGTCGGCTGGGACCCGTCGCTCTTCATGAAGCTGGAGAGCGGGAAGACGCTGGGCAGCCCGGAGGTCGCCGAAGCGCTGGACGAGTTCTACGGCACGCCGGGACTGCTGTTGGTGATGTGGGAGTTGGCGGTGGGGGACCTGACGCCGTTCAAGGAGCAATACCGGCGGTACATGATTCTGGAAGGGGAGGCGGTGAGTCTGTGGCACTTCGGGGTGAGCATCCTGCCTGGCCTGCTCCAGACAGATGCTTACGCGCGCGAGGTGCTCGCACTCGGCGGCTACAAGGGCAAGGAACTGGACCAGCAGGTCGCTGCGCGCACCGGGCGGCGGATGCTCCTGCAGGGCGAAGACGCCCCGCCGTTCCGCGCCCTCGTCGCCGAGACGGTGCTGCGCACGCCGCTGCGCGACCCAGGGGCTTGGCGGGAGCAGTTGGACTTTCTCCTGGAGGTGTCGGAGCGTCCGGACGCCATCCTCCAGGTACTGCCGAACAATTCCGGTCTGCACGGCTTGGTGGGCACTGCCGTCATGTTCCTGCGGCTGACGGACGGTACTACGGTGGCATACACGGAGAACGCCTACCGTGGTGAACTGATCGAGGAAAACGCTGCAGTTGAGCGACTGCAACGTGCATACGATGCGATGCGCGACCAGGCACTGAGCCCTGCCGAGTCGAGGAAGTTCATCCTGCGGATGTTGGAGGAAGTACCGTGCGAGCCATCGACCTGAGCGGCGTGACGTGGCGCAAGAGCAGCTACAGCAACCCGGACGGCGGCGAGTGCCTCGAAGTCTGCGACACCATCCCCTCCGCCGTTCCCGTCCGTGACAGCAAGACCCCCGACGCCCCCGCCCTCCTCTTCGCGGCGGAGCCGTGGTCGGCGTTCGTCGCGGGCGTCAGGCGCGGCGCGTTGCGCTAGTCCTCGCCGCGTACCGCATAACCGAGGACCCGCTCGCTCAGCAGGTCCTCGATGTCGTCCAGCAGCACCAGCACCTCTCGGGACACTTCGCGCGGGTCGCGCCCCTTGACCATCTCGCGGCCGATGACCGCGATGACCGTGCCGTGGATCCAGCCGATCTGACCGGCCATCAAGTGGGGCAGCTCGTCGTCGGCCGATGCGCCGGTGTCCTCGCGCAGTACCTGCTCCAGGTTGGCCTGGACCTCCTGGGCGAGGGCCCACAGGCGGGAGCGGAGGGCGGGGGCCTCCTCGATGACCTTCATGAAGGCGGCGTAGCCGGGGAGCAGGCCGACCCGGGGGGAGACCGCCTCGACCTCCTCGCGCAGCTCGCGGAGAACAGCCGCCGCGGCGGACTCGCCTTCCGACCTGCCCCGCACCCAGCGGGCGAGGCGGTCGACCATGCCGGCCGAGCGGTCGAAGAAGAGGTCCTCCTTGGCCGGGAAGTAGTTGTAGACGGTGTTGACGGAGACGTTCGCCGCCTCGGCGATCTCCGCGACCGTCACCGCGTCGAAGCCGCGCTCGACGAACAGCCCCGTGGCGACATCCGAGATGTACTGCCGGGTCTGCCGCTTCTTCCGCTCCCTGAGTCCCTCAGCCATGCCCGCATCCTAACTTCACTGGAGCCGATGAAAACTTGGGGTGATTGCAAATTTTCAGAGACTCTGTTTTTCTGGGGGCATGGCAGCAGTCATCAGCGCGGCGGGACTCGCCCGCACCTTCCAGATCAAGGCCGGGCCCGTCGAGGCCGTGCGCGGCATCGACCTCGCCGTCCGGGAAGGCGAGATCCTCGGCTTCCTCGGGCCCAACGGCGCCGGCAAGACGACCACCCTGCGGATGCTCACCACCCTGCTGAAGCCGACCGGCGGCGCGGCCACCGTCGCCGGGCACGACCTCGCGACGGATCCGGCCGGGGTACGCGCGGCCAGCGGGTACGTCGCCCAGTCCGGCGGGGTCGATCCGCAGATCACCGTGCGGGAGGAGTTGGTCACCCAGGGGCGGATGTACCGGCTGCCCAAGGCCGAGGCGAGCGCCCGCGCCGAGGAACTCGCCCGCGACCTGGACCTCACCGGATTCCTGGACCGCAAGGCCGGGGCCCTCTCCGGCGGTCAGCGGCGGCGGCTGGACATCGCGATGGCGCTCACCCACCGGCCCAAGGTGCTGTTCCTGGACGAGCCGACCACCGGCCTCGACCCGGGCAGCCGCGCCGACCTGTGGGACCTGGTCCGCCGGCTGCGCGACGACCACGGCACGACCGTCTTCCTGACCACGCACTACCTGGACGAGGCCGACGCCCTCGCCGACCGCCTGGTGATCGTGGACAAGGGCACGGTCGCCGCCGAGGGGACGCCGAGCGCGCTGAAGCTCCAGTACGGCGGCTCGATCGACGCCTCGCTCCAGGACACCTTCCTCGCCGTCACCGGCCGCGGCCCCGCCCCGGCCGACGCCACCCCCGTCGCCGTATAAGGCCGTACAAGGCCGTACAAGGATGCGAAAGACGATGCTTCTTCATGACACGGCCCTCATCTACGGCCGTTATCTGCGCCAGTCCCTGCGCTCCCGCTTCGCCCTGCTCTTCGGGGTGCTGACGCCCCTGCTCTATCTGCTCTTCTTCGGGCCGCTGCTCACCGATCTGCCGCTGGGCGGTGCGGGCAGTTCCTGGCAGGTGCTGGTCCCCGGGCTGCTGCTCCAACTCGGCCTGTTCGGTGCCCTGTTCGCCGGATTCACGGTCATCGTCGAGAAGGGGCAGGGGGTGGTGGAGCGGATGCGGGTGACCCCGGTCAGCCGGCTCGCCCTGCTGCTCGGCCGGGTGCTGCGCGACACCACGGTCTTCGTCTTCCAGGCGGTGCTGCTGGTGCTGGCCGCGCTCGTCATGGGCCTGCGCGCGCCGGTCGCGGGCATCCTGATCGGCTTCGGGTTCGTCGCACTGCTCACGCTGTCGCTGGCCGCGCTGTCGTACGCGCTGGGAATGAAGGTGCGCACCCCGCAGGAGTTCGGCCCGCTGATCAACATGGTGTCGATGCCCTCGATGCTGCTGTCCGGCCTGATGCTCCCGATGACCCTGGCGCCGGCCTGGCTGAACGTGCTGTCGCACTTCGTGCCGTTCCGCTATCTGGTGGACGCGGTCCGCGACGCGTACGTGGGGCACTACGCGACCGCGCACATGCTCTACGGCGTCCTCGTCGCCGTCGGCTTCGCGGCACTGACCGTGACGGTGGGCACACGGGTGTTCCGGACGGCCGGGGCGTAACTACGCTGGCCACATGGTCAATCTGACGCGCATCTACACCAGGACCGGCGACAAGGGCACCACCCACCTCGGGGACATGAGCCGGGTGCCCAAGACGGACCTCAGGATCTCCGCGTACGCCGACGCCAACGAGGCCAACGCGGTGATCGGCGCCGCGATCGCGCTGGGCGGTCTGGAGGCGGAGGTCGTCGCCGTCCTCACGCGCGTCCAGAACGACCTGTTCGACGTGGGCGCCGACCTGTCGACACCGGTGGTGGAGAACCCCGAGTTCCCGCCGCTTCGGGTCGAGCAGTTCTACATCGACAAGCTGGAGGCGGACTGCGACCGCTTCAACGAGCAGCTGGAGAAGCTCCGCTCCTTCATCCTGCCCGGCGGCACCCCGGGCGCGGCCCTGCTGCACCAGGCCTGCACGGTCGTACGCCGGGCCGAGCGCTCCACCTGGGCAGCCCTGGAGGTCCATGGCGAGACGATGAACCCGCTCACCGCGACCTACCTCAACCGGCTGTCGGACCTGCTGTTCATCCTGGCGCGCACGGCGAACAAGGACATCGGCGATGTGCTGTGGGTGCCGGGCGGTGAGCGTTAGCGCTCTCGCTTCGGGAACACGGTGTAGCTGCCTGCGATGATCACGTTGATGCCGATCACCCACAGCATCCGCAGCTGCCACTCCCGCAGCGAGCCGGTGTCTCCGGCGGAGCCGACGTACCAGACAGCGGCCTGAAGCAGAGCCAGGGCGACCAGTGCGGCCAGGATCCAGCGGGCCGCGACCTTCCACTCGTGGACGGTGCGGGCCGTGCCGTACTTCGGCGGCTTCACCGGGGGTGGGCCGCCGGCGAAGCGGTGGGCGACCCGGGCGTCGGCCCACTTGATCGTCGAGTGGCCGAGCCCGACCGTGAAGCCGATGTACACGGCGGCCAGGCCGTGCCGCCAGTCCGGCTGCGCGCCGTGCTTGAGGTCGATCGCGGTCACCACGAACAGCACGACCTCCAGCAGCGGCTCGCACAGCAGCAGCGCGAGGCCGGTGCGGGGCATGCGCAGCCCGTAACGGAAGGTCAGTCCGGCCGCCAGCAGCACCCAGAACGCCACCTCACAGGCGATGACCAGCCATACGATCACGGTTCGCTCCCCTCGTCACCGTCAAGGCTCCCGGCAGCCGGGGCGCGGATCATCGTCGGCGCGGGCGAACCGGGCGTAAGCGAAAGTTGCAGTCCAGGACCCTGCCCGGGGAGCACACGGGCCGTCCGTGGGCCGTGTTGGATGGGGGCATGGCCCTCGCACTCCCCCGCCCCCACCGTGACGACCTGCGGATCGCCGTGAGCGGGCTGCTCGGCGGGCTGCTGCTGTGGTCGCTCGGTCTCCACTCGCGTGAGTCCACGGACCCGGTCGTGCTGTGGTCGGCGCCCTGGGCGCCGCTGGTCCCGCTGGCTGTGACGGCCGCCTGCGAGCCGCTGCGCCGCACCCGTCCCCGCATCGGTCTGCTGGTCGGCACGCTCGCGCTGACCCTGGACACGGTGACCCTCGGCAACCTCGTCACCGTCGTGCTGTACACCGACCTGATGTACGCGGCGGTCGTGTACGGCACTCCGGCCGCCGCCCGCCGCATCCCCTTGATCACCGGGATGCTGACGGTGCTCGGCGGGGTCGTACCGGCCGCCCTGTGGCGCGATCCGAAGGGGCTGCTGATCGGTGTCGGGATCGGCGTGGTCGCGTTCGCGCCGGCCGCGACCGGCTGGGTGGTGCGCGACCACCGGGACGCGGCCGAGGCCGCCCGGCTGCGGGCGGAACAGACCGCCCTGCTCGCGGAGATGGACCGCACCCAGGCGGTCACCGCCGAACGGGCTCGCATGGCACGGGAGTTGCACGACATGGTGGCCAACCATCTGTCCGCGATCGCCATCCACTCCACGGCCGCGCTGTCCCTCGACGATCCGGCGACCTCGCGGGACGCTCTGGGCGTGATCCGGGAGAACAGCGTGGAGGGGCTGGCCGAGATGCGGCGGCTGATCGGCATCCTGCGGGACAGCGGCGGTGACCTGGAGCCGGCCGCCACACCGACGCTCGACGGCCTCGCCGCCCTGGTCGAGGGCGCCCGCGCCAACGGTCTGGACGTGCGCCTCCACGCCGGCCACGGCCGGGTGCCGGCGCCGGTGGAGCTGGCGGCCTACCGAATCGTGCAGGAGTCGCTGACCAACGCGCTCAAGCACGCGGCGCCGGGCACGGTCCGGGTGGCCGTGCGGCAGACCGAGGACGCCCTGACCGTCGAGGTCACGAGCCCCTACCGGCCCGGTGACACTCCGCGTGCCCCCGGCTCGGGCTCCGGGCTCACCGGGATGCGGGAGCGGGCGAACCTGCTCGGCGGCGGCTTCACGGCCGGAGCCGAGGCCGGCCTGTGGACCGTACGCGCCACGCTTCCGCTCACCGAAGGAGCCCCCGCATGAACCGGCCCATCCATGTGCTCGTCGCCGAGGACCAGTCCGCCGTGCGCGCCGGACTCGTGCTGATCCTGCGCAGCGCGCCCGACATCGACGTGGTCGGCGAGGCCGCGGACGGTGAGCAGGCGGTGGAGCTGGCCAGGGAGATCAGGCCCGATGTCGTGCTGATGGACGTGCAGATGCCGCGCCTCGACGGGGTGTCGGCGACTCGGCAGATCGTGGCGGAAGGGGTCGCGGACGTGCTCGTGCTGACCACTTTCGACCTGGACGAGTACGTGTTCGGGGCGCTGCGGGCCGGGGCCGCCGGGTTCCTGCTGAAGAACACCGAGGCGCGGGATCTGCTGGAGGCGGTGCGGACGGTGGCGCGCGGCGAGGGCATCGTCGCGCCGGCGGTGACCCGACGGCTGATCGCCGAGTTCGCGGCGGGTCCGGCACGTCGGACGAAGGCCGATCCGGCCGTGCTGGAGGGTCTGACCCGGCGCGAGCGGGAGGTGCTGTCCTGCGTCGGCCAGGGCCTGGCGAACGCCGAGATCGCCGAGCGGCTGCAGATGGCGGAGGGCACGGTGAAGACGCACGTCAGTCGACTGCTGGCCAAGCTGGAGCTGCGCAGCCGGGTCCAAGCGGCCGTGCTGGCACAGGAGTTGGGGATCTGACCGAACGGTCTGCGAAGTGGTCCAGACCTATTGACGAGTGGTCCAGACCTTTCTACTCTCGCAGCACCGTGGGCGTGAAGGCTCAGTCATGCCCCTGACATCCCCACATTTGAGGAGGCGCAGCATGCGCTTCAGACACAGAGCCGCCGCAGGCCTCGCGACCCTGCTGCTCCCCCTGGCCGGCCTCGTCGGTCTCGCCGGCCCCGCCCAGGCCGCGGCGAACGCATCGGCGAGCTTCACCAAGACCAGCGACTGGGGAACCGGCTTCGGTGGTCAGTGGACCATCAAGAACACCGGCAGCTCCAGCATCAGCTCCTGGACCGTCGAGTGGGACTTCCCCTCGGGCACGTCCGTCACCTCGGCCTGGGACGCGGACGTCACCGGCTCCGGCACCCACTGGACCGCGAAGAACAAGTCCTACAACGGCAGCATCGCCCCCGGCGCCTCCGTCTCCTTCGGCTTCAACGGCTCGGGCCCCGGCTCCCCGTCCAACTGCAAGCTGAACGGCGACAGTTGCGACGGTACGACGGTCCCCGGTGACGCGGCGCCCTCCGCGCCCGGCACCCCGACCGCCTCCGGCATCACCGACACCTCGGTCAAGCTCTCCTGGGGTGCGGCCACCGACGACAAGGGCGTGAAGAACTACGACGTCCTGCGCGACGGCAAGGTCGTCGGCACCGTGACGGCCACCTCGTACACGGACAGCGGCCTGACCGCCGGCACCGACTACTCCTACACCGTGCAGGCCCGCGACACCGCCGGCCAGACCGGCCCGGTCAGCGGCGCGGTCAAGGTGCACACCACCGGCGGCACCACCACTCCCCCGACCACCGGTGACAAGGTCAAACTCGGCTACTTCACCGAGTGGGGCATCTACGGCCGCAACTACAACGTCAAGAACCTGGTGACCTCCGGCTCCGCGGCGAAGATCACGCACATCAACTACGCCTTCGGCAATGTCACGAACGGCCAGTGCGCGATCGGCGACTCCTACGCCGACTACGACAAGGCGTTCACCGCCGACCAGTCGGTCAGCGGCGTCGCCGACACCTGGGACCAGCCGCTGCGCGGCAACTTCAACCAGCTGCGCGAGCTGAAGGCCAAGTACCCGAACCTCAAGGTGCTCTGGTCCTTCGGCGGCTGGACCTGGTCCGGCGGCTTCGCCCAGGCCGCCGCGAACCCGACCGCGTTCGCCCAGTCCTGCTACAACCTGGTCGAGGACCCGCGCTGGGCCGATGTCTTCGACGGCATCGACATCGACTGGGAGTACCCGAACGCCTGCGGCCTGTCCTGCGACACCAGCGGGGCGGCGGCCTTCAAGAACGTGCTGGCCGCGCTGCGCGCCAAGTTCGGTTCGAAGGCCCTGGTCACGGCCGCGGTCACCGCAGACGGTTCGGCCGGCGGCAAGATCGAGGCCGCGGACTACGCCGGTGCCGCCCAGTACGCCGACTGGTACAACGTGATGTCGTACGACTTCTTCGGCGCCTGGGACGCCAAGGGCCCGACCGCCCCGCACTCCCCGCTCACCTCGTACTCCGGCATCCCGAAGGCCGGCTTCGACACGGCCGACGCGATCGCCAAGTACAGGTCCATCGGTGTCCCCGCGTCCAAGCTGCTCATCGGCATCGGCCTCTACGGCCGCGGCTGGACCGGCGTCACCCAGGACGCCCCGGGCGGCACGGCCACGGGCCCGGCGGCGGGTACGTACGAGCAGGGCATCGAGGACTACAAGGTGCTCAAGACGTCCTGTCCGGTCACCGGCACCGTCGCGGGCACGGCGTACGCGCACTGCGGCAGCAACTGGTGGTCCTACGACACCCCGTCGACGATCGCCGGGAAGATGAGCTGGGCGAAGTCCCAGGGGCTCGGCGGGGCCTTCTTCTGGGAGTTCAGCGGCGACACCGGCAATGGTGAGCTGGTGAACGCCATCAGCAGCAACCTCTAGTACCTGTCGGTGCCCTAAGCGACGTTGACGCGCTGACCGGGCGGGGCTGCCTCCAGCCACGCGAGGAATCCGGTCAGCGCGTCTTCGCTCATCGCGAGTTCGAGGCGCGTGCCCCGATGGGTACAGGCGAGGACCACCGCGTCGGAGAGCAGCGCCAGCTCCTCCTCACCCTCGGGCAGCCGGCGGCCGGCCACCTCGATCTGCGCGCGCTCCAGCGTGCGGCGCGGCCGGAAGGCGTAGGAGAAGACGCGGTACCACTCGATGCGGTCGCCGTTGTAGCGGGCGACGCCGTAGGACCAGCCCTTGCCGTTGGCGTCGGGTTTCTCGGCCACGTCCCAGCGCAGGGAACAGTCGAAGGTACCGCCGGAGCGCTGGATGAGTCTGCGGCGCAGGCCGAACAGGAACAGTCCCACCACCACGAGCGCGACCACGATCCCGCACACAGTCAGAGCGAGGATCACCGGCACCGACCTCCTCGTCTCCTAGGAACTGCTTCTGTCACTTCGTAATGAAATGGAAAAAACACCCACATCTACCTCAGCCGCGACCGGCACCGGATTGCTCCGGGCCGGCCGCGGCTGAGTGACGTCATACCGCGCGCTGGGCTCAGCGCGCCGCCGCCGCGCGGAGGCGGACGTCCGCGCGACGCTCGGCGGCGGCATCGCCCTCCGCCTTCGCGCGCTCCAGCTCCCGCTCCGTGCGCTGGACATCGATCTCGTCCGACAGCTCGGCGATCTCGGCCAGCAGGGACAGCTTGTTGTCCGCGAACGAGACGAAACCGCCGTGCACCGCGGCGACGACCGTTCCACCGTCACTCGTCCGGATGGTCACCGGGCCCGACTCCAGCACACCGAGCAGCGGCTGGTGACCGGGCATGACGCCGATGTCGCCGGACGTGGTGCGCGCGACGACCAGGGTGGCCTCGCCGGACCAGACCTGGCGGTCGGCGGCGACCAGCTCGACGTGCAGCTCAGCAGCCAAGGGTGGCTCCTCGGGTCACCACCCGGCGGTTCTGCCGGGTGTTGGGGTCAATTCTAGTGGGCGTGAGTGAGGGGGCGGGACGCACCCCGCCCCCTCGGACGAGCGCGAGGCTCAGGAGACGCCGAGCTCCTTGGCGTTGGCCTTGAGGTCCTCCAGGCCACCGCACATGAAGAACGCCTGCTCCGGGAAGTGGTCGTACTCACCGTCGATGATCGCGTTGAACGCGGCGATCGACTCGTCCAGCGGCACGTCCGACCCGTCGACGCCGGTGAACTGCTTGGCGACGTGGGTGTTCTGGGACAGGAAGCGCTCCACGCGACGGGCACGGTGGACGACGAGCTTGTCCTCCTCGCCGAGCTCGTCGATACCGAGGATCGCGATGATGTCCTGGAGGTCCTTGTACTTCTGCAGGACCGTCTTCACGCGCATGGCGGCGTTGTAGTGGTCCGCGGAGATGTAGCGCGGGTCCAGGATCCGGGACGTGGAGTCCAGCGGGTCCACGGCCGGGTAGATGCCCTTCTCGGAGATCGGACGGGACAGAACCGTCGTCGCGTCGAGGTGGGCGAAGGTGGTGGCCGGGGCCGGGTCGGTCAGGTCGTCGGCGGGGACGTAGATCGCCTGCATCGAGGTGATCGAGTGACCGCGGGTCGAGGTGATGCGCTCCTGGAGGAGACCCATCTCGTCGGCCAGGTTCGGCTGGTAACCCACCGCGGACGGCATACGGCCGAGCAGCGTGGAGACCTCGGAGCCGGCCTGCGTGAAGCGGAAGATGTTGTCGATGAAGAACAGCACGTCCTGCTTCTGGACGTCACGGAAGTACTCGGCCATGGTCAGGCCGGCCAGCGCGACGCGCAGACGGGTGCCCGGGGGCTCGTCCATCTGACCGAAGACCAGCGCGGTCTTGTCGATGACGCCCGAGTCGCTCATTTCCTCGATGAGGTCGTTGCCCTCACGGGTGCGCTCACCGACACCGGCGAACACGGAGACACCGTCGTGGTTGTTGGCGACACGGTAGATCATCTCCTGGATGAGCACCGTCTTGCCGACGCCGGCGCCGCCGAACAGGCCGATCTTGCCGCCCTTGACGTACGGGGTGAGCAGGTCGATGACCTTGACGCCCGTCTCGAACATCTCGGTCTTGGACTCGAGCTCGTCGAAGTTCGGGGCCTTGCGGTGGATCGGCCAGCGCTCGCCGTCGTAGGACTCGTCGACGTTCAGCACCTCACCGAGGGTGTTGAACACCTTGCCCTTGGTGAAGTCGCCGACGGGGACGGAGATGGCCGCGCCCGTGTCGGTCACCGGGGCCTGGCGGACCAGACCGTCGGTGGGCTGCATGGAGATGGTGCGGACCAGGCCGTCACCCAGGTGCTGGGCGACCTCCAGGGTCAGCGTCTTCTTCTCGCCCGCGTTCGCCGGGTCGGAGACCTCGACGTGAAGGGCGTTGTAGATGTCCGGCATCGCGTCGACGGGGAACTCCACGTCGACGACCGGGCCGATGACCCGGGCGACGCGGCCCGTAGCCGTCGCGGTCTCAACAGTGGTGGTCATTTATCGGTCACTCCCCGCGGTCGCGTCGGCCAGGGCGCTCGCGCCACCGACGATCTCGCTGATTTCCTGGGTGATGTCGGCCTGACGGGCCGCGTTGGCAAGCCGGGTGAGGTTCTCGATGAGCTCACCGGCGTTGTCGGTGGCCGACTTCATCGCGCGCCGCGTGGCGGCGTGCTTCGAAGCGGCCGACTGGAGCAGCGCGTTGTAGATACGGCTCTCCACATAGCGCGGCAGCAGGGCGTCGAGGACGTCCTCCGCCGAGGGCTCGAAGTCGTACAGCGGGAGGATCTCCCCCTTGGGGTGAGCCTCCTCGGCGACCTCGTCGAGGCGCAGCGGCAGCAGCCGGGCGTCGAGCGCCGTCTGCGTCATCATCGAGACGAACTCGGTGAAGACGATGTGGAGTTCGTCCACACCACCCTCGGCCGTGTCCTTCTCGATCGCCTCGATCAGGGGCGCCGCGACCTTCTTGGCGTCCGCGTACGTCGGCTCGTCCGTGAAGCCCGTCCACGACTCCGTGACCTTGCGCTCACGGAAGTTGTAGTGGGCGACACCGCGCCGGCCGACGATGTACGTGTCGACCTGCTTGCCGTCGCGCTCCAGGCGCTCGGTCAGCTGCTCCGCCGTCTTGATGGCGTTGGAGTTGAAGGCGCCGGCCAGACCGCGGTCGCTCGTGAGGAGCAGGACCGCGGCACGGGTCGGGTTCTCCGCCTCCGTGGTGAGCGGGTGCTTGGTGTTCGAGCCGGTGCCGACCGCCGTGACCGCGCGCGTCAGCTCGGTCGCGTACGGCGTGGAGGCCGCCACCTTGCGCTGCGCCTTGACGACGCGCGAGGCGGCGATCATCTCCATCGCCTTCGTGATCTTCTTGGTCGCGCTGACGGATCGGATGCGACGCTTGTAGACCCGGAGCTGAGCTCCCATGAGTCAGGTCCCTTCCTTACGTCACTTGGCGGCAGCGGCAGGAACGTCCTCGCCGAGCAGCTTGCCGTCCGAGGTCTCGAACTGCTTCTTGAACTCGGCCACCGCGTCGTCGATCGCCTGGATCGTGTCGTCCGACATCTTGGCGCCCTCCTTGATGGAGGTCATCAGGCCCTGGTGCTTGCGGTGCAGGAACTCGATCAGTTCCTTCTCGAAGCGGCGGATGTCGGCGACCGGGACGTCGTCCATACGGCCGTTGGTGCCGGCCCAGACGGAGACGACCTGGTCCTCGGTGGCCATCGGCTGGTACTGGTCCTGCTTCAGCAGCTCGACCATGCGCGAACCGCGCTCCAGCTGCGCCTTGGAGGCCGCGTCCAGGTCGGAACCGAAGGCGGCGAACGCCTCCAGCTCACGGAACTGGGCGAGGTCCACACGGAGACGGCCGGAGACCTGGCGCATCGCCTTGTGCTGCGCGGAACCACCGACTCGGGAGACGGAGATACCGACGTTCAGCGCGGGACGCTGACCGGCGTTGAACAGGTCCGACTCCAGGAAGCACTGGCCGTCGGTGATGGAGATGACGTTGGTCGGGATGAACGCCGAGACGTCGTTGGCCTTGGTCTCGACGATCGGCAGACCGGTCATCGAACCGGCACCCATGTCGTCGGAGAGCTTGGCGCAGCGCTCCAGCAGCCGGGAGTGCAGGTAGAAGACGTCACCCGGGTAGGCCTCACGGCCCGGCGGGCGGCGCAGCAGCAGCGACACGGCGCGGTAGGCGTCGGCCTGCTTCGACAGGTCGTCGAAGATGATGAGGACGTGCTTGCCCTCGTACATCCACTGCTGACCGATGGCCGAACCGGTGTACGGCGCCAGGTACTTGAAGCCGGCCGGGTCGGACGCCGGGGCGGCGACGATGGTCGTGTACTCCAGGGCGCCGTTCTCCTCCAGCGCGCGGCGCACGCCGGCGATGGTGGAGCCCTTCTGGCCGATGGCGACGTAGATGCAGCGGACCTGCTTCTTCGGGTCGCCGGTGCGCCAGTTGTCGCGCTGGTTGATGATCGTGTCGACGGCCAGGGCGGTCTTGCCGGTCTGGCGGTCACCGATGATCAGCTGACGCTGACCACGGCCGATCGGGGTCATCGCGTCGACGGCCTTGTAGCCGGTCTCCATCGGCTCGTGCACCGACTTGCGCTGCATGACCGTGGGGGCCTGCAGCTCAAGCGCGCGGCGGCCGGACGTCTCGATCTCGCCGAGGCCGTCGATCGGGTTGCCGAGCGGGTCGACGACACGGCCGAGGTAGCCCTCGCCGACCGCGACGGAGAGGACCTCACCGGTGCGCTGCACCGGCTGACCCTCCTCGATGCCGCTGAACTCACCGAGGACGATGGCACCGATCTCGCGCTCCTCGAGGTTGAGGGCGAGGCCGAGGGTGCCGTCCTCGAACTTCAGCAGTTCGTTGGCCATGGCCGAGGGAAGACCCTCGATCTTCGCGATGCCGTCGCCGGCAAGGGTGACCGTACCGACCTCCTCGCGCGAGGCCGCGTCCGGCTTGTACGACTGGACAAAGTTCTCCAGCGCGTCCCGGATCTCCTCCGGCCGGATCGTGAGCTCCGCCATCTGGGTTCCCTGCTCTCCTTGTTGGGCCCGAAGTTTCACTTGGGGGGTCTGGGGGCGACCCCCAGGAATCCTCTGCACGGCCCAACCAGGGCCGTAAGTAAGTACTGACTCTTGAGTTGCTAGCTCGCCATGCGGCGGGCGGCGTCGTCCAGCCGGTCCGCGAGGGAGCCGTTGATGACCTCGTCACCGACCTGTACCCGGATCCCGCCGATCACGTCGGGGTCCACGTCCAGGTTGAGGTGCATCCGGCGGCCGTAGAGCTTTGCGAGGGCGTCGCCCAGGCGCTGCTTCTGCGGGTCGCTCAGCGGCACCGCCGAGGTGACGATCGCCACCAGACGGTCCCGGCGCTCGGCGGCGAGCTTGGACAGGGACTCCAGTCCCGCTTCCAGGCTACGTCCCCGCGGCGCGGTCACGAGGCGTGCGACCAGACGCTCGGTGGCGGGCTTGGCCCGTCCGCCCAGCAGCCGGTGCAGCAGCTCGGTCTTGGCCTGGCCGCCGGCGGCGCGGTCGGTCAGCGCGGCGCGCAGCTCGGTGTTCGACGAGACGATCCGGCCGAACCGGAACAGCTCGTCCTCGACGTCGTCGAGCGTGCCGTTCTTCTCCGCGGCGGTGAGGTCGGCGATGCTCGCCAGCTCCTCCAGCGCGTCCACCAGGTCGCGGGGCTGCGACCAGCGGGAGCGCGCCATACCGGCCACCAGGTCGGCGGTCGCACCGCTGACCTGGCCACCGATCAGACGCTCCACCAGCTGCGCCTTGGCCTCTGCGGGCTGCGCCGGGTCGGTGAGGACCCGGCGCAGGCCGGCCTCGCGGTCGAGCAGCGCGGTGACGGCCGCCAGCTCGTCGGCGAGCGAAGCGGCATCGACGGACGTGGAGTCCGTCAGCGCGTCGAGACGCTCACGTGCGGCTGCCAGGGCCTCGCGGCTCGCTCCGTTCATCGCGTGGCCTCGGCCTTCTCCTCGAGCTCGTCGAGGAAGCGGTCGATCACACGGCTCTGCCGGGCGTGGTCCTCGAGGGACTCACCGACGAGCTTGCCGGCCAGTTCGGTGGCGAGCTTGCCGACGTCCTGACGCAGCGCGGACGCCGCGGCCTTGCGGTCGGCCTCGATCTGGGCGTGACCGGCGGCGATGATCTCCTCGCGCTGACGCTGGCCCTCGGCCCGCATCTCGGCGATGAGCGCGGCACCCTGCTCCTGCGCCTCCTGGCGCAGACGCGCGGCCTCGTGCCGGGCCTCGGCGAGCTGGGCCTTGTACTGCTCAAGGACGCTCTTGGCCTCGGTCTGCGCGGCCTCGGCCTTTTCGATACCGCCCTCGATGGCCTCGCGGCGCTCTTCCAGAACCTTGTTGATGTTCGGGAGGAGCTTCTTGGCGAGGAAGCCGAAGACGATGACGAAGGCGATCAGGCCGATGACGAGCTCTGGGATCGGCGGGAAGAGGGGGTTCTCGGGGTCCTCAGCCGCCAGCTGAACCAGGAGGCTCATATCAGTGCCTTTCGTCTAATGGTGCGCGACGGTCGGATCAGGCGCTCGGGTAGACGAACGGCATGACCAGACCGATCAGGGCGAGCGCCTCACAGAAGGCGAAGCCCAGGATCTGGTTGGCACGGATCAGACCGGCCGCCTCGGGCTGGCGGGCCAGGGCCTGCGTGCCGTTACCGAAGATGATGCCGACGCCGACGCCCGGGCCGATGGCGGCGAGACCGTAACCGATGGAGCCGAGGTTGCCCTTGATCTGGACGCCGGCGGCAAGGGTTTCGAGAGCGGACATGCCGGTTCTTCCTTCTCTTTCAATGACCGGTGGGGGTTGACCACCGGATGTCTGGGTGGGTGGTCGGGTGGCTCAGTGGTGCTCGGCGAGCGCGCCCTGGATGAAGCTGCAGGTCAGCAGTACGAAGACGTACGCCTGGACAGCCTGGATGAAGAGCTCGAAGGCCGTCATGATGATGACCATCGTGAACGACACGGCGGAGTACGCGATGCCGATGCCGTTCAGCATGTACCAGCTGGCGACGGTGAAGAGCACCAGCAGGGTGTGGCCGGCGAACATGTTGGCGAAGAGTCGCACGGCGTGGGTGAAGGGCCGCACGAGCAGGTTCGAGAACAGCTCGATCGTCATCGACAGCGGGAGCACTCCGCCGAGCGACTTGTCGTAGCCCGTGAAGTTCTTGAAGGCGCCGACGAACCCGTGCCGCTTGAAGGTCAGCGAGACCCAGAGGATGTAGACGATGCCGGCCAGGACGGCGGGGTACGAAATGATCGACGTCACCGGGAACTGGGCGAGCGGGATGACCGACCAGAGGTTCATCATCCACACGAAGAAGAACAGCGAGACGACCAGCGGGACGTACTTCTCGCCTTCCTTCTTGCCGATCGTCTCGTAGACGACACCGCGGCGGATGAAGTCGTAGCCCGACTCGGCCACCAGCTGCAGCTTGCCCGGCACGACCTTCGGCCTGGCGAACGCGGTCCAGAAGAAGCCGACGATGATGATGGAACCGAGCAGCGCCAGCAGCATCGTCTTGTTGAAGTACACGTTGCTGTCCGCGTCGCCCCAAAGCGGCTTGAACAGGAACGAGTGCAGGCCCGGAGCGACGGTGTCGAAGCCACACCCGTTGAACAGGTGGCAGCTCGAGTCGAAAGCGAGCGTCTGCGTCGCGTCAGCACTCACCGCGGGCTCCTTCATCGTGGCGCATGGGTACGGCAACCTCGTTGTGTCGGCGCGGCGTGAGGCCGCGGTTCGGCACGGGACTGGTGGTTCGGATGTGGGGGCGGCTGGGGGGCATCTCGCCTCGCGATTGAGCAGGCGTCAGCTCGGATGCCCGCGCCCGCGATGCCGCAGTTGGCACCGGACGATAGCAGGATCTCTCGTGCGCCTTTATCCCGGCCCTACCTCTCACGACGAGTGCCCTGTCTTCTCGGGCTTGTCGCCCTTCGACGAGGCTTCGGGATCGACGTAGAGGATCTTGGCCTTCATGTGCGCCCGCGTCTGCGCGGCGATCCACGCCAGGGTGGCGACCACGAGCGCGATGGCGAAGGCGCGGGGGTTGAACAGCGTCGTGTTCTTGAACAGGGCGACAAAGATGACCAGCAGCAGCAGCTGGGCCGCGTAGAGCATCAGGCCCATCATCTGGAACAGCTGCGGAAAGGATTTGGCGGTGCGCTGGAGCACGTAGAGCCCGATCCCCATGAACAGGATCACGACCAGCGTTCCGACGACGGCCCCGATCGCCCCCTTGCCACCGGCAACCACACCGCTGACGACGGCGGCAATCGCGCCGACGGCAGCTGTGGGCACGGCGGCCTGGGTCAGGATCCGGGCGTCATTGGACGGCATGGCGGCAACTCCGCTTTCACAGGGGGCAGGGTGTCGTCATGGACGAGCGTAGTCCCGGGCTGAGTGATCGAGACCTCACACCAATGGACCGTCGCACTCAGGTCCTTCGGTTCTATCCGGGGTTCTCGTGAACCGTATCACAAACTATTTGATGAGGTCTTTACCTGGCAGGTGTGCTTACTGTCACACATGAGAGTGACAGCGCGCGTCTGTGCAGAAACCGCGCCCACTTGTCTGGTATTGGGGGCTTTACACCCCCACGAGTTGGCAATGCTCTAGTCAGATTCTTACCCGGAGCGGCTTACCGGCGATCAAGGAAACGCGAACGGGGGCCAATGGCCGTCGCCCCGTTGACGCCCGAGATCCCGGCGGTGACCGGGGTCCGCTCCTCGGTCTCCTGGGCCGCCTCCGGCTCATCGGCCGCCACAGCCACGGCGGCCGGCACGGCCCCGCGCCGGCGCCGGTAGCGCGGCGGCACGAACCGCTGCGCCCACAGGGGCACGCGCGGCGTGAAGCGCGGGAGCAGCAGCAGGACCAGGCCCACCGCGCTGAGGAAGACGACGCCGAGCACGATCCACATGGACGCCGAGTTCACCGAGTACGCCAGGGCGCCGAAGGCGATCAGGGCCGACCAGAAGTACATGATCAGCACGGCCCGGCTGTGCGAGTGGCCGATCTCCAGCAGCCGGTGGTGCAGATGGCCGCGGTCCGCGGCGAACGGGGACTGCCCGCGCCAGGTGCGGCGGACGATCGCCAGGACCAGGTCGGCGGTCGGCACCGCGATGATCGTCAGCGGGAGCAGCAGCGGGATGTAGACCGGCACGGTCTGGTGCACCGCGGCCTTCTCCGAACCCGCGTACAGGTTCAGCGCGTCCGGGTCGAGCTGGCCGGTGATCGAGATCGCGCCGGCGGCCAGCACCAGACCGATGAGCATCGAGCCGGAGTCGCCCATGAAAATGCGCGCGGGATGCATGTTGTGCGGCAGGAAGCCCAGGCACATGCCCATCAGGATCGCCGCGAAGAGCGTCGCCGGGGCGGCGGCCTCGATGCCGTACGACACCCAGACGCGGTAGGCGTACAGGAAGAACGCGGCCGCCGCGATGCAGACCATCCCGGCCGCGAGGCCGTCCAGGCCGTCCACGAAGTTCACCGCGTTGATCGTGATGACCACGAGGGCGACGGTCAGCAGCGTGCCCTGCCACTGGGTCAGCGCCACATTGCCGACGCCGGGGATGGGCAGCCACAGGATCGTCAGGCCCTGCACGACCATCACGCCCGCAGCGATCATCTGACCGCCCAGCTTGATCAGCGCGTCGATCTCGAACTTGTCGTCCAGGACGCCGATCAGCCAGATCAGGGCGGCGCCGGAGAGCAGGGCCCGCGGCTCGTTGGACTTCGCGAACACCTCGTTGAGGTTGGTGAGGTGGTCCGCGACCAGCAGACCCGCGCACAGGCCGAAGAACATGGCGATACCGCCGAGGCGCGGAGTGGGCTCCCGGTGCACGTCACGTGCCCGGATCTCCGGCATCGCCCCTGCCACGATCGCGAATTTCCGTACCGGCCCTGTCAGCAGATACGTCACCGCGGCCGTGATGCAGAGCGTCAGCAGGTATTCACGCACGGGCTTCCCCACAGGTCTCGCTGGCCATCACAGCCCCACACCCTAGCGACGGTCGTATAAGGATGGGGACTTCCGGGTAGCCACGATGGTTGCACGTGTGGCTGTGGACCATGGCCCAGATCGGGCTGTACGGGACCCGCCTACCCCCGTTCAGCTGGGATACGGCGGAAAACCGGCGGTGAGGGCGCGCACCTCGTCCCGGGCCGGGGCAGGCTCGGTCTCCGCGCGCAGCACGGCCGCCGTCAGCGCCGCGATCCGCACCATCTCCGGCTCGCCCATGCCCTGCGTGGTCACCGCCGCCGTGCCCAGCCTCAGCCCGCGCCCGTCGCCGTGCGGCAGCGCGCAGCAGTCCAGGACGATCCCGGCGGCGGCGAGCCGGCCGCGAGCCGTCCGGCCGTCCACGCCCAGCGGGGCCGGATCGGCGGTGATCAGATGGGTGTCCGTGCCTCCGGTGGTGACGGCGAGACCCTCGGCGGCCAGATGACCGGCCAGCACCCGGGCATTGGCGACCACCTGATGGGCGTACGCGGCGAACGCCGGGGTTGCCGCCTCGCCGAACGCGACGGCCTTCGCGGCGATCGTGTGCATCTGCGCACCGCCCTGGGTGAACGGGAACACGGCCCGGTCGACGCGCTCGGCCAGCTCGCTCCCGCACAGGATCATCCCGCCGCGCGGGCCCCGCAGCACCTTGTGGGTGGTCGCGCACACGATGTCGGCGTACGGCACCGGGTTCGGCGCCGCTCCCCCGGCGACCAGCCCGATCGGATGCGCGGCGTCCGCGATCAGGTAGGCCCCGACCTCGTCGGCGACCTCACGGAAGAAGGCGTAGTCGAAGTGCCGGGGGTATGCGATGGACCCGCAGACGATCGCCTTGGGCCGGTGGTTGCGGGCCAGGTGCCGCACCTGATCGTGGTCGACGAGCCCGGTCTCGGCGTCCACCCCGTACCCGACGAAGTCGAACCAGCGCCCGGAGAAGTTCGCGGGCGAGCCATGGGTGAGGTGGCCGCCGTACGGCAGCCCCAGGGCGAGGACGGTGTCTCCGGGGCGCAGCAGGGCGGCGTAGGCGGCCAGGACGGCCGAGGAGCCCGAGTGGGGCTGCACATTGGCGTGGTCGGCCCCGAAGAGTTCCCTGGCCCGGTCGACGGCGGCGCGTTCGGCCACGTCGACGAGCTCGCAGCCACCGTGGTACCTGGCGCCGGGGTAACCCTCGGCGTACTTGTTGGCGAGGGGCGAGCCGAGGGCGGCGAGCACGGCCGGCGAGCAGAAGTTCTCGGCCGCGATCAGCTGAAGGGTGGTCGATTGCCGGTCGAGTTCCGCGAGCAGGATCTCGGCCATCGCCGGGTCCTGCCGCCGCAGGACGTCGGTCTCAAGGGTATGGGTGACCGACATGGCGGGCTCCCGGGCGGTCGACGGTGACGTATCCCCAATGTAGGCCGGGGACGTGCGGGGCGCCCGGTGATGCAGCCGCTTGGCGCGCCACGTGGCCCTACGCCCGCGCCGGAACCCCCGTCAGCGCCGTGACCACAGGGTCCAGCGCCTGGTGTATCTCGTCGCCGATCGACCGGAAGAAGGTGAGCGGGGCGCCGTACGGGTCGTACACCTCGTCCGCCTCCGCCGTGGGCGCAAGCAGCCACCCGCGTAGAGCAGCAGCCGCCCGCACCAGCGCACGGGCGCGCAGGACCACACCGTCCTCCAGCGGCGGCAGCGTGGCCGGGTCTATCGCACGGACCAGGCGGGTGAACTCCTTCAGCGTGAAGGTACGCAGGCCCGCCGAGTGCCCCATCGAGATCACCTGCGCCCGGTGGTCCCGCGTGGCCGTCAGCACCAGGTCGGCCCTGATCACATGCTCGTCGAGCAGTTCCCGGCCGAAGAAGCCCGAGGCGTCCGCGCCGAACTCGGCCAGCACCGCCTCGGCGTTGGCCTCCATCGGCGCGCCCTCATGACCCCAGGTGCCCGCGCTCTCCACGATCAGCCCGCCGCCGAGCACACCGAGCCGCTGCGCGACGAAATGCCGGGTCAGCCGCTCGGTGATGGGCGAGCGGCACACATTGCCGGTGCTGACGTGGAGGATGCGGAAGGTGTCGCGCGGGAGCCCGACGAAGGTCGTCGTGATCTCCGCGGCACGCTCCCCGACGCCTATGCCACGCCCCGCGTCAGGGGCCGTCAATTCGCCACCTCGAGGTCGGGTACGACCTTTCGCAGCTCGTCCGGCGACAGCGCGCCCTCGCGCAGCAGCACCGGCACCCGGCCGGTGACATCGACGATGGAGGACGGGACGTTGCCGGGGGTCGGGCCGCCGTCCAGGTAGACGGAGACGGAGTCGCCGAGCATCTCCTGCGCGGCGTCGCAGTCCTCCGGCGCCGGGTGGCCGGTGAGGTTGGCGGAGGACACGGCCATCGGGCCGACCTCGGTGAGCAGCTCGATCGCGACGGGGTGCAGGGGCATGCGGACGGCCACGGTGCCGCGGGTGTCGCCGAGGTCCCACTGCAGGGACGGCTGGTGCTTGGCGACCAGCGTCAGGGCGCCCGGCCAGAACGCGTCGACCAGTTCCCAGGCCAGCTCGGAGAAGTCCGTGACGAGGCCGTGCAGGGTGTTCGGGGAGCCGATGAGGACAGGGGTGGGCATGTTGCGGCCCCGGCCCTTGGCGGCGAGCAGGTCGGCGACCGCCTCCGAGGAGAACGCGTCGGCACCGATGCCGTACACCGTGTCGGTCGGCAGCACCACCAGCTCGCCCCGGCGGACGGCGGACGCGGCCTCACGCAGACCCGTCGCGCGGTCGGTCGCGTCGTTGGTGTCGTATCGCCGTGCCATGTCTAGCGAGCCTCCTCGTACACGTACTGCGGGATGAAAGTCGGGGTCCTCACGGCAGCGCCTTGCGGGCGGTCGCGAACCGGGGGCGGTTGTTGAGGTCGGGGTGGTCGGCCGCGTCGGCCCAGCCCCGCTCCTCGGTGAAGATCCACGGCACCTGGCCGCCCTGGGTGTCGGCGTGCTCGATCACGACGACGCCGCCGGGGCGGAGGAGGCGGTGCGCCGTGCGCTCCAGGCCCCGGATCAGGTCGAGGCCGTCCTCACCCGAGAACAACGCCAGCTCCGGGTCGTAGTCACGGGCCTCGGGGGCGACGTACTCCCACTCGGTGAGCGGGATGTACGGCGGGTTGGAGATGACCAGGTCGACCTGTCCGTCGAGGTCGGGGAAGGCCGTCAGGGCGTCGCCCTGGCGCAGGTCGACCCTGGACCCCGCCACGTTCTTCCGCGTCCACACCAGGGCGTCCTCGGACAGCTCCACGGCGTGCACGCGCGAGCGCGGGACCTCCTGGGCGAGGGCCAGCGCGATGGCGCCCGAGCCGGTGCACAGGTCGACGATGCACGGCTCGACGACGTCCATGGCACGTACGGCGTCTATGGCCCAGCCGACCACGGACTCGGTCTCCGGCCGGGGCACGAAGACGCCCGGCCCGACCTGCAGCTCCAGGTAGCGGAAGTAGGCCCGCCCGGTGATGTGCTGCAGCGGCTCGCGCTGTTCACGCCGGGCGATGACCTCCCAGTACCGGGCGTCGAAGTCCGCGTCCTTCACGGAGTGCAGTTCGCCGCGCTTCACGCCGTGCACGAACGCGGCGAGCTCCTCCGCGTCGGTGCGCGGCGAGGGCACGCCGGCGTCGGCCAGCCGCTGGGTGGCCTGGGCCACCTCCGCGAGCAGCAGGTTCACGCGAGTCCTCCGTGTCGTACTCGTACTTGCGCTCGTACGTGCGTACGTGTCTTACGCGGCGGCGAGCTTCGCCGCCGAGTCGGCGTCGACGCAGGCCTGGATGA
The DNA here is from genome assembly GCF_044546895.1 of Streptomyces sp. NPDC053069. Taxonomy (NCBI): domain Bacteria; kingdom Bacillati; phylum Actinomycetota; class Actinomycetes; order Kitasatosporales; family Streptomycetaceae; genus Streptomyces; species Streptomyces sp. NPDC053069. The sequence goes on along the minus strand of NZ_JBITZN010000002.1, from coordinate 636,829 downwards.
CCGCGTCGAGGTCACCGTCCAGGACCTGGTCCAGGTTGTACGCCTTGAAGCCGACACGGTGGTCCGAGATGCGGTTCTCCGGGAAGTTGTAGGTGCGGATCTTCTCGGAGCGGTCGACCGTGCGGACCTGGCTGCGGCGGGCGTCGGCGGCCTCCCGCTCGGCTTCCTCCTGCGCCATGGCGAGCAGCCTGGAGCGCAGGATACGCAGAGCCTGCTCCTTGTTCTGCAGCTGGCTCTTCTCGTTCTGGCAGGAGGCGACGACCCCGGTCGGCAGGTGCGTGATGCGCACCGCGGAGTCGGTGGTGTTGACGGACTGGCCGCCCGGGCCGGAGGACCGGTAGACGTCGATCCGCAGGTCGTTCGGGTTGATCTCCACGTCGACCTCCTCCGCCTCGGGGGTCACGAGGACACCGGCGGCGGAGGTGTGGATACGGCCCTGGGACTCGGTGGCCGGCACACGCTGCACGCGGTGCACACCGCCCTCGTACTTCAGCCGCGCCCACACGCCCTGGCCGGGTTCGAGCTGTCCGCGGGCCTTCACCGCGACCTGGACGTCCTTGTAGCCGCCCAGCTCGGACTCGGTGGCGTCGATGACCTCGGTCTTCCAGCCGACGCGCTCGGCGTAGCGCAGGTACATGCGCAGCAGGTCACCGGCGAACAGCGCCGACTCGTCGCCGCCCGCGCCCGCCTTGATCTCCAGGATGACGTCCTTGTCGTCGCTGGGGTCGCGCGGGATCAGCAGGAAGCGCAGCTTCTCGGTCAGTTCCTCGCGCTGCTTCTCCAGGTCCTTGACCTCGGCCGCGAAGTCGGGGTCGTCGGCGGCCAGCTCGCGCGCGGTCTCGATGTCGTCGCCGGTCTGCTTCCAGGAGCGGTACGTGGCGACGATCGGGGTCAGCTCGGCGTAGCGCTTGTTGAGCTTGCGCGCGTTCGCCTGGTCGGCGTGGACCGACGGGTCGGCGAGCTTCTTCTCCAGATCGGCGTGCTCGGCGACGAGTTCGTCGACGGCCTCGAACATCTTGGGCTCCTGATACTGCGGGGGGAGGGCTGGCGGGCGACCAAAAACGCCGGTCCCGGCGCACGCCTCGGTGGGGCGTACGGCCGTGGACCGGCGAATTGGGGCTCGCTACTTCTTGGAGCCGGCGGCAGCCTTGCCGAAGCGGGCCTCGAAGCGGGCCACACGGCCACCGGTGTCGAGGATCTTCTGCTTGCCCGTGTAGAACGGGTGGCACTCGGAGCAGACCTCGGCCCGGATGGTGCCGGACTCGATGGTGCTGCGGGTGGTGAACGACGCGCCGCAGGTGCAGCTGACCTGCGTCTCGACGTACGCGGGGTGGATGTCGCGCTTCAAGGTGTCTCCTAGGTTTCGGGAGGGCGCCGGGTCGCTGCAGCGGGCCTGCGGCAGCGTGAACCGGGGCCGACGTACCAGTCTGCCAGGACTGGGGCCATCCCCCAAAACCGGGGGCCACTGTTCTTTATTCCGGGTCTTCGTTCCGGGTCTTGTTCCAGGAGGGTGTCGGCCCGGCCCTCAGCCACTCACCACGCCCTTGGCCTCACCCGTGGCCGTGCCCTTCGTGGCCGACTTCGGGATCGGGCGGTCGTTCTTCAGGGCGTTCCACACCTGCTGGGCCTGCTGCTTCGCCATGAGCACGCGGTTGGGGTTCGCCGGGTCGTACCGGACCGGCATGGTGATCATGGTCATGTGCTTCGGGCCGATGCCCTTGAGGCCGTCTGCGAAGTCGATCAGGGAGTTGACCGAGCCGAGGTCGGAGTCGGTGGTGACGGTCTTGGTGGCGGTGTCGGCGAGGTCGTACAGCCTCTTGGGGCTGGTGAAGACGCCGACGTGCTTGACCTGGTTGAGCAGCGCCTTGACGAAGGCCTGCTGGAGCTGGATGCGGCCCAGGTCGGAGCCGTCGCCGACGCCGTGCCGGGTGCGGACCAGGCCGAGGGCCTGCTGCCCGCTCAGGGTGTGGGTGCCGGCCGGCAGGTTCAGGTGGCTCTGCCGGTCGTCGATGCTCTTCGTCGTGGTGACCGGGACGCCGCCGAGGTCGTCGATGAGCTTCTGGAAGCCCGCGAAGTCGACCTCCAGGTAGTGGTCCATGCGGATGCCGGTGATCGACTCGACGGTCTTCACCGCGCAGGCCGCGCCGCCGGTGCCGTAGGCCTCGTTGAACATCGAGCCGGACGCGGCCGGGTGCGTGGTGCCCTTGGTGTCGGTGCAGCGGGGCCGGTCGATCAGGGTGTCGCGCGGGACGGAGACCACGGCGGCCTTCTTGTGGCCCTCGTAGACGTGGACGATCATCGCCGTGTCGGAGCGGGCGCTGCCGTCGTCGGTGCCGCCGCCGAGCTTCTTGTTGGATCCCGAGCGGGTGTCCGAGCCGAGGACCAGGATGTTCTCGGAGCCGTTGTCGACCTTCGAGGGGCGGTCGTTGCCGAGGGCCTGGTCGATGTCGACGCTCTTGATGTTGCCGTTGAGCTTGAAGTACAGGTACCCGGCGCCCACACCGCCCAGCACCACCACACCGGCGGCCGTCCAGGCCGTGGCGAGCAGGGCCTTGCGGCGCGTGCTGCGGGCCTTGCGGCGTCGGCCCTTGCCTCGCGGGCGTGGACCGGTCTCGCCCGGCTCGGATATGACGGGCTCCGGCGTGCTCTGGGCGGACAACATCGCTCCTAGGTCTCGTCGGTCGGTTACCCCCTGCTGTCAGGGTCAGGCGCGGTCAGTACCGCTCCATCGTCGCCCCGCTGGGTCAGACGGAGAAACTCGGGAAAGAGTTGCACAACGCACCGTGCCCATCGCGTACGGCGATGGGCACGGTGCGTATGCGTTCAGTCCGGGCGTACGGCGCTCACCTGCGGCTTCAGCCCCAGATGTCGTACGCCTGGAAGCCGGTGCCGACCGAGATCCTTGTGGCAAAGATCTCGCTTGTGGCCTTTCCGGTCCCCTTGTACAGGTACAGGGTGCCGTCCGAGCCGCGGGCCAGGAAGTCGGCCCTGCCGTCGCCGCTCACGTCGCCGACCGCGTCGAAGGCGTTGTAGCCGGTCCAGGCGCTGCGCACCTTGATCCGGGCGGAGAAGGCGCCCGAGCCGGACTTTCCGGTGCCCTTGTACAGGTACAGGTCGCCGGTGCTGGACTGGCGGGCGAGCAGGTCGGCCTTGCCGTCGCCGGTGAGGTCGCCGTGTCCGCGCACCGAGTTGTACTGGCCCCAGCCGGTGCCGACCTCGACCCGGGAGCCGAAGGTGCCGTTGCCGTTGCCCGGGTAGAGCCACATCGCGCCACCGGAGTCGACGGAGAGCACGTCGGGCTTGTAGTCGCCGGTGAGGTCGCCCGGGACGACGATCCGCTGGCGCGTCCCCCAGCCGCTGAAGATCTTCGTCGTGGCCCAGGACCCGTCGGTGCGGGCACTGTTGAGGACGAAGTGGTCCCAGTACACATCACCGGTGGAACCGACCCGGTAGACGAAGTCCTGGTAGCCGTCGCGGTTGAGGTCGGCCTGCAGGACCAGGTTGGCGCCGCTCCAGTCGCCCAGGGAGATCCGGGCGCCGAACGAGCTGCCGGTGGAGTCCTTCTCGTAGCCGGTCTTCGTGGCGGAGCTGCGCACGAAGAGGTCGGCCTTGCCGTCGGTGTTGCTGAGGTTGGTGTCGTCGATCTGCGGGTAGGCCGCGCCGACGTACGTGGAGACCTTGGAGAAGACGCTGTAGTAGCCCTTCTCCACGCAGTCCTTCACGCCCCAGGAGACGACACCCACGATGCGGCCGCCCACCACGAGCGGCCCGCCGGAGTCGCCGTTGCAGGTCGCCTGGGTACCGGTGTCGCTGCCGGACTGCGTGCCCGCGCAGACCATGTGCCCCGCGATGAAGTCACTGCCGTAGACCCCGCTGCAGGTGCTGTCGGCGTGCAGGGTCAGCGTGTCGGTCTTCAGCGTCTGGGAGATGTCGTCGCTGGTGGAGCTGGTGCGGCCCCAGCCGTAGACCGTGGCGCTGGTGCCGCCGGTGTAGGACGCGGTGTCGCCGGAGGTGGTCATCCGGATGGGCGTGGCGCTGACCGGGACGTCCAGGGTGAGGACGGCGATGTCGTTGTCGATGGTCGTCGCGCTGTACGACGGGTGGTTCCACTGCCGCAGGACGCCGGTGGCCTGGCCGCCGTGCAGGTCCGTGCCGCCGCCGGCGTCGGTGGTGGGCAGCTGGTCGGTGCCGGTGACGACGGTGCCGTACTTGCTCCAGCTGTAGCCCTTGACGCAGTGGGCCGCGGTGAGGATCTTCGTCGGCGCCACGACCGAGCCGCCGCAGAAGAAGCCGACGTCGTCGCTGGTGTCGGTGGTGCCCTTGTCGTCGAAGTACCAGAGCTGGGCCATCCAGGGCGCCGAGGAGATGGTGGTCTCGTTGCCACCGACGATCCCCGGCGACATGGCCGACGGGCTGCTGCCGCTCGTGGCCGGCGAGTCGGTGGCCTCGGCGCCCGCGATCCGCTTCTCCAGGGTGGCCTGGGACGGCTGGCTGACGACGGGGCTGCCGCTCGGCTTCGGCAACGCGGTGGCGGCTCCGGCGGAGGCCGTCATCAGCGCGGCTGTGACGGCGGCGGCGACAGCGGCGGCACCGAGGGGCAGACCGACGCGCATACGGCGTCTGTGCCGCCTGGGCAGGGGCTTGAGCAAGGGAGTTCCCCCCACGGGAGAGGTGTGAGTCTGGTGGGGCGCCTGATGCGTCCCGTACCTCTCAGCGCCAAAAGGCCGCCCCCCGTCACTGATGGACGGGGGGCGGCCCCTGGACTCGCTTGCTCTCAGTCTCCGTTGCCCGGAGCCGGCGTCGTCTTCTGAATCTGCATCAGGAACTCGACGTTCGACTTGGTCTGCTTCATCTTGTCGAGCAGCAACTCGATCGCCTGCTGCTGGTCGAGCGCGTGCAGCACCCGGCGCAGCTTCCAGACGATGGACAGCTCCTCGTTGCCGAGCAGGATCTCTTCCTTACGGGTACCGGACGCGTCCACGTCCACCGCCGGGAAGATGCGCTTGTCGGCGAGCTTGCGGTCGAGCTTGAGCTCCATGTTGCCCGTGCCCTTGAACTCCTCGAAGATCACCTCGTCCATGCGGGACCCGGTGTCCACCAGGGCGGTGGCGAGGATGGTCAGCGAACCGCCGTCCTCGATGTTCCGCGCCGCACCGAAGAACCGCTTCGGCGGGTACAGCGCGGTCGAGTCGACACCACCGGACAGGATGCGGCCGGAGGCCGGAGCCGCCAGGTTGTAGGCACGGCCCAGGCGGGTGATGGAGTCCAGCAGCACGACGACGTCGTGGCCCAGCTCGACCAGTCGCTTGGCGCGCTCGATGGCGAGCTCGGCGACCGTGGTGTGGTCCTCGGCGGGGCGGTCGAAGGTCGAGGAGATGACCTCGCCCTTGACCGACCGCTGCATGTCGGTGACCTCTTCCGGACGCTCGTCGACGAGGACGACCATCAGGTGGCACTCGGGGTTGTTGTGCGTGATCGCGTTGGCGATCGCCTGCATGATCATGGTCTTGCCGGTCTTCGGCGGGGCCACGATCAGACCGCGCTGGCCCTTACCGATCGGCGAGACCAGGTCGATGATGCGGGTGGTGAGCACGCCCGGGTCCGTCTCCAGGCGGAGGCGGTCCTGCGGGTACAGCGGGGTCAGCTTGTTGAACTCCGGGCGGCCACGGCCGTGTTCGGGCGCCATGCCGTTGACGGAGTCCAGACGGACCAGCGCGTTGAACTTCTCGCGGCGCTCGCCCTCCTTCGGCTGGCGGACCGCACCGGTGACGTGGTCACCCTTGCGCAGGCCGTTCTTGCGGACCTGGGCGAGGGAGACGTACACGTCGTTCGGGCCCGGAAGGTAGCCGGAGGTCCGGATGAAGGCGTAGTTGTCGAGGATGTCCAGGATGCCCGCGACCGGGATCAGGACGTCGTCCTCGGCGAGCTGCGGCTCGGCGATGTCGTCGCGGCCACGGCGGCCACGGCGGTCGCGGTAGCGCCCGCGACGGCCACGGCGGCCGCCCTCGAAGTCGTCGTCGTCCTGCTGGCGGTCCTGACGGCCGCCGCCCTGCTGCTGGCCCTGCTGCTGACGCTGCTGGCCGCCCTGCTGGTCGTCGCCCTTGTTGCGGCGGTCGCGGTCACGGCCGCGCTCACGGCGGTCGCGGCGGCCACGGCCCTCGCCGTCACCGGTGTCGCCCTTGGCCTCGCCCTGCTGCGGCTGCTGCTGCACGGACGCCTCGGTCTTGGCCTCGGCCTTCGCCTCGGCGGCAATGGTCTCGGCGCTGCTCGCGGCCGGGCTGCCCGCCTCGGCGGTGGCACGGCGGCGACGGCGCTCGGTCGGGGCGTCGTCGGAGGCCGGCTGGCCGGGGATCTCGATCTGCTGCTGGGCCACGGCCTTCTCGGCGGGGGCCTCGGCCTTCTTCTCGCCGTCGGCGGCCTCACCCGTACGGGCCTTGGAGGTGGCGCGGCGCTTGGGCTTGGTCTCGGTGGCGGCCTCGGCCTTGGGGGCGGCGCCCCCTGCGGCCTGCGCCTCCTTGATGACCTCGATCAGCTGGCTCTTGCGCATCCGCGCGGTGCCCCTGATGCCGAGGCCCGAGGCGACCTGCTGCAGCTCGGCCAGCACCATGCCCTCGAGGCCGGTACCGCGGCGCCGCCGGGAGCCGGCACCGGTGGCAGGCGCGGAGGCGTCCGTGGCGGGCGCGGCAGCGGTCTCCTCGACACGTGCGCCCATCAGATCGGTGGTGTCGCTCACGAAGGGTCCTTCCCTGGAGCGGACGTCGGCCTGTCTGGCTCGGCGACCGGTTGTGCTGTCCGACTACGGTCCTGTCTTCCGTGAACCGTGCCGGGGCGGTGGTCCGCCAAAGCGGCGGAGGAAATGTGCGGTGATTGGCGCTTCCGCGAGCCGTGGCACCCAGTGTCACGTGGCGTGGTAGCACCGATTCCGGAGCGTGCCCGGCGGCCCGCTCAGTGTCCGCATACGACGTACTGCCCAGGTACGGCGCACGGAACACGGAGTGGCCCGGGAGGCTCCCGGAAGAATGTCTGTCCCGGACTGGGACACGAGGCACCTCGCCATGGTGGGGTCGGGTGCAGACTTGAGATTAACACTACCGGATCCAACAAACATTCCCCCTCTCCAAATCCGGCAACCGTGTGTCAGGTCGCAAGCGGCAGCACGCTCGCTCCCTGCAGGTCCAGGCTCAGCCGGTTGGCGGCCCAGTCGGGGCCGGCCAGGGTCTCCACCTTGTCGGCGGTACCGGCGTCGGCAAGGGCCATGACGGTGGGCCCGGCGCCCGAGATGACGGCCGGGACGCCCTCGGCGCGCAGCCGCTCCACCAGCGCGGCGCTCTCCGGCATGGCCGGGGCGCGGTACTCCTGGTGGAGGCGGTCCTCGGTGGCGGGCAGCAGCAGCTCGGGGCGCCGGGTGAGGGCCTCGACGAGCAGGGCGGCACGGCCCGCGTTGACGGCGGCGTCGACGTGCGGCACGGTGCGCGGCAGCAGGCCGCGGGCGGTCTCGGTCAGGACCGGCTTTCCGGGCACGAAAACCACCGGAACGATGGAATCGTTCGGCTCCATCCTGATGGCCCGGGCGGCGCCGGACTCCATCCAGGACAGGGTGAAGCCGCCGAGCAGACACGCGGCCACGTTGTCCGGGTGACCCTCGATCTCGGTGGCCAGTTCCAGCAGCGCCGCGTCGTCCAGGCGGGCCTCGCCGCCTATGGTCACGGCGCGGGCGGCGACGATGCCGGCGCAGATGGCGGCGGAGGAGGAGCCGAGGCCCCGGCCGTGCGGAATGCGGTTGGCGCAGACGATCTCCAGCCCCCGGGGCTGCCCGCCCAGCAGGTCGAAGGCGGTGCGCAGGGAACGGACGAGAAGGTGAGACTCGTCACGCGGAAGGGTCTCGCTGCCCTCCCCCGCGATGTCGATGTGCAGCCCGGAGTCGGCCACCCGGACGACCACGTCGTCGTAGAGCCCCAGCGCGAGGCCGAGGGCGTCGAAGCCCGGGCCGAGATTGGCGCTGGTGGCGGGAACGCGCACCCGGACGGCGGCGGCGCGGAACGCTGGACCGGCCATCGCTCGTTGACTCTCCTTGAGCTGCGTGACTGTCGAAGACATTCGATGACGTACGGGGAGACCCTCGGGCCGCGCAGACGGCGCGGCGCTGCCCCGATGCGAGGGCATATGCAACGGGCGGGTTCAGTACAGCCTATCGAAGGAAGGTTCTGTGGCGACATAGGGCGCACAGGAGGCGCACGATGCGTGTCGTAAGCCCCCTGTGCACCCTGTCAGGGAAAACCCGGGTCGCCGGGCGCTCAGCCGAGGCCGAGGCGCTCGGCGGCGGCGGCCGCGTCGACCGGGACGGTGACCGGCTGCGGGGCGCCGGCGACGGCCCAGTCGGGGTCCTTCAGACCGTTGCCGGTGACCGTGCACACGATCCGCTGGCCCGGGTCGACCCTGCCCTGCTCGGCGGCCTTCAGCAGACCGGCCACCGAGGCGGCCGAGGCGGGCTCCACGAAGACGCCCTCCTGCGCGGCCAACAGGCGGTAGGCGCGCAGGATTTCACGGTCCGTCACCTCGTCGATGGCGCCACCGGACTCGTCGCGGGCCTGCAGCGCGTACTGCCAGGAGGCGGGGTTGCCGATGCGGATGGCGGTGGCGATGGTCGAGGGGTCCTTGACGACCTCGCCGCGCACGATCGGGGCGCTGCCGGAGGCCTGGAAGCCCCACATCCGGGGCGTCCGGGAGGCGATGCCGTCGGCGGCGTACTCCTTGTAGCCCTTCCAGTAGGCGGTGATGTTGCCCGCGTTGCCGACCGGGAGGACGTGGATGTCGGGCGCGTCACCGAGCATGTCCACGATCTCGAAGGCGGCCGTCTTCTGGCCCTCGATCCGCACCGGGTTGACCGAATTGACCAGCGCCACCGGGTAGTTCTCACTCAGCGAGCGGGCGAGCGTGAGACAGTCGTCGAAGTTTCCGTCGACCTGGAGGATCTTCGCGCCGTGCACGAGGGCCTGGCCCATCTTGCCGAGGGCGATCTTGCCCTGCGGCACGAGAACGGCCGAAACCATACCGGCCCGCACGGCGTAGGCGGCGGCGGAGGCGGAGGTGTTGCCGGTGGAGGCGCAGATGACCGCCTTCGCCCCCTCCTCCTTGGCCTTGCTGATGGCCATGGTCATACCGCGGTCCTTGAAGGAACCGGTGGGGTTGGCCCCCTCCACCTTCAGGTGGACCTCACAGCCCGTGCGCTCGGAGAGCACCTGCGCGGGCACGAGGGGCGTGCCGCCCTCGCGGAGCGTCACGACCGGCGTGGTGTCGGATACCGGCAGCCGGTCCCGGTACTCCTCGATGATTCCGCGCCACTGGTGAGTCATTGCTGGTTACTCTCCTTCAACCCGCATGATGCTGGCGACACCCCGCACGGTGTCGAGCTTGCGCAGCGCCTCGACAGTCCCGGTGAGGGAGGCGTCGGACGCGCGGTGGGTGACGACGACGAGGGAGGCCTCGCCGTCCTTGCCCTGCTGGCGCACCGTATCGATCGACACCCCGTGCTCGGCGAACACGGTCGCGACCTGGGCGAGAACACCCGGTTTGTCCGCGACGTCGAGGCTGATGTGGTAGCGCGTGACGACCTCGCCCATGGGCGAGACGGGCAGGGCGGCGTACGCCGACTCACCGGGCCCCGTTGCGCCGTTGAGCCGGTTGCGGCACACGGCGACGAGGTCGCCGAGCACGGCGGAGGCGGTCGGGGAACCGCCGGCGCCGGGGCCGTAGAACATCAGCTGACCGGCGGCGTCCGACTCCACGAACACGGCGTTGTACGCGCCGCGCACGGAGGCGAGCGGGTGGGTCAGCGGAATCATCGCGGGGTGCACGCGTGCGGTGACGGAGCCGCCGTCCGCGGCCCGCTCGCAGATGGCGAGCAGCTTGATGGTGCAGCCCATCTCCTTCGCCGAGCGGAAGTCGGCGGCGGTGACCTCGGTCATGCCCTCGCGGTAGACGTCGTCGAGGCGCACGCGCGTGTGGAAGGCGATCCCGGCGAGGATGGCGGCCTTGGCGGCGGCGTCGAAGCCCTCGACGTCGGCGGTCGGGTCGGCTTCCGCGTACCCGAGCGCGGTGGCCTCGTCGAGGGCCTCCTGATAGCCGGCCCCGGTGTTGTCCATCTTGTCGAGGATGAAGTTGGTGGTGCCGTTGACGATGCCCAGCACCCGGTTGACCTTGTCCCCGGCGAGGGACTCGCGCAGCGGGCGGATCAGCGGGATGGCACCGGCGACGGCGGCCTCGTAGTACAGGTCCTTGCCGTGGTCCTCCGCCGCGGCGTGCAGGGCTGCACCGTCCTGGGCGAGCAGGGCCTTGTTGGCGGAGACGACGGAGGCGCCGTGCTCGAAGGCGGTGGTGATGAGGGTCCGGGCGGGCTCGATCCCGCCGATGACCTCGACCACCACGTCGATGTCGCCGCGTTTGACCAGAGCGGTGGCGTCGGTGGTGACGAGGTCCGCGGGGATGCCCTCACGGACCCTGGAGGGCCGTCGTACGGCGACCCCGGCGAGCTCCACCGGGGCGCCGATCCTGGCGGCGAGGTCGTCGGCGTGCGTCGTCATGATGCGCGCCACCTCTGAGCCGACCACTCCACAGCCCAGCAGCGCCACCTTCAGCGGACGCGTACGCATCATCCGACCTCGTTTCCTCATACCGTCTACGGTTGGACCAGTCTCACTCACCGGACGGGAGTTTCTACCCTTCGTCCGGATCGTGAGACATCTATTTCATTTGTACGGGACCGGAAGACCGTAGATCTTCCGGCCTGCACAGGGGTTACCCGACGTCGAGACGCAGGAGGTCCTCCTCCGTCTCACGCCGGACGATCACCCGGGCCTCGCCGTCCTTCACGGCGACTACGGGCGGCCGGAGCACATGGTTGTAGTTGCTGGCCATGGACCTGCAGTACGCGCCCGTGGCCGGTACGGCGATCAGGTCGCCCGGCGCCAGGTCGGCGGGCAGGAACGCGTCCTTGACCACGATGTCCCCGCTCTCGCAGTGCTTGCCCACGACACGCGCCAGCATCGGCTCGGCGTCGCTGGTGCGCGAGACGAGGGCGACGCTGTACTCGGCGTCGTACAGCGCGGTCCGGATGTTGTCGGACATACCACCGTCGACCGACACATACGTCCGCAGCCCGTCCAGCGGCTTGACGGTGCCGACCTCGTAGAGCGTGAAGGCGGTCGGACCGACGATGGCACGCCCGGGCTCGACGGAGATCCGGGGCGTCCGCAGCCTGGCGGCGTCGCACTCGCGGCTGACGATCTCCGTCAGCGCCTTGGCGATCTCGTGCGGTTCACGCGGATCGTCGGCACTGGTGTAGGCGATCCCGAGCCCACCGCCGAGATCGATCTCGGGCAGCTCGACCCCGTGCTCGTCCCGGATGTCCTTGAGCAGCCCGACGACACGGTGGGCGGCGACTTCGAAACCCGACATGTCGAAGATCTGCGACCCGATGTGGGAGTGGATCCCGATCAGTTCGAGCCCGTCGAGCTGCAGCGCCCGCCGCACGGCTTCCGCCGCCTGCCCGCCGGCCAGCGGAATCCCGAACTTCTGGTCCTCATGGGCGGTGGCGATGAACTCGTGCGTATGCGCCTCGACGCCCACGGTGATCCGAATCTGGACCTTCTGCCGCTTGCCCAGCGACTGCGCGATGTGGGCGACCCGCACGATCTCCTGGAAGGAGTCGAGCACGATCCGCCCGACACCGGCCTCTACGGCGCGGCGGATCTCCTCGGGGGACTTGTTGTTGCCGTGGAAGGCGATGCGCTCGGCGGGCATCCCGGCGGACAGGGCGGTGGCCAGCTCCCCGCCCGAGCACACATCCAGGTTGAGCCCCTCCTCGTGCAGCCACCGCACGACGGCACGGGACAGGAACGCCTTCCCGGCGTAGAACACGTCGGCGTCGGCCCCGAAAGCGGTACGCCACGCACGCGCGCGTGCCCGGAAATCGGCCTCGTCGAGGATGTAGGCGGGCGTGCCGTACAACTCGGCGAGCCGGGTGACGTCGACGCCGCCGACGGTGACGACCCCGTCGGCGTCGCGCGCGACGGTCTGCGCCCAGACCTTCTGGTCCAGGGCGTTGAGGTCGGCGGGCGGCGCGGAGTAGTGCCCCTCGGGCAGGACGTCGGCGTGACGGGGCCCGGCGGGGTGGGCGGAACGGCTCATGACGTGGCTCTCAGACTCTCTGTCTCTCTCCGGGGCGCATCTGCTCTGGCGCCCTCAGAGGTGTTCGGGTGCGTCGATGCCGAGCAGGGACAGGCCGCCGGCCAGCACCGTCCCGACGGCTTCGGCGAGGGCGAGCCGGGCACGGTGGGCGGCCGAGGGTTTCTCCTCGCCGCAGGGAAGCACGCAGGGCAGGAAGGGCAGCACGGCATCAGCGAGGGTGACGAGATGCCGGGCAAGCCGGTCCGGGGCACGGTGGGTGGCGGCCGCGGTGAGGATGCGGGGGTGGTCGGCTAGGGGGGTTAGGAGGTGGTGGGGGGTGGGGGTGGTGCTGGGGGCGGTAAGAGATTGGGGACTGGAGGTGAAAGGGCCGTGGGTGTCGGGGGTGGGGGTGGCGGGGCACTGGGCGCCAGGGGCGGGGGTGGCGGCGCGCTGGGTGCTGGAGGTGACAAGGCTCCCGGTGTCGGTGGTGACGACGTCGGGGGTGCCGGAGGTGACAAGGCTCCGGATGCCGGTGTCGGGGGTGACAAGACCCTGGGTGCTGGATGCGGCCAGGGCCCGCACACCGCCGACGGGACCGGGACCGACTTGGCCCACGGAACCAGGGCCGAATTGGCTCACCGGACCGGGACCAGGACCGGGACCGGCGGCGCTCAGGGGACGGGGATCGGCGACACCCACGTGACCATGACCGGCGGGGCCCACGCGACCGGGATCACCGGCGCTCAGGGGACCGGGACCGGTGTCCCCCAAGGGGCCGGGTTCGGCGGTGAAGCCCAGGCGGGCGGCGTTGCGGCTGAGGGACCGGATCCGGGCGTGGGCGTACCGCACCAGGAACAGCGGATTGCTCTCCCGCTGGACGAGATGGTCGGCGGTGATCCGCGGCCGGTCGTGCGGCGCGGGATGGAGCAGAGCCCACCGGGCGGCGTCGGCACCGAGCGGAGCGGGGTCCTCCGGGGCAGGCACAGGCCGCAGATTGACGGGCTCCCCGTGCTCGACGGTGGCCCGCCCGCCCTGCGTACCGACGATCCGTACGACGGCGTCGGCGACGACCTCGGCCCGCACCTCGTACGGCACCCGCAGCGCGACCACCTGCCCGGCGAGGGCGTCACTGTGCCCGTAGGCGGCACCACGGGCCCGGATCTCCCGGACCAGCCCGGTGAGGGGGTCGGCCTGCGCGTCGAGGCTGATGTTGAGAAAGCCCGGCCCGGTGACGACGACGTCCCGGATGCCGTCGGCGCCGACGAGCCGGGACCGCAGAATCTCGGCGACCCGCAGCGGCGGCTGCCCGGCCGGCCGGGCGAGCTGCAACGCGACGTTGGTGGCGAAGTCCCCACACCCTCCGGGCCCGGGCTCGGTCACCACGACCCTCTCGGGCAGGGCCACACTCAGCTCCCCGTCATCGACAGCACAACGCACCGCGCGCAGCACGGTGCGGGACAGCTCGACGGGGGTCACGGGACAAGCGTAGGGGAGGGAGGGGGTGGGTAGGCGAGGCGGTTCTCACTGTGGGACGGCCGACAGACGGCGACTTCTGCCTCAGCACGCACTGCGCATACGGCGGACAGCCGAGCCCCCGAGCCACCCAACCGCCGCAGCCGCTTACCTAACCGCCGTACGAGATCCCACCGGTCACACCGTCGGCGACCCCATCGGAAACCCCGCCGGAGAAACCGTTGGCAACGTCGTCCTCGCCGCCCCCTTCGCCGGCCCCATCCCCATCCCCGTCACTGTCGCTGTCCCCGTCACCGCCCCCACCCCGGTGACCTCCGTCCCCTCCACGCCCGTCTCCCCCACTGCCGCGCTCAAGGAGCTGCTTGACGAGCCGTACGAGCTCGGCGGGCTCGAAGGGCTTGGCGAGGAAGGCGTCCACGCCGACATCGAGACCGGTGTCGACCTCGTACTGGGTGCACGCGCTGATGATGGCAAGGGGCAGGTGATGGGTACGGGGATCGGCACGGAGGCGGGCGGCGGTGCGCAGTCCGTCCAGCCGGGGCATGACGACGTCGAGCGTCACGACATCGGGCCGCACCTGATGCACCACGTCCAGGCACTCGGCACCATCGGCCGCGGTCACGACCTCGAGCCCTTCCAGTTCGAGGTTGACCCTGATCAGCTGCCGGATGACCTTGTTGTCGTCCACAACAAGCACCCGACCCGAGGCGCCTGGCACAAGTCGAGAGTAGGTCCGGACCGGCCACCGCGTCCGGGTTTTCCCCACTTCCACCCCCTACAGGTGACCCGCCCCACCCCACCCCGGCAAACAGATTCCTGATCACCCCTCCGGACCTGCTAGTGTTCTACCCGTCGCCGCGAGCGAACAGCTCCGCAACCGACACGCCCCCGTAGCTCAGGGGATAGAGCAACGGCCTCCGGAGCCGTGTGCGCAGGTTCGAATCCTGCCGGGGGCACCCAGTATGAGGTGCCCAAAGACCCCGTCACCAGCGGAAACGCTGAGGCCGGGGTCTTCGCGTATGTGCAGGCGTATGCGGCCCGGAGCGGCCGTATGCCGGGGTCTGTGGACTATTCGTGGACAGGAACTGAGCATGTCTGCCCAGGTCACAGTGGCTATTTTGAAGCGGACGCAGGCCGGCGTGCCGGTCACGCTCCAGATCCGCGGCGCCGAATACGCTGCGCCTGACTGCCACACCGGGGCGACTCTTCACGTCGATCCGGAGGGCACAGCCGCCGCATGCACGAAGGGGTGTGGCATGAGGTCTCCAGGCGTACACCTGCGCGAGATCACCGACGACAACCGGGATGCCGTTCGTGCCCTCCGTGTCCGACGCGACCAGAAGCGGTTCGTCGCCTCCGTGTCCAAGTCGCTCAAGCAGGCAGCACAGCACCCGGAGGCCAACCCCTGGTACCGCGGGGTGTACATCGGCGACGAGCCAGTCGGCTTCGTGATGCTGTCGTGGAAGCCGCCGGCTGGTCCCTACAAAGGACGGCACTTCATCTGGCGCCTCCTCATCGACAAGCGGCACCAGAGGCGAGGGATCGGCCGAGAGACCCTCACGCAAATTGCCGCTCTCGTTCGCGCGGACGGCGCCACCGAGCTACTGACCAGCTACGATCCCGGCGACGGCGAACCGTGGCCCTTCTACCAGAAGTTCGGATTCGAGCCCACCGGTGATATCGACGACGGCGAGATCGTTCTGCGCCTCACCTTCCCCGTTCAGTAAGCTCACATGGGAAACCGAAGACAGTTCCCGGTAGTCACCTGACTAAGAATTTGCGGCCGACGCCCTTCGACCGGGAGACGACGAAGCCCCTGGCCCACACTCGGACCAGGGGCTAATGGCTATGCGCCTCGTCACTCGTATTCGCGCAGCAACTCTTCGATCTTGCGGTTGGCGATTTCCTGCCGTCCATCAATGCACTTGGCGTAGCGGCTCAGCAGCACCTCAACACTGTTGCCCGCACGTTCAGCCACTTCGGTCGGGTCCACCCCGGAGTTGAGCCACGTCGACAGCGCCGAGTGTCGGAGGTCTTACGGCCGCGCAGCGAGCGGCGAGGCGACGGCAGCCGGCTGGAGCCCGAGCGCCCGAGCCTCCTGCCACACGCGGTAGTACGTGGACGAGCCGACCACTCCCCCGCGTTCGTTGGTGAACAGCCGCCCGTCCTCGGCAGTCCCGAACGTATCGATGTGCTGCCGGAGGATAGAGACGAGCTGGGGCGGGATCGGTACGAGCCGGACCTCCTCCGCCGGCCGGTTCTTCAGGCCACGGTCATCGTGGGTCTCGCCGGAGTCGGTCCACTGCTTGCCGACACTGGGACGCGTCCGGTTCAGCAGTGCCGTCCCCCAGCCGGCCTCAGGCAGCTTCAGGTCCGCATTCGTAAGGCCGACGGCCTCAGCCGGACGCAGGGCGCCGTAGTACATGCAGGCGAACAGGCCAACGAGTCGACGGCCACGCGCCCGGCCATACCCACCGACGTACGAGACCGCAGTCAGCAGGGACCGAGCCTGCTCGGGATTGGCGACCACCCGAGGATCAACTTCCCCAGCAACCTTCGGCTTCTTCCATCGAATGCCCGTGATCGGGTTCTCTTTGAACTCCCCGAGGTCTACTGCATAGTGCAGCGCGTTGACGAGTGTTCGCCGCTTGCGCCGAACGGTCTCCGCGGCTGCCGCAGTCCCGTCGAGCTTCAGCTTGAGGGAGTCCAGAACTGCCCGGCCGATCGCAGCATCACCGAGGTCCGATAGCGGGCGCGAGGCCTTAGCCACCCAGTAGAGAGTGTTCGCGATCTCGCCGGGCAGTTCGCGATCGTTTGGGCCGGGGAGGACGAAGGCCCAGTTACGAAGCGCCTTCCTGATCAGTTCCTCCGGCGGCTGGCCCGGGCGATCATCGAGAAGAGCCGTCGTCACTGCGGTCAGCGCCTCATTGATCCCGTTACGCGTGTTGGGAGCCGCATGCGGCCACTTCATAGCGAGATACTTCAGAGCAAAGGCATACCAGCTCAGGGAGGCTGCTTTTTCGACCATCGAGTCTGGCAGCCCTGTGGCCGTGTCGAACTCTTCGCCCCCATGAGCGGCACGGAGAAGCTCGAACGGTAGTGGTCCGCGAGCCCCTTGGTACGGAACTGTTCGGAAAACACGCTTCCGGCCACAGTCCATCGAACATCGAAGGACGACTTCTTAGTGTTCCTCTTCCGAACGCCCCAGACCTTGACATCAAGAGACTTCACGCAGCCGCCTCCAATTCCCGAAGCCACGCGGTGAAGTCGCTGCGCCAGACCCGAAGCTCACCGTTGGGGAGCTTGAATGCGGCCGGCCCCTGTCCCAGCTCGCGCCAGCGATAGAACGTCCGGCGAGAAACGCCGCCCAGTTCGTCCAAGACTTGGCGAACCGTCATCAGCTCGTCGCGGCGGGCGTCCATGTCGGCTCTCCTTCCGTTCCAGGGGCAGGTTCGAGGGATGCGGTGAGCCAGGCTTCGGCGCGGGAGAGGCCGGTACCGGCGAAGACCCAGTGGGCGAGGACAAGCGTGGTTTCGCCGTCCTGCGCGACAACCGGAGCGGTTTGGGCTCGGCGCCATTCGGCGCGCGCATCCCGGAGGGCACCAAGGGTGGTGGAGTAGCGGCGGGACTTGGTGGAGAAGTGGCCGCGGAAGCCGAGCATGTGAGCCCAGGCACGGAGGCGGAGGTCTGCCAGCTCGGGGCGTGCGCCGAGGGTCCAAGCGGTGCGGATCAGGCGCCGGGCGTGGTCGGTGATCCTGGCTTGGGCCAGTTCGGCGAGGAACCTGATCGGCCGGTCGAGGGTGCCGGTCGCGGTCTCGGCTCCCTTGGTGGCGTACTTGGCGATGTATGCCGCGACGGCCCGTTCGGTCAGCTCCTGGCCGTCGTTGAAGTCGGCGGAGCGGATCGGGCGGACGTCGAGCTGGCGGCCGAAGACGAACGCGTGCGACCGGCCGTCGATCTCCGGGCCGTCGACGCGTGCGGCAGTGGCAGCCGCACGGATGGCGTCCTTCACCAGTTCGGTGGTGGCCCAGGCCGGTGGAGGCGTGTCGCCGCCTTCGGGGCCGTCGAGGCGGATGACGGCGTGGAAGTGGACGGCGCCGCGCTTCTGGTACTCGGCGACCTTGGCGAACGAGATCCGGGCGTGATCGCGGAAGTCGCGTTGGGTGAGGCCGGCGCGCTTGGCGACCTCGCGGCGGAGGTAGATCGAGAAGCGCCGCCACAGGGCTCCGGCGTGCGCGTTCCAGAGCACGGCCGCTGTGTAGTCGTAGGTGTCCGGGTCGAGGGGTGAGCCCAGGACGGGGTCCGTCTCGTCGTGCCGGAGGCCGCAGCGGCAGTCCCTCCCTCTGGAGGGCCGGTTGTGGACCGGGCCGAAGCTCGGGGCGGTGAAGGTGGCGAAGACACGGGGATGGGTGCCGACCTGTTCCGGCGTGCCCTTGCCGCCCCGGAGACCGACGGTGATCAGGTGGAAGGTGTCGCGGCGGTAGGTCTCGGCGCAGGCTGCACAGCGCGTCGCGCGGCGGTTGTTGCAACGGACGAGGAGCTGGCCGGCGGGGAGCGAGCCGGAGTCGAGGTGGTGCAGGACTCGGCCGATCTCGCCGGTGGTCGGGCTGACCTCGTATTCGGTGCGGTGGCCGTCGAGGCGGACGGGGTTGGTGCAGCCGCCCAGGCCGGAGAGTTGGCGGGCCAGCTCGGGCATAGTGCCGAGTGAGGCCAGCATGGAGAGTTCCGCCAGCGGTGGCGGAGTCTGCCGGGTGATGATGGGACTTCCTTTCGGCTGTTTCGGCGGTTGGGAGGGACGGCCCCGGGGCGACGGGATGCTTGGCGGCTTGTTGTCGCCCCGGTGGCCGGTCAGCGCTTGTACGCGTTGTTCATGAGGGAGCGCAGGACCACGGCGGCGATGGCCACGGCCACGGCCGAGATGGCAACCGTGGCCAGGAGCGCGGTGAGGACGATGCCGACGACGACCACGGCGGCTACTGCGCTCACGTAGGGGGTCAGGGGACGGCCGGCGGAGGGGGCCGGGACCTGCATCTGTTGAGGCGTGACGGTCGTGGTCGGCAGGGTCGGGACGTCAGGGAGTTTGGGGCGGAGCATGGTGGACCTCCTTGTCACTTGTGGGTGCCGTTGACGACGTCGACGCCGGAGCGGGTGCCGGACTCGATGGCGGGGGCGAGGAAGGTGTGCGAGAGCCAGAAGCCGAACAGGGCGATCACGACGGCGACCCAGAGGCGAACGCCGAGGAACTTGATCGCAGCCCAGGCGATGACGCCCAGGACGAAGACGAGCGGCAGCGAGACGGTCACGGAAGCTCCCTCAGCGGACGGCGCAGCGGTGGGTACGGGCGGCCAGTTCGGCGGCGGCACGGCTGTCGTAGTCGGTCGAGAAGCCGCAGCGCGGAGCCGTGCAGGCGGCGGTGTGCTTCTCGCGGCCCCGGCCGTCGTAATACGTGGCGACCTGGACGGGGCCGATGCGGACGACGTTGCGGAAGCGACGGTTGGCGGCCATCAGCGGGCCTCCTTGTCGGTGTCGCCGGTGAAGTCGGTGACGTGCTCGGCGAGCCAGCGCAAGATCTCGTCGCCCTCGTAGCTGTCGGCGGTGAGGATCACCGGCTCGGTGATCAGTACGGCTTCGGTGAGGCGGTTCTGGCGGGTCAGCTCGGCGGCGCGTTTCAGCGCGCGGAGCGTGGACGGGCGCATGAGGGGTGGTTCCTCCGTGGTCAGGTGAGCTGTGCGGCGATGGCTTCAGCGAGTGGCAACGGGACGCCTAGCCGGGCGCGAAGGGTCGGGGTGTCGATGGCGGATCCGGTCCGCGTGCGGTGCTCGTCAGCGACCTTGCGAGCCAGGGCGACGAGGGCGGGCGGGACAGGGGCCGTCGAGGTCGAAGCCGGCTCGGTTTCCTTGGCGGGCAGTGCAGGGAATGAGGGGGCCGGATGGGGCGGGGTGGCTTCCTGAAGCGGCTCTTCGTCCGGCTCGTCGGAGCCGTGGACGAGCAGGGTTCCGCCGAGGAAGGCGACGGCCGGCCACCCGGCGACGAGGATGCGAAGCCAAGCCGGTACGTCGCCCAGGTCAAGGAGCCCGGCCGTGGCTACGTTGGCCCCGAGCGACGCGGTCAGTGCGACGACGAACCAGCACCATGCCGCCGATCTCGTTCCGCCGGAACGGAGCCGTCGCCAGGCAGCAACCAGGAGCAGGTCCACGCTGATCGGGTAGGCCCACGCCTTCCAACCGGCCTGTCCGGCAGCGGCAGCCAGGTCATGGAGGTGGGCGAAGGACAGGGCACCGGCGATGACCGCCTGGACCAAAACAGCGTCCACACGCACGGCGGGGCGGGCCATCTCTCTCCCTTCTTCGGGCATGGCGGGGGTAGGGACGTGGCGCGGGACAGCTGCGCCAGCCGTGAGATGGGTTCGGTTACTCGGTGACCGGCTTGGTGGTGGCGACTGGCCC
This sequence comes from Streptomyces sp. NPDC053069, assembly GCF_044546895.1. Lineage (NCBI taxonomy): Bacteria > Bacillati > Actinomycetota > Actinomycetes > Kitasatosporales > Streptomycetaceae > Streptomyces > Streptomyces sp. NPDC053069. The sequence goes on along the minus strand of NZ_JBITZN010000002.1, from coordinate 616,745 downwards.
CGAGAGCCCCGCGGGCGCAGGCGGGACGTATGGCCGGAAGAGCTTGAGCGCTGCTACGTCGGGGGCGATGTGCGCAGTTCTCCGACAAGCGGCCGCAGCGTCGGCGAGAGACAGATACGGAGTGCGGATGCGGGACCAGCCGCCGGAGGTGTCACCGGCCACGGCCAGGCCGGGGCTTTCTGCAGCGATGGCGCAGGCGGCGAGGGCTGCCTCAGGGGCGATGTCGCCCAGCGCCATCTTGGCGGACGCTTCGTCGTTGACTCGATGGCAGACACGTCCGGTGAGCTGTGCGCGGAGCATGGTCGCGCCCTTGCCGAGTTCGGCGCCGAAGCGCTGTCCGCACACCTCCAGGTAAATCCCGGCAGCGCGGCCGAGCTGGGCGAGGCGGATGAGCTGGGTGACCATCTCATCCCGCCGTTCCTCCTCCTTCCGCGTCGCGACGAGGAAGAGTTCTGCCACCTCATCGATGAACAGAACGATGGGAGCGGGGCGCTCGCTCTCGGGCAGGCCCCAGACGTCCGAGGTGATCAGCTCATCCGGCGTCTCGGGCGTGATGCCCTGTCGAGTCTTGATCAGGTCGTAGCGGTCCTCCATTTCCTTCACGAGCACGGGCAGCAGCTCGGCCGCCTGCTCCGGATCGGTTGCCAGGGCGGAAAGCCGGGCGGCGAACGGCGACAGCTCGACCCCGCGCTTGCAGTCGATGCCGACCAGGACCACAGGCTGAGCCGCCAGCTCGGTGAGCAGGTTCCGCAGGTACATGGACTTGCCGGACAGTGTGGCGCCGAGAACAAGCTCGTGCGGTACGGCTCGGTAGTCACGTAAGAAAGCGGTCGCGTACTCTCGCAAAGCCACCGGCACCCGCAGCAGCCCGCCATCGACCCGACTGGGCATGCGGACCTTCCGCAGGACGTCGAAACCGACGAGCCGCAGTTCGACGACACCGGGCTTGATGTCCCGGACGTACACGGCGTGCACGCCCCAGGCGTGCCGGAGCCGTTCAGCCGAAGCCGCCACATCCGCCGGCTCCTGCCCCGGTGCCAGCCGCAGCCGAACCCGCAGGCCCGTCGAGGTGGGCCGGATAAGACCCCGGCGGGGAGGCACGGGCCGGACCTCACGGCGAGTCGTCGCCTTGACGGCCAGCGCCCGCCATCGGGACGGCTCAACGGTCAGGCCGCAGGCGTCCATGGTCGAGGAGTACGAGGCCAGCAGCCGGGCCACCGAGACCGGGAGGCCGACCATGGACCAGTACGCGGCCGGATGGGCGTGTCGGGCATAGGCCACGCCGCCTATCGCAGCGAGCGACCCACCTACCTCGGCAACCGTCATCAGGTCCGTCAAGCGGATCAACCCGCCTGAGCCATCGGGAAGGCGCCCGGCGTCACCGCGGTGGCCCGGTAGGCGATGCCGTGACGCTGCTGGCCGTTGAACACGCTTTCCCAGGGACGGGCGACGAGGCCCGGCAGCGAGACCGGAGCGCCGACGGTCAGACCGTCCGTCACTCCGCTTTCGGGCACGGTGACCTGGATCAGCGACGACTCGCCCTCGTCGATGAAAACGACGCCGATGGTCATCAGCGCCTCACCGGTCACGGCGTCCTTAGCAATCTCACCGGTCTGTCGGTCACGCACCTTGGGCGCCGGGGCTTCGGTCAGCAGGATCGTCGCGGCCGAAGCGTCAATGCGGATCACACGCACAGAAGATCTCTCCTTCGAGGTCAGTCAACCGTCACCTGACAAGTTGACTTAGCAAGCTCGAAGCTAAGGATGCCAAGTTGACTTGTCAAGTGGAAACGGTGGCCGCCGGGCTCCGGTCCTGGGTCAGCTCAGGCGGTAGGTGTCTTCGAGTTCCTGCCGGTCGGCAGGCAGCAGCACGTCAGAGACCTGCAACGCCTGCCCCGCGGCATCACACGCGACTACCAGGACGCTGAGGACAGGAACGCCGTTGGGGATGCCCAGAAGGCCGGCTTCACCCGCTTCTGGCAGCCGGGCCGAGACTCGTTCCGTCACGTGGTCGAAGCGGACCTTCTTCCGCGACTCCAGATGATCACGCAGGCTTCCGCCCAGGGCCTCACTGCTCGCCAGCTCCGTGCCGTCGACCAGGGCCGCGGGAAAGTAGGACGAGACCAGCTCGGCAGCTTCACCTTCCTCTTCGACGAGAAACCGACGCATGAGCACCTTGGCGCGCTTCGGCAGACCGAGCGCAGAAGCGACACGGGCGGGAACAGGTACTTCGCCGACTTCCACGAGACGACCGGGAGTCCGTGACTCGTCGCGCTCCAACGCCTCACGGCCCCTGCGGTCCTTCCGCTCCGCGGCGGCCGGCCGCCCACGCACGATCGTGCCGAAGCCCTGGCGAGACTCCAGCCAGCCATCCCGCTTCAACAGCTCCAGCGCCCGCACGACGGTCGGGCGGGACATCCCGAAGGCCTGCACCAGCTGATTTTCACTGGGAACGCGGGTGCCGGGCGGATAGGTACCGTCCTCGATGCGCCGCTGGATGGTCTGCGCGAGGCGTACGTACTTCGGTGCCTCCACCTCATACGCCATGAACGCCGCCCATCGAGATTGGCCAAGTCAACTGGTCAACCAGACTAGCGCTGCATTGCAATGCAATGTAATAGGGGGTGCTCCGGTCAGAGCCAGGCATCGGCCATCACGAAGGACACGACCGTGCCGCCGAAGGCGCTGGGCCCTGAATGCCAGGAGTCGGCGATGGAATCGACCAGCAGCAGGCCGCGCCCGTGCGCTTCCTCGGCGTCCGGCCGGCGCAGCCGCACGTTCGCAGGAAAACCGGGGTTGTGGACCTCCACCCGAAGCGAGGCCCCGTCACGGAACCACTCCACCCTGACGAGCCACGGCTCATCGGACCGGCCGTAGAGGATGGCGTTGGTCACCAGTTCCGAGATCATCAGCACGCAGTCGTCGACCGAGCAGGCCGGGTTGTAGGGCGCGATGAACTTCTTGAACCAGCGTCGAGCCCGAGGCACCGATTCAGGGGTCGGGTGCAGAGTCATCGCCCCGAGCCGGGGCGACTCCGGGCATGGGTCACGGTCGAGCGTGTAGGCCATCCGTGCTCACTCCTTGCCGGTGCCGTCGCAGTCGAGGCACCGTCGCTTCGATGTGGCACGGGCACGGTCGTTGACGGTGGAGAGCGCCAGCGTGGTGCGCGAGCTGACGCGCTTCCATCCGCGACCCCGGCAACCCCGGCAAACTAAGCGCGCGTCCTGTTGCGGCCGCTGACTCGTCACGCCCGCGCCCCCTTCCGTAAGTGGCCTTGGCCACTTACTGGATAGTGGCATTAGCCACTTGCAGCGTGCAAGCGGTTCGACGCAATCAGACGAACAATCAGGTGAGCGGGTAGCCCTGTTCGAACGCCCAACGGTGAGGCGGGTACGTCGCCTCGGCGAACTCTAGCGGTCGGTCCTGGAGGTCGAAGACCACGTGATGAACCACCAGCACGGCCGAACCGGCCTCCAGCTGGAGGTCCGCCGCCTCCTCGTCGGTCGCCGAGCGAGCGCACATGCGGTCTTCCGCGTAGCTTCCTTGACGCCCCGTCATGTTTTCGACGTACATCAGGGTGCCTTCTTGAATCCGCTCCGGGTCCATGAGCTTGGGTGCCTTCTGACCGACGTCCGGCGCGAACCAGGAGGTGGACAGAGTGATGGGCCCGTCCTGGTTGTTGGTGACACGCCGCCGATGCACGGCCCGCCGGTCCTTCGTCAGCCCCAGCGCCTCGGCGACGTAATCCGGCGCCTCCATCCAGCCGGCCGACGTGATGACCGCGTACTCACCAGGGGTGTAGATCTTCCCCGTCTGGCGAGCGCGCCCGTACAACTCCCGCGCACGGCGATTGACTTCCAGGCTCCGGACGTAGGTACCCGATCCCTGCCGCTTCTCGACCAGGCCCTGATGACTCAGCGCCTCCAACGAGCGGGCAGCCGTCGGCCTGGACACCTTCCAATCCGCCGCAAGTTGGCGTTCCGAGGGGACCTCCTCCCCCGGTCGCAAGTCTCCCCGAAGAATCTGATCACGGATGAAGTGCGCGATCTGGAGATACTTCGGCTGAGCCTCCTCGATCTGAGGCATGTGCCCTCCTCGCCCAAGTGGCTATGGCCTCTAGCCACTATAGGGTGAGTGGCCAGTATTCGAACCCGTACGCTGGGCAGCATGACGCGGTTGATCGTCGCAGCAGGAGGAGGGGGCGACGCAGTCGCCGCCGCAATGCTTCACGCCGCCCTGTACGGCGACGAGGACCAGGCGGTGATCCTCACGTACGCGTGGGACCGCCTGCTCATCGACCCGGTACCGGGTCCACGAGGAGCCCGCGACTTCACCGGCCTCCAGCAGATCACCCCGGCCGTCTCGGCAGTGCCGGCCGAGGCCCGTCCGATCGCACCAGCCGGTTCCACACTGCCGAGGCTCGCCGCGGAGCTCCCGCATACCTTCGCACTACTCGACCCATACCAAGGTGCCGAAGGCGTAACGCGTCAGCTGGAAGAACTGGTCAGTCACTTCAAGCCGGAGTCCATCGACCTCCTGGACGTGGGCGGTGACATCCTCGCCCGGGGCGACGAGCCGACGCTGAAGAGCCCTCTCGCCGATGCCCTCACCCTGGCCGCTGCCTGCCAGGTGAACGCGTCGGTCCGCCTCCTGGTCGCCGGCCCTGGCCTGGACGGCGAACTCTCCCCGGACGACCTACGTCCGATGCTCGGTTCTGTCGTCCACACCCTCACCGCGGACGACGTGCAGCGGATCAGCACAGTCCTGGAGTGGCACCCCTCCGAGGCAACCGCGATGCTCGCCGCAACGGCCCGAGGCGTCCGGGGCACCTGCGAGGTACGCGACGCCGGCCTCCCTGTGGCTCTCACTGACGAGGGCCCCCGAGTGCACGAGGTCGACCTGGACGAAGCGGTGAGCCGCAACAGTCTGGCCCGGGCCATCATGACGACCGCTGCCCTAGACGAGGTCGAGGCACATAGCCGCGAGATCTGCGGCTTCTCCGAGATCGACTACGAGCGCAACAAGGCCGTGTGGCTGAAGGAGCAGTCACCGGTGGAGCTGGACGCCGAGGCCGTGTTGCCGCAGCTGGACCAGTTTGAGGCGGACGCCGGCAGCCGCGGAGTCACCCACACGACGTTCCGCCGCATCACCGAGGCTCTGAATCTCAACGGCTCGCAGCGCAGCACCCTGCGCCAGCTGCTCATCGACAGCCGCCCGGAGCAGTACGACGCGCCCTTGTGGCGCATCACTAGGACTGCCTGAGTAACAACTTTCTCTACGGGTTCAAGGCGGCTCGCTCCGCTCGCCGCGCGCGGCCCGGCCCCCGGCCGGGCCTGCGCTCCTGTCTCCGCCCCGCTCCAGCCCGGCCGGCGCCCGCGCCGCGCGTACAGCAGGCAGCGGCCTGGCGTCAGAGAAGCGGTGTCTCGTGGCTAGGGTGTCGGATACGAGACTTTCGTTGCTCTCGGGTAACGAAGCGTACCCACGTTAGACGGCGAGCACGGACGGCCTGGACAATCCGGCCCATGCTCCTTTCGCATCTCGCCGGGCTTGCGGCATCGACTGGCCAGAAACCACGAGGAATCGCGTGGGGAGATCTGGTTCTCAAAACAGTGCCGATCGCCGCGATCACCACGGCCATCCTCGCGCCCATCATGGCCGTACTCACTGCGCAGCGGCAGGAACGGGGTAAGCGCCGGGCTGCCGACCTCGAAAAGCTTCAGCTCGCCATCCTTACCTTCCGCTCGCACCTCGTCCACCACCGTTCTCGGGCCAATATTCGGCAACGCTTCGACGTGGACTTCCTGCCTGACCTGCTGATTGAGAACTTCGTGGAGGAGGTCGTCAATAGCGCCCTCAGTCAGACAGGCAGACGCCAGGAGGCGGTCCGCCGTGGTCTGGTCCGGATTGCCGGTGACATGCGTGTTCGCATGGCTGAAGACATCGGGCTGGCCACGGCGAAGCTCAAGGACTCCCAGGACCCCCTGGATGCGACCAAGCGGCAGGACGCACGCCTCGGTTGGCACCAGCAGAACTACGTCATTACGGGGCTCGTGGACACCTCCGGAGTCCTCGACCGCTTGAGTCAGAGCCCCCACCTAGCCGAACTGCATGATGCGGCGTTGAAAGAGGTGGATGGCCTTCTGCGCTCGGTCGGCATCAAGCAGCTCGGACTACGGGGAAGGCGCCCGCTTCCGGACGCTGGCTCCCTTCCCGATCCCGACTACACGGCTCGCTGACGGGGACTCCAGACAGCGTGACTGAGGCTGGTGGGGCTACAGCGAGACATACGCGTGCCTGCTCTGTTGGCGCACCCGCCGTCGTGGCTGACTGTCGTCGGCTGAGGTACAGACGAGCTCCGGATATGCAGGTCTCGTACTGCTGCCGACCTCCCTATCGGCCAGCGATCCTCCGTCTTCCAGACTCCGCCGACCTCTGCGTCTCGATTCTGGCATCATGACCCAGATCAAGTGATGGTGCAGTTGACAGGGGGACCCGGTGCGGGAAGCACTAATTGGAATAATAGGCGTCTAGAGCTAGCGCCACTCCTCAAGCAGCACTGAAAATCCCTCGCTCCATCCGCATCGCCGAGTCCGCTTTACCGCTGCCTCCAGCTCTACGTGCTTGGGTCCCGGAGGTACTGAGCTATCAGACGCTTCCGTTCAGGTTCATGAAACGGCCCAAGAAGCCGCTGAGCCTCTTGGAGTGCAGAACGGCCACGCTCTTTATCTCCCTGCGTCACCAATGCGAGCCCAATAGCCGCCATCACAGTCCCTTGCCCGTGACTGTCTCCCACGTCACAGAATATCTGGTGGGCAGATTGATAAGAATTCAGGGCCCTCTCAAGATCGGAAGCCAGGAGAACCGCGTTCCCCAAATTAAGGTGACACATCGCTTCACCCTGACGGTCCCTCACTTCCCGATAGGCCATGATCGCCGCACCCAGATAATTCACACCTTCCTTTAGATGCGGGGTGGAGAGTTCCTGAGTGGCTCTTTGCATCAGTGTTGTCCCGAGTTGAGCTAGCGTCGACGCCTCTGCTTTCTTGGCTCCATTCCGAGCATGGACAGCGAGGGCTTGCCGCAGCGCCTTCTCGGCCTCTTGAAATCTGCCTGACTCACGGAGGGAGATCCCGAGATTGGTCAGACCGAAACCTCCCCCCTCGCCGAATTCCCCTCTAATCTTCATCGCCCTGTTCAAGGGTTCCATGCCGGCCTCGACGCCAACCAGTTCCCTCAATGCACCACTCAGGTTGATAAGCGCTCTGGACTCCTGATCCCGATCATTGAGGGAGCGCGCAAGGGCAACCGCTTTATTCAACCAGCGCACCGCCTCACGATGCTTCCTCATGTTGGTATAGGCGATGCCCAGGTTGTTGTAAACACCAGAAAGGCGCGACTCGTCTCCTGCCCTTTTTGCGGCCTCCATTCCAACGAACAGGACAGACAGGGATGAAGGGAAGTCTGCAATGTTAATGAGATACGATACGACCGATACCGACAGGTCTGCGCTCGTGTCATACATTTCCAGCTCAGCGGACAGCTTCGCACTAGCCGCAAGGTTTGAAGCCTCGTCAGCAAGCCAATCCATGGCGGCGACACGATCCGCAAAACCGTCAGTTAGCTGCCCTTGCGGTCGGCTGTTTACCCATGCAGCAGCATGTTCGGCCCGAGCTGAAAGGTGAATTACGAGCCTTGCTTGAGCGGCATCACGGAACTCTTTGCTGTCATGGGCCTGCCCCTGTTCAGCAGCATAGAGTCGGACCAAATCATGCATTCTCCACCTGCCCGGAGCGCTGCTTGTCTCCACCAGATGACAGTTAAGGAGATGCCTCAGAGCTCGCTTCGCCTTTAGGTGTTGCGTATCGAGCAAGAGAGCAGCTGTTTCTGTCGACAGGTCAGCACCCGGATTAAGTGCCAGTGACCTAAAGGCCGCCGCATGAAATTCATTTAGGCGAACGTAGGATCGTTCAAAAGCCGCGCGGACAGCAACATCTTCGTGCTCTAGACCCTCCAGTCGCTCCTCTTCCTGCGCGAGCTCGCCCCCAAGTTCTGGTGCGGTCAAGTATGGGTCAGAAGCCAGAATGGCGCCGACAATACTTAGCGCCAAAGGCAGGCGACCACAGAGCCTTGCCAGCTCAAGCCCGTCCTCTGAAGAGAATTCCCGTTTCGCCTTGACCTTGATCAGGTCCACCGAATCTTCGGGTGATAGCACATCGAGCCGTACGTTAGTCGCTCTCGGAATCAGGGGCGCGATTGCGTTACGCGACGTAACGATGACCTTGTGCACATGAGAATTGGGGATGAGTGAAAGCACTTGCTCTGCATCGCGAACGTTATCCAGAACGATCAGAACAGGCAGATTAGCGCTTGCCCGCTTTTCCAGCTCAGCATGGAACTGTGGACCCAGATTCTCGGGCTTGCCATCAATGGAATCCACCCCTAAAGCTTTAAGCGCTGGCGAGTATACCTGGTGTGGGTACACAGAGAGATCAGAAAGCGTGTCATATCCGCGAAGGTCCACGGATATGGCACCTCCTGGGAAAAGGCTTTGATCCACCGCCAGGCCAGCAGCCCGGATCGCCAGCTCGGTCTTCCCAATGCCGCCAAGCCCTGACAGCACTAAGACAGTGCTGGCGCCATCTTCTGTCTGCTGAAGGTGGGAGAGGATACGTTGGATCTCTGCGCCACGACCTACGAAATCACCTCGCGCCGGTCCGGATCGACGCAGGGGAACTACCGTCGGTGGAACGACATGATTAACACTGTCATGGACGTAGAGGTCGCGCCCCGCCTGGTATACCCGGGCCTGACCGGATGCCTGTGCGTCCAGCGTCACGCGACTTTCAGGATTACTCATGATTCTTTGATGTGCTGGTCGCGTCCGGCTTGATACACCCGTCCATTTCCTGTCGCGTGGGCGTGCATTTGCACAGCGTTGCCACCTGTCGTGTGAGGTGACACCTCCTCCAGCAGCGCTCGCAGTTCTTCAGCGACGCTGGGGTCAGCGAGCAACAGCCGTCGAACCCGTCCCTGCCACTCCGCCTGAAGGTCGGTCTCCGTCTGCAGGTCCTCTCTACGGCGTGCAGCAAGTAGCTCCTCGCGACTCTGAGCAAGCTCACCAGCGACGGAGTCAGCCCGCTCCGGGTACACCCTCCGCCAGAGAGCAACGACTCCCCCACGAGTGCGCTGCCAGGCCTCCGTGGCCATGAGCGTGACGATCGTTGTACCAGCAGTACCCGCAAGGGTAGCTACCTCTGGGTCCATCAAGTCCCCCAATTCTCAGACAGCTTCACTGTTCCTCGGCCGGAAGACCAGAAATTACCGGTGTAGGCAGCGTCTTCGCCAGTTTCACCACCGAGGAGCGTCGCTCAAGTCGCGTGCGGTTGCGTGCCTGCCGCCAGCCGCGGCTTTGGTAACGCCGCTGCCGTCACCCGAGCCTACTTTTGCACCAACGTACGCAGTTCTGCCGGCGTTGGCCACGGCGCGCAGCGGTGAACCATGCGGTGGCAGTTCGAGCAGATCAGGGCAAGGTCAGCGAGCCTCGTCGTGCCTTCTCCGGCCTCATGGAGTGGCACCACGTGGTGGCACTCGATGTAACCTTGTCCGCGCTCGCCATAGACTGCGCTGAAGTCGAAGCCACACACTTCGCAGGCCAGGGTGCGTCCGCCCTTGAGGACAGCCGCAATCTTCTTAGCGCGGAGCCTCTTATTCCGTTCTCGTGGGCGGTGGCTCGGTAGAGTACGCGCCCTTCTGGCGCGCTGACCTCGTCGTCATCAGTGTCGTCTTTCTCATCAGGCACTCTCGCTCTCGTCCTCGATGCCGTCGTCTTCGCCCGTCTCGTCAACGACCGCAGGCCCGGCGTCCACCGCTGCCTCCCACCACTCCTCGGCGGTGGCCAGGAGGGTTTCGAGCTTCTCCCTGAGAAGGTTGGCCTGAGCGCGTCCGCGCTGCTCGATTAGCGGCACGCCGACTTCGTCCTCGATGCCGCCAAGGTTCCGCATCGCATCCGCCAGGCCCCTGAGCGCTCCCTGTGTGTCCTTTAGGGCAGGCTGGGACTTCTCTTCGAGGACGGCCTCCTCGTCCAGGGGCTCCTGTCCCTCCTTGTCCTTCGGTGCCAACGTCTCCCGGAGGTACTTGTTGTCGACGTAAGTGTCATCGCCGGCAGCGCTCGGCTCGGGGTAGCCCTGCGCGTCCACGCGCCGGTGCCGGAGGCCGGCACGGTCATCCTCGATCGCTTCCGCAGGTGAGGCAGGCCCCACTCGGTTTCCAGCAGCTCCGCCATGACGTCCGCCGGAGGGCGGCGGTCGCTGCCCGCCCCGATATCGTGCCTGGCGCCGCTGATCGCCTTGTGCTTCACGAGGACGTATGCACCAACGGACCCACAGCTGAGTTCCCGCAGGTCCGCCGACCTCGCCGTTCTGCAGCTCCTTCAGTGCAGCCTGGTACAGCGCCTCCGGTGTGCGCTTCGTCGGCTCCCAGGAATTTGGCTGGTTCAGGTGCGTCGGAAGGGCGCTCTCCAGCGCCTTCCGGAAGGCCGCCAAGTCGGTGTCCGATGCCTTGCCACGCAGTTCCCGGGCGATCATCTCGACCCCGAGCGGCAGCTTCGTTCAGCCACCCCCGCCGCTCAGGCGCCCCCGTCAGTGCTTGCTGGTAGAGCTTGTGAGTATGACCCTTCCTGCCGCTTCTGAGCCCCACGTAGCGTTCCCGGACCTTGAAGTCGCTGACCTGCTCGTCGACGCCCTCTACGCCGGCGGCACGAGTGGCAACACCGGCGACGATCCCATTTCTAGGCTCATAAAAGGAGTTGGTAACCAGGGCGGCTTCCGGTACTCCGGCTCCCCAACCAAGGGAACAGTGAAGTTGGCTGTGCTCTACACGAGCGGCAGCGATGTCGACTGGCCCGACCACCTGGATATCGAGACGGGCACCTTCACGTACTACGGGGACAACAAAAAGCCTGGCCAAGGCCTCCACAACACCCCACGGTCGGGCAACGTCCTCCTCCGAGACGTCTTCGCCGCATCCCACGGGACCGCAGAACACCGGGCCAAGGTGCCCCCGTTTTTCCTGTTCGAGAAGGCGGGCTCCTCAGGCCGGGCAGTGCGCTTCCGCGGGCTCCTGGCACCAGGCGGGCCGACCCTCACATCTGACGACGAACTCGCTGCCATCTGGCGGACGACGTCGGGGCTCCGGTTCCAGAACTATCGTTCGCACTTCACCGTCCTCGACCACGACAGGATTCCGCGCAGCTGGATTGAGCACCTGCTCGACGGCGGTGCCCCGCTGGGCGGTCAGTGCCCTGACGTCTGGCGCACTTGGGTCGAGGGACGCGTCTACCGTCCACTGCTGGCGCCTACGACTACCGTCATCCGCTCCAAAGCCGAGCAGCTCCCGGATGATGCCCTGGGCGTGGCCATGCTGAATGAGATCCGTGAGTACTTCCGCGAACGGGAGCACGAGTTCGAAGCGTGTGCCGTGGCCATCTGGCGTCTGATCGCCCAGAACACCGGACCAGTGGACCTTACGCGCCCCAGCAGGGACGGAGGGCGCGATGCCGTCGGCACGTATGGCCTCGGGCCGGCATCCAGTCGCATCTCCATCGACTTCGCCCTTGAAGCGAAATGCTACAGCGTCGGCAACTCAGTGGGCGTGCGGGAGGTTTCACGACTGATCTCCCGAATTAGGCATCGCAACTTCGGCGTCCTTGTGACCACGTCATACTTTCAGAAACAGGTCCAGGAAGAAGTCCACGAGGATGACCACCCCATCGTTCTCATCTCAGGCCGGGACGTTATCGCCGCCCTGCGCCAAAACGGCCGCACGACTGTTGACGCCGTCCGCCAGTGGCTGGAGCAGAGCTTTCCGAAGGTGTAGCTCGGGAGACGCAGAAGTGTCTGCACCAGCTGCTTGGCTAGTCCCGCAACCGGAACACCCATACCGGGTACGTACTGCAGCCGTGGTTACAAGTCGGCGGCCACGGCTGCAGTACGAGCCGACATCACGGCATGAGCTTCCTCACGTCGTGAAGAGTCGTGAGAGGCGCTTGCAAGCGCTCAATGCGCCCGTTCCTATAAAACAGCAGATCCCCATCACCGAGGAGGTCCTCGGCTCCAACACGGTCCAGCACCGTCATGGAGTCACGCCCGCTCGGAAGAGAGAACGCAATCCGGGCGCTGAGGTTCGCCTTGATGCTCCCCGTCACAACATCGACGCTCGGCCGCTGCGTGGCTAGCACGAGATAAATGCCGTAGGCGCGGGTGAGCTGGGCATAACGCTGGATGAGCTCGCTGAACCCCTTGCGATCGCTGCCACCGAGGACCAGGTCAGCGAACTCGTCAACCACGATGACGAGTTGCGGTAGGTCCTCTAGCGGTCCTCCCATCTCGTAATACTCGGCAGCTGAGGTGACACCTGCATCCTCCAGGATGGGTTGCCGCTGAGACAATTCTGCTTCGAGAGTACGGCGGAGCCGCTCAAGGGCCTCGTCGGGATCACTGATGATTGTCCCACCGCGGAGGTGGGGGACTTTAGTGAAGGCAGCGAAATCCAGCCTCTTGGGATCGATGATCACTAGCTGAAGCTGTTCTGGCGTTCGGGCGCGCAAGAGCTCCACCAGCAATCCCCGGAGGAAAACACTCTTACCGGATCCCGTTGCCCCAGCAACCAGCAGGTGCGGCAGGCGGGAAAGGTCGGCTACGCATGCCTGCCCACTGGGGGCGACACCGGCGACAAACTGCAACGCGCCTGGCTTGCCCGGGGTGGCGTCAAGGCTCGGCAGGACATCGGCCAGCAGCAACACGCCGCGTTCGGAGCGAGGGACATCAACAGTGACGAAGCCAGGCTCGTCGCCAATCTGTACTTCACCCGGCGCCGCGATTTCCCGCCCGATGTCGCGACTCCTCCGCTCGACGTCGCTGATCGACAGCTTGCCGAGCGTCCGTGTTCTGAACCGGATGACGCTCGGCCCAACCTGTGCCAGATCAGATGAAAACGGCTCGACTCCAAGCCCATACTTGGCGAATGCTGAGTCGAGGCGGCCGGCCACAACGAGAACTTCCGCTGGTTGCGACGGCGTGGCCGGTTCTAGACCACTCGAGTCCCTAGCCGACACCGCCTCCAGTTCTGGTGATGTATGAGGCGAAGTCGCTTCTGAACTACCCGAGTCCCTGGCCGACCCCCCCTGCGAATCTGGTGATGTATGCGGCGAGCCGCTATCACTGGGCGGAGGGTTGGGGGGCTCTGGATAGGTCACCACGGGCAGTGTCGAGGGGCGCGGGAGCTGCCTGCCCATAGCCAGGGCCTCAAGGGCTGGACGTCCCAGCCGGAGGTGCCCCAAGGGCAGTCCGGCTCCCGGAAGGGGCTGGCGATGCGCTGGGACAACATTGTCGGCTTCGATACTTACGAAGTCGCCGTAAACCGGTTGGCCACCCACCTCAAAGCCCAGCTCCAGCGTGAAGTCACCACGGCTAACAGCGTCGATGGCCGCTTCGGCTGCATTGCGGTCTCCGGCCGAAAGGAGCCCGAAGGCGCTGGCACGCGTGGCGGAGCCGCGGATCAACTCGGCAAGGTCCCGTGCGCGGAAGCGACGCTGGGGACTGCCCGGGTCGGTGCCGAACGTTGAGGTCAGCCAACTGTGGGCTCGCTGAAGCTGCTCACGAGCCGTGTGAGCAGCGCCCGAGTCAGTTGAGCCACGGTACTTCACCTCGAGAAGACGGCCGCGCAACCGCGGCCGCGCTTCGCCGAGAGGGATGCGGAGGTACAGCAAGTCGTCGCAGAGATGCCCAGATGCGGGCCGGGCTGCACGAGGCAGAGCGTCGAGCATCTCCTCTATGGGAATGACGATGCCGGCGTAGCCGTCGGCGTGGAGGCCACCATCCAGGTCCTGCAGGCTTGCGAGGGCAGTTGCAAGGCCGATGCGCTCGTGCAGGTCATTCGGATTGGCGCCAACTAGGTCGAGCGCCCATCTTCCGCTCACACCGTTGAACAGCTGAAGCAGACGGTCGAGGGCTGCTTCACTGGGTCGACCGAGTCCTTTCAGGGCCTGCCGCAGCGCGAGGCGGTACGGTGCGACCCGGGCCGTCGCCGTGATGGCGTCGAGGCCTGGTTGTGTGGGGTCCGCGCGATCTTCGTAGTCGATCAGATAGCGGGCCTGGCGCCCGGTTGCGTCTGGTGCGAACGCCTCGAGGCCGAGCAGCTTGTCCAGGTGAACTACCCATGCACTGGACTGATACAGGTCTCCAAGAAAGGCACTGGCTACTCGAGTGGAGGGCATCCGCGTTCGGCCGGGCGCGAAGTGCTCGCGCGGCATCCCGCCCACGAGTTCGAGCGTCTTTCGAACGAGTGCCTGCAAGGGGCTTTGCAGACCTGTCCCGACAAATGTCCCCCAGGAGAAGGCGGTCTCGTTTCTTCCTGGTTCGGTATGGCGGCCAGGCGCCGCTGCCAGTCCACCGGCATACAAGGTGCCAGCGCGGCTGGTTAGGTCTACTGCTGCCGGCTCACGGTCCAGCGAGGACTGGAAGACAAAGGAGAGGTGGGCGAACTCGGGGATGCCGTCATCCGGGGCAGCCCGCTGCAGGCTCACGCGGTCGCGCAGAATGCGGTCAAGGGTAGCGTCGCTGCGGCTGCTTGCCGTTGCCCCACTAACCACACCTTGCAGGGCGCTCGGCGCACTGCTGGAGCTAATGATCGTCACCTGGAGTTGTGGCAGCGGCTGGGGAGTGCTCTCGGTGGCGAGCGGGCGCACGAGACGCCGGAGAGCCGCCAAGACGGTTCCCCCGTCCCCCGGCTCGTGAAAGGCGAGGGACAGCACTTGGCGTTCGTCGCGGTACTCAGGATGGACACGCAGGAAGTGCTCGATACGGCGGGCGATGTATCCGGGGCGGTGTTCTCCCGGATTGGCCTGTGATTGCGGACGGTAGCGCCGCCACAGCAGTGGCGCTGCTTCGGCGGTCTCGTACCAAGTGCCCTGCATGGCAAAGAAAGGCAGCAGGTGCCGGGTGCTGCAACTGTCCAGGTCTGCTGGCAACACCTCTGATGCGCGGGGCAGCCAACCTTCAACCTCCTCGGTCATCATGAGGATGTACCGCACGCTGATCGGGTTGGTCGGTGCGATGAACAGTTCGCCGGTTGCAGGATCACTAATGGCGTCGCAGAGGAGGATCCGCTCGTACTCAGCTAGGAAGCGACCACGGGCCAGCATGGCATCAAGCAGAGCTTCGTAAGCAGCGACGTAAGCCTCCGCTTCCGTGTGTGCTACGCCCGCGCCCAGCGCATGCACGGAGCCATAGGTGGCTAGAGCGGCAAACAAGTTTACTCGCGCGTGCAGAAAGGCATCGCAAAACTCCCGCGGGAGGCCGCCGAGGTCCAGCCGATCGAGGTGAGGGTGCGGGTCCAGTACAGCGTCGCCTCCAAATCGGCGGACGACAAAGGCCGTGGCGTCCGGGCGCGCGAGAATCTGGCGCTCCAGCTTGAGGCCGTCCAGGCCTTGCGCAAGCCTTTGACTTTCCAGCTCGTACACACCCGGCGTGAGGCCTCGGCCCACGCCATCGGCAGTCACCCTAAAGGAGCTGGGCCCGACCGCCTGGCCGGAGCGGCTAGCACTCAAGCGGGCGTGCGCGACAGACGGAAACCGCGGCACCGAACCGGCGGTTCCACCGCTGTCCGGGCCTTCCTCACCCTCGTTGCCTTCGTCTTCTGGGGGGATTTCTCCTGTGTCGGGCCCGGGGCCGGGGGGAAGCGTGTCGATTCCGGGATCGTCATCCGAGTCATTGAACTCGCCGCTTGAGCCATCAAGGAGGAGGTCAATCGGTTGACTCTGTTGTCCGAACCTTGCTACACAGCGGCACGGCTCCCCGTCTCCCTCGAAGTCCTCGGTCGCCTCGACCTCAGGCTGTCCGAGAAGCTCGCCGGATTTGCCCATCGCAAGGAGCTGGGGCTCGCCAGTGCACCGGAAAGCGGAGGAGGTGAGGTCGAGGTCGAGCCGCGACTCGAATGGCGCCCAGTCCCCCGTGCCAAGAAAGATCGCGAGGTCGGCAGCTTCACCGGTGGGAAGCTCAAGGCGTGCGAAGCGCCAGCCTTCACCTTCTGTATCGATGGTGATCTCCCGGTCACCAGCCGCGATGTGGAGCTCGACTGGTGCACCACCGTCTGCCCACATCAGAGTGACGCTCGCTTCGGAGGTTGCGGGGCTGGTGAGCATTATGGAGAAGCTTCCGCCGCCCGGCTTCCAGATGGCAGCACGGCCCGGCAGGGATGCGCATGCGGCACCGCGGGCCCGGACGGGCGAGACCAGCCGTAGTCGTGTGACGGAAGCGCGCTCCCGTGGCATGTCGGCCAGCGTAATTTTTGCGAAGTCGATGCCAAAGGGCGTCTGAGCCGCGAGGACTCGCTTGAGGCCGGGGTCGCTCTGATCTGGGTAGCGCGGGAGGAGGCGTGCCTCGATGTTCTGGTCCGGGGCCGACCATGCCTCCAACTGAGCGCGCCACGTTGCGCCACGGCGCAGACGGCGCCTCGCATCTGTATGCGCAGCGGGATCGGACAGATAGCAGCCGAGAAGGTCCAGCCCAGCCCCGGCCTCGATGGGATCGGTGCGCGTGGCTAGCCGGCGGAGGGCGCCCACGCTTGTGAACGTTCGAGGCATCCTGCCGAAGCGGGCGTCATCTTCGATGACGGTTCGCAGGAGTGTCAGTACCGCAGGCTCCGCGCCAGAGATGGCAGCGTCAAGCAGTTGCGGCCACTGAAGAGCTTCTAGGAGTGCAGCGTCCTCTGCGGCGGTGCGCACGGTCTCTACGGGGTGTTCATCGAGGATGAGCAGGACGCGCGGTGCCGTTCCGACGGGCACCTCGTCACGCAGGAATGCAGCGAAACCGGCCGAGCCCGCATTTGGCCCGGGAGAACCCACCAGGTAGGGCACTAGGAGCGCCTCGCCGCCGGGGTAGATGCCGAGAGGAACGCCCTGCAGCTGAACCGGACCCAGAGGCGCATCAACGATGATGCCTCTATCGGGATGCAGACGCTCGCGGAGGGCCTCGAACAGCGTCTCGGGCCCAAGTCCGAGGTGTCCTGCGAGGTAGAGCCGCCGGTGTTCGCCCGATCGCATGGCCTCTGCAATGAGTCCGTCAGCAATGAGGGCGGCGGTGAAGTCGCTGTCAGACGGCTCAGGCGTAGTGGACAAAGGAGGCCTCCCCTGCATCGGAATAGCGCGCGAGCAGTCCGAGTCGCTCAAGGGCGTCGGCGAGCGACTCGCGCTCTTGGTCGTCTTGCGGTGCGAGCCCATAAGCCCGCATCCCCTTGAGGAACGCCTCGTAGGGCAGTTGCCGGTCTTGACAGATCAAGCGGACAAGCATGACCAGGAGCTGCTCATCGATCTCGTAGAACCCATGAGTCCCGTTTCGCGTGATGAGAGCTCCAGGGCCCGCAACGTTGGCGTCAAGCATCAATTGGTTGACGATGTCACGACTCTGGTGCCGCAGATCTCGGCGACGCATCTTGCGGACGTCGTCTCGCAAGGCATGCAGCCCCGGACGGTTCGGCCCCGTACGGGCCACGTTCTCCAGTTGACCGAGTGTGGCCGCACCCTTGTGCCACGCGTCGTGATGCAGGACAGCGATACCAGCGCAGGCAGCACCGTGCGCTTTGCGGAGTGCAGGGTCCGTATTCAACGCTGCCGCGAGTGCAGACAGGTCCCTCCGCTGCGCCGCGTCACCGCCTCCTAGCGCCTCCCATGCGTGGCTGGCGAGCGTAGCTGTAACCAGGGTGGCCGGCATATCGAGCAGGCGGCGCTGGTCGACCTCAACGTATGCGGACCGGCAGCCATCCCGAGTGCTAACCGGCCGATACCGGCCGCTCCCCGTACGGAAGCGCAAGAGCCCCGCGAGGGAACATGCTTGCAGGCATTCCGCGCCTCCCGCACCACTTGAGCAGGAACACCCGCCTGCGCCAACCGGGGCATCAAGCTGGCCGGCCGCGGCTACGGCTGCGTCCAACTCGCCGCCCTTTACGACAGCGATCCGATACAGCCGGACGGTGAGGTGCAGGCTGAGCAGCAACGTGAGCCACTGGATCATGTCAGGTCGCGGCAGGTCGGTGCACAGGACGGTCTGAAGATCCCGCCTGAACAGATCGAGACTTGGCTGACAGAACGCGCCGCCGACCCTTCCCAGGTCGCCTTTGAATGCGTTCTCGTAGCGGTCGATCAGCTTTGCAGCATCCGGAGAAGCGGCAGGAGCGGGCGCGTCGCGGAGTGCCACGTCAAGGAAGCGGCGGTCCAGGGAAGTGAGCTCGTTGCTGTCCGCAGCGATGCGCAGCAACTGCGCCACGAGGTCAGCAGCCACTTTGCCTTCGGACGAATCCCACAGGAGGAAGGGCAAGATACCGCCATTAAACATGCGGTATCTGCTCCACCTCCCGTTCGCACTAGCGTGGCCGTAATTGAGCGGTAGAGAGGCGTGGACCGGTAGAAGCGCTCGGAGGCGCTTGCGGTTGAAGAATCGGTCGAGAAGCGCGGCGGCGGCCGCGCGCGATGCCTCGCCGCCGAGCCCTAGGCGCTCCGCGAGGTCAGCTTCAAGAACTCGGTCTTTGAGCGGTTCACCCGCGTCGTCGGGGCTTGCCTCAGCGATCACGTGCCAGAGCAACTTGTCTCGGTCGTCTGCGCGAGGCACGGTAGGTAGAAGCCCCTCGATACCGAAGAGGTCAGCCCGCTCACCCGTAAGCTTCCCGGGTAGGCTGACCGGCCGGCCATCGACCTTGAGCGTTTCCGCGTCCAGGGTGACGTGTACGCCGGTTGCGGCGGTGATGCCGGCGAGGGCTTTAGTAACGTTACTTGTCGCCATGTTCAGAGCACCTCCGTCGCACGCAGCGCTCCCGCGCTGACATTGCGGGTGACTATGCGGAACTTTCGGCCTGTTCCTCGTTCACGCACCAACAACGTCTGCCGGGGATCGGCCGCAGTTTTAATGCCGAGTTCTCGGATTGCCTGACGGAGCGCTAGAAAGCGTTCGAGTTCGACGCTAGTTGGCGCAACACCTTCCGCAGCTCGGCGCAGCAGTCGCCACAACGGATAGTCGACCGTGATGGACCGCTCTCCCGCCTTGAGTGCGAGGGTGATGGGACGGTAGCCGACCAGGGCTGACCCTGCCGGGTTACCCGAGGCAATGGGGTCACGTTGGGTCGTGATCAAGCCGTCCTGGACGAGCTTTGCTTCGACTAGCAGATCGGCGTCGCTGCCTGGCACGGGCGTGGCCGTCGGGTAATAGTGCTCTGGCCCACTTGTAAGACCGAACACTTCGGCCAGCCCCTCTTCGATAGCAGAGAGCGCGCCATCGAGCGCCTCACCGTCTTCAGTCACGTCGTTCTCGGTTGCTCCCGCTTTCTGAGCCTGGAGAGCACGGGCGAACTCCGGCGGCAACCCACTTCGGCCGCGCAGCTCACCAGCCAGCCATGCGGCTCGCGCAAGGACACGGCCCAATGGTCTTGACTGGCCGAGATTGGCGACACGGCCATCCGCCATGGCTTCGGCACCACGCGAGGCGGCCGGGTGAAGTGGGGTGACACCCGTGAGCCACTCGGCGAACCTGCGCCCATCTAGTTCTGGGTTAAGGCCGGCATCTGCGATGAGCTCGTGCGCCGCAAGTGAGGGGGCATAGCCCGGGTCCCTCATCGCGATGTCTGCCACCAGCGTGCCTGGTCGGGCTGAGTCGAGGGCACGGTTACAGGCAAGTCCCCTTAGCAACGCCGCTTCGTCATGTGAGCGTGCCACATCAACAATCGCGTAGCAGGGATCCCTTCCGTCGTTGTCCTGATCGATGCCTACCCCGGACAAGGCGAGTTCCGCCGCAGCATCCCACAAGGCGCGAGGCGCCAACTGTCGGCCGCGCGCAAGCGCGACGTCGCCCGCTGCGGCGTTGATCGCCGCCCGGCCACGCTCGGAGGAGAGAGTTACGGCGTTGGCCATAGGCCAGCACCAATCGCGCACGGTACATGTGGCACAGCGAGGTGCCCCTTCAAGCACCCCTTCACGAAGACTGGGATCGAGGCGCCGAAGTAGATCGTCGAAGAGGTCACCAGGCTCTCCAGCCGTCGGGCGATGGTCCAGGTTTACAACGAGGACAGCGGCGTCGAGCCACGACTGGACCGGGGCGTAGTCGCCCGGCAGCCCCAACCGGCGTCGAAGGACTGCCTCCAGCGCGTTCAGCGGTGGTGCGCCATTCAAGTTGTGCAGGTCATGGAAAAAACGCAGCGCCATGCCTGTATTCATTGCGACGAGCCGACAGGGCTCCGTCACAGTCGTGGGTGCATCATCGGCGAACGGTGCGAAGAATTCGGCAAGCCGCTGGGCTTGTCCTTGGTCGGGTGCATCGGCGTGAGTCGCGTCGGCGAGGTGTACGCCCACTCGCCCAGCACTCGTCTCCCGCTCGCGCTGCAGCAGGTGATTAATCGTTGCGGACTTGCCTGTTCCAGCGCTTCCAGTGAGCACTAGAAGCTTCGGCGCGTCCGCACCGCCGAGGGCTTCCCAAAGGGCCTCATCAAGAGATCCGGCAGGCGCCATCAGTTGCTGCACGTCACTCGGCCGGTCGTCCCGCACCACGGCCTCCACCGCTCGCGCCCGGAGCTGTGCAAGACGGCCGATCGGACTGGGCAGGCTTGTGTCGAAAGGCTCGGTGGCGGTCACGGGCGGTCTCCCAGTGTGTAGTAGAGGGCCTCTTCATCGAGGAGTGCATCGTCAGCGAGGCGGCGAATCGCAATCCATCCCGGAACTCCCAACTTTCTGGCGACGGCGGTCACGACTGCACCGATGTCTGAAACCCAGGGATCCCGCGTATCTGAACCTGCCTCAAGAACTGTCGACCGAAAGGCGTCTTCCAGGAGGTTAGGTGGGCACAGCAGGTAGGCCGCCACGTCGCAAGCGAGGTCCTCACCACTGCCCATGCGCGGGAAGACACACGACAGCTGCTTGTCCAGAGCATGCGCCGCGGCGTGAGCGATCAAAAACCGGATACGAGGTAGGGCAGCGGGGTCCCCGTGCTGGCCTGGGTCCGTCACGATGACGTGCCCGTCCTCGAAGGAGAGAGGCGGGCCGTTGCCGGCCGGACTCACGACTGGCTGCAGCCTCAGCTGGCGGCAGAGGGCTGTCGGCTCAATGCGCCCCCCTTCGACAGCGCCCCCGGGCGTTCGGGACAACAGGCGCTGCGCCCGGGCCGCCGCCGCGAGGCGGCGCAGCGCTGGGAGGGTCTTGGCCTCCAGGACTGAGTCCTGGAGGGCGTCCGGAAACTGGCAGAGAGCTTGCTCCGCTCGGGCGGAGACCCGTCCTGCTGCCGCGGCGAGTTCCGCCTGCGCGTCGAGCTCGTCTCCCAGCCGTTCGAGCAGCCCACGGCTTACCGTCACTCGCTCGCCGGACTCAACCCGCGAAATGTGGGTGACATGCGTACCAGCAGCCTCAGCTAGTTGACGCTGGGTCATCCCGCGGCGCCGACGCAGGCGACGCAGCGTTGGGCCAAGCTCTTCGGCTGGTAGAGATGTCACGCGAACCAGGAAACACCTGTCAACCCTGCCTAGTCCAGGCAAGAGGTTGCGTTTTGCCGCAACCCCCAACTCCCCTGCACGTAGCTGTAGTTTGCGTCGACGCCCTCATCAACTCAATCGGCCTCTTGGGGCAGCCAGCCACTCAAGCCCGTCCTGCGAACATTCCAAGCACCTCGCGACACGCTGACAGTGCCGTCTTGTGTCCGTGGCCCGGGTCATGGCGAACGCCCTCACACGACAGGCCCCGGCGGACGCGGACCATTCGTGGACAGATGTGCCTCCTCATAGGAGGACCTGCACCCTGACCAGCCAAAGGACCAAGGATGCAAAGCCCCTCCGGAGCCGTGTGCGCAGGTTCGAATCCTGCCGGGGGCACTCGCCGAGGATCAGCAGAAGTGAAGCGCTGACCAGGGCGGATGCCGAAGAGAAAGAGCGGGAGACAGTCTCACTGTCTCCCGCTCTTTCTCGTTGTTGCGCACTGATCGCGTGTGAGGAGCGTCTGGGCCGCACGCCTGCCGGCCACCACCCTTCCTCGTGACTGCCCGCCTGGCACAGGTCAAGCATGGGGCCTCTGATTCGTAGCTCCATGCAGACCCGGTTCACCGCGGTCGCGCAACCCTCCTGAGCGGACCTTGCTGGCTGGGCCCGGTTGCTGTGCGTCCCTGATGTACGGGGCGGGGTCCGGTGGGAATGTGCATGCCTCTGGCTGGCAGGCATGCGATAAGGATCTTGTGTTCCGGGTTACAGCGCGCCGTGATCGTGCCCATGTTCACGGAGCGGCTCATCGAATCGTGCGTCTGCTGGGCTACAAGCCGCACTGGTTCACGAACATCAGCAACTCTCGGCCGGAACGCGCGCGTGGAACCCATACCTTCGACGGAGCCGTCGGGGGGATCGGCAACTCTTTCGCCGTGGCGTTGTTGCAGGTGGGCGAGCACTCAGCGTCCCGGTCGGCAAAAACACCCCCGTCTTGCCCGACGGCTGTCCCCTGAGCGGAAACCCATTGCGGGGGGTGTGACTCGGGGATTCGTCGGCGCGACTGTGGCTCGTCTGTCGCTGACAGTCGCCGTTGGTCAGCCTCGCACAAGCCAGGGACGGCCCAGAACTGATCTTCAAGAACCGGCTGTTGGTCAACGGCGGCCTTCCAGTGTTGAGCCGAGTTCACGCGAGACCGGTGAGGGGCGCGCTGGGTTGCCAGGAGACGGGCAGGACGACGTCGACGCCGTCACGGCGAGCCAGGGACAGCAGCCTGCGCATGGTGGTGTCAAGGTCGTCGAACAGGTAGGACATGGGACGCAGTGGCCGGTCCAGGCCGAAGAAAAAGTCGTCCCAGTGCACCAAGATGACCCGCTTGGCCCCGGTCTCGACCACGACCTCGTCCCAGTAGGCGTGGAGGAACTCGGCGGGCTGTTTGCCCAGCATGCCGACGCCCAGGTAGATGACGTCGACATGGTGACCACGAAGCGCGCCGGGCCGGTAGTTGGCACTGGCTTGCAGTAGCACGCGGCCGTGGGGGTGGGTGACGAGCACGGAGTAGGCGGTGCCGGTCTTCCAGGCACCGACGCGGGCCGGCGGCACCAAGGGCCGGTCAACGGTGCCTGGGTAGTGGTCGCCTGGGCTGTGCACGGAGTCCAGGAAGGTCAGCGTGAAGCTGCCGTAGGTGACGGTGTCGCCGTCGCCGACCACCCGCAAGGACGACTCGGGGACCCCCAGGCCGCGTCCGATGTTGGCGGTGGACTCTGACCCGACCAGTTCGGCGCCGGTCTCCAGCGCCCACACCGGTGCGTCGAGGGCGTGATCGTAGTGGGAATGCGCGCACACCACGGCGGCGAGGGTGTCGGCCCGCAGCCGCTCGATGGCGGCACGGACCAACGAGCGGTCCGGGGCGATCTTGCCCACTCCCACTCGCAGCATCCTCGGGCGGGTGATGAACCCGTCGCTGAGAACCGAGGTCCGTCCGTCCGACAGCAGCACTGAGCTGGTGCCCAAGAAGTGAGCGATCAGCCCCTCACGGTGGGTTGCAGCGCGCTGCTGGTAAGCCAGGTAGGGCCGCAGACTCGGGCGACCGATCGGCACCTTCATACGAGCATCCTCGGCCCCCAGGGGCAGGAGAGCCAGCGCGGGACCTCGTGTGCCCTCTCACAACGGTCCATTCTGCGAAGCCCCGTCCGCACGCGCTGGTAAACCGCCACGAGGCCCGGACTTCCTCTCAGGACGCGTTCCCACCCGTACCGAGTGGCTTGTCATGCAGCCCTTGAGCCCGCGGCTTCAGGGACCGCCTGATGCCGCTGCTCGACCACGCTCAACTCCACCAGCACGGCCCCGGCCCTCCCGGCTGGCGGATCAGACGCGCACAGCCAAGCCGAGGCAAGCGGTGTCAAGCATCAGGTAAAGCCACAACGTCAAGCATCAACCGAGACAAGACACAGCATCACGACGAAGCCTGAGTAACAACTTTCTCTACGGGTTCAAGGCTCGCTGCGCTCGCTCGTCCGGCGGACATTGGCGGTCTTGGATCATCGCCAACCCGACCACCGCACACTCCGCCCAAGCGCATCAACGGCCGCGGCCGGCCCCCACGCCACCGCCACCACGATCCGGCCTCAGGAAGGGAAAGACGCTACAGCAGCTCGACCCCAACGCCCCGCCTCCAAGGCCACCGTGCACCCTTTCCACCCGGTTGCCTACAGCCAGTAGGTCGGATCAGGACCCGAGGGCCGCGCCAAGCGCGGCGGCGCCGGTCGGTCGCCGCCGCGCCGCCTCACTGTCTTCGCCACCGGCCGCACGTCGCCGCCCGCCCGTCGCCGCACGCAGCGGCCACATTCCAACACGGGCACGGGGACCAACGGTGATTCCCAACCGGGCAGGTCAAAGACGCTTTGTGTTCCCGCAAGAGGACGGATCGTGGTGGCGGTGGCATGCGGGCCGACGCTGCCAGATGCGCGAACGTTCATACGGCCCGCTGATCCCGCACCAGGCAGCCTGTCGGACTGCAGGCGCGGCCAAGACAGGGAGAAACCCCACTGTGGCTGGGGCCGGTCGGCTACACGGCTTTAGCCACCTCCCCGGTCCGGGTCCCGTGTCGAGCAAGACCAGGGGGCCACTCGTGCAAATTGCGGGCAGGTCCAAAGCCTGCCCGAGTTGCCAGCCAGCGTACGGCCCCCTGATCATGCTCGACCCCAGACCGGGCAGGCCACCGCCCCCCCAAAGTAACGAGCCGTCTGATCGCTTATGGATTCGTCCACTTGAGTGACGACGGGCTGATTGAATGTGACAATAGTTAGCCATGTCTGCCGAGCGACAGTGAGAGTTCACCACTGTGAAGGAAGCGCCATCCCAGACAACAGGAGTACCGTCCGCATTCGTCCCCGCTCAGCGGAGCCCGGTACCTTCGCCAGGTTCGAACGTGCTAAATGACGTACTTGTCCGGGTTCGGGCGCTGGATCCCGCGCTAGCCCTCACACTCGCCCGCGAGGTCGCCGCGGCGCGCAGGCCGATGCGCGCCACAAAGAGGGACCGGAGTGACCCCACCGTCCTTGGTGGACTCATCCCGATCAGCCTGACCGCCTTCTAGATCGTCCGTCTGCTGGTCCTGATGGACCGTCAGGCACGAGTGAGCGGCGGATCCGTCACGGTCTGCACTCGTCCTGACGATGCCGCTTCCACCAAGCTGTTGTCCACAGCGAGCACCGCGATCTACGACCTGAAGCGGGTGAACAATCGTTCGTGCGCTGTATAGTCCCAGCACTCGCCGGGCTGTCCGAGCGAGCACAGGGAGGAAGTCAAGTGCGTGGAAAAACTGCGGCCTTTGCCGTAGCTGTTTGCCTCGTCACCGGAGGATCGCTCGCCACCGCGACCCCCGCATCAGCGACGGTGGATCCCCCCGGCGGCACCTGGGACCACACATGGCACACAACGGACGCCTCTCCTTACGGCGGCACGGTCTACGTCGAAGAGTACGGCGACGTCGTCGAGGTCTGCGACACGGCCGCGGACGGATACAACGCCAACGCATGGGTCTACCAGTCCACCGGTACGTATTACGTGATCACAACGTCCGGAGGCAATGGATCATGCGCCACCGCGCGGGCTTCGGACGGGGTGGGTTACCACAACCTTCCGGAGAACGAGACATTCCATGTCAACGTCTATACATGCAACAACCCTGATGCGCCCTGCGCGCACCAATCTGACCACACTTTCCTCAACGACAACTGACCCGGATCTGCGGATAGTCCGGGCGGCGGCTGACTGCCCTTGGCATTCAACCCCCGATGATCGTTTTTGGGGTATTCGTTAGAGCTGGTCACCCTGCATGGCGGTCTTCCTGATGTGGCGACGGCCTCCGCTTCACGCGGTGGAATGTCGACTCACGCGCCGAGTCAGGTCTCGGCTGAGGGATCTTGAACGGGTGAGGGCCTTCCCGTTCGGTGTGGATTGCGACGCCTATACCAGCCGAAAGGCCCTCCTGCCCCACCGTAATGCACCCCTGGCCAAGTCCGAGCGGCTGCGGCTGGCCGCTGCGCCGGGCCGCGGAACGCGTCCAGATCTCACCCGCCACCGCCCAGCGGTGGGCCGCCCGAACGAACCTGGTGCCTCACCTTCTGGTGGACGGTGGCGGACGGTTCCGGTCGCGTACCAAGTGCCACGGCCAGCCGCCGTCCCGGATACGGATCGAGTCGCCGCATGAGACCGAGGCCAGCGCCGAACTGGGCAAGGGCTCGAACCGTAGGTGCGGCGTAGTACAGCAGCGAAGTACAGCAACCACTGCGGCCAAGCACAGAACTGAGAGAACACACACGGCCGCGCGACCTCCCCAGGAGACCTCTACAACCGGTCTGCCGCAAATTCGCATCGAGGGGCACCATCTAGCCACGCCCGCCTCGCCTGGGGTCAGCAGTAATGAGGCGCTGGCCAAGGTGGATGCCGAAACGAAAGAGCGGGAGCTCGTCTCACTGTCTCCCGCTCTTTCTTGCTGTTGCGCACTGATCGCGTGTGAGAAGCGTGTGGGCCACACACGTCGGCGCCCGTGGTCGTGACGAGGGTTGTTCCATCGCTCTACTGCACCAGCCGGAAGATCGCACATGCAGGTCGATGCTGACCTGCCTGAGCTGTGGTCTGCGGCTCCCGCTCGCACGCGGTTCCGCGCTGCCCCCGAACGCCGCAGAGAACTCCCCTGACTTGTGCGTCCGCCGCGGAGATTCTGGAGGCTCGCCTACTTCGCGGCAGCGTGTCCCGTGTAGGTCGAGCTGGAGGGTTGGGCACTGCGAAGCCTGTTTGTTGGCCGGCTCGACTACACCGCGTTCCGTCTCGTGATCGGCTTGGTCGTGCTGCATCGGTGCGACAGTCGTGACGTATCGGAGGTCGTAGGAGCACTGGGCCTCGGCGGGAAGAACAAGTAGCCAAGGCAGCCCTGGGTTTCATGGCGGCGTCAGCCGGTGGTTGGGGCGGGCGTGCCGGCCGGGTACGGGTGTCGTGTCCGGCGCTGTTGGGGTCACCCGTAGATGCCAGCTTCCCTTCACATGCGCTGAGTCGCACCGTACGCAGGGCACGGTCCCTGATGAACCGGGCACCGGAACGTGTCGGTCACCACCGGCCATGGACATCGCCCTTCCGCCTTGGCAGGAGCGCCGCACTTCGCCGCGCTGTTTCCCCTCCGGTGTCGACAGTCGTGGGTGGAGCTCTAGGAACCGGCGACTGGGTGCGTGCGGCGCCGTTCGCTCGGCTTGGTGGCTCGTCCTGCCGGCTTCCCTCGGTCACGTCACTGCGCGGGCTGAATGGCGTCGCGACAGGTTGGTCCGGGCGCCGCAGCTTGGCGGGCTAGTTCAAGAACGTGAGTTGCGCTCCTCGAAGATCATGGCCCCGGCGTCGTGCTCTACCGGGCAGGTCCACAGAGTGCCCGACGCGCCGGAAGCTTACGGGGCCATGATCATTCGTGGCGAAGCCGCTCCAGTCCAAAGCCACTCCAGCCCGAAGCCACTCCAGCCCGAAGCCGCTCCGGTCCGAAGGCGCTCCGGTCCAAGCGGCTCCGTCGACCTCAGGGTCGACGTCACAAGGCCGTTACCGCCCGGCCCCGCCGGAAGAGCGGTGGCTGGGGCCGGAGCCGCCGACGGTTTCGTGGGTGCCGCCGCTCCGGGAGGCCGCGTGGTGGTTCAGCACCTTCATGATCTCCGAGGCCAGCACATCTGCCAGAGCGGGCGCGAGAGATTCTGCCAGTGCGGTCGCGAGGGTCTGCGCGAGCAGCACCCGTTCCAGTTCCGAGGAACGGGACGGCGGCTGGGAAAGGAACGCCACGGCCGCTTCCATCAGGGCCCCCGCCAGTGGGTCCTTTCCGTGCTTGACACCGGTGCCAGTGTGGGGGATTCCGGCATCGCGCACGATTTCCTCGAAGATCTCGTCGACGAAGGCCCCCAAGGGGTCCCGTTCCGATTTGTCGCCGGACTCAGCTGCCATTGTGTTTCCTCAGGTCTTCGGTTGCCGTACGGGGCCTGCCCCCCGATGCCGGCGGCTGCCGGGATCGGGGGGCAGAGTGTCGTTGTTCCCTGTCAGCGGCGCATGAGCGCCGCGAGGAGGAGCGGGTGCTGGATCAGCGACTCACCGCGCTCCTCACGCCGACGACGCATGAGCGCCGCAAGGAGAAGCGGGTGCTCGATGATCGACTCCTCACCACCCTCCTCACGCCGACGGCGCATGAGCGCCGCGAGAAAGAGCGGGTGCTGGATCAGCGACTCACCGCGCTCCTCACGCCGACGACGCATGAGAGCCGCAAGGAGAAGCGGGTGCTCGATGATCGACTCCTCACCACCCTCCTCACGCCGACGGCGCATGAGCGCCGCAAGGAGGAGCGGATGCTCGATGATCGACTCCTCACCACCCTCCTCACGCCGACGCGCGAGGGCGGCAAGGAGGAGCGGGTGCTCGATGATCGATTCCTCGCCGCGCTCCTCACGCCGGCTCAGCAACGCTGCCAGCAGAAGCGGACCGAAGGCGGATTCCTCGCCGAACTCTTCCTGGCCTACTCCGGCCTTTTCACGAGTGGGAGTCTCCGTCGCTGCCGTCATGGTTTCCTCTTTCTTTGACGCATGACTCAGCGGAGTGCTCGGCTGATACAGGCAGGCCTCGCCCTCCGCCCTTCAGCGCCATCGTCGAGGTGCTCGACGCCGACCGCATTTCGATCATGCGCCATGTGGCCGCAGAATTCAGGAAACTCGCGCGAGTCGAAAGCAAGGGTCACGGGGCACAGCCTCGTGTCCGGTCCTGCGAGAGGTGCGGGGAACGGGTCGCGGAACCGTATCGGTGTGCGGCTCCGTCGCGCGGGCGCGATCAGCGTGGGCGCGATCAGCGTGGGCGCAGCCGGAACCAGGGACCGGCCGATCCCCCTACGGCTACGGCGCTCAGAGGTCGCCCTCAAGCCGTTCGCCGACGCGACGTCGTCTTCTTCTGGGCCGTCTTCTGGGCCGTCTTCTTGGCCGTGGTCTTCGCCGTGGTCTTCGACGCCGCCGTCTTCTTCGTTCCCTCGGCTGTCTTGGACGTCGACTTCCTCGCCGGTGCTGCCTTCTTCTTGGCCGTGGACGTCGACTTCTTGGCGCCCGCCTCCTTCGGTGCCGACCGGCGTGGCAGGGATCTGACCTCGGCCTCTGCCGGGGTGGGCGGTGCGCCGCGGGACTCGCGGGCTGCCCGCACGCTGTTTTCCAGGGCCGCCATCAGATCCAGCACCTTGCCCCCGGCGGCCGGCTCGGGCGCCTCCGGTGGGGCCTCGCCGGAGGCCTTCGCGGCGATGACCTCCTCCAGCGCCTCCCGGTACTCGTCGTGCAGGTCCGCCAGGTCGACCTCGCCGAGGGTGTCCATGAGGGCGTCGGCCAGGTCGAGTTCCTTGTCGCGGATGGTGACGGAGGTGTCCGGGGCGACGCCCTCGGGCGCGCGGACCTCGTCCGGCCACAGCAGCCCGTGCATGGCGATGGCGTCCCCGACCACGCGCAGCATGCCGAGGCGTTCGCGGCCGCGCAGCGCGTACTTGGTGATGGCGACCTTGTTGCTGCGTTTGAGGGCCTCGCGCAGGAGGACGTACGGCTTGGCGGCGGGGGCTCCGCCGGCCGCGAGGTAGTACGCCGCGTCCATCTGGAGCGGGTCGATCCTGTCGGCCGGGACGAAGGCGACGATCTCGATCGTGCGGGCCGTGGGGATGGGGAGGTGGGAGAGGTCCTCGTCGCTGATCGGGATGATCGTGCCGTCGGCGTCCTCATAGCCCTTGCCGATCTCCGACTGGGTGACCTCCCGCTCCTCCAGTTCGCACACCTTGCGGTAGCGGATGCGGCCGTTGTCCTCGGTGTGGATCTGGCGGAAGGAGATCGCATGGCTCTCCGTGGCGTTCACCAGCTTGATCGGGATGCTGACGAGCCCGAAGGAGATGGCGCCGTTCCAGATCGATCGCACGTGCCGCACCCTTCCTGTACCGGGACACCGGTTGCACCGGTTTCACCCGTTTTTCTGGGATTGTCATCTTATGACGCCCATGACAGAGGTGGAGGGGCGGCGGGTCGCCCTCAGCAACCTGGAGAAGGTGCTGTATCCGGAGACCGGCTTCACCAAGGCGGAGCTGGTGCACTACTACGCGACCAGCGCCGAGGTGCTGCTGCCGCATCTGCGCGACCGGGCCGTGTCCTTCCTGCGGTATCCGGACGGCCCGGAGGGCCAGCTGTTCTTCACCAAGAACGTGCCGCCGGGCACGCCCGAGTGGGTCACGACCGCCGAGGTGCCGCGGTCATCGGCGGACAGCCCGGCCCGGATGGTGGTGGTGCAGGATCTGCCGAGCCTGGTCTGGGCGGCGAATCTCGTCGCCGAGTTCCACACCCATCAGTGGCTGGTGCAGGCTCCGGACGAGGCCGACCGGCTGGTCTTCGACCTCGACCCGGGCGCGCCCGCGACCGTCGTGCACTGCTGCGAGGTGGCGCTGTGGCTGCGGGAGAGGCTCGCGGCGGACGGCATCGAGGCGTATCCGAAGACGGCCGGTTCGAAGGGGCTGCATCTGCTGGCGGCGGTGCGCGGGGGTTCGTCCGAACGGACGAGTGAGTACGCGAAAGCACTCGCCGTGGAGGCCGAGCGGGCGATGCCGCGGCTGGTGGTGCACCGGATGACGAAGAGCCTCCGGCCGGGGAAGGTGTTCGTCGACTGGAGCCAGAACGCGGCCCGCAAGACCACGGCCACGCCCTACACCCTGCGCGCCCGCCGGGCCCCGCTGGTCTCGGCACCGGTGACCTGGGCGGAGGTGGCCGACTGCCGGAGCCCCGGTCAGCTGGAATTCCTGGCCGGTGACATCGCACCACGGCTGCAGGATCACGGGGATCTGCTGGCACCGCTGCTGGATGCGGGGGCGGCGGCGCCCTTGCCCTGACGTGGGCGGTCACCCCCGCTGCTCCTACCCGTCCGGCGAGGGTGCTCCACCCCCTGCGACCCCTGCGGGACTGCCCGCCCGTGGGACCCGTGCCGGGCCGCTGCCGCCGCCCCCTGCACCCCTGCCCGGCGGCTGCCGCCCCGCGCAACGCCTGCAGCGGGCCGCCATCCCTGCCCGCCGGCTCGGCGACCGCCGCCCCATACAACGCCCGCCGCGCGCCGCCATCCCTGCCCCCGCCGAGCACTGCCGGCCGCTACGACACCTGCCGCGGGCCACCGTCCCTGCCCCCGCCCGGCGGCGGCCGCCCCGCACCACGCCCACCGCGGCCCGTCATCCCCTCGACCCCGTGCTCGGGCTGCCGCCCCCTACAACCCCAGCCGGCGATGACCGCCCCTCCACCCTCTGCCAGCCGTGACTGCCCCTGTCCGCCTGATGGCGCTGCCACTCCACCCCCCGGCCTCAGTCTGAACAGCCCGCCTCAAGCACCGGACAGCCGCTCAGCCGAGACCGCTCACGCCCTCCCCCATCTACCCATCCGTCCTCACACCCTCCCCCACGTATTCCGATCCCTGGCCATCCCATGCAGCGCCTCCACGTCCGCCGGTTTCAGGACGCCGCCGAGCCGGGACAGGGCCGGCAGGTCCGTGTCCTGGAGGATGCGTACCGCTCGGGGCTGGGTGGTCAGGGTCAGCTCGGCCGGACCCGCCAGGGCCAGCAGCGGGCGCACCTCGGCGGTCAGGGCGTAGGAGGCCCGGTCGGCGACGAGTCGCAGTCGGCGCAGCAGCGGCTCGGGGTCGCGGCGGCCCACGGTGACCATGGGGTCGGCGATCTGGACCCGGGACTTGCGGGCGTACAGGGCGTGTACGGCGAACAGGCCGCCGGGGCCGAGCAGCAGGTGGTGGATGCGGTCGCCGCCGGGGAGGGGGACGGAGTGCAGGGTGTGCCAGCCGGCGCCCTCCAGGGTGTCCAGGGCGGTACCGATGATCTCCTCGGCGGCCAGGGCGCGGCGGCGCGGGTCGGGGCGCAGCCGGTGGGCGGGGCCGGGGTCGCGTTCGAGGGCGACGAGGAGGGTCTCGCCGGGGCGGTTGGGCGCGAGGTCGTCGTCCGGGTGCAGGGTCAGCCGGGCCAGTTCCGCGGGGGTGGGTACCGGGGGCGGTCCTACGGTCACCGGGCCGGTCAGGAAGGGTTTCAGGGCGTGGAGTACGTCGTCCCTGTTGTCCTCGCCGAGCAGATTGACCCGGCCGGTCTCACGGTCGTACCAGGCGACATTGCTTCCGTCCGGGCGGCAGACGTACAGCCGTTCCCGCCCGTGCCGATAGGCCGGCACCACGCGCAGTGCGCTCATGCGCCATCACCCCTCGGACCATGGGAACAGGCGGGGTGCTCCCGGGGCAAGACCGGTTACCGTGGAGGGCGGGCCCACGAGGGGGAGTTGGGGAGGCGCCGGTGCGGATGCGCGGAAAGCAGCCCGACGTACCGGCTCCGGAGAGCCCGTGGCACGAGATCGTGCCGGGTCTGTGGATGGGCGGGCATGAGTTCCGGGGCCGTTCGGGACGGCCGGAGCTTGCCGTCGTGCGGGATGAGTTCGATGTGGTGCAGACGCTGCTGCGGCTGCCGGGATACGGCCCCGCTCCGGGGGTCGAGCACCATGTGTGGCCGATTCCGGACGGCCCGCTGGACGGGACGCAGCTCGCCGGGGTGATCCGGCTGGCCCGGGCGGCGAACGAGGCGCTGGACGCCGGCCGCCGGGTTCTCGTGCGCTGTTACCACGGGTACAACCGCTCGGGCCTGGTCGTCGCCCACGCGCTTGTCCAGCGGGGGCACGCCTCGCCCGACGAGGTGATCCAGCTGATCCGGGCCCGGCGCTCGGCCTGGGCGCTGCACAACGAGCTGTTCGTGGAGTACCTGCGCGCGGGCCTGTCGACGGTGCGACTGCTGGAGGAGCTGGCCGAGTAGCCTCTCTTCCAGCATCACTCCGACGGGTGCAAAAACGACTTATCTATCAAATTCCGTCTAGACATAAGGTGGACGGGGCCCCGACCGACCCCGACGCCCCAGGAGCACCGTGTCAGCCCGCCGTCCCGTGCGCACCGCCTTCACCGTGGCCGTCGTCGCCGTGCTGTCGGCGACGGCGGCGGCCTGCGGGGACGCCGGTGGGCTGCAGGGCGCGGGCGCGACCCCCACCGCCGTCAGCCCGGTCAAGCTCTGGCCCGACCTGCGCCCGGCCTCCAGCCCGGCGTACCCCTACGACGTGGCGACCAGGGAGGTCGTCAAAGGGATCACGGTCCCCGGTGACGACATCCGGTCCGTGGACCCGGTGGCCGTGGTCGAGGCCGAGGTCAAGGCGCATCCGGGCGACTATGGGTCGAAGGGGGCGTATCACGCGACCGTGGACCGGCTGAAGGACTGCCGGCCCGGCGGCGACCGGGCCCGCTGTCCGCTGCTGAAGCCGTACTACCGGGACCTCACGGGTGACGGCCGGGACGACATGACGCTCGGCTTCCGGCTCTACCCGACCAACCAGACGGGCGTGCGGGTCTACACCGTCGAGAAGCACAAGCTGGTGAAGGTGCTGACCGACAACGACGCGATCATCGGGGTGGAGCTGGCCGGCCGGACGCTGATCGAGCGCTCACCGGGCGACATCTCCGGGTACGAGTACCGCGCCACCTGGGTGTGGGACCCGGAGCAGCGCGCGATGGTGTTCTCCCGCGACGAGTTCCTGCGCACCGGTGAGGGGCGGCACGCCAAGAAGGCCTCGCCGACGCCGTCGGCCTCCTCGTCCACTCCGTCCCCCTCCGTCCCCTCCCACGCCCCGTCCCCCTCCTCCGGCTCCGCCCCGGCCTCCGCCCCCGCTTCCCCCTCGGCGAGTGCGCGATGAGGCTCGTGCTTCCCCGGTGGGCCGGGCCGCTCGCCGTGAAGGCGGCCGCGTTCATCACGGTGATGTGCTGCGCACTGGCCGCACTGCTCGGTGTCCTGGTGCACGTCTCGGTGACCAACCAGACCGTCGGCCAGGCCCGCAGCCTGGCCCTGTCCAAGCTCGCGGACGCCACCCAGGCGTACGAGGCCGGGGACGCGCTGCTGCCGAACGCCGGCGTGGACCCCCGGGGCCTGCCGGCGTCGCTGCGGACGCTGGCGGCGGCCGGCAACCGCGGCACCATGGTCTCCTCGTACGACGGGCGCCCGACCATGTGGGCGGCGGGCCCGGTCGCCGGGCACCGGGCGCTCGCCGTGGCGGTCGACTACTCGCAGCAGGCCCGCACCATCGACGGGCTCGACCACTCGATCATGTGGTCGTCCGGTCTCGCGATCGGGGCGACGGTGCTGGTCGGCGTGTTCGCGGTGACCCGGGTGACCCGGCGGCTGCACGCCACCGCACGTGTGGCCCGGCGGATCAGCGCGGGAGACCTCGACTCGCGCGTCGACGACCCTCGTACGAAGGACCCGTCCCGCCCGCAGGACGAGGTGGCCGCGGTGGCCGCCGCCCTGGACACGATGGCCTCGTCGCTGCAGAGCAAGCTGCTGAGCGAGCAGCGCTTCACCGCGGACGTGGCGCATGAGCTGCGCACCCCGCTGACCGGGCTGCACGCGGCGGCGGAGCTGCTGCCGCCGGGCCGGCCGACGGAGCTGGTGCGGGACCGGGTCGCGGCGCTGCGCACGCTCACCGAGGACCTGCTGGAGATCTCCCGGCTGGACACCGGCCGGGAACGGCGCGAGGTGGACACCGAGGAGCTGGCGGCGCTGGCCCGGCGGGTGGTGCGGGCCTCGGGCACCGACACCGAGGTGCGCGTCCTGGCCGACGCGCGGGTGGAGACCGATCGGCGGCGGCTGGAGCGGGTGCTGGGGAATCTGGTGGCCAACGCGCACAAGCACGGGGCACCACCGGTGGTGGTGACGGTGAACGGGGCCGTGGTGACCGTACGGGACCACGGGGGCGGGTATCCGGATTATCTGCTGGCGCATGGGCCGCAGCGGTTCCGCACGGAGGGCGGGGCGACCGGGCACGGGCTGGGGCTGACGATTGCCCTGGGGCAGGCGGAGGTATTGGGGGCGCGCCTGTTCTTTGCGAACGCGATCGACGGTGGGGCCGTGGCCACGCTGGTCCTGCCGCTGGTCGAGGGGCGCTAGGAAGCGTCGTTCGGATCATCCCGGCGTAGCGGGGTCCGGCACGCACATCGGCCGCGTTGTCGTCCCTCGGGGCCGCTCCGAGCGCAAGACGCCCTATTTGGGTAGGTTCCCGGCATGACGAAGGCCGGAACCACCGTGGCGGCGGCGCAGACTCCCACGCCTGCCGTCCGCCTCCCCCGGCGCCGTGGCATCGAACTGTCCCTGATCCTGCTGGCGGTACTGCTGTCGGTGTACGGCTACTGCGCGGTGGGTCTGGCGCGGACCGGCACCGTCCCGCCCGGAGCCGCCGGTTACGGCGCCGGGCTCGCGGTGCTCGCGGTGTGCGCGCATCTCGCGGTGCGCATCCGGGCCCCGTACGCCGATCCGCTGTTCCTGCCGATCGGGGTGCTGCTCAACGGGCTCGGGCTGGTCCTGATCTACCGGCTGGACCGGGAGACCCCGCACGACCAGGCCGCCCCGGCCCAGCTCGTGTGGTCCACGCTCGGCATCGGGCTGTTCATCGTCGTCGTACTGGTGCTGCGCGACCACCGGATGCTCCAGCGGTACTCGTATGTGTGCGTGGCCGCCGCGCTCGGGCTGCTGGCGCTGCCGATCCTGTTCCCGGCGGTCAACGGCGCCCGTATCTGGATCCGGATCGCCGGGTTCTCCATCCAGCCGGGCGAGTTCGCGAAGGTGCTGCTCGCGGTGTTCTTCGCCGCCTATCTGGCCGCCAACCGCAGCGCGCTCTCGTACACGGGCCGCCGGCTGTGGCGGTTGCAGTTCCCGACCGGGCGGGTGCTCGGGCCGATCGTGACGATCTGGCTGCTGAGCGTCGGGGTGCTGGTGCTGGAGCGGGATCTGGGCACCTCGCTGCTGTTCTTCGGGCTGTTCGTGGTGCTGCTGTACGTCGCCACGGGGCGGACCGGCTGGATCGCGGTGGGGCTGGTGCTGGCCGTGCTGGGGGCCGTCGCCGTGGGACGCCTCGAACCGCATGTGAACCAGCGGATCGAGGACTGGCTGCATCCCTTCGCCACCATCGAGGCCGGGCAGGGGCCGAACCAGCTCTCCCAGTCGCTGTTCGCCTTCGCCGCCGGCGGGGTCCTCGGCACCGGGCTCGGGCTCGGGCACTCGATCCTCATCGGCTTCGCCACCAAGTCGGACTTCATCCTGGCCACGGCCGGCGAGGAGCTCGGGCTCACGGGGCTCGCGGCGGTCATCCTGCTCTACGCCCTGCTGGTGGAGCGCGGCTACCGGGCGGGGCGGGCCCTGCGGGAGCCCTTCGGCCGGCTCCTCGCGGTCGGGCTCGCCTCCATCCTGGCGCTGCAGGTGTTCGTGATCGCGGGCGGGGTCACCGGGCTGATCCCGCTGACCGGTATGGCGATGCCGTTCCTCGCCCAGGGCGGCTCCTCGGTGGTCACCAACTGGACGATCGTGGCGCTGCTGATCCGGGTGAGCGATTCGGCGCGCAGCCAGTACGACGGCCGGGAGGCCCGGTGAGCGAGTACGGCGGCTTCCACGAGGGCGGGCGGCCGATGGCGCGGTACATCCGGCACGCCTGCGCGTTCTGCACGCTGCTGCTGGCGGCCCTGCTGGTCAATGCGGCCCGCGTGCAGGTGGTGCAGTCCGGTCTCTACGACGGCAACCCGGCCAACCGCCGTGCCGAGATCGCCCGTTACGGCCAGCCGCGCGGTGACATCCTGGTCGGCGACGAGCCGGTCACCGGATCCGTGGACACCGGCGAGCAGCTGCGCTACGAACGCACCTACAAGAACGGCCCGTTGTACGCCCCGGTCACCGGCTTCGCCTCCCAGTCGTACGGCACCACGTTCCTGGAGCACGCCGGGGACGGGGTGCTTTCCGGCACCGATCCGATGCTGTCGCCGCTGCCGCTGTGGAACGACGTGACGCGCGGGGGCCGCGCCGCCGGGAACATCGTCACGACGCTGCACCGGGGTGCGCAGGAGGCGGCGTACCGGGGGCTCGCCGGGCGCAAGGGCGCGGTGGCCGCGATCGAGCCGGCCACGGGCCGGATCCTGGCGCTGGTGTCGAGTCCGTCGTACGACCCCGGGGAGCTGTCCGGCAACGGCGAGGCGGTGACCTCGGCGTGGGCGCGGCTCAACCACGACCCGGAGAAGCCGATGCTCAACCGGGCGGTGCGGCAGACCTATCCACCGGGGTCGACGTTCAAGGTGGTCAGCGCGGCGGCGGCGCTGGACGCGGGCGTGGTCACCGACCTGGACGCGCGCACCCACTCCCCCGACCCCTACCGGCTGCCCGGCACCAGGACCGTTCTGACCAACGAGGCCGACGACTGCCGGGACGCCTCACTGCGGTCGGCCTTCGAGTGGTCCTGCAACACGGTGTTCGCCAAGCTCGGTGTGGACGTCGGGGTGAAGGGCATGGTGACCACGGCGAACGCGTTCGGGTTCAACGACACCGGGCTGCGCATCCCGTTCTCCGTCGCGCCCAGCACCTTCG
This sequence comes from Streptomyces sp. NPDC053069, assembly GCF_044546895.1. Classification (NCBI taxonomy): domain Bacteria; kingdom Bacillati; phylum Actinomycetota; class Actinomycetes; order Kitasatosporales; family Streptomycetaceae; genus Streptomyces; species Streptomyces sp. NPDC053069. The sequence goes on along the minus strand of NZ_JBITZN010000002.1, from coordinate 579,251 downwards.
ACGCGCACGTGGACCGGGCGCAGCTGGCGCTGTCCTCGATCGGGCAGTACAACACGCGGGCCACGCCGCTGCAGATGGCGATGGTGGCCTCGGCGGTGGCGAACGGCGGACAGCTGCGGTCGCCGTACCTGGTGGACCGGACGACCCGGCGCGGCGGGGAGACGGTCGCCGGGAGCGGGACGCATCCGGTGCGGCAGGTGATGAAGCCCTCGACGGCCGCGCGGTTGAAGGAGCTGATGTTGGATGTGGTCCAGGAGGGCACCGGCACCCGGGCGGCCATCCCCGGTGCCCTGGTCGGCGGCAAGACCGGCACCGCGCAGCACGGGGTCGGCAACGCCGGTGTGCCGTACGCCTGGTTCGTCTCCTGGGCGCAGGCCGACAATTCCCTGGAGCCGCAGGTGGCGGTCGCGGTGGTGGTGGAGGACGCCTCCGCGGACCGCGGCGAGATCAGCGGCGGTGGGGACGCGGCGCCGATCGCACGGGACGTGATGCGGGCCGTTCTGGGCCGGTGAGACGCTCAGCCGATCGGTTCGACCGCCTCGGAACGGATCTGGAGGGTGACCTTCGCGTAGAAGGCGAGGTCCACGTCGGACGGGTCCTGCTGGGCCGTCTTGGCGGTGATCCACCCGACCGCGGCTCCGGTATTGCCGTCGTTCCAGGCGCACAGGGGGTAGGTCAGGGTCGCGCCGAACCTCTTCTGCGTCAGCACTTCACAGCTGACCGTGGGCGAGCCGTCCTGGGTGAAGTCCCTGCGCGGCGCGGCCACCGTCACGCCCTGTGCCTCGGATGCGCCCTTCAGCATGTTGCGACGGGCCTCGTCGCTGTTCCTGAACCGGCCGTACATGCCCGACACCGCCAGTGTGCCCCTGGTCGCGTCGCCGCCCAGGTCGTAGGTGCCGACGACACCGCGGGTGTCCTTGGCGTCCCAGGCGCCGTCCGCCTCGTCCTCGATCTTCTTGCCCTCGGAGAGGTCCCGGGCGAGCTGGAACCTGCCGTCCAGCAGCGTCCTGGGCAGGGTGAGCTTGTTCTTCGCCTCGGGAAAGCCGCTCCCGGCCAGCGCCCCGATGAGCACGAGCCCCACGACGCCCGCCGTGACGACTCCGCCCACGATCCCGAGCACCAGCCCGACCCGCCGCTTCTTCGGCGGCGGGGCCATCGGCGGCATGCCCCAGGCGGCGTACGGCTGCTGGGTGTGGAGCTGGGGCGGGTACGGCTGCTGCTGCGGCGGATACGGGGCGCCGTACGGGCCGGGGACGGCCTGCGGGGGCCGGCCGTACGGGGGCTGCGGCTGCTGTCCGTACGGGGGCTGCGGCTGGTTCGGGTACTGCGGCGGCGGCATGGACACGTCGGCACGCTACTGCACCCGGGTGAAAGCCCCGGCAGTCACCTGGGCCACGCGGCCCGTTGCCGGCTCAGGCCTCCGCCGCCCCGGCCTCGATCGCGTCCCGCACCTCCGCGATCCGGTCCCGCTCCTCGGCGGCGAAGCGCTCCGCGTCCAGTTGCTCGGCCAGTTCTTCGTCCTGGGCCATCAGCAGGTCCAGGTTGGAGTCGCCCATCTCGAAGACACCCATGTCGACATAGGCCTGCTGCAGCCGCTTGCCCCACAGGCCGATGTCCTTGACGCAGGGCACGATCCGGCTGAACAGCAGCCTGCGGAACAGCTGCAGGAACTCGGAGCGCTCGCTCAGCGCCTCCGCCTCCGCCTTGGGGATGCCGAAGTTCTCCAGGACCTCGACGCCCCGGAGCCGGTCGCGCATCAGATAGCAGCCCTCGATCACGAACTCCTCGCGCTCGCGCAGTTCGGCGTCGGTGAGCTGCTTGTAGTAGTCCCTCAGCGCCAGCCGGCCGAAGGCCACGTGCCGGGCCTCGTCCTGCATGACGTAGGTCAGGATCTGCTTGGGCAGCGGCTTGTCGGTGGTGTCGCGGATCATCCCGAACGCGGCCAGCGCCAGGCCCTCGATGAGCACCTGCATGCCCAGGTACGGCATGTCCCAGCGGCTGTCGCGCAGGGTGTCGCCGAGGAGGGACTGCAGGTTGTCGTTGATCGGATAGACCATGCCTATCTTCTCGTGCAGGAACCGGCCGTAGATCTCGGCGTGCCGGGCCTCGTCCATCGTCTGGGTGGCGGAGTAGAACTTGGCGTCCAGGTCGGGCACCGACTCCACGATCCGCGCGGCGCAGATCATCGCGCCCTGCTCGCCGTGCAGGAACTGGCTGAACTGCCAGGAGGCGTAGTGGCGCCGCAGCTCGCCCTTGTCCTTGTCGGTCAGCTTGTCCCAGTACCTGGTGCCGTACAGGGACATCGCCTCCTCGGGGGTGCCGAGCGCGTCGTACGGGTCGACCTCCAGGTTCCAGTCGATGCGGGTCCGCCCGTCCCACTGCTTGTCCTTGCCCTTCTGGTACAGGGCGAGGAGGCGGTCGCGGCCGTCGTCGTACTCCCAGCTGAAGCGGGCGGCGCCGGTCGCGGGCACCTCCCAGGGGGAGGTTCCGGGGTCGTTGGCGTACAGGTCATGGGTCGGCATACCTCGCAGGCTCACACGTAGACGCGAAGTCAACAAGTCATGCGCAAGGGATTGACGGTCTTGCTGACAAGCAGTCTCATAAGAGGCGGAAGACGTACCCCGGGTAACGAGGTGAGGGAGCCATGACGACCCTGACGGAAGCGGACGCGCTGGACGGCCTGCGCGACGCGCTCGGCCTGCTCAAGGACCGGGAGCAGGTGGCCGAACGGCTGCTGGCCTCCTCCGCCAAGCACTCCTTCGACCCGGACGAGGAGCTGGACTGGGACGCGCCCTTCGAGGAGGGCAAGTGGTTCTGGCCGCCGGAACTGGTCTCGCTCTACGACACCCCGATGTGGCGGCAGATGTCGGAGGAGCAGCGCATCCTGCTCTCCCAGCACGAGGCGGCGGCGCTCGCCTCGCTCGGTATCTGGTTCGAGATCATCCTGATGCAGCTGCTGGTCCGGCACATCTACGACAAGGCGGCGACGAGTGCGCACGTGCGCTACGCGCTCACCGAGATCGAGGACGAGTGCCGGCACTCGAAGATGTTCGCGCGGCTGATCGCGCGGGGGGACGCGCCCTGGTACCCGGTGAGCCGGGCTCACCAGAACCTCGGCCGCCTCTTCAAGACCATCTCCACAACCCCCGGTTCCTTCACCGCCACTCTCCTCGGTGAGGAGGTCCTGGACTGGATGCAGCGGCTGACGTTCCCGGACGAGCGGGTGCAGCCCCTGATCCGGGGGGTCACGCGCATCCATGTGGTCGAGGAGGCCCGCCACGTCCGGTACGCCCGTGAGGAGCTGCGGCGCCAGATGATGACGGCGCCGAAGTGGTCGCAGGAGTTCACCCGGGTCACGTCCGGGGAGTTCGCCCGGGTGTTCTCGGTCGCCTTCGTGAATCCCGAGGTGTACACGAACGTGGGCCTGGACAAGCGGGAGGCGATGGCCCAGGTGAAGGCCAGTGCGCATCGCCGCGAGGTCATGCAGACCGGCGCAAAGCGGCTCACCGACTTCCTGGACGACATCGGGGTGCTCCGGGGGGTCGGCAGGCGGCTGTGGAAGGCCTCCGGGTTGCTTGCGTGAAGGGGTGGTTAGACTGGCGAGGCGGCCGGGATGATCATGTGATGAATCGTGGCCGCAGTCGTCAACCATCTTTCATTCCACGGGGTTTACAGTGACTTTCCTCAAGCACATGGCCCGCTCGGCGGGTGTGATGGCCGCAGCCGGATGCATCGGCGTGGCCGTCATGACCACCCCCGCCCACGCGGCGAGCGGGGACTGCGAGAAGAACTACACGTGCGTGTGGTCCAAGGAGCACTACACGGGCCGGTACGGAAAGGTGAACACCCAGCTCGGCGCCTGCAACAACAGCCGCTCCGTGCCCATCCGGTCGATCAACAACAACACCCGGCACATGCTCAACCTGTATTCGAAGACGGGCTGCAAGGGCAAGGTCTTCTCGATGAACTGGGGCGTGAAGGTGCCCGACGGCTTCCCCTTCGGTGTCATGAGCTTCAAGGGCGTCAACTAGGGGTGTCGTTCGGATCGGGCCGGCCGTGACGAGCGGTGCCGACCGGCGGGATGATCCAAACGACATCCCCCAGTCCCACGCCCACCGGGCACCCGGCACCCCCACCGCCCGGCGACTACGCTGCGAGGCATGACCCCGCAGGCCACCACCCCCGCCTACCGTCGGCTCAGTGTCGAGGAGCGGCGCAGTCAGCTCCTCGCCGCCGCGCTCTCCCTCTTCGCGCACCGCGCACCGGAGGACGTGTCACTGGACGACGTGGCGGAGGCGGCGGGGGTCTCCCGCCCGCTGGTGTACCGGTACTTCCCCGGCGGCAAGCAGCAGCTGTACGAGGCCGCGCTGCGCTCCGCCGCCGAAGAGCTGCAGCTGTGCTTCGACGAGCCCCACGAGGGCCCCCTGCTGGCCCGCCTGTCCCACGCCCTGGACCGCTATCTGGCCTTCGTCGACGAGCACGACACCGGCTTCAGCGCGCTGCTGCAGGGCGGCAGCGTGGTGGAGACCTCACGGACCACGGCCATCGTCGACGGGGTGCGCCGGGCCGCCGCCGAGCACATCCACGGCCACCTCGGCGTCACCGACCCCGGCCCCCGGCTGCGCATGACCGTCCGGACGTGGATCACGGCCGTGGAGGCGGCCTCCCTGATCTGGCTGGACGAGGACAAGCAGCCCCCGGTCGAGGAGCTGCGCGACTGGCTGGTGGAGCAGTTCCAGGCCATGCTCACGGTCACCGCCGGCCGGGACCAGCAGACGGCCGCCGTCGTCGGCGCGCTCGCCCGCAATGACCGAGACTGAAGCCGTGAAGAGTCAGGACACCCCCTTCGAGGGCGGCCCCATGGACGGGCGCGTACTGCCGGTCCTGGTCGGCCCCACCGGGCACCCCCCGAAGACGTACCGCATCCCCGTCCCGGACCCGGGCGGCGGCCCGGCGACAGAGCTCGTCTACCGCCGCGTGCCGCGCGGACACAGCAGGCGGCTCGGCCTGATCCAGGGGTGGAAGTACCAGTACGACCCGGACGACACCTCCGGCGGCAGGCTCCGGTGGCCCTGGTCCAAGCCACAGGGCACGCCGTCCGGCAAGCCGGACGACGCGAACGGGTGACAGGCTTGCGCCGAACCGCGCACGCGCGGGGCGCGGCCCGCGCGGACACGTCTGATTATCACGTGATGATCCCGGTGCGACGAGCGGCGGACAGTCCGCCCTCACCGGCACCGGAGGTGAAGACGTGTCAGGAACGCTCTTGCGCCTGGCCTGTACGGCAACGGTGGCGGCCCAGGCCGTCCTCACACCCGCACCCGCTCCGGCCGCCCCCGACCCGCAACAGCGTTCCGTCGCCGCACTGCTGACCGACCTGCAGCAGCTGTACCGGCAGACCGAACAGGCCACCGAGACCTACGACGCCACCGCGGAGAAGCTGAAGCGGCAGCGCGCCGAGGTGTCCCGGCTCGACGACGAACTGACACGCGCCCGCCTCGCCCTGGAGGACAGCCGGACCGACGCCGGGCGGCTGGCCCGGCAGCAGTACCAGAGCAGCGACGGTCTCGGCCCGTACGTCCGCCTGCTCCTCGCCCGCGATCCGCAGCACGCGCTGGACGAGGGTCATGTCATCGGCGAGCTGGCGCGCGAGCGGGCCCGCACGGTGAGCCGGCTGACCGCCGCCGAGAAGCGGAAGGACGCCCTGGCCCGGGCGGCCCGCAAGGCCCTCGACACCCAGCTCGCCCTGGCCGGCGAGCAGCAGAAGCAGCGCGACGGCATCCGGTCCAGGCTGGGCGAGGTGGAACGCCTGCTGGCCTCCCTCACACCGGCCCAGCTGACCGCGATCGCCGGGCTGGAACAGCAGGGCGTCACCGAGGCCCAGCAGAGGCTCAGCACCGCCGGCTCCCTTCCCGACGACCGCCCCTCCTCCCCCGAGGGCGACCGAGCGGTCCGCTACGCCATGGCCCAGCTCGGCAAGCCCTACCAGTGGGGCGCGCAGGGGCCTTCGGCGTACGACTGCTCGGGCCTCACCTCCGACGCCTGGTCCCACGCGGGCACCCCGATCCCCCGCACCAGCCAGGAGCAGTGGAAACGGCTGAGGAAGGTCCCGCTCCGCGATCTTCGGCCGGGTGACCTGGTCGTGTACTTCCCCGAGGCGACCCACGTGGCGATGTACGTGGGAAACGGCAACGTCGTACAGGCACCGAGACCGGGAGAGCGCATCAAGGTCTCCCCGATGGCGTCCTACCCGATCCTCGGCGCCGTCCGCCCCGATGCCGGCGCACTGGAAAGCGACCCCGCCGGCGTCAGCGGGTCGCCTCGACGCTGTCGGCAGGCGCCCAGTGCAGTATGTTGAACACGTTCAAATCTGGAGCTCGGGCACGGGGGTGGAGATGGCGACAGAGAGAGGACCCGCCCGCAGACTTGGGTACATCCTGGGGCGAATGGGGTGGTGTGCGCTTACATACGTGCTCCTCCACACCGCAGCGTGGGTGGCCGTCTCGCAGACCGTCTGGTGGAAAGAGACCTTCCTGGAGGTCATGACGCTGGGGATGGGCATGCTGCTGATCATCGGTGTTCCCACCCTCTTCATCGCCATTTTCGCGGTCTGGGTCCACAGCCGGATGGAAACGGTCCGGTTCCGCGTGCTGCTTGCCCTTCCGCTGGTCGTCTGTGCTTGTCCCCTCCTTGCGAGCAGCGCCGCCGAACCTCTGGCGTTCCAGGTCATGGCTCAGATCGCATTCGCGGCACTGATCCCTACGCCGTTCTTCCCCCCGGGGTGGCTCGAAGAGACCACGCGGTGAATCATGCGGCCTTCGCGCTCGTGGTTCGCATCGAGAGAGCTTGGAGCCAGGGGACCCCGACGGCCCCGGCACAGCCGGGGCCGTCTGCGGGCCGTCCGCCTGTCAGGCTCCGGCCACCGAGGCCAGGTAGGCCGCCGTCTTCTCGGCATGAGGTGCGCGTAGATCCGTGGCGTCAGGGCGGCGTTGCTGTGCCCGAGGCACTCACTGACCGCCTTGATGTTCTCCCCTCCGTCCAGGAGCGCGGACGCGTAGAAGTGCCTCAGCGCGTGCATTCCGTGCTCGCGTGCCGCCGCGTAACCGGCCGCCTTGGTCTGCGGCTTCGGGATGACGCCGGCCGCGACGAGCGCGGGCTTCCACGCCTCCTCGTTCAGGGAGGTACACCACACATGGTTGCCCCCAGGCGCCATGAAGATGAGCCGCCGGGTCACCTTCGGCCCGTCCGGTGTCTTCCAGGGCAGCGTGATCTCGACCTGGGGGATGCGGGGCTTGCCCTGGAGGTGGCCCAGGACGTGGACACATCGGGCCTGTCGCCGGAGCGGCAGTCGCGTTTCTTGCTTGACGTGGCGCGAACACACGCGCAGCGGTGACACGTCGGCGAGGCCACAGCCGCGATCTTGGAGGCGGAGGCTTTGGCGCCCGAGCAAATCCAGGACCACCACCTTGCCCGCGAGGTCACCCTTACTCATAGCGGCCGTGAGCGTCTTGGGGACGCTTGGCCGGCGGCGGACTGACGGCAGCAGTTACGTTCCGGTCGGAACGGCGCAAGGATGCAGCCCAGTCAGGGCAGCCGGAGGCTCGGCGCAGAGGGTGCAACTTGAGGGGCCCCTCGATTCGTGGTTCCGGATCCGCGATCGCTTGGATGACCGCCTCGACGCCTTCGTAGCAGCAGCTCGCAGCGCTATGGGCGATCTGCTTCGCGCGAGTGGACCTGAGCGGTAGGCAGCGGCAGCTCAGCCGGGGCGGACGACCCCACCGGCCGGGCCGCCCCTGGGCCGTCCGAGGCCGCTCAGCGTCGATTATTGACGACTACTACTGCAACTGATCTGTGGTCCCGAATGAGGTCGGTTCATAGGGTGTCGATCTCCCAAGCGACGACGCCTGTCGCTCCCTTGGTGCCTTCGACATCGATGCGCACCGGCTGGTGCACGGTGATCCTCTGCTGGACCACGGACTGATCGCACGGCACCTTGTTCTTGGTGCCGACGCTCGCGGGTGTCAGGGTCAGCCGTGCAGTGCCGGTTCCGGCGCACGCCAGCTTGAGCCTGTAGGTCCTACCCTGCCCCAGGGAGGGCTCGGTGTGGATGCCGTCCGTCACCCGCTCCGCGCCGGATTCGACCAGCTTGCCGTTGTGTACGGCAGCGAGGGCAGCCTGCGCCTTGGCAGTGAGCTTCTTGTCTGCCGCCTCGGTTGTGGTCTGCGAAGCGCTCACGGTACTCGGCGTATTTGTTGCGCTGCCAGCTTTGTCGCCACTGGAGGTGCACGCGGTAAGGACAAGAGCTGTCGCCGCGACGACGGACCCGGTGAACCAGAGCCGCGTGCTCGGATAGGTCATGAGGAGGTTTCCCAATACTTCCAACCGGTCTCGGACGTGGGCAGGATGGCCGATCCGTGGCCGATCTCGACGCCGCCACAGTCGCGGCCGCTGCCGGAACGGTATCTCTTCCATATCACCTTGTAGCCCCACGAACCGTACTGGAGATGGCCGTACTTGTTGCTCGAGATCGAGTGGGAGTAGGTGTGTCCCGTCGTCACGGTCACACTGCCACCAATCTTGTAGGTGATGCTTGCCTTTGCTTTGAAGATGACGCCACTGGCCTCGAAGTCACCACTGCCTGACACATCGGCCGAGATGGTCCCGCCCTTGGTGACGGAAACCGAGATGGAACCACCCGGACCGTCCTTGTACTTGGTTCCGTTCCACCAAGAACCGATGTGGTAGGCCTGCTTCGAGGTGATGCTGTACCACGTGGACGGTGTGTCGCACAGGGCCGGCGTGTTGTCCTCGACCGGCTGGTCGATACCGTCTTCCCAGCCCTGTCTGTCGTTCACGTCTGTGGTCTGACTGGCTGATATCTCGGCGTTGTCTGACGGTACGTCCTCGGCAGCCGCCGTGCCGGCAGTGACGAAGCACAGCAGCAGCGCAGTGGCAGCGCCGGTCATAGCGCGCCGTGAACCGATGCCCATGTGACAGCCTCTCGGTGGACCGCCCCCGTGGCGATCAAGCACCTGGACACTATTGCGCCCGACATGTCCCCGACAATTGAAATGTCACGGCTCTGAGGAGAACTTGAGCCTGCACCGCCTTCCACAGCTATTTCCAGTCAGAAAGGCAAAATCGTGATGGGGTGCATGACCCCCGGTAATCCTCCAGATCAGCCGGCGAGCGGTTGAAACGGGGTGACGGACTCGCACTCCTGGCTAGGGGCAAAGGGCTTCTCTCATCGGATTGCAGCACGCACGCGGGCTGAGTGTCCCGCAGTATGACGACGCCGAGGGACCAGTGACCCGAGCCTCAGCCCAAGCAGTTCCGCCAATCTCAGTCGTTCGCGGACAGCTCTCGACGCATCAAGTCTCGGTAGGCGTAGTGGCGCTTCTGAAATTCCATGGCTTCTTCCATGGTCATGCCTTCCTTGGCTACATAGACCTCAGCAGCGGCAGTCTGCGCTGTGTGCGCCTGTTCCCTCAGGAACGCCAACAGGTCATCGGCCGTAGCCCCTGGATGCAGCTCTAGCCATGTCGCGGCCAACTGGTGGCAGTACGTATGCATCATGGCTTGGTTGTGCGCCAAGAAGTCATGCGTGGCGTTGCGGTTAGGCATGGGTCAAGCATGTCGTGTCTGGCGCACCCGCGTGGCTCTTTTCGCAACCAGGTGCTCCAACTGCACAGGAGCCATCAGCAGCCACCACGTCCATGCTTCGCACCGACGCGAGGGCGGCCGACGTCGGCCAACAACGACAGACGACGACGGCCGAACCCCCGGTCAGAGACCCGTCATGCTCCGGTGACCGAGGCCAGATAAGCAGCCGTCTTCTCCGGCTCGTAGAAGAAGTTCTCGAAGTCGGCCGGATCGTTGAACGCGTTGGCGAACCGGTCGGCCACCGGCTGCAGCTGTCCCGCCGCGCCTATCAGGTTCAGGATGTGTTCCGGCGGCGGCATGAGCATCGCGTTCGTCCACTTGGTGACGTGCTGGGCCGTGGCCCAGTACCGGTCGAACGTGGCCTGCATCCACTCCTCGTCGAACGGCTTGTCCCCGTGCTCCAGGATCGAGGCGAGGTACGCGGCCGCGCACTTGGCGGCGGAGTTGGAGCCCTGGCCGGTGATCGGGTCGTTGGCCACGACGACATCCGCGACGCCCAGGACCAGGCCGCCGCCGGGCAGCCGGCCGATGGGGTTGCGCACGGTCGGGGCGTAGCGGCCGGCCAGCGTGCCGCCCGCGTCGGTCAGTTCGACCTTCGTGGCCCGCGCGTACTCCCACGGAGTGAACCTCTCCATGAGTTCCAGGGTCAGGGAGAGGTGCTCGGCCGGGTCCTTGACGCCGTTGAAGACGTCGAGCGGGCCGCCGGGTATGCCCTCCCAGAAGAGGATGTCGGCCGCTCCGGAGGTGGTGAACGTCGGCATGATGAACAGCTCGCCGACGCCGGGGACGAGGTTGCAGCGGACGGCGTGGTAGTCCGGGTGCTCGGGGCGCGGGCCCAGCCCGTGGACGTACGCCACCGCCAGTGCCCGCTGCGGCTCGCTGTACGGGGAGCGCGCGGCGTCACGGCCGAACATCTGGACCAGCTCGCCCTTGCCGGCGGCGATCAGGACGAGGTCGTACGTACGGGAGAAGTAGTCGAGGTCGCCGACCGCCGCGCCGTGGATGACCAGCTGGCCGCCGCGCTGCGCGAAGGTCTCCATCCAGCCGGCCATCTTCACCCGCTGGTCGACCGACTGCGCGTACCCGTCGAGCTTGCCCACCCAGTCGATGGCCCGCTGCGTGGGGCCCGGGTCGTGCGAGCCAGGGGCCGCGACCGAGACGCCGATGCCTTCGATCTTCGGGGCCTGGGACTCCCAGAAGTTCAGCTGGAGATCGCGCTCGTGCTGCAGGGCCGTGTCGAACATGCACTGCGTCGACATGACCCGGCCGGTGCGGATCTCGTCCGCGGTCCGGTTCGACATCAGGGTGACCTCGTAGCCGTGCGACTGCAGGCCGAGGGCGAGCTGGAGGCCGGACTGGCCGGCTCCGACGACGAGTATCTTCCGCATGCGGGGGTGTTCTCCTACTCGGGGGTGACGTCCAGGGCGTGGCCCACGAGGGCCAGGAGAGTCTCGATCACCGAGATCCTCCGCCGCGCATCCATGATCATTACAGGTATGTGCGCGGGGACCGTCAACGCTTCTCGCACGTCCTCCGGTTCGAAGCGCTCGCTGCCGTCGAAGTGGTTGACCGCGACCACGTACGGCATCCCGCAGCTCTCGAAGTAGTCCAGCGCCGGGAAACAGTCCTTGAGCCGGCGGGTGTCGGCCATGACGACCGCGCCGATCGCGCCGCGCACCAGGTCGTCCCACATGAACCAGAACCGCTGCTGGCCCGGCGTGCCGAACAGATAGAGCACCAGGTCGTCGTCGAGCGTGATGCGGCCGAAGTCCATGGCCACGGTGGTGGTCAGCTTGCCGGGGGTCGCGGTGAGGTCGTCGGTCTCCTCACTGGCCTCGGTCATCAGCGCCTCGGTCTGCAGGGGCGTGATCTCCGAGACGGAGGTGACCAGGGTGGTCTTGCCGACCCCGAAGCCTCCCGCCACGACTATCTTCGTGGCGATGGGGGCGCGGGTGCGGTCCGTCTGCCAGGACTTCAGGTCCTCGTCCGGATCGGCGTATCCGGTGGCGAGGGGGGTGACGCCGGTGGCGTCAGAGACGGCGGAGTCCACTCAGCACCCTTTCCAGCAGCGCGCGGTCCGGGCGGCCGGTGCCGTGACCGGTTCCGGTGCCGTACACACGGATCTTTCCCTGGTCCGCGAGATCGCTCAGGAGCACGCGGACCACGCCGAGCGGCATCTTCAGCAGCGCGGCGATCTCGGCCACCGTGCGCATACGGCGGCACAGTTCGACGATGGCCCGCATCTCCGGCATGACCCGGGTGGTGACGGAACCCGTCGTCAGTTCCTTGCGCTCCTCGGGAGCCTCCAGCGCGGCCACGAACGTCTCCACGAGGAGGACGTGGCCGAAGCGGGTACGGCCGCCGGTGAGCGAGTAGGGGCGGACGCGGGCGGGTTTGCGGTCGCCGCCGCGCATGGGCAGCTTCTTGGCCGTGCCGCTCATCGGGCGCTCCCCGCCGATTCGGCCTCCAGGGACTTGCGCAACTCGCTGCGGAGTTCGGGGGTGAGGACGTGGCCGGCGCGGCCGACGAACAGCGCCATGTGGTACGCGACCACGCTCATGTCGCACTCGGCGGAGCCGTGCACACCGAGCAGCGAGCCGTCGCTGATCGACATCACGAACAGGCTGCCCTCCTCCATCGCGATCATCGTGTGCTTGACCCCGCCGAACGCCATGAGCTTCGCGGCGCCGACGGTGAGGCTGCCGATGCCGGAGACGATGGTGGCGAGGTCGGCGGAGGAGCCGCGGGGGCCCTTCGCCGGGAGGGCCCGGCGGGACTGCTCGGTGTGACCGGGGTCGGACGAGAGGAGCAGCAGGCCGTCGGAGGAGACCACGGCGACCGACTGGATGCCGGGAACTTCCTCGACCAGGTTGGTCAGCAGCCAGTGCAGGTTGCGGGCTTCACTGCTCAGTCCGTACGTACTGGGCGCGGTCAACTGCTTGCCTCCTCGGCTGTGCCCCCCGTGGCTTCTGTGGCTTCTTCGGCTTGTGCGATTTCTGCTTCTACGGCGCGGTAGCCGGCCTGGGCGCCGCTGCGGAAGCCGCCGAGCCTCCTGCGGAGGGCTTCGGCGTCGACGGTTCCGGTCCGGCGGCGCGGGGCCTGGGCCGGTGCGGTGATCTTGGGGGTGCGCTTGGGGAGGCCCTTGGCGGTGACCGCCTCGGCTTCGCCTTCGGCGGGGCTTTCGTTCCCACCCGCGCCATCCGTGCGGCTCTCGTCGTCGGGTGCGGGTGGCCCCTGCGGGGCGTGTCCGCCGTCGGCGGCCGGCGGGTCCGTGAACCGTGCCTGCGGCGCATCGGTGCGGTCGGCCGTGGGCTCCGTCGTGAGGTCCGGGAGGAGCAGCTCCATCGTCGTCTCGGCGTACGTCTCCGCCGGGGCCTTCGGGCGGGTCTCCGCGGTCTGCGCACCCGCGTCGGCCTGCTCATGGACCGCCTGCACCGCGTCCTCGGCGCGCCCGGCGCGGGTGTCCCCCGCCGTCGGCTCGGAGCGATCGCCGAAGGCCGCCCGCACCGCGTCCTGGGCCGATCCGCCGAAGGCGGCACCGTCCGCCTCGGCGACCGAACCGCCGAAGACACCCTCGGTCGCCTCGGCCGCCTCATCCCCCGGTCCCCCGGAGCCGCCCTCTCCGACCGAGCCCCCGGCAACACCGGAAGCAGACACGTCCTCTGCGGCCGGCTCACGGAACGCGAGTACGTCCTCCGCCGACCCACCGGAGACGAACGCACCCTCCTCCACCGACCCGGCGGAGACAGAGGCACCCTCCGCCGCCGTATCCCCAGAGGCGGGCCGCCCCTCCCCGGACCCACCGGAGACGGCCTCCTCCCCACCGGAAGCAGACACGTCCTCTGCGGCCGGCCCAGGGAACGCGAGTACGTCCTCCGCCGACCCACCGGAGACGAACGCACCCTCCTCCACCGACCCGGCGGAGACAGAAGCTCCCTCCGCCGGCGAACCGCCGGAAACAGGAGCACCCTCCGCCGAACCGCCGGAGGCAGTCGCCCCCCGGACAGCTCGTTCTGCCAGGGCGACCAGTGGGTCGGGGTCCTTGGGGCGGGTGGGGAGGACGTTGGAGTTGACCTCGGCGTCGGCGCCGGGGAGGGAGAAGGTGCCCGTGGTGCTCAGGGACGAGGTCTGCGGGGGCAGGGCGGTCGGGGGTGCCTCGGTGAGGAGGGTGGACGGGAGGACGACGACCGCCGCGATGCCGCCCTGCTTCTGCTCGCGCAGCTGCACACGCACCCCGTGCCGGTGGGCGAGGCGGGCGACGACGTACAGGCCGAGGCCGAGGCCGGCTTCGCCCTCGTTGTCGTAGGGGGACTCGGGGTCGAAGTCGGTCAGACGGGTGTTGAGGTGGTCGAGGCGCTCGGGCGCCATGCCGATTCCCTCGTCCTGGACCGAGAGCATCACTTCGCCGCTCTCCAGGAGCCACCCGGAGATCTCCACCGGCAGCTCCGGCGGGGAGGACGACGTGGCGTTCTCCATCAGCTCGGCCAGCAGGTGGGAGAGGTCGTCGGCCGCGAAGCCCGCCACATGGGCGTGCGGGGGCAGGGCGGCGATACGGACGCGTTCATAGCGTTCGATCTCGCTGACACCCGCCCGGACCACGTCGACCAGGGGAACCGGGCCGTGGTGCTGCTGCACGTGCTCGGCACCGGCGAGGACCAGCAGGTTCTCGCTGTGGCGGCGCATGACCGTGGCGAAGTGGTCCAGCTTGAAGAGGGTCGCGAGCCGCTCCGGGTCCTGTTCGCGGTCCTCCAGGCCCTCGATCACCGCGAGCTGGCGTTCCACCAGCCCGAGGGTGCGCAGCGAGAGGTTCACGAACGTGCCGCCGATGCTGGTGCGCAGCCGATCCAGCCGGGCCACGGCGTCGGTGAGTTCGGCGCGCAGTTCCTCGCGGGCGTCGGCCATCTTCTGGCGCTGGCCGACCAGGTGTTTGCGGTCGGTCTCCAGGGTGGCGATCCGCTCGCCCGCGGCGACGGCCTGCTCGCGCAGGGCCACCGCGTGCGCGTGCAGGGCGTTGACCGAGCGGACGACCTGGGCGAACTCGTCGTTGCGGCCGGTGAAGGCGATCGGTTCCTGGGTGGTCGGGTCGTCCGATTCCGCGAGCCGGGCCGAGCCGCGGCGCAGCACCGACAGGGGGCGGGTGAGGGTACGGGCCATGGCCGTGGCGATGCCGACCGCGGCCAGCATCAGCGCGCCGAGGACGGCGATGCGGATCTCCAGGGCGGTGACGTCGTCGTCCCGGAGCTGCGCCAGGTCCTTGGTGCGGTGGTCGTAGAGGGCCGATTCCGCGCCGCGCATCAGGTCGACGCGGGCGGACAGGGCCGCGTCCAGCTTCTTGGTGCTGGTGGTCAGCTCGCTGTCGGCCAGCGTCGGCTGGTCGGTGAGCGTGGCGAGGTACTTCTCGGCCGAGTTGACGTCGGAGCCGGTGACCGTGGAGTCGTAGGAGTCGACGGCCGCCTTGGGGGCGGTCGCACGGAAGTCGGCGAGGGCCGCGTCGGCGCGCAGCCGGGCCTGCTGGGCGGCGGCGGTCAGCTGGTCGCGCTGCTTCCGGTCGGCCGCGGAGGCGGTGGAGGTCGTGGTGGGCAGGCCGGTGACCGGGTTGATCACGGTGCGGGTGCCGGACGGCACGTTCAGCGCGGCCAGCAGCAGGCCGCGGGCGGCGGCGGACTGCTGGACGGCGGTGTCCAGTCCGGCGAGCGCATGGGCGCCGGAGCCGGCCCGCGGGGGCGTCTGCTCGGCCAGCTGCTCGGCGAGCCGGTGCAGCGCGGCGATGGTCTCCGAGTACGCCTGGTGGGTCTGGAGGGCCGAGGTCTTGCCGGTGAGGGCGGCCCGGCGGACGGCGTCGATGCCGTCGAGGTCGCCGCGCAGGCTCGCCGGGGTGTCGGTGTCGGCACGCAGCTCCTCGACCTGCCGGTCGACGCGGGCGCTGCGGTCCTCGGACGGGGCCTTGGCCTTGGGGCGGCCCGCCGCGATGTAGGAGGTGACCTCGTCGCGCTCGTCGGCGAGGGAGTTCGCGAGGGCGAGGGCGTCCTGGGTGCGGGCGGCCAGCGTCACCAGGTCCTGGGAGTCGCTGACGTCCTGCGAGGCGGTGAGCAGGGAGGGCGCACCGGCTCCCGCGACGGCGGCGGCCACCACGGCGACGGCGACGATGAGCCGGGTGCGCACATGGGTGGGGCGGCCGGTGCCCGCGGGGGTCTGCTGGGCGGTCCCCGTGGGAGCCGTCTGCCTGCCTGTGCGCCGAGGCCGCTTTTTCTGCACCGGTGCTCGCAATCCTGAACTCGTCTACCCAAGGCACCGGGTGGCGCCCCGTCATCTCGGTGCCAAGTGGTTCGTACACCCGGTTCGTACGGTTCCCGACCCTCCCAGCGCCGGTGGGCGGTGGTCGCGCATCACCTGACCCGCCACCCGAAGGAGTGAACATCGGAGGAGAGTTGACGGGCAAGTTCCCGTGGCGCGTGCGGTGCCCTTGTACGGCACGCCGGTTGGACGCACGCCGCAGGCTTTGGCAATATTCGCCGCCACGCCTTCCCGGAGCCGCTCATTCCCGCCCAAAACAGGCGGCTGACCTGCGGGGTCGGGTCAATTCGGCGGAGCTTGCCAGCCTTTGGCGCATCCTGTGAAGGGGTCGTGCAGACTGGCTGGATGCGAACCGATCTCGTTTCGGAACCCGGCGACGTGAACCGACCCAACGAGGACTTCGCCGGTGCCGGACTACCCGCCTCCGGACAGGGAGGTTGCGTGATCGTCCTGGACGGGGTGACCCCGCCGAGAGGCGGGACGGGGTGTCTGCATTCCGTCCCCTGGTTCACCGCGCGGCTCGGCGGCGCGCTGACCGAACTGACCGTTTCGAGCAGAGATCTGACACTGCCGGAGGTTCTCTCCCGGGCGATCGGCCGCACGGCCGGGGCCCACGCGGACACTTGTGAGCTTTCTCACCCACGGACCCCCCAGGCAACCGTCGCCCTGGCCCGCTGGTCCGCCGACACGGTCGAGTACCTGGTGCTGTCCGATGCGGCGCTGCTGCTCCAGGGGCCCGACGGGACGGTCACCCCGGTCCTGGACGACCGTCTCGCCCGGATCCCGCGCTCCCGGCTCGCCACGGACGCCCTGGTGGACGCCACCCTGCGCAACAAGGAGGGCGGATTCTTCACGGCCGCCGCCGACCCGTCGGTGGCCGCACGCGCGGTCGCCGGCAGCCTGCCCCGCCGCGAGGTCCGCGCCCTGGCCGCGCTGACGGACGGCGCGACCCGCTGGACGGAGAAGTTCCACGAGGGCGACTGGGCGGCCCTGTTCGACGTGGTCGCGAAGGAGGGCGCCCGGTCGCTGGTGGACCGGGTGCGGGATCTGGAGACGGCGGACCGGGAGGAGCGGGCGTTTTTGGGGCGGAGCAAGACGCACGACGACGCGACGGTCGTGTATGTGGAGCTGTGACCCCGGTCGAGGGCTGACCCCGGTCGAGGGCTCCTACTTCTCCATGACGCCGTTCAACTGGTGGAGCAGCCGGGCCAGTTCCGCGACCTCGCGGCGGTCCCAGTGGGCGAGCTGGCTGACGTACCGGGCGCGGCGCGCCTCGCGGACCTTGCCGACCCGGCCGCGCCCCTCGTCGGTCAGGGTGACGAGCCAGGCACGGCCGTCGGCGGGGTCGGGCTCGCGGGCAATCAGGCCCAGCTCCTCCAGGGCGCGCAGCTGGCGGGACATGGTGGCCTTGCCGACGCCGATGTAGGCGGCGAGTTCCGTGGCCCGCTGCCCGCCGTACTCGTCCAGGCGGATGAGCAGGCCGTACGCGGAGGACTCCAGATCGGGATGGACCTCTCGGGCCATCTCTCCCTGGTTGGCCCGCGCTCGCCGCAGCAGCACGGTCAACTCCCGTTCCAGCGCCAGGAATTCCTGGTCCGCGCCGGCGGGCGTCGCCTTGTGGGCGC
Organism: Streptomyces sp. NPDC053069; assembly: GCF_044546895.1. Taxonomy (NCBI): domain Bacteria; kingdom Bacillati; phylum Actinomycetota; class Actinomycetes; order Kitasatosporales; family Streptomycetaceae; genus Streptomyces; species Streptomyces sp. NPDC053069. The sequence goes on along the minus strand of NZ_JBITZN010000002.1, from coordinate 561,669 downwards.
CGCGCTGTGCGTCGCCGTTTCCGTCCTCGTGCACGTCAGCACCCCTGCTCGGTTTCCCGGTCCTGAAAGTTTCTGCCAAAAGTCGTCATTGCCGCAGCTCCGTAAGTATTTCGCAGGCGTAGACCAACGGCAGCGTCCGGACCCCCTTCCCACGCCGTCATCTACGTGCGTAGCTTCTTTATCAGGCAATCAATGGCATGCCCACGCCAGTGCGGCCACTCGGTTCACGGTCACCGCCTCGTTCCCCCCACCCCACATCCCGGAGGCACGTCATGCCCGTGCACAGACCCGGCTCCGACCGCTCCGCCCGCTCCCTGCGCCCGCGCCCCCTCGCCGTCCTCGTCACGGCCCTGCTCGCGGCGCTCTCCCTCACCCTGCCCCTCACCTCCGCCCACGCCGCGACCACCCCCAGCCGCGGCTCCGCCCGCATGGGCATGGGCGTCCTCGCCCACGACGGCCGAAACGGCACCCCCGCCCCGGGTGCCGTCACCCAGACCGAGGGCGTGGACGTCTCCGCCTACCAGGGCAACGTCGCCTGGTCGACCCTGTGGGGCAGCGGGGTGCGCTGGGCGTACACCAAGGCGACGGAGGGCACGTATTACACGAACCCGTACTTCGCCCAGCAGTACAACGGCTCGTACAACGTGGGCATGATCCGCGCCGCCTATCACTTCGCGACCCCGGACACCACCGGCGGCGCCACCCAGGCGAGCTACTTCGTCGGTCACGGCGGCGGCTGGTCGCGCGACGGCAAGACCCTGCCCGGCACGCTCGACATCGAGTGGAACCCCTACGGGGCGGCCTGCTACGGCAAGACCGCGAGCCAGATGGTCAGCTGGATCGCCGACTTCATCAACACCTACCACTCGCTCACCGGCCGCTACCCGGTGATCTACACGGCCACCAGCTGGTGGACCCAGTGCACCGGCAACTACGGCGGCTTCGCCGCGAACAACCCGCTGTGGATCGCCCGCTACGCCTCGGACCCGGGGACACTGCCGGCCGGCTGGTCGTACTACACGATGTGGCAGTACACCTCCTCCGGCCCGACGGTCGGCGACCACGACAAATTCAACGGCGCTCTGGACCGGGTACAGGCCCTGGCCAACGGCTGATGCTCCTGTGGTGGCCCCTGCCCGCCCGGCAGGGGCCGCTTCCGTTGCGTTGGTGCTCTCCGCCGCCCGGGATCATGCTGGTCAGGGAGAGCCTGCCGAACTGGGCGAGATGAGCGGCGATGGAGCGACAGTCGACGTACACGGCCACGGCCACCATCGATGAGCAGGGCATTCTCACGGGCTGGAGCGAAGGCGCACAGCGGCTGCTCGGTTATGACTCCCCGGCCGTCGTCGGACGGCCCGCCACCGTGCTGCTCGCCGCCGAGGTCTCGGCGGCGCGCCGGGTCCTGGCCGGCCGCGAACGCTGGAACGGCACCGTGCCGCTGCGCCACCGCGACGGCCGGCGGCTGGAACTGGGGGTGCTCGCGCACCGCCGGACCTCGGCCACCGGAGTCACCGACTGGCTCGTGGTGAGCGCCGTGACGGCCCGGTCGCAGCCGCCCCGGGGCGAACCACTGGAGGAGTGGACGTTCCTGCAGTCCCCCTTCCCACTGGCGATCTTCGACGCCGATCTGCGGCTGGTGCGCGCCAACCGCCGGATGGAACACGCCCTCGCCCTGCCCGAGGCCGCGATGCGCGGACTGCGGCTGCCGCACATCGCGCCCGGCGCCGCGAGCGAGGAGGCCGACCGGTCGATGCGGCTCGCCCTGGAGTCCGGCCGGCCGCAGGAGGCCACGGCCGGGCTCGGCGCGGAAGGGAGCGGAACCGCCGTGCTCACCCCGCTGAAGGACGCCGGAGGCCGGGTGCGCGCGGTCTGCCTGTCCACGCAGGCGCCCGGCCAGGACGCCGTCGGCCCGTCACAGGCGGCGGACGAGAGCAGCTCGCGCGTCGGCCCGGCGGCGGACCAGGCCCGTGCCGCGCAGGAACTCGGCGAGGTCACGGTCCCGCGGCTCGCCGACGTCATGGCGGTCGACCTGCTGGACTCGCCCCGCGACGCGGACGAGGAGCCCGAGCAGCCCGGTCCCGTGGTGCTGCGCCGCGCCGCGCTGCGCGCCGTCCCGGACGGCCACGGACCCGCCTACGGCGCCGGCCCGGGCGAGGCGGTCGTCTGCCCGGTGGACTCCCCGCCGGCCCAGTGCCTCGCGGCGAGCCGGCCGCTGCTGTACGACACGACGGACCCGGTCGTCGCCGAGTGGGCGGCGGTGGACCCGGGCGCGGCGTGGCTGCGCGCGTCCGGGACGCGTTCGCTGCTGGCGGCGCCGCTGCTCGCCCAGGGCAGCGCGCTCGGCGTGGCGCTCTTCGGCCGGCGCCCCGACCGGGGGCCGTTCGGCCCGGAGGAGCTGCGGCTGGCCCAGGAGTTCACGGCCAGGGCGGCCGCCGGCATCCGGCAGACCCGGGGCTTCGCACGGGCCCGTACCACCACCATGGCCCTCCAGCAGAGCCTGCTCCCGCACACGCTGCCCGACCAGGCGGCCCTGGAGATCGCCACCCGCTATCTGCCCGCCGCGGCCCGGGCCGGCGTGGGCGGCGACTGGTTCGACGTGATCCCGCTGTCCGGGGCGCGGGTCGCGCTCGTCGTGGGCGACGTGGTGGGCCACGGCATCCGCGCCTCGGCCACCATGGGCCGGCTGCGCACGGCCGTGCGCACCCTGGCCGACGTCGATCTGCCGGCCGACGAACTCCTCACCCACCTCGACGACCTGGTGCTGCGGCTCGCCGCCGACGAGGGCAGCGCGGACCCGGCCGCCGATACCGCCGGCGGTATCGGCACCACCTGTCTGTACGCCGTCTACGACCCGGTCTCGCGCCGGTGCACGCTCGCCCGGGCCGGCCATCCGCCGCCCGCCGTGGTCACGCCGGACGGCGCCGTACGCTTCCTCGACGTGCCCGCGGGGCCACCGCTCGGGCTCGGCGGGCTGCCCTTCGAGGCCAGCGAGACCGAACTGCCCGAGGGCAGCCTGCTCGCGCTCTACACCAACGGGCTCTTCGAGGCCCGTGAGCACGACATCGACGAGGCGCTGGACAAGATGTTCGCCGCACTCGGCCGGCCCGCGACCACGCTGGACGCCGTCTGCGACCGGGTGCTGACCGAGCTGCTGAGCCACCGCCCCGACGACGACATCGCCCTGCTCGTCGCCCGCACCCGGGTGCTGCACGAGGACCGGGTCGCCGCCTGGCAGCTGGCGGACGACCCCACGGACGTCTCGCGGGCCCGCCGCCTGGCCTGCGATCAGCTGTCCGTGTGGGGACTGGACGAGGCCGTCTTCCCCACCGAGCTGATGGTCAGCGAGCTGGTCACCAACGCCATGCGGTACGGCCGCCCGCCCATCCGGCTCCGGCTGATCCACCAGGACTCGACCCTGATCTGCGAGGTGTACGACTCCAGCGGCACCACCCCGCACATGCGGCGCGCCCGCATCTTCGACGAGGGCGGCCGGGGCCTGCTGCTGGTCGCCCAGCTGGCCGACCGCTGGGGCACCCGGCACGACCGGGTCGGCAAGACGGTGTGGGCGGAGCAGTCGCTGGCCGGCGCCGCGGGCTGACCGGCCGCTGCCACCGTCGCCCCACGGCCGCCGTTGCCGCAGCTCGCGCAGGCGCCGGCGCAGAGCCCGACGGCGGCGGCCGGCCTCCGGCGCGGACCGGCGGCCGAAGGCGTCGTCGCGCGTGCACGGCGGGGCGAGCAGCCCGAGCGGGTACGGCGAGGGCCCGGGCCTCCCTCACGGGACCCGGGCCCTCCCTCATCCGGCAGCGTCCGTCACGCCGCCACCGGAACCTCCGGCGCCGCGCCGTTCGTCGCGGGCGCGAGCGCCAGCTCCAGAACCTGGCGGACGTCGGTCACGGTGTGGACGTCCAGCTTGTCCAGCACCTCGGCCGGGACGTCGTCCAGGTCGGGCTCGTTGCGCTTGGGGATGATCACGGTGGTCACCCCGGCGCGCTGTGCGGCGAGCAGTTTCTGCTTCACGCCGCCGATGGGCAGGACCCGGCCGGTCAGGGAGACCTCGCCCGTCATCGCCACGTCCGTGCGCACGAGCCGTCCGCTCAGCAGGGACGCCAGCGCCGTCGTCATCGTGATGCCGGCGCTCGGGCCGTCCTTGGGGACCGCGCCCGCCGGGAAGTGGATGTGCACACCCCGGTCCTTCAAGTCGCCGACCGGGAGCTCCAGTTCGGCTCCGCGGCTGCGCAGGAAGCTCACCGCGATCTGGGCGGACTCCTTCATCACGTCACCGAGCTGACCGGTCAGGGTCAGGCCCGCCGCACCCGTCTCCGGGTCGGCGAGGGACGCCTCCACGAAGAGGACGTCACCGCCGGCGCCGGTGACCGCGAGGCCGGTCGCCACACCCGGGACGGACGTACGGCGCTCGGCCGGGTCCTGGGCGGACTCGGGCACGTGGCGCGGACGTCCGATCAGGCCGCGCAGGTCCTCGTCCCGGACGGTGAAGGGCAGTTCCCGCTCGCCGAGTTCGTGCTGGGCCGCGACCTTGCGCAGCAGGCGTGCGATCGAGCGCTCCAGGGTGCGCACGCCGGCCTCGCGCGTGTATTCGCCGGCCAGTTTGCGCAGGGCGCTCTCGTCCAGGGCGACCTCGTCCCTGCCGAGTCCCGCCCGCTCCAGCTGGCGCGGGAGCAGGTGGTCACGGGCGATGACGACCTTCTCGTCCTCGGTGTAGCCGTCCAGGCGGACGATCTCCATACGGTCGGCGAGCGCCTCCGGGATGGCCTCCAGGACGTTGGCGGTGGCCAGGAAGACCACGTCCGACAAGTCGAGTTCGACCTCCAGGTAGTGGTCCCGGAAGGTGTGGTTCTGCGCCGGGTCCAGGACTTCGAGCAGGGCCGCGGCCGGGTCGCCGCGGAAGTCGGAACCCACCTTGTCGATCTCGTCCAGCAGGACCACCGGGTTCATCGACCCGGCCTCCTTGACGGCGCGCACGATCCGGCCGGGCAGCGCGCCGACGTAGGTACGGCGGTGGCCGCGGATCTCGGCCTCGTCGCGGACGCCGCCGAGGGCCACGCGCACGAACTTGCGGCCCATGGCGTGGGCGACGGACTCGCCGAGGCTGGTCTTGCCGACACCGGGCGGGCCGACCAGGGCCAGTACGGCACCGCCGCGCCGGCCGCCGATCACGCCGAGCCCGCGCTCACTGCGCCGCTTGCGCACCGCGAGGTACTCGGTGATGCGCTCCTTCACGTCCTGCAGACCGGCGTGCTCGGCGTCCAGGACCGCCTTGGCACCCTGGATGTCGTACACGTCCTCGGTGCGGGAGTTCCACGGGAGTTCGAGGACCGTGTCCAGCCAGGTCCGGATCCAGGAGCCCTCCGGCGACTGGTCGGAGGCCCGCTCCAGCTTGTCGACCTCCTTCAGGGCGGCCTCGCGGACCTTCTCCGGCAGGTCGGCGGCCTCCACGCGGGCCCGGTAGTCGTCGGACTCCTCGCCCTCCGACTCGCCGTTCAGCTCGCGCAGTTCCTTGCGGACGGCCTCCAGCTGGCGGCGCAGCAGGAATTCCCGCTGCTGCTTGTCGACGCCCTCCTGGACGTCCTTGGCGATGGTCTCGGCCACGTCCTGCTCGGCGAGGTGGTCGCGGAGCTGCTGCGTGGCGAGCTTCAGCCGGGCCACCGGCTCGGCGGTCTCCAGCAGTTCGAGCTTCTGTTCGGTGGTGAGGAACGGCGAGTAGCCGGAGTTGTCGGCGAGCGCGGAGACGCCGTCGATGGCCTGGACCCGGTCCACGACCTGCCAGGCGCCGCGCTTCTTCAGCCAGGTGGTGGCGAGCGCCTTGTATTCCTTGACGAGGTCCGCGACCTGACCCGGCAGCGGGTCGGGGACGTTCTCGTCGATGCGGGCGCCCTCGACCCACAGGGCCGCGCCGGGGCCGGTGGTGCCGGCGCCGATCCGCACGCGGCTGCGGCCGCGGATCAGAGCCCCCGGGTCACCGTCGGCCAGCCGGCCGACCTGCTCGACCGTGCCCAGCACACCGGTCTTCGCGTACGTGCCGTCGATACGGGGCACCAGCAGCACCTTGGGCTTCCCGGGCGCGGACCGGGCGGCGGCCTGTGCGGCCTCCACCGCGGCCCGCACCTCGGCGTCGCTCAGGTCCAGCGGAACCACCATGCCGGGCAGCACGACCTCGTCGTCGAGCGGCAGCACGGGCAGGACGAGCGTGAACGCCGGTGACTCAGTAGCCATGATCTCCCCTTCGGCAGTCAAGTTGAGCTATGCCGACTCAACTGCTGGGGGGTTGCCGGTGTTCCCTTCGATTGTTCGCTGTGAGCGATCAACAAGTACTGCGGCCCAGGAAGGCCAGGAGGCGGATGTGCGGCGCCGCGTCCGCCGGTGCCGGGAGCTCCGGGCCGAAGACCCCCGGCACCCGGAACGAGTCGAAGCCCGGCGTCTGCCGCATCGTCGTGAGCAGGTGCTCGCACAGGTCCTCGTCCAGGAGGGACTCGCCTCCGGTGGCGACCGCGATGTCGACCCCGTGGACACAGACCTCGGTGAGGTGGACCAGTGCGGCGACCGGGCCGGGCAGGGGGCCGAGCGCGATGCGGACCGTGGTGTCGAGGGCGCCGGGGCGGGTCCAGGCCGCGAGGTCCGCCGCTGCTGCCGCCCGGTACGCGGCCTTCGGGTCCTCGCCCAGCCAGTCGTCCTCGTGCGCCCGGCCCGGCTCGGTGCCGTTCAGGAGGGCGGCGAAGATGTGCATACCGCCCACGGTGTGGTTGAGGACGGTGTGAACGTCCCACGGTTTGCAGGGCGTCGCGATCCGCCACTGGGTGTCGGCGACGGCGTCCACCACGCGGCCGGTCACCTCGACCGCCCATTCGATCCGGGCAACGACATCCGTCATGTGATCCTCCCCCTGTCCCGCCGGAGCCCTGTGCTCCGACCGCAGCACAGGGCTACACCATCGAGCGGGTGTTCACAGGGGAACCGGGGAAACCGCCGGAAGGCGCCGGCGTCGTACGAGCGGCCAGCCGCCGACGCCGATCGCGAGGGCGATCAGGTGGCCCCAGTTCGTCATCGGGTCCTCGAAGGCGATCAGGTCGTTCAAGAGGAGGCCGGTCGCCAGGGCGAGTACGGGCCAGCGGAGCCAGGGGCTCAGGAGGCCGGCCAGGGCGCCGGTGCCGGCGGCGACGCCGAAGCTGATGCCGTAGTCGAGGCGGTGCAGCGAGGTGGGGGGAAGGTGGCCGAACAGGACGGCCAGGCCCACCGGCACCTCGGTCGCGAGGGTGGCCAGGACGTGCCCCGCCAGGAAGACGCAGGCCGCCCGCACACCGCCTATGCGCCGTTCGAGCGCGGTGAGCACCAGCACGAACGCGAGCGCGTACGGCGACAGGACGCCGCCCGCGATCCACAGGGCGCTCGCCAGCAGCACCAGCACGGGTGTGCGCACCAAGTGGGCCACGTCCGTGCTGGAGTTCTGGTAGAGGGTGTGCACCAGGCCCGGGTCGGCCATGGCCGCGACCGTCGAGGTGACGGCCAGGACGGCGCCGTAGGAGAAGGTGAACGGGGTTCCGGTGGGCGTGGGCAGCAGGCGCCACAGCCGCGGGACCCGCAGGGCGGGGCGCGTGTCGGCGGGGGTGGGTGCGGGGTCGCAGGCGGGGACCGTGGCGTGCCGCTGGCGCGGCATGCCGTCCAGCAGGTCCGCGAGCGCGGGTGCCGGACCGGCGACACCGCCGTCGGTGAGCGGAGCGCCCGCCAGGGGCGCGGACGCGGCCGATGAAGGCCCCGTCGCGATCGGTTCCACGGTGTGGCGCTCCTTCCTTCGCGCCCCACCCTTCGCGTTGCGCGGGCCGCTGTCTATGACCGACGCCACGCGAGGGCGGATTCACAGCAACCTCTCACGTACCGGCTGCGTCCGCCCCCGGCCCGGTGCCGGGAGCGTGTGCGTGTCATCCGCAATTCCGGTGCAGGTCATGGCGTGTTCAAGCAGGATGGGGGCATGACTGCTGCCGTGTACGACTCTCCCGTGGTCCTCGACCGGCGTGACGGCCCGTACGGCGAGGTGGTGCTGCGCCGGCACGGAACGCTGCTGCAGATCATCGCCAACGGCTGTTTTCTGATGGACACCTCCGACGGCCGCTCGGAGCGGCTGCTGATGGACGCCGCGTACGACGCGCTGGACGGACGGCCGGAGCCGGATGTGCTGATCGGCGGGCTGGGCGTGGGATTCTCACTCGCACATGCGGCAGCGGACCCCAGGTGGGGACGGATCACCGTGGTGGAGCGGGAACCCGCCGTCGTCGACTGGCACCGGAACGGGCCGCTGGCGGAGGTGTCCGCCGGTGCGCTCGGCGATCCGCGCACCGAGATCGTGCAGGAGGATCTCGTGACGTTCGTCAATGAGACATCCGACACGTTCGACGCGCTCTGCCTGGACATCGACAACGGCCCCGGCTGGACGGTCACGGACGACAATCACAGCCTCTATGCGCCGGCCGGACTCGCCGCCTGCGCAAGGGCGTTGAGACCCGGTGGAGTGCTGGCCGTGTGGTCCGCCGAGCCCTCTCCGGAATTTGAAGGAACCATGCGGAATGCCGGGTTCCGGCAGGTGCGTACCGAAGAGGTCCCCGTTGCCCGGGGCGTTCCGGACGCCGTGCACCTCGGGGTCCGACCTGGATAGCGACAGCACGGCGGATCCCCGTAATGTGCTGCCCTGACGCGGATCATTCAAGCGTCAATCGCAGACATGGGATCACCCCACTGGTTCCGGAAAGCAACAAGCAGGGGCGGGCGATGGAGCAGACACACACCTCCCAGAGCGGCGCGGCGACGACCACCCCGGGCGCACAGCGCCGGGTCCTGGTCGTCGAGGACGACCCCACGATCGTCGACGCCATCGCGGCCCGGCTGCGCGCCGAGGGATTTCTCGTGCAAACCGCGACGGACGGCCCGGCCGCCGTCGACACGGCCGAGGCCTGGCAGCCCGATCTGCTGATCCTCGACATCATGCTGCCGGGCTTCGACGGCCTGGAGGTCTGCCGGCGGGTGCAGGCACAGCGTCCGGTGCCGGTGCTGATGCTGACCGCGCGGGACGACGAGACGGACATGCTGGTCGGTCTCGGGGTCGGTGCGGACGACTACATGACCAAGCCGTTCTCGATGCGGGAGCTGGCCGCGCGGGTGCATGTGCTGCTGCGGCGGGTGGAGCGGGCGGCCCTGGCCGCCGCGACGCCGCGCAGCGGGATCCTGCGGCTCGGCGAGCTGGAGATCGACCACGCGCAGCGCCGGGTGCGGGTGAAGTCCGAGGACGTCCACCTGACGCCCACCGAGTTCGACCTGCTGGTGTGCCTCGCGAACACCCCGCGTGCGGTGCTCTCCCGGGAGCAGCTGCTGGCCGAGGTGTGGGACTGGGCGGACGCCTCCGGCACCCGTACGGTCGACAGCCACATCAAGGCGCTGCGCCGGAAGATCGGCGCCGAGCGCATCCGCACCGTGCACGGCGTGGGATACGCGCTGGAGACGCCGACTCCATGAGCGGCGCCGGGCGCCAGGCCGCACGGAGGAGCCCCGGGGAGGACCCCTGGGGCGGCGTACGCCCGTTCTCGATCAAGACCAAGCTGGGTGCGCTCGTCGTCATATCGGTGCTGATCACCACCGGACTGTCGATCGTCGCCGTGCACACCAAGACCGAGCTGCGCTTCATCACGGTCTTCTCGATGATCGCCACCCTGCTGATCACGCAGTTCGTGGCGCATTCGCTGACCATGCCGCTGGACGAGATGAACACGGTGGCGCGGTCGATCTCCGAGGGCGACTACACCCGCCGGGTGAGCGAGGGCCGCCGGGACGAGCTGGGCGACCTGGCCCGGACGATCAACGTCATGGCGGACGAGCTGGAGGCCCAGGACAGCCAGCGCAAGGAGCTGGTCGCGAACGTCTCCCACGAACTGCGCACCCCCATCGCCGGGCTGCGCGCCGTGCTGGAGAACATCGTCGACGGGGTCACCGAGGCCGACCCCGAGACCATGCGGACGGCCCTGAAGCAGACCGAGCGGCTCGGCCGGCTGGTGGAGACCCTGCTGGACCTGTCCCGGCTCGACAACGGCGTCGTCCCGCTGAAGATGCGGCGCTTCGAGGTGTGGCCGTATCTGTCGGGCGTGCTGAAGGAGGCCAACATGGTGGCCTCGGCGCGCGCCGGCATCGCCTCCGGCTCCGGCAGCCACACCCGCACCGACGTCCATCTGCACCTGGACGTCTCCCCGCCGGAGCTGACCGCGCACGCGGATCCCGAGCGCATCCACCAGGTCGTCGCCAACCTGATCGACAACGCGGTCAAGCACAGCCCGCCGCACGGCCGGGTGACGGTGAAGGCGCGGCGCGGGCCGCAGCCGGAGTCGCTGGAGCTGGAGGTCCTGGACGAGGGCCCGGGGATCCCGCGATCGGAATGGCACAAGGTGTTCGAGCGGTTCAACCGGGGCGCGGCGACCCGGCCGCACGGCCCGGGCAGCGACGGCGGTACGGGCCTCGGTCTGGCGATCGCCCGCTGGGCGGTGGATCTGCACGGCGGCCGGATCGGAGTGGCCGAATCCGAGCGCGGCTGCCGGATCATCGTCACTCTTCCGGGACTGACTTCCGCCCCGAGTTGACGTAAAGTCCGATCCGGAAGCACAAGATCCACGACGGTCGCTGCCGTTCCGTGCAGCTGGACACGTGTGATCAGGGCAGGCCCGCGCCACCCGTCGAACGAAGGCGCGCCGGGCCGGCGCCGGTGCACCCTCCCACATGCGGAACCACGCTTGTTTCCCGCCATATCAAGCCCTGAAACAAGATTTCCGATGTGACTTACACGACGATGACCTTGCTCGACCTGACCTTCCCCGCCATGGAGGCGTAGCCTTTATTCCCGCTGTCCATCACCTTGTGAAGCGGAAGAGGGCGGTTGCCGCCGTGTCGCCACAGTCCCCCAGTAACTCGAGCATCTCGACCGACGACCAAGCCGGGAAGAACCCCGCTGCCGCGTTCGGTCCGAACGAGTGGCTCGTCGACGAGATCTATCAGCAGTACCTCCAGGACCCGAATTCGGTAGACCGCGCCTGGTGGGACTTCTTCGCCGATTACAAGCCGGGTGCTCCTGCCTCCCCGGCTGCGGCGGGTACTGCGGCCGCGGGGGCCGCAGAGACCACCTCCACGGCCCCCCAGGCCCAGCCCGCGGCCCCGGCCCCCCAGGCCGCCGCCCCGGCTCCCGCAGCCCCGAAGCCCGCTGCGGCTCCCGCGCCCGCGGCGAAGGCCGCGGCCCCTGCCCCGGCCAGGCCGGCGACGCCCGCACAGGCGCCGGCCCAGCCCAAGGCGAAGGCCGCCCCCGCCGCCGAGGCCCCCGAGGGCCCGGAGCTGATCACGCTGCGCGGCCCGGCCGCCGCCGTCGCGAAGAACATGAACGCCTCGCTGGAGCTGCCGACCGCCACCTCGGTCCGCGCCGTCCCGGTGAAGCTGCTGTTCGACAACCGCATCGTCATCAACAACCACCTCAAGCGCGCCCGCGGCGGGAAGATCTCCTTCACGCACCTCATCGGGTACGCGATGGTGCAGGCCATCAAGGCCATGCCGTCGATGAACTGGTCGTTCGGCGAGAAGGACGGCAAGCCGACCCTCGTCAAGCCGCCGCACGTCAACCTGGGCCTCGCCATCGACCTGGTGAAGCCCAACGGCGACCGCCAGCTCGTCGTGGCCGCCATCAAGAAGGCCGAGACGCTGAACTTCTTCGAGTTCTGGCAGGCCTACGAGGACATCGTCCGCCGCGCCCGTGACGGCAAGCTGACGATGGACGACTTCACCGGTGTCACGGTCTCCCTGACCAACCCCGGCGGCCTCGGCACCGTCCACTCGGTCCCGCGTCTGATGCCCGGCCAGTCCGTGATCATGGGCGTCGGCTCCATGGACTACCCGGCGGAGTTCCAGGGCACCAGCCAGGACACCCTGAACAAGCTCGGCATCTCGAAGGTCATGACGCTCACGTCGACCTACGACCACCGGGTCATCCAGGGCGCCGCCTCCGGCGAGTTCCTGCGCCAGGTCGCGAACCTGCTGCTCGGCGAGAACGGCTTCTACGACGACATCTTCGAGGCGCTGCGCATCCCCTACGAGCCGGTCCGCTGGCTCAAGGACATCGACGCCAGCCACGACGACGACGTCACCAAGGCCGCCCGCGTCTTCGAGCTGATCCACTCCTACCGGGTCCGCGGCCACGTCATGGCCGACACCGACCCGCTGGAGTACCGCCAGCGCAAGCACCCCGACCTGGACATCGTCGAGCACGGCCTCACCCTGTGGGACCTGGAGCGCGAGTTCGCCGTCGGCGGCTTCGCCGGCAAGTCGATGATGAAGCTGCGCGACATCCTCGGCGTGCTGCGCGACTCGTACTGCCGCACCACCGGCATCGAGTTCATGCACATCCAGGACCCGAAGCAGCGCAAGTGGATCCAGGACCGCGTCGAGCGCGGCCACTCCAAGCCGGAGCGCGAGGAGCAGCTGCGCATCCTGCGCCGGCTGAACGCGGCGGAGGCCTTCGAGACCTTCCTGCAGACGAAGTACGTCGGCCAGAAGCGGTTCTCGCTGGAGGGCGGCGAGTCCGTCATCCCGCTGCTGGACGCGGTGATCGACTCCGCGGCCGAGTCCCGCCTGGACGAGGTCGTCATCGGCATGGCCCACCGTGGCCGCCTGAACGTGCTGGCGAACATCGTCGGCAAGTCATACGCGCAGATCTTCCGCGAGTTCGAGGGCAACCTCGACCCGAAGTCGATGCACGGCTCCGGCGACGTGAAGTACCACCTGGGCGCCGAGGGCACCTTCACCGGCCTGGACGGCGAGCAGATCAAGGTCTCGCTGGTGGCCAACCCCTCGCACCTGGAGGCGGTCGACCCGGTCCTGGAGGGCGTCGCCCGCGCCAAGCAGGACATCATCAACAAGGGCGGCACGGACTTCACGGTCCTGCCGGTGGCGATCCACGGCGACGCGGCCTTCGCGGGCCAGGGCGTGGTGGCCGAGACCCTGAACATGTCGCAGCTGCGCGGCTACCGCACCGGCGGCACGGTCCACATCGTCATCAACAACCAGGTCGGCTTCACCGCGGCCCCCGAGTCCTCGCGTTCCTCCATGTACGCGACGGACGTGGCCCGCATGATCGAGGCCCCGATCTTCCACGTGAACGGCGACGACCCCGAGGCCGTGGTCCGCGTCGCGCGACTGGCCTTCGAGTTCCGCCAGGCGTTCAACAAGGACGTGGTGATCGACCTCATCTGCTACCGCCGCCGCGGTCACAACGAGTCGGACAACCCGGCCTTCACCCAGCCGCTGATGTACGACCTGATCGACAAGAAGCGCTCGGTGCGCAAGCTGTACACCGAGTCCCTGATCGGTCGCGGCGACATCACCCTGGAAGAGGCCGAGCAGGCGCTGCAGGACTACCAGGGCCAGCTGGAGAAGGTCTTCACCGAGGTCCGCGAGGCCACCGCGCAGCCGGCCGCCGCCGGCGCCCAGGCGCCGCAGGACGGCTTCCCGGTCGCGGTGCCGACCGCGGTCTCCGCCGAGGTCGTCAAGCGGATCGCCGAGTCCCAGGTCAACGTCCCCGACTCCATCACCGTCCACCCGCGGCTGCAGCCGCAGCTGCAGCGCCGCGCGACGATGGTCGAGGACGGCACGATCGACTGGGGCATGGGCGAGACCCTCGCCATCGGCTCCCTGCTGCTGGAGGGCACCCCGGTGCGCCTGGCGGGCCAGGACTCCCAGCGCGGCACCTTCGGCCAGCGCCACGCGGTGCTGATCGACCGGGAGACCGGCGAGGAGTACACCCCGCTGCAGTACCTCTCCGAGGACCAGGCGCGGCTGAACGTCTACAACTCCCTGCTGTCCGAGTACGCCGCGATGGGCTTCGAGTACGGCTACTCGCTGGCCCGTCCCGAGTCGCTCGTGATGTGGGAGGCGCAGTTCGGTGACTTCACCAACGGCGCGCAGACGGTCGTGGACGAGTTCATCTCCTCGGCCGAGCAGAAGTGGGGCCAGACCTCCGGTGTGGTGCTGCTCCTGCCGCACGGCTACGAGGGCCAGGGCCCGGACCACTCGTCCGCGCGTCCGGAGCGGTTCCTGCAGCTGTGCGCGCAGAACAACATGACGGTCGCCATGCCGACGCTGCCGTCGAACTACTTCCACCTGCTGCGGTGGCAGGTGCACAACCCGCACCACAAGCCGCTGATCGTCTTCACCCCGAAGTCGATGCTGCGTCTGAAGGCGGCGGCGTCGAAGGCGGAGGAGTTCACGAGCGGCGAGTTCCGTCCGGTCATCGGCGACGCGTCGATCACCGACCCGGCGGCCGTGAAGAAGGTCGTCTTCTGCGCCGGCAAGGTCTACTACGACCTGGAGGCCGAGCGGGTCAAGCGCGGCGCGACCGACACGGCGATCATCCGCATCGAGCGGCTGTACCCGCTGCCGGGTGCCGAGCTCCAGGCGGAGATCAAGAAGTACCCGAACGCCGAGAAGTACCTGTGGGCGCAGGAGGAGCCGGCGAACCAGGGTGCCTGGCCGTTCATCGCGCTCAACCTGATCGACCACCTGGACCTGGCGGTCGGCGCGGACGTCCCGCACGGCGAGCGGCTGCGGCGCATCTCGCGTCCGCACTCCTCGTCCCCGGCGGTCGGCTCCGCCAAGCGTCACCAGGCTGAGCAGGAGCAGCTGGTGCGTGAGGTTTTTGAGGCGTAAGCCCTCAAAGCAAGGGCCCGGTACCGAGTTCCCACTCGGTACCGGGCCCTTCGCGTTGTCAGTTCGCCGTCGGTTCGCCTGGGGTTCGAAGTCCCAGTAGGGGCGGTTGCGGGAGCGGGCCGAGAGGGTGTGGACGTGCTGGGGGCCCACCGTGGCGGCGAGGTCGGAGAGGGTGAGGGGGGTGGGCGCGGCCGAGGGTCTCGGTGGCCCTGAGGCTGGTGACCCTGCTGAGTTCGGCGGGGGACTCGGGCTCGCCGACGAGGTTGCGCAGGGCCGAGGCGTTGATGGCACAGCCCAGGGTGTGCGGGTGGCTCTCGCCGAGGGCCGCGGTCATCCCGGCCGGCGCCTCCTCGATGACGGCGTGCGCGTGTTCCCGCTCGCCGACGCTGCGCAGCACCAGGGCGTGGTTGGCGCGGGCCCCGATCAGGAAGCTCGGAGCCGTCCGGTGCGCCCCCGTCGTACCGCTCTGTCGTTCCGCGCCCCCGACGCCGCCGCCCCCGGCACCCCGTGCCCCCGAACGCCGGTCGACGCGCCGGTGCGGGGTCCCTGGACGGCGGAAGGCGGGGGCGCATTGCCGGGGATGCGGGAGCACCGGGACGGGGCGGGCGGTGTGTCCGCGTCCGGCGGACCGTCCCCGTGCCAGGTCACCGTCCCCGTGCCTGGTCAGGGTGACCGTGAGGGCGGCCCTGGCCTCGCCGTCCGCGAGCGACTGGAAGCTCTCGACGCTCGCCTCCACCCGTTCGGCGAACCCAGTGTCCGTGTACGACAGTCCCCCCGACGCGGGCCCCCCGGCGGCGCGGACAGTTCCTCGGCCCCGATATCCGGGCCCACACCGGCGTGCCGTCCGGCAGCTGGATCCGCGCCACCCGCGTCGACTCCGCATTCCTCAACTCCGCGTCCGTCATGCTCCCCGTCCGCTCGCCCCGTCGGGACCGCGCGTCCGCCGAGCCGGACGGCTGCCTATTATTTTCCTGTTCTTGCCAGGCTCCTCAGGCGGAAATGCGGCATCTTCCACCTCTCACAGGTTGAGGGTTCTTCCCGCCCGGGAGCGGCCCTACCCCTGCACTGAACGACGGAGCGGCATCCATGTACTTCACCGACCGAGGAATCGAAGAACTGGAGAAGCGGCGCGGCGAGGAAGAGGTCACCTTCGAGTGGCTCGCCGAGCAGCTGCGTACGTTCGTCGACCTGAACCCCGACTTCGAGGTACCGGTGGAACGGCTCGCGACCTGGCTGGCCCGCCTGGACGACGAGGACGACGAGTAGGCCCGGCAGCGCGCCCCGCCACCCTCCTCCGGCATACGCACCACGCCTGCGCTCCCACGAACGGGTGTCTTGACTTTCCGTGGCCGCGATATATCGTGAAACGAGGAAGACGCGATATGGCGTGTCGCTACGGCGTTCGGTCTGCGCCGCGCCGTACCCGAGGAGGTCCTCATGCCCGAGTGGTCCGTCACCGAGCCCCAGAAGCTGACCTTTGACACCCGCGTGAGCGACCTCCAGGTCCGCGTCGTCAACGGAACGGTGAACGTGGTGGGCACGGACGAGGGCTCCGCCCGCCTCGAAGTCTCGGAGATGGACGGCCCACCCCTCGTGGTCACCCAGCAGGGCGACACCCTCACGGTGGCCTATGACGACCTGCCCTGGAAGGGCTTCCTCAAGTGGTTCGACCGCAAGGGCTGGCGGCGCAGCGCCGTGGTCTCCCTGGCGGTCCCCGCCGACACGCGCGTGGAGGTGGGCGTGGTCGGCGCCGGCGCGGTCGTCTCCGGCATCCGCGGCCCCGCGGTGGTCAAGGGGGTGACCGGCGACACGACCCTGGTCGGCGTCTCCGGCCCGGTCCGCGCGGACACCGTGTCGGGGAACCTTGAAGCCCAGGCGGTCACCGGCGACCTGGCCTTCAAGTCCGTGTCCGGAGACCTGACGGTGGTCGACGGCTCCGGCCGGTCCGTCCGTGCGGACTCCGTCAGCGGCTCCATGATCGTCGACCTGGACCCGGACGGCCCCACGGAGGTCAACCTCACCAGCGTCTCCGGCGAGATCGCCATCCGCCTGCCGCATCCGGCGGACGCCGAGGTGGAGGCGAACACCGCGAGCGGCACGATCTCCAACGCCTTCGACGGACTGCGGGTGCACGGCCAGTGGGGCGCCCACAAGATCACGGGACGCCTGGGTGCGGGCACGGGCAGACTCCGGGCCACCACGGTCTCCGGCTCGATCGCCCTGCTGCGCCGCCCGTCGCGCGAGGACGAGGCGGAGACCGCGGCGGACGACGGGCCCACCGAGCCGCCGCGCGACCCCGCCGCGGCCCCGCATGCGGCCCCGGGCAACGGCACGACCGACAAGAAGGTGCTCTGACATGCCCCCCGTCTTCGCCCACGGGCGCCTGCGCCTGTACCTGCTCAAGCTGCTCGACGAGGCCCCGCGCCACGGCTACGAGGTGATCAGGCTCCTTGAAGAACGCTTCCAGGGGCTGTACGCCCCCTCTGCGGGCACGGTCTACCCCCGGCTGGCCAAGCTGGAGGCGGAGGGCCTGGTCAGGCACACCACGGAGGGCGGCCGCAAGGTGTATGCCATCACGGACGCCGGCCGTGCCGAACTGGCCGACCGCAGCGGCGAGTTGGCCGACCTGGAGCTGGAGATCCGCGAGTCGGTCGCGGAACTGGCCGCCGAGATAAGGGCCGACGTGCGCGGTGCGGCCGGTGACCTGCGCCGCGAGATGCGCGCGGCCGCGTCCGAGGCCCACCGGAGCACCAAGACGGGCGCGGGCACGGCGGGCCCCTCCGGGGAGTACGGCGACCTCGCCGACAAGGAGGCCTGGCGGGTCGCCAAGGAGGAGATGCGCCGTGTCAAGCAGGAGTGGAAGGAGCAGGCCCGCCGGGCCAAGGACGAGAGCCGCCGGGCCCGCGAGGAGGCCCAGCGGGCCCGTCGCCAGGCCCAGGAGGCGCAGGCGCGGGCGCGGGCCCAGGCGCAGCAGGAGATGCAGCGCATCGCGCGCCAGGTCCAGGATCGCGTCCAGGACCACTTCGCGCACGGTGACTGGCCGACAGGCGTCCGCGAGGGCCTGTCCGAACTGGCCAGGGAGCTCGGCGACTTCGGCAAGAACTGGGGCTCCTCCCGCACCCCCGAGGAGCCGGCGCCCAAGTCCGCCGCCACGGTCGAGGACCTGCACTACGTCCCGCCCACCGAGGACTTCCCGGCCGGGTACGAACCCTCCTGGGCGCACGAGGACCTCACTGGCGACCCGGTCCGTGACCTGGACCGCCTCCTGGACCGCTTCCGCGACGACATCCGCGACGCGGCCCGCGACCACGGCGTCACCCAGACCCAGCTCCGCGACGCCCGCCGCCACCTGTCGACGGCGGCGTCCCACATCGGCGCCCTCCTGCGGTCACCGAGACCCTGACGGGAGGCACGGCCGCCGGTGCTCCGGCGGCAGCCCGTGGCCGCTCGCCGGCACCGGTGCGCAAGGGGCGGGCCCGGACACCCGGACCCGCCCGTGAACCGCCCGAAGCGGGAGAGCTCAGGACGTGGTGAGCACGATCTTTCCGAACTGCTCGCCGGAAGCGAGCCGTTCGAAGCCCTCACGGGCGCGGTCCAGCGGCAGCTCCTCGTCGATGACGGGCCGTACGCCGGCGGCGGCGCAGAAGGAGAGCAGGTCCTCCAGCTCCTCCTTGGTGCCCATGGTGGAACCGACGACCTTCAGCTCCAGGAAGAAGATCCGGGTCAGCTCGGCATGCGAGGGCCGGTCCCCGCTGGTGGCACCGGAGATGACGATCGTGCCGCCGGGCCGCAGGGACTTCACCGAGTGGGACCAGGTCGCGGCGCCCACGGTCTCGATCACGGCGTCCACCCGCTGCGGCAGCCGCGCTCCGGACTCCACGGCCTCCACGGCCCCCAGTTCCAGGGCCCGCTTGCGCTTGGCCTCGTCCCGGCTGGTGGCGAAGACACGGAGCCCGGCCGCCTTGCCGAGCACGATCGCGGCCGTGGCCACACCGCCGCCCGCACCCTGCACGAGGACGGAGTCACCGGGCCGTACCCCGGCGTTGGTGAACAGCATCCGGTACGCCGTCAGCCAGGCCGTCGGCAGACAGGCGGCCTCGGCGAAGGACAGCTCCTTGGGCTTGGGCAGGACGTTCCAGGTCGGCACGGCGACCTGTTCGGCGAAGGTGCCCTGGTAGCGCTCGGTGAGGATGGAGCGCGGCTCGTTCGGGCCGACGCCGTGGCCGGTCTGGCCGATGACGGAGTGCAGGACGACCTCATTGCCGTCCTCGTCGACGCCGGCGGCATCGCAGCCCAGGATCATGGGCAGCCGTTCCTCCGGGAGGCCGACGCCCCGCAGGGACCAGAGGTCGTGGTGGTTGAGGGAAGCGGCCCGCACATGGATGGTGCTCCAGCCGGGCCGGGCCTCGGGGGCCGGACGCTCCCCCAACTCCAGGCCGGTGAGCGGCTGGTCGCGGTCGATTCGGGCGGCGTAGACAGCGAACATGCAGCCGACGATAGGCGTGCTGATCAGCCGACGGAACCGCGAGGGCCTGTGACACTTGCCCTCTTGCGCAGGGACACCCATCCAGCGCAGGCGCCCCCGACGCCGCCGAAGGGCTCCCCTCACACACCGGATTCGAGCGGGCGGGTGGGAAAGGAAATGGCCCCGCCCAAGCGGACGGGGCCATTCAGCGCAATGTCAGCGACGGGCAACGCCCTCGGCACGAGCAGCCGCAGCCACCGCCGCCGTGACCGCGGGAGCAACCCGCTCGTCGAAGGGAGACGGAATCACATAGTCGGCGGCGAGGTCGTCCCCCACCACCGCGGCCAGCGCCTCAGCCGCAGCGATCTTCATCCCCTCGGTGATCCGAGTGGCCCGCACCTGCAGCGCGCCCGCGAAGATGCCCGGGAACGCCAGCACGTTGTTGATCTGGTTCGGGAAGTCCGACCGCCCGGTCGCCACGACCGCCGCGTACTTGTGCGCGACGTCCGGGTGCACCTCGGGGTTCGGGTTGGCCATCGCGAACACGAAGGCGCCCTTCGCCATGGAGGCCACGGCCTCCTCCGGGACCGTACCGCCGGAGACGCCGATGAACACGTCGGCGCCCGCGAGGGCGTCCTCCAGCGAGCCGGTGATGCCCGCCTTGTTGGTGAAGCCGGCCAGCTGACGCTTGACCGGGGTCAGGTCCTCCCGGTCGGCCGACACGACGCCCTTGCGGTCCGCCACCGCCACGTCCCCGATGCCGGCCTCGACCAGCATCTTCGCGATGGCGACACCGGCCGCGCCGGCGCCCGAGATGACGGCCCGCAGCTGCCCGATCTCACGGCCGCTCAGCCGCGCCGCGTTCCGCAGCGCCGCGAGCGTCACGACGGCCGTACCGTGCTGGTCGTCGTGGAAGACCGGGATGTCGAGGCGCTCCTGCAGCCGGCGCTCGATCTCGAAGCACCGCGGCGCCGAGATGTCCTCGAGGTTCACTCCGCCGAAGGAGGGAGCGAGCCGGACGACGGTCTCGACGATGTCGTCCACATCGGTGCAGTCGAGCGCGATCGGCACCGCGTCGACGCCGCCGAACTGCTTGAACAGGATCGCCTTGCCCTCCATCACCGGGAGGGAGGCCTGGGGACCGATGTCCCCGAGTCCGAGCACGGCCGTACCGTCGGTCACGACGGCGACCACCGAGGACTTCCATGTGTAGTCGTTGACCAGCTCCGGCTGTTCCGCGATCGCGGTGCACACGCGCGCCACACCGGGCGTGTACGCGAGGGAAAGGTCGTCCTTGTCGCGGACCGGCACGGTGGCCTGCACGGCCATCTTGCCGCCGCGGTGCAGCGCGAACACCGGATCGAAGGAATCGAGGGGCTCGGCCCCGCCGTCCTGATCCGTTGTGCTGTCGCTGCGAGGATTGACGATCTCCGCTGCCACTTTGTTTTACCCCTTAGGTATGCATGGTTTGAGGGTCGACCACTCCTGGTGAGGGGTGGGCGGGCACCGCGTACGACTCGATTGCTGATACGTACGAGCACATACGCGACGGGCGCGCCGCACACGCGCCCTGAGCCCCGGATGAGGGGTGTAAAGAACCTTCTTACCGGACGGACGGCGCCCACGACGAGTCCAATAGGCGCAAGGTCACATCTCGGAACCGGAAAGCCGCCGTGAGGTGACACGCGGCTGACAACCGCGCCAAGCGCGCGAAGACGTCGTACGCAGGTCTGCACGCTGACCACATCGTGAGATGCGCCGAAGATTTTCCGGCCATATGGCCGGACTTCGACAGATGGTTCGGTGCTGTTGAACCAAGGATGTACCGACCTGAGGCGGTTTCGGGGGTCACCCGTTATCCGATTTTGACATAGTCAGCCCCCTGAACGGCTTAGTCCGAATGGCAAGATGCGGTAAACCCACGAGGTCGCAACACCCGAAGGTGTGTGTACTCGTCGACCCATCGGCACCTCTTCCCATCCGCCGGAGGAACCACGATGACCGCAAGCTCCACCCGTCGTACGACCGCCGCCCGCTCCCGTCTGGCAGCGGTCGGTGCGATCGCGGTCGCGGGCACCCTGCTGCTCACCGGCTGTGGTGACCAGACCAAGGACAAGAGCAAGGACTCCGGCTCCAACAGCGCTCCGCTCGCCGACAAGCTCCCCAAGGACATCAGGGACAAGGGCAAGATCGAGGTCGGTTCGGACATCAAGTACGCCCCGGTGGAGTTCAAGGACTCCTCCGGCAAGGCCGTCGGCCTGGACCCGGACCTCGCGGCGGCTCTCGGCAAGCAGCTCGGCGTGACGCTGGAGTTCCAGGACGGCACCTTCGACGGTCTGCTCACCGGTCTGCGCTCCGGCCGTTTCGACATAGCCATGTCGGCGATGACGGACAACAAGGACCGCCAGCAGGGCATCGACCCGGACACGGGCAAGAAGGTCGGCGAGGGCGTCGACTTCGTCGACTACCTGACCGCCGGTGTCTCGATCTACACCCGCAAGGGCGACACCCAGGGCATCAACGGCTGGTCGGACCTGTGCGGCAAGAAGATCGCCGTGGAGCGCAGCACCGTCTCGGAGGACTTGGCCAAGCAGGAGGCCAAGAAGTGTCCGAGCGGCAAGAAGCTCACCATCGAGCCGTTCGACGACGACCAGCAGTCCCAGACCCGGCTGCGCTCCGGCGGTGTGGACGCCGCCTCCTCCGACTTCCCGGTCGCCGCGTACGCGGTGAAGACCTCCGGCGGCGGCAAGAACTTCCAGATCGTCGGCCAGCAGGTGGAGGCGGCCCCGTACGGCATCGCCGTGGCCAAGAAGGACACGCAGCTGCGCGACGCCCTCCAGGCCGCGATGAACGCGATCATCAAGAACGGCGAGTACGCGAAGATCCTCCAGAAGTGGGGCGCCAAGGACGGCGCCGTCCAGGAGTCCGTGATCAACGGCGGCAAGTGACCCGCGGAAGCACACGAGCAGAAGCGGCCACTGAGAGGCAACACGCGTGACTGACATCCAGAAGACGGCCGGGGAGAACAGCAGCACTCCCCCGGCCGGTCCGGAGGCCATCAAGGCCATCCCGGTCCGGCACTACGGGCGATATGTTTCCGCCGTCGTCGCCATCGCGATCCTCGTCGCGATCGTCTACGCCTTCAGCCAGGGCGACATCAACTGGCACGCGGTGCCGGACTACTTCTTCGACCACCGCATCATGACCGGTGTCTACAAGACCCTCATGCTGACGGTCCTGTCGATGCTGATCGGCATCGTCGGCGGCATCGTCCTCGCGATCATGCGGCTGTCGAAGAACCCGGTGACCTCGTCGATCGCCTGGTTCTACATCTGGTTCTTCCGCGGCACCCCGGTGCTGGTCCAGCTGTTCCTGTGGTTCAACCTGGGCCTGGTCTTCCACTACATCAACCTGATGCCGTTCTACAAGGACTACTGGTCGAACTTCATGACGCCGCTGCTGACGGCGCTGCTCGGCCTGGGTCTGAACGAGGCGGCTTACATGGCCGAGATCTGCCGCGCGGGCCTGCTCGCGGTGGACGAGGGCCAGACCGAGGCGGCCCACGCGCTCGGCATGAGCCACAGCAAGACGCTGCGCCGGGTGATCATCCCGCAGGCGATGCGCGTGATCGTGCCGCCGACGGGCAACGAAGTGATCAACATGCTGAAGACGACCTCGCTGGTGGCGGCCGTCCAGTATCCCGAGCTGTTCCGCTACGCCCAGGACATCGGCCAGAACTCCGGCGCCCCGGTGGAGATGTACTTCCTCGCCGCGGCCTGGTACCTGATCATGACCTCGGTGCTGAGCGTGGGCCAGTACTACATCGAGCGCTACTACGCCCGCGGTTCCAGCCGCCAGTTGCCGCCGACGCCGTGGCAGAAGGTGAAGGCGAACATGTTCTCGCTGGGCCGTCCGAGGGGAGCGGTGGGCGCGGCATGAACGACAAGCTGAGCAAGACGCAGGACGCGCCGGCCAAGGGCACGGTCCCCATGGTCAGGGCGCAGGGCGTGCACAAGTCCTTCGGTCACGTCGAGGTGCTCAAGGGCATCGACCTGGAGGTCGAGCCGGGCGAGGTGTTCTGCCTGATCGGCCCCTCCGGCTCCGGCAAGTCGACCTTCCTGCGGTGCATCAACCACCTGGAGAAGATCAACGCCGGCCGGCTGTACGTCGACGGCGAGCTGGTCGGCTATCGCCAGCAGGGCGACAAGCTGTACGAGCTGCGCGACCGCGAGGTCGCCACGAAGCGCCGGGACATCGGCATGGTCTTCCAGCGCTTCAACCTGTTCCCGCACATGACGGCGCTGGAGAACGTCATGGAGGCGCCGGTGCAGGTCAAGGGTGTGAGCAAGACGCAGGCCCGGGAGCAGGCCATGCAGCTGCTGCAGCGCGTGGGCCTGGCCGACCGGGCCGGGCACTACCCCTCGCAGCTGTCCGGCGGCCAGCAGCAGCGGGTGGCCATCGCCCGGGCCCTGGCGATGGAGCCGAAGCTGATGCTGTTCGACGAGCCGACCTCGGCCCTGGACCCGGAGCTGGTCGGCGACGTCCTCGACGTCATGCGGGATCTCGCCGAGTCCGGCATGACCATGGTCGTCGTCACCCACGAGATGGGCTTCGCCCGCGAGGTGGGCGACAGTCTGGTGTTCATGGACGAGGGCGTGGTGGTCGAATCGGGCCATCCCCGTGAGGTCCTGACGAACCCTCAGCACGAACGGACGCAGTCGTTCCTGTCGAAGGTCCTGTGATCACACATCGGTGAGGGGCGGTACGGATGTTCCGTACCGCCCCTTCCTTCGACATGACTTCAAAAACGACCCGCGAGTTCACCGGTGATGGTGCCGAGGATGCCGCCCTCTTCCTCTTCTTCTTCCTCGGCGTTCTTTCCGGCCGCCTCGCCGTGCGTACGGCCATGGACAGGCTTGGGCCGGGCGATCTGTTGCGCATGGGCGGACTTTTCCGGGGTGGACGCGGCTGCACCCGTCATGCCGATCGTGGCGAGCAGGACGGGGGTAGCGATCGCGATGGCCAGGGCCCTACGTGCAAACACGTCTTCCTCCGCATTTGGGACGATATGTCGCCGCCTAGCTACCCGGGCATCCCTTATCAAAAACGGCTCATCGAACTAACCACTCGCACGGCCCCGGCACACCCCGACGCCCCGGCCACACCCTCGGCCATGTCGAATTCCCCGGTTTGCGTAATACCCTGGACACACGACCGGCTGTTACCCGACGCAGACACGACCATGAAGCGCCCCCGTAAGGACTACAAGTGGAACTGGCCTATTACTCGGATTACGCCGTCCGGCTCGTCAACACCGAGGAACCGGCCCGGGGCAAGGACTCACTGACCTCGGTCGAGGCCGTCCGCGACCTCTTCGGCGACAACTCGTCGGCGGCCCGCCGCGCCACCGACGCCGACGTCACCCGCTTCCGCTCGGTGCGGGCCCGGCTGCGCGCGGTCTTCGAGGCGGCCGACCAGGGCGACGAGACCCTGGCCGTGGACCTCCTGAACTCACTGCTGCTGGAGTTCCCGGTGTCGCCGCAGATCTCCGGCCACGACCACCGCGACGAGGACGGCCGTCCGCTGTGGCACATGCACCTGGCCGACCACCCCTCCAACGCCACCGCCGGCTACGCGGCCATCGCGTCGATGGGCCTCGCCTTCCACCTGACGGAGTACGGCGTCGACCGCCTCGGCCTGTGCGAAGCCACGCCGTGCCGCAACGCCTACCTCGACACCTCCACCAACCGCTCCCGGCGCTACTGTTCCGACCGCTGCGCGACCCGCGCCAACGTGGCCGCCTACCGGGCCCGCAAGCGCCTGGAGGCCGACCGGTCGGCCAGCAGCGGCCTGGCGGCCGAGAGCGCCCAGCGCACCAGCGTCAGCGGCGAACGCTGACCGGCCGGGAGCGGCCGGTACCTGAAGCGTGCCCTGCCCAGCACCAACTCGTCCGGTACGACTCCGTAGTCGGTGCTGTCCCCGCCCGCGTAGGGGTTGTCCCCGAGCACCCACCAGCCGCCCTCGCGCCGCTCCACGGCACGCTTGACGACGAGCAGGTCCTGCTGGAACGGGTGACGCAGGACGATGACGTCCCCCGCCCTGACCGAGGCCCCGTACTGCACCAGCAGCCGGTCCCCGTGCTGGAGCGTGGGCACCATGGACGGGCCGGTCACCTCGGCCAGCCCGAACGGCGCCACCGCCCTCCCCCGCTCGGTCTCCTGCGACAGCTCCGGCATCCCCGGCACCTCCCCGGTCCGTTCCTCCACCAGTCTCAGTCTGACCCTGGACTTTTGTCCTAAGCCCTAGGGGGCACCCGAGAAATCGCCTTCTGCAGGGAGTAATGTCGCACCTGAGAAGACGATCACGAGGAAGGAATGCTCCATGCTTTCCCGCCTGTTTGCCCCCAAGGTCAAGGTCAGCGCCCACTGCGACCTGCCCTGCGGCGTGTACGACCCTGCCCAGGCCCGCATCGAGGCGGAGTCGGTGAAGGCCGTCCAGGAGAAGATGGCCGGTAACGACGACCCCCACTTCCAGGCACGCGCCACCGTCATCAAGGAGCAGCGCGCGGAGCTCGCGAAGCACCACGTCTCCGTGCTCTGGAGCGACTACTTCAAGGCCCCGCACTTCGAGAAGTACCCGGAGCTGCACCAGCTGGTCAACGACACCCTGAAGGCCCTCTCGGCCGCCAAGGCGTCCACCGACCCGGCGACGGGCCAGAAGGCGCTGGACTACATCGCCCAGATCGACAAGATCTTCTGGGAGACCAAGAAGGCCTGATCTCCATCAACGCCTTCTGACCCGCGGTTTCCTTGATTGCAGGGTCTCTCTGTCCGCACCCGGTCCTCACGGCCGCCGAGCACGGCGTCCATGAGGGGCCGGGTGCGGTCTTTCAGTCTGGCCGGCCTGGAGGGTGTGCTCGGCGGCGTCGACCGTCAGGGTCATCCGGCCGGAGATGACGCTGACGGTTTCCACGACTCCGGCCTGGTTGGGGGTGGCTGGGGTACTCCTCGTCCGGTTCCGGCCGCCAGCGCCAGACCTCGACCGGGGCCGGACCCGAGGTCGTCAGCACGAGCCGGGCCTCGCTGCCACGTTCCCCGGTCCACAGGGGAGCGACATGGCCCGCGTCCACCACGCGGACACGGCCCCGGGACGGCCCTTGTATGAGCGCGGACACCGAGATGCCGAGGGCGTCGGCGAGCCGGACCAGGGTGGCCGGATTGGGGTTGCCCTGCGCCTTCTCCCGTGCCACCAGCCGCAGGCCACCGTCCGAAAGGAGAGAGACCGGTGTCGGTGTCCTGTGCCAAGCTGTCGGCGTGACCCTGGAGGACCTCAGACGGCTGCGGCGGGTGCGCGACCGTATGGACCGCGAGTACGCCGAGCCGCTCGACATGACCGAGCTGGCCCGCGGCGCCCACATGTCGCCGGGCCACTTCCAGCGCAGCTTCCGCAAGGCCTTCGGCGAGACGCCGTACAGCTATCTGATGACCCGCAGGATCGAGCGGGCCAAGGCGCTGCTGCGCCGCGGCGACCTCACCGTGACCGAGGTGTGCCTCGCCGTGGGGTGTACGTCGCTCGGTTCCTTCAGCTCCCGCTTCACCGAGCTGGTCGGGGAGACCCCGAGCGCCTACCGGGCCCGTGACCACGAGGAGAGCGCGGTGATCCCGTCCTGCGTGGCCCGTACGTTCACCCGCCCGCGCCGCCGGCCCTGGTGACAGGCGCGCGCCCGGATCCGGATGGGCCTAGCGTGAGCGCATGGACGTGAAACTCAAGCAGTGCTTCATCGCGGTGGACGACCACGACAAGGCGCTCGCCTTCTACCGTGACGTGCTCGGCCTGGAGGTCCGCAACGACGTGGGCTTCGAGGGCATGCGCTGGGTGACGCTGGGCTCGCCGCTGCAGCCGGACGTCGAGATCGTGCTGGAGCCGCCCGGTGCGAACCCGGACGCCTCACCCGCCGACCGGCAGGCGATGGCCGAGCTGCTCGCCAAGGGCATGCTGCGGGGTGTCATCTTCACGACCGAGGACTGCGACGCGCTGTACGAGCGGGTGCGGGAGTCCGGCGCCGATGTGCTCCAGGAGCCCACGGACCAGCCGTACGGGGTGCGCGACTGCGCCTTCCGCGACCCGGCGGGCAACCAGCTGCGCTTCCTCCAGCGGCCCGCGGAGTGAAATACCGGGAACGTGAGATACCGGGCGCGTGTAATACAACGTACGCGAAATGCCGCGGGCCGTTGGGCAGTTGGCGCCTACACTCCCCGTCATGATCATTCGCTGGACGTACGCCTTCGCGGACCGGCCCGCCGCCCGGCTGCCCGAGGCCCGCGCCTTCTGGGCCGCCGTCACCGGTACCCGGCCGTCCGAACCCCGCGGTGACCGGGGGGAGTTCCTGACCCTGCTGCCCGAGGACGACGGCGGGGCGGACGCCTGCGTGAAGCTCCAGGGTGTCATCGAGGGGGAGGGCGGCGCCCACCTCGACCTCTGCACTCAGGACGTGCGGGGGTTGACGGGAACGGCCCGTGAACTCGGCGCGGAGGTGGTGGCGGACCACGGCGGATGGGCCGTACTGCGCTCTCCTGCAGGGAAGTTGTTCTGTGCCGTGCCCTGGCACGGGGAGTCGGTGCGGCCGCCGGTGGTGGCGGGCAGTCGGCTCGACCAGGTGTGCCTCGACATCCCGCCGTCGGCGTACGCCACCGAGTCCGCCTTCTGGGCCCGCCTCACCGGCTGGGAGCGGCAGACCGGGTCACGACCGGAGTTCGAGGTGCTGAAGCCGCCGGCGCAGCTGCCCGTCCGGATCCTTCTCCAACGGCTCGACGAGGAACGTCCCGTCTCCGCCCATCTCGACCTCGCCTGCGCGGACATCGCCGCCGTCCGCGCCCGGCACGAGGGGTACGGGGCGGTCCGGGTGGGCGGGGGCCCGCACTGGACGGTGATGCGCGATCCGGCGGGCGGCACCTACTGCCTGACCGGCCGGGACCCGGAGACCGGCGGCCTGCCCGGCGCCGCTCGGCGCCCGGAGGACGCGTAGAGGCACACCAGGGTCACCGCGCACCGCCACCGGCGCCCGCGGCGCGCGCCCCCTCGTCGGTCACTTCCAGGGCTCCACGTCCACCACGGCGCCGGCCGGCACCGGCCCGTACACATGGGGGAACTCCTCGCCGCCGGGCTCCAGGGCCTCGTACTTCACCGGCGCGCCGACCAGGGCCGGGTCCACGACCAGCACGACCAGCTCGTCCGGGCCGTCGTAGTCGCCGTAGAGGAACGCGGCGATACGCGGGAGCTGCTCGCGGGTGGAGAAGTGGATGAAGCCCTCCTCCTGGAGGGTGCGGCCACGGGTGGACACC
This sequence comes from Streptomyces sp. NPDC053069, assembly GCF_044546895.1. Classification (NCBI taxonomy): domain Bacteria; kingdom Bacillati; phylum Actinomycetota; class Actinomycetes; order Kitasatosporales; family Streptomycetaceae; genus Streptomyces; species Streptomyces sp. NPDC053069. Next base: position 533,133 of record NZ_JBITZN010000002.1, on the reverse strand, counting down.
TCATAGGAGCCGCGCTCGCGCGCCGTCTCCCAGAGGGAGCGTTCGGTGATGTGGAAAATACGGGGCAGTTTCGGCATGCGCCCACGGTACGGCGCCGGCTGAGGGCTCAGCGGTGTACCGGCGGCGGGCTCAGCGGTGTTTCCGCGCGTGCGCATGCGGCGGGCCCCGCACGCCGTGGGGATGTGCGGGGCCCGCCCGGCCGGAATGCCGGGGGCCGTGCGAGGTCAGGAGTCGCACGGGCCCGGGACTCCGGGGCTTCTCCCGGCTGCCGGTGCCGGCAGCACTCAGCTGCTGCGCCGGGTCACGAACTCGGCGAGCGCCAGCAGACCGCCCGCCGCCTCGGGGGCGGGGATCGCTCGGGACAGCTCGTGCACGGCACGGGCCATCCGGTCGGCCGCCTCGGCCTGCGCCCAGTCCCGGCCGCCCGCCCGCTCCACGGCCAGGGCCGTGCGCGCGATGCCCTCGGCGTCACCGGAGACATACGGCTTGCCGTACAGCTCGGCCAGTTCGGCCGCCGCCTCGGTGCCGGTCGAAAGGGCCGCCACCACGGGCAGCGACTTCTTGCGGGCCGCGAGATCCGCGCCGGCCGGCTTGCCGGTGCGCCGCGGGTCGCCCCATATGCCGATGACGTCGTCGATCAGCTGGAAGGCGAGCCCCGCCTGGCGGCCGAAGCCGTCCAGTGCCGCCACGTCCTCGTCGCCGGCACCCGCGTACAGCGCGCCGAGGGCACAGGCGCAGCCCAGCAGCGCGCCGGTCTTGGCCTCGGCCATGGCGAGCACCTCGTCGAGGGTGACCTCGTCCGGGGCGCGGCGCTCCAGGTCCGTGTCGGTGTGCTGGCCGGCGCACAGCTCCAGGACACAGTCCGCGAGCCGGGCCGCGGCCGGTCCCGAGGCCGGGTGCGGGTCCTCGGCGAGCAGCCGCAGGGCCAGTGCCTGGAGGGCGTCGCCCGCGAGGATCGCGTCGGCGTCGCCGAACACCGTCCAGGCCGTGGGCCGGTGCCGGCGGGAGGTGTCCCGGTCCATCACGTCGTCGTGCAGCAGCGTGAAGTTGTGGACCAGTTCGACCGCCACCGCCGCCCGGACCGCCGCCGCCCGGGCCGCCGGCCCGCCGAGGGCCGCGGCCGACGCCAGGACGAGCGCGGGCCTTATCGCCTTGCCGGCCTTGCCCGTTGCCGGGGTGCCGTCCGCGTGCTGCCAGCCGAAGTGGTAGAACGCGATCCGGCGCATGGCGCCGGGCAGCGACTCCAGGGCCGCGCGCAGCTCCGGGTCGACGACGGCCCGGGTGCACTCCAGCAGGACCGCTGCCTCCTGTCCGTCGAACGGACCGGCGTCGGTCCTCCCCCTCCGTTCCCCCGCCGTGCCGGGGTGCGGCACGACGGGGGAACGCTGTTCTGTCTCCGTCATGAACTCGGCCATGTCTCCCCCTCGCCAGGTCCGCGGACGCCGGCGTCGCCGGCCCGGCCGGACGCATGTTCCGAGGGTCTACCCGCCGCGGCGGGCGGGGACACGGCCGCGAAGTGCGGAAACGTCACCTCCAGCGGCCGATCTCGACGTTCTCCAGCACACCGAGCGCGTCGGGCACCAGCACGGCGGCCGAGTAGTAGGCCGTCACCAGGTACTTGATGATGGCCTGTTCGTTGATGCCCATGAAGCGGACCGACAGGCTCGGCTCGATCTCGTCCGGGATGCCCGACTGGCGCAGACCGACGACGCCCTGGTCCTGCTCACCGGTACGCATCGCGATGATCGAGGTCGTGCGCTCCGGAGTGACCGGGATCTTGTTGCACGGGTAGATCGGCACCCCGCGCCAGGTGGGGATGCGGTTGCCTCCGATCTCGACGGTCTCCGGGACCAGGCCGCGCTTGTTCAGCTCGCGTCCGAACGCGGCGATCGCGCGCGGATGGGCCAGGAACAGCTTGGTGCTGCGCCGGCGGCTGAGCAGCTCGTCCATGTCGTCCGGGCTGGGCACGCCGTCGTGCGGCTGGATCCGCTGGTCGTACTCGCAGTTGTGGAGCAGGCCGAAGTCGCGGTTGTTGATCAGCTCGTGCTCCTGGCGCTCCTTGAGTGCCTCGACCGTGAGCCGCAGCTGCTGCTCGGTCTGGTTCATCGGCTGGTTGTACAGGTCGGCCACGCGTGTGTGGATGCGCAGCACGGTCTGGGCGATGCTCAGTTCGTACTCGCGGGGCCGTGCCTCGTAGTCCACGAAGGTGTGCGGGATGTCGGGCTCGCCGGAGTGACCGGCCGCCAGCTCGACCTCCTTCTCGCCGTACTTGTTGGTCCGCTGCTCCGGGACGGAGCGCAGCTGCTCCAGGTGGGCACGCAGGGTGTCGGAGCGCTCGGCGATCTGCTGGAAGTCCTGGCGGCTGAGGATCAGCACCGTGGTCGCGGTGTCCGCGCGGACGGTGTACTCCCAGATGGCGTCCGGGTCCAGCAGCGCCTGCTCCCCGAAGTAGGCGCCGTCGGCGAGGACCCCGAGGACGGCGTCGTCGCCGTAGGGGCCGGTGCCGATCTTCTCGACCCTGCCGTGCGCCAGCAGGTACACCTCGCCCGTCTGGTTGCCGAAGTCGGCGATCACCTCACCGGCCGCGAAGTCGCGTTGGCGGCAGCGCCGGGCCAGCTCCGTCAGCACCTCCTCGTCCTCGTAGGAACGCAGGGCCGGCAGTTCGCCGAGCTCGGCCGGGATGACCTCGACCTGGTCGCCGGTCTTCACGAAGGTGATGCGGCCGTCGCCGACGGAGTACGTCAGTCGCCTGTTGACGCGGTACGTGCCGCCCTGGACGTCGACCCACGGGAGTGTGCGCAGCAGCCAGCGGGAGCTGATCTCCTGCATCTGCGGGACGGACTTGGTGGTGGTGGCCAGGTTCCGCGCGGCCGCCGTCCCGAGGGACTGCTGCGGCTTGCTCTGATCCGTGCGGACCTCTTCGCCTACCGACATAGAGAATTGCCTCCCAGGTATTCCCGGTGCCGAATCGCGCAGGCACCGGTCTCGCAACCGAGCCTTCCATCACTGTCAGTGGCCGCGCCATTACCCGAAAGAGCGGGAATGGATCATCGGATTACTGGGCACGAAGAGGGATCTCGTCGTGGTCCGGGGTCCGGTTTCGGTAGCGTCCGGCGACCGGAACGGACCGGCACGGAACGAAGGAGGCGGCATGGCCCCACCCATGTCCGCGAGCGGGTTTCTGGACGCTCTGCGAGCGGAGGGCGTCACCGTCGTCGAGGTCGGCGACTGGCAGAACCACAACCGCAATCACAAGGGCCCGTGGGGGCCCGTCCACGGCGTGATGATCCACCACACGGTGACCCGCGGCAGCGCGCACACGGTGCAGATGTGCAGGGACGGCCGTCCGGCGCTGCCGGGCCCGCTGTGCCACGGCGTGATCACCAAGGACGGCAGGGTCCATCTGGTCGGCTACGGCCGCGCCAACCACGCCGGCCTCGGTGACGACGACGTGCTGCGCGCGGTGATCGCCGAGGAGGGGCTGCCGCCGGACAACGAGGCGAACACCGACGGCAACCGGCACTTCTACGGCTTCGAGTGCGAGAACCTGGGCGACGGGGAGGACCCCTGGCCGCAGGTCCAGCTGGACGCGGTCACCCGGGCGGCGGCTGCGGTGTGCCGCCGGCACGGGTGGACCGAGAGCTCGGTGATCGGCCACCTGGAGTGGCAGCCAGGGAAGGTGGATCCGAGGGGTTTCGGGATGGGGTGGCTGCGGGAGCGGGTGGCCGAGCGGTTGGAGGGGTGGCGACAATGAGGCAGTGACCAGCACCGACCCGCTCACCCCGCGCCTGCCCTCCCCTCTTCAGGAGGTCAGGGACGAGCGCTTCGGCCGTCACGGACTCCAGCTGCTCCTGAAGCGCGACGACCTGATCCACCCCGACCTCATCGGCAACAAGTGGCGCAAGCTCGTGCCGAACGTGGAGGCGGCCCGAGGCCGCCCCCTGGTCACCTTCGGCGGTGCCTACTCCAACCACCTGCGCGCCACCGCCGCCGCGGGCCGCCTCCTCGGTCTGCCGACCACCGGCGTGGTCCGCGGCGAGGAGCTGGCCGGCCGTCCGCTCAACCCTTCCCTGGCCCGGTGTGCGGCGGACGGCATGCGCCTGCACTTCGTCGGCAGGTCGGCGTACCGCCGCAAGACGGAGCCGGAGACCCTGGCCGCGATCCTGCGCGCGGCCGGCGCCGAGGAGGCGTACGTCGTCCCCGAAGGCGGCAGCAACAGCGCGGCCGTACACGGCTGCCGGGCCCTCGGCGGGGAACTGCGCGGGCACGCCGACGTCGTGGCGGTCGCCTGCGGCACCGGCGGCACCCTCGCGGGGCTCGCCGCCGGGCTGGCGGCCGGACAGCGCGCGCTCGGCATACCGGTCCTCAAGGGCGGCTTCCTGGAAGGCGAGGTACGGAGTCTGCAGGAACGTGCCTTCGGCGCCCGTACCGGCTCCTGGTCGCTCGACGAGCGTTTCCACTTCGGCGGTTACGCCCGTACGACACCCGGCCTGCACGCTTTCGCGGAAGACTTCGAGGACCGCCACGGGCTGCCCGTCGAACGTCTCTATGTCGCCAAGTTGCTCTACGGACTTGTCTCCCTCGCCGGGGAGGGCGCCTTCGCGCGCGGGACGACGATCGCCGCCGTCGTCACCGGGCGGCCGTTCCCGGAGGGCTAGGGACACCCACTAGGCCGCCTCCCGGTAGGCCGCCGCCTCCTCCAGGTCCAGGCGTCTGAGCAGCGCGCGCAGCATCTCGTCGTCGATGTAGCGGTTGTCCCGGAGCTTGACGAAGACCTCGCGTTCGGCGCTGATCATCTCGCGGGAGAGCCGGCGGTAGGTGTCGTCCACGGTCTCGCCGGTGACCGGGTTGGTCTGGCCGAGACGCTCCCAGACCGCGTTGCGACGGCGCTCCAGGACCGTGCGCAGGCGGTCGGCGAGCGGCGGGGGCAGGGCGTTGCGCTCGTCGGAGAGGAGGTCGTCCAGGCGGCTCTCGGCGGCCCGGGAGGCCTGTGCCTGGGCGTTGGCCTCGGCGAGCGTCTCGGCCTGCCGGTCGCGCCCGGGGAACCGCATCAGGCGGATCAGCGGCGCGAGGGTCAGGCCCTGCACCACGAGGGTGCCGATGACGGTGGTGAAGGTCAGGAACAGGATCAGGTTCCGCTGCGGGAAGGGGGCGCCGCCGTGCACCGTGAGCGGGATCGAGAACGCGATGGCCAGGGACACCACACCGCGCATGGCGGCCCACCCCGTCACGACCGGCCCGCGCCAGGTGGGGTCGTCCTCGCGCTCCCTGATGCGGCGGAAGAGCCGGCGGGGCAGGAAGGTCGCCGGAAACACCCAGACGAACCGGGCCGCTACGACCACGAGGAAGACCGCGATCGCGTACCAGGCCGCATCCGCGCCCCGGTAGGCGCCCAGCCCCTTCAGGACGGTCGGCAACTGCAGGCCGATCAGCGCGAACACCGCCGATTCCAGCACGAAGGCGACCATCCGCCACACCGCGTCCTCCTGGAGCCGGGTGGCGAAGTCGACCTCCCACGCGCGGTGTCCGAGGTAGACCGCGACCACCACGACCGCGAGGACTCCGGAGCCGTGGAACTGCTCGGCCACGCCATAGGCGACGAACGGGATCAGCAGGGAGAGGGTGTTCTGCAGCAGCGCCTCCTTCAGGTGGGTGCGCAGCCAGTGGATCGGCACCATGAGCACCAGTCCGACGACGACACCGCCGACGGCGGCCCGCAGGAACTCGCCGACACCGCCCGCCCAGGTGGCTCCCTCGCCGACGGCCGCGGCGAGGGCCACCTTGTACGCGGTGATCGCGGTGGCGTCGTTGAGCAGGGACTCGCCCTGCAGGATGGTGGTGATCCGGGACGGCAGGCCGACCCGGCGTGCGATCGCCGCGGCCGCGACCGCGTCCGTCGGTGCGACCACCGCGCCCAGGACCAGCGCGGCGGGCAGTGGCAGCCCCGGGACGACGAGGTAGGCGACCCAGCCGACGACGAAGGTCGCGAACAGCACGTACCCGATCGACAGCAGCCCCACGGGCCGCATCTGCGCGCGCAGATCGAGGTACGAGCTCTCCGTGCCCTCCTTGTACAGCAGCGGGGGCAGCACCAGGGGCAGGACGATCTCCGGGTCCAGCGTGTAGTGCGGGACGCCGGGGGCGTACGAGACCACCAGGCCCACGGCGACCAGCAGCAGCGGGGCCGGCACGGGGGTGCGCCGGGCGGCCCCCGCGACCGCCGCACTGCCCGCCACCAGCAACAGCAGCGGCATCACGTCCATGATCCTCGCCCACCCTCGTTGTCCGCGCGGCCACCCGCACACCCGTCGTAATCTGGCAATCATGAAACAGTGCACGCACACCGACGCGCTGCCGCACCCGGAGCCGGATCCGCTCGACGCCACCTGCCCGGAGTGCCTGCGGGACGGCACGCACCCCGTCCAGCTGCGGCTGTGTCTCAGCTGCGGACACGTCGGCTGCTGCGACTCCTCGCCGGGGAGGCACGCCACGCAGCACCACGAGACGACCGGTCACCCGGTCATGCGGTCCTTCGAGCCGGGCGAGGAGTGGCGGTGGTGCTTCGTGGACCATGTACTGGCCTGAGCAGGCCGTCGCGTGATCACATTCCCGCCTGACCCCGTTCTCATGTGACACTGCATGCGGCGACGACCGCACGACGGTTCGAGCGTGTGACGTCTGGGTACGTCAACCCGGCGCGCCCACTTCCCATTTGGGCCCGCACACCCTCTAGACACGGAGCGTATACACAGCTTTACTGTGAGTGACGCCAAGGGGGTTGGGGGTCCCGGGACAGGAACGTTCGGAGCGCGATAGCGTCACCGCGGAACCACGTACGCGTTACCCCGGGGGGCAACCCTCGGCCCCGTAAAGCTTGTACCACCATGGAGGTGAGGGTGTCCCAGATCGCAGGCGAGCCCGCGGCGAATCAGGACTTCGTGGAAGTCCGGCTGCCGGCTGCGGGTGCCTACCTGTCGGTGCTGCGGACGGCCACGGCCGGTCTGGCGGCCCGCTTGGACTTCACCCTGGACGAGATCGAGGATCTGCGGATCGCCGTGGACGAGGCCTGCGCGATCCTGCTCCAACAGGCGGTGCCCGGCTCCGTGCTCAGCTGTGTCTTCCGGCTCGTCGACGACTCGCTGGAGGTCACGGTCGCGGCGCCGACCACGGACGGTCACGCCCCCTCGCGGGACACCTTCGCCTGGACCGTGCTGTCGGCCCTCGCGGGCAAGGTCTCGTCCGCCGTCGACGAGGACAAGACCGTGTCGATCAGCCTCTACAAACAGCGCGGCGCAGGTCCTGGGCCGGCGTGAGGAACGGGGACGGTCCGGTGCGTGACGAAGAGCGCGGCACACGGGAGCTGCCGGTCGGGGACGGGGGTGCCGCCTGGCCGAGGACGGCCGAGACGCCCGGGGAGGGCCCCGGGGACGGTTCCCGGCGCATGGCGGACGGCATCGACGGCATCCCCGAGCAGGCCAGACCGCACCCGGAGGACGACTCCGCGCGGGCCGGCGGTGACGGTTCCGTTGAGGGCGCCCCCGCGGTGGGACCCCGCGCGGCGGCCAGGGCTCGGGGAAGGGCTACGGGCGGGACGATGAGCGAGCACGAGCGGAACGCCGAGGACGACGCGCCGGGCGCGGAGGCCGTGCAGGCAGCACAGCACGGCCCCCAGGACCGCAGCGGGGCGCGGGCGATGTTCGTGGAGCTGCGCACGCTGAACGCGGGCAGCCCGGAGTACGCCGAGCTGCGCAATCAGCTGGTCCGTATGCACCTGCCGCTCGTGGAGCACCTGGCACGCCGGTTCCGCAACCGCGGCGAGCCGCTGGACGACCTCACCCAGGTCGCCACGATCGGTCTGATCAAGTCCGTCGACCGGTTCGACCCGGAGCGCGGCGTGGAGTTCTCCACGTACGCCACCCCGACGGTCGTCGGCGAGATCAAGCGGCACTTCCGCGACAAGGGCTGGGCGGTCCGGGTGCCGCGCCGGCTGCAGGAGCTGCGGCTCTCGCTGACCACGGCGACGGCCGAGCTGTCCCAGCTGCACGGCCGCTCCCCCACCGTGCACGAGCTGGCCGAGAAGCTCGCGATCTCCGAGGAGGAGGTCCTGGAGGGCCTGGAGTCCGCCAACGCGTACTCCACGCTGTCCCTGGACGTCCCCGACACCGACGACGAGTCCCCCGCGGTCGCCGACACCCTCGGCGCGGAGGACGAGGCGCTGGAGGGCGTGGAGTACCGGGAGTCGCTGAAGCCGCTGCTGGAGGATCTGCCGCCGCGGGAGAAGCGGATCCTGCTGCTGCGCTTCTTCGGGAACATGACCCAGTCGCAGATCGCGCAGGAGGTCGGCATCTCCCAGATGCACGTCTCCCGGCTGCTGGCCCGCACACTGGCGCAGCTGCGGGAGAAGCTGCTCGTCGAGGAGTGATCTACTCGGCGCGGCCCGGTCCCTTGATGCCGAGGGCCCGGGTCGTCTCGCCGTTGACGAGCAGCACCAGCGCCGCCACGGCGACGGCCGTGAGGGCGATACCGGCCGGGATGGCCACGCTGTCGGCATGGATCAGGTTGTACGCGATCGGCAGCGCCATGAGCTGGGTGATCACCGCGGGGCCGCGGCTCCAACTGCGCCGCAGCAGCAGTCCGCGCGCGGCGAGCAGCGGCAGCAGCGCGAGCACGACCAGGGTGATCCCCAGGGTCACGGCCTGCTGCCGGTCGTCCGGGGAGCCGGTGAGTCCCAGCACGAGCACCCACAGACCGCCGACCGCGAGGGCGACGCCCTCCAGCCCGGCCAGCACGGCGGCGTACGTCAGCCGACGGGGGCGCGGACCGGCGGCTTCGGCGGTGGTCTGGGCGGGACTCTGCTCACTGCTCACCCCAGCAGGGTAACGGTGGGCGGTGGGGGCGCCCCGAAAGGGGCGCGGGGCCGTCTCGATGTGCGGCTCCGCCGTGGGCGCGATCGGCCACCGAGGACCCGCGCCCGGCAGCGGAGCCGCACCCCGCGGCCCGGCACCGTGTCCACTGTCACGCCCCCACCTCTTACCGGATCCCTACCTCGCTCTACGCCCAGTACCCCCCAGTAGGTACGCTGCCCTCCATGCGTGCACTTCTCGTGGTCAATCCGGCGGCAACCACCACAAGCGCACGCAGGCGCGACGTCCTGATCCACGCGCTGGCGAGCGAGATGAAGCTGGAGGCGGTCACCACCGAGTACCGCGGCCACGCGCGCGACCTCGGCCGGCAGGCGGCGGACAGTGACGACATCGACCTCGTGGTGGCCCTCGGCGGCGACGGCACGGTCAACGAGGTCGTCAACGGCCTCCTGCACGCCGGCCCCGACCCCGAGCGCCTGCCCGGTCTCGCCGTCGTCCCCGGCGGCTCCACCAATGTCTTCGCCCGCGCCCTGGGCCTGCCCAACGACCCCGTCGAGGCCACCGGCGCCCTGCTGGACGCCCTGCGGGAGGGCAGCGAGCGCGTCGTCGGGCTCGGGCTGACCTCGGGCACGCCCGGCACCGAGGACGAGGCGGTCCCGGACCGCTGGTTCACCTTCAATGCCGGCCTCGGTTTCGACGCGGGCGTGGTCGGCCGGGTCGAGCAGCAGCGCGAGCGGGGCAAGAAGTCGACGCACGCGCTGTACGTACGGCAGGTGATCCGGCAGTTCCTGGGCGAGCCGAACCGGCGGCACGGCTCCATCACGCTGGAGCAGCCCGGCGAGGACCCGATCGGTGATCTTGTGGTCGCCATAGTCTCGAACACGTCCCCGTGGACGTATCTCGGCAATCGCCCCATGTACACGTCACCTAAAGCCTCGTTCGACACCGGCATCGACGTGCTCGGTCTCAGCCGTCTGTCGACGGCCTCGGTTGCCCGGTATGGCACCCAGTTGCTCACTTCGTCCCCCGAGCGCGGCCCCCATGGCAAGCACGTGCTCTCCCTGCATGATCTGGACCGGTTCACCTTGCATTCGAAGGTGCCTCTCCCCCTGCAGATGGACGGTGACCACCTGGGGCTGCGTACGAGCGTGACGTTCACAGGCGTACGCCGTGCACTGCGTGTGATTGTGTGAGCGGAAGACGCAAAAGTCCTTTCACTCGAACGTTTAGGCCAGGATCCACCCCATGGAAGTACGGCTGTGACCTAGTCGACACCGAGGAATCAAAAAAAACTTTCCGGAAGGGGTTGTATCCGCCGCTGAGGTTTGCGAGTCTCTACGTGGCGATCGGGACGGCCCGCAACACCGGCCTCCACTGATCACCGGAACCCCTCTTCAAACCAAGGACCACGCCGGGGAAGACTCGGCGGTCGGCCCTTCACTTGTTGAGGGATTCGTGAAAGCGTTCACATTCACAAGCAACCTGCACGTAATACGTTCAGAGAACCTAGGAGAGGTAGCAGCCATGGACTGGCGTCACAACGCCGTTTGCCGCGAGGAAGACCCCGAGCTCTTCTTCCCCATCGGCAACACCGGTCCTGCGCTGCTGCAGATCGAGGAAGCCAAGGCCGTCTGCCGTCGCTGCCCGGTGATCGAGCAGTGTCTGCAGTGGGCGCTCGAGTCCGGCCAGGACTCCGGCGTCTGGGGTGGTCTCAGCGAGGACGAGCGCCGCGCCATGAAGCGCCGCGCCGCCCGCAACCGGGCCCGTCAGGCCTCCGCCTGACACACCCACCCCTGCTGACAGCCTGAGCTTGGCGGCGCGTGCAGCACGCACGCATCTCCCGCCCCCGAGCCGCAGCGCGCAGTATCCCCCGATGCCGCTAGCGATTTAGCAGAGCAGCACGAGCACGAGCCTCGGACCCATGACGGTCCGGGGCTTTTTGCTGTGCTCAAACGTCCTCAGGACAGGGTGACGTGCCCCACTTCAGCGCCCGCAGCTCACTTCTGCGCCCGCACCGGAATGTCGAGGATCACCCGGGTCCCCCGCCCCGGTGCGGGAACCATGTCGAACGAACCGCCCAACTCCCCTTCCACCAGCGTTCGTACGATCTGCAGCCCCAGGTTTCCCGAGCGGTGCGGATCGAAGTCCTCGGGCAGGCCGACGCCGTCGTCCTGGACGGTGACGAGAAGGCGGGCCTCCTTCGTCGTACCCCCACGCACCGCCGACACCTCGACCGTGCCGGTGTCGCCCTCGCGGAAGCCGTGCTCCAGGGCGTTCTGCAGGATCTCGGTGAGGACCATCGACAGCGGGGTGGCCACCTCGGCGTCGAGTATGCCGAAGCGCCCGCTGCGCCGGCCGGTCACCTTGCCCGGCGAGATCTCGGCGACCATCGCCAGCACGCGGTCGGCGATGTCGTCGAACTCCACGCGCTCATCCAGGTTCTGAGACAGCGTCTCATGCACGATCGCGATCGAGCCGACGCGGCGGACGGCCTCCTCCAGGGCCTCCCGGCCGCGCTCGGAGTCGATGCGCCGGGCCTGCAGCCGCAGCAGCGCGGCGACCGTCTGGAGGTTGTTCTTCACCCGGTGGTGGATCTCCCGGATGGTCGCGTCCTTGGTGATCAACTCCCGCTCGCGGCGCCGCAGTTCGGTGACGTCCCGGCACAGCACCAGGGAACCGATCCGGGTGCCCTTGGGCTTGAGCGGGATGGCCCGGAACTGGATGACCCCGTCATTGGCCTCGATCTCGAACTCGCGCGGCGCCCAGCCACTGGCCACCTTGGCGAGCGCCTCGTCCACCGGCCCCCGGGTGGGGGCGAGTTCGGCGGTGGTCTGGCCGAGGTGCTGGCCGACCAGGTCGGCGGCGAGGCCGAGGCGGTGGTAGGCGGACAGCGCGTTCGGGGAGGCGTACTGGACGATGCCGTCGGCGTCCAGCCGGATCAGTCCGTCACCGACGCGCGGCGAGGCGTCCATGTCGACCTGCTGGTCGGGGAAGGGGAACGATCCTGCCGCGATCATCTGCGCGAGGTCGGAGGCGCTCTGGAGGTAGGTGAGCTCCAGACGGCTCGGGGTGCGGACGGTCAGCAGGTTGGTGTTGCGGGCGATCACGCCGAGGACGCGGCCCTCGCGTCGTACGGGAATGGACTCGACCCGTACGGGGACCTCCTCGCGCCACTCCGGGTCGCCCTCGCGCACGATCCGGCCCTCGTCCAGTGCCGCGTCCAGCATGGGCCGGCGGCCACGCGGGACGAGGTGGCCGACCATGTCGTCCTGGTAGGAGGTGGGGCCGGTGTTGGGGCGCATCTGGGCCACCGAGACGTACCGCGTGCCGTCGCGGGTGGGGACCCACAGGACCAGGTCGGCGAAGGAGAGGTCGGAGAGCAGCTGCCACTCCGAGACCAGCAGATGGAGCCACTCGAGGTCGGAGTCGTCGAGGGCGGTGTGCTGGCGGACCAGTTCGTTCATGGAGGGCACGTCTGCGAGCGTACCCGCGGGCCGTGGGTGGCCGGAAAACACCCGCGGGCCGCGGCGCCTGGAAGGGACCCTCAACCCTCCCGGCACCGCAGCCCGGAGCATCATCGGCCGTGGGGTGTGCGGTCCCGATCGGCCGAAGGTCGAGGAGCCGGGGCAGTCAGGGCAGAGAGCGCCGGTTCCTCGATCCGCCTTCCTGTGCGGGGAAGACGGAGGCTTGTTCCACGTTGATGTGTTCTTGTCGATTGTGGACTAGACCACAACGATGTGTCCATGGTCTCGTCGGCATGCACGACTGATGGCACCCGATGCCACGCAGCCTAGCCCGCCTCGGTCAGTCGCGGGGCCAGATGGCCATGGCAATTTCCGCGAGCGCTTCCAGTTCCTTGCGGTTCGCTCCGTCACGAGCCTGCTGGGACATGCCCTGGATCATGGCACCGGCGTGCCGGGCGAGGGCGGCGGCATCGACGTCTGCCGGCAGCCGCCCGGCCGCGAGGTCCGCCCGGATCCGGGATTCGAGGGCGGCGATGCTGTCGTTGCGCCGCGCGCGCAGCAGCTCCTCGACCTCGGGGCTGGTGCAGTTGGTGGCGGCGTGCACGACCAGGCAGCCGTACGGGTGCGCGGGGTCGGTGTACTCGGCGGCGGCCTCGCGCAGCACGCGCGCGACGGCGGCGCGGGCGGTGGGCTCCTCGGCGAGGGCGCGGTCGACGAAGGCGCCGTGCGTGCCGGTGTAGACCCGGACGACCTCCTCGAACAGGGTGCGCTTGTCACCGAAGGCCGCGTACAGGCTCGGCGCCCCGATGCCCATGATCCGGGTGAGGTCGGCGACCGAGGTGGCCTCGTATCCGTGCTCCCAGAAGGCCATGAGCGCCTTCTCCAGGGCGGTGGCCCGGTCGAAGGAACGCGGCCGTCCACGCCCCTTCGGCGTCTTGACCTGCTCTTCCGTGTGCCCGAGTGCCGCCATGGAAGGCATTTTATAGCGGACCTTAGAGAAATGACCCCGTCGTGCCGGGTTTCCGCGCCCGGACCCGCACCCGCGCCCGCCGATTCTGCTAGATTGGTCTAAACCACATAGAGACGCACGAGCCCACTTCAGAACGGCAGGCCCAGCGTGGAAGTTGTCATCGTTCCGGATGCCGCGGCGGGCGGCGAGCTGATTGCCGAAGCCATGGCCCAGCTGCTGCGACGCAAGCCCGACGCCCTGCTCGGCGTGGCCACCGGCTCCACCCCGCTGCCCGTCTACCAGGCACTGACCGCCAAGGTCCGCTCCGGCGCCGTCGACACCTCAAGGGCGCGCATAGCCCAGCTCGACGAGTACGTGGGGCTGCCCGCCGACCACCCCGAGTCCTACCGCTCGGTGCTGCGCCGGGAGGTGCTGGAGCCGCTCGGCATCGGCATGGACGCGTTCGTCGGACCCGACGGCACCGCCCGGGACGTACAGGCGGCGTGCGAGGCGTACGACCGCGCGCTCGCCGCGGCCGGCGGAGTGGACCTGCAGCTGCTCGGGATCGGCACCGACGGACACATCGGGTTCAACGAGCCGTGCTCCTCGCTCGCCTCGCGGACCCGGATCAAGACACTGACCCAGCAGACCCGGATCGACAACGCCCGCTTCTTCGACGGCGACATCGAGCAGGTCCCGCACCACGTCATCACCCAGGGCATCGGCACCATCCTGGAAGCCCGGCATCTGGTGCTGCTGGCGACCGGTGAGGGCAAGGCGGACGCGGTCGCCGCGACCGTCGAGGGGCCGGTCGCGGCCGTGTGCCCGGCCTCCGCGCTCCAGCTCCACCCGCACGCCACGGTGGTCGTCGACGAGGCCGCCGCCTCGAAGCTCAAGCTGGCCGACTACTTCCGGCACACCTACGCCAACAAGCCGGACTGGCAGGGCATCTGATCAAGCACAGGGGGTGGTGGCCTAGACCAACAGCAGGTGCGACGGTATACAGAGGAGATCACGGAGCGTGCGGGGTGGACTCGTGACACACGAAGCCGTGCCACGATGTGACCCGTGGCCGATGCCAGTCGGTCGCTTTCGGCATCCGGAGCCGGGAAGGCAGAGCATGAGCACCGACGTCAGCAGTGCGGAGAACGAGGCCGGCACGACCGTCCGTACGGCGCGCGTGCCCAAGTACTACCGCCTGAAGAAGCACCTGCTCGACATGACGGAGACGCAGGCCCCGGGCACGCCGGTGCCGCCCGAGCGCACCCTGGCGGCCGAGTTCGACACCTCCCGCACCACCGTCCGCCAGGCACTGCAGGAGCTGGTCGTGGAGGGCCGGCTGGAGCGCATCCAGGGCAAGGGCACCTTCGTCGCCAAGCCCAAGGTCTCCCAGGCGCTGCAGCTCACCTCCTACACCGAGGACATGCGCGCCCAGGGCCTGGAGCCCACCTCGCAGCTGCTGGACATCGGCTACATCACCGCGGACGACCGGCTCGCCGGGCTGCTGGACATCGCCGCCGGCGGACGGGTGCTGCGCATCGAGCGGCTGCGCATGGCCAACGGCGAGCCGATGGCCATCGAGACCACGCATCTGAGCGCCAAGCGCTTCCCGGCACTGCGCAGGTCGCTCGTGAAGTACACGTCCCTCTACACCGCGCTCGCCGAGGTCTACGACGTCCACCTCGCCGAGGCGGAGGAGACCATCGAGACCTCGCTGGCCACGCCGCGCGAGGCGGGTTTGCTCGGCACCGATGTGGGCCTGCCGATGCTGATGCTCTCCCGCCACTCCCTGGACCGCGAGGGCAAGCCGGTGGAGTGGGTGCGGTCGGTGTACCGCGGGGACCGCTACAAGTTCGTCGCACGGCTCAAGCGGCCCGCCGAGTAGGACCGGTGGGCCTGGTGGACGTTCGCTGAATCGATATACCGATATACGGACGAGGTCTTCCACTGTCGCGACACCGTCACCTAGATTGCCTGCGCATTACACAGGTGATCAGCGAGGGGACGGAGAGCCTTGGCATGTCCGACACACCTGAAGTGAGACCACCGCTCGTCACCCCGGTCCGGGTGATCATCGCCTTCTGCCTCGTCGCGCCCTTCGTGGCGATGCTCTGGGTCGGCTCCTACGCCAAGACGGACCCGGCCTTCGTCGGGATCCCGTTCTTCTACTGGTACCAGATGCTCTGGGTGCTGATCTCCACCGCCCTGACGATGGCCGCGTACAAGCTGTGGCAGCGCGACCAGCGCGCCCGCGCCTCCCATGCCTCCCCCGTGTCCCCGAAGGGCGGTGAGGCGAAGTGAAGAACGACGTCAACGGCGTCGCGCTCGGCGTCTTCATCTTCTTCTTCCTGGCCGTCACGGTCATGGGCTTCCTGGCCGCACGCTGGCGCAAGGCCGAGAACGAGCACTCCCTGGACGAATGGGGCCTGGGCGGACGGTCGTTCGGCACCTGGATCACCTGGTTCCTGCTCGGCGGCGACCTGTACACGGCGTACACCTTCGTCGCCGTGCCGGCGGCGATCTACGCGGCGGGCGCCACCGGCTTCTTCGCGGTGCCGTACACGATCCTGGTCTACCCGCTGATCTTCACCTTCCTGCCGCGCCTGTGGTCGGTCAGCCACCGCCACGGCTACGTCACCACCTCGGACTTCGTCCGGGGCCGCTTCGGCTCCAAGGGCCTGTCGCTGGCCGTGGCGCTGACCGGCATCCTGGCGACGATGCCGTACATCGCGCTGCAACTCGTCGGCATCCAGGCGGTGCTGGACGTGATGGGCGTCGGTGGCGGGGACACCACCAACTGGTTCGTGAAGGACCTGCCGCTGCTGATCGCGTTCGGCGTGCTGGCGGCGTACACGTACTCCTCCGGCCTGCGCGCGCCCGCCCTGATCGCCTTCGTCAAGGACGCGCTGATCTACATCGTCATCGGGGTGGCGATCATCTACATCCCGATCAAGCTGGGCGGCTTCGACGACGTCTTCGCCAAGGCGGGCCACGCGTTCAGCCAGGTCAACCCGGCGACGGGCAAGCCGCGCGGCGCGCTCGTGCCCCCGGAGGCGAACCAGTGGACGTACGCCACCCTGGCCCTGGGTTCGGCGCTCGCGCTGTTCATGTACCCGCACTCGATCACCGCGACCCTGTCCTCCAGGAGCCGTGAGGTGATCCGCCGCAACACCACGATCCTGCCGCTGTACTCCCTCATGCTCGGTCTGCTCGCCCTGCTGGGCTTCATGGCGATCGCGGCCGGAGTGAAGGTCACCAACGGGCAGCTGGCCATCCCGCAGCTGTTCGAGGACATGTTCCCGGACTGGTTCGCGGGCGTGGCCTTCGCGGCGATCGGCATCGGCGCTCTCGTACCGGCGGCCATCATGTCGATCGCGGCGGCGAACCTCTTCACCCGCAACATCTACCGGGACTTCATCAAGCCGGACGCCACTCCCCGGCAGGAGGCCCAGGTCTCCAAGATCGTCTCGCTGCTGGTGAAGGTCGGCGCCCTGGTCTTCGTCCTCACCATGGACAAGACGGTCGCGATCAACTTCCAGCTGCTGGGCGGCATCTGGATCCTGCAGACCTTCCCGGCCCTGGTCGGCGGCCTGTTCACCCGCTGGTTCCACCGCTGGGCGCTGCTCGCCGGCTGGGCGGTCGGCATGGTGTACGGCACGGTCGCGGCGTACGGGGTCGCCTCGCCGACCCAGAAGCACTTCGGCGGCTCGGCCAAGGAGATCCCGGGCATCGGGGAGATCGGCTACATCGGCCTGACCGCGTTCGTCCTCAACGTAGCCGTGACCGTGGTCCTCACCTTCGTCCTCAAGGCCGCCAAGGCCCCCGAGGGCATCGACGAGACCAGCCCGGCCGACTACACGGCGGACGCGGGCGACCCCGGCGTCCAGGTGGAACTGCCGTCGGCGACGGCGGGCAGCGCGCACTAGGGGACCCCGCGACGCCGGGATGATCCAAACGACACCCCCTAGCCCACGCGCCTCGGCCGGACGCCCTCGTCCCGTGTGCGTCCGGCCATCGCGTCCCAGAAGCGGTCCAGTTCGCGGACGCGCATGCTGACCCAGGGCGGTGTCTTTCGGTGCACCAGCCTGGGAAAGCAGCGGCGGATGGTTCCGGG
The DNA here is from genome assembly GCF_044546895.1 of Streptomyces sp. NPDC053069. Lineage (NCBI taxonomy): Bacteria > Bacillati > Actinomycetota > Actinomycetes > Kitasatosporales > Streptomycetaceae > Streptomyces > Streptomyces sp. NPDC053069. Next base: position 515,742 of record NZ_JBITZN010000002.1, on the reverse strand, counting down.
CAGCAGGACCTGCTGCTGCCGGCAGAAGGGCTCGCGGACCTCGCCCCGGGGCACCCCGCCCCGGGGCGGGTAGGGGCACAGCTGGAACTTGCAGTCGGGCAGACAGGTGGTACCCGGATCGTGCGCGGCCGAGGTGCCGGGCCGCAGCCCGGCCCGCAGCGGCTCACGGCTCGTGCAGATGCACGGTGGCAGTGGCATACCGGGACGCTCGGCGCGGGCCATCCGTTCCTCGACCTCGTCGGGGTACCCGTCCCGCTCCATCAGGTTCAGCATGATCAGCACGTCTGCGACGAGGCGCTGGGCGCGCCCGTCGAGGGTGCTCCACCCGACGGAGGGCGGGATCCACAGGTTGTGCTTGCGGTAGCCCCGGTTGACGACGGTGCGCGAGCCTATGTTGTCGGTGACGGTCTTCTCGTCGATCCAGAGGAAGCGCTCGGGCTGCCCGGTCTCCAGCGCCATGGCCACCAGGTCGCCCGCCTCGGCGACGAACGGATGCAGGACCCGCTGGGGCGCTTCGCCGTTCACGCCGGGGCGGCCGGGAGCGCCGTTCACCGTGCCCGCCATCGACAGCCAGCGCTGCACCGTCTGCACCGCGCTGGACCCGCCGATCGCCCGGGACGGCGCACGCGACCGGTCGCCGTCGTCCTCCTGCCACAGCGCGCTGTCCGCCTCCTGTTCGCGGCGTCCGGTGCAGTCCGGGAGCTCCCACAGACACAGCGCCTGAAGCAGGGTCACCTGGGTGTACCAGCACCGTGACTGCTGCAGCACCGTCTCCGCCTGCCGGATCAGATCGGCTCGGCTCCCCGGGTACGAGTCGGGATGGCGTTTGCGGCGGTTGGCCGCGAGCTTGAAGCCCTGGGCCAGCGCGGCTTCCAGGGCGAGCGGCAGGTCGGGGGGCCATGGGTGTACTTCGGGTCGAGGTGGCGCAGCCACTTGGTGAGGCGGTCCCGTGCCTCGTCCCGGTGGGCGTCGTCGACGGAGCCCAGGAGCATGGGGATCATCCAGGCCCGCATCACGAACTCCCTGAACAGCTTGATACGGGCCTCGCGGTAGTTCCGCTTGATCTTCCTCCGGTCCTCCTGCAGCCGGTAGATCTCCTCCCGCGAGAACCCAGAGTCGGCCCTCGCGTTCCGCATCCTCTCGGTCCAGTGCTGGTAAGCGTTCCTCTTGCGGGCTCTCAGCCGGCTGACCCGCTTGTTGTACTCCCTGACCGGGTCGTTGTTCAGGCCGATCCTGTCCCGGATCACTGCGAACGCGTCGGTTCCGCCGCTGCCGAACTCCTGGGCGGCGGCCAGCCGCACGGCGTACGAGCGCTCCGCTTTGCCGATCTGGAAGAGGTGGTCGTAGAGCTGCATGGTGTCGGTCTTCTCCGAGACCGCGCGCAGTGCCGTGCCGAGCTGCTTCAGCAGTCCGAGCTTCGCGTCCTCAAGGGTGCGACGGTCGCCCTTGATGGCGCACCAGCGTTTGTGCACCTCCGCGACGATGTCGCCGAGCAGTTGCGGCCGGGGTTCCATGCTGTCGATCTCCAGGGCCGCCGCGTACAGATCGAGGGCTTTGGGGTCGTCCGTGCGGCGGTTCGCGGCCGTGAAGAGCCGGTCGGCCATGGTGCGGCCGTACACGGGAGCCTGCCGCACCCTCTCATCCCAGTACTTGTGCACCTCGGCCCCGATGCTGCCTCCCCTGGCCGACTGTTCCACCGCCCGGTCACGGGAGAGCAGCACCAGGGCGATGAGCAGCTCACGGCTGGGCCCCGGCGGCTGCAGCGCCTGCTGGACGAGCTCGCCGGCGGAGCGCTCCTTGAGGTACTGCAACATGCGGAACCCGAAATAGGCCTGGATGATGCTGTGCGGGAAGCGGACCCTCTTCTCGAAGCTCTCCACCAGCTGCAGCTTGTCCGCATGGGCCGCGAAGCGGGCGAGCGCGGCCTGGCATTGGCCCATGTTCCCCTTGGCCAGATGCTCTCTCTCCTCCTTGCTCAGGTGCTCGCAGAGCGTGTTCCAGATCCGCTCCCGGTGCCACTCCGAGAAGGTGTTCCCGCGCTTGCCGTACCGGTCGAAACGGCGTGCCCTGGTCCGCAGGTGGTCCGCCTGGGCCCGCGTCCGCCGCGCCGGACCGGGGTGGACGTCACTGTCCAGCAGCTCGGCGAAGCCGACCTCCAGCTTGTCCTGGAGCAGTCCGATGCACGCGAGCGCGGAGACCACCTCGACGGTGTCCTTGCGTTCCCGGGGGCTCAGCTCGACGTCCTCGCGCAGCCGGCCGTCGCTCATGGCGTGGGCCCAGGTCTCCAGGAGCCACAGCCGGAGCGTGCTGCGGTCCCAACTGCGGGTGTCGAGCCGGTCCTTGTCGTTGCGCGGACGAACGCGTTCGAGGTCGCCGTGGTGGTGCAGTTCGCGGGCGATCTGCAGGTAGATCGGCGATTCGGTGACCTCCGCGGTCTCCACGATCCAGTCCACGCGGCGCTCGTCCGTCTCCGGGACCCGCGCCTCGACGAAGTGCAGCGCCGACTCCTCGCTCAGCGGCTCCAGCTCCACGATCGCGGCGGGGGTGCTCTCCAGCGGACTGTGCGGCCGGGAGGCGATGACGAGGGGCAGCTTCTCCTCGTGGGCGCGCTCGATGGCCCTGCGGATGATGTTGTCCCGGTCCTCCTGGAAGCGCTCGTCGAGGATCGCTTCTTCCAGGCCGTCGGCGATGACGACCACCTTGTCGTCGGCGAGCAGTTGCTGCCAGATCCGGTCGCTCTTGGTGCGCGCCAGAATGCCGTGAGGCGCTTCCTCGGCGAACCGTTGCCTGGCCATGCGCTCGAAGTTCAGATCGGCACCGGTTGCGTCCCTCAGCCGGATCGGCACGGGAACGGCGTGCTGCCGGGCCAGCAGCTCGGTCAGCCGCACCAGGACGGCCGTCTTGCCCGTGCCGACACCGCCGACGAGCAGATAGGGCCGGCGGGTCTCGCGCTGCCGCAGCCTCTGGGCGATGACCCGGGCGACCTCCTCGCGGCCCACGATCTCGGCCATGTCGGGCCCGGCGGTGAGCACCAGCTTGCGGGGGTGCTTGCGCGCCTTGGCGACGTAGCGCCGCTTGCTCCAGCTGTACCAGAAGAACAGGAAGAAAGCGGCGGCCACCGAAGCGGCGAGAAGCGGACCGACGAAGCGGAGCACGGAGTCGAACCCGGTGCTCGACCTCCTCCGCCACTGCTCGAACGCGGTCGTGTGATGGGTGAACAGGATCCAGAGACCTTCCGCGGCCCAGGCGAGGAGTGCGGTCAGGAGGATCAGCCACACAACCCGGATCGCGTTGGTGTACGAGAACCACCTGCGCCAGTTCTTGGGGCGGGTGGTGTCCCGGCGGGCCTCCAGCTTGATGGTCAGATGGTGCCAGTGGACCAGGAAGAACCGCCTGACCCGGCGCCACACGTGTCTCGCCTCCAGCGTCGCCATCGGCGCGCTGCGAGGCCGCACCTTGCCCGGCGGATGACGGACGATCCTCGTCATGGTGCGTTCTCCTTCCGAGGCCGGCTCTCGGCACGAAGGACCCGCGGGGCACCTTCTTCCATGGAAACACTCCAGCCGGGCCCTGCAACTCGGAAGTTGACCCTCCGAAGCCACCGCACCACACAACAGACACAACATCTGGGGGTGACCTGACAGCCCGGCACTAGATGTATGCTCATCCTCGCTGTCGCCGCAGGGGAATCCGGTGCGAATCCGGAACTGTCCCGCAACGGTGTACTTGTGTGTGTCCGTTCCCTGAACGCCGTGCACAGGAGTCAGTCCGAGGACCTGCCGACAGCGCACCCGGCCGTCCGGCCGGTGTGCCCTGAGACGTCCGGGCCTCGTGGAGTGGGCCGGTGGACGCGACGCCGTGTGCGCTCGTGGCTGCCCCCGCCCTCCGCCAGGCCCCCGTGCCGAGCGAGGGAGAGCCCCACGTGACCATCGCGCCAGCAGACCCGGCTTCAGCCGACGGCCTGGAGACCGACGGTCCCGGTGCCGCGCTGCTGCGGACCCTGACCGAGCTGACCGCCGACCTCCCCGACACCGACCCCGGCCGGGTCGCCGCCGCCGCCCTGCGTGGCCGGTCGGCGAACGCCGACGAGGCGGAGTTGCGGGAGCTGGCCACGGAGGCCGCCGCCGGGCTCATCTCCGAGGACCCCGCATACTCCCGGCTGGCCGCCCGGCTGCTGACCCTCACCATCCGCGCGGAGGCCGCCTCGCAGGGCGTGACGTCCTTCACCGAGTCCGTGGCCGTGGGACACCGGGAGGGGCTCATCGCCGACCGGACCGCCGAGTTCGCGCGGGTGCACGCCGCGCGGCTGGACGCGCTGATCGACACGGGCGCCGACGACCGCTTCGGCTACTTCGGGCTGCGCACGCTGCACAGCCGGTATCTGCTCCGGCACCCCTTCACCCGCAAGGTCGTCGAGACCCCCCAGCACTTCATGCTGCGGGTCGCCGCAGGCCTCGCCGAGGACGACAGTGTCCGCTCCCTGGACGAAGTCGCCGCGCTCTACCGGCTCATGAGCCGCCTCGACTACCTGCCGTCCTCCCCCACGCTCTTCAACTCCGGCACCCGCCACCCCCAGATGTCGTCCTGCTACCTCCTCGACTCCCCGCTGGACGAGCTGGACTCCATCTACGACCGCTACCACCAGGTGGCCCGGCTCTCCAAGCACGCCGGCGGCATCGGTCTGTCGTACTCCCGGATCCGCAGCCGCGGTTCGCTGATCCGCGGCACCAACGGGCACTCCAACGGCATCGTGCCGTTCCTGAAGACCCTGGACGCCTCGGTGGCGGCCGTGAACCAGGGCGGCCGGCGCAAGGGCGCCGCGGCCGTCTACCTGGAGACCTGGCACTCCGACATCGAGGAGTTCCTGGAGCTGCGCGACAACACCGGTGAGGACGCCCGCCGTACGCACAACCTGAACCTCGCGCACTGGATCCCGGACGAGTTCATGCGCCGGGTCAACGCCGACGGACAGTGGTCGCTGTTCTCCCCGGCGGACGTGCCGGAGCTGGTGGACCTGTGGGGGGAGGAGTTCGACGCCGCCTACCGCAAGGCCGAGGCGGCGGGGCTCGCGAAGAAGACGATCCCGGCCCGCGAGCTGTACGGCCGGATGATGCGCACCCTCGCGCAGACCGGCAACGGCTGGATGACCTTCAAGGACGCGGCGAACCGCACCGCCAACCAGACCGCCCTGCCCGGCCATGTCGTCCACTCCTCCAACCTCTGCACCGAGATCCTGGAGGTCACGGACGACGGGGAGACGGCGGTCTGCAACCTGGGGTCGGTCAACCTCGGTGCGTTCGTGAGCGGCGGTGACATCGACTGGCAGCGCCTCGACGAGACGGTCCGCACGGCCGTCACCTTCCTCGACCGTGTGGTCGACATCAACTTCTACCCGACCGAGCAGGCGGGCCGGTCGAACGCCAAGTGGCGGCCCGTCGGCCTCGGTGCCATGGGTCTGCAGGACGTGTTCTTCAAGCTGCGCCTGCCCTTCGACTCCCCGGAGGCCAAGGCCCTGTCCACGCGGATCGCCGAGCGCATCATGCTCGCCGCGTACGAGGCCTCCGCCGACCTCGCCGAGCGGAACGGCCCGCTGCCGGCCTGGGAGAAGACCCGTACCGCGCGCGGTGTGCTGCACCCCGACCACTACGAGGTGGAGCTGACCTGGCCGGAGCGCTGGGCGGCCCTGCGCGAGCGGATCGCGGCCGTCGGCATGCGCAACTCGCTCCTCCTGGCGATCGCGCCCACCGCCACCATCGCCTCCATCGCGGGCGCGTACGAGTGCATCGAGCCGCAGGTGTCGAACCTGTTCAAGCGCGAGACGCTGTCCGGTGAGTTTTTGCAGGTCAACTCGTACCTGGTGAAGGATCTGAAGGAGCTCGGCGTCTGGGACGCACGGACCCGTGAGGCGCTGCGCGACTCCAACGGCTCGGTGCAGGACTTCGCGTGGATCCCGGCCGACGTACGGGCCCTGTACCGCACGGCGTGGGAGATCCCGCAGCGCGGCCTGATCGACATGGCCGCGGCGCGGACCCCGTTCCTCGACCAGGCGCAGTCGCTCAACCTCTTCATGGAGACGCCGACCATCGGCAAGCTCTCCTCGATGTACGCGTACGCCTGGAAGTCCGGGCTCAAGACGACGTACTACCTGCGCTCGCGGCCCGCGACGCGCATCGCCCGCGCCGCCCAGGCGCAGACACAGAAGACCATCCCCGTCCAGCAGGCCGCCGATCCCGACGCGGTCGCCTGCTCCCTGGAAAACCCCGAGTCCTGCGAGGCCTGCCAGTAATGTCCACCCGTCCCCAGAACCTCCTCGACCCGGGCTTCGAACTCACCCTCCGCCCGATGCGCTACCCGGACTTCTACGAGCGCTACCGGGACGCCATCAAGAACACCTGGACCGTGGAGGAGGTCGACCTCCACTCGGACGTCGCCGACCTCGCGAAGCTGACTGCGGCCGAGCAGCACCTGATCGGCCGGCTGGTGGCCTTCTTCGCGACGGGCGACTCGATCGTCGCGAACAACCTGGTCCTGACGCTGTACAAGCACATCAACTCGCCCGAGGCGCGCCTGTATCTGAGCAGGCAGCTCTTCGAGGAGGCCGTGCACGTCCAGTTCTATCTGACGCTGCTCGACACCTATCTCCCCGACCCGGACGACCGGGCGGCGGCCTTCGCGGCCGTCGAGAACATCCCCTCCATCCGGGAGAAGGCCGGGTTCTGCTTCAAGTGGATGGACTCGGTCGAGAAGCTGGAGCGCCTGGAGACGAAGGCCGACCGCCGGCGCTTCCTGCTCAATCTGATCTGCTTCGCCGCGTGCATCGAGGGCCTGTTCTTCTACGGCGCCTTCGCCTACGTGTACTGGTTCCGCAGCCGGGGTCTGCTGCACGGTCTCGCCACCGGCACCAACTGGGTGTTCCGCGACGAGACGATGCACATGTCCTTCGCCTTCGACGTGGTCGACACCGTCCGCAAGGAGGAGCCGGAGCTGTTCGACGACGCGCTCCAGCAGCAGGTCACCGACATGCTCAAGGAGGCCGTCGAGGCCGAGCTGCAGTTCGCGCGCGACCTGTGCGGTGACGGCCTGCCGGGCATGAACACCGAGTCGATGCGGCAGTACCTGGAGTGCGTCGCCGACCAGCGCCTCACCCGCCTCGGTTTCGCACCGGTGTACGGCTCGGAGAACCCGTTCTCCTTCATGGAGCTGCAGGGTGTCCAGGAGCTGACGAACTTCTTCGAGCGCCGCCCGTCGGCGTACCAGGTCGCCGTGGAGGGCACGGTCGACCTGGACGAGGACTTCTGACCGTCCCGCTGCTTCGGCACACGGGGCTCGCGCAGGTGTTCCCTCAGGCGGGGTGGGCCACGCCGTGACGGCTGTGGGGGCGGTTCGGCGCCGCCTCCCCTTCGCCGTGCTCCGCCCGCCTGAGCTGCCGGTCGATGCTCCATTCCCGCACGGCACCGATCGCGGACGGGAGAATCATGAGGACGAGGATCCCGAAGGTGGCGAGCATGCCGATGAGGCCTTGGATCTGGTTTCCGTTCATGCCCTCACTGTCGCGCGGAACACTCCTCGTCCGTGAGTGGCAGGACTGCCGTACACCCTCGAATTGCTGCCACTGATCCGGCACACTGGCAGCATGCTGAAGAACGTGGCCGCCGTGCTGCTGGACGGGGTGCATCCCTTCGAGCTGGGTGTCGTGTGCGAGGTGTTCGGCATCGACCGCAGCGACGAGGGGCTGCCGGTGTACGACTTCGCCGTGGTCTCCGCCGAGGGGCCCACCCTCGGCACCCACTGCGGGTTCACCGTGTCCACCCCCTACGGGCTGGAGCGGCTGGAGGAGGCCGACCTGATCGCCGTCCCGGCCGGGGAGACCTATGCCGTACGGGAGTACCCGGAGGAGCTGCTGGAGGCCCTGCGGCGCGCCGTCCAGCGGGGGGCACGGGTGCTCAGCGTCTGCTCCGGCGTGTTCCTGCTGGCCGCGGCGGGGCTGCTGGACGGCCGGCGGTGCGCGGTGCACTGGCATCACGCGGAGCAGCTCGCCCGCCGGTATCCGACGGTCGCCGTCGAGCCGGACGTGCTCTACGTCGACGAGGATCCCGTGATCACCTCGGCCGGCACCGCCGCCGGGATCGACGCCTGTCTGCATCTCGTGCGCAAGGAGCAGGGACCCGAGGTCGCGAACAAGATCGCCCGCCGGATGGTCGTACCGCCGCACCGGGACGGCGGGCAGGCGCAGTACATCGAGCGGCCGCTGCCCAAGGCCCCGTGCGACACCGTCGGCGAGGTGCTGGTGTGGATGGAGGAGCACCTCGACCAGGAGGTGACCGTGGAACAGCTGGCCGCCCGTGCCCACATGGCGCCCCGCACCTTCGCGCGCCGTTTCCAGCAGGAGACCGGGACCACGCCCTACCGGTGGATCCTGCGCCAACGGGTGCTGCGCGCCCAGGAGTTGCTGGAGGGCACGGACGAGACCATGGACGAGATCGCCTGGCGCACCGGGTTCGGTACGGCGGCGGCGCTGCGGCACCAGTTCGTCCAGGCGCTCGGCACCACCCCGAACGCCTACCGGCGCACGTTCCGGGGCCCTCAGGCCGCCTGAGCGTGCGCCGGTACCAGGTGGCCTACCAAGGCATCGGCCTCAGCAGCAGGTTGTGCGGACGGAGCGTGATGCCCACGCGGGTGGCGTCGTTCGACCCGGCGACCTGCTCGAAGCGGTACTTCGCCGAGACCGCCGCGGTGATCAGGCTCAGCTGGGTCATGGAGAAGTGGTCGCTGGGGCACTTGCGGTTGCCCACGCTGAAGGGGCTCATGGCGTACTTCGGCACGTCCTTGGCCCGCTCCGGCAGCCACCGGTCGGGGTCGAAGTCGAGGTGCCGGTCGTAGGAGCGGGCGTCGCGCTGGATCGCGTAGGGGCTGTAGACGATGTCCGCTCCGGCCGGAATGCGATAGCCGCCGAGCGAGGTGTCGGTCACCGCGCGCCGCGTCAATATCCATACGGCGGGCCTGAGCCGCATGGCCTCGACGACGACATTGTTGGTGTGCGTGAGCGCGCGAACGTGCTGGAATCCGACCGGCCGACCGGCGGTCACGGATTCGACCTCGGTCCGTACCTTCTCGGCGTGTTCCGGGTGTTCCGCGAGAACCTGCAGCAGCCACATGATCGTGGACGCCACCGTTTCGCTGCCGGGGGTGAGTATCGCGACGACCTGGTCGTGGATCTCCTGTTCCCCGATGGGGTCGCCATTGTCGTCCTTTGCCTCCAGCAATGCCGTCAGCAAATCGTCCGGCTTTTGACCAGATGCCCTCCGCTCGGCGACGATCTCGTCCACCAGCAGATGCAAATCGGCCAGTGCCCGGTTGAATTCGCGGTTGGCCGGGAGCGGCAGCCGGTACAGCGGTCCGAGGGGGAGGACCATGCGGCGGTACATGCCCCGGAAGACACTGGCGAGGTCGACGCTCAGCCGCTCGGCGCGCTCGTCCATGTACTCGCCGCGCAGCAGGCAGCGGGCGGCGATGCGCACGGCCACCCGGAAGGACTCAGAGGTGCAGTCGATGGTCTCGCCGGGCCGCCAGCGCCCGGTCAGCGCGTGCGCCTCCTCCTCCATCACCGGCCCGTAGTCCGGGATCGCGTCCAGCCGGAACGCGGGCTGGATGGTGCGGCGCTGGCGCCGGTGCCGGGGGCCGTTGGCGGTGGCCACGCCCTCCTTGCCGAGCAGGCCTTCGAGGGACTCCCACAGGGGTCCGTCGATCTTGAAGTCGGCGCTGAGCGCAAGCGCGCCGGTCAGCTCCGGCGTGGTGACGGCATACACCGTCTTGGGGCCGAGCTTGAGGCGTACGACGTCGCCGTGGTCGCGGAGCCGGGACATGAAGGCCAGCGGGTCGCGGACCAGTCTCAGGCCGTGCCCGAGGCCCGGCACCGCGCCCTGGGCCAGGGGCGGCTCACGCAGTTCGGCCGCCTCGGAGGTACCGGGCCGCACAGACTCGACGGTCATTTCTCACCTGCCGCTTCGTTCGTGACGTACGGGGGCGTGGACCGGTCGTCCCAGGTGTCGACCATGTACCGGCCGGACTCGTGGTGGAACCAGTAGACGGAGCTGAACCAGTTGCGCATATTGCCGACACAGGCGCGGACCACGGCGCTCAGTTCCTTTCCGCCGACCGTTCCGTCGGCGAGTTCGTCGGCGAACCGCAGGGCGTCCTGCTCGGCTTCGAGAAATTCACTGACGCATTTCTCGATCCGGCGCCTGACTTCGTCCACCGCGTCTTCGAGAGTCAGCCTCTCATGGACGATGAGACTGATTCCGAGATTGTGGACCTCGTCGCCCGCTATTTCCTTCGGCAGCGAGCACAGGTCGTTGTACCAGGCGGCGAATTCCTGGCTGAGCAGCGCGGCCCGGCGGTAGGCCGGTTTTTTCCGTACGGCGTCCGGGAGTTCACATCCGGCGCTCGGTTCCAGCAGGTCCGTCCATATCCAGTGCGCGAAGGTGTGCCGGCGCAGGGCGAGATATTCCTCGACGCCGGGTATGTATCCCTCGGTGCGGTTGCGGAACTCTCGGTCGTAGGCCTCGATGACCGCGTGGAAGTGCCGGGCGAACCGCTGGTTCCAGGTGCGCGGCAGGAAGCCGTACAGCCGCAGCACGCTGTCGGCGAACCCGGCGACCAGTGGGTCGGGATGGTGCAGATGGTGCCTGGGTGCGTCCAGGGCCGCGTGCAGGCGGTACCTCAGCCGCCGCCAGTCGCCCGTGCGGCCGTGGACGACACAGCGGTCGTGGTGGTCGTCCCAGACGAAGAACCACGCGCTGTAGTCGGCTATGGCCTGCATGACCTCGTCGGGGGCGCCGAGGTAGTAGCCCGCCATGAGGTCGGTGTAGCACAGTCCGTCGGCATATTCCTGCACCTTGTCCGCCGGCATGAGCCGTTTTTCCAGCAGCCAGACCCGTGTCCTGTGCTGTAGCAGCGGCCAATACGGATGCAGTTGCCGGGGAAAGGCGGACTCGATCACCGGGAGTGCCAGTGAGGGTGGTACGACGACCGCCGTTGGCGTCGCTGTGGTGCTGTATGGGAAAGCTTGCACGAACAAACCCCTCTCAGCCGCAGGAGCACACGCCCCTCCACGGTTGTGCCGGGCGTGCGCCGTCGCGTATCCCCGCTCTTACATTCAGCACCACAACTGACCGCCGTGGGAACGGATTTGCTTCACTCACTACCCCAAGGCTGCCGGGAATCCAGCCTTGTGTGACCGGTTAAGGATCACAACGAGGACAGAAGAGGTCGGGTGTACGACGCACGGATGAGCGAGGCGAGACATGCGTAGGGCGCCCGACCGGGGGTGATCCCGGCCGGGCGCCCCGACGAGCCCGCGTCTCCTAGTCGTTGGCGACCACCGGATAACGTGGCTCATTCTCGGCCATCTGCCGCAGGGCGTCCTTGCGGTCCCGCTTGGACAGCCGGTCGATGTACAGGTAGCCGTAGAGGTGGTCGGTCTCGTGCTGCAAACAGCGTGCGAAGTAGCCTGTGCCGCGCACCTTGATCGGGTTGCCCTGCTCGTCCTGACCGGTCACCTCGGCGTAGTCGGGACGCGCAAGCGGCGCGTACGCCGTCGGCACGGACAGGCAGCCCTCGTTGCTGTCGTCCAGCCGGCGCCGGTCGGCGGGCAGGTCGACCAGCCTCGGGTTGCACACCACGCCGACGTGCCGGACGCCCTCGTCGTCCATGCAGTCGTAGACGAAGACCTTCAGGTCGACACCGATCTGGTTGGCGGCCAGGCCCACGCCCTCGGCGGTGCGCTGGCTGGCGAACATGTCGGCGACGAGCTGCTGCAGCTCCTCGCCGAACTCGGTGACGTCCTTGCACTCCTTGTGGAGCACCGGGTTGCCGACGACCGTGATCGGCCGCGAGGTGCCGCGCTCCCGCCAGGCCTTCTCGCGCTCCTCGCAGTCCTCCGTGTCGACGACATAACCCTCGTCGTCGACGGGGAGCACGCCCGCGTGCTGCTGATCGGTGTCCTGCTGCGCCATGACCGACGTACGCCTTCCTGCAAGCCTGGAGAATTCTGCGAGTACAGCCTAAAGGTGGCCGGTCACCGTCGGCTCAGCAAACCTCTTCGAGATCCCGCCAGTCCCGGGAGTCCGGGCTGTCCGCGACCCACCCGTCCAGCAACCCCCGGACCAGCGACGCCGGTGCGGCCACCCCGCACTCCCGCTCGGGCACCCACAGCTGCCCGTCCGTCCGATGCCCCAGCGGGCCGGGATGACCGGGCTCGCTGTGGTCGTGCGGGTCGAGGTGCACACCTTCGCCCTCGTCCGAGGGCATCCGTGACTCCGAACACATCCGGCACAGCAGCCGCACCGACGAGGACCAGTCCTCCGCGGCGAACCCCGCGTCGGCGGCCAGCTGCTCCAGCGCGTCCCGGTCCGCCTCCGTGGCCGCCTCCAGCAGGACCACCCAGGTGGGCACGGGCGAGGGCGCCCACAGCTCGATCTCGTCGAAGACCGGGTAGGAGTGCCCGGCGGACGTCGTGCGCTCGCCGTGCGGGACACCGTCGTGCAGCACGACCTCGCCCCAGCGCCGCCCCGACGAGGGCAGCGGGATGGACAGCACCTCCAGCCGCGCCGGGTCCAGCCTGCGCCCCCACACGACCTCGGCCTCGCCCTCCGGGGAGAGCCGTACGGCCGCACTGCCCAGCTCCATGCCGAGGGGCTCGGCGGAGGCGGCGGCGCCTCCGGGCACCTTCAGTCCATACGCCTGCCAGGCGCGGCGGGCCAGCGGCCAGTCCTGCAGGGCGGTGGCGGCGATGCCGACGTTCCACCAGTCGGGCGCCCCGGTCTCCCGGTCCAGCAGCGCGACCGCCCGGAGTCCGGCGGCACGGGCCTGCTCCCAGTCGTGCCGGAACTTGTGCAGCAGGGCCAGGTTGAACCAGGACTCCGACAGCCAGGGCTCCAGATCGGCGGCCCGTGTCAGCAGCTCGCCCGCGTCCTCGTACCGGCCGTCGCCGATCAGCGTGAACGCGCGGTCTGTGGCCTGCCGCCAGGAGGCGGAGGGCCGGTGCCGTCCCTTGCCGAAGATCCTCACGATTCCCGCCTGCCAGTTCCAGTTCCGCACAGTGGGCTGGCTTGTGCCCCCAAACACCCTCTCCCTCGCATCCAACCACGTACGGCGGGAAAGGCGCTCATTACCCATGGGTTACCCAGCCGCGCCCGGGGTCAGACAGTGCCGTATGTCTCCGTCGCCCTCCGCCGGCGCGCTCTCCCGCCAGGCCCGCGACCGGGCCAGGACCCGGGCGAGGGACTCCACGACGTCCGGAGCGTAGTCGCCGGCGGTGCCGAGGCGCAGCTCCTCCAGCGCCCGCAGGGGGCCGTCGGGCCCGGCGTCCCGGGCCTTCTCCTCGTATGCGTTCACGGCCCGGATGATCCGCGCGGCGACCGGCTGTGCGCGGTAGGGGTCGGCCTGCCGTTCGACCATCACGGCGACGGCCGCGGCCACACCGGTCTGCCGTACGACGGCCCCGCCGAGCAGCGCGATGCGCCGCTGCTCCTCGGGGGGCAGGCCGGCGGTGGCACCGGCCGGGACCGGGTCGACCAGGCTGAGCTGGCCGATGTCGTGCATGAGGGCCGCGTACTCCAGGACGGTCAGCTCGCCCTCGCTCAGGCCGAGGTCCCGGCCGACGGCGAGGCTGAGCGCGGCGACGCGGCGGGCGTGTCCGGCGGGCGTGTATCCGGCGATCTCGGTGGCGCGGGCGAGGGAGGCGATGGTCTGCCGGTTGGTGGCGCGGACGGCCGCGTACCGGCGCACGGACAGCTGGGTGAGCAGCAGGGGCAGACAGAACACGGGCAGCGCCCACAGGCCGACGACGGCGACCGCGAGCGCCATCACGGCGCCGGTCGCGCAGACGGCGGAGCCGATGCCGAGCAGTCCGCGCAGTTCGTCGCGCAGCAGCGGGCCGAACGGCCAGCGGGTGCGGGAGTGGGCGAGGGCCGCGGCGAGGACGGCGTCGCACAGGGCGGTGAGGACGAGGAGGGCGACGAGCAGCAGGGCGTAGGCGGGGCCGCTCCAGGACACGAACACGCCCTCGTTCGAGAGGGGTTGGAAACAGACGGCGGCGAATCCGACGCTCAGCACGCGGCGGGCGAGGTGGTCGCGGGTCGGGGTGCGGCCGCACCAGATGTGCGGGACGCCGCCGAGCAGGGAGGCGGTGAGAACGACCGTGACGACCTGCGGCGCGTCATGCAGCGTCTGCTGCCCGGCGTCGGGCCCGAGCAGGGCGTACGACAGCGATCCGGCGGTGCCCAGCGGCGCGGCCTGCCGCACCGGGGCTCCGCTCCACCGGGTCAGCTCGCCGACGGCTATGAGCACCCCGAAGGCGAGCGCGACGCCCCGGTCGGCCATGCCGGTCCACAGGGTGACACCGAGGGAGGCGGCTGCGGTGAGCCCGGCCGCGGCGTGGATGCACCGGAGCGCGGTCATCGCGGTGCCCCGGTGCGGTGGCCTGCGGCCGGCTGCGGGCCCGGGACCGCGCGCGCCGTCTCGTCGGCCGTGACGGCCGGGTGCCAGCCCTGGCGGTCGAGGGCCCGCGCGAGCGCCGTGACCATACGGGGGTCGAACTGGGTGCCGGCGCACCGCTGCAGCTCGGCGACGGCCACGTCGACCGGCCGGGCCCGGCAGTAGGAGCGGGTGGAGGTCATCGCGTCGAAGGCGTCGGCGACGGCGACGACCCGGGCGCACTCGGGGATCTGGGTGCCGACGAGGCCGTACGGGTAGCCGCTGCCGTCGAGGCGTTCGTGGTGGTGCAGGATCGCGGCGCGGGCCTCGCCGAGGAAGGAGATCCCGCGGACCATCTCATGGCCGTACTCGGGGTGCAGTTCGATGATCCGGCGTTCCTCGGGGGTCAGCGGGCCGTCCTTGCGCAGCAGCCGGGTCGGGACGCCGAGCTTGCCGACGTCGTGCAGGATCCCGGCGAAGCGCAGTGTCTCGACGCGGTCGTCGTCCATGCCGAGTTCCCGCGCGATCATCACGGAGGCCTGCCCGACGCGTTCGCTGTGGCCGCGGGTGTAACCGTCCTTGATGTCGACGGCTTGGACGAGCGCTCGGATGGTGGCCTGGTGGGCGGCGCGTTCGCGGTGGTACTGGGCGAAGATCCACCAGGACACGCACATCGGCAGCAGCACGAGCAGCGCGGCGACCGGGCCGTACGGGCTGCGCCACAGCACGGCCATCATCAGCCCGGCGAGTCCGTGCACCGCGACCGGCGCGAGCGAACGGGACAGCAGCCCGCGCCAGGCCCGGCGCAGCGGAACGCCCAGGGCGACCGCGCGCAGGCCGCCGTCGAGGAGGGTGAGGACCAGGCAGAAGACGAGGACGGCCGCGCCGGCGGGCAGCAGTGCGTACGGGAAGTCGCAGCCGACGACGGCGTCCCGCCCGCCGAGCGCCCAGTGCACCCGGGCAGCGCCCCACACCGCGAGCGCGGGCTGCGCGGCCCGCCAGACACGCCTGACCAGCGCGGGCCGGTGCTCGACCGGGGAGAGCAGGGCCGCGGGCAACGGGACGAGCGCGGCGGCGGGCGGCGGCAGCAGGAACACCCCGGCGAGCAGGACGGGGTAGAAGGTGCCGCCGAAACGGCGGCGTACGACGTGCTCGCAGGCGGCGCAGAGGGCGCAGAGCAGGCCGAGCACCCACCAGGGAGTGTGGACAGCCGGCAGCGGCAGGAGGCAGAGCAGCGCCAGCAGGGCGACACCGGCCACATAGCCGCGTGCCCTTGCCGGTACCGCCTCCATCGCGCCCCTCCCCGACCGTGCCGGTCCAGGCTCGGAGCCTAGGGCGGGGATCGGGGGGTACGGGGCCTATGACCTGAGGATTAGCACATTCGGGTGACGGCCGGGGTGACCCGGCGGTCAGCTCTCCTGCGGCGTGGCGGTCACGTCGTGGTCCGGCACGGCCTGACCGGAGCGGATGAGATCGATCCGCCCCATGACCTTGGCGCGCAGGTCGGCGGGCACGTCGTCATGTCCGCAGCACCGCTTGACCAGCTTCTTCACGGCCTGCTCCAGGCCGTACTTCTCCAGACACGGAGAGCATTCCTCGAAGTGGTGCTGGAACTTGTCGCGATCGACGTCCGGCATCTCGCTGTCGAGGAACTCGTACAGATGGTCGAGGACCTCACTGCAGTCCGTCTCGTGCGGATCTCCGCAGCTCATGAGCCCGAACCTTTCACTTCGTTCGACTCTCCGGCGCCCGCCGGAACCAGCCCGCGCTCACGGGCGTAGTCCTCCAGCATGCCGCGCAGCTGACGGCGGCCCCGGTGCAGCCGGGACATCACCGTACCGATGGGTGTCCCCATGATGTCCGCGATCTCCTTGTACGCAAAGCCCTCGACATCCGCGAGATACACGGCGATGCGGAACTCCTCGGGGATCGCCTGCAGCGCTTCCTTCACGTCCGAGTCCGGCAGGTGGTCGAGCGCCTGCGACTCGGCGGAGCGCAGACCCGTCGACATGTGCGACTCGGCGCGGGCGAGCTGCCAGTCCTCGATCTCCTCCGCGGCGGAGCGCTGCGGCTCGCGCTGCTTCTTGCGGTAGGAGTTGATGAAGGTGTTGGTGAGGATCCGGTACAGCCACGCCTTCAGGTTGGTGCCCTCGCGGAACTGGTGGAAGGACGCGTACGCCTTGGCGTACGTCTCCTGCACCAGGTCCTCGGCGTCGGCCGGGTTGCGCGTCATGCGCAGCGCCGCCGAATACATCTGGTCGAGGAATTCCAGCGCGTCCCGCTCGAAGCGCGCACTGCGCTCGGCGGTGGACTCGGAGGTCGTCTCCGCGCTCACACCCTGGCCCTCGGGCTGCTCCGCCTGGCCGTTGTCGGTCCCTGCGTCGGTACCGGTGACCGGACCCACCTCCTCAAGATCCCGGGCAGGACCGAGAGCGGTCCCACTCGATTCGGAGGATAGAACACGACCCGTGCCTGCCGCCCCTCGAATAGGAGCGGTCTTGGCCGCGTACAGCACCGTCCAGTCCAGGTCGGCGCGGCGCTCACGGCTCGGGCATACGGTCGAACCCATGCGGCGGACTTCCTCTCCTACGACGTCGGTGCCGAGGCCTCAGCACTTCTGTCCGCCACAACAGTGGTCCGGCGCGGCGCATTCCCACCCGTCACCCGAGAGACGTGAGCCACTGCGCGACGCCCTCGGTGATGATCTCCAGGGCCCGCTCCTGGGTGATCTCCGCGCGCTTGGGAATCGCGAAACCATGATCGCCGTACGGCACCTCGATCAGCCCGTGGTCGCCCTCGGGGAACTCTTCCGGCTTCCCGAACGGGTCGTTGCCGCCCTGCACGACCAGTGTGGGCACCCCGGTGCCCAGCAGTTCCCCGGCGCGGGACTTCTCCGGCCTGCCCGGCGGGTGCAGCGGGAAGCTCAGCGCGAGGACGGCGTGCGCGCCCAGCTCGGCCGCGGTTCGGCAGGCGACCCGGGCGCCCGCGCTGCGCCCGCCGGAGATCACGGGCAGTTGCATCCCGGCCAGTGCCGGCCAGATGCCGCGCCAGCCGCTGTCCAGGGTCTGCGGTGCGGGGGCGACCTTCTTCCCGGCCACGCGCCAGGGCTGTTCCACCAGGGCCACGGTCACGCCGTGCGCGGGGAGGGCCCGGGCGAGTGCCTGGAGGTCACGTGCGTCCACGCCCCCGCCGGCGCCATGGCTCACGGCCAGGACCAGCCGGGGGTCCTGCGCCCGGTGCCAGGTGATGCGTGCGGTTCCGGCGTCGGTCTCGACAATCTCGATCACGCTAGAAGAGTGTGCCCTCTTCCGGCGCCTCCAGCTCCTTCAGCAGCTCCGGGCCGTTGTTGCGGACGTTGCTGACTGCCGTGGAGACCGGGTAGGCGCGCATCAGGCCGGGCGGGGGCGGGGCGAGCAGGTCGCGCAGGTGGTCGGGGTCGGTCCGGGAGGGGTCGAGCCAGGCGTCCCAGCGGTCCGGGGTGAGCATCAGCGGCATCCGGGGGTGGATGTCGGCCAGGGTGCGCGGGCCCTCGGCGGGGGCCACGGCCAGCGGGGTCCTCTCGGCCTCGGTGGTGATCACCGAGCAGGTGACCCACCAGGCCTGCGGGTGCTCGTCGGGCAGGGTCCGGTCGCGCCAGAACTCGTAGAGCCCGGCCATCGCGAACACCGAGCCGTCGGCCGGCAGCACGAAGTACGGCTGCTTGCGCGGCCGCTTCTTCCTGCCCTCGACCTCCAGCTCGCGCTCCTGCGCGCCGGTGACCCACTCGTAGTAGCCGTCGGCGGGGATGATGCAGCGGCGGGCGGCGAAGGCACGGCGGTAGGCGGGCTTCTCGTGCACGGTCTCGGCGCGCGCGTTGATCATCCTGGCGCCGCCCTCGGGCGTCTTGGCCCAGGAGGGCACCAGGCCCCATTTCAGCTTGCGCAGCTGGCGAACCGGACGCGGGGAGTCCGCGTCTTTCAGGGGACGGTCGAGGACGGCGTGGACCTCCTTGGTCGGAGCCACGTTGTAGTCCGGCTCCAGGGTCTCCTCGGGCTCCCACTTCTCGATCTCGAAGACGCCTGCGAGATCCTCGGGCCTACGACTCGATGCATACCGTCCGCACATACGTGCCACACTGCCAGACTCCGCACAAGGAGAGGGAGCCACTCGGACACATGGACAGCCTCGCCGCCCTCGCGCTGCCCGACCTCTGGGACCGGCTCACCGGCACCCAGCCCGATCCCGCCCTGTGGGTGGTGCTCGCCACGGCGGCCGCCGCGCTCACCGTCGTCGTCCCGCACACCCCGTGGCGGATATCCCGCAACGCGATCACCATCGCGCACGAGGGCGGCCACGGCCTGATCGCACTGCTCACCGGCCGGCAGCTCACCGGTATCCGGCTGCACTCCGACACCAGCGGCCTGACGGTCAGCCGGGGCAAGCCGTACGGGCTGGGCATGATCCTCACGGCCGCCGCCGGGTACACGGCGCCCTCGCTGCTCGGCCTCGGCGGCGCCGCCCTCCTGGCCGCCGGGCGCATCACACTGCTGCTGTGGGCGGCGACGGCGCTGCTGGTGGCGATGCTGGTGATGATCCGCAACGCGTACGGCGTCCTGACCGTGGTGCTGGCCGGGGCCGCCTTCCTGCTGGTGTCCTGGCTGGCGGGGCCCCAGGTGCAGGCGGCGTTCGCGTACGCGGTGGTGTGGTTCCTGCTGTTCGGCGGGGTACGGCCGCCCTTCGAACTGCAGCTGAAGCGGTCACGGGGAGGCGCCGGGGAGTCGGACGCGGACCAGCTGTCCCGGCTGACCCATGTGCCGGCGGGGCTGTGGCTGTTCCTGTTCCACGTGGTGTCGCTCAGCTCGCTGATCGGCGGGGGGAGCTGGTTGCTGGAGGTGTGACGGCCGGCGGGGTCGGCGCTGCAGCTTTCGTCGAGGTTTCGGCCCTTTTGGTCGAGATCTCCGGTCGCGCCCAGCCACTAAAGTGGGGCGCATGACCGTGAACCCCGCACACACCGCCCTCTGGCCCGCCCCGCACGCGAGCGGAGCCGTCGACGCGACGGTCCACGTGCCCGGGTCCAAGTCGGTCACCAACCGCGCGCTGGTGCTGGCCGCCCTCGCCTCCGAGCCCGGCTGGCTGCGCCGGCCGCTGCGCTCCCGCGACACCCTGCTGATGGCCGGTGCGCTGCGCGCGATGGGCGTGGAGATCGAGGAGGGGGTCGGCCCGGACGGCTCCGGCGAGGCCTGGCGGGTGCTGCCGACTGGCCTGCACGGCCCGGCCACGGTCGACGTGGGCAACGCCGGCACGGTGATGCGCTTCCTGCCGCCGGTGGCCGCGCTGGCCGACGGCCCCATCCGGTTCGACGGCGACCCGCGGTCGTACGAGCGTCCCCTGCACGGCGTGATCGACGCGCTGCGGCAGCTCGGCGCCCGGATCGACGACGACGGCCGCGGCGCGCTGCCGCTGACCGTGCACGGCGGCGGCGCCCTGGACGGCGGCCCGGTGTCCGTCGACGCCTCCTCGTCCTCCCAGTTCGTGAGCGCCCTGCTGCTCTCGGGCCCCCGTTTCAACCAGGGTGTGGAGGTCCGGCACACCGGCGCCTCGCTGCCCTCCCTGCCGCACATCCGGATGACCGTCGACATGCTGCGCGCGGTCGGCGCCCAGGTGGACACCCCCGAGTCGGGCGGCGAGCCGAACGTGTGGCGGGTGACGCCGGGCGCCCTGCTCGGCCGGGACCTGACGATCGAGCCTGACCTGTCCAACGCCCAGCCGTTCCTGGCGGCGGCCCTGGTCACCGGCGGCAAGGTGCTGATCCCGGACTGGCCGGAGCGGACCACCCAGCCCGGTGACCGGCTGCGGGAGATCTTCACCGAGATGGGCGGTTCCTGCGAACTCACCGAGTACGGGCTGGTGTTCACCGGTTCGGGTGCCATCCACGGGATCGACGTGGACCTGAGCGACGTCGGCGAGCTGACCCCCGGCATCGCGGCGGTCGCGGCCCTCGCGGACTCCCCCTCCACCCTGCGGGGCGTGGCGCATCTGCGGCTGCACGAGACGGACCGGCTGGCCGCGCTCACCAAGGAGATCAACGAGCTCGGCGGTGACGTCACCGAGACCGCCGACGGCCTGCACATCCGCCCGCGCAAGCTGCACGGCGGGACCTTCCACACCTACGAGGACCACCGCATGGCGACGGCAGGCGCGATCATCGGTCTCGCCGTCGAGGGTGTGCGGATCGAGAACGTGGCGACGACGGCGAAGACCCTGCCGGACTTCCCCGAGCTGTGGACCGGGATGCTCGGGCAGTAGGGACACGCCATGCGCCGCTACGGCAAGCACACCGACGAGGACGACATCCGCACCCGTCCCAACCGCAAGGGCAACCGGCCGCGGACCAACATCCGGCCCAAGCACGAGGACGCCGCCGAGGGGCTGGTCCTCACGGTCGACCGCGGCCGGCTGACGTGCCTGGTCGAGGACCGGGTCGTCATGGCGATGAAGGCCCGCGAGCTGGGCCGCAAGGCGGCCGTGGTCGGGGACCGGGTGGCCCTGGTCGGCGACCTGTCCGGCAACAAGGACACGCTCGCCCGGATCGTCCGGATCGAGGAGCGCACCTCGGTGCTGCGGCGCACGGCCGACGACGACGACCCGTACGAGCGGGTGGTCGTGGCCAACGCGGACCAGCTGGCGATCGTCACCGCCCTGGCCGACCCGGAGCCCCGCCCCCGTCTGATCGACCGCTGTCTGGTCGCGGCCTTCGACGGCGGTCTGGAGCCGCTGCTGGTGATGACCAAGTCGGACCTGGCCCCGCCGGACAAGCTGCTGGAGCTGTACGGCGCGCTCGACATCCCCTACGTCGTCACCAGCCGCGAACAGCTGGAGAACGGGGACGCGGCGGACCGGGTGCGGGAGCATCTGGACGGCAGGGTCACCGCGTTCGTCGGTCACTCGGGCGTCGGGAAGACGACCCTCGTCAACGCGCTGGTGCCGCAGGAGCGCCGGCGTACGACGGGCCATGTGAACGCGGTGACGGGCCGCGGCCGTCACACCACGACGTCCGCCCTCGCCCTGCCCCTGTCCGATACGGACGGCTGGGTCATCGACACCCCCGGCGTCCGCTCGTTCGGCCTGGCGCACATCGACCCCTCGCGCGTGATCCACGCCTTCCCGGACCTCGAACCCGGTACGGAGGGCTGCCCACGCGCGTGCAGCCACGACGAGCCGGACTGCGCGCTGGACGCCTGGGTCGAGGAGGGCCACGCGGATCCGGCGCGGCTGTATTCGCTGCGCCGGCTGCTGGCCACCCGGGAGCGCAGGGAAGGCGACTGACCACCGCGTTGTTTGGCCGGGTGAGAGGCCGGTAAGTGCATAATCGCACCGAGCCGGAGATCCGGATCAACGGGAGGACAGCACATGGCGTGGCTGCTGGTCATAGTGGCCGGAATTCTGGAGACCGGCTTCGCCGTGTGCCTGAAGCTCTCGCACGGCTTCACGCGCCTGTGGCCGACGATCGCCTTCGCCTCCTTCGCCCTCGGCAGCTTCGGTCTGCTGACCCTGTCCCTGAAGAAGCTCGACGTCGGCCCCGCGTACGCGGTGTGGACCGGCATCGGCGCGGCCGGCACCGCGATCTACGGCATGGTCTTCCTCGGCGACCTGGTCTCCACCCTGAAGATCGTCTCGATCAGCCTGGTCATCGTCGGGGTGATCGGACTGCAGCTGTCGGGTTCCGCCCGCTAGGCGCTTGCGAGGCCTCCCGCTACAGCACCTCACGCGCCCTCGCGAAGTGACATGCGGCCCCGTCCCCCGCGAACTCCGGCACCTCGTGCGCGCACCGCTTCTGCTCGTCCACCGTGAGCTCCGCGTACAGCGGGCACCGCGTCCGGAAGCGGCAGCCGTCGTACCGCCGGGTGGGACTCGGCGGGTCACCGGCGAGCAGGATCCGCTCGCGCCGCCGCTCCCGTGCGGGGTCCGGCACGGGCACGGCCGACAGCAGGGCCTGGGTGTAGGGGTGCCGGGGCCGGGCGAAGACCTCGTCGACCGGGCCGGCCTCGACCGTGCGGCCCAGATAGACGACGCTGACCCGGTCGGCGATGTTCCGTACGACGGCGAGGTCGTGGGAGACGAACAGATAGGCCAGGCCCAGCTCCTCCTTCAGCCGCCGCAGCAGGTCGAGCACCTCGGCCTGGACGGAGACGTCCAAAGCGGAGACGGGTTCGTCGAGGACCAGCAGCTCGGGTTCGACGGACAGGGCGCGGGCGATGCCGATCCGCTGGCGCTGGCCGCCGGAGAACTCGTGCGGGTAGCGGTCGGCGTGGGCCGGTTCCAGGCCGACCCGGGTGAGGAGTTCGGGCACCCTGCGCGCGACGACACCCTTGCCGGCGCCCTGGGCGCGCAGCGGCTCGGCGATGATGTCACCGATGGGCATCCGGGGGTCGAGGGAGGCCATCGGGTCCTGGAAGACGATCTGGATCCGTCGGCGCAGAGCCTTGGCCCGGTTCTTGCTGAGCGCGCCGAGCCGCTGCCCGAACAGTTCCACCGATCCCCCTTCGGGCGCGGCGAGTTCGAGCAGTTCGAAGAGGGTGGTCGACTTACCGGACCCGGACTCGCCGACCAGCGCCAGGGTCTCGCCGCGCCGGATGTCGAGGTCCACGCCGTCGACGGCGTACACGGTGCCGGTGCGGCGCCTGACGACGGTGCCGGTGTGGACGGGGAAGGTGCGGGTGAGACCCCGCACCTTCAACACCGGCTCCGCCCTGGTCGGTTGGGGTCGGCGTGGCGTGTCGATGCGGGGGACGGCGGCGAGGAGCTGCCGGGTGTAGGGCGCGCGCGGGCGGTCGAATACGTCCGTCGCCGTGCCCTGTTCGACGACCCGGCCCTGCCGCATGACCGCGACCCGGTCGGCCAGCCCGGCGATGACGCCGAGGTCGTGGCTGACCAGCAGGACGGCGGCGCCGGACTCCCGCTGCGCGGTGCGCAGGACGTCCAGGATCTGCGCCTGGACGGTGACGTCGAGGGCGGTGGTCGGCTCGTCGGCGAGGATCAGGTCGGGTTCGGCCGCCATCGCCATGGCGATCATGGCGCGCTGGCGCATGCCGCCGGAGAACTCGTGCGGGAAGGCCCGTGCGCGCAGGGCGGGCTCGGGGATGCCGACGAGGTCGAGCAGGTCGACCGCGCGGGAGCGGGCCTGCGCACGGGAGACGTCCCGGTGGGCGCGGACGGCCTCGGCGATCTGGTCGCCGATGCGGTACACGGGCGTGAACGCCGACAGCGGGTCCTGGAAGACCATGGACACCCGGCCGCCCCGGATCCGGGTCAGTTCCCGCTCGCTCGCGCCGAGGAGTTCGGTGCCGTCGAGCCGTACGGAACCGCGCGTGGTGGCGTTGCCGGGCAGCAGTCCGAGAACGGCGAGGACGGTGGCGGACTTGCCCGAGCCGGACTCGCCCACCAGCCCCAGCACCTCGCCCCGTGCCAGGGTCAGGCTCACGTCCCGCACGGCTGCTTCGCCGTCGAAGTCGACGCCCAGGCCGGTCACTTCGAGCAACGGGTTCATCGGGCCGCCCCCTTCGCGGTCGGGTCCAGGGCGTCCCGCAGTCCGTCGCCGACCAGATTGACGGCGAGCACGAATACGACGAGCAGTCCCGCGGCGAAGAAGAACATCCACGGGTAGGTGAGGGCGGCGCCGGTGCCCGAGGCGATCAGCGTGCCCAGGGACACATCGGGCGGCTGCACGCCGAAGCCGAAGTACGACAGCGCGGTCTCGCTCATCACCGCGCCGCCGACCTGGATCGTCGCGTCGATGATCAGGAAGGAGGCCACGTTCGGCAGCACGTGCCGCCAGATGATCCGGAAGGGCCCGACGCCCATGTAGCGGGCCGCGCGCACGAAGTCGCGTTCCTTCAGGGACAGGGTCATGGAGCGTACGACCCGTGCGGTGATCATCCAGGCGAAGACGGCGAGCAGCCCGACGAACGCGATCCACCCGGCGGAGCGCAGCCGGGGCGAGATGATCGCGATGACCAGGAAGGAGGGGAAGACCAGGAGCAGATCGACGAAGAACATCGCCAGCCGGTCGGTCCAGCCGCCGAAGTATCCGGCGCAGGCACCCGCCAGCGCGGCGAGCCCGGTGGCCAGAACGGCCACCAGCAGCCCGATGACCAGCGACTTCTGCAGTCCGCGCACGGTCTGCGCGAAGACGTCCTGCCCGATCCGGTTGGTGCCCCACCAGTGCTGGGCGCTGGGTGCGGAGCGCAACGCGCCGTAGTCGATGTGGTCGTATGACCAGGGCGTGAGGTACGGCCCGGCGAACGCGAGCAGGAACAGCAGGACGAGGGCGACGGCTCCGGCGAGCGCGGACCCGTTGCGCACGAAGCGGCGCAGGACGAGCGCCGAACGGCCGGCCGGTGCCTTCGTGAGGGTCGCGGTCGTCATGCCGCCCGCCGGATGCGGGGGTCGAGGGCGGCGTGCAGCAGGTCGGCGAGGAAGCCGGAGAGCAGGATGGTGACGGCGGCGAAGACGTTCACGGCGACGACCGAGTTCACGTCGTTCTTGCCGAGGGAGTTCACGAACCACTCGCCCATGCCGTGCCAGCCGAAGATCGTCTCGGTGAAGGTGGCGCCGGTGAACAGGGCGAGGAATCCGTAGGAGAAGTAGGTCGACATGGGGATGAGGGCGGTGCGCAGACCGTGCCGCAGCAGGACGGCCCGGCGGCCGAGTCCCTTGGCGCGGGCGGTGCGCAGATAGTCGGAGCCGAGGACGTCGAGCATGGTGCTGCGCTGGTAGCGGCTGTAACCGGCCACGCTGAAGAGGGCGATGGAGAGGGTGGGCAGCAGCAGGTGCACGGACCGGTCCCGCAGGACCGGCCAGAGGCCGCCGTCCACGCCGGGGCTCTGCTCGCCGGTGAACCGGATCAGATCGGTGCCCGTGGTCTGGTTGAACCAGATCGCACCGGTCTTCAGCAGGACCGCCAGCAGGAACACCGGTGTCGACAGCAGCGCGAAGGAGACGACGGTGACCGCGCGGTCGCTGAGGCGATACTGCCGTACGGCCGTCCAGGCGCCGGCGAGGACACCGGCGACCGTACCGAGGACGGTGCCCGCGAGCAGCAGCCGCAGACTGACCCCGATCCGCCGGCCGAACTCGGCGTCGACGGAGGTGCCGTCGATGGTCTCGCCGAGGTCGCCGTGCAGGACGGCGCGGTCGGCCCAGTGCAGGAAGCGGTCGCGCAGGGGCTGGTGGTCGTTGACGCCGAGCGCGGTGAGGTGGTGGTCGACGGCGGCCGGGGACAGCGGTGGCTGCCGGCCCGCGTAGTAGGCGCGCGGATCGAGGGCCAGCGAGGCCAGCAGATACGACAGGCAGACGGCGGCCAGCAGCAGGACGGCGTGATGGCCGAGGCGCTTGGCCAGGTAGAGGGGCACGCATGAAATGGTCCAGTCCTCTTATTGCAGCAACATGAAGAGAACATGTCAGTAATCGGGGAGCTCTCCCCTGCCCGACCTGCGGCGTTCTACGTTCGGCGCATCCCATCGTCGCCCCTCACGAAGGACACCGACATGCGTCCCACCCCCGCCGCAGCATGGATCGCCACCACCGCGGCCACCGCGCTCCTGGTGACCGGCTGCGGCTCCTCGGGCCAGGACCACGCTCCGAAGAAGGCGGCGGCGCCCAGGGCCGACGGCCAGGACATCAACGCCCACCCGCTCGCCGATCTGCGTCAGGGCGGCACGCTGAAGCTGGCGATCGACCAGTGGATCACCCAGTACAACATCAACGACGTCGACGGCCAGCAGGGTGACGCCCAGGAGATCATCAAGACGGTCCTGCCCGACCTGTTCGACTCGGACGCCAAGGGCGCGCACCACATCAACCCGGAGTTCCTGCTCTCGGCGAAGGTGACCTCCGGCAGCCCGCAGACCGTCCAGTACGACCTGAACCCGAAGGCCAGGTGGTCCGACGGCACACCGCTGAGCTGGCGCGACTTCCGCGCCCAGTGGCAGGCGCTGAACGGCACGGACAAGGCGTACGAGGCCGCCGACACCAGCGGTTACGACCAGATCGCCAAGGTCGAGCAGGGCTCCGGCGCACATGCGGTCAAGGTGACCTTCAAGACGCCGTACGCCGACTGGCAGCGGCTGTTCGACCCGCTGTACCCGGCGAAGTACTACGACACCCCCGGCAAGTTCACCAAGGGCTGGGCCGAGCAGGCGCCGGTCTCCGCGAACGCCTTCAAGGTCGGGCGGTACGACAGGACCGCGCAGACCATCACGCTCGTCCCGGACCCGAAGTGGTGGGGCCCCAGGCCCAGGCTGGACTCGATCGTCTACCGCGTCCTCGACTCCTCCGCGCGCCCCGACGCCTACCTCAACAAGGAGATCGACTACACCACCGCGCTGCTGCCGGAGGACTACAGGCGGCTGGTCGAGGCGCCGCAGACGGACATCAGGCGGGGCGCGCGCTGGGACGAGGTGCACATCACGCTCAACGGCGGCCGCGGACCACTGAAGGACCTGCGGGTACGGCAGGCGATCCAGCACGCCGTCGACCGCAAGGGCATCGACGAGGCCTTCGCCAAGGACCTCTCCTTCGAACTGAAGCCGCTCGGCAACCACTTCTTCATGCCCAACCAGAAGGGATACAAGGACACCTCCGGCGGGTACGCCGACTTCGACCTCGGCAAGGCGAAGCAGTTGCTCGACGCGGCCGGCTGGAAGGACAACGGCGAGGGCAGGCCGCGCACCAAGGGCGGCAGACAGCTCGCCCTCGACTACGTCCTCAGCGCCGGCAGCACCGCCGCCCAGACCGACCAGGCCGAGCTGGTGCAGCAGCAGCTCGCGCAGGCCGGGGTGAAGGTCGAGCTCAAGAAGGTGCCGGCGAACGACTACTTCAACCAGTTCGTCAACCGCGGCAACTTCGACCTGACCAGCTTCCGCAACGTCGACGCCGTCTACCAGTCCATGCTCACCCCGGTCTTCGTCCAGCCGAAGAACGGCAACCTCTTCCAGAACTTCGGCTCGGTCGGCTCCCCGGGGATCGACGCGCTGCTGAGGAAGGCGGGGGAATCCACCGACCAGGCGACGGCGGCCGCCCTGTACAACCAGGCCGACACCGAGATCTGGCGCCTGGCCCACTCCATCGAGCTCTACCAGCGCCCGCAGATCCTCGCCGTCCGCTCGGGCCTGGCGAACTTCGGGGCGGAAGGGCTGGCGGACATCGACTACACGAAGGTGGGCTGGCTGAAGAAGTAGCCCGGCGTCCGGGACCGCCCGGGATCACACCGGCCGGCGCGGGACGACCGCTCGGACCAGTCCCGCCACGCCGCCCTCGCCCGGTGGGGCCGCGACGCAGGACAGGGCGAGGCGTACGACCAGTTCGCAGGGGCGGGTCAGCTCGGCGGTGTCGGCGGGGGTGGCGGTGTGGCCCGCCAGAGCGCCGACCGCGCGGTCCCGCACGATCCGTACGAAGTCGCGGGGCGTCGGCAGCGGCCCGTCCGCACGGCGCTGCGCCGGCACCGAGGAGGAGGACGGCACAGCGGCGAGCGGCGGGGCGGGCAGCCGTTCGCTCCAGCAGCCGGTGAGCATGGCCCGGATCAGCGGGTTCTCCCGCGCGGCGGCGCTCGTCCACTCGGCCACGGCGGTGAGCCGCTCCCTCGGCTCGCCCGGCCCGGCGAGGGCCCGCTCCACTCCGGCGAGGTATCCGTCGGCCTCCCGCCGCACCAGCGCCCGCGCCAGCCCGTCCTTGCTGCCGAACTCGTTGTACAGGGTCTGCCGGGACACCCCGGCCGCCGCGGCCACGTCGACCATCCGCACCGTGGACCACGGCCGGCGCGCGAGGGCCGTATAGGCGGCGTCCAGCAGGGACTCCCGGGCAGCAGGCATCCTCGCCTCCCTGAGACAGAGCGGCTCTGCGCCCAGATTTGACGCGCTTGTATGCACTGTCAAGGGTCCGCGGGGGTTCGGCGGATCCGTGGCCGGGCGGCCGCCCGGCCACAGCAGGCGGCACCCGACACCCCCGCCCTGCTGGCCGCGTAGCAGCAGCGGCGGATACCGTTCCTCACATGCCGGACTATCTCGACGACCTGCGCCTCGCCCACGTCCTCGCGGACGCCGCCGACGCCGCCACCATGGACCGCTTCAAGGCCCTCGACCTGAAGGTGGAGACGAAGCCGGACATGACTCCGGTCAGCGAAGCGGACAAGGCCGCGGAAGAACTCATCCGCAGCCGGCTCCAGCGCGCCCGCCCCAGGGACGCCGTCCTCGGCGAGGAGTACGGCATCGAGGGCACCGGCCCCCGCCGCTGGGTGATCGACCCCATCGACGGCACCAAGAACTACGTCCGCGGCGTCCCCGTCTGGGCGACGCTCATCGCCCTGATGGAAGCAGGCGAGGACGGCTACCAGCCCGTCGTCGGCGTCGTCTCCGCGCCCGCGCTGAGCCGCCGCTGGTGGGCCGCGAAGGGCTACGGCGCCTTCACCGGCCGCAGCCTGACCTCCGCAACCCGCATGCACGTCTCCCGTGTCGGCAAGCTCGCGGACGCGTCCTTCGCGTACTCCTCCCTCTCCGGCTGGGAGGAGCAGGGCCGGCTGGACGGCTTCCTGGACCTGACCCGCGAGGTGTGGCGCACGCGCGCGTACGGCGACTTCTGGCCCTACATGATGGTCGCCGAGGGGTCCGTGGACATCTGCGCCGAGCCGGAGCTGTCGCTCTGGGACATGGCCGCCACCGCGATCGTCGTCACCGAGGCCGGCGGCACCTTCACCGGCCTCGACGGCCGCCCCGGCCCGCACAGCGGCAACGCGGCCGCGTCCAACGGCCTGCTGCACGACGAGTTGCTGGGGTATCTCAACCAGCGTCAGTGAGACACGGGAGAAGCCCGCGCACGCCCCCAACTGGCGCCGCACGCCCTCTTGTTGACCCGTCCTTTACCTGGCACTCTGATGCCACCCCCACTTGTGAAATTGTGAATCCCTTCCCAACCTCAGGGATTCCTAGGAGGTGGCCCCTTCCATGCTCGTCCGAGACGCCATGAGCACGGTGATCCTCACCGTCGGCCCCGCCCACACCCTCCGCCAGGCAGCCGCCCTGATGTCCGCCCGCCGTGTCGGCGCCGCCGTGGTCCTCGACCCGGACGCCGGCGGCATCGGCATCCTCACCGAACGCGACATCCTCAACTCCGTCGGCCTCGGCCAGAACCCGGACACGGAACGCACCCACGCCCACACCACCACCGAGGTCGTCTTCGCGGCCCCGACCTGGACCCTGGAGCACGCCGCTCGCACCATGGCCCACGGCGGCTTCCGGCACCTGGTCGTCCTCGACCGCGGCGAGGTCGCCGGCATCGTCTCGGTCCGCGACATCATCCGCTGCTGGGTCCCGGCCCGCGAGCCCGCACCGGCCCTCTGAGCACAGCGCCTCCGCACACAGATCCTCTGCGCACGAATCCTGGACACACACGGAACGGGCCGGACCCCGAGCACCGTGGGGTCCGGCCCGCCCTGGGCGCACCACCCAGGCTCTTGAGGCACGGGGAGGAGCGGGCAGTGCCGCCGGCTCAGCCGCGCAGCGCCTGCACCGCCGCCTCCAGCCGCTTGCCGAAGTCGGCGTCGGCATTGCGGAAGTTGCCGATGGCGCGCTCGACGATGTCTTCGAGCGAGACCTGCGAGATCGCTCCCGCCAGGTTGGCGACCAGCCGCTCCCTCTCCTCCTCCGACATCAGCCGGTAGAGGTTGCCCGCCTGCACGAAGTCGTCGTCCTCGGCGTGCACCGGCGTCGGGTGGTTGCCCGTGCGACCGTCGACGGAGGTGGACAGCCACAGCGGCCGACCGGTCTGCTGCGGCCCCCCGAAGCTGTTCGGCTCGTAGTTCTTCGCCCCGCCGTGCCGGCCGTCGTACAGGAAGCCGTCACGGGAGTTCGTACGCGCCTCGGTGGCATGCGGACGGTTCACCGGCAGGTGGTCGGCGTTGATGCCGACGCGGTAGCGGTGCGCGTCGCCGTACGCGAAGAGACGCCCCTGCAGCATCTTGTCGGGCGAGGGGCCGATGCCCGGCACGAAGTGCGCGGGGCTGAAGATCGACTGCTCGACCTCGGCGAAGACGTTCTGCGGGTTGCGGTTCAGCTCCAGCTTGCCGATCTCGATGACCGGGTAGTCCGCGTGCGGCCACACCTTGGTCAGGTCGAACGGGTTGAAGCGGTACGTCGCCGCGTCCGCCGCCGGCATGATCTGCACACCCACGGTCCAGCTCGGGAACTCGCCGCGCTCGATCGCCTCGCGCAGGTCACGCTGGTGCGAGTCGGGGTCCTTGCCCGCGAGGATCTCGGCCTCCTGGGCCGTGAGGTTCTTGATCCCCTGGTCGGTCTTGAAGTGGTACTTGACCCAGAAGACCTCGCCGGACTCGTTGTTCCACTGGAAGGTGTGCGAGCCGAAGCCGTCCATGTGGCGGTACGACGCCGGGATGCCGCGGTCGCCGAACAGCCAGGTCACCTGGTGGGTCGACTCAGGCGACAGCGACCAGAAGTCCCACACGTTGTCGGCTTCCGTGGAGCCGGTGTACGGGTCGCGCTTCTGGGTGTGGATGAAGTCCGGGAACTTGATCGCGTCCCGGATGAAGAAGACCGGGGTGTTGTTGCCGACGAGGTCGTAGTTGCCCTCCTCGGTGTAGAACTTCAGCGCGAAACCCCGCGGGTCACGGACGGCGTCCGCCGCGCCGAGGTTGCCGGCCACCGTGGAGAAGCGCAGGAAGACCTCGGTCTCCTTGCCGATCTCGGAGAGGAAGCCGGCGCGGGTGTACGGCGTGACGTCGGCGGTCACCGTGAAGGTGCCGTAGGCGCCCGCGCCGCGCGCATGGACGACCCGCTCGGGGATGCGCTCCCGGTTGAAGTGGGCGAGCTTCTCCAGCAGCAGCTGGTCCTGGACGAGTACCGGCCCGCCGACGCCCGCCGTCTCGCTGTTCTGGTTGTCGGCGACCGGAGCCCCGGCCTCCGTGGTGAGCGGTCCCTGCGTCACGTGCGCCTCCTGAGTCACTGTCGACCAGTCCTGTCCCAGTCCTGTCCTGCGGCCAAAGCCGTTCCCGATCCTACATTGGACTAGGTCTAAGTCAAACAGCGTTCCAAAGTCACACCTATTCCCGACCTGGTACGCCTTCCTGTTAGGCTGGTGGCCATGAGCGACCTTCTGGAACGGCTGCGTGGACGCGGATGGCGGATGACCGCGCAGCGGCGTGTCGTGGCCGAGGTCCTCGACGGCGAGCATGTGCACCTGACAGCCGACGAGGTCCACGCACGGGCCGTCGCGAAGCTGCCCGAGATCTCCCGGGCGACCGTCTACAACACGCTGGGCGAGCTGGTCTCCCTCGGCGAGGTGCTGGAAGTCACGACGGACAAACGGGCCAAGCGCTACGACCCGAACGCACACCAGCCGCATCATCACCTGGTCTGCGGCCGCTGCGGCGCGATCCGTGACGTCCACCCGACGGGCAATCCGCTCGCCGATCTCCCCGACACGGAGCGCTTCGGCTTCACGGTGTCGGACGTCGAGGTGACGTACCGGGGGCTGTGCCCGGACTGCACGAGCGCGTAGGACAGCGTGTGAGAACAGGGGGCGCAAGCCCCCTTTTTTTCTTTCCTCGCTCCTCTGCTCGCATTCCACGAACAAACGACTGAGGGCCGGAACCCATCTCTGGATTCCGGCCCTCGGCCTTCAGTAGCGGGGACAGGATTTGAACCTGCGACCTCTGGGTTATGAGCCCAGCGAGCTACCGAGCTGCTCCACCCCGCGTCGGTGAACACGACATTACGTGAGACAAGCCGACGGAAGCAAATCAGTTGGGGGTGGAGTGGCCGGGCTCACTTGTTCACGCGGAAAGTTCTTCCCGCAGCGCATCTCTGAGCCGCCCCGCCCGCTCCGCAACCTCCGCCGGGCCCAGTTCGACCGCCCGGTTCGCCCACTTCTGCCCTTCCGCCAGCTCGCCCCGACGCGCGTAGACAAGGGCCAGCCGAAGAGCCGCCCGGCCATGCCCCGCATCAGCGGCCCGTGTCCACCACACCGCCGCCTCCGGCTCGCTCCCCTCCCGCGCGAGCAGCAGCCCGAGGTTGAAGGCCCCGTTGCGTGACCCGGCCTCCGCCGCCGCCCGGTACCACCGCGCCGCCTCGACCACGTCCCCGCGCGCCGCCGCGAGCATGCCGACCCGCACCTGTGCCCGCCGGTGTCCCTGGGTCGCCGCCCGCTCGTACCACTCCTCGCACTCGGTCTTCTCGTGCACGATCTCGCCCAGCTCATGCGCCGGCTCCGGCGGCCGGCGCGCGTCGAGCAGCGTGGCCAGCCGGTACGCCGCCTCCGCGCTGCCCGCGCCCGCCGCGCACCGCAGATGCCGCTCGGCCTCCTGCTCGTCGCCCTCGCGCAGCCGGGCGATCCCGACCTGGAGCGCCGCCTCGGTGTGCCCGGCGGCGGCGGCCCGTTCGTACCAGCGCAGCGCCATCGGTTCCTGGCCGCGCCCGGCGTAGAGGATCCCGAGGTTGAACGCGGCGTCCACGCTCCCGGCCTCGGCGGCCTTGGAGAACCACGGCTCGGCGCCGGTGGTGTCGCCGCCCTGGAGCAGCAGGATGGCGAGCGCGTTGGCGGCCTCCCGGTGCCCGGCGTAGGCGGCCCGCCGGTACCACTGCTCGGCCTGGGCGGTCCGCCCCTGCTCGGCGCAGAGCAGCCCCAGGTTGTACGCACCGTTGTCGTCACCCGCGTCCAGTGCCGCCCGGTACCAGCGCTCGGCGGTCTGGGTCTCGCCGCGCTCGGCGTGCAGCGCGCCGAGCGCGTTGGCCGCGTTGCCGTCGCCCTCCTGGGCGGCGCGCAGCCACCACACGGCCGCGCTCTCGGTGTCCCCGGCGTCGCGCAGCAGGAAGCCGAGCGCGCAGGCGGCCCGCGGCTCGCCGTCCTTGGCAGAGGTCAGATACCAGCGCCCGGCCTCCTTCAGTTCCCCGCGCCTCTCCAGGATCGCGCCGAGGTGCAGCGCGGCGCGCCGGTGTCCGCGGGCGGCGGCCTGCCGGTACCACTGTTCGGCCTCCGCGACAGCGTTGTCAGTGCCGCTCTCGTCCTCGCACCCGGCACTGTGGTCGAGCGCGCGGGCCAGCCGG
This sequence comes from Streptomyces sp. NPDC053069, assembly GCF_044546895.1. NCBI lineage: Bacteria > Bacillati > Actinomycetota > Actinomycetes > Kitasatosporales > Streptomycetaceae > Streptomyces > Streptomyces sp. NPDC053069. Next base: position 482,179 of record NZ_JBITZN010000002.1, on the reverse strand, counting down.
TAGGCGGCCTCCCGGTGTCCGCGCTCGGCCGCTGCCCGCATCCAGAGCTCGGCGCCGACGTCCCCGCGGTGCTCCAGCAGGTCGGCGAGCGCGTAGGCGCCGAGGACATGGCCCTGCTCGGCGGACTGGCGCAGCCAGTACTCGGCGGCGGGCTCGTCCCCGCGCTCACGGTGATGGCGGCCCAGCGCGTGCGCGGCGGCGGCCGAACCGGCGACGGCGGCGACGCGCCACCAGCCGGCTGCCTCCTCGGGGTAGCCGCGCTGGTGCAGCAGGACACCCAGGTTGTTGGCGGCGGCCCGGTCGCCGGCCGCGGTGGCGGCCCGCAGATGGGGTTCGGCTCCGTCGAGGTCGCCGCGGCGCAGCAGCATGGCTCCGAGGACGCTCGCCGCCTCGGCGTCGCCGCTCTGTGCGGCCAGCCCGAGGCGCACCTCTTCCGCGGCGTCCCCCGTCTCGGTCAACTCGTCGCGGGTCGGCTCCTCACCGGAAGTCTGCACAAATCGCCCTGACTCGAACAGAGTTGCCTTGTCCCCCATAACGTCCATCGTCGCACCACCTGCAACCTGGGTACACCCGGTATACCGCAGCCCGTGAGGTCACTTCAGCGTTTTGTCGACATGCCCACAGGGAGACAAGTCAAACACACACCGCTCAACTCCCCACGGCGGCGCGGCCGTCCCTCCCCTCAGTACATGAGTTCGCACACCACGAAGGCCCGGATCCCTTGGGATCCGGGCCTTCGACTGCAGTAGCGGGGACAGGATTTGAACCTGCGACCTCTGGGTTATGAGCCCAGCGAGCTACCGAGCTGCTCCACCCCGCGCCGTTGCGTGTCAACCGTACCACGACGCGGGGCGCGCTTGATCAACTCCTGGTCTTGTCACCCTTGGACTGTGCGTCCTCGGCCCGCTTCAGCGCGTCCTGGAGATTCTTCTGCGCCTTGGCGTACGCGTCCCAGTCCGGGCCGTCCTTCAGTGCCTGCTGCCCGGCGTCGAAGGCCTTCTGGGCGTCCTGTAGTGCCTGTTCGACCGTCGGGTTGCCGGTGCCGGGCGGATTGGTGGTGCCGGTCTCCGGTGGCGTGGTGGTCGAACCCTTCACACCGAACACCTTGTCGAGCGCCTCGTCGAGGGTGTTCTCGAACGCCGTCTTGCCGTTGTAGGTGACCAGCACCTTGCCCAGCAAGGGGTACTTCAGCTTCCCACCGAGGACGTAGACCGGCTCCGCGTACAACAGTCCGCCGTCGAGCGGCACGGTCAGCAGATTGCCGTACTCGACCTTGGAATGCCCCCGGGTGAGCAGGCTGATCGTCTCCGCGATGTCCGGCCGGGAGTTGAACTGGCTCTGCACCTGTTTGGGACCGTCGGCCGTCGTGCTGGTCGGCAGTTTCAGGACTCTGATCTTGCCGTAGTCGCTGGTGCCCGGGTCCGAGTCGACCGCCATGAACGCGCTGAGGTTGTCACGACCGTTCGGTGTGAACGTCGTCGTCAGCGAGAACGACTGCTTGCTCTGGTCCGGCATTTTCATGCTCAGGTAGTACGGCGGCACCGCGCTGCCCGAGTCGTTGGTCGGGTCGTCGGGCACCTGCCAGACCTCACTGCCGGTGAGGAACGTCTGCGCGTCCGTCACGTGGTAGCGGGTGAGCAGCTCACGCTGGACCTTGAACAGGTCCTGCGGATAGCGCAGATGGGCCATCAGGTCGTCGGAGATGGCTCTGCGCGGCTCGACCGTGCCGGGGAAGGCCTTCATCCAGGTCTTCAGCACCGGGTCCTGGGTGTCCCACTGATAGAGCCTGACGTCGCCGGTGTACGCGTCGACGGTCGCCTTCACCGAGTTGCGGATGTAGTTGACCTGGTTCTGCTGGGCGACCACCGCGCGGTTGTTGTTGGTGGCGGTCAGCGAGTCGGCGGTCGTGTCCCCGAGGGTCGTACGCGAGGAGTACGGGTAGCCGTTCGACGTCGTGTAGGCGTCCACGATCCACTGGATACGGCCCTTGACGACCGCCGGGTAGGCGTCGCCGTCGATGGTCAGCCAGGGGGCGACCGCCTCGACGCGCTCCTTGGGCGTGCGGTTGTACAGGATCCGCGAGCCCTTGCCGATCGCGCCCGAGTAGAGGATCTGCGGCTCGTTGAACGCCACCGCGTACGCGGCCCGGTTGACCGGGTTGTCGAGGTTGACGCCGCTCCTGCCGGCGTAGCTGGTGGTCTTCTCGTCGCCGTTGTCCGCCGAGTAGTCGACCTCCTTCTGCGGTCCGCCGACGATGGAGTACGTGGTGGTCTTCTCGCCGTAGTAGACGCGCTGTTCGTATGTGCCGAGGTCACCCTTGGACGGCAGGTCGGACTCGGTGAAGACCGGCTGGCCCTGGTCATCGGCCTGGGTGCCCTTGGCGGCGACCACGCCGTAGCCGTGCGTGTAGCGGAAGTGGTCGTTGATCCAGTTGTTCTTCGGGACACCGTCCAGGTTCAGCTCGCGCAGGCCGATGACCGTGTCCTGCTCCTTGCCGTCCTCGCCGCCCTTCGCGGGATACCGGTCGACGTCCAGATTGGTCGGGAAGGCGTAGTAGTTCTTCATCTGCTGCGCCTGCTGGAACGTCGGCGAGACGACGTTCGGATCCATGATCCGGATGCTCGCCGCGTCGTCGGCGTCGCCCCGCAGCTTGGCCTTGTCCGCGGCCGAGGACTTGTCCGACGTCGGGGACTTGCCCGCGTACTCGGTGACCTTGGCGTCGTCGATGCCGTACGCCTCACGGGTCGCCTTGAGGTTCCTCTGGACGTACGGCGCTTCCTTGGCCTGCTCGTTGGGCTGGACCTGGAACTTCTGCACGATCGCCGGGTACAGGCCGCCGATCAGGATCGCCGAGAGGACCATCAGGCCGAAGCCGATCACCGGGAGCTGCCAGGTGCGCCGCCACAGCGTGGCGAAGAAGAGCAGCGCGCAGATCACGGCGATGCAGAACAGGATCGTCTTCGCCGGCAGATAGGCGTTGGCGTCGACGTAGCGCAGGCCGGCCCAGTCGCCGCTGGCCTTGAAGTCGCTGGACTTGACGGCCAGGCCGTACCGGTCGAGCCAGTAGGCGACCGCCTTCAGGGCGACGAAGACGCCGAGCAGCACCGACAGATGCCCGGTCGCGGCGGCGGTGGCACGCGCGCCGGGGCTGGTGACGCGCAGCCCGCCGTACAGATAGTGCGTGAGCGCGGCGGCAATCAGGCACAGGACGGCGGCGGCGAAGCCGAAGCCGAGCAGAAAGCGGTACCAGGGCAGGTCGAAGGCGTAGAAGGAGACGTCGAGGTGGAACTGGGGGTCCTTCTGGTGGAAGGGCACGCCGTTGACCCACATCAGCCAGGTCCGCCACTGGCCGGCCGCGGAGGCGCCGGCGACCAGCCCGACGAGCGCGGTGACGCCGAGCAGCAGCCACTTCTTGTACGGCGCGATGCCCATCCGGTAGCGGTCGAGGCTCTGCTGCTCCAGGGACATGGCGCTCAGCGGGGGCCGCAGCCGGTGCGCGAGCCAGATGTTGACCCCCACGGCGACCGCCATCAGCAGACCGAAGACGAAGAAGAGGCCGATCTTGGTCCACAGCACGGTCGTGAACACGGACGAGTAGTGCACCGACCGGTACCACAGCCAGTCCGTCCAGAAGCCCGCGAACATGGTGAACGCCATGCCGAGGACGGCCAGGACGCCCAGTGTCATGAGCAGGGTCCTCGCCCGCCGGGACGGGCGGCCCGCTCTGATCCGCGGCCCCGTCGGGCCTCCACCGCGGTCCGGCATCTGGAAAGCCAAGGTGCGCACCTCGAAGTTCGCTGTCGATCCGTCAGGCCCTCGTGTTCGCGGGCCCTCGGTTGCCCCCCGTGATCGCGGGCCAACACCTATGCAACTTACTCACGCACTGCTCGGTTCCCGATTCCGGCGAGGAACGAGGCAGGATTGTGACCATGTCCAACACTCCCATGGCAGCGAGCCCGCTCACCCGGGCCGTACTCGAGATCGACGAGTACGTCTCCGGCCTCGGCTGGGACCAGCCCGCTCGCCTCTTCGCCCTTGTCGACACCGCACGGCTGCGGGCCCAGGAACCCTCGCTCGCGGCCCAGCTGGGCCTCGACGGGGACGAGTCCGAGACCGCCGGTCTCACCCCGATCGAGCAGGAGGAGATCCCGTCCGGCAAGCCGCTGGACGAGTTCCTCGGCACCATCGCCTGGCCCGACGCGGTGGTCGGCTGCGCGCTGTCGGTGGAGCGCCTGATGCTGCCGCCGTCCGCCGAGGCGCAGGTCCCGCAGAATCTGAGCGAGGCCAAGCTGGCCAGGTGGGTCGCCGAGCACCCCGAGCGTCAGGAGGTGCGCATGACGGTCGCGGTGCTGCGTGACGGCGGCCGTGAGTCGGCGCTGCGGCTGCGCGAGAAGGACTCACCGACCGAGGTCCTGACGGGCCCGGACCTGGTGCCCGGCCTGGCGGAGGCCCTGGCGGCGACGTTCGAGGACTGATCCCGCCCCGGTGCGGTACGGCGATGGGGGCGCCCCGGCTCTGCGGGGCGCCCCCAGCCGTGTCACAGCGCGTGCCGGTCAGCCCTTGGTGGTGCACGCGGGCAGCGCCGCGGTGTTCCCGCTGCGGATGTCCTTCAGCGCGTCGAGGGCGTCCCCGATCGTCTTGACCTTCACCAGCCTGAGCCCGCCCGGGGTGTCCTTGGCGGCGGCCGCGCAGTTGTCGGCGGGCGTCAGGAAGTACTGGGCGCCCTTGTCGCGCGCGCCGACGGTCTTCATCTCGATGCCGCCGATCGGTCCGACGGTGCCGTTGTCGTCGATGGTGCCGGTGCCGGCGACGAACCTGCCGCCGGTCAGGCTGCCCGGGGTCAGCTTGTCGTAGATGCCGAGGGAGAACATCAGGCCGGCGCTCGGCCCGCCGACATCGGCGAGCTTGATGTCGATGGTGAACGGGAAGGTGTGGTCGGTCCCGGCGGAGATCCCGACGACGGCCCGCTCGGCGCCGCTGTCGTGGGAGGTGGTCGTGGTGATGGTGACGTCCTGGCTCTTCGTCGCCGTCCTGTGCGCCTTCTCGGCGGCGACCTGCTCCTTGGCCGGGACGACGGTGAACACGACCTTCTGCCCGGGCTTGTGCCGGGTGACGAACCGGGCGACGTCGGAGGGCTGCTTCACGGCCGTACCGTCCACGGCCTTGATCACGTCACCGGCGTGCAGCCTGCCCTCGGCGGGTGAGCCCTTGACGACGGTGGAGACGATCACCCAGGACTTCACGGGGATGCCCAGCTCCTTCAGGGCGGCGACCTTGGCGCTCTCCTGGGACTGGCTGAACTCCTCGGCGTTCTCCTGGGTGGACTGCTCCTCGGTCTTGCCGTCCGGGTAGAGGGTGTCGTGCGGCACGATCTTGCTGTCGTGCGCCAGCCAGCCGTAGACCGCCTCCACCAGGTTCATCCGGAAGTCCGCGCTGGTCACCCGGACGGTCGTCATGTTCAGGTGACCGTCGGTCCGGTACGTCTTGTGCCCGGTGATCTGCAGTACCGGCTCGCCGTCGTGGTCCCCCAGCGTGTTCACGGTCGGGCCGGGGGACATCTCCGCGTACGGCACGGGGATGAGCACTCCCGCGCACAGGAGCGCGATCAGCATCAGGGTGGAGGCGAGCATCGTCGCGGTGCGGCGTGGCATGCCTCGACAGTACGGGACGCCTGTGTCAGCGGACCGTCAGGGCACCCGTCACGCGCCACCGGCGCCCGTGTGGGACCGCTCCATGGCCTCACGGAACCGGGCATAGCCGTCCAGCTCGGGGCCGTCACCGCGCACCCGGCGTGTTCTGTTGGCCCAACTGCCCCACAGCCCGCCGCCGATCGCAGCCAAGAGCGGGATCAGCAGCCAGACAAGCACCCCCATGCCGACCTCCCAACGCCATGAGCGTCCGCAACTGACTGATCAGCAGATTAACCATCCGCACTGACAACGCTCACGCGAGGGGGCCGGTTACGCAACTTGGGGGGAACAGATGCCCCGAGTGACGGACGTCAGCAGGCGCCCACCCATTCCTCCGTACCATCGGAGAACTTCTGGTGCTTCCAGATCGGCACCTCGTGCTTGAGGTCGTCGATCAGCTTGCGGCAGGCGTCGAAGGCCTCGGCCCGGTGCGGACACGCCACGGCGACGACCACGGCGAGATCCCCCACGCTCAGGTCGCCCACGCGGTGCACGGCGGCCAGCGCCCGCACCGGATACTCGGCCACCACCTTCTCGGCGATCCGCCGCATCTCGGCCTCGGCACTGGGATGGCAGGAGTAGCCGAGGGCGTCGACATCGGCGCCCCCGTCGTGGTTCCGCACGGTGCCCACGAACAGCGCCACACCCCCGGCCGCCGCGTCCCCGACGGCCTGGAAGACCTCGTCCACGGAGAGCGCGGTCTCCCGGACACCGATCAGCTTGATGGGATCCTGCGCCGCCTGCTCACCGGGGTGCTCGTTCGCATGTGCCATGCCCCCATCGTGCCGCACGCCCGTGACACCGAGGAATACGAGATTCACCAGGCACGCGCGTGGAGCGTCTTGGATGCTCGTACGACGTCACGCCCCCGGTGCGACACCCCTCACACCCGCCGCCGGGCCTTCCGGGCCCGCCGAACCACAGCGGCAGCGCCCAGCAGAGCCACCGTCGCCCCCGCGGCCCCCGCAGCCGTGGCGTCCTTGCGTCCCAGCCGCCGCCCGGCCACCGTGTGCCGCCCGGAAACCTCCTCCAGCAGCTCCGCGAGCACCTCCTCGTTGGTCCACCGCGGCCGCCACCCGGCGTCGTGCAGCCGGCTCCCGCTGACCACCCACGGGTACATCGTGTACGCCAGATCCCCCGCCGGAGACGGCGTGAGCCCGATCCGGTGCAGGCGGGCCGCCGCGCCGAGCGCGACCGCCGACGGCAGCTCCATCCGCCGGATCCCGCTCAGCTCCTCGACCTCCTCCTGCTCCAGCCACCCGTCGCAGCCGACGGCCAGTTCCCCGTCGACCTTCTCCAGGACGGCGTACTCCAGAGCACTGCACAGGTCCTCGACGTGGCAGAACTGCCACGCGGGGCGTGACCCGGCGACGACGAGCAGCCGCGGCGACTCGAAGTACCGGGTCAGCGCGGTGTCCGTGCCGCCGACCAGCACCGCGGGACGTACGACGGTGACGTTCAGCCCCGGATGCGCCCGCGGCGCCCGCCGCGCCAGCCGCTCGATCTCCAGCAGGTCCCCGACCCCGGTGGCCTCGGCGGTCGCCCGCAGCTCGGCGTCCTCCGAAAGGGGCAGCTCGTTGTCCGGCAGCGCGCCGTAGACCATCGCCGAGGTGCACAGCACGACCCGGTGCACGCCGGCCGCCGCGGCGGCCGTGAGGACGGTCTGCGTCCCCCGGACGTTGTAAGCGGTACGAGCCGCCGCATCGGTCTCCAGATCGAGGTCGAGCGCGAGGTGGACGACCACGTCGGCGCCCCGCAGCTTGTCCGCGATGGCGGGGTCGCGCACGTCGAGGATGTGCCAGGTGGCGGCCGCGCACTCGCCGCGCCGCTCGTCGATGGCGATGACCTGCTTGATCTCCTCGGAGGCGGCGAGCCGCTCGGTGAGCAGGGCACCGACCCCTCCGGCGGCACCGGTGACCGCGACGACGGGTCCGCGTACAGCGGACGAGGTTGATGGGTTTCGCGCTGCGCGAACCTGCGGATCTGGGGAACTCACCGGGCGTCTCCAGCGGTTGTCTTCAGTACGAGCGCGAGTGACGCGTACGTACCAGGTGCATCCATCCTGCCGCAGGCCTGCCGTGGGCGAAGCACCGAGGCCCGATCGGGTCCGGGTGTCTACGCTGGGTGGTGTTGTCGGGCAGCCGCGCCGCCGGAGAGAACCGGCGGCCTTACCAGCCGAGGAATCCCGTGAGTGACACCCCATTCGGTTTCGGCCTTCCGCCGGAGGAGCCGGAAGACGGCGACGAGGGCAAGAAGAAGGACCAGGAAAGCGGTGGTGGGCAGGGACCGGCCAACCCGTTCGGCTTCGGCGGCCTGCCCGGAGCCGGAGGCTTTGGCGGCCCCGGCGCCGACAATCCGCTCGCAGCCATGTTCGGGTCCCTGAACCCCACCGACCTGGGCGCCGCGTTCCAGCAGCTGGGCCAGATGCTCTCCTACGAGGGCGGTCCGGTGAACTGGGACATGGCCAAGCAGATCGCCCGCCAGACGGTCGCCCAGGGCACCCCGGACGGCACGAAGGACGCCAGCGTCGGCGCGGCCGACCGCAAGGCGGTCGAGGAGGCCGTCCGCCTGGCCGACCTGTGGCTGGACGACGCCACCTCCCTGCCGTCGGGCTCGGCCTCGGCGGTGGCCTGGTCCCGCGCGGAGTGGGTGGAGGCGACCCTGCCCGCCTGGCAGGAACTGGTCGACCCGGTCGCCGAGCGGGTCGGCGCGGCCATGGGCGACGTCCTGCCGGAGGAGATGCAGGCCATGGCGGGCCCGCTGATCGGCATGATGCGCTCGATGGGCGGCGCCATGTTCGGCACGCAGATCGGGCAGGCCGTGGGCGTGCTCGCGGGCGAGGTCGTCGGCTCCACCGACATCGGCCTGCCGCTCGGCCCGGCCGGCAAGGCCGCGCTGCTCCCGGCCAACGTGGAGGCCTTCGGCAAGGACCTGGGCGTCCCGCAGGAGGAGGTGCGGCTCTACCTGGCCCTGCGCGAGGCGGCCCACCAGCGGCTGTTCGCGCATGTGCCGTGGCTGCGCTCGCACCTGTTCGGCGCGGTCGACGGCTACGCGCGCGGGATCAAGGTCGACACGGCCAAGCTGGAGGACGTGGTCGGCCAGTTCGACCCGCAGAACCCCGAGCAGCTGCAGGACGCCCTGCAGCAGGGCATGTTCCAGCCGGAGGACACGCCCGAGCAGAAGGCGGCCCTGGCCCGTCTGGAGACCGCTCTGGCGCTCGTCGAGGGCTGGGTGGACGCGGTGGTCCACGCGGCGGCGAAGCCGCGGCTGTCGTCCGCCGACGCCCTGCGCGAGACCCTGCGCCGTCGCCGCGCCACCGGCGGCCCGGCGGAGCAGACGTTCGCCACGCTGATCGGCCTGGAGCTGCGCCCGCGTCGGCTGCGCGACGCCTCCCGCCTGTGGGCCTCGCTCACGGACGCGCGCGGGGTCGACGGCCGGGACGGCCTGTGGGCCCACCCGGACATGCTGCCCACCGCGACCGACCTGGACGACCCGGACGGCTTCGTGCACCGCGAGCAGCTGGACTTCTCCGAGCTGGACAAGATGCTCGGTGAGGCGGCGGGCGGTTCCGCCGAGAAGCCGAACCTGAAGAAGGACGACGACAAGGGCGACGACGCCGAGTGAGCCTGTACGACGACGCGGTCCTCGCCCTGAAGGGGTACGAGGGCCAGGAGGAGCTGCGCCAGGCCTACCTGGACCATCTGGCGGCCCACCCGGACGGCATGTGGAAGGCCTGCGAGGCAGGGCATGTGACGGCTAGCGCCCTGGTGATCGACCCGGAGCGCGGCCGGGTGCTGCTCACCCTGCACAGGAAGCTGCGGATGTGGCTGCAGATGGGCGGCCACTGCGAGCCGGGCGACGCCTCGCTCGCCGCGGCGGCCCTGCGGGAGGCCACCGAGGAGTCCGGGGTGCCCGGGCTGACGCTGCTGCCCGGCGGCCCGGTGCGCCTGGACCGGCACCCGATCCCGGCGCCGTGCCACTGGCACTTCGACGTCCAGTACGCGGCACTGGCCCCGGCGGGCGCCGAGCACGCGATCAGCGAGGAGTCGCTGGACCTGCGCTGGTTCGCCTACGGCGAGGTGGCGGACGTGGCCGACGAGTCGGTCGTACGCCTGCTGGAGGCGACCCGGGCGCGCCTCTGACCCCGGGGCATGTGTAAGGGGCGTCCGCCATTGCCGACGCCCCTTACGTTGGCTCACTGGACGCTCAGCTCCAGACGTTCCCCTGGTTCTGTCCGCGCGCCCCGTGCTGGCCCATGCCGAACTGGGCGGCGAGACCCTGCCCGATCACCGCGTTCTGCGGCGGCAGCAGCTCGCTGGGCTGGACCAGTGCGAAGCCGGACCCCATGAAGCTCAGCTCCCAGCCCTCACCGGTGTTGCCGCGCCGGCGCCACACCCCGGAGGAGTGCGTCTGCGCCTGCATCTGCACGCGCAGCCCGGTGGACCAGGCGACGATCGCGTCCGCGTCGCAGTTGACGTACTTGTCGGGCGTGACCTGCATCAGCAGCGGCGCACCCGAGGTCATCAGGGCGACCTTGCCGCGCCCGGTGATGTTCAGCTGGTACTTCCCGGAGCCGGAGATGCCGTAGAGGCTGTCGACGGCGATGACCTCATGGTGCAGCGAGGAGTCCATGGCGAGGACGTAGGAGCTGTCGACGGTCAGCCCGTCCTGCTCGACGTCCATGATGTGCACGTGCTGGCCGAGGTTGGCGAGGTACACCGTGCCCTGTCCGTGACAGCGCATCAGGTCCAGGCCCTCGCCGGTGTACGCACGCGCGCGTGCCTGGCTGTTGCTGCGGTACTCGGCGTCGAACTCGACCAGGCCCTGGTAGGCGACCATGGTGCCCTTGCGGGCCAGGATGTCGTCGTGGCCCTCCAGGGTGACGCGGAGCATCTGCTTGTTCTGCAGGCTCCAGCGCTCCTGCGTCTGGACGTCGTTGTGTGCGAAAAGCGGGCTCTGCATGGCGTTCTGACTCCCCCTCAGCCCCGGATCCGGAGGCGGTCGGTGCTGTCTTCGCTGGGCTGGACGACGACGATGCCCTGGCCGGAGAAGGCCATCTGGTAGGCCTCGCCGCTGCCGCGGCCGATCAGCGACTGCGCCTTGAAGCTGCGCTTGCCCTTCACCCTCAGGTTCGGCGACCAGGCGACGAGCGCGTCGGGGTCGACGTACGTCTCGTCCTCGCCGCCGCCGCAGTCGACGACGATCGGCTTGCCCCGGGAGGTCAGCGCGACCCAGCCCTGCCCGGAGATCTTCGTGTTCCACAGCCCCTGCCCGGCGAACTTCGCGAGCCCCTTGACCCGCTCGACGCCCCACGTCAGATGGGCGTCGAAGGCGAGCAGGTTGGTGGCGTTGACGGAGATGCCGTCACCGTTGAGGTTGATCACGACGACGTCGGCGCCGTAGTCGGCGAGGTAGAGCAGGCCGTCGCCGGTGCACTTCATCAGGGGCGCCCCCTCGCCGGTGATCCAGTCACGGGCGATCTGGCGGACGGCCGGAGGGTTGGGCTCGTACTGGACGAAGCCTTCGTAGGCGACCATCGAGCCCACGCGCGCGAGGAGGTCGTTTCCGGTCTGCATGGCGACCTTCAGCATGTGGTTGCCGTGGTTCTCCATGCGGGCGGTGACGGGTGCGGGGGCGTAGCCCGCGAGCGGCTGGTTCATGACGGGCTCCCCTTAGGCCTCGTACGGCTGGACGACGATGAAGTTGCCGGGTGCACCCCGGAACTGGAGGTTCACGCTCTCGCCGGTGTCGCCCGGGTAGGCGTTGCGGCGCATGCGGACCTGGCTGGAAACGATCACCTGGGAGGCGGCCGACCAGGCCACGATGGCGTGGCAGTCGGCGAAGGTGGTCGGCGTGACCGGCAGGACCACGGGCGTGCCGTGCGTCTTGACGACGATCGTGCCGGTGCCCTGGAACTGCATGGTGAACAGCGCGCCGCCGGGGATGCCGTGGCCCTCGATACGGCGCACCTCGTACTGCAGGCTCTCGTCGAAGGCGAGGACGTTCTCGGCGGAGACGCAGATCGCGTCGCCCTGCAGCTCGACGGGGTGCAGGTGGGTGGAGTTCTCGGCGAGGAACACCTGGCCCTGACCGGTGCAGCGCATCAACTGCATCTCCTGGCCGGTGGTGTTGCCGACGATCCGCCCGGCGAAACCGGCGCCCTTGTAGCTGAAGTCGACCTTGCCCTGGTAGAGCACCATGCTGCCCTGCTTGGCCAGCACGGGCTGGCCGCCGATGCCGAGGTCGACGCGGATGAGCTTCTTGTTCTGCGGCGTCCAGCGCTGCCCCGTCGGCGTCTCCTTGAACGCCTGGAGCGCGGCGGTCACTCCGGCACCGCCCTGCGGGACGCCCTGCGGCACCCCGTAGCCGGCGGGCTGCTGGCCGGGGACCTGGCCGTAGCCCGGCGGCATGGGCGGGGTGGGCTGGCCGCCGTAGGAGGGCGGCTGCTGGCCGTAGCCCGGGGGCATCGGCGCGGTCGGCTGGCCGCCGTACGACGGCTGCTGCTGGGGCGGCTGGCCGTACGGGTGCTGCTGGGGCTGGCCGTACGGCGCGGGGGCCGGGGCCGGCGGGGGGACGGTGCCGCCGGGGGGCGGGGTCAGGGGGCCGACGACCGTGGGCGCGGCGTGCACGTTCGACGCCGGGGCCGGTGCCGGGGGCGGGGTCTGGCCGGGCGGGGTGAAGCCTTGCGGCGGAGTGCCACCGGCCGGCGGGGCGAATCCCTGCGAGGGGGACTGCGACATGGGGGCCGGGGCGGGTGCGGGGGTGGTGGGGGCGGCGAACGCCGGCGGGGCGTTGGTCTGGGCGGGCGGGGCGAAGCCGGGGGCGGCACCGGGCTGCGGCTGCTGCGGGGCGGCGGGTGCCTCCTCCTCCAGCACCTCGCCGCCGAAGTTCTTCAGCAGGGCCTCCAGGCCGCCGTCGAAGCCCTGTCCGACCGCGGCGAACCGCCACACGTCCTTCAGGTAGAGGTCACCCAGCATCACGGCCCGCTCGGTGGAGAACTCCGCGCCGGTGAAGGAATACCGCGCGACCTCCTCGCCGCCGGCCACGATACGCAGATAGCCGGGCGCGACCTGCGACATCTGCCCGGCGCCGTCGATGGTCGCCGTGAAGGACAGCTTGTGGATGTGCGGGGGGATCCGGTCCAGCGTGACCCGGAACGATTCGGTGTCGCCTGCCTGGGCACCCAGCAGCTGGACGGACTCCTCCGGGGACTTCGGCTGGTTGAAGAAGACGAAGTACCGGTCGTCCGAGAGGCGCTCGTCGGCGTCCAGACCGAAGCAGCTGATGTCGAAGGTGAGCCCGGGAGCGGAGATCTGCACGCCTATGTACAGATCCGTGCCCGCCGTGAGGTCACTGATCCTGGCCTTGTGGCCGCGTTGGAATTCCCTGGCCATGCGTAACGACCGTCCCCCATCCCGAATGTGAGTGCGTCGCGCCAGGCTAACGGCAAAGACCGACATCACACGCAGCCGGTACAGACCCGGTACACAACCGCACCCGGAGGCGGACGGCCGGCCCGCGGCTCATTCGCCGCGCGCCCCCGGCACTTGCGGCAGCCGCTCGGCGGCGACGACCCCTTCGAGATAGCCGCGGGCCCGCTCGGTGCGCGGGTACGCCTCCAGCAGCCGCCAGAAGTCGGGCCCGTGACCGGGGACCAGCAGATGGGCCAGCTCATGGCAGAGGACGTAGTCGATGACGTAGTCGGGCATCCCCTGCAGCCGGTGCGAGAGCCGGATGCTGCCCTCGGCCGGGGTGCACGAACCCCAGCGGGTGTTCTGGTTGGTGACCCAGCGCACGGAGGCGGGCCGGGCCCGGCCGTCGAAGTACTGCGCCGACAGCCGCTCGGCACGCTCGCCCAGCTCGGAGTCACCGAGCTTCCGTTTGCTCTCCTGGGCGGCGAGTTTGTCGAGCATGACGGCGATCCAGCGCTGTTCCTCCGCCTTCGACATCCGGGCGGGGATCAGTACGACGGTGCGATCGCCCTCGCGGTACGCGGAGACCGTCCGGCGGCGCCGGGTGCTCCTGCGGACCTCGATCGCGCTCGCCCCCGAGCCGCTGGGCGGCTGGCTCGTCGTGCTGCGCTGTGGGTTTCCGGCGCGGTGCAGTGGGTCGGCGGGCACGCCCCGACGTTACCCGCTGGGCACGGCCGAAGTCCCGGCTCAGGAACGGTTCGATGCGGAACCCCCACCATGCGTTTGATTCCTATGACTCCTCCGACTGATCCGCCCATCCGTTTTATCCCGTTTACGGCAGGAATAATGCCCTTTATCGGCAGGCTTATATGACAAACGTGCCCGGCCTGTGGATAACTCCCGGCGCCGGACGGACCGGCACGGCATGCTGGCAGACGTCGGCGGAGCAGGACCGGCTCCGCGGGCGACGAGAGGTCCGCAATGCCTTCCACGGATACGGGAGCCAGCCATGCATCCGGTGATGAAACCCGCGCTGCGGCGCGGCTGGCGTGATCGCGACACCGTGCAGTTCGGGATGACGCCGGCGCACGCGCTGACGCTGGGCCCGCTGGACCCGGCGACGAGCGGCTTCCTGGACCTGCTCAACGGCACGCGCGGGCTGCCGCTGCTGCGCGAGGAGGGCCGCCGCCTCAACCTGCCGGACGGCCGTGTCGACACCCTGCTGGCACGGCTGACCCGCGCGGGCCTGGTCGACGACGCGCGCGGCGGCGGACCGGCCGCGGACGCCCTGCGCGAGAAGGAGGACGTCCTGCGGCGGCTGCGCCCCGACCTCGCCGCGCTCTCCCTGACCACGGCCGAGCCGGGCGCCGCGCTCGCCCGGCTCGCCGCCCGCCGCGCGCTGCGCGTGCAGGTACGGGGCGCGGGGCGGGTCGGCGCCGTACTGGCGTCGGTGCTGTCGGGCGCCGGGGTCGGCGAGGTCGACGTGCGCGACGCGGGACGCGTCGAAGCGTGGGACCTGGCCCCGGGCGGACTGCCCGCCGAGTCGCTCGGCGACCGCCGCGAGACGGCGGCGCGCGCCGCCGTGCGCCGCGCGGCACCCCACCGCCCACCGCGCCACACCCACTCCCCCGGATCCGGCGCCCAGGACGCCGGGCTCTCCCTGGTCATCCTCGCGCCACGGGACGACGTGGCCGTGCACGCACCCGACCCGGCCGACACCGAGCCGCTCATGACCGCCGGAACACCGCACCTGTACGCCGGTGTGGTCGAGGGCACAGGCGTCGTGGGCCCGCTCGTCCTGCCCGGCGAGTCGGGCTGCGCCGGCTGCCTGCACCTCGACCGCTGCGACCGGGACCCGGCCTGGCTCCGGCTGACCGCCCAGTGGCGGTCCCCGAAGGGCCGCCGGGTCGGCGCCTGCGATGTGACGCTGGCCACCGCGGTCGCGGGGCTGGCCGCGGCGCATGCGCTGGCCTTTCTCGACGGGCAGTCCCCGTCCGGCGTGGGCACCCGCTGGGAGGTGTCCCTGCCCGGCCTGGACTGGCACGACCGACCGGTCCGGCCGCATCCGGGATGCGGGTGCGGTGCGGCGCGGAGAGGTAAGAAGGGGGAGCACTCCTCACCGGACGGCGAACGGCGCGCGACAATGGCGGTGCAACGGCCGTCGGCGAAGCGGCGACGCAGGACAGGCGAGGCGCGGCCGACTGGGACTTGGAGGGCGCATGTCTGATCTTCCCCGGAAGGCGGTCACCCGTACCGCCAAGCTCGCCGCGCTCCCGCTCGGCTTCGCCGGACGGGCGACCTGGGGGCTGGGCAAGCGGATCGTGGGCGAGTCCGCGGAGATCGTCGGCCGGGAACTGCAACAGCGCACCGCGGAGCAGCTGTTCAAGGTGCTCGGCGAGCTGAAGGGCGGCGCGATGAAGTTCGGGCAGGCCCTGTCCGTCTTCGAGTCGGCGCTGCCCGAGGAGATCGCCGGTCCCTACCGCGCGGCCCTGACAAAGCTCCAGGAGGCGGCACCGCCCATGCCGACCCGCACCGTGCACGCGGTGCTCGACGAGCGGCTGGGTCCGGACTGGCGCGATCTGTTCGAGGAGTTCGAGGACAAGCCGGCCGCCGCCGCATCGATCGGACAGGTGCACCGGGCCGTGTGGCACGACGGCCGTGAGGTGGCGGTCAAGGTGCAGTACCCGGGCGCCGGCGAGGCCCTGCTCTCCGACCTGGGACAACTGAGCCGCTTCGCCCGCCTGTTGGGGCCGCTGATCCCGGGCATGGACATCAAGCCGCTGATTGCGGAGCTGAAGGACCGCGTCTCCGAGGAGCTGGACTACGCACTGGAGGCGCAAGCCCAGTCCGCCCATGCGGAGGAGTTCACCGACGACCCGGACGTGGTGGTCCCGGCGGTGGTGCACCAGTGCGAGCAGGTGCTGGTGACCGAGTGGATCGACGGCATCCCGCTGTCGGAGGTGATCTCGGACGGCACCCAGGAGCAGCGCGACCGGGCCGGCCAGCTCCTGGCCCGCTTCCTCTTCTCGGGCCCGGCCCGCACCGGCCTGCTCCACGCCGATCCGCACCCGGGCAACTTCCGGCTGCTGCCCGGCGGCCCGGACGGCGAGGACGACTGGCGCCTCGGAGTCCTCGACTTCGGCACGGTCGACCGGCTGCCCGGAGGCCTGCCTCTGCCGATCGGCACCTCCCTCCGCATGACGCTGGACGGCGAAGCCGAGTCGGTCTACGAAATGCTCTGCGACGAAGGTTTCGTGAAGGAGTCCATAGAGCTGGACCCCGACGCGGTCCTCGACTACCTGCTGCCGATCATCGAACCGGCCCGGGTCGAGGCGTTCACCTTCACCCGCACCTGGATGCGCAGCCAGGCGGCCCGCATCGCCGACCCCCGCTCCCCCGCCTACCAGCTGGGCAAGCGGCTGAACCTGCCGCCTGCCTATCTGCTGATCCACCGGGTGACCCTGAGCACGATCGGCGTCCTGTGCCAGCTGGGCGCCACGGTACGGCTGCGCGAGGAACTGGAGGAGTGGCTGCCGGGCTTCGTGCCCGCGGAAGACCTGAGCGAGGCAGAGCCGGCGGCGGAGGCGTGAGCCCCATGGGCGGCATCGGCTGGTCCCACCTGGACGAACAGCGTCGCCGAGAGATCGACGCGGACGTGCTGCGCGACCGGCGGATGGCGGCGCTGAAGACCACGTGGGAGGCCCTGCGCCCGCTGGGGCTCAGCCTTCACGAGGCGGAGCTGCTCGTCTACGCGCGCTACGAGGCCCTCGGCGACCGAGTGCAGCACCGGCCGCCCGATCCGCTCGACCTGCCCTCACTCGCTGCCCGGGTTGCCGCCCACCCGGGACGGGTCGCTGCGATCGAGGCCGTCTGGGACGGCGACACCGTCCATGAGTGGTTCGTACTCCTGATCGCCGTCCTGGACGACCCGGCGGGGGATGGCCACCTGGCGACCGTCTACCGCCGCCGGGGCGGGCCCTCTCCGAGCGCCGCTGCCGCCGAGGCAGGCCGGGCTCTGGCCGACCACCTCGGGGTGCCGTTCCACTTCGCCTCTCCGGACGACCCCGACGACGAGGCCCCCCGCTGGCGAACAGTTCGGCGTCCGTCCGGCAGTTCATGACCTGACGGTCCGGTGGGAGCGGCCGGAGAGCCTCGCTCACCACCAGGCCGAGTCCAGGCGCCCCTCGATCGCCCTCAGGTTCTCCCGGGAGCAGGTGTCGCAGAAGTACTGGCGGATGCCGTTCTCCACGGAGCAGGTCCAGGTGGTCGGCGGGGCGCCGTCGGCGGCGGTGCCGCAGCGGGCGCACACGAGCACACGGCGCTCCGGAGTGGAGCCGCCCTGATCACTTCCTCCGGGAGGACTCGTCACCCGGCGACGATAACTCCGCCGACGGCCGATCGCCGGACAACGCACCGCGGGGGCCGGTCCGTTCGGCCGGACCGGCCCCCGCGCAGAAGGCTTCGCCCCCCGACGGGCCGGGAGGCCACCGCTTCTCAGGTGTGATCGTTACTGCATGACCGCCATGGCGAGCGCGCGCCGGGCGCGCAGCGAGGCCCGCTCGGCCCTGCGCTGCATCCGCTGGGCGACCGCCAGGCGCACGGCCCGGCGTTCCCGCGCGGCGTCATGGAGTCGCTCGTGCATATGCGCACGAGCCAGGGCTTCTTGCATGAGTTGCATCTCCCGGGTCCTGTTCTGGCGCGCTTCGGTGGCGCTGGTGGTGGTGACGTCTGGGGTCGCGGAGCCTGCGAGCTCGCTGGTGGACGGCTTCATCGGGGCCTGCTTCTTGGGGTCGTGCGTGAGGGGACGGTCGATCGTTCCTGCGGTGTTCATGCCGTGACCGGGTTCTTCCGCGGGCGACCACGCGGCCGCTTCCGGGCAACGACGACACCCTGGACGAACAGCTCGCCACCCCAGACGCCCCAGGGCTCACGCCGCTCCTTGGCACCGGCGAGGCAGGCCTCGATCAGCGGGCAGGTGCGGCAGAGGGACTTGGCGTACTCGACGTCCGCCGGCGACTCGGCGAAGAAGACCTCCGGGTCGTAGGAGCGGCAGGGGACGGGTACGCCGAGGTTCTCGATGGCGTCGTCGAGCGCGGTGAGCGCGGTGAGGGGGGTCAAGGTGGAGTCCTCCGTGAGGCCGGGCGGGGGGATCGTTTGCGAAGGCGGTACGGACGGGGCGTGCGCTTCGAGTTGCACGGTTGGTCTTCCTCGTCTGGTCGTTCCGGCCGGTTGACCGGGTGTCGGCTTGGTACCGGGTTCTTTTCTTGTCCCGAGGCCCCTCCGCTCCGTCGTCCCCGATTTGGGGAAAACAGAAGGGCCGCGGATCCCGGATGGGGTTCCGCGGCCCTGAAGGCGCCGGCCTGATCGGATCAGGCTGGATCACTCCAGGGTTTTGGCCCACGGAAGGCCCACATCTGGTGGTGCTGCGTCGTCTGCTTCCGGAATCCGGCACCGGCCGCCGCAAAGGCATAGGCCTGCGCCTGTGCCGCTACCGCTTCCAGTGCCTTGGTCGGTCGCTCATTGCGCTCACGGACGGGAAGATCCGCGAGAGCGAGGGAGGACGCCGGGCGGGCGGCACGAATGCCGGACAGACCGGTGCCCTGGGAGGAGGCGCCGAGCATGCACAGGGAGACGGCCGAGCGATCGGTCAGTTTGGCCGTGCTGATGGTGCTGGTGTTGATGCTGATCACTGGACTCGCCTCCTCTCGGCGTCTCTGGGACTGGGGTGAGCCAGTCCGTTCGGATATGCAAGTACAACACGGAGTTGGGGCCTTCGAGAAGGCCGCTGCATCCGTGCCTAGAACCTATGGGGATTGCTGGGGCATGCGCAAACTATTTTTTCGACGAGTTGGCATCAGTCGTCCTCGTCGGCTTCCCCGGCCTCCTGGCCTGCGCAGATGGCCAGGACATCGGTTCCGTAGCTGCGCAGCTTGCGGCTGAGGACGCCGGGGATGCGGGAGAGTTCGGCAGGGCTCTCGGGCCGCGACTCGGCGATGGCCATCAACGTGCGGTCGGTGAAGACGCAGAAGTCCGGCTGTCCGCTGCGCTCGGCCTGCACCGCGCGCCACTCCCGCAGCCGTTCGTAGAGCCCTTCGTCCATGTCCGACGGGCAGTCCTCGCAGCGCATCAGCTTCATCTCGCCCGCGTCGGTGAGCGTGCGGCCGCAGACCCGGCAGCGGGCCGGGGTGCGCTGGGCGCGCCGGGGAGCGACGGCGCCGGCCCGGACGGTCCCGTGTTCGACGCTTCCGCCGGCACCCGTGCCGGTGTGGCCGACGGTGGCGGTGGTGCCGGGACGCAGCCCGTCGAGGAAGCGGCTCGGTCTGCGGTTCGGCCGGCCGCCCGGCGAACGGGACAGGGCCCAGGAGACATGAAGCCGTTCCCGCGCGCGGGTGACGCCGACGTAGAGGAGCCGGCGCTCCTCCTCGATCTGCTCGTCGGTCCTGGCGTAGGTGATGGGCAGCATGCCCTCGGCGATGCCGGCCAGGAAGACGACGTCCCACTCCAGGCCCTTGGCGGCGTGCAGGGAGGCGAGGGTGACGCCCTGGACGGTCGGGGCGTGCTGGGCGTTCGCCCGCTCGTCCAGTTCCGCCACGAAGTCGCCGAGGGTGGCGCGGGGCCTGGCGGCCGCGAGGTCCTGGGCGAGGTTGACGAGAGCGGCGAGGGACTCCCAGCGCTCTCTGGCGGCGCCGGAACCGGCCGGCGGCTCGGTGGTCCAGCCCTCCCCGGACAGGACGGCACGCACCTGGGAGGGCAGGTCCACGGCGTCGTCCAGCAGCGAGTCGTTGCCACCGAAGCGGGCCGCGCCGCGCAGGGCGGTGCCGGCCTTGCGCACCTCGGGCCGGTCGAAGAATCGCTCGGCGCCGCGCAACTGGTAGGGGACGCCGGCGTCGGCGAGGGCCTGCTCGTAGATCTCGGACTGGGCGTTCGTACGGAACAGGACGGCGATCTCGGCGGCCGGGACACCGGCGTCGATCAGCTCGCGGATGCGACGGGCGGCGCCTTCCGCCTCGGCGGGCTCGTCGGTGTACTCGGTGTAGACGGGCTCGGGGCCGGGGGCGCGCTGGGAGACCAGTTCCAGCCGGTGGTCGGCGGCGCGGCCGCGGGCCTGGGCGAGCAGGCCGTTGGCGAGGTGGACCACCTGGGGCGTGGAGCGGTAGTCGCGGACGAGTTTGACGACGGTGGCGCCGGGGTGCCGGGTGCGGAAGTCGAGGAGGTGGTCGGGCGTGGCCCCCGTGAAGGAGTAGATCGTCTGGCTGGCGTCGCCGACGACGCACAGGTCGTCGCGGTCGCCGAGCCACAGCTCCAGCAGCCGCTGCTGCAGGGGGCTGACGTCCTGGTACTCGTCGACGACGAAGTGCTGGTACTGGGCGCGGACCTGTTCGGCGATGTCGTGGCGGTCCTGCAGGACGGCGACGGTCAGCAGCAGGACGTCCTCGAAGTCGATCACGGCGCGGTCGCGCTTGAGGTCTTCGTAGGCGGCGTAGAGGTGGGCGATCTCGGCGGGGTCGCGTGGGGCCTCGCGGCCGGCCTTCGCGGCGGCGTACGGGTAGTCGGCGGGGATGGTCTGGGTGACCTTGGACCATTCGATCTCGGCGGTGACGTCCCGCAGCTCGCCCCGGTCGAGCCGGGTGCCCAGGCTCGCGGCCGCGTCGGCCACGAGCTGGATCTTGCGGTCGATCAGCCGGGGCATGCCGCCACCGATCGCTTTCGGCCAGAAGTACTGCAGCTGGCGCAGGGCGGCGGAGTGGAACGTGCGGGCCTGGACTCCGTGGGCGCCGAGCTGGCGCAGCCGGCCGCGCATCTCTCCGGCGGCGCGGTTGGTGAAGGTGACGGCAAGGACGCTGGACGGCTGGAGGATGCCGGCTCGCACTCCGTAGGCGATGCGGTGGGTGATCGCCCGGGTCTTGCCCGTGCCCGCTCCGGCCAGTACGCACACCGGGCCGCGCAGGGCGGTGGCCACCGCGCGCTGCTCGGGGTCGAGCCCTTCGAGTACCGCGTCGGCCGAGTCCGGTGTCTGCGGGAAAAGGGTGGAGTGCGTTGCTGCTGTCACACCGCCATGCTGCCAGGTCGCAAGGGACTGCCGTGTCGGTTGTCCACAGGCGGGCAGCCGTAGTCGTATGAATGCGGCAGGCGTCACAGTCGCCTGTGGATACCCCCGGCGGGAATGACCGACGGCTCGCGTACGTTGGCTCCCCCGGACGATTTTTCCAGCTGCCTGAGGAGCGCGAGAGACATGCAGGGGACTGTGACGATGTACAGCACGACTTGGTGCGGCTACTGCCGGCGGCTGAAGAGCCAGCTGGACCGGGAGGGCATCGCCTACACCGAGATCAACATCGAGCAGGACCCCGAGTCCGCCGCTTTCGTGGAGAAGGCGAATGGCGGAAACCAGACGGTCCCGACCGTTCAGGTGGTTCCCACCAATGGTGGCTCTGAGGTCGTGATGACGAATCCGAGCCTCGCCCAGGTGAAGCAGGCGCTCGGCGTCTGACCCTCGCGAGCCGCAGCCCCGACCGGTTTCTCAAGGCTCTGCTCTGAAGGCTCTGCGACAGCATGCAGAGGAACTGGTTTCGACCGTCCACCGATCTGCTGGAAGCGCGATGAGCTCGGACGGGTCAGCGGCGGATGAAGACCGGCGCCCACGTTTCCGCGGCGACGGCAGCAGGGCGGCCCCTGATGGATCAGGGGCCGCCCTGCTGTGTCCCGGGCCTGCTGTGGGTCAGACGAAGCTGCGTGTCGGCAGCGGCTTGCCGTACCACATCTCGATCAGGCGGGCCGCGATGGAGATGCCGTAGGGCGGCAGCACCTCGCCGGACTCGAAGGCCTCGTGCAGTTCCTCGCGGGAGAACCAGCGGGCCTCGTGGATCTCGTCGCCGTCGACGTCGATCTCGGTGGAGGTGGCGCGGGCGATGAAGCCGAGCATCAGGCTGGACGGGAAGGGCCAGGGCTGGCTGGCGACGTACTCCACGGGACCGACGGTCACACCGACCTCCTCGGACACCTCGCGGCGCACCGCCTGCTCGATGGACTCGCCGGGTTCGACGAAGCCGGCGAGCGTCGAGAAGCGGCCCTCGGGCCAGTGGACCTGGCGGCCGAGCAGGATGCGGTCGTCGGCGTCGGTGACCGCCATGATCACGGCCGGGTCGGTGCGCGGGTAGTGCTCGGCGCCGCAGGCCTGGCAGCGGCGGATGTGACCGGCGGCGGCGATGACCGTACGCTCGCCGCAGCGGGAGCAGAAGCGGTGGGTCCGCTGCCAGTTCTCCAGGCCGACCGCGTGCACCATCAGCCCGGCGTCGCGCGGTGAGAGCAGCAGGCCCGCCTCCCGCAGCCCGGCGGGGCGCGCGGACTGGTCGATACGGCCGGGCAGCGCGTCCTTCTGGAGTGCGAAGTAGCTGACGCCGTCCTCGTCGATGCCGAGGAAGTAGCGGTGCGCCTCGGTGAGCGGGGCCTCGAAGGAAGGCGTCATGACGAGTTCGGTCCGGCCGTCCGGTGTCTCGTCGATGAGCACCTGGCCGCCGGAGACCACGAAGCAGCGGGTCGTGGGGTGGCTCCACGCCGCCGCGAGCCAGGCCTCGTCGAGCCGGTGGTGGGCGGCGCGGTCGATGCCGCTCGGGGCGGTCAGTGAGATGGGGCGATCGGCTGTGTCGTCGGTCCAGGTGGTCACGGGTGCTTCCAACTCCCCCAGGGCAGCGGTTCGTTCGGCGGGCGGTTCGGCGGGACGTACGGCGGGAGGGCACCGGGCCGGGCGGGGGCGGGGCGGCGGGGCGGTCCTTCCAGTGTGCCCCGCCTGTGCTGTCCGCCCGTACGGCGTCGGCCGGTCAGGGTGTGGGTCGCCAGTGCTCGGCCAGGTCACCCCAGAGGTAGGCGCTGGTCTCGACGCCCTTGAAGAGGAGGTCCAGCTCGACCTTTTCGTTCGGGGCGTGCCAGCCGTCGCTGGGGACGGAGATGCCCACGAAGAGCACGGGGGCTCCGAGAACTTCCTGGAGGTCGGCGGCGGGTCCCGAGCCGCCCTCGCGGGTGAAGCGGACCGACTTCTCGAAGGCGCGGCCCATGGCGCGGACCACGGACTGCAGTGCCGGGTGGTCGAGCGGGGTCAGGCACGGGCGGGTGGCCGAGCCGAAGCTGATCTCGTGCCGGATCCCGGCGGGCACCTGCGACTCGGCCCAGGCGCGGACGGCCTTCTCCAGGTGGTCGGGGTCCTGGCCCGCGACGAGCCGGAAGGAGAGCTTCACCATGGCCGACGACGGGATGATCGTCTTGCTGCCGGGGCCCTGGTAGCCGCCGCCGATGCCGTTGACCTCGGCGGTCGGGCGGGCCCAGATGCGTTCGAGGGTGCTGTAGCCGGCCTCGCCGTGGGGGGCGCGGGACCTGGCGGTGTCCAGCCAGCGCTGCTCGTCGAAGGGCAGCTCGGCGAACAGTTCGCGCTCGCGGTCGGTCAGCTCGACGATGCCGTCGTAGAAGCCGGGGACGGCCACGCGCGCGTGCTCGTCGTGCAGGGCGGCGACCAGGCGGGCGGCTGCGGTGGCCGGGTTGGGTACGGCGCCGCCGAAGGAACCGGAGTGGATGTCCTGGTCGGGGCCGTAGAGCCGGATCTCGCACTCGGCGAGGCCGCGCATGCCGGTGCACACGGTGGGGGTGTCCTCGGACCACATGCCGGTGTCGGAGACGATCACCGCGTCGGCGGCGAGCCGTCCCGCGTGTTCTTCGACGAGTGCCCGGAAGTGCGGGGAGCCGGATTCCTCCTCGCCCTCGATCAGCAGCTTCAGGTTGACGGCGGGGGCGGTGCGGCCGGTGGCGGCGAGGTGGGCGCGGACGCCGAGTGTGTGGAAGAACACCTGGCCCTTGTCATCGGCGGCCCCACGCGCGTAGAGCCGGTTTCCGCGGATGACCGGCTCGAAGGGGTCGCTGTCCCAGCCGTCCTCGCGGGCGGCGGGCTGCACGTCGTGGTGGCCGTAGACGAGGACGGTGGGCGCGTCGGGGTCGTCCGAGGGCCACTGGGCGAAGACGGCCGGGGCGCCCTCCGTCGGCCAGACCTCGGCGGTCGGGAAGCCGGTCTCCTTGAGCTTGGCGGCGAGCCAGTCGGCGCTGCGCTGTACGTCGGGCTCGTGGTCGGGCTGGGCCGACACGGAGGGAATGCGCAGCCATGCGGTGAGGTCGTCGAGGAAGGCGGCGCGGTGCTGCTCGATGTACGTGCGGACGGCGCTGTCCGGGGTCTGGCTCATGTTCACGAGCCTATCGGCCCGCACCGGCATCCTCGGCGGGCGGTTCGTCACACTCAGGTCGCCCGATGTGCCGCTTCGGCGTCTTCCGTTCCCGCGCCCTCCGTTCCGGCGTCCCCCGTGAGGAGGCGCTCCAGGGCGGCCCGGTCCGGCAGGTCCCGCGGTCGTACGACCTCGCCGCTGCGCACGTACAGGAAGGCGGCCCGCACGGCCTCCGGCGGCACGCCCTGCTGCTCCGCCCAGGCCAGCCGGTACACGGCGAGCTGGAGCGGGTCGGCGGTGCGGGTGCGGCTGGTCTTCCAGTCGACGATCTCGTACGTTGCCTCGTCGCCGTCGCCCAGCTTGTAGACCGCGTCGATACGGCCCCGCACGACGCGGCCGGCGAGGGTGAGCTGGAAGGGAGCCTCGATGCGGTAGGGGGTGCGCTGGGCGTACTCGCTGCGTTCGAAGGCCTCCTTCAGGGCTTCCAGGTCGTGTTCGTCGGCGATCTCGGCGTCGCTGCCGGGCAGCTCGTCCGGTTCCAGCAGGGGCAGCGTCAGCTCCTCGAAGCGGGCTTCGACCCAGGCGTGGAACCGGGTGCCCCGGCGCGCGGCCGGTTGCGGGGGGCGTGGCATGGGGCGCGCGAGTTCACGCGCGAGCCCGTCGGGGTCCTTGGCCAGGCGCAGCAGCTGGGTCGCGCTGAGCGTGGCGGGCAGCGGGACGTCGGTGACGGCCTGCCGGGCCCGCAGCAGCTCTCCGGAGAGCGCGTCCAGGTCACGGTCCCAGGAGGCGATGGTGCGGGCCTCCTCGGGGGTGAGGGAGGTATCGGGCGTGGAGTCGCCGGAGGTGCGAGGGGCGTGTGCGCCGGGCGCGGGTGCCTGGTGGGGGACGGTCGGCCGCTCGGCGCTCCAGGAGTCCCATGCGTCGGGATCCTGCACCTCGGGTCCGCCGCCGCGTCGGGGAAGCTCGCCCTCGTACGGATCCTCGCCGTACGGGTCCTCGCCGTACGGGTCCCCGCCGTACGGGTCCTCGCCGAATACGTCCTCGCCGTACGGGCCCTCGCCGTCGTGGTCCTCGGCACAGGGCTCGTCGTCGTACGGCTCCCCGCGGTACGGGTCCTGGTCGTCGTCCTCTTCGTCCGGCGGTGCGGGCCAGTCCGGGTCGTCGAGGGCGGCGGGGTCGTGCGCGGCCGGCGGGCGGTCGCGATCCTCGGCGGCCAGGGCGTCCAGGTGGGCGAGGACGGTGTCGGCGGCGGCGCGGCGGCGGGCCTGGGCGGCGGCGTCCAGCGGGAGCGGCCACACCTGGTCGGCGCCGGCGGAGTGCAGGGCGGGGTTCTCCTCGTCCTCGGCGGGCTCCTCGGCCCACGCCTCGATCTCGCCGTATCCGGCGGCGCAGTGGTCGTGGAGGGCCTGGAGGAAGTCGGAGGGGCCCCGCGGCTTCTTCTGGCTGGGCCCCCACCAGTGGCCGGAGCCGAGCAGCAGGGAGCGGGGGCGGGTGAAGGTGACGTAGCCGAGGCGGAGCTCCTCGGTGTGCTGGTGGTCCTTCATGGCCTCGTGGAAGGCCTTCATGCCGCGCGCGTCCCAGCTGTCGACGTCGGGCAGGGTGTCCGTGTCGCCGCGCAGGGCGTGCGGCACCACCTTGGCCTGCGCCGTCCACTTCTCGCGGCCCTGCGCGCTGGGGAAGGTGCCCTTGACCAGTCCGGGGACGGCCACGACGTCCCACTCCAGCCCCTTGGACTTGTGGGCGGTGAGCACCTTGACGGTGTTCTCGCCGCCGGGCAGGGAGTTGTCGAGGCCCTTCTCGTACTGCGCGGCGGTGCGCAGGAAGCCGAGGAAGGCGAGCAGGGTCGCTTCTGCGTCGCTCGCCGCGAAGGAGGCGGCGATGTCCAGGAAGTTGGAGAGGGTCTCGCGGCGGCGGGCGGCCAGGGCGTGCGGGGACGCCGACAGCTCCACCTCCAGGCCGGTGACGGCGAGGACGCGGTGCAGGACGTCCATCAGCGGGTCGGCCAGCGAGCGGCGCAGGTCGCGCAGCTCGGCGGCCAGGCGCGCGAAGCGCACGCGCGCGTCGGGCGAGAACGGCAGCCCGTCGTCGTCCGCCGCGGCGTCCATGGGTGCTTCGAGGAAGGTGTCGAGGGCGTCCGCGAGTGATATCACCTCGGCCGGGTCGACCCCTTCGACGGCGGCGGCGAGCCGGCGGTCGGGGTCGTCGGTGCCGTCCCCGCGCGCGTGGCCGACGAGCAGGCGGGCGCGGCGGCCCAGCAGGGCGAGGTCGCGGGGGCCGATGCGCCAGCGCGGGCCGGTCAGCAGGCGCACCAGGGAGGCGTTGGCGCCCGGGTCCTGGAGGACTTCGCAGACGGCGACGAGGTCGGCGATCTCGGGCAGGTGCAGCAGCCCGGACAGGCCGACGACCTCGACGGGGATGTCGCGGGCCACGAGGGCGCCCTGGATCTCGGCGAAGTCGGTCGCGGTGCGGCACAGGACGGCGATCTCGCCGGGGGCCGTGCCGGTGCGCACGAGGTGGGCGATCGAATCGGCGATCCAGTCGGTCTCCTCGGCGTGCGTGCGCAGCAGGGCACAGCGGACCGTGCCGTCGTGCTCGGCGCCGGGGGCCGGGCGGAGGGCCTCCACGCCCGCGTGCATGGCGCGCAGTGGCTCGGCGAGGCCGTTGGCGAGGTCGAGGAGGCGGCCGCCGCTGCGCCGGTTCTCGCTGAGCGCCTGCCGGGTGGCGGGCAGGCCGTCGGGGTGCGCGAAGTGCGCCGGGAAGTCGTCCAGGTTGGCGACGGACGCGCCGCGCCAGCCGTAGATGGCCTGGCAGGGGTCGCCGACCGCGGTCACGGGATGGCCCGTGCCGCCGCCGAAGAGGCCCGCCAGCAGGACGCGCTGGGCCACTGAGGTGTCCTGGTACTCGTCCAGGAGCACCACGCGGAACTCCTCGCGCAGCAGCCGGCCCACCTCGGGGATGCCGGCGAGGCGGGCGGACAGCGCGATCTGGTCGCCGAAGTCGAGCAGGTCACGCTCGCGCTTGGCGGCCCGGTAGCGCCGGACCAGGTCGGTCAGTTCCCGGCGGGCCGCGGCCGTCTCGGGGACCTTGCGCAGATCGGCGTTGGTGAGCCTGGCGTTCTGCAAAGTGCCCAGCAGGTCCGCGTCCCAGGAGCGCAGTTCCTCGGGCTCGACGAGGTGTTCGGCGAGTTCGGAGTCGAGGGCGAGCAGGTCGCTGACGAGGTCGGCGAAGGAGCGGGTCAGCGCCGGGTAGGGGCCGGGGGCCTCGCGCAGCACGCGCGCGGCGAGCTGGTAGCGGGTGGCGTCGGCGAGCAGCCGGGAGGTGGGCTCCAGGCCGAGGCGCAGACCGTGGTCGGTGAGCAGGCGGCCGGCGAAGGAGTGGTAGGTCGAGATCACCGGCTCGCCGGGCGGGTTGTCCGGGTCGATGACATCGGGGTCGGTGACGCCGGCCTTGATCAGTGCCTTGCGGACGCGTTCGGCCAGCTCGCCGGCGGCCTTGTTGGTGAAGGTCAGGCCGAGGACCTGTTCAGGGGCGACCTGGCCGGTGCCGACCAGCCAGACCACGCGGGCGGCCATCACGGTGGTCTTGCCCGACCCGGCTCCGGCCACGATCACCTGCGGGGCGGGCGGCGCGGTGATGCAGGCCGTCTGCTCCGGGGTGAACGGGATGCCGAGGAGCTCCTTGAGCTGCTCGGGATCGGTGATACGGGTGGGCATGTCGGAAAAGGCTAGCGGCGGAGACTGACAGTCGAGCCCGGGTCGGCCCTCCCGAGAGGAAGAAGCGCAGGTCAGCCCATGTGGTGCCGTACGTCACCCCGGCATCTCCCAGGGGCTCACTCGACCACGTGCCGCCCCTCGGGCCGGGCGCTGCACGAGGCGCGGAACGCGCAGTGGGTGCAGTGCTGGCCGGTGTTCGGCGCGAACCGCTCGTCGAGGACCTTGCCGGCGGCGGTGGCCAGCAGCTCGCCGACCCACTGCCCCGACAGCGGCTCCTGGGTCTGCACCTTGGGCAGGCTGTCGCCTCCGTCGCGTTTGGCGGCCCCTTGCCTGAGGTGCACCAGTTCCGCACCGCCGGGTTCGGGACATACCCCGTCGAAGGCGTCGTCGACGGCGCCTTCGCGGACGGCGAGCTGGTAGACGGCGAGCTGGGGGTGGCGGGTCACCTCGGCGGCGCTGGGTGCCTGTTTGCCGGTCTTGAAGTCGACCACGTAGGCACGGCCCTCGCCGTCGGTCTCGACGCGGTCCATCTGGCCGCGGATGCGGACCTGGTAGTCGCCCGCTTCGAGGGTGACGTCGAAGTCCTGCTCGCTGGCCACCGGGGTGCGCCCGGCGCGGTCCAGCACATGCCAGTTCAGGAAGCGTTCGAGCGCCACGCGCGCGTTGTCCTTCTCCTGCTGGGACTTCCAGGGCGCGTCGAAGGCGAGCGCGTTCCACACCGAGTCCAGGCGCTCCATGAGGACGTCGAGGTCGGCCGCGCTGCGGCCGGAGGCGACCTCGTCGGCGAGGACGTGGACGACGTTGCCGAAGCCCTGTGCGGCGGTGGCCGGTGCGTCGGCCTTCACCTCGCGGCCCAGGAACCACTGGAGCGCACAGGTGTTGGCGAGCTGGTCGAGGGCGCTGCCGGAGAGTACGACCGGCCGGTCGCGGTGGCGCAGCGGCACCTTGCTCTCGGTCGGGTCGTACATGCCCCACCAGCGGTAGGGGTGTGCGGACGGCACCAGCGGGCGGCCGTCCTCGTCGGCGAGGGCGGCGAGCCGGGCCAGGCGGCGGGCGGCGGCCTGGCGCAGGGCGGCGGACGCGCGCGGGTCGACCGTGGTGGCGCGCAGCTCGGCGACGAGCGCGGCCACGGACAGCGGGCGCCGGGGACGGCCGGTGACGTCCCGGGGTTCGACGCCGAGTTCGGTCAGGAAGCGGGACGGCTGGTCGCCGTCGTCGGCCGGTGCCTTCACCGCGGTCACGACGAGGCGCTCACGCGCGCGCGTGGCGGCGACGTAGAACAGCCGGCGCTCCTCGGCGAGCAGCGCACCCGGGGTGAGCGGTTCGGCGAGGCCGTCCCGGCCGATGCGGTCGGCCTCCAGGAGGGAGCCGCGGCGGCGCAGGTCGGGCCACAGGCCCTCCTGGACGCCGGCGACGACCACCAGCCGCCACTCCAGGCCCTTGGAGCGGTGCGCGGTCATCAGGCGGACGGCGTCCGGGCGCACTGCGCGGCGCGTGAGCGTGTCGGCGGCGATGTCCTCGGCCTCGATCTCCTCCAGGAAGTTCAGCGCGCCGCGGCCCCCGGTGCGCTCCTCCGCGCGCGCGGCGGTGGCGAACAGCGCGCACACCGCGTCCAGGTCCCGGTCGGCGTTGCGGCCGGCCGCGCCGCCCCGCCGGGCGGTCCGCTCCAGGCGTGCGGGCCAGGGCGTGCCCTCCCACAGGTCCCACAGCGCCTCCTCGGCCGTACCGCCGCCGGCCAGCCGTTCGCGGGCCTTGCGGAGCAGCGCGCCGAGGCGCTGCGCCCCGCGCGCGTACGCCGGGTCGTGCACGGCCAGCCGCTCGGGTTCGGCGAGCGCCTGTGCGAGCAGTACGTCGGAGGGGGGCGGCACGGGGTTGCCGGCCGCCCGCTCCTCCTCGCGCAGGGCGCGCCCGAGGCGGCGCAGGTCGGCGGGGTCCATGCCGGCCAGGGGCGAGGCGAGCAGGGTGAGCGCGGTCTCCGTGTCGAGCCAGGAGGCGGTGCCCGGGGCGGGCTCGGCGGCCTCTTGCGGAGCGTCCTGTCCGGCGGAGGGCTCACCTTGCGGGGCGCTGTTCTCCTCGTCGCGCCGCGCCTCCGCCCCGGCCACCGCGCGCAGGGCCGTCAGCAGCGGGGCCACCGCCGGCTCGTGACGCAGGGGCAGGTCGTCGCCGTCGATGTCCAGCGGGACGCCGGCCGCGGTGAGGGCGCGGCGCAGGGTCGGCAGGGTGCGGGCGCCGGCCCTGACCAGGACGGCCATGTCGCTCCAGGCGACACCGTCTTCCAGGTGCGCTCGGCGCAGGATGTCCGCGATGTTGTCCAGTTCTGTACCTGCTGTGGGGTACGTGTAGACCTCGACGCGACCGCCGTCCCGTACGGCGGTCGGCTCGCGGTGGGCGCGGACCTTCTCGGCGGGGAGCCGGGGCAGCGGCATGCGCTGGGTGATCAGGCGGGTGGCGGCCAGCAGGGCGGCACCGGAGCGGCGGGAGGTGCGCAGCACCTCGACGGGGGCGGGGCGGCCGTCCACGCGTGGGAAAGCCGCCGGGAAGTCGAGGATGCCGTTCACGTCGGCGCCGCGGAAGGCGTAGATCGACTGGTCGGGGTCACCGAAGGCGAGCAGGGTGCGTCCGTCGCCGGCCAGCGCGTGCAGGAGCCGTACCTGGGCGGGGTCGGTGTCCTGGTACTCGTCGACGTACACGGCGTCGTACTGAGCGGCGAGCCGGGCGGCGGTCTCCGGGCGGCGGGCGAGCAGGACCGCGCGGTGGACCAGTTCCGCGTAGTCGATCACGCCCTGCATGTCGAGCACGTCGAGGTACTCGGCGAGGAAGGCGGCGGCGGCGCGCCAGTCCGGGCGCCCGATACGGCGGGCGAAGGCGTCCAGGCTGTCCGGGCCGAGGCCCAGCTCGCGGCTGCGGGCGAGGACCGCGCGGACCTCGTCGGCGAAGCCGCGTGTGGTCAGGCAGGCGCGCAGTTCGTCGGGCCAGCGCACATGGGTGAGTCCGAGCCGCTCCAGCTCCGGCTGCCCGGCGAGCAGCTCGCGGACGGCGACGTCCTGCTCGGGGCCGGAGAGCAGGCGCAGCGGCTCGGCGAACGGGCCGCTGCCCTGGTGGGCGCGCACCAGGGCGTAGCAGTACGAGTGGAACGTGGTCGCCCGGGGCGCGCGGGCGGCGCCGATGCGCAGGGCCATGCGGTCGCGCAGGTCGACGGCCGCCTTGCGGCTGAACGTCAGCACCAGGATGCGCTCGGGATCGGCGCCCCGGGCGATCCGCGCGGCCACCGACTCGACGAGCGTGGTGGTCTTGCCGGTGCCCGGTCCGGCGAGGACGAGCAGGGGGCCGCTGCGGTGGTCAACCACGGCGCGCTGTGCCGCGTCCAGAGGAGGGGGGTCCACGGCGGCCGGCGGCGTACGGACCAGTCGGTAAGCGCCACGGCTCCCCTGCCGCACCGGTTGGTGCGGCAGACGCCTGGTGGTGGAGGAGGAGCTCACGTGATCGGCCGGTCCTGGTGGTTGTGCTGGTGGGCGGGCGGTCATGCGTGCGAGGCGGTGGCCGCGGGGTGAGGGGGACACGTGCAGCCGACGCTACGCCGCCGCACCGGAAGGAAGCAGGGCTTCGGCTTCTTCCCTCACGGCCCGGGGGTCACGCGGGTCCCTCATCTCACGAACGTACGTCATGCCACGGGAGTCCCCGATGTCACCCGTACGGGCCACGGGCTCTCCCCGGAGGCATCCGATGGCGGAAGCTGTCAGATGTGACCCTCCGCGTCCGCCCCGCCGTCCCATCGGGCCCGCCGCACGTCCAGCCGCGGCAGATGGCCCTCGGCGCTCCTGGCCGCCTCCTTCAGCGGGGTGCCCTCGTCGCGGTAGTGGGCGAGCGCGCGCAGCTCGTGGCCGGGCAGCAGCAGCCCGTCGGCGCGGACGACCCGCCACCACGGCACGGCGCCTCCGTAGAGGGACATCACCCGGCCGACCTGGCGCGGTCCCCCTTCGTCGAGCCACTCGGCGACATCGCCGTACGTCATGACCCGGCCCGGCGGAATCCGCTCGGCGACCTCCAGGACCCGCTCCGCGTACTCCGGCAGGGCGTCCGCGTACTCCCCCGGGGTGTCCTCGGCAGGGCTCTGCTCGCTCATTCGTCCCATCCTGCCGCACCCCACCGACATCGCGGCGCGGACCGCGAGGAGCGGCCCTCTCGCCCCGGGACGCCGCTTCCGGCAGACTGTGCGCCCACGCATCCGCACCCTGATGCCCGCGTGTGTCGGTGGGGCATGCCACCATCGTGCGGGCGGTGACTGGTGATACGAGACCAAGAAGAGACCATGAATCAGCAGGGCGGGCACCCCGAGGGCGGGGCGGGCACCCCTGACGCCGGCGCGCGCCCCGGCACCGGTCCGCGCCGGCAGGACGGTGCCGAAGACGCCGGTTCCCGCAAGGACGACGGCACGGCAGACACCGGCTCGCCCGAGGACGACGGCCCACGCGCGCGTGAGGACGGCGACCGCGCGGACGGCGGTACGCGCGTGCGGGGGGACGACGACCGCGCGCGTGACGGCGGCGACGGCGCGGGGGACAGCGGCGACGGCGCGGGCGACGGCGGCGACGACACCGAGGACGCGCACGTCCCGGACAGCACGCCCCCCGACCGTGGTCCGGGCGCAGACGACGATCCGCACGCCGAGGCGGTGGAGGGCGACGAACCGCTGCTCCCCGCGCGCGTGCACCGCCCCTCCGACCTGATGCGGCTGCTGGTGGGCCTGCTCGCCGTCGTGGTGCTGCTCGCCATCGCCGCGTTCGCGCACGGCACCACCTCGGGCCTCGAACAGGACATCAACAAGGGCACCGGGCAGGCCCCCGACCTGCTCATCAGGTTCGCGGGTCTGGCGTCCAGCATCGCGATCCTGCTGGTACCGGTCGCCTTCGCGATCGAACGGCTGATCAAACGCGACGGGCTGCGCATCGCCGACGGCGTCCTCGCGGCCGTCCTCGCCCACGGAGTGACCCTCGCGACCGACCTGTGGGTCGCACGGGCCGCTCCGGGCTCGATCCAGGAGGCGCTCACCCAGCCCTCGCCTGGCGACATCCACGCCCTGACCGACCCGGTGCACGGCTACCTGGCCCCGGTCATCGCCTACATGACGGCCGTCGGCATGTCCCGCAGACCCAGATGGCGCGCGGTGCTGTGGATCGTGCTGCTGCTCGACGCGTTCTCGATGCTGGTCACCGGCTACACCACCCCGTTCTCGATCATCCTGACCGTGCTGATCGGCTGGACCATCGCCTACGGCACGCTGTACGCGGTCGGCTCCCCCAACGTCCGCCCCACCGGCCAGACGCTGATGGCGGGCCTCAGGCACGTCGGTTTCCACCCCGTCAGCGCGGCCCGCGAGGAGGCCGTGGAGACGGAGAACAGCGACCGCGGCCGGCGCTACTTCGTCACCCTGGAGGACGGGCCACCGCTGGACGTCACGGTCGTCGACCGTGAGCAGCAGGCCCAGGGCTTCTTCTACCGTGCGTGGCGCAATCTCACGCTGCGCGGTTTCGCCACCCGCTCCAGCCTGCAGTCGCTGCGCCAGGCGCTGGAGCAGGAGGCGCTGCTGGCGTACGCGGCGATCGCGGCCGGCGCCCACGCGCCCAAGCTCATCGCCACCTCCGAGCTCGGCCCCGACGCCGTCATGCTCGTCTACGAGCACACCGGCGGGCGCACGCTGGACTCGCTGGCCGACGCGGAGATCACCGACGAGCTGCTGCGCAACACCTGGCACCAGGTGCGGGCGCTGCAGTCGCGGCGCATCGCGCACCGCAGGCTCGCGGGTGACGCGATTCTGGTGGATCGTTCCGGCAGGGTGATCCTCACCGAGCTGCGCGGCGGTGAGATCGCGGCCGGGGAGCTGCTGCTGCGCATGGACGTGGCCCAGCTGGTCACGACGCTCGGTCTGCGGGTGGGGGCCGAGCGGGCGGTGGCCTCGGCGGTCGGGGTGCTCGGACCCGACGCGGTCGCCGACTGCCTGCCGATGCTGCAGCCGATCGCGCTCACGCGCTCCACGCGCGCGACGCTGCGCCGGCTGGCCCGGGAGCGCGCCCAGCGGGAACGGGAAGCGGTCCTGGAGGCGTCCCGGCAGGCCAAGCAGGCCCGCCTGGAGGAAGCCTCGGAGGCGGACGGGGCCGCCCTGGAAAAGCCCGACAAGAAGGCGGCCCGCGCCGAGCAGCGCGCGGAGCGGCGGGCCATCGACGAAGCCCTGGACGAGGCCCGCGAGGAGGACCTGCTCACCCAGATCCGGCACGAGGTGCTGCGGATCAGGCCCCAGGCCCCCGTGGAGCCGGCCCGGCTGGAGCGCGTACGGCCGCGCACGCTCATCAGCTTCATCGCGGGTGCGATCGGCGCGTACTACCTGCTGACGCAGCTCACCCACATCGAGTTCGGCACGCTGTTCGCGCAGGCACAGTGGGGCTGGGTGATCGCCGCGGTGGCGTTCTCCGCGCTCAGCTATGTCGCCGCGGCGATGGCGCTGCTGGGCTTCGTGCCGGAGCGGGTGCCGTTCCTGAGGACGGTGGCGGCGCAGGTCGCCGGGTCCTTCGTGAAGATCGTGGCGCCGGCCGCGGTCGGCGGTGTGGCCCTGAACACGCGCTTCCTGCAACGCGCCGGCGTGCGCGCGGGGCTCGCGGTGGCGAGCGTCGGCGCGTCTCAGCTGTTCGGGCTCGGCTGCCACATCCTGATGCTGCTGTCCTTCGGCTATCTGACCGGCACCGAGAAGACCCCGTCGCTGTCGCCGTCCCGGACGGTCATCGCGGGCCTGCTGACCGTGGCGGTGCTGGTGCTGGTGGTGACGTCGGTGCCGTTCCTGCGGAAATTCGTCGTCACGCGCGTGAGGTCGCTGTTCGCCGGTGTCGTGCCGCGGATGCTCGATGTGCTGCAGCGGCCGCAGAAGCTCGTCACCGGCATCGGCGGCATGCTCCTGCTGACGGCCTGCTTCGTGATGTGCCTGGACGCCTCCGTCCGGGCGTTCGGCGACGGCTCGGCCTCGCTGAGCATCGCCAGCGTCGCCGTCGTCTTCCTCGCCGGCAACGCGCTCGGGTCCGCCGCGCCCACCCCCGGCGGCGTGGGCGCGGTCGAGGCGAGCCTCACGCTCGGCCTGATCGCCTTCGGGCTGCCCAAGGAGGTCGCCGCTCCGGCCGTCCTGCTGTACCGCCTGCTGACGCTGTGGCTGCCGGTGCTGCCGGGCTGGCTGGCGTTCAACCACCTCACCCGCAAGGGAGCCCTGTAAGCGGACTCCTTGACGGCAGGGCGGGCGCGTACCTCGTACGGCCCGCGCCCCGCGCGCGCCTCGGCGTGCGCCCCCAGGATGGGAGCATGGCGAACCCCTCCCGGCTGCGCGCCGCCGCCCTGACCAGCACGGGCGTGCTGCTGTCCGCCCTGCTGGCCGGATGCGGCGCCGGCACCCCCAAGGACGGCGACCTCACGGCGCAGAAGCTGGACTGGACGGACTGCCCGGCTCCGTCCGAGGCGGAGGGCGGCGGCAGCGCGCCCTCTCCGCTGCCGAACGGCACCAGCTGGCAGTGCGCCACCATGAGGGCGCCGCTGGACTGGAGCAGACCGAAGGGCGACACCATCGACATCGCCCTGATCCGCGCCCGGGCCAGCGGCCCGGCGAACCAGCGGATCGGCTCGCTCGTGTTCAACTTCGGCGGCCCCGGCGGCAGCGGCGTCAGCACGCTGCCCGCGTTCGGCGCGGACTACACCGCTCTGGGCACCCGCTACGACCTGGTCAGCTTCGATCCGCGCGGAGTCGGCCGCAGCGCGCCGGTGAAGTGCGAGAGCGACGCCCAGCTGGACACGTACTTCCAGCAGGACGCGACCCCCGACGACAGCGCCGAGCGCAGCGCGCTCCTGGACCGCACCAAGCAGTTCAACGAGGCCTGCGAGAAGAACTCGAAGAAGATCCTGCCGCACGTGGCGACCACCGACGCGGCCCGCGACATGGACCTGATGCGCCAGGTCCTCGGCGACACGAAGCTGCACTACTTCGGCATCTCCTACGGCACCGAACTGGGCGGCGTGTACGCCCACCTGTTCCCCAGGAACGTCGGCCGGGCCGTGCTCGACGCCGTCGTCGACCCCACCGAGAACCCCGAACAGAGCGCGCTGGGACAGGCCAAGGGCTTCCAGCTGGCGCTCGACAACTTCGCCGCGGACTGCACCTCGAAGACGACGGAATGCCCGATCGGCGACACCGCGCAGGACGTGAAGAACCGCATCGCGAAATTCCTGAACGACCTGGAGAAGAAGCCGATCTCCGGCATCACGCCCCGGCAGCTCACCCAGACCGCCGCGACCAACGGCATCGCGCAGGCCCTGTACTCCAAGGACTTCTGGGAGTACCTCACCGAGGGCCTCGAACAGGCCTACGCGGGCGACGGCAAGATCCTGATGCTGCTGTCCGACTCGTTGAACGGCCGCAGCGAGAACGGCGAGTACAGCAACATCACGGCGGCGAACATCGCCATCAACTGCGCCGACGACAAACCCCGGTACACCGCCGACTACGTCCAGCAGAAGCTGCCCGAGTTCCGCGCCGCCTCCCCGCTGTTCGGGGACTACCTGGCCTGGGGCATGGTCAGCTGCACCGACTGGGCCGTGCCGGGTGCCGCCGACCACCCCGACGTCAGCGCACCCGGCTCGGCACCCATCCTTGTCGTCGGCAACACCGGCGACCCGGCCACGCCGTACGAGGGCGCGAAGAAGATGGTGGACGCACTCGGCAAGGGCGTCGCCGTGGAACTGACGTACAAGGGCCAGGGGCACGGCGCGTACGACAGCAAGAACAAGTGCGTGCAGAGCGCGGTGAACGACTACCTGCTCAACGGCAAGGAACCGAAGGCCGGCACGGTCTGCTCATGACAGGGACGGGGCCCCGGACGCGTGCTGTCCGGGGCCCCTGCTCCACGACTCAGCCGGGAGCGACGTCGAAACTCAGGCCCAGCGCTGGGCCTTGAGACCGCCGTCGTAGTTCGTGTAGAGCACGCCGTCGTTCTGGCCGAGCGTGAGCTTGGTCGCCTTGTCCTGGAGCCGCCAGCCGAAGGAGTCCTTGGTCTCGTACCACTTCTGGTTGTCACCGCCGTTGCAGTGCAGGACGTAGACCTTCCCGTCCTTGTTGCTGTCCAGGCAGTAGCCATAGCTGGTCTTGAACGTCCAGGACCCGTCGGACTGCTTCGTCTCGGTCCACTTGGAGGGCGTCGAACCGCAGTCGGCCGCCGCCATGGGGATGTTGTTGATGACGCCCAGACACTTGCCGTTGAGCTTGTTCTGCCAGGTGACGGTGCCGTCGGCGAATGCCTCGCCGGCGCCCACCAGGATCACAGCCGGGGCCAGGACCATCGCCGCGAGCCTGCCCATCAAACGCCTCTTCATTCGAACTCCCCGTCTCTTCTGCCGAGCGTGACGACAGCGGCGCCACAAGATCGCGAGGTGGTCATGCCTCGCACGTGGCCGGACAACCGCTGCGACTGTGATCACGCAATGGAGGTCAACCTCAACGCGCCGACAAGCGCCCAGAGTTGATCACAAACTAGCCGAAAGGATCAACACACTGCAATGCACATATCCCAACGGCAGACACAGGCCGGTGTCGATGGGCTGATCGGTGAGATCACTCGGGGAGACCGACTGACGACGACAGAGGCCCACGGCATCCGAACCGGTCGGAGCCGGTCGGAGCCGTGGGCCTCTTCCATGCCGCTGGCCGGCGGGCAAGCCGGTCAGTAGACCGGCTTGTGCGGTTCGATCTGGTTGACCCAGCCGATGACGCCGCCGCCGACGTGGACCGCGTCGGAGAAGCCCGCGGACTTCAGGACGGCCAGGACTTCCGCACTGCGGACGCCCGTCTTGCAATGCAGGACGATCTTCTTGTCCTGCGGGAGGGTCTCCAGGGCGGTGCCCATGAGGAACTCGTTCTTCGGGATCAGCTTGGCGCCCGGGATGGAGACGATCTCGTACTCGTTCGGCTCGCGGACGTCGATGATCTCGATGCTCTCGCCCTCGTCGATCCACTCCTTGAGCTGCTTCGGAGTGATCGTGGAGTCGGCGGCCGCCGCCTGGGCCTCCTCGGAGACGACGCCGCAGAAGGCCTCGTAGTCGATGAGCTCGGTGACGGTCGGGTTCTCGCCGCAGACCGCGCAGTTCGGGTCCTTGCGGACCTTGACCTGGCGGTACTGCATCTCCAGGGCGTCGTAGATCATCAGGCGGCCGACCAGCGGCTCGCCGATGCCCGCGAGGAGCTTGATGGCCTCGTTGACCTGGATGGAGCCGATGGACGCGCACAGCACGCCCAGGACGCCGCCCTCGGCGCAGGAGGGGACCATGCCGGGGGGCGGGGGCTCCGGGTAGAGGCAGCGGTAGCAGGGGCCGTGCTCGGACCAGAAGACGGAGGCCTGGCCGTCGAAGCGGTAGATCGAACCCCACACGTACGGCTTGTTCAGCAGCACGCACGCGTCGTTGACCAGGTAGCGGGTCGCGAAGTTGTCCGTGCCGTCGACGATCAGGTCGTACTGGCCGAAGATGTCCATCACGTTGTCGGCTTCCAGCCGCTCCTCGTGAAGGATCACGTTCACGTACGGGTTGATGCCCTTGACCGTGTCACGCGCGGACTCGGCCTTGGAGCGGCCGATGTCGGACTGGCTGTGGATGATCTGGCGCTGCAGGTTCGACTCGTCGACCTCGTCGAACTCCACGATGCCCAGGGTGCCCACACCCGCGGCGGCCAGGTACATCAGCGCCGGCGAGCCCAGGCCGCCCGCGCCCACACAGAGCACCTTGGCGTTCTTCAGCCGCTTCTGCCCGTCCATCCCGACATCCGGGATGATCAGGTGGCGGGAGTACCGGCGGACCTCGTCTACGGTGAGCTCAGAAGCTGGCTCGACCAGGGGTGGCAGCGACACGGGGACTCCGTTGGTCGGTCAAACAGTACGGTTGTTCTTCCCGTAACACTGCCACGGCCTTTTTCATTCCGAGACACCTGTTCCGATACGCGAGACGATGTCGTCCCAGTAGCCGGGCATCGTCTCCCAGGGGTCGGTGCGTCCGCCGTGGTCCGTGCGGTCGGTGAAGTAGATCGTCGCCGCTCCCTGCCAGCGGGCGATGCGCAGTGCCTCCTCCAGGTGGCCGCGGGGTAGGCCGTGCACGAAGTGGCAGAAGCGGTCCGGCGGGTAGTCGGCGGTCCACTCGGCGACCTGCGACCAGCGGTAGGCGGCCCAGGAGCCGGAGAAGGTGACCAGCTGGTCGGCGTTCTCGGCATAGCCCGGGTGCGGATGGGTGCCGTGGCCCAGCACGATGTGGGCGGTGTCACTGATCGCCCGGAGGGTGGTGACCGCGCGGCGGACCTCGGGGAGCGCCGCGCGGTCGGTGGGGCAGCGGTCCAGCAGGAAGCCGTCGACGTGGTACCAGTCCAGGTGGCGGTGGGCGTCGGAGAGCAGATCGGCGAAGGCGCGGGCGCCGTGGGTGAGGTCCAGGTGGCCGAGGACCCGTACCCCCGCGCCGCGCAGCCTCGCCGCCGCTTCCAGGCAGTGCGGGTCGGGACGGGTGCCCGGTCCGGCGGCCACGTTGAGGACCACCCAGTCCAGCGGGGTGCCGGGGCGGGCGAGTTCCGCCCACTGAGCGGGGGCGACCAGCGGATGGGCGTAGCCGGGGATGCCCAGGGCGGTGCGCAGGCCGGTGCTCGTGGCGCCTGCTGCGGTGCTGGTCAGATGCGGCATGCCGCCTCCATCCAGATGTCGGCCAGGGACTCTTCGAGGTTGATGCGGGGCCGCCAGCCGAGCCGGTCGCGTGCGGTGCGCACGTCGGCCTGCTGCCAGCTGCCGCAGCCGTCCGGGTACGGGTAGGCGACCGGGGCCGCGTGGTCGGAGTCGGGCCGGGGGTGGCCGATGGCGCCGCGCAGCGGGCCGGGCGGGGCGTCCAGTTCGTGCAGGGCGCCGCCGTATCCGGCCACGCGCGCGAGGACGGCGGCGGCGTCGCGCAGGCGTACGGCGCGGCCGGAGCCGATGTTGATGACGCCCTGTGCGGCGGAGAGCGAGGCGGCGTGCACGGCGCGCGCGACGTCGCGTACGTCGACGAAGTCGCGCTGGACCCCGAGGCCCCCGAGTTTGAGTTCGCCGTCGCCGGACTGCATGGCGCGCCGCATGGCCTCGGCGAGCCGGCCCAGCGGGGAGCCGGCCGGGGTGCCGGGGCCGGCCGGCGAGAAGACCCGCAGTACGACGGCGTCCAGGCCGGAGCCGAGGACCAGTTCGGTCGCGGCGAGCTTGCTGACGCCGTAGGGGCCCCCTGGGCGGGGTACGGCATCCTCGGCGGTGGAGGAGCCGGGCTGGCTCGGCCCGTACTCGGCGCTGCACCCGATCTGCACCAGACGGGCGCCGCAGCCGCTGCGGCGCAGGGCCTCGCAGACGGTGGCGACGGCGACGGTGTTGTGCCGGGTGAGGTCGCGGGCGCCGCCGCGGATGGCGCCGGCGCAGTTGATGACCACACCGGGGTGCACCGCGTCGAGGAAGCGGGTGAGTGCGCCCGGGCTGCCGGTGGCCAGGTCGAAGCGGACGTCGGCGTCGTCGCCGCGGCCGAGCGCGGTGAGCTGGACGGCCGGGTCGGCGAGGAGACGGTCGGCCACGAACCGGCCGATGTATCCGTTGGCTCCGATCAGCAGGACCCTCATCGGACGGCTCCCGGGGTGTGCGCGCCGGCGACAGCGACGGGAACGGTGTGCCTGCTGGGGCCGTGGTGGCGGCATCCGTTGAGACAGGGGCCGATATGACAGCGTCCGTTGTGACAGAAGCGTTCGGACGGATCCGCCGCCTGCCTGACGGGGCCCGCCGCCTGCCTGACGGGACGTGCGCGGCCCGAGAATCCACTGGGCCCGGAGTGCGCGTCGGCTCCGCTCGCTCTCACGGTGCCGGCGGATCCGGTCGTTCCCCGGACTCCGGCTCCGGCGGTCCCGGGGGCTCCGGACGCTCCGGGTCGGGAGGTGGTCATCTGGTCTTCTCCTTCAAAAGGGGTGGTGCGGTCGCCTCCGGCGGTCCGGGCCGGCGGCGGAAGTTCAGTCGGGGGCTCCCGTGGGCGCGTGTGCCGACGCCCGGGTCAGCGTGCGGGCGGCGTGGAGCAGCAGGGCCAGCGCCGCGGTGCCGCAGGCGAGGGCCGGGACGGCGGCCTCGCCCCACACGTGCACGAGGGCCCGGACGGGGGCCGCCAGGACGGCGCAGCCTGGCAGCCTTGCCACCGTCGGCAGGGCGAGCGCCACCGCTTCCGTGACCGCGGCGGCGCCGAGCAGCACGGCCGGGGCATGCCGGTGGTGGTGCACGGTGAGCAGTCGGGCGAGCAGGAGCAGGGCGCCCAGGGCGAGGATCTGCGGGTGGGCCCCGGGTTCGTGCAGGACGGTGCCGCAGACCAGGAGCAGTGCGGCCAGCGCGCCGAGGAAGAGCG
The DNA here is from genome assembly GCF_044546895.1 of Streptomyces sp. NPDC053069. Classification (NCBI taxonomy): domain Bacteria; kingdom Bacillati; phylum Actinomycetota; class Actinomycetes; order Kitasatosporales; family Streptomycetaceae; genus Streptomyces; species Streptomyces sp. NPDC053069. The sequence goes on along the minus strand of NZ_JBITZN010000002.1, from coordinate 440,717 downwards.
CGAACGTGCCGTACAGCAACGGCCGGGCGGCGGCTGTGAAGTCCTCCAGGCCCCGGCTGCCGGCGAGCCTGCGGCGGGCGCCCGCGGTGAGCAGGTGGGCGCACCAGGCGGCCGGGGCGCAGGCCAGGGTGAGGGCCAGGGCGGGCGCGTCGGCCGTGGGCCAGGGGCCGTCAGGGGCGCCGGTCGGCAGGGCGTCGGGGCCGCCCGTCACGACGGCGTGCAGCAGGCCGTCGCCGAGGAGGGCGTACCCGAGGAGCCAGAGCGTCCACACGCGCGTGCCGTGCGCCGGGTGCCACACGCGCGTGCCGTGCGCCGTCCGCCACGGGTGTGTGCCGGACGGGCCGGCGAGGGGGCCGCGGCGCAGTGCGGCCCGCGTGGCGAGGGCGAGGGCGAGGATGCCGGCGAGGGCGACCAGGAGGCGGGGGCGGCCGTCGGTGAGGCGCAGTCCTGCCACGGTGGCCGTGCCGAGGGCGCCGGGCAGCAGGGTGAGCAGCATCCAGTCCGCGCGGACACGGGGCGCGGGCAGGGGCTCGGTCCCGGGGCCGCGCTCGCCGGTGCGCGGCACGCGCGCGTACAGCTCCTCGGCGAGCGAGAAGACGTCGCGGTGGCGGCAGCGGGCGGCGGTCCGGTCGGTGACGCCGTGCGCCTCCAGCCCGGCGGCGATCTCCAACGGGTCCACGGCCCGCTCGCACAGCTCCCGGTGCCGGTACAGCAATGCCTTCACGGGGTCGGCGCCACCGCGCCGGGGTGCGGCGACGCGCCGGCTGCTCGGCCCGTGACTGCCCGAATGACGGTCGTGGGCGGGCGAGCTGCCCGACTTCCCGTCATCGGCGGGCGGGTTGCTCCACTCCCCCGACCGCAGGTCCCAGGGTTCGGCTCCGCTGGGCCTTCCGGGCCGGTCCAGCCCCACCGACGTACCCCCCTCGCCCGGCTCACCGGTCGCACCGCTTCCGTGTCCGTTCCGTACGTCCATCACGCTCCCTCCGCAGCGGCCAGCGGTGTCGCGCGTACCGGCGGGGCCGTGGCCCAGCCGGGGACGGTCCGGGGCAGGACACGGGCCGTGGGGCCGGTCCAGCGGCCGGGGACGCGGGACTCGGCGGGGGTGGCGAACGGCCGTGGCTCGCCGGTGTCGTCGAGGACGACCCTGCGGACCGGACAGTGCGAGACGATCTGCAGGTAGATGTCGTGGAACGCCGCGATGTTCTGCTCGACGGTGAACAGTTCGAGCGCGCGGGCGCGCGCGGCGGCGCCCAGGCGCGCACGGCGCTCGGGGTCGCGCAGCAGGGCCACGCACGCCTCGGCGAGCGCCCGCGGATTGCGCGGCGGCACGACGAGTCCCGTGCCCCCGATGACCTCGACCACCGCGCCGACGTCGGTGGACACCGTGGCCCGGCCGCAGAACATGGCCTCGATGAGGCCGGCCGGGAAGCCCTCGACCACGCTGGACAGCACGACGACCGCGCCGGCGGCGTAGGCGTCGGGCAGCGTGGGGGCCTCCGGGCCGCCGATCTCCTCGAAGGAGACCGGGTTGTCCCCGACGGCGTGCATGCCCTCCGCCTCGTCCGGGAAGAGCTGCGCGGCGAGCGCCCGACAGTGGCCGAGGTAGGCCGCGCCCTCGGGGCCGGCGGGCGTGCCGACGACCCTGAGGCGCGCCTCGGGTTCCTCCTTGCGGACCTCGGCGAAGGCGTGCAGCAGCGAGATCAGGTCCTTGGCGGGTTCCACGCGCCCGACCCACACCAGTGTGTCCGGGTCGGCGCGGTCCGGGGCCTCGCCGACGTCCGCGAAGCGAGCGGCGTCCATGCCCGGGTGGACCGTGCGGATCCTGGCGCGGTCGGCGCCGCACCGTTCCTGCCAGCGGCGGGCGTGGGCGTTGCCGGGGGTGAGGATCTCGGCCCGCCGGTACACCTCGGTGGCGAGCCGGCGGTGGAAGGCGCCGAGCAGCGCGCGTACGGCGGGGGCGGCGGTGTCGGGGCCGAGGGCGAGATAGTGCGAGCGGAGCGGGACGCCGTACTCGGTGACGAGCAGTGGTACGTCGCAGAAGTGCCGGGCGAGCAGTCCGGGGAGGGCGGCCGAGCCGCCGGCGGTGGCGTGACAGAGGTCGGCCGCGCCGAGGCCGTCGTCGCCGTACCAGTCGAGGGAGAGGGGGCGCAGGGCGTGTTCGAGGTGTGCGGTGACGGTGAGCAGCTCGGGTACGCGCGCCTCGCGCGCCGTGCGCAGCGCGCCGGGGGCGCGGCAGGCGCGTTCGAGAGTGCGCACGGCGGCGTCCGAGCGCAGGGCGCCGACCAGCCCGCCCTTGTCGCGGGCGAGTTCGGCGAGTCCGTACAGCGCGCTGCCGAAACGGTCCGCCAGAGCGGTGGCCCCCTCCTCGGGGGCGGCATCGGCGCCGGTACCGGCGCACAGCGCGGCGACCAGTTCGCCGTAGCACTCGGTGAAGCGCCGGCGCGCGCGCCGCCCGTGGGCGACCCCGTCGTCCTCGGCCGTCCACAGCGGCGCCGTGCGCACCCCGCTGATCTGCGGTGGGAGCGCGACCCAGCCGTCGTCCTCCTGGTGCCGGCTGCGGCTGAGCGCGTAGATGTCGAACTCGTGCTGCTCGAGCCCGCGCACGAGCCGGTCGCACCAGAGTCCGGCGTCACCGCCCACAAACGGGTAGCCACCCTCGGTAAGCAGTCCGATACGCACGTGTGCACCCCCGATCTCCCGTCCGGTGAGCCGCCCTGGCCCGGCGGCTCGCAGCGGGACGAACGTAAGGGGACAAGGCGGTGGCGCGACGGACGGTTGTCCATCGCGCCACCAAAAGGGGTGAACGGGCGTAACTTTCGCGTGCGGGTCGCGTTCGACCGCGCTAGGGTTTCACAGCGCGGTCAGCCGTGCACGAAACGTCACGCCGCGGCCGGTTCACGGCGAGCTGCCCGCCGCCGGGCCGCCAGGTCCGGGTCGAGCGCCGGTACGGCGTCCAGGAGCTGCCGGGTGTAGGGCTCGCGGGGGCTGTCGTAGACCTCGTCCGCCGGCCCGTACTCGACGACCCGGCCCCCGCGCATCACCGCGACGCGATCGCTCACCTGCCGTACGACGGCGAGGTCGTGCGCGATGAAGACGAGGGCGAGGCCGAGTTCCCGCTGGAGTTCGCCGAGCAGTTCGACCACCTGTGCCTGTGTCGTGACGTCGAGCGCGGAGACGGGCTCGTCGCAGACGATGACACCCGGTTCGGCGGCGAGTGCGCGGGCGATGCCGATGCGCTGGCGCTGTCCGCCGCTGAACTCGTGCGGGTAGCGGTCGTAGTGCGCCCTGTCGAGCCCCACGCGCTCCAGCAGTTCCCGCACGCGCCCCTGGATGCGCCCCTCATCGCGTTCCCCACGCGCGCGTAGCGGATCGGCGATCGACTCGCCCACGCTGCGACGCGGATTGAGGGAGGAGACGGGGTCCTGGAAGACCATCTGGACGGCCGGGTTCACGCCGGTGTGCGGGCGGCCCTCGTGGCGGATCGTGCCGGCGGTGGGCTCCAGCAGCCCGACGAGCATCCGGCCGAGGGTGGTCTTGCCGCTGCCGCTCTCGCCGACCACGCCGAGGGTCTCGCCGCGCCGGACGGTCACCGAGACGTCGTCCACGGCCGCGAAGGCCCGCTTGCCGCGCCCGAACTCGCGTCGCAGGCCGGTGGCCTCCAGTACGACCTCGTCGGTGGCCGGGGAGCCGGTGCGGCGCGCGTCCACGCGCGGGACCGCGTCGAGCAGTTCACGGGTGTACGCCTCGGCGGGCGCCGCGAGGACCGTGCCGACCGGGCCGTGCTCGACCGCCCTGCCGTGCCGCATGACGAGGATGTCGTCCACACTCTCCGCGGCGACGCCCACGTCATGGGTGACCAGCAGCAGGCCCATGCCGGTCTCCTCGCGCAAGGTGTGCAGCAGGTCGAGGATCTGGGCCTGGACGGTGACGTCGAGGGCGGTGGTCGGCTCGTCGGCGATCAGCAGGTCCGGTTCGCAGGCGAGTGCCATGGCGATGAGCGCGCGCTGGCGCATGCCGCCGCTGAACTCGTGCGGGCGGGACCGGGAGCGCCGGGCCGCGTCCGGAATTCCCACTCGCTCCAGTACCTCCACGGCACGCGCGCGTGCGCTACGACGCGACACGCGCGCGTGGACGCGGTGGACCTCGGCGATCTGGTCACCGATCGCGTAGTACGGGTCCAGCGAGGACAGCGGGTCCTGGAAGACCATGGCGGCCCTGGCACCGCGCAGCCGCCGCACTTCCTCGTCGGAGGCCTCCCGCACGTCGGTGCCTGCGACGCGCACCGAGCCGGTGACCCGCGCCCCGGTGCCCCGGTGCAGGCCCAGCAGGGCGCCCGCGACCGTGGACTTGCCGGAGCCGGACTCGCCGACGAGGGCGAGTGCGGCGCCCTCGGCCAGGCTGAAGGAGAGCCCGTCCACGGCCCGCAGCGAGCCGAACTCGACGGTCAGGTCCGTCACTTCCACCAGGCTCATGCGAGCACCACCCGTCGGTCGGCCACCGCGTACAGGACGTCCGCGACGGCGTTGGCGAGGACCACGAAGAAGCCGATGACGAGGACCATGCCGACGACCACCGGCAGGTCGACGACCTTCACCGCGTGCACCAGCTCCTGGCCGATGCCGGGCAGGCCGAAGAGGGTCTCGGTGAGGACGGCGCCGCCGACGGCCGAGCCGACGTTGTTGGCGTTCAGCGCGATCACGGGTGCGAGGGCGCCGCGCAGCGCGTGCCGTCCGACGACGGACCGCTCGGCGACGCCGTACGCCCGGAAGGTGCGGATGTGGTCCTCGGCGAGGGTCTCCAGCATCGAGGCCCGGGTGAGGCGGGCGAAGGCGGCCGCCTCGATCAGGGCGAGGGAGAACCACGGCAGCAGCAGGTTCCACGCCCATTGTTCGGGATCGTCGGTGAAGTTCACGTACTGGGGGAAGGGCAGCAGCTGCAGTTCGCCACAGACGACGATCATCAGCACCAGGCCGATGACGAAGACGGGCGTGGCCACGCCCGTGAGGGTGACGGCGGTCAGTACACGCTCGGAGACCCGGCCGCGCCGCCACGCGGACAGCACTCCGGTGCCGACGCCGAGGAGAAGCCACAGCACCATGGCGCCGAGCACGAGCGACAGGCTGACCGGCAGCTTGGCCCAGATGATGTCCAGCACCTGCTGATCGGTCTGGTACGACTGCCCCAGGCAGGGTGCGGCGCAGTGCTCGACCGAGGTGCCCGTGGAGTAGTCCTGGCCGGCGAACAGGCCCTCCAGGAAGTGCCAGTACCGCAGGTACAGCGGGTCGCCGAGGTTCAGCTGCCGGGCGACCTGGTGCACCTGTTCCGGCGAGCAGCGCGGGCCGCAGGTGATCTGCGCGACGTCGCCGGGGGTGACGTAGAAGACGACGTAGACGATCACCGAGATGGCGAGCAGGGTGACCACCGTGCCGACGGCACGGCGCAGCAGGAAGCCGCCGAAGCCGCTCATGCGGATGCCTCCTTCTCGGGTACGCCGGGCGTGGCGGAGTCCGCGCGGCCGGTGCCGACGCGCAGGCGGGAGGCGGCGCGCGGGTCGAGGGCGGTGCGCACGCCGTCGCCGAGGACGGTGAGGGCGAGGACGGTGACGAACAGGGCGCCGGCCGGCAGCAGCAGGTACTGGGGCGCGGCCTGGTACCAGACGTCGGCGGCGGTCAGCATCTGTCCCCAGGACGGAGTGGGCGGTTTGACGCCGACACCGAGGAAGGACAGGGCCGCCTCGACGGAGATGTTCGTGGGCACCAGCAGCGCGGCGTACGTGATGACGGGCGCCGCGAGACCGGGCAGCAGTTCGCGGCGGGCGACCCGCCAGGCGCTCCAGCCGCTCAGACGGGCGGCGAAGACGTAGTCGAGCCCCTTCAGGGTGAGCGTCTGGGCGCGCACGATCTTCGCGATGCTGCCCCAGCCGATCAGGCCGATGACAAGGGTGACGAGGACGGGCCGCGGAAAGCTCGACGGCACGATCGCCAGCAGCGCCAGCGCCATGATCATCAGCGGCATGGCGACGATGACGTCCGTGGCCCGGCTCAACAGTTGATCAACCCATCGGCTGCCGAGCGCCGAGGCCACACCGACAGCGACCCCGATGGCGACCTGCACCGCCGTCGCCGCCAGCGCCACCCCCAGCGACACCCGCGCCCCGTACACCAGCCGCGCGAACATGTCGCGGCCGGTCTGGGGTTCGACGCCAAGCCAGTGGTCGGCGCTCATGCCGCCGAAGGAGCCGACGGGCACGCCGCCGCGCGCGGAGTCGATCAGGGACGGGTGGTACGAGGTGGGGTCCTGGCCCTCCAGCGCGGTGAGCAGCGGCGCGGCGAGCGCGATCAGGACCAGCAGCGCGACCACGGCCGCGGCGACCAGGGCGGCGCGCTGCGCCCGCAGCCGCCGCCAGAACCGACGGGCCCCCGGGACCGCCGGGACGGCAGTGTCCGTCCCGGCGGTCCCGACGGCGACAAGTGCCTCGCTCACGGCGCTACTTCACCGCGACCTGGGAGATGTCGAGGACGCCGGTCCAGTCGCTGATGACGACGTTCTTGACGTCCGAGCCGTACAGGCGCTTGTAGACCGGGTGGAACAGCGGCACGACGAGGGCCTTGTCGCCGATCTTCTTGTCCAGTGCACCCCACCGCTTGGCGGCGGCGTCGAGGTCGGTCAACTTGTTGATCGCGTCAATCTCGTCATTGACCGACGTGTCGTCGAGCAGGCCCGTGTTGAAGTTCGCGCCGTCCTTGACGATCTGCCGGCCGTCGAAGATCGGGGCGAGGAAGGGACCGCCGGAAGGCCAGTCGGCACCCCAGTGCGCGAGGAAGAAACCGGGCTCGGTCTTCACGCTGTGGATCTTGTCCCGGTAGTCGTTGTCCTCCAGGCCCTGCAGCTTGACCGTGATGCCGGCCTTCTTGAGCGCGTCCTGGACGGCGGTCGCGATCTCCGGACTGGTCTCGAAGTCCTTGGCGTTGGAGTGGGTCAGCGTCACCGTGAGCCCGCTCTTGTGACCGGCCTGGGCGAGCAGTTCCTTGGCCTTGGCCGGGTTGCCGGAGGCACCGGCCGGGAACGGGTCGTACGGCGTGTAACCGAAGGACTTCTGGTTCGGCAGGAAGGTGGTGGCGGGCTCGGCGAGCGCGCTGCCGCCGGCCGCGTTGACCACCGAGGACCGGTCGACGGCGTAGGCGATCGCCTGCCGCACCTTGGGGTTGTCGAACGGCTTCACGGTCGGGTTGAACGCGATGTAGTCGGTGTAGCCGAAGTGGCCGGTGCCCACGCGCGCGGCCAGTTCCTTGTCACCGCCGACCTTGGCGAGCTCGGCCGGACCGAGGTTGGTGTCCGTGGTGACCGCGGCCGCGTCCGCACCCCGGGACGCGGACAGCCGCTGGTTGATCACGGAGGAGTCCAGCCCGGAGCGGACGTCGATGGTGTCCGGGTAGGCCTTGCGCTCGTCGTCGGTGACCGCCGACCAGTTCGTGTTGCGCGTAAGGAGCACGTGCTCGCCGTCGTTCTCGTTCTTGACGACCTTGTACGGGCCGGACGAGACCGGGTGCTCCTCGTACTTGGTGCCGTTGTCCTTGCTCTTGGGCACGGGGGCGAACTGCGTCTGCGTGGCGAGGAACGGGAACTCGCCCTCGGGCTTGTTCAGATGGAAGACGATGGTCCGCGCATCCGGTGTCTCGATCGCCGAGAGACCCTTCTTGTCCTTGTAGGGCCCCTGGTAGTGGGCCGCGCCGACCAGCCAGTCCCTCAAGTAGGGCGCGCCGCCGGAGAGTTCGGGGGCGAAGGAGCGCTCGATGCCGTACTTGATGTCGGCGGAGGTGATCGGCGTGCCGTCCTCGAACTTGAGGCCCTTCTTCAGGGTGTACGTCCACACGGTCGCGTTCTTGCTGGGGCGTCCGGTGTCGGTGGCGAGGTCGGGGACGACCTTGGCGCCGGCCGCTCCGTTCTCGCGGTTGCGCGTGGTGAGGGTGCGGAAGACCAGCGAAGGGACGTTTCCGCCGCCGGAGGTGTAGAGGCGGGCGGGGTCGAAGTCGGTCTGCGGCTCGGAGTTCAGCACCGTCAGCGTGCCGCCCTTGCGGGGCGCCGAGTCGCCGCCGGAGCCCTTGGCATCGTTGTCCTTCGGGCCGCAGGCGGCGGCGCCCGCTGCCACGACCAGGCTGACGGATGCCGCTGCCACGCGGCGCGCTACGACGGACGGTTGACGCATCGGAATGACGACCTCTCGGATACTGAGACTCATGGACGAGGAGTGAGACGATTACGGGCAGACGTCAGCCTCGGCGTCGGGTCGTCGAAAAATCCGTGACTCGGTCACGGATGCGGTCCGTGACCGAGTCACGATGCAGAAAGAGGAGAAGGATCGCGACGCGAACGCCAGGGAGGCGGCGTCAGCGACAGTGGATGTCGGCCACGCAGAGTGCGGTCACACCGATGAGCGCCAGCTCGATGGCGGCGCTCTCAGAGACGGCATGACTAGACCACATGCGCAGAAATATGAACGAACTTACGGCTCATGTCAATGTGACATGAGCGGGACCAGTCAACTCGTGGGATACGGCCAGGGGTTGGGCAGACAGTGGATTCCGTCATGGTTCAGGAACTTGGTCTGCTGCTGCATGACGGGGGCGAGTTCGCCGTCCTTCTGGCACGTCACATGGCCGTGGCCGAGCCGGTGACCGACCTCGTGGTTGATCAACATCAGCCGGTAGGCATGGATTTTGTCCCCGTACGTCTTGCTTCCCTGGGCCCATCTGTACGCATTGATCATCACGCGTTCGGTGGCGGCCGAGTCACAGGAGACGTTGTCCTCCGTGGTGTCCAGCCCGGACTTGGCGCACCACTTGGCGGTCGTACCGGGACTGGCGAGCGTGATCACGAAGTCGGGCTTGCCGGAGGAGATCCGCTCGAAGGTACGGGCACCGCCGTGGGCCCAACTGCGGTCGTCGTTCAGGGTCTTCTGCACGGCCTCGGCGAACAGCTCGCCGTCCAGCCCCAGACCCTGCTCGACGTCCACGCGGTAGGTGTACTTCTGCCCCTTGCCGGGCGCCTTGGCGAAACCGGGCACCGCGTCGAACTTCCCCGGCCCCTTCATCGTGGCGCTGAGCGGGTAGGTCCGGCCCATCTTCTGCTCGTACGACAGCGTGGTCGTGCCCGGCGAGGCCGACGGGGTCTGTCCGCCGGGGCCTGCGTCACGGGCCTGGTCGGTGGCGGAGTGCGACGGTACGGAGCCGCCGTCGCGCGACTCGGTCACCTGTCCGGCGACGACCACCGCGAGCACCGTGGTGACGGCGGCCGCGGCAATGCCGGTGAAGGTCCGGGCGCGCGGCGTTCCCTGGGGGGCGGTACCGCCGTCCAGCGGCTGCGGCTGCGGTGCGGTCGCCCGCGCGGTTCCCCGCGCCCCCGGCGGGGCGCTGTCGCCGTGGCCGTCCGCCTCCGGCGCGTCGGTTGGGTGCTGCTCGGCGGGGCGGGGCTTCCCCACGCGGGGCGCGAAGACATCGACGTCGTCCTCGGCGCCGAGAGCGCCGGCGCGCCCGTCGGCGAAGGCGTCGAGGTACTCCTGCCGGGGCCCCGTGCCGGACCCCTGCCCCGCCGGCCGCTGCTGCGGCAGCGCGCCGCCTGGACCGGACGCCCCCGCGAACTGCCCCCAGCCGCCCCCGGCTTCCCGCTGCTCGGGGTGCCCACCACGCGCGGGGGCACCCTCATGAAGGCGGGGCGCACCGTGTGCGGAGGTGCCGTCGGGGCGCCTGGGCATGCCGTGAGCGGGGGTGCCATCACCGAAACGCGGCACTCCGTGAGCCGGGGTGCCGTCAGCAAGCCTCGGCACACCCTGCGTGGGCGTGCCGTCCGGAAGCCTCGGGACACCATGCCCCGGCGTGCCGTCGGGAAGACGCGGCACACCGTGGGCAGGCGTGCCCTCGCCGAAGCCGGACACACCACGCGGGGGCAAGCCGTCGCCGAGACGCGGTACTCCGTGAACCGGAGTGCCGTCCGGGAACGTCGCCGGCCCCTGGGGGGCGCGCGGCGGATGGCCGGCGGCGGCACCCGCCCCGCCCATCGGCGCCTGACGCCGGCCCTGCGGCACGGGGCGCTGCCCCTGCGACCCCTGGCGTTGCCCCGGCAACCGTGGTTGTCCGCCGCTCTGGACCGGAATGTCCCCGCCGTCACCCGGGCGGGTGCCCTGCTGTTCGCTGCGCCTGGCGGTTGTGTCCGCGGCGTCGCCCTTGGGGGCCGGACCCCGGCGGCTGTGGCGTCCCACGCCGGCCTCAGCTCCCCGCGCCCGAATCGGTGCCGCCGTCCCCGGTCGCCGCGAGGAGTTCCCGGAACGCCGTGGCCACCACCTCCGGATACTCCATCATCGCCACGTGCCCGGCGTCCGGCAGGGACAGCAGGCGGGAGTCGCGGAAGGCTCGGGCGGCCCGGTGGGCCATGCGGAAGCCGATCAGCTGGTCGCGGCCGCCGTAGATGAGCAGGGTCGGCGCGAGCACGCGCTCGGCCTGGCGCCACAGGCCGTGCTGTCCGCCGAGCGTGTAGGCGTTGACGATCCCGCGCGCGGAGCGGGCCATCGCATCCCAGAAGTACGGCAGCTGCAGCCGCCGCTCCAGCTCCTCCACGGCGTGCCGGAACGCCTCGGGCGACACGCGCGCGGGGTCGCCGTAACAGAGCGCCAGGACCCCGCGCACCCGCTGTTCAGCGGTCCACCCCTTGGTCAACCGGGTGAACAGGGCGGCGACACCGGGCACCCCGAGCAGTGCGGTCGGCGCCGCGGTGCGCTGGATGCGCAGCTCCGGCAGGGCGGGCGACACCAGGGTGAGCGTGCGGACCAGGTCGGGTCGTACGGCGGCCACGCGCGTGGCGACCGCGCCGCCGAGCGAGTTGCCGAACAGGTGGACCGGGCCGCGCCCGGCCGCGTCGAGATAACGGATCACCGCGCGCGCGTGCCCGGTGACGGAGTAGTTCCCGTCGTCCGGGGGCGGGGAGTCGCCGAAGCCCGGCAGGTCGACCGCCTCGCTGTCCACGACGCCGTCCAGCTCGGCCATCAGCGCCGACCAGTTCTGCGAGGAGCCGCCGAGCCCGTGCACGTACAGGGCGGGCGGCAGGCCCTCGCGCGCCGGCGGGCGGGACCGGATCGACAGGGTGACCCCGGGCAGTCCCACGGACCGCAGCCGTTCGCCCTCCGCGACCCGGACGGGTGCCACCTTCGGAAGCACACTGGCGGCCGACACGGACGGCGACTCGGTCGAAGACATGCGGCAATGTTACGAGGTGATCACGCCGAGGTTCGTGTGGTGGCCGTCACAGAATGAACCGTGGGTGACGGGTGAACCGGAATGAGCGCGGACAGCGCGCGGGCCGTCCGCGAGCGGTGAACAGGGGCAAGAACGGACGAGACGGCATGGCGTCCGGATCTGCTGTCTCCTAGGCTCATACAGAGGGCACCCGCATGTGGCCCCTGCTTCTTCCAGGGACGTTCGTAGGAAGGGAGCCCACCATGGCCTATGACCCGACCGAGCCCGACGCGATCGACGAACTGGAGGTCGACACGGCCCCGGAGATCGATGTGGAGGCCCCCGAGGTGGACGCCGCCGAGCAGCACGCCGACATCAGGCCGGACCGGGACGACCCCCTGACGGGAGTGGATCCGGAGCGCGCGAACGAGGCCGATCTGGTCGAACAAACGCGCGTGGTCTCACTCGACGAGGACGACTACCGCTGACGTCGGCGCACTCCCGCGACCGCACCAGGGGCACACTGCCGCTTTCGCCGCCGTCCGGTACGTGAAATTCTGCGCACGCACCGCGCACGCCACGGTTACCGAAAAGTACGATGGCGACGCGGCTGACACCGCGATATGGACGACTTTGGGAGGCGGCGTGACAGCCATCGAGCAAACTGAGGCGGTACGCCCACGTGGCACCCGTCTGCCGCGCCGAGCCCGACGGAACCAGCTGCTGGGCGCCGCTCAGGAGGTTTTCGTCGCGCAGGGCTATCACGCGGCCGCGATGGACGACATCGCCGAGCGGGCCGGCGTCAGCAAGCCGGTGCTCTACCAGCACTTCCCCGGCAAGCTCGACCTCTACCTCGCCCTGTTGGACCAGCACTGCGAGTCGCTGATCCAGTCCGTGCGCAGCGCGCTGGCGTCGACGACCGACAACAAGCAGCGGGTCCGGGCCACCATGGACGCCTATTTCGCGTACGTCGAGGACGACGGCGGCGCCTTCCGGCTGGTCTTCGAGTCGGACCTGACGAACGAGCCGGCGGTGCGCGAGCGCGTCGACAAGGTCACCAACGACTGTGCCGAGGCGATCTGCGACGTCATCGCCGAGGACACCGGCCTCTCACGCGCGGAGTCGATGCTGCTCGCCTCCGGCCTCGGCGGTCTCGCCCAGGTGGTGGCCCGCTCCTGGCTGCACAGCGACCGCAGCGTGCCGCGCGAACAGGCGGTGCAGCTGCTGACGTCGCTGGCCTGGCGGGGCATCGCCGGCTTCCCGCTGCACGGCAGCGAACACCACTGACGGCCGTTCGTTCCCGTCCGCTGTTCGCTGACGGCGTTCCGGCCCGCAGCGTGTACGTCCCCTCACCGGACTAATGTGTCCTGGGTACGGCGCGGAAGATCGCGCACATCACTGACCGTCGGAGGGACAAAGCCGTGGAGGTCAAGATCGGCGTGCAGCACGCGCCCCGCGAGATCGTTCTGGAGAGCGGTCAGAGCGTCGAGGAGGTCGAGCGCCTGGTGTCGGAGGCGCTGTCCGGCAAGACGCAGCTGCTGAGCCTCCAGGACGAGAAGGGCCGCAAGGTCCTGGTGCCGACCGACCGTCTGGCGTACGTGGAGATCGGCGAGCCGACCGTGCGCAAGGTGGGGTTCGGCGCGCTGTAGGCCGACCTCGTGAGAAGGGCCCGGCGGCCTGTTGCCGCCGGGCCCTCGCGCATGCACGACGCACACAGGTGGCGCACAACTTCTCCACAGCGGAGGATTGTGCTCCGCAGGTCACGGGTATGACGGGCTACGACCGTTCAAGGCAGACCGGCCGTGGGAGGGACCCCGACATGATCCTGGAAGCACTCGGCTCCGCAGTGCTCGGTCTGACCCTCGCCCTGATCGCGGCGTACCGCCTGTCGCACCGGCTGCCGGCCCGCCCGCTGGTCCTCTCGACGGGCATCGCGGGGGCCCTGTTCGGCGACTTCGTCACCCACACCGCCCTCGGCTCAGCCCCCACCTGGTCCAGCCTCCTGGGCGCCGCGATCATCTCCGCGGCGTCGCTGTCCCTCCTGCTCCGCCCGGCGGGGAGGCTGCGCCGATCAGCGACGGCGTAGCCGGAAGCGCCCCGAAGGGGCGCGGGGAACTGCGCGAGAAACCACACCGCACCTGCAGTCGCGCACATCGCCGCACCCGCCCCCACGGAGCGCACCGGCGCTCAGGCCGCGAGGCCCAGTGCAGCCATCCGCTTCGTGTGCGCCTCGGTGATCCGCGAGAACATCTTCCCGACCTCCGCGAGATCGAACCCGTCGGCCACCCCGCCCACGAGCATCGTCGACAGCGCGTCCCGGTCCGCGACCACCCGCTGGGACTGCGACAGCGCCTCGCCCATCAGCCGCCGCGCCCACAGCGCCAGCCGGCCGCCCACGCGCGGGTCGGCGTCGATGGCGGCCCGCACCTTCTCCACCGCGAACCCGGCGTGCCCGGTGTCGTCGAGAACGGCGAGAACGAGTTCCCGCGTGTCGGAGTCGAGACGCGCCGCGACCTCCCGGTAGAAGTCACTCGCGATCGAGTCGCCCACGTACGCCTTGACCAGGCCCTCCAGCCAGTCCGAGGGCGCGGTCTGCCGGTGGAAGCCGTCCAGGGCCGCGACGAACGGGTCCATCGCGGCGGTCGGCTCCTCGCCGATCTCGGTGAGCCGGTCCCGCAGCCGCTCGAAGTGGTGGAACTCGGCCGAGGCCATCTTCGCCAGCTCCGCCTTGTCCGCAAGGGTCGGAGCCAGCTTCGCGTCCTCCGCGAGCCGCTCGAACGCCGCCAGCTCCCCGTACGCGAGCGCGCCGAGCAGATCCACGACGGCGGCGCGGTACTGCGGGTCGGCGGAGGCCTGCGCCCAGTCCTGGGCAGCGACACCGGTGGGTTCGGCGGAGGCGGCGGACCCGTTCTCAGGCTTGTCAGAGCTAGTCATGAGCCGCACAATAGCCCGCTCGGCCCTCCTCGGAGTCCCTGGTCAACCACTGTGACGACCATGACGTGACCAAATCGGCCATCGCATGTGCGCGAATCCGGGGTATGGTGGTAATGCGCCTGCCAGAGTGCGTTGACGATGTTCGACGTCTCCCGACAGGGCGCACGCATGAGGATGCCCGGTCGGTGGCCCGATCGGCTCCGACCCGACAGCCCTCCCTGGCCGTACGTGAGAGTACGTACGACGACCGGAGGGACACCCTCAGCGGTACGAGCGCTAGAGCGTCGGCAGAGGTCCCGTGTCATACGGCTTGCCTTGAATGGTTCGCCCGTACGGCAGCCGACGTCCCCGGCACGGTCGCACACGACCCCCGCGCTCGCCTCGCACCGCGCACACAGAAGAGGCATGACCCTGACTACGACGTTCCGCGAACTTGGGATCCTCCCCGAGACCGCCGAGGCCCTGGAAGCCGTCGGCATCATCACCCCCTTCCCCATCCAGGAGATGACGCTCCCCGTCGCCCTTTCCGGCACGGACGTCATCGGCCAGGCCAAGACCGGCACCGGCAAGACGCTGGGCTTCGGTCTTCCGCTCCTCGAGCGCGTCACCGTCCCCGCCGACGTCGAGGCCGGACGCGCCGCCCCCGAGGCCCTCACCGACGCCCCGCAGGCCCTCGTCGTCGTCCCCACGCGCGAGCTGTGCACCCAGGTCACGAACGACCTGCTGACCGCGGGCAAGGTCCGTAACGTGCGCGTGGCCGCGATCTACGGCGGCCGGGCCTACGAGCCCCAGGTCGAGGCCCTGAAGAAGGGCGTCGACGTGGTCGTCGGCACCCCGGGCCGGCTCCTCGACCTCGCGGGCCAGAAGAAGCTCAACCTGAAGCACGTCAAGTGCCTGGTCCTCGACGAGGCCGACGAGATGCTCGACCTGGGCTTCCTGCCCGACGTCGAGAAGATCATCGACATGCTGCCGGTCAAGCGCCAGACGATGCTGTTCTCGGCGACCATGCCGGGTGCGGTCATCGGGCTGGCGCGGCGCTACATGTCGCGGCCCACGCACATCCGCGCCACCGCGCCGGACGACGAGGGCGCGACGGTCGCGAACATCAAGCAGTTCGTCTACCGCGCGCACAACATGGACAAGCCGGAGATGGTCGCCCGCATCCTGCAGGCCGAGGGCCGCGGCCTTGCGATGATCTTCTGCCGGACCAAGCGCACGGCCGCCGACATCGCCGAGCAGCTGCAGCGCCGCGGCTTCGCCTCCGGCGCGGTCCACGGCGACCTCGGGCAGGGCGCCCGCGAGCAGGCGCTGCGCGCCTTCCGCAACGGCAAGGTCGACGTCCTCGTCTGCACCGACGTCGCCGCGCGCGGCATCGACGTCGAAGGCGTGACCCACGTCATCAACTACCAGTCCCCCGAGGACGAGAAGACGTACCTGCACCGGGTCGGCCGTACGGGCCGCGCGGGCGCCAAGGGTACGGCGATCACGTTCGTCGACTGGGACGACATCCCGCGCTGGCAGCTGATCAACAAGGCGCTGGAGCTGGACTTCAACGACCCGGTGGAGACGTACTCCTCGTCCCCGCACCTGTTCTCCGACCTCGGCATCCCCGAGGGCACCAAGGGCACCCTGCCGCGCTCGGAGCGGACCCGTGCCGGGCTCGACGCGGAGGAGCTGGAGGACCTGGGCGAGACCGGCGGGCGTGGCGCACGCGGTCGCGGTCGTGGTGGCCGGCCCGAGCGCGGTGGCCGTCCCGAGGCCGGCACCGCCGAGCGCGAGCGTACGAGCCGCACCCCGCGCCGTCGCCGCCGTACCCGCGGTGGAGCACCCGTCGACGCCGCTACGGCCCCCGCGGCGCCGACCGCCGAGGCCGGCACCGCGGACACCGCCGGCGTGGAGGAGTCCCAGGCTCCCCGCACCCTGCGCCGCCGTCGCCGTACGCGCGCCGGTGCCCCGGCGCAGCCGGCAGCGGCCGAGGCCGCCGTCGAGTCGCTCGACACGGCGGAGGGCGCGCCCGCGCCGACCGCGCCCGAGCAGGAGGCCACGGCGAAGCCGCGCCGCCGCCGCACCCGCAGGAACACGGACACCCAGGCCCCGCAGCCGACGGAGTCCGCGGTCGCGGAGGTAGCGGCGTCGACGGAGACCTCGGTCACGGAGGTACCGGCGCGGCCCGAGCCCGTGGTTCCGGCCCCCGCGGTCGAGGACAGCCCCGCGCCGGAGCCGACGGCCGAGACCACCGAGGCCAAGCCCCGCCGCCGCACCCGCAAGACGGCTGCTGCCGCCGAGACGGCCGCGGACACCGCCGAGACCGTCGAGACCGTCGAGGCCAAGCCCCGCCGGACCCGGAAGACCGCCGCAGCCGCGGCCGAGGCCGCGGTGGACACCGCCGAGGCCGTCGAGGCCAAGCCGCGCCGCACGCGGAAGACGGCGGCTGCCGCCGAGGCCGCAGCGGACACGGCAGAGGCCACGGAGGCCAAGCCCCGCCGCGCGCGGAAGACCGCCGCCACGGCGCCGGAAGCCCCCGAGGCCGAGGCCAAGCCGCGCCGCACCCGCAAGACGGCTGCTGCCGCCGAGACGGCCGCGGACACCGCCGAGACCGTCGAGGCCAAGCCCCGCCGGACCCGGAAGACCGCCGCAGCCGCCGAAGCCGCCGTGGAGACGGCAGAGGCCACGGAGGCCAAGCCCCGCCGCCGCACCCGCAAGGCAGCGGAGCCGGTCGCCGAGGCCGCGTCCGTCGTGGCCCAGGTCCCGACGGAGGAGCCCGCCCCGGCGACCAAGCCGCGCCGCACGCGCAAGACGGCAGCCGCGGCCGAGGCCGCGGTGGACACCGCCGAGGCCGTCGAGGCCAAGCCGCGCCGCACGCGGAAGACGGCGGCTGCCGCCGAGGCCGCAGCGGACACGGCGGAAGCCACGGAGGCCAAGCCCCGCCGCACGCGCAAGACCGCCGCAGCCGCACCGGACGCCCCCGAGGCCGAGGCCAAGCCGCGACGGACCCGCAAGGCTGCCGCTGCCGCGCCGGAGACGGCCGAGGCCCCCGAGGCCGAGGTCAAGCCCCGTCGTGCCCGGAAGACCGCCGCCGCCGCTGTCGACACCGCCGAAGGCACGGAGGCCGAGCCGCGCCGCACGCGGAAGACCGCCGCAGCCGCACCGGACGCCCCGGAAGCCGAGGTCAAGCCGCGACGGACCCGCAAGGCTGCCACTGCGGAGATCCCCGCCCAGGCGACCGAGGAGCCCGAGGCCAAGCCGCGCCGACGTACCCGCAAGGCCACGGCGGCCGTCGAGGCCGTCGAAGGCTGATCCGGCACATCGTCACCGACGGCCCGGTCCACTCAGGTGGACCGGGCCGTCCCGTTTTCCCACGGCTCCCCGCGCCCAGCAGTCCCCCGTACTCACCGACTGCCCCGCCCCCAGCGCCCCCTGCCCCTCCCCGATAGCCTCTCCCCATGAGCAAGCCCGCCACCTTTGTCCCGCCGCCCGGTGCTCGGGCGTACTCCCTGCGGACCGCGCGGGGGGAGTTCGCCGTTGTCGACGCTCCGGTGGCCGACGGGGTCGAGCCCCGCGGGGTCGCGCTGTTGCTGCCGGGGTTCACCGGGAGCAAGGAGGACTTCAATCCGCTGCACGTGCCGCTCGCGGCGCGCGGATACCGCACGGTGGCCGTGGACGGGCGCGGGCAGCACGAGTCGGACGGGCCCGAGAGCGATCAGTCCGCCTACGCGCAGCAGGAGTTGGCGCGGGACGTGCTGGCCCAGGCCGGGGCACTCGGGCAGCCGGTGCATCTGCTGGGCCACTCCCTCGGCGGGCAGATCTCCCGTGCCGCCGTCCTGCTCGACCACGCCCCCTTCCGGTCGCTCACCCTCATGGCGTCCGGCCCCGCCCAGATCTCGGAGTCCCAGCAACAGCGCGTGAAGCTGCTGCGGGACGCGCTCACCGTGATGACGATGGCGCAAGTGTGGGAGGCGATCCAGGCGATGGAGACGCCCGAGGAGACCGAGACGCCCGCGCTCGACGACGGCCTGGACGACCGGAACGACCTGCGGCGCCGCTGGCTGGGTACCAAGCCCGCCCAACTCCTCGCCACCGGGCGCCAGTTGTGCACCGAGCCGGACCGGGTCGCGGAACTGGCCGCCGTACCGCTGCCGGTCCACGTCCTGTCCGGCTCGCGGGACGACACCTGGCCCCTGCCGCTGCTGGATGACATGGCGGTACGGCTGGACGCGCGGCGGACGGTGATCGAGGGTGCCGAGCACTCCCCCAACACCGATCAGCCCCTGGCCACGGCACGTGCCCTCGCCGACTTCTGGGACACCGCGGGCGGACGGGGCTA
The DNA here is from genome assembly GCF_044546895.1 of Streptomyces sp. NPDC053069. NCBI lineage: Bacteria > Bacillati > Actinomycetota > Actinomycetes > Kitasatosporales > Streptomycetaceae > Streptomyces > Streptomyces sp. NPDC053069. The sequence goes on along the minus strand of NZ_JBITZN010000002.1, from coordinate 422,234 downwards.
GAACTGCGCCTGCAGATGGCCCCAGAAGCCGTCCCTGAGGGCGCGGCGCAGGTCCGCCTGGCCGCGCAGGGAGTACTGCAGCAGGCTCTCGGCCTCCACCAGCAGGTCCTGGTCGACGGAGCCGGGAAGATAGGGATGGCCGGGGAGCAGCTCGACCAGGGCCTCGCGGCCCCGGGAGGCCAGCCACTTGGCCGCGATCTGCGCGCCGACGAACCGGACGTCCTCGCGGCTGGGGCGGGCGCCGGTGGTGGCCTCGTAGGCGGCGGTGCGGCGGGAGACGTACGGCTTGAAGAACTCCAGGTCGAGGGTGCGCTGGCTGTCGACCTCCCAGAGCAGCGGCTCGGCCTGGTTGCGGCCCTCGGGCGCCTCGATGCCCCACAGGTGGACACGGGCGCCGTACCCTTGCGCGGCCTCGACCGCCGAGACCAGGTCCTCGTCGCCGCCGAGGAGCGCCGCGTCGCTGATGGCGCGGTGCCGGGCGAGGGACTCCAGATCCGTGCGGATCAGTGAGTCGACGCCCTTCTGCTGGTTGTTGGCGTTGAGGTTGCCCAGGCGGACCTTGACGTCGGGCAGTTCGGCGATGGCCTGCTGCTCGGCGGTGTGGATGCGGCGGCGGGCGCCGTCGTACCAGTAGACGCGCAGCAGGCGGCTGTCCGCGAAGACCGAGCGGGCCCGGTCGATGAGGGCCTCGATCAGGCCCTCGGCGTCCAGGTCGAAGGCCCGGCGGTCCTCGGTCCCCGCGACCAGCCGGCCCGCCGCCGCGTAGAGATAGCCCGCGTCGACGAAGATCGCGTGGGTGGAGGGCGTCTTCGCCACCTCGGCGAGCATGCGTGTCAGCAGCTCGTTCGTGCGGTCGATGCGGGCGCCCAGGGCCGCCAGGTCGTCGTTCATCGCCTCCATTGTCCCGGCCGTCACGCTGCGAACACAACCGGTCCCGATCGGTCCCGCGAGTGCCCGCGACCTCGACTTACCGGTCAGTAATTAGCCGTTCGAAAAATTTCTTTAGCGTAGGGAATGTTTGTAACAAGGAACGTGTTGACTCCGTACGACACCGGATACACAACCGGTGCACCAAGTAGTTCTCCGCAGGAGGATGACCAGACGAAGGGAGAAGCCCATGCGCTTCGAAATCATGCGACTCGACGAGGTCGACGGCACCACCGTGGACAGCACCGTCGTGGACGCCGCCTCCGTCAACCGGATCGTTCAGCAGGCCGCCGCCATCGGACAGCGCCTGTGGATCCGCCCGGCCGAGACCAAGGCCTCGTAACGCCCACGCGTTCCGCGCCACTCAAGCTTTCCGGGGGAGCCGAGCCGACGAGGGTCAGCTCCCCCGGATCACCTGAGTGATCCCGTTGATGATCTGCTGCACGGCGATCGCGGAGAGCATCATGCCCGCCAGCCGTGTCACCAGCACGACACCGCCGTCCTTGATGACGCGGATGATCAGCAGCGAGTAACGCATCACCAGCCACAGCACGACATGGATCGCGAGGATCGCGGACCACACCGAGATCTGCGTGGCCACACTGCCGGCCTTCTGCACGGCCAGGATCACGGACACGATCGCACCGGGTCCCGCCAGCAGCGGCATGCCCAGCGGTACGAGCGCCACGTTCACGTCCTTGGTCTGCTTCGGCTCGTCGGTCTTGCCGGTGAGCAGGTCCAGCGCGATCAGCAGGAGCAGCAGGCCGCCCGCGATCATCAGCGCGGGGACGGAGACGTGCAGGTAGTCGAGGATCTGATGGCCCAGGACGCCGAACGTGGCGATGACCCCGCCCGCCACGCACACGGCCTGGAAGGCCATGCGCTTCTGCACCTTGGCCGGACGGCCGGCGGTGAGGGCGAGGAAGATCGGGGTGATCCCCGGGGGATCCATGATGACGAAAAGGGTCAGGAACAGGGAGCCGAAGACGGCGATGTCGAACATGGGGGAAGTACTGGCCTTGCTGGAAAGGGTGAACTGAGGGCGTGTGAGGGCCGCTGACGGCCTCAGGCCCCGCCGGTGCCCGGCACCGGGAACGCCCCGGTCGCCCGTCGCGTGATCTCCCCGTACACCTCGGGGTCGGTCGTGTAGGCGCCCAGCGACACGGTCTTGCGGCTGCCGTGATAGTCCGAGGAGCCCGTGACCAGCAGATCCAGCTCCTTCGCCAGCCCCCGCAGCCGGTCGCGCGCCTCGGCGTCGTGATCCATGTGGTCGACCTCGATGCCGTCCAGACCGGCCGCGGCCATCTCGGCGATCGCCGCCTCCGGGACCGTGCGACCCCGCTTGGCGGCGGCCGGGTGCGCGAACACACAGACCCCGCCCGCGCCCTTGACCAGCCGGATCGCCTCGAAGGGGTCGGTCTCGTGCTTCTCCACGAAGGCCCGGCCGCCGTCGGCCAGCCACTCCTCGGTGAACGCGTCGCTCACCGTCGGCACGACACCCAGCTCGACCAGCGCCGTCGCAATGTGCGGGCGCCCCACGGAGCCGCCGGCGGCGATCCGCTCGACCTGCTCCCAGGTGACCGGCACGCCCAGCGCGTCCAGCTTGGCGATCATGCCCTTGGCCCGCGGTACCCGGTCGTCCCGCACCAGCTCACGCTCGGCGAGCAGAGCGGGCTCCTCGGGATCGAAGAGATAGGCCAGCAGGTGCATGGAGATGCCGTCGATACGACAGGACAGCTCGGCGCCGGTGACCAGCGTGAGCCCCTCGGGCAGCGCGGCGACCGCCTCGGCGTACCCACGGGTGGTGTCGTGATCCGTCAGCGCGACGACGTCCAGCCCGGCGGCGGCGGCATTCCGCACCAGCTCGGCCGGCGTGTCCGTACCGTCGGAGGCCGTGGAGTGACAGTGCAGATCGATGCGCACGCAAACTCCAGGCGATGACGGTACGGAAGGGGACACCTAAGGATAGCCGGGTTTTCCACGCCCCCTGTCACACCCGCAACCACTCGGCGCCCCCTACTGCACCCCCTGGGGGCGCGGTGAAATGCGCGACAAGCCACAACGCACCCGCACCCGCCGACGAGAAAGCTCCCGGCACCCCGGTGGGCGCTACGGCCGAAGCAAGCGCGGCGACAACGCTCCGCAGGGCACCAGATCCAGCTCCGCCCCCGCGTCCCGCAGATCCGTCAGCACCAGCTCGTCGTACATGAGCAGCGCGGACTGCTCGGGCCACATCACCGCCCACAGCCACATCCCGAGGGCCTCGCCGGCGAAGACCGCGCGGTCGTCCGGGGTGCGGTAGACGTGCCAGAGCGGGGTCGGGCGGCCGGCGGCCAGGACCTTGGCCTGGGGCGGCTTCTCGATGTTCATGTACGACCCCGGGTCCGGGCCGTCGATGCCCGCGTACCGCGCGCCGAGACCGACACCGAGTTCCTCGGCGACCAGGATCAGCTCCCCGGGGCCGCCGAGCGGACCGGGTCCGGAGCAGGCCACGGCGGTCGCGCGGCCGCCGCTGCGGTCGTCGCCGGCGTAGGCCACGCCCGTGAAGAGCCAGCCGACCGGCAGCGGCCAGGGCATCCACAGCGGGACGTGCGTGCGGTGCACGACGGCACCGAGGGCTTCGACGCTGGGCGGGATCACGGGCTGCAGCGGATACACCGTGCCGTGCACATCACACTGCCACGCATCGGCGAAGAGACCGGGAGCCCTGACCCGGCCACCACACCGCGGGCAACTGGGTTCGCCCCTCATAGGGCTCCACGGTCCTACCCCTGCCCGCCCACGTCAAGGACGATCACCCGTCCGGAGGGAACACGGTGGCGGCGGCCACGGCGGTGGTCGTCGTACGGCACCGAGCGCCCGCCCGGAAGGCGCAGGGACCGGCGCCGAGGCACGCCGTCGAGGACGGGGCCGGCGTCCTTGCCAACTGACCGCACCCCGGCGTCACTTGGTGAGGTTGCTCACGCCGACGCCTACTCCAGCGGGACGGACCTGCGGGCGGGGTCGCGCAGGTCCGTCCCGTTCGCGAGCCACCGCTCCTGGAGGGCCTGGGCGCCGTGCACCCGCTTCCAGGCGGCCTCGTTCGGGGTCATCGGCAGCAGCGGCAGGAACCGTACGGGCTCCATCGGGTCGTCCAGCTCCAGGTCCTCCACCAGGCCGCCGGGCTCGCCCACCAGGACCGAGGTGAAGGGGGCGCCGGGCCACAGCGGGTCACCCACGTCCAGGGAGCCGCCCGGGGCCACGATCAGCCCCTCCACCTGCGGTGACGCGGCCAGCACGGCGAGCGGACGGAGCACCTTGTCGGTGTCGGCGACACCTGCGCGGACGGAGAGGACCAGCTCGGCGCGAGGGCCCTTGACCGGGTCGGCGAGCGTCGCGGTGGGATCGGTCATGGGGTGCGCGGACATACCGAGGGTGGCGTACCGCACAACGTCCCCCTCCTGGAACCGGAGCACCTCGATGCGGTCCGTGCCGAGGAAGGTGACGGCGGCGCGCGCGTCCGGTTCGCCCAGCGCGGTGGTCAACCGTGCCTCGACCAGAGGAAGAACATCAACCATGCGGTGAGCATAGAACTCGTCAGTAGCGGGCAAAGCGGCGCCTTGACACATCGGGCGGCTGCTACGCTGAGCCGGTGGTTCGGGACAGCACGTAGAAGCGTCGCTATCGAGTCCCGACGCCGATGAGACTCCCTTACGAGGGACCGGCCGGAGGAGGTGGGGCTGTCATGGATCGAAGTCGACCGTGCAGTACCACTCGCTCTTCCGCCCGTTGATCGCCCGTTGATGTAGTCACTGGCTGTTTTCTGGCTGGCTGCTGCCGCCTTCCCGTGCGCGTTGCCCTTCGGAAGAGCACCTCGTTTCGCTTTGCCCTGATCACCCGATCTGCCTGATCGAATCAGTTCTGCATCAGTAGCGAAGTCGCCACCGCGACGGTGCGGTGCTCCCCGCTTTGTGGACGTGCCAAACATCCGCAGTGAAAACGTCCTCATTCCGGGTAGTTCCACCCGTCGCCGGCGGTCTTTCGTTGCCTGTCGCGAAGGAGCCTGCCCATGTCGATGATCCGCGACCTGCGCGCCGTGGTCCGTCCGTCCCGTGTCTCGCTGCGCAAGCCCGCGGGCGTGTCCAGCCCGTCGTACGACACCACCCGCGACCCCGCCACGCCCTCGGCCGTCGTGGACTGCGCCGTCTACCGCGACGGTGCCCGTGTCGCGAGCGCCAAGCCGCTCACCCCGCACGAGGCGATGCGGCTGGTGCGGCGCGACGGCGGGTTCGTGTGGATCGGGCTGCACGAGCCGACCGAGGCCGAATTCGCCGGTATCGCGAGCGAGTTCGGGCTGCACCCGCTGGCCGTCGAGGACGCGGTGCAGGCGCACCAGCGGCCCAAGCTGGAGCGGTACGACGACTCGCTCTTCACCGTCTTCAAGACCATCCACTACGTCGAGCACGACCGGCTCACCGCCAACAGCGAGGTCGTCGAGACGGGTGAGGTCATGTGCTTCACCGGCCGGGACTTCTTCATCACCGTGCGGCACGGCGGTCAGGGCTCGCTCAGGGCGCTGCGCCACCGCCTGCAGGACGACCCGGAGCTGCTCGCCAAGGGCCCCTCGGCGGTGCTGCACGCGATCGCCGACCATGTCGTGGACGGCTACATCGCGGTCGCCGACGCGGTGCAGGACGACATCGACGAGGTGGAGACCGAGGTGTTCTCGCCGGGCCGCAAGGGCGGGGTGTCCCGGGGTGTGGACTCGGCGCGGATCTACCAACTCAAGCGTGAGGTACTGGAGTTCAAGCGGGCGGTGGCGCCCCTGCTGCGGCCGATGCAGCTGCTGAGCGAGCGGCCGATGCGGCTGATCGACCCGGACATCCAGAAGTACTTCCGGGACGTCGCCGACCACCTCGCCCGGGTCCAGGAGCAGGTACTGGGCTTCGACGAACTCCTCAACTCCATCCTCCAGGCCAACCTGGCGCAGGCGTCCGTGGCGCAGAACGAGGACATGCGCAAGATCACCGCCTGGGCGGCGATCATCGCCGTACCGACGATGGTGTGCGGGGTCTACGGCATGAACTTCACGTACATGCCCGAGCTGCACTGGAAGTACGGCTACCCGGTGATCATGGGCATCACGGTCGTCATCTGTCTCGGCATCCACCGCACACTCAAGCGCAACGGCTGGCTGTGAGCGGGCGCTGGATAGGCTGGGCGCATGACAAGCGAGCTGCTCGACCGGGCCCTCATCGAGGAGGCCGCCAAGAAGTCCGGCCTCATCTGGGTCAGGGGCGCCGGTGCCCCGGCCGCGCGTGCCCTGTGGCACGTCTGGCACGAGGGCGCGGTGTGCCTGGTCGGTGACGGACCCGGTGAGCAGCCGCTGGAGGGGCTGGCCGACGGGGGTTCCGCCGAGGTGACCGTGCGCAGCAAGGACAAGGGCGGCCGGCTGGTGACGTTCCCGGCGACCGTGTCCGAGCTGCCGCCCGGCTCCGCCGAGTGGGAGGCGGCGGTCGCCGAGCTGAAGGGCAAGCGTCTGAACGCCCCCGACGGCGAGGAGATGCCGGCCCGCTGGTCCCGCGAGTGCCGGGTGCTGCGCCTGGCTCCGGCGGGGGCGGTGGCGCCGTTGCCCGACGGCAGCCTGGCCGAGCCTCCGGTTGCGACTGCGGCGACCACGCGGATGCCCGTCCCTGCGGGGCTGCCGAAGTTGCTGGCGAAGCGGCGGAAGGGAAAGTGACGCGAGGGGCTGGGCGCGGTTCGGCACCGCCGCTCGGCACCGTCGTGGTTGATCACCGTTGCGGCGGACATGAGCCGCCGGCGCTGCGGAGAGTCGCCGGTGCTCAGGACGTCGGCAGCTGCCTGCCGTAGTCCACCGTCTCACCCTTCGCGGGCTCGGCCACGGCGAAGTCCTTGCCCCAGTCGGAGAAGGTGAGCGTGCCCGCGCCGCCGGCCCGGACCAGGCGGAGGGGATACGGCTGTCCCTGGAGGGAGACGTCCAGCGTGCCGCCGGAGCCCTTGTCGCCGGTGATGCGGATGGTGCGGGTACCCGCATCATCGTGGTGGCCGTCCGTCGCCAGTGTGCCGTGCAGTGTCAGCAGCCCGTCGAGGAGGACGTCCTTGTCCGTGAAACCGCTGAACTTCCGGTACGCGGGGTCGCCCTGCGGCACCTTCACGTACTTGCCGTTCAGCTTCCCCGCCGCGCCGTCCCCGTCGCCCTTGCCGTCGGCCTGGTTCCAGAAGCCCGCGTCGGCCTTCAGATACAGCTGCTTCCCGACCCTGAGCAGCTTGAAGGTCGCTCCCTTCGAGGTCACCGACCCGGTGCCGCCGTCGGCCTTCAGCTGCATGTCCAGCTCGTACGTCCGCCCGCTGGTGACAACGGTCCCGGACAGCCGTACCGCCGGCGCCCCCTGGGCGGCAGCCCGTGTCTTCGCCTGGATCCGGTCGGCGGGCAGCTTGCCCACACCGTTCGTCCCCGCGTCCGGATCGCCGCCACCGCACCCGGTCAGCACCGCCGTCCCCGTCACAGCGAAGGCGCACAACGCGGTCACCCGCGCGGCCCGGCGGGCGCGGCCCAGGGGAATCGCAGTCACAGGTGGGGTCGCCTTTCTGACGGTTCCAGAGCGGAGTACCGCAGCGTACCGGTGCCCGGGCCGCCCGGCGGAGCCAGTCCGTCCGGACTCCCCACCAGGGCGTATCCGAGCAGTACGGGCTAGCCTGAAGCGCACCCGAGCGGGCAAATCCGAGCAATTCACAAAGAAAGCGGAACACCCGATCAAAGGGCGATTCCCAGGCACGTCAGCAGAGGAAGCACAGTCATGGCAGCCGGCGCCCCCCGGATCTTCGTCTCGCATCTCGCCGGGGTCCCCGTCTTCGACCCGAGCGGCGACCAGGTGGGCCGGGTCCGCGATCTGGTCGTGATGCTGCGCGTGGGCCGCAGGCCCCCGCGGCTGCTCGGGCTGGTCGTCGAACTGGCCACCCGGCGCCGTATCTTCCTGCCCATGACCCGGATCACCGGCGTCGAGTCCGGGCAGGTCATCACCACCGGCGTGATGAACGTCCGGCGCTTCGAGCAGCGGCCCACCGAGCGGCTGGTCTTCGGCGAGCTGCTGGACCGCCGCGTGCGGCTGGCGGAGACCGGCGAGGAGGTCACCGTCCTCGACGTGTCCGTGCAGCAGCTGCCCGCCCGCCGCGACTGGGAGGTCGACCGCGTCTTCGTCCGCAAGGGCCGCAAGGCGACCGCCTTCCGGCGGGCCAGGGGAGAGACGCTGACCGTCGAGTGGTCCGCCGTCACCGGGTTCTCACTGGAGGAGCACGGGCAGGGCGCCGAGAGCCTGCTCGCCACCTTCGAGCAGCTGCGCCCGGCCGACCTCGCCAACGTCCTGCACCACCTCTCCCCCAAACGGCGCGCCGAGGTCGCCGCCGCGCTCGACGACGACCGCCTGGCCGACGTACTCGAAGAACTCCCCGAGGACGACCAGATCGAGATCCTCGGCAAGCTGAAGGAGGAGCGCGCGGCGGACGTCCTGGAGGCCATGGACCCCGACGACGCGGCCGACCTGCTCTCCGAGCTGCCCGAGGAGGACAAGGAGCGGCTGCTGAGCCTGATGCAGCCGTCCGACGCGGCCGACATGCGCCGCCTGATGTCGTACGAGGAGCACACGGCCGGCGGTCTGATGACCACCGAGCCGATCGTGCTGCGCCCGGACGCCACGGTCGCCGACGCGCTCGCCCGGGTCCGCAACCCCGACCTCTCCCCCGCCCTCGCCGCCCAGGTCTACGTCTGCCGGCCGCCCGACGAGACCCCGACCGGCAAGTACCTGGGCACCGTCCACTTCCAGCGGCTGCTGCGCGACCCCCCGTACACGCTGGTCAGCTCGCTCGTGGACGAGGACCTGCAGACCCTGGCCCCGGACGCCGCACTGCCCGTCATCGCCGGGTTCTTCGCCACGTACGACATGGTGGCCGCGCCCGTGGTGGACGAGTCCGGGTCGCTGCTGGGCGCGGTGACCGTGGACGACGTACTGGACCACATGCTGCCGGAGGACTGGCGGGAGACCGAGTTCCATCTGGACGAGGGAGAGGGGGCGGCCGCACATGGCTCCTGAGCGTGAGAGCACCCGTGAGCGCAGCACCCCGGCGGGCGCCACGGCCGCCGGCCGGCCCCGCGCGCCCCGTCTGGACCAGCCGCGCCCGCCGCGCCACCGGTTCCTGCCCGAGTGGGACCCGGAGGCCTTCGGCCGGCTGTCGGAGCGCATCGCCCGCTTCCTGGGCACGGGACGCTTCATCGTCTGGATGACGGTCGTCATCATCGCGTGGGTGGTGTGGAACGTCGTCGCGCCCCGCGACCTGCGCTTCGACGAATACCCCTTCATCTTCCTGACCCTGATGCTCTCCCTGCAGGCCTCCTACGCGGCCCCGCTGATCCTGCTCGCGCAGAACAGGCAGGACGACCGCGACCGGGTCAACCTGGAGCAGGACCGCAAGCAGAACGAGCGGTCCATCGCCGACACCGAGTACCTGACCCGGGAGGTGGCCGCGCTGCGCATGGGCCTGGGCGAGGTGGCCACCCGCGACTGGATCCGCTCGGAGCTGCAGGACCTGGTCAAGGAGTTGGAGGAGCGCCGCCGTCACGACGGGCACCCCGGCCATATCGTATTCCCGGCAGAACGGACAGAACGCCCCCCGGGACGTGACACAGACGACCGCTGAGGGGCATCCCTCAGGTCCCTCGGCGCGCCGTACCATCGTCCTTATGGCTACGGAAGACGCGGTGCGCGAGGCACTGGCGACGGTGAACGACCCCGAGATCCACCGACCCATCACCGAGCTGGGGATGGTCAAATCGGTGGAGATCGGCGCGGACGGAGCGGTTGCGGTCACCGTCTATCTGACGGTCTCCGGCTGCCCCATGCGCGACACCATCACCCAGCGCGTCACCGAGGCGGTCTCCCGGGTCGAGGGCGTCACCCGCGTCGACGTCACGCTCGACGTCATGAGCGACGAACAGCGCAAGGAGCTGGCGACGGCCCTGCGCGGCGGCCAGGCCGAACGCGAGGTCCCCTTCGCCAAGCCCGGCAACCTCACCCGTGTCTACGCGGTCGCCTCCGGCAAGGGCGGCGTCGGCAAGTCCTCGGTGACGGTCAACCTGGCGGCGGCGATGGCTGCCGACGGCCTGAAGGTCGGCGTGGTCGACGCCGACATCTACGGCCACTCGGTGCCGCGCATGCTGGGCGCGGACGGCCGTCCCACCCAGGTCGAGAACATGATCATGCCGCCGTCGGCGAACGGCGTGAAGGTCATCTCCATCGGCATGTTCACCCCGGGCAACGCCCCGGTCGTCTGGCGCGGACCGATGCTGCACCGCGCCCTGCAGCAGTTCCTGGCGGACGTCTACTGGGGCGACCTGGACGTCCTGCTCCTGGACCTCCCGCCCGGCACCGGCGACATCGCCATCTCGATCGCCCAGCTGATCCCGAACGCCGAGATCCTGGTCGTGACGACCCCGCAGCAGGCGGCGGCGGAGGTGGCCGAGCGGGCCGGCTCCATCGCGGTCCAGACCCATCAGAAGATCGTCGGCGTGGTCGAGAACATGTCCGGCCTGCCCTGCCCGCACTGCGGCGAGATGGTCGACGTCTTCGGCACGGGCGGCGGCCAGCTGGTCGCCGACGGCCTGACCCGCACGACGGGCACCTCGGTTCCCGTCCTCGGCTCGATCCCGATCGACGTGCGCCTGCGCGAGGGCGGCGACGAGGGCAAGCCGGTGGTCCTGACCGACCCGGACTCCCCGGCGGGCTCGGCGCTGCGCGCGATCGCGGGCAAGCTGGGCGGGCGGCAGCGAGGGTTGTCGGGGTTGTCGCTGGGGATCACGCCGAAGAACAAGTTCTGACCGGTACGACGGAGGGGCGCCGACTTCTACGAGCGGCACCCCTGGCCGTCCTGGCGCTCGGCCCCTAGCCTTCCTCGTCCTCGCGCCCCGGGCACAGGTCGAGCGTGGTACACAGCATGATCTCCTGACAGGGGCCTGCTTCGCGGGCCCCGCCCGGCTCGCGTTCGGCATGCGGCACGAACCGCCACTGCGATGCCTTGGCGTGCCGTGTCCGGTCCGCCTTCTCCACATGAGCGTGGAGCGTGCGGGCCTCTGGGTCGTTCGTCTCGACCAGCACCTCGTCCGCGGCGAGCGGGAAGTGGTCGTGCAGCAGGCACAGGCCGAAACGGTTCAGATTCCCGTGCTTGGCCAGTACCGCCACCAGGTCCTTGACGAACTCGGCGTCCTGGGGCCCCAGTCCTTCGGCCTCCTCGAAGCGGGGAAGCGAATTTCGAAGGAGGGCGCCCACCTTGGTGTCGGTCATGGGTCCTCCGTCAATCGGCTGACGGTCACCGGCTTCCATTGTCGACCGCCGACCCGGCCCGTGCAAATGCCACTGGCACGCCCCCAATGGGGTGTGAGTCAGAGGGCCCGCCGTGTGTCCGCGCATGACATGTACAACACCTTGCCTAGATTCACCGGGGACAGGGAGAGGTGTCGGCCCGATGGTGATGACTCGGCGGTGGCGGCTGCTGTCGTTTTTGGTGCTGGTGGCATGCCTGTGGGGGTGCGGCACGGCTGGGGCGGCACAGCGGAATGCCGGTGCTGACTGTCACTCTGACGGCCTCAGGGGAAGCACGGTTCACGCCACGCTTCGGTTGCAGCAGCACAAGCGCGCCCACCCTCAGGTCACTTCTGATTTCACGGTGGACGTGCCCAGGAAGTGGCCACTGGCCACGCATCTGACATTCAGTGAGAACTCTCCGGAATACCGCCAGGCGATGCGATGCCTGTTGCGCGGGGACGAGGCTCCCGGATTGCGGACCGAATGGCACCACGACCCCACGGTGAAGGCCACCGCCGCCTCGGTCGAGGTGCACTACGTCGCGGTCGACTGGATCACCTCGGACAAAACCATCCTGGTAGGCCCTTGGCAGATCGTTCCCCAAGGCAAGAAGTGGGTGTTCTGTCTCCGGCCGCCGACGCTTCGAACGACCCGATGGAAAGACATCGAGGCCGATCTGGGTGGTCTCAATTTCAACGACGTCTCGGAACAGGCGTCGTCCACCACCGAGAACACCCTGGTGTGGCAGAACCAGCTCCCCGAGCAGGTCAGGGGCGAGGTCGTACTGTCCCAGCAGCGCACCTTGGCACTCTTCCTCAGCCGGTCGTCCTGGAGCACGGCAGGCATTGCCGCATGGTGGGTGTCCGCCTCGATCCTGCTGGCTCTGGCCGCGCTCCGCGCCAGGCGCCCCGAAACAGCCACCGCGCAGGGGACGGCCGGACAACCCTCGGGTGCGGTGGTGCCCCAGCGACCGACAGGTCAGGCCGAGAACTCCGGCCCACAGGGCGAAGCAAGCCTTCCGAAGACGCTGCTGCAGTGGGCCCTGCTCAGCGCGGCGGTCGCCCTGACGCTGCGGCTGCTCCTCTCACAGCAGCAGCTGTCAAACCGGTGGCACGCCCTTCTCTGCATCCCCGCAGGCCTGGCCCTGGTTTTCGCCGCCCGCCCGTGGGGCCGCCATGCGCCACCGGCCGCGCCCGGCGCCGTACCTGACGAGTCGGCACGCCCAGAAGACGTCCAGCGTCGCCAGGCGCGCGCTGTCGTCTCAGCTGTCTGTTCGGTTGCGGGCATCGGCTTGCTGGTGGTCCTGGCCCATGATGCCTTCGGGCTTCCTGAGGACCTGCAGCCGAAGACGGCAACCGCCTTGGGGCGCGCGGGGCTCGTCCTGCTCGGCCTGGCGACCATGTGGTTGTGGTTGGCCGCGATGGCCGCCTGGGCATGGCGTTTCGCACGCGAAGGAGGACTGCTGCGCGGGCGCTGGGCCGCGCGGTGGGAAAGGGATCCGGCCCAGTGCGTCGCCGCCGTCGGTTGCCTGCTGGCGGGCGTCGCCGTGGCTCTGCTCGCATGGGCCTGGTGGGTGAACGAGCAACGGTGGCTGCGGATCAGCTGGCTTGTCGAGCGCAATGACTCGGCCGACTACAGCAAATCCGTGAACAACGTCTTGGCGAAATTCTTCTTCACCGACCTGACTTGGCTTTCCGCCTACAGCTGGGTATTGACAGGCATCGCACTGCTGGCCCTGCTGCACTTCCGCAACAGGCCACGCCAGGCACACGGCCGTCGCCGATACGAACGCTTCTCCCGGGGGCCTGACAAATCGGACCTCCTGCTGATCGTCTTGATGTTCGTCTTCTTCGTCCAGCTCAGGGCCACGAACTTCGTCGGCGCCAGCGCACTGTACGGCGTCTGGCTGCCACTGAACATTGTTTCCTTTTACATCGTTCTCGCCATGGGGCGCCGATGGTCCGTAATGAGCCAGCTGGGAGACCGTTTCTGCGTGCAGAGGCTGGGCACCGAGAAACACCGGCGCGAATTGATGGCCAAGGCCCACGAATACCGCAACGTGAACCACCAGATGTACCTGCTGAACCAGGGGCACGCAGGCGCGGTCACCTGCGAGCAACTGGAAGACCAGCTGCGCCGGCTCCGTCAGTGGCTGGTCGCCGCGTGCGCCAGAGGGAATCCGCCGGAGCAGATTTCGGTGCTGGACGTCGCCCTGGCCTGGGGACCGGAGGGACATTGGTGGTCCAACGCGACACGCGCGGCACGTCTCGCATTCTGGTTCGGAACGCCGGCCACTGCGCTCCTTGTCTATTTTCAGTTGCAGGACTTCTATACCCAGGAGCAAGCCCTCTACGGCCCCACCGGCCTGCCGGACTTCATCGCCAACCTGATTCTCTATCAGTTGGCGTGGGGGGCCGCCGGCTTCACCCTCGGAGCGCTGTGGCGTCTGCTGCCCGGACGCCGGAGCCAGGCTCGGGCATGGGTGCTCACCATTGCCTACGGCATCCCCGGATTGATGGCCGCTGCGGTGATCAAGCTCACGGACGAAGATCCCGGTCAGCTCATCCTGTACACCGTGCTCCTGCTCAGCGTCCTGACGCTCACCAGCATCTGGATGGACATGGCGACCTTCCGGGAGGAGCGGCAGTACTGGGCGAGCCCGTTCGCCCTGCTGGTGTCGATCTACCAGCTGCGCGGCCTGTCAGGTCAGATCGCCTGGCTCTTGGTCCAGCTCGTTGCCGCAGCGACGCTTTACCGCAACCTGAAACACTGAGCAGGCACAACCGGCAGGGCCAGGGAGCGGTAGCACCCGGGCCCCGCCCGCTACGCGTACGCGGCGACGTCCTTGATCACGGAGAACCCCAGCCCGTACGCGCTCATCCCCCGCCCGTACGCGCCGAGGTGCACCCCCGCCTCGGTCGTCCCGGCCAGCACCCATCCGAACTGCGACTCCCGGTAGTAGAACGAGGCCGCCGCCCCGTCCACCGGCAGGGAGAGCTTGGACCACTCCGGGCCCTCAAGATCGTCGGCCAGGGCCCACGCGGTCTCCGTCTGCTGGTCCAGCCAGTCGTCGCGCAGGGTGTGGTCCATCTGCCCGGGCCAGGTGAAGGACAGCAGCCCCACCCCGGCCAGCCATGCGGCCGAGGAGACCGAGGTGGCCTCCAGCAGCCCCGTACCGTCGGCGCTCCTGCGGGACGGGTGCGCGGCGACGGTGACGACCACCGCGAACTTCTCCCGGGGCTCACCGGCCGAGCCGGCCTCGCCCCGTACGGTGGGCTCGTCCCCGTGCCCGATCGAACCGTGCTCGACGGCACCGTCGGCCGCCATGCCGACCTGCATCAGCCAGCGCGGCCCGGTGAACGCATCGTCGAGGCCGTACCACGGAAAGGACGCCCGCAGGTAACCGTCGGCCGTACGCCACGCGGAGGCGAGCTGCTGCGCACCCTCCGCGGCCGGCATCTGCGCGCCCACCCGACTCGTCGTGTCCATCTGCCCGGACGCCTCCTCGCTCTCGTCGGACCGGGGCGGCCCGCCCCCCTTCGGGCGTACTCCTCCGGTCCGCACAACAACTCGGCAGCATATCCACCCCGGTGAGAGCCGCAGGGCAGGCGCTGGATGCGTGGGTCGCACGAACGGCCTGTTCAGGCCGTGTGCGACGGGTATGTGCTATGAAACGCGTCACGTGCGCGGCGTGCGCCCGCTTGCGCGTGTCGACGTAGCCGGGGCGGCCCGGCCGCTCCGGCTACGTGGCGTCCGCGTCGAAGGGCGGCCGCTCGTCCTTGCCGAGTTCCTCGGGCTTCTTGGTCATGTCGATGCGCCCACCGGACGACGCAGAAGCAGCAAAGGAAGAATCGGTGTCCCGGCCGTTGACGGCGTCCGTGACCTCGGCCATCTCCTTCTTCAGGTCGAACCCGTTGCGGATCTCCTTCAGCCCCAGCTCGTCATTGTCCAGCTGCTTGCGGATGAACGTCTTGGGGTTGAGGTCCTCGAACTCGAAGTCCTTGAACTCGGGGCCCAGTTCGCTGCGGATGTCCTGCTTGGCGCTCTCCGAGAACTCGCGGATCTTCCGGATCGTGCGCGTCACGTCCTGGATGACCTTCGGGAGCTTGTCCGGACCGAAGACGAGCACGGCGAGCACAATGATCGTCACCAGCTCCAGTGGCCCTATGTCATTGAACACCTGACGCTCCTTGCGATGTCCTCGGTCGCTCAACGGTACCCGGCGTTCCTGTCCGACCGGTACCGTCCCTAGGTGAGACTTCTGTCAGTTCTGCTCCAGAGGTGTCAGTTCTGCTCGGCGGCGCCCAGCCGGAGCGGGACCTGCCGGTCGGCGCCGTCGCGCCGGACCGTCAGCCCCAGCCGGTCACCGGGCCGGTGGGCGCGGATCTTGACGATCAGCTCCTCGGCCGTGTGCACGCGCTGTCCGTCGACCTCGGTGATGACGTCGCCCGGCTTCAGACCGGCCCGTTCCCCGGGGCCGCCCCGGGTCACGGCGGGCCCGCCGCCCGCGCTCTTGCTGTCGATGCGTGCGCCGTCACCGGTGTACGCCATGTCGAGCGTGACGCCGATCACGGGGTGGGTCGCGTGGCCGTCGTTGATCAGTTCCTCGGCGACGCGCTTGGCCTGGTTCACGGGGATGGCGAAGCCGAGACCGATCGAGCCGGCCTGGCCGCCGTCCGAGTCGGAGCCGCCGTCGGCCGAACGGATCGCGGAGTTGATACCGATCACCTGGGCCCGGGAGTCGAGGAGCGGGCCGCCGGAGTTGCCCGGATTGATGGGCGCGTCGGTCTGCAACGCGTCGACATAGCTGACGTCGCTCCCGTCGCCCTGCTCTCCACCTGCCGTGATGGGCCGCTCCTTGGCGCTGATGATGCCGGCGGTGACGGTGTTGGCGAGGTCGAAGGGGGCGCCGATGGCGACGACGGGGTCACCGACCCGCACGTCGTCGGAGTTGCCGAGGGGCAGCGGGGTGAGCCCGTGCACGCCGTGGATCTGGACGACCGCGAGGTCGTAGCCGCTGTCGCGGCCGACCACCTTGGCCTTGACGGTGTCGCCGCTGCTGAAGGTCACGGTTATCGCGCCGCCCGATCCGGCGGGGGCGACGACGTGGTTGTTGGTGAGGATGTGACCCTGGGTGTCGAGCACGAAGCCGGTGCCGGTGTCCGACTGGTCGGTCCCGGTGACGTGCAGCGTGACGACGCTGGGCAGCGCCAGGGCGGCTATCGCGGCCACGCTGCCCGGCGGCCGCCCGGCGGGCACGCCTGCGGCCCGCGGCAGTTCTACGTCACCGCCCAGGTCCTGGCGTTCGACATACGCGCCGACGACCCCGCCGATGCCGGCGGAGAGGAGGGCGACCACGAGAGTCCACACGAGCATGAACCGCTTCGCCCGCCGATTGCGCTGCTTGTCCGTCAGCGCCCCGGCACCGGTCTGCTGCAGTCCTCCGTGCACCAGCACCTGCTCGGTGGGCGAACCGACGGCCCAGGGGTCGTAACGCCGAGCCCCGTTCCCCACGGAGCCGACCGAGGCCGGGGAGCCCACGGGGGCGGGGGCGCCGGCCGCCGGTGCGGGGGTCTCCGGCGCGGGTGCCGATGCCAGGGGCGCCGGCGGAGCCGTCGGTGTGGGTACGGGCGTCCCCTGCGCCGAGGTGGTCGCGGGGTGCTGTACGGGTGGTGCGGGCGCCCAGGGGCCGGGCTCGCCGTATGGCGGGGTGCCGTAGGGGTCGGGGTCGTGCAACGGCTTCGGCCGCTCGGCGGGAGCTGCCCAGGCAGACTCTCTCTGCTCGCACGACTCGTCCACCGCCGGGTTCGCGTCCAGCCCAACACCACTCACCATGGGCCGACCCGCCTCAGCACCACCCGCCGGGCTCGGCGTCGACTCAGCACCGCCCCCCGGACACCCCTCCACCTCGGCACCGCTCGCCAGGCGCCCGCCCCCCTCGGCAGCACCCGCCAGGCTCGGCGTCGACCCAGCACCGCCCCCCGGACACCCCTCGACCTCAGCACCGCTCGCCAGGCGCCCGCCCCCCTCGGCAGCACCCGCCAGGCTCGGCGTCGGCCTGGCCAGTTCGAAGTCGCCGTCGGACAGGGTCTCGGTGCCGTCCGCCGCGGTCCCGGCCGAGCCGGACTTCTTCGGCTCGGCGTCCACCGAACCGACCGGACGGGCCAGGGCGAAGTCGCCCGACGAGACGTCAACCGTCCCGGAGCGCCCCGAGTCCGGATGGGGCTGTGCGGGGCCCTTCGGCTCGCCCGCAACCGGCCCGCTCGCGCCCGGTGTTCCGTCCTCGTCCGTGGTCCCGTGTGCCGCGGCGTCGATGCGGTGGGCCGGTGTCACGCCCGCCGCCTGCTCCGGTCCGGCCTCCGGCGGGACACCGTTGCCCTCGTTCATGCTCTCCCCACGGCTGGCCGTGGCCGCCTGCTTCGGCGGCGGCCACGGAACGTCGACTACGCCCCCGGGTCATCGCCGCGGGAACGGCCCTCACCGGATTCAACCAGGTTCGCGGGCCATGGCGCAGCGGCCGGTCAGGGCGTCGGGCGGGCTGTGGAGGAGGAGGGCGAGGGAGCGGACGGGGTGTCGGGGACGGGGGCGGACAGCAGTCCGGGGGCGGACACTCCGGGGATTCTCGACCAGGCGGCGAGCGGGTAGACCACGGTGTCGTCGAGCGGGCGTATCAGCGGGGAGACGGCGGCCGCACCCGCCGTCACCGGCGCGGTCAGGCCACGCATGGCGTCGCCCTGGGTCTGGCCGGTGCCGGAGAACGGCAGGCCGGGCACCAGCGGGGCGGACATGGAGGTCGGGGCCGCCGGTGTCCGTCCGAGCTGTCCGCTGCCCTGGGCGAGCAGCGGTCCCACCGCGCGACGGCGCCGGCTGTCGGCCGTGGCGGCGCCCGTGCCGGTGCCGGCGGAGCGCGCCGGGAGCACGTTGGTGCCGGTGCCGGATCCGCCGCGGGCGTCCACGGTGGTGTCCCCGGGGATCGCGGTGGTCACGCCGCCGAGGGCGACCGCGGCCAGTGAGACCGCGCCGGCGGCGGCGAACGCGAACCGCAGTCCGCGCGAGGCGGAGCGGCCGTCGTCCGGGCGGCCGACGGGATGGATGCGGAAGCCGCGCTCCTCGGGTGCCGGGACGGCGTGGTCCGGGCCGACGGGGGCGGTGCCGTGCGGGCGGGCGGGGACGTATCCGAACGCGAAGCGCTCGCCGCGCCTCATTCCGAAGACGCCGAAGGCTCCGAAGGAACCGAGGACGCCGGAGGTGCCGGCGGATCCGGTGGTGTCGTCGTCGGGGCCTTCTGCGAAGAGTCCGCCCCCGTGCGGCGACATGCCGTCGCCGCCCGGGTCACCTCCCCCCGGGAGGCCCTGGAGGCGGGCCAGGAGGCTCGCCGAGGGCGGCGGCGGGGCCGCCTCCGCGAACACGTTCTTCAGCGCGCGCTGGGCGTCCGCCTCCGCCTTGCACCGGGCACAGGTGGCCAGGTGCGCGAGGACCCGCTCACGCGTCTCATGACCGAGCTCTCCGTCCACCAGGGCGGAGAGCCGGTCTCCCAGGTGCTGCTCTGCGAGGTGTGCCTCGACAGGTTTCGGCCGTGATCCACTCACGCGGTCGCGCCCCCTCCCCCCAGAGCGGGGACACGGGCCAGGAAGGTACGCCGCTCGGCGGCGCGGGCCTCCGGGGAACGGTGTGCGAGTGCCTTGCGGAGCTGGGAGCGGCCCCGGTGGATGCGGGAGCGGACCGTGCCGAGCTTCACGCCGAGGGTCGCGGCGATCTCCTCGTACGACAGGCCCTCGATGTCGCACAGGACGACGGCGGCGCGGAACTCGGGCGCGAGGGTGTCCAGGGCCTGCTGGACGTCGGCGTCGAAGTGCGCGTCGTTGAAGAGCTGCTGTGGGGTGGGCTCACGGCTGGCCAGGCGCTCGGCCGCGTCCTCGCCGAGGGCGTCGAAGCGGATGCGCTGCTTGCGCCGGACCATGTCCAGGAAGAGGTTGGTGGTGATGCGGTGCAGCCAGCCCTCGAAGGTGCCCGGCGAGTATGTCGACAGGGAGCGGAAGACACGGACGAAGACCTCCTGGGTGAGGTCCTCGGCGTCGTGCTGATTGCCCGTCAGGCGGTAGGCGAGCCGGTAGACCCGGCCGCTGTGGGTGCTGACGATCTCCTCCCACGTGGGCGGAGTCCACGCCTGCCCGTCCGCGTCGGTGGAGAAGGTCGCGGTCTGGGTCTCGCCTGCGGCGAAACCGGCGTGGTGGTCAGCAGCGGTGTCGGTCACGGATTTCGGCCTGCCCGCCGACCCGAGGAAGCGCCGCAGCACTCCGCCCCGATCCCCGGGCGCAGCCGCACCTCCCCTGTCGGCTCTGGTGGTGTCCAGTGGAGCCCCTACCATAGCCACCTCGCCCGTTAGCTCCGGATAAGCGGTTTTACGAGAATTTGATACTCGCTGATACGGCTCGTGCTGCTGCGTCAGGAGTTGCTCGGTGTCCTGATCCACCTCTCCGCCCCCGTCGCGTCGCCGGCCACCGTCTCATCCCTATAAACGCCCGGTCCCATCTGCGGGTTCCCGACACCAACGGATACAGTCACGCCCAGGCAACCATGGGGACGGGAGAGGGTCATTACCGGCAACCGGCAGACGAGCTGGGCGTTCGCCGACGCCTTTGTCGCCGAGGACGAAGCGCTGCGGTGGGCCCGTGACCGGGCCCGCGAGGCAGGGCTGCGCTCGGTGTCGCCCGGCACGGGCGCAGCGCTGCGTCTGCTCGCCGCCTCCGTGGACGCGAAGGCGGTCGCGGAGATCGGCACCGGCTGCGGGGTGTCCGGGATCCATCTGCTGCACGGGATGCGCCCGGACGGCGTGCTCACCACGGTCGACCCGGAGCCGGAGCACCAGCAGTTCGCCCGGCAGGCCTTCCGCGCCTGCGGTTTCGCCAGCAACCGGGCCCGTTTCATCCCCGGCCGCGCCCTGGACGTACTGCCCCGGCTCGCGGATGCCGGCTACGACCTCGTCTTCTGCGACGGGGACCGGCTGGAGTACCTGGACTATCTCGCTGAATCGTTGCGCCTGCTGCGGCCCGGCGGTCTGGTGGTGTTCGAAGGTGTCTTCGCGAGCGGCCGTACGGTCGACTCGGGACCGCAGCCGACCGAGGTGCTCAAGCTGCGCGAACTGCTGCGCACGGTGCGCGAGAGCCAGGAGCTGGTGCCGTCGCTGCTGCCGGTGGGCGACGGTCTGCTGTGCGCCGTCAAGCGATGAGCGGCCCGCCGCGGGGGCCGGGAGACGCGACTGCCCCGGCACCGCGTACGATGCCGGGGCAGTCGGAAGGACACTGTCGCTGGGGCGTCAGACGACGACCTTCTTGAGGGCGTCGCCGAGCGCCTCGGCCTCGTCAGGGGTCAGCTCGACGACGAGTCGACCGCCGCCTTCGAGCGGAACGCGCATGACGATGCCCCGCCCCTCCTTGGTCACCTCGAGCGGGCCATCACCCGTCCGCGGCTTCATGGCCGCCATGCTCGTTCCCCTTCCTGAAACCAGCTCATCGTCTGCCGAGAGCCCTCGGAGGGCATCCGCGGTTCCGAAACGGACACGCGACACCGGCATCGAACACATTGCTTCCCAGCCATTATCCCGCATCGCAGGACCCGATGACCAACATCAGTCGGCATCGCTTGGGCAACGCGCGCGAGCAAAACCACCCAATTCGGGGATGTGGCTGCGATACTGCACCGCTGCACGGAGATCCGCGGAACAACTCCGCTCAGTTTTTCTTTGACGCAGGTCACACGTCCGGTCCGGCGCTCGGACGGCGATCTCCGCCATGCTGTCCTTCATACAGGGACGTACTGAGCGGTACGTCATCCGCGACACCGGAGGGGACATGCCATGGCCGACACCGTGCTCTACGAGGTGAGTGACGGACTCGCGACGATCACGCTCAACCGCCCCGAGGCGATGAACGCGCTGAACGTCGCGACCAAGGTCGCCCTCCGGGAGGCCGCGGAATCCGCGGCCGGGGACACGGCCGTACGGGCGATCCTGCTGACCGCCGCCGGGGACCGGGCGTTCTGCGTCGGCCAGGACCTCAAGGAGCACATCGGGCTGCTCGCGTCGGACCGTGCGACCGGGTCCGGGCAGACGATGAGCACGGTCAAGGAGCACTACAACCCGATCGTGCGGGCCCTCGCCGGGGCGGCCAAGCCGGTGGTCGCCGCGGTCAACGGCGTCGCCGCCGGGGCCGGCTTCGGCTTCGCGCTCGCCGCGGACTACCGGGTGGTCGCCGACACGGCCTCCTTCAACACCTCCTTCGCCGGCGTCGCCCTGACCGCCGACTCCGGGATCTCCTGGACCCTGCCCCGGGTGATCGGCCCGAGCCGCGCCGCCGACCTGCTGCTCTTCCCGCGCAGCATCAGCGCCCAGGACGCGCAGGAGCTGGGCATCGCCAACCGGGTGGTACCCGCCGCCGAGCTGCGCGCCGAGGCCGAGAAGACGGCGCGGGCGCTGGCCGAGGGGCCGACGGTGGCGTACGCGGCGATCAAGGAGGCGGTCGCCTACGGCCTCACGCACTCCCTCGCCGAGACCCTGGAGAAGGAGGACGAGCTGCAGACCCGCGCCGGCCAGTCCGAGGATCACGCGATCGCCGTGCAGGCGTTCGTGAACAAGGAGAAGCCGAAGTACCTGGGCCGGTGAGCCACCAGTAGGGGGCCGCGGGGCGCCGGACGGAGAGCCGGGGGCGGGGGCGGAGGACGGGCTCCCGGCCGCGGGTACGTCGTGGCTGATCGCGCCCACGCGGCGGAGCCGCCTATCAGACACGGCCCCGCCCCTTCGGGGCTCTTGCGGCCGGCCAAGGGGGCGCGGGCTCATACGGGATCGCGGGCTGGTACGGGATGTCGCAGGCTAGTACGGGATGAGGAGGGCTTCCGCGCCCACCGGGCGGTATCCGGCTGCCTGGAAGGCACGCACGCTGCGGGCGTTGCCGGCGGCCTGCTGGGACCAGAGCCACTGGCCGGCGGGGACGAGGTGGCGGGCGGCCGTGGCCAGTGCACGGCCCAGGCCCCGGTGGCGTACGTCCTCGTCCACCTCGATCGCCGTCTCCCAGCGGCCCGCCACGCCCCGGCCGAGGACGACCACTCCCCCGTCCGCCGCCCAGACGCGGACGTCGTCCCGGCGCCTGCGCGCGCCGTGCACGCGCGGGTGGTCGGGGTCGGTCAGTTCCCGCAGATCCACTGGGGGGTCGCCGAGCAGGGAGCCGGCCACGGTGAGCAGGTCGACGCAGTCCGTCGACCGGCCCGTGCGCTCCAGGAACGCGGCCAGGAAGCGGGGGTTCATGGCCGCCGCCAGCTCGTCGCAGTCGAGGGACGCGAGCGTGCCGCGCACCCAGTGCGGGTCCTCGTCGGTGAACACCACGGAGTGCGCGGTGAACGCGATCACTCCGGCGTCGCGGTGGCTCGGCTGCGGCACGACGGTGACCCCGCCGTCGGGCGGCGGGAAGTGGCCGCGGGCCGCCGCGTCCAGGATGCCGGCCAGGGTCGGCGGCCGGGACATGCGGTCAGGCACCCGCGCCTCTCGCCACGCACGTCTCCAGGTGGTCGTCGACCAGGCCGCATGCCTGCATCAACGCGTACGCCGTGGTCGGGCCGACGAATCTGAGGCCCCGTTTCTTCAGGGCCTTGGACAGGGCCGTCGACTCCGGGGTCACGGCCGGGACGTCGGCGAGGGTCTGCGGAGCCGGGCGGCCGGCCGGGTCGGGGGCGTGCGACCAGATCAGCTCGTCCAGCTCGCCCTCGGCCCAGTCGGCGAGCACGCGCGCGTTGGCGAGCGTGGCGTCGATCTTGGCGCGGTTGCGGATGATGCCGGGGTCGGCGAGCAGCCGTTCCCGGTCCTCGTCCGTGAACGCGGCGACCTTCTCGATGCGGAAGCCGGCGAAGGCGGCGCGGAAACCCTCGCGGCGGCGCAGGATCGTGATCCAGGACAGGCCCGACTGGAAGGCTTCCAGGCTGATCCGTTCGAAGAGGGCCTCGTCGCCGTGGACCGGGCGGCCCCACTCCTCGTCGTGGTACGCCACATAGTCCTCGGTGGACAGGGCCCAGGGGCAGCGCAGGGCGCCGTCGGGCCCGGCGAGGGCGGCGCCGGCGGTCATCGCTCGTCCTCCGGGTGGTCGCGCTTGTCCGGGCGGGCGTGTGCGGCGGCGGCTCTCGCGCCGGCCAGCGCGGACTCCAGGTCGGCGATACGGGCGTCCCGCTCGGCGAGCTCGGCGGCGAGCCGGCCGAGGGCGTCGTCGACGTCCGCCATGCGGTAGCCGCGCGGGGCGACGGGGAAGCGCAGGCTCTCCACGTCCGCACACTCCACCGGGCGGTCCGGGGGCAGCGGGTCCTGCAGCCGCTCCGGCGCCACCTCGGGCAGCGGGCCGCTCCCGCTGCCGCCCACCACGGCGAGTGTCACCGCGGCGACCACGACCGCCAGCGCGACGACCAGGAACAAGAACATCACCATCGCCAGGGTCCCCACGCTCTCTGCCGGACGTTGTGCCGGACGCTGAATCTCTCAGGGTCCGATCGTGCCATGCGAATCTGACAGTTAGGGTCGCAGGCGGCCGTACTGCGGGACGTACTAGGAGAGGTCACAGCGGATGCTCAGGCTGGGCAGGCGGGAATTCGGGCCCCATGAGCCGGTGATCATGGCGATCGTGAACCGGACTCCGGACTCCTTCTACGACCAGGGGGCCACCTTCCGCGACGAGCCGGCCCTCGCACGCGTGGAGCAGGCGGTGGCCGAGGGCGCCGCGATCGTCGACATCGGCGGGGTGAAGGCCGGGCCGGGCGAGGAGGTCACGGCCGAGGAGGAGACGCGGCGCACGGTCGGTTTCGTGGCGGAGGTACGGCGCCGCTTCCCGGACCTGATCATCAGCGTGGACACCTGGCGGGCCGAGGTCGGCGAGGCGGTGTGCGAGGCGGGGGCGGATCTGCTGAACGACGCGTGGGGCGGCGTGGACCCCGGGCTCGCGGAGGTCGCCGCGCGGCACGAGGTGGGGCTGGTGTGCACGCATGCCGGGGGTGTGCAGCCGCGTACGCGTCCGCATCGGGTGGCGTACGATGACGTGATGGCCGACATCCTCGACGTCACCGTGGGTCTGGCCGAGCGGGCGGTGTCGCTCGGGGTGCCGCGTGAGTCGGTGCTGATCGATCCCGGGCACGACTTCGGGAAGAACACGCGGCACAGTCTGGAGGCGACGCGGCGGCTCGACGAGATGGTCGCGACGGGGTGGCCGGTGCTGGTGTCGCTGTCCAACAAGGACTTCGTCGGGGAGACGCTGGACCGGCCGGTGAAGGAGCGGTTGATCGGGACGTTGGCGACGACCGCGGTGTCTGCGTGGCTCGGGGCGCAGGTGTACCGGGTGCACGAGGTGGCCGAGACGCGGCAGGTGCTGGAGATGGTGGCGTCGATCGCCGGGCACCGGGTCCCTGCGGTGGCCCGGCGGGGTCTGGCCTGAGCACCCAGGGGCGCCGCCCCCTCGACCCCCGTTTCCCGCCCACCCGTCCCGGTCGGCTGACAGGCTGAGGCGGAAGGCCGGGGTGGGGAGCAGAGCACCGGCCGCCACCCCCGCGCTTCCAGCCGATCCCCGGGGCGAGCTGAGCCCCGGGCACCCGTGAGCCTCGGCCGAAGCCCCGCGCTAGCGGGCCGCCTCCTTCGACACCAGGGCCACTGCCTCCTCCACCTCGTCGGTCACGTGGAACAGCAACAGGTCCTTCTCCGCCGCCTTGCCCTGCGCCACCAGCGTGTTCCGCAGCCAGGACACCAGGCCGCCCCAGTACTCGGTGCCGAAGAGGACGATCGGGAAGCGGGTGACCTTCTGGGTCTGGACCAGGGTGAGCGCCTCGAAGAGTTCGTCGAGCGTGCCGAGGCCGCCGGGCAGGACCACGAACCCCTGCGCGTACTTCACGAACATCATCTTGCGGACGAAGAAGTAGCGGAAGTTCAGGCCGATGTCGACGTAGGGGTTGAGTCCCTGCTCAAAGGGCAGTTCGATGCCGAGGCCGACCGAGACGCCGCCCGCCTCGCACGCGCCCTTGTTGGCCGCCTCCATCGCGCCCGGGCCGCCGCCCGTGATCACCGCCCAGCCGGCTTCCACCAGGCCCCGTCCGAGCCGCACCCCCGCGTCGTACTCCGGCGAGTCCACCGGCGTACGGGCCGAGCCGAACACACTGATGGCGGGCGGGAGTTCCGCCAGCGTGCCGAAGCCCTCGATGAACTCCGACTGGATCCGCAGGACCCGCCAGGGATCGGTGTGGACCCAGTCCGTGGGGGCGCGCTCGTCCAGCAGCCGCTGGTCGGTCGTACTGGGCATCACCTGGCCGCGACGCCGGAGGACCGGTCCGAGCCGCTGCTCGTCCGGCGGCTGCTTCTTCCCCTCGGGGTTGCCGGTAGCCATGTGCGCTCCCTCCGCTTGCCGGTAGTTCGATCTCAGACTAGATCCACGCGGGTTACGGAGGGGGGACGTGAGCATGTCCGGCATGCAGCGCGGGCGGCGGGGCGTTACGCGGTGAGCCAGTTCCGCAGGCGCTCCTCGCCCGCCAGGATCTTCGCCGTCTCCACCCGCTCGTCGCGCTTGTGCGCCAAGTGCGGGTTGCCGGGGCCGTAGTTGACCGCGGGCACGCCCAGCGAGGAGAAGCGGGAGACGTCCGTCCAGCCGTACTTGGGCTTCGGGGTGCCGCCGACCGCCTCCATGAAGGCCACGGCGGCCGGGTGGGAGAGGCCGGGCAGCGCGCCGGGGCTGTGGTCGTCGACCACGAACTCCGTCACCCCGCAGTCCGCGAACACCTCACGGACGTGCTCGATCGCCTCCTCCTCGGTGCGGTCGGGGGCGTAGCGGAAGTTGACCGTCACCACGCACTCGTCGGGGATGACGTTGCCGGCGACCCCGCCGCTGATGCCCACCGCGTTCAGGCCTTCGCGGTACTCCAGGCCGTCGATCAGCGGCCTGCGGGGCTCGTAGGCCGCCAGGCGGGCCAGGATGGGCGCCGCCGTGTGGATGGCGTTGGAGCCCATCCAGCCGCGCGCCGAGTGGGCCCGCTCGCCCTTCGTCTTCAGGAGCACGCGCAGGGTGCCCTGGCAGCCGCCCTCGACCTCGCCGTCGGAGGGCTCCAGCAGGACCGCGAAGTCGCCCTGGAGCCACTCGGGGCGGGCCTCGGCGACGTGCCTGAGGCCGTTCAGGTCGGCGGCGACCTCCTCGTTGTCGTAGAAGACGAAGGTGAGGTCGCGGTTGGGGGCGGGGACGGTGGCCGCGATGCGCAGCTGCACCGCGACGCCCGACTTCATGTCGCAGGTGCCGCAGCCCCACAGCACGCCGTCCTCGTCCAGGCGCGAGGGCACGTTCCCGGCGATCGGGACCGTGTCGATGTGGCCGGCCAGGATCACGCGCTCGGCGCGGCCGAGGTGCGTGCGGGCGATCACGTTGTTGCCGTAGCGGTCGACCGTGAGGTGCGGCAGCGCGCGCAGGGCGGTCTCGACCGCGTCCGCGAGCGGCTTCTCGGTGCCGCTCTCGGAGGGGAAGTCCACCAGCTGCGCGGTGAGCGCGGCGGCGTCGAGCGTGAGGTCAAGCGAGGTGTCGGCCATGGCGTCGACCCTAGCGCGCCGGTCGCGGGGGCCG
The DNA here is from genome assembly GCF_044546895.1 of Streptomyces sp. NPDC053069. Classification (NCBI taxonomy): domain Bacteria; kingdom Bacillati; phylum Actinomycetota; class Actinomycetes; order Kitasatosporales; family Streptomycetaceae; genus Streptomyces; species Streptomyces sp. NPDC053069. The sequence continues at coordinate 395,338 of NZ_JBITZN010000002.1, read as the reverse complement.
GGGGCAAGCGCTGTCCGGCAACCCCGGGCGAGGGCCCGACGGTCCTCCAGTACCTTGTAACGCGTGCCAGAGCCGTCCCCCACCCGTCCCAAACGCCGCGGCCGCCTCTTCCGTTTCGCGGCGGCCCTGTTGGTCCTGTGCGGTGTCGCCGCGTACCTCGTGGTGCAGTACGTCACCGGAGGCGGTGGCGCCCGCGGCTGCAAGGTGGTCTCCGCCGACGGCGACGGGACGTCGTACGAGTTCACGCCGGAGCAGGCGGTGAACGCGGCGACGATCGCGGCCGTGGGCACCGGGCGCGGGATGCCCGAGCGGGCCGTGACGATCGCGCTGGCGACCGCCCTGCAGGAGTCGGGGCTGCGCAACATCGAGCACGGCGACCGGGACTCGCTCGGCCTGTTCCAGCAGCGGCCCTCGCAGGGCTGGGGCACCGAGCAGCAGATCATGGACCCCGCGTACGCGGCGGGCATCTTCTACGCACATCTGGCCAAGGTGCCGGACTACACCGCGCTGCCGCTGACCCGGGCGGCCCAGGAGGTGCAGCGCAGCGGCTATCCGGAGGCGTACGCCAAGCACGAGCCGGACGCGAAGCTGCTGGCGGCGGCGCTGACCGGCCGCGCGGCGGCCACACTGACCTGTGACGGGCGCCCGGAGCCCTCGGCCTCGGAGACGGGTCCGGACGCGGTGCGGGCCGCGCTGGTGCGCGACTTCGGGCGGGACGCGCTGCAGGAGACCGGTGCGCGGGTGGGTGGTACGCCCGTGCCGTCGCCGTCTCCCTCGCCGAGCGTGACCGCGACCGCGCACGGGCGGACGGTGACCGTTCCGGTGCCGCAGGGCACGAAGACGGACGCGAGCGGGCGCACCGGGCGCGAGCGGGGCTGGCAGCTGGCGCAGTGGGCGGTGGCGAACTCCTCGGCGCTGCACATCCAGCGGGTGTCGTACGCGGGGCGGGAGTGGACCGCCGGGAGCGGCGACGACTCGTGGAGGGCGGCCGCCACGGGCGGAGGCCGCAGTGCGGACAAGTCCGCGGCGGCCGTCCATATCGTGAGCGGACAGTAGTACGAGTGATCACTCCGGCGGGTTGTACGGCGCCGGTTCGGTACGCATCCCGGGCGGGCCCGCCGCCGGATTCAGGATCCCTTGGAAATCAAAGGCTGTAAGGATTCTGCGGGATTTCGGGCGGACGCTCTTTGCCCGTTTTTATCCACACCTGATAATGCGATGCGTTATCCATTCTTTACCTGGGGCGTCCGCAACCTTCGCGGGCTTCGAGCGGTAGTCACGGCGTCCGAGCCGGACACGAGCCCGGACCACACACACCGTTCTCTCCCGTCGAATGGAGCATCATGTCCCTCCCTCTGACCCGCCGGATCGCCCGTGCCGCGCTGCTCGTCGCAGCGGGAGCGGCTGCCGGGGTCGGTGCGGCCGGCTCCGCCGGTGCGGCCACGAACCAGCCGGTGGCGACCCCGAACCTGAGCGGCGTGGCCGCCCCGGACACGGCGAACGTCGGCAACACCGTCGAGGGCGCCGCGCAGAACGCCACCACTCTTGCGGCCGCCACGGGCGGCACCGCGGTCGGGAAGACCGTGCCGGGCGCGGCCAAGACCGGCACCCGTGCCGTGAACAAGACGGCGCCGGTGGCGCGGAAGGCCGCTGGGGAAGTGGCCGGGGCGGCCGGCAGCGTCGTCGGGGACACGGCATCGTCCACGGCGAAGAGCGGGCTGCCGCAGCTGCCGGTGCAGGGTGGGGCGCTGCCGCTCGGCTGAGCGCCTGGCTTTGACCGGCGGACGGGGTCCGGGGAGTTCCCTGGACCCCGTCCGCCTTTGTGTCCACACCGGCGGTACAGCGAGCGGTACGGCGGCGCCTGGCGGTCAGGCTGTCAGGCGGGACACCGCTGCCCGGACGCGTTCGTCCGTGGCTGTCAGGGCCACTCGGACGAAGTTCTTGCCCGCCTCGCCGTAGAAGTCGCCCGGGGCCACCAGGATGCCGAGGTCGGCCAGGTGGGCGACCGTGGTCCAGCAGGACTCGTCCCTCGTGACCCAGAGGTACAGGCTCGCCTCGCTGTGTTCGATGCGGAAGCCGTGGCCGAGCAGAGCGGCTCGCAGGGCCTCACGGCGCGCGGCGTAGCGCTCGCGCTGTTCGTGGACGTGGGTGTCGTCGGACAGCGCCGCCACCACCGCCGCCTGGGTCGGCGCGGAGGTCATCATGCCGCCGTGCTTGCGGATCTCCAGGAGCGGGCCGAGAACGGCCGGGTCGCCGGCGATGAAGGCCGCGCGGTAGCCGGCCAGGTTGGAGCGCTTGGAGAGGGAGTGGACGGCGACGATGCCGTCGTAGGAGCCGCCGTTGACGTCCGGGTGCAGGACCGAGACCGGGTCGCTCTCCCAGCCCAGCTCCAGGTAGCACTCGTCGGAGACCAGCAGGACGCCGTGCTCGCGGGCCCAGGCGACGATCGCGGTCAGGTCCTCCTTGGGGACGACCTTGCCGGTGGGGTTGGACGGGGAGTTCAGCCAGAGGAGCTTCAGGCCCGTGGGGTCGAGGTCGCGCGGGTCGTCGTAGGTCTCGTAGTCGGCGCGGGCGAGGCGGGCGCCGACCTCGTAGGTGGGGTAGGCCAGGCGCGGGTAGGCCACCTTGTCGCCGGGGCCGAGGCCCAGCTGGGTCGGCAGCCAGGCCACCAGTTCCTTGGAGCCGACGACCGGCAGGACATGGCGGTGGGTGACCTCGCGGGCGCCCAGGCGGCGCTCCAGCCAGCCGGTGATCGCGTCGCGCAGCGCCGGGGTGCCCCAGACGGTCGGGTAGCCCGGCGAGTCGGCCGCGTCGACCAGGGCCTTCTGGATCAGTTCGGGCACCGGGTCGACGGGGGTCCCCACGGAGAGGTCGACGATCCCGTCGGGGTGGGCGGCGGCCGTCTTCTTGTACGGCTCCAGCTTGTCCCAGGGGAAGACGGGGAGCCGGTCGGAGACTGCGGACACGGGAATCAGGCTCACTTTCGTACGGTGCGGCAAACGCCTCGGTCCCGTACGGCGGTGATCAGGCCGACGGGGGCTGATCGGGCCGTACGGGACCGAGGCGGCGCGGTTTGCGGGCGGCCGCTAGGCGCTCAGAACGGTCACTCGCCCTGCGGCGGCAGCGCGGCGACGAAGGGGTGGTCCCGCTCGATCAGCCCGAGCTTGCTGGCGCCGCCGGGAGAGCCGAGCTCGTCGAAGAACTCGACATTCGCCTTGTAGTAGTCCTTCCACTCCTCCGGGACGTCGTCCTCGTAGAAGATCGCCTCGACCGGGCAGACCGGCTCACAGGCACCACAGTCGACGCATTCGTCCGGGTGGATGTACAAGGACCGGGAGCCCTCGTAAATGCAGTCGACCGGGCACTCCTCGATGCACGCCTTGTCCTTCACGTCGACACAAGGCTGCGCGATGACGTAGGTCACGCTGTCGTTCCTCCTCGATAGGGCGCTGGCGGGCCTCCTCAGGCTCCGCCGCCTGGCGCGCGGGAGCGCGGCGTCGTCGATGCCCGCCCCTAGTATCTCCGTTCCGGAGCATGATCCGAACAGGAGGGGTGAACTGACCAGTGGAATTCTCGGCGGCAGGACGTCTGGAAGTCCGAATCACCCCCGCTGACGTGGGAAAACGAGTCTCCGTACGGCGCTTGAGCGAACCTGGGGCGACGCAGGAGAAGTTCACCGACACGGTGGGTGTTCTCACATCATGGGACAACGGCGTGCTCATGATCACACGGCGGGACGGGCGGAGTGTCCGGATCGCCGAGTCTGCCCTGGTCGCGGGCAAGGTGGTACCGGCCGCCCCGGCGCGCCGCCGGGGTCCCGCCGCATCGTACGAGGAACTCGCTCCCGTCGTCTCGCGCGGGTGGCCACCGCTGGAGACCGAGCGGCTCGGGCAGTGGGAGCTGCGGGCCGCGGTCGAGGAGGTGCCGCCCGCAGGGCGTCCGGCCGGGGCGGTGGCCGGGCGACGGGCGGGCTTCACTCGGCGGGCCAACAGTGTGCTGCCCCTCGGCGATCCGGGCGTTCCGCTCGACGCGGCCCTTGCGGCCGTACGACGCTGGTACGACGAGCGTGGCCTGCCCGCCCATGTGCAGACGGCCACCGGAGCCGAGGGCACGCAGGAGCTGCTGTGCACGGAGCTGGAGCGGCGCGGCTGGGTGCGGGAGGTGACGGCCGAGGTGTGGACGGGTGCCCTGGCACCGGTCGCGGACCGGGCCGAGGGTGCCGGTGTGGTGCTGTCCCGGCAGGCGGACGAGGCGTGGCTCGCCCGGTATCAGCGCAAGGGGGTGAGCGAGGTGGCCCTGCGGGTGCTGGGGGGTGGCCCGTCGGTGTGGTTCGCGTCCGTGCCGGGTGCGGAGGGCGAGCCCCCGGCGGCGATCGGGCGGTGTGTCGTGGACGGGCGATGGGCCGGTTTCGCCGCCGTGGAGGTGGCTCCCGGGCGGCGCCGGGAGGGGCTCGCCACGGAGGTGATGGCCGCGCTGGCCCGGCGTGCGCTGGACGAGGGCGCGTCGGCGGCCTGGCTGCAGGTCGAGACGGACAACGAGGGCGCCCGCGCGCTCTACACGGCGTTGGGCTTCGCACCGCACCACGTGTACCACCACTACCGGGCGCCGGAAGAGCACAGCGACACCCGTGGAAGGGCATGAGCCTGCCATGCGCCCTCCGTATCTGCCCCCGCCGTATCCGCCCCCGCCGGAGCGGTCGGCCGAGCTGCGCCGCAGGTTCGCCGAGGAGGCCCGGTCCGAGCGGCCGGACCTGTCGGCGCTGTGCCTGCTGATCGGCGCCCAGGCGGACGGCTCGCTGGACGAGACCGGCATCGACGCGGCCCAGGCGGAACTGGACCGGCTCGCGGGCGAGCTGCCGTACCGGCCGGGCGGGCCGCACGCCTGGGCGGAGGCCGTACGACGGCTGCTCGGGGCGCGCTACGAGTTCCACGGGACGCCCGGCGACTACCAGCGGCTGGAGTCCTCCCTGCTGCACGAGGTGCTGCGGCGGCGGCGCGGGCTGCCCATCCTGCTGTCGGTGGTGTGGCTGGAGGTCGCGCGGCGGGCGGGGGCTCCGGTGTACGGGGTCGCGCTCCCGGGGCACTTCGTGGTGGGGTTCGGCGCAGCCGACGAGCAGGTGCTGGCCGATCCGTTCGACGGCGGGCGGGTGCTGACCGGGACCGACGCGGACATGCTCGTGGCCGGGGCCACGGGGGCGCCCCTGGACGCCGCCATGCTGGAGCCCGCGGCACCGCTGGACGTCGTGCAGCGGATCCTGAACAACGTCCGCGCGTGGGCCACGGCCCGGCCCGAGCGGTCGGACGTGGCGCTGTGGTCCGTGGAGCTGGCCCTGCTGGTACCCGCGCATCCGGCACGGCTGCGGTACGAGCGGGGGCAACTGCTGGTGCAGCGGGGTGAGTTCGTGTCAGGTGCGCAAGAGCTGGAGCATTACGCCGACTTGATCGAGGTGGTGGACGAGCCGGCCGCGCACAAGGTGCGGCAGCAGGCGCACACCGCTCGCGCGATGCTCAACTGACCAGCCGGTCGGGGTGCAGGAGGTGCAAGCGGGGGGTGTTCACAGCCATCCCTTCTCCCGGGCTGTCCGCACCGCCTCCGCCCGGTTGCGCACCGCGAGCTTCTGGATGGCCGTGGAGAGGTAGTTGCGGACCGTGCCCTGGGAGAGGTGCAGGGTCCGGGCCAGCTCTGCGTTGGTCGAGCCGTCGGCCGCCGCGCGGAGCACCTCGCGCTCGCGCTCGGTCAGCGGGTTCGCGCCCTCGGCGAGCGCGGCGGCGGCCAGCGTGGGGTCGATGACCCGTTCGCCGGACAGCACCTTGCGGACGGCCTCGGCGAGCTGGGCGGCCGGGGCGTCCTTGACGAGGAAGGCGTCGGCGCCGGCCTCCATGGCGCTGCGCAGATAGCCGGGGCGGCCGAACGTGGTCAGAACGACCAGTTTGACCTGCGGGAACTCCCGGTGGACCTGGGCCGCCGCCTCGATGCCGGTGCAGCCGGGCATCTCGATGTCGAGCAGCGCCACGTCCACGCCGTGCGCGCCGACGGCCCCGAGCACCTCGTCCCCGCGCGCGACCTGGGCGACGACCTCGATGTCGTCCTCCAGGCCGAGCAGCGCGGCCAGGGCCTCGCGGACCATCGACTGGTCCTCGGCGAGGAGAACCTTGATCGTGCTCGTCATGCCCCGGATCCTACGTCCCCCGCAACGACCGCGGGGACGCGGGCGACCAGCCGGAACCCGTGCCGGATCCGGCCCGCCTCCAGGGTGCCGCCGGCCTTCTCCAGCCGCTCGGTCAGACCCGTCAGGCCGTTGCCCGGACCGTTGCCCGCACCCCCTGATCCGTTGTCCTCGACGGAGAGTTCGAGCATCGGGCCGTCCAGGGTCTGGCGGTGGGTGAGCTGGACGAGGCACTTGTCGGCGCCGCTGTGCCGGACCACGTTGGTGACCGCCTCGCGCAGCGCCCAGGCGAGCACGGACTCGGCCTCCTCGGGGACACCGGTGAGGTCGGGTTCGGCGGGCATCTCGGCGGTGACGCCGGCGGCGGTCAGTGCGACCTGGGTGCCGGCGAGTTCGGCGGCGAGCCGGGGGCGCCGGTAGCCGGTGACGGCCTCGCGGACGTCGACCAGGGCCTGCCGGCTGACCTGTTCGATGTCGGCGACCTGCTGGGCCGCCTTGTCGGGGTGGTCGGGCAGCATCCGGCCGGCCAGCTCGCTCTTCAGCGTGATCAGGGAGAGGGAGTGGCCGAGCAGGTCGTGCAGGTCGCGGGCGAGGCGGAGGCGTTCCTCGTTGGCGGCGAGGTGGGCCACGGTCGCCCGTGCCTTGCGCAACTCGACGGTGGTACGGATGAGTTGACCGACGCCGACCATCGCGAAGCCGATCAGCGGGACGAGGAGCAGGCTCTCGTCCGGCTTCTCGTGCCAGCGCAGTCCGACGAGGAACATCACCGCGGTCGCCGCGGGGATCGCCCAGAACGCGGCTCGGACCGGCAGGGTGGCCCCGCAGGCGACCGACAGATAGATGAACAGGCCGACCCATGCGCCGCCGAGGGTGTACGTCAGCAGGGGGGCGAGGACGCCCAGGACCGCGAGCAGCGAGACGACGACTCGTGGAGCGAAGGACCGGCCGATGTTCCGGAAGACCAAGGTCAGGTAGGCGGTGACGAAGACGGCGAGGCCGATCCCGCCGGCCACCGTGGCGGCCAGGGTGTGGTGGCCCGAGGCCAGGTCCTCGACCGGTGAGCTGAGGAAGATCAGCCAGACGCCGATCCACAGCACCTTGACCATCAGTTCGCGCCGGTTGCGGGGCCCCTGCCCGATCCGCACCTGGTGCTCCGGCCGCTGCTCGGCGGCCCGCGGGTCTTCCGTCATCGTGCTCACGCCTTCAGCGTGTCCTTCCGGTACAGCCAGGCCGCGCCGCCCGCGAACAGGACGAAGTAGACGGCGAGGACGGCGATGTCCGTCGCGCTCGGAGCCCGGCTCTGTTCGATGGCCCGTCCCAGAGCAGCGTACGCGTGCGTGGGCAGCCACTTCGCGATGTCCTGCAGGAACTTCGGGAAGGTGGTGGACGGCATCCACAGGCCGCCGAGGATCGACAGACCGAAGTAGACGATCATGGTGATGGGGCGGACCGCGTCACCGGAGGCCAGGTAGCCCAGTGCGACGCCGAGCGCGGCGAAGACGAGGCTGCCGGCCCAGATGACGCCGGTGAGGGCGAGCCACTGCCAGGCGTCCAGGTGGACGTGCTTGATCACGGCGGCGGCGAGGAACACCACGATGATGGACGGCAGGCTCACCACGGCGGCGCTGGCGGTCTTGGCGAGGACATAGCCGCGTCCGGGCAGCGGAGTGAGCCGCAGCTGTCGTACCCAACCGCTCTCGCGCTCCTTGGCGATGCGCTCGCTGTTGCCCATCAGGACGGCGGTCAGGGCGCCGAAGGAGGCCATGGAGACCATCAGGTACGTGGCGACGGTCAGGCCGGTGTCGTCGACCTTCTGGTCGGAGCCGGAGCTGCTGGAGAAGATCAGGAACAGGATCGCGGGATAGAGCACCGAGAAGAACAGGAACTTCTTGTTGCGCAGGGCGCGGGCCAGTTCGAGCTTGATGAGCGCGGTCATGACTGCTTGGCCTCCTCGGCCTCCGTGATGGCGACGAAGGCCTGCTCCAGGCCGAGGCCGGCGACTTCGAGGTTGCGTGGGTAGACACCGAGGCCGTACAGGGCGTGGACGGTGGCGTCGGCGTCGGACGACTGGATGCGGACGGTCTGGCCCGACACGTCGATCGAGGTGAGGAACGGCAGGGCGCGCAGGGCCGCCTCGTCGATCTCGCCCTCCAGGTCGAAGGCGACCCGGCGGGCGCCTGCCTTGGCCTTGATCTCGGCGGCGGTGCCGTCGGCCAGGAGCCGCCCGCGGTGCAGCACCAGGACCCGGTCGGCGATGGCGTCGGCCTCTTCGAGGTAGTGGGTGGCGAACAGGACGGTACGGCCCTGGTCGGCCTGTTCGCGCATGGTCGCCCAGAAGGCCTGGCGGGCGGAGACGTCCATGCCGGTGGTCGGCTCGTCCAGGATGATCAGGTCGCTGTCCCCGGCGGTGGCGAGGGCGAAGCGGACGCGCTGGGCCTGGCCGCCGGAGAGCTTGTTGACCTTGCGGTCGGCGATCTGCGCGATACCGGCGCGTGCCATGACGTCCGCGGCCTTGTACGGCTTCGGGTGCAACGAGCAGCCCAGCTTCACCAGTTCCTCGACGGTGACCTCGTCCATCAGCCCGCCGCTTTGCAGCATCGCCCCGACCCGCCCGGCGACGATCGCCTCGCGCGGGGTGCCGCCGAACAGGCTCACCGTGCCGGTGTCGGGGTGCTTGAGGCCGAGGAGCAGGTCGAGCGTGGTGGACTTGCCGGCCCCGTTCGGGCCGAGGAGGGCGACGGTCTCGCCCGGGTACAGCCGGAGCGAGAGCCCGTCGACGGCCCGCACGCTCCCGTACGTCTTGGTCACCTGGTCGAAGCCGACCACCGGGGTGGTGGTGGCCGGTGCCGCAGTTGTCGTCATGGCATCCATGCTGGCGGCGGGGACCGGGTGCCGGGCAGTGTCGGGGGTCCTCGGTGCCCGATGACAGATGTCATGCGGAACGGGTGACGGACAGGGCGAAGGGGGGCGCCCGGCGGACGCCCCCCGTGTACGCCGGACTAACTGGGGTTCGTGTCGATGACCGCGACCCGGTTGGTCTTGCTGATCAGGGCCTGGCGGAGGGCGACGTAGACCTCCTGCGGGGTGACGGGGGTCTTCTTGCCGTTGCCGCGGGTGATGAGGACGCCGTCGAAGGCCTTGCCGTACAGCTGCTTCAGGGCGGCCAGGTCGGGCTTGTCGACCAGCTTGCCGTCCGACGTGGGCACCACCCTGAGGAACTTCCAGAGCGATTTCTCCGGGCTCATCAGCACCACGTGCCCGGCGCCCGCCGACACGGTCACCCGGCCCGACATCGCCGGCTGCGCGAACTCCTTCATCTCCCGGTCGACCTCGGCCTTGGACACCGTCGGCTGCTTGGTGGTCGTCGGGACGGTGACCGCGGTCGCCGTGTCCGTCTCCACCATCGTGCGGTAGGCCTGCTCGACCGCCTTGGTCGACTGGACCGCGTCGATGGCCTTGCCCGCCTTGCCGTAGACGGCGACGGCCGCGCCGGGCTTGAAGTCGATGCCGCCCTCGGTGACCGAGCCGGAACCGCCGCCCGTCTGCTGCAGGGCCGCCTGCAGCTTCTCCTCGTCCACCGGCATCTCCGGGTCGATCACCCGCTTCTGCCCGAAGAGCGAGCCGATGACGTGGACCGGGTTGTAGTCGCTGGTCGCGGCCTTGCTCACGGTGGCCTGGAAGTCGAACTGGAGACCGGCGTTCTCCGGGGTGATGCTGACCGTGTTGCCGCCGACGGAGAGCTTCAGCGGCTTTTTCACCCGGTTGCCGAAGGCGTCGTCGAGCTTCTTGACGGCGTCGTCACGGGTGCCGCCGCCGATGTCCACGCCGAGGACCGTGGTGCCCTTGGGGACGTCGGTGTGGTTCATCAGCAGTCCGGCGCCGTAGGCACCGCCCGCGACGACGACCACGCCGGCGCCCAGCAGCACCAGCTTGCTGCGGCCCTTCTTCTTCGGCTTGGCCTGCGCCTTGGGCGCGGGGGACGGCTCCGGCCGGGCCGGGCCGTCGGGCCGCGCGCCGCCGAACGGGGAGCCGGCGGCGCCGGGGACGACCGGGATGCCGCTGGTGACGGTGTGTCCGGAGACGTTGTCGACCGGGCGGTAGCCGGGCGTGCCCGGCTCGGGGGCCGGCTTCTGCGGGGTGAGGATCGCGGTGTCGTCGCTGAGCCCGCCGGACTGACCGGGACCGGAGAGGCCGCCGGGCTGTCCGCCGGGGCCGGCGTGCGGACCGCTCGGACCACCAGGACCGCCGGGGCCCGCGGGACCTTCGAGGTCGGCCAGGTCGGCGAGGGCGCTGCGGGGGGCCCGGGTGCTCCGGTCGCCGGGGCCACCGTAGCCGCCTCCCGTGCCGGGCGCACCGGCGGAACGGGGACCGTCGTCGAAGGGTTCGCCGCCGGCTCGGCCGCCGGCCGACGGGGCGAGGGGGCCGTCACCGGTGACCGGGCCGCTGGTGGGGCCGGCCGGGCCCTGCGGGCCGCCGGGACCGCCCTGGCCACGCGGGCCGTTGAAGCCGCTGGGACCGCCGGGGCCGTTGGGTCCGCTCGCGCCCGCCGTACCGCCGAAGCCGTCGTGACCGCCCGCACCGCCCGCGCCGGTACCGCCGAAGGTGTCCTGGCCGCCGTTCTCCGAGAAGTAGGGCAGGTCGTCGCGGCGCGGTTCGCCGCCGGACGCGCCGGGGCGGGAGCCGCCGCCCAGCGGGCCCGCGGCCAGTGCCTCGGTCACGTCGAAGGAGCCGGTGCCGCCGCCGTGTCCGGGGGCGACGGGGCCGCCGGTGGCACCGGGCAGGCCCTTGCCGTTCGTGCTGCCGGAGCGGGAGGCGCCCGGGACGCTCATGGAGCCGACCACACCGCCGGGACGGCCACCGCCGGGGCGGGCGCCGGTGGTACCGGTCGCACCGGATGCTCCCGGACCACCCGAACGGGTGCCCGACCCGCCGGAGGCAGTGGTGGAACCGCCGGGCAGCCCGGCCCCGTTCGTGCCGCCTCCGGCCGGACCGCCCTTGCCGGCGCCGGACTTGCGGGGGGCGAACCAGTCGCTGGTCTTCTCCTCGGCCTGGGCCGTGGGCTCGGCGGCGGGCTCGGCGGTGCCGGTGCCGTCGGTGGTGGTCCGCTCGGCAGCGGGCCGCGCGTCGGCGGGCGCCTGGTCCCCGGCGCCGTCGGCATCCGCGACGGGCTTGCGCACGACGACCGGCGGGATGGGCCGGGATCCGGGGATGTTGATGCGGATCCGGGTCGTCAGCGTGGTCTCGGTCTTCTTCTCCTCCGGCCGCGTGCCCGAACGGCCCGCGTCCGCACCGTCACCGGAAGCCATGGGGGTCCCGTACGGCGGCGTGCCGGAGGGGTATGCGGCTCCGCCGCGCCCGTTGGGCCCGGAGGACGGAGTGTCAGTTTCACGACTCAAGGCAGGTTCTCCCAGTTGGCTCCACCGCCCGACACGACCTCACGGTGGAGGTCCCCCCGCTCGAACGAAGCCGGGAGCGGGGGAGGCTCGGCGGCGCGCACCACCATACTGGCCACTTCTGGCGCGTATCCCATGACCGCTGAGGAAACCCCCACCGGACTCGCACGTGCACCGCACGGCGAAGTGGTACGTCACTTGCCAAGTCGGGCGGCACCGCCGCGAGGTTGCCGCCCGGCGCCAACGGTGGCGCAGATCACAGCGAGGGCCATGCCGCCGAGCAGGAAGAGATAGGACCCGCCACCCGCGCTGAACAGGAAGTCGCCTTCGGGGCGCGCGGTGGTGAGCAGGATGACGGCGACGATCCAGCCCACCACCGGTGCGACCGCGCCGCCCCGGCCGCCGGTTGCGTACGCCCCGCCGAGGAACAGCCCGGCCGCGCCCGCGAGGGCGAGCAACAGCCCGCCGGGGAACCAGGCGGCCTGGAGGAGGGTGCCGGCGAAACCGGTGACGGCGCCGAGGAGGCAGAGGCCGACATAGGCGGCGGCCCGTCCGGCGGAGGGCGGCCGCAGCGGCTGGGCGAGCAGCGGGCCCTGTCCCGGGTTGCTCATGACGTCTCCTCCAGGTCGAGTCCGGCGAACAGGTCGGTCTCCCCGGGCTGTGCCGTGCCGTGCACCAGCTCGTAGTACTCGGTCGTGAACAGCGGCTGGGCCAGTTCGTTGGAGAGCGCGAAGCAGGGCTCGGCCACCTCGATCTGGGTGGCGTGGGCGCGCATCGCGGCGGCCTTGGCGGCGGCGTGGGCGGTGCCGTCGACGGCGGTGGTGATCCGCTCGTCGTCGACCACGCCGGGTACGTCGTCCAGGGACGCGCTCTTGTCGAACGGCAGTGCGGACAGCTCGTCCTGGAGGCGGGCGAAGGCGGCCTCGGCGACGGAGCGCGGGACGCGGTTCCAGTAGACCTTGGCGATCCGGTGGCCGCGGTCGGCCGCGAGGTCGACGGCGCGCATGGCGACGCGGTGGGCCTGGATGTGGTCGGGGTGGCCGTACCCGCCGTTGTCGTCGTAGGTGACGAGGACCTGGGGACGGACCTCCAGGATCACCTCGGCGAGGTGTCCGGCGGCCTGGTCCACATCGGCCTGCCAGAAGCATCCGGGGTCTTCGTTGTCGGGAATGCCCATCATGCCGGAGTCCCCGTACCGCCCCGCCCCGCCGAGCAGCCTGGCGTCCGTCACCCCCAGCTCGCGCACGGCGGCGGACAGCTCCCCGCGCCGGTGCGCGCCCAGCGCCGGGCCGGTCAGATGCCGCAGCTCCGGCGGGATGACCTCACCCCGCTCCCCGAGGGTGCAGGTGACCAGGGTCACATGGGCACCCTCGGCCGCGTACCTGGCCATGGTCGCGCCATTGTTGATCGACTCGTCGTCCGGGTGCGCGTGCACCAGCAGCAGACGCCGGGCTGGCAGTTCCGTCATGGGACCACCCTATGAGGCGGCTGCCCTGTGGGGTGCTGCGGCACCAGGACGGCCGTCCCCCGGTTGCCCGACCTGGCGGGGACGCGTCAGAACTTGATGCTGCCGATCATGCTGGCGACGTTCGTCGTCAGCTCGCTGATCGTGGGGGCGACGGTGGAGGAGGCGAGATAGAAGCCGAGCAGGATGCAGACGACCGCGTGGCCGCCCTTCAGCCCTGACTTCTTGATCAACAGGAAGACGATGATCGCCAGCAGCACCACCGCCGAAATCGAGAGTGCCACGGCGGCTCACCTCCAAAGATCGCGAGATCTAGATCAGTTGAGCAAATCCATGCGGACGCCAGCAGGTTCATACCCACACAGCGGTAGTGATCATAACTATCCGTGCTCGCGCATCGCTCGGCGCACAGCCGCACAAGGGGGCGCATGGCCAATATGGTCAGGGTATGACGACCGAGCCTGACTCCTTCCCCCGTCGGTACGCCCGGACCCAGCGGTTCACGCTCGGCGCGCCGCGCGCGTTCACCGTGGCGCCCGACGGTTCACGTGTCGCGTTCCTGCGCTCCGGCTCCGGCACCGACCGGGCCAACTCCCTCTGGGTCATGGATCTTCCGGGTGGTGAGGAACGCCTGGCGGCCGATCCGGGTCTGCTTCTCGGCGGCGCCTTCGAAGAACTCTCGGCCGAGGAGCGGGCGCGTCGGGAGCGCAGCCGGGAGGGAGGTGCGGGCATCGTCGGCTACGCCACCGACACGGCCGTGGAGTTGGCGGCTTTCGCCTTGTCAGGGCGGCTTTTCACGGCCGAGCTGCGGGCCGGCACGACACGTGAACTCCGGGTCCCCGGACCGGTGATCGACCCGCGTCCTGCCCCCGACGGCAGGCACATCGCCTATGTGGCGCAGGGTGCGCTGCGGGTCGTGCGCGCCGAGGGCGAGGGCGACCGGGCGCTCGCCGAGCCGGAGCCCACCAACGGGCCGGGGCAGGTCACCTACGGGCTCGCGGAGTTCGTCGCGGCCGAGGAGATGGGGCGTGCGCGGGGATTCTGGTGGGCGCCGGACGGGCGCCGGCTGCTCGTGGCGCGGGTGGACGACACGCCGGTACGGCGGTGGTGGATCGCGGATCCGGCCCATCCGGAGCGTGAGCCACACCACGTCGCGTACCCGGCCGCCGGCACTCCGAACGCCGATGTGCGGCTGTTCGTGCTCGGGCTCGAAGGCGAGCGCACGGAGGTGGCGTGGGACCGGGCCCGCTACCCGTATCTGGCCCGTGTGCACTGGTCAGCGGCGGGTGCGCCGCTGCTGCTGGTGCAGGCTCGGGACCAGCGCAGCCAGCTGTTCCTGGCGGTGGACCCGGACACCGGGGCGACGCGCATGGTGCACGCGGATGAAGATCCAAGTTGGCTTGAATTGTTCGCCGGAGTGCCCTGCTGGAGCCCCTCCGGGCAGCTTGTCCGGATCGCGGACGAGGGCGGCGCACGGGTGCTGACGGTCGGCGAACGCCCCTTGACCAGCGGCCAGTTGCACCTGCGGGCGGTGCTGGACGTAGGCTCCGACGACGTGCTGGTTTCCGCCTCGGCGGGCACGGAGGCAGAGGCGCCCGAGATCGGCGAAGTCCATGTGTACCGGGTGAACGAGCTGGGCGTGGAGCGCGTGTCTCAGCAGCCCGGCGTGCACTCGGCCGTCCGGGCCGGGGGCGTGACGGTGCTCGTGTCGGCGACGCTGGACAGGCCGGGCGCCCGTGTCCAGGTACTGCGTGACGGAAAACCGGCGGCGACTGTCCGGTCGTACGCCGAAGACCCCGGTTTGTCCCCGCGGGTGACCCTGACCCAGGGGGGCGCACGCCGAATTCCGTGCGCCGTGCTTATGCCACGGGACTACCACGGCGACACGCCCCTGCCCGTCCTGATGGACCCCTACGGCGGCCCGCACGGCCAGCGCGTGGTCGCCGCGCACAACGCCCACCTCACCTCGCAGTGGTTCGCCGACCAGGGTTTCGCGGTGATCGTGGCCGACGGGCGGGGCACTCCGGGGCACTCGCCGGCCTGGGAGAAGGCGGTCCGGGACGAGCTGGCGGCCGTCGTGCTCCAGGACCAGGTGGACGCGCTGCACGCACTCGCCGGGGACTTCCCGCTGGACCTGGACCGGGTGGCGATCCGCGGGTGGTCCTTCGGCGGCTATCTGGCGGCGCTGGCGGTGCTGCGCCGCCCGGACGTCTTCCACGCGGCCGTCGTCGGCGCCCCGGTCACCGATCTGCGCCTGTACGACACCCACTACCAGGAGCGCTACCTCGGCCACCCGGACGAGCAGCCGGAGGTCTACCGCCGCAACTCGGTGATCGACGACGCGGGCCTGGTCGACCCCGCCGGGCCGCACCGCCCGATGATGGTCATCCATGGGCTGGCGGACGACAACGTGGTCGTCGCCCACTCCCTGCGGCTGTCCTCCGCCCTGCTCGCCGCGGGCCGCCCGCACGAGGTCCTGCCGCTGTCCGGGGTGACGCACATGACCCCGCAGGAGACCGTCGGGGAGAACCTGCTGCGGCTGCAGCTGGACTTTCTGCGGCGTGCGCTGCCCCACCCGGGAAAATGACCGCCAACTGCGTTAACACGCAGGCAACTTCACCGAAGCCGTCCCGATATACGGACACGGGAGGCTGATCGCGTACGGCCGTGCGGGTGCCGTGAACGGGCCGGGGTGCGCCATGTCACCCCGGCCCGTTGCCGTGCTCGCCGCCCTCCGCCGGGACGACCTGCCGCTCCTCCGCGAAGTGGCAGGCCGAGGCGTGGGCCGCCGGGCCGGACGTGCCGCGGAAGGCGGCCGGTACCGCGAGGGCCGGTACCTCGCGGGCACAGCGTTCCTGCGCCTTCCAGCAGCGGGTGCGGAAACGGCAGCCGGAGGGGATGTTCGTCGGGGACGGCACATCCCCGGTGAGGATGATCCGCTCACGGTGTTCGCGGGCCTCGGGGTCCGGGACCGGGACCGCGGAGAGCAGCGCCTGGGTGTAGGGGTGCGTGGGGTGGTCGTAGATCTCGGCGTTGCTGCCGATCTCCACGATCCGCCCGAGGTACATCACACCCACCCGGTCGGAGATGTGCCGGACGACGGACAGGTCGTGCGCGATGAAGACATAGGAGAGGTCGAACTCCGACTGGAGGCGGTCCAGGAGGTTGATCACCTGGGCCTGGACCGACACGTCGAGGGCGGACACCGGCTCGTCGGCGACGATCACCTCCGGACGCAGCGCCAACCCCCGTGCGATGCCGATGCGCTGGCGCTGGCCGCCGGAGAACTGATGCGGGTAGCGGTTGACGTACTCGGGGTTGAGGCCGACCACGTCCAGCAGCTCCTGGACCCGGCGGCGACGGTCGCCCCTGGGCGCGGCCTCGGGGTGGATGTCGTACGGCTCCCCGACGATGTCTCCGACCGTCATCCGGGGGTTGAGGGAGGTGTACGGGTCCTGGAAGACCATCTGGATGTTGCGACGGACCGCCTTGAGGGCCTTGCCGGACAGCCGGGTGATGTCCTCGCCCTTGAACCTGATGGAGCCGGCCGTGGGGCGTTCGAGATTGCAGAGCAACTTCGCGACGGTCGACTTGCCGCAGCCCGACTCCCCGACCAGGCCGAGGGTCTCCCCCTTGCCGAGGGTGAAGTCGACGCCGTCGACGGCCTTCACCGCGCCGATCTGCTTCCTGAACAGGATGCCCCGGGTGAGCGGGTAGTGCTTGACCAGTCCGGTCACCTCGAGGATCGGCTCAGTGGGCGCGGTCATGCAGGCACTCCCTCCAGAAGTGGCAGGCGCTGCCGCGTACGCCGGAGACCTCGTACAGCGGGGGTTCGTCGGTGCGGCAGACGTCCCGCGCCATCGGGCAGCGCGGGTGGAAGGAGCAGCCGGGCGGGATGTTCATCAGGTTCGGCGGCAGGCCCTTGATGGCGTACAGCTCCTGTCCCTTCTGGTCCAGGCGGGGGACGGAGTCCAGCAGGCCGCGGGTGTAGGGGTGGGCGGGCGCCTTGTAGATGCCGTGCACCGGCGCCGACTCGACGACCTTCCCGGCGTACATCACGGCGATCCGGTCGGCGACGTCGGCCACGACTCCCAGGTCATGGGTGATGAGGATGAGCCCCATGCGGTACTCGCGCTGCAGCTCGGCGAGCAGGTCCATGACCTGGGCCTGCACGGTGACGTCCAGGGCGGTGGTGGGCTCGTCCGCGATGATGAGCGCCGGTTCCAGGGCCAGCGCCATGGCGATCATGATGCGCTGGCGCATGCCGCCGGAGAACTGGTGGGGATAGTCCCGCACCCGCTGGGCGGCGGCCGGGATGCGCACCCGCTCCATCAGCTCGACGGCCTTGCCGCGCGCGTCCTTCTTCGACATCCCCCGGTGCACGACGAACATCTCGCCGAGCTGGTCCCCCACGGACAGGACCGGGTTGAGGGCCGACAGGGCGTCCTGGAAGATCATCGCCATTCCGGCGCCCCGGATCCTGCGCCGTTCCTCTTCCTTCAGCTTCAGCAGGTCCCGCCCCTGGAACAGGATCTCACCCCCGGTGATCCTGCCCGGCGGCATGTCGAGGATCCCCATGACGGCCTGCGCGGTGACGGACTTGCCCGACCCGGACTCCCCGAGCACGGCCAGCGTCTCCCCCGCGCCGACCTCGTAACTCACCCCGTTGACGGCATGCGCCACCCCGTCCCGCGTCCGGAACTCCACGTACAGATCCCGCACTTCGAGCAGCACGCGCCCTCACCTCAGCTTCGGATCGAGGGCGTCGCGGATGGCGTCGCCGAGCATGATGAAGGCCAGGACCGTGATGGCCAGGGCGGCCGAGGGCCACAGGAGGGCGTGGGGGGCGTTGCGGATGTACGGGGAGGCGTTGGAGATGTCGATGCCCCAGGAGACGCTGGGCGGTTTGAGGCCGACGCCCAGGTAGGACAGGGTCGCCTCCAGGGCGACGTAGGTGCCGAGGGCGATGGTCGCGACGACGATCACGGGGGCCACGGCGTTCGGGGCGATGTGGCGCAGCAGGATGCGGGAGTCGGAGGCGCCGAGCGCGCGGGCGGCCTGGACGTAGTCGTTCTGCTTGGCGGTGATGACCGAGCCGCGCGCGATGCGGCCGATCTGCGGCCAGCCCAGCAGGACCATGAAGCCGATCACCGGCCAGACCGTGTTGCTGGTCACCACCGAGAGGAGGACGAGACCGCCCAGGACCACCGGGATCGCGAAGAAGATGTCGGTGATCCGGGACAGGACCGCGTCCCAGACGCCGCCGAAGTAACCGGCGAGGGCGCCCAGTACCGCCCCGACGACGGCCACCCCGAGGGTCGCCAGCACGCCGACCGTGACGGACGTACGGGCGCCGTACACCGTGCGCGTGTAGACGTTGCAGCCCTGGCCGTCGTAGCCGAAGGGCGCGCCCGGTCCCGGGCCGTCCTGGGCCCTGGAGAGGTCGCACTTCAGGGGGCTCCCCGAGGCGATCGCCGAGGGCCACAGGGAGATGAGGACCAGGAAGACGATGACCAGGGCGGAGACCAGGAACACCGGGTTGCGGCGCAGGTCCCGCCAGGCGTCGGACCACAGGGAGCGGGGTCTGCCGGACGGCCCGGTGCCCTCCGGTCCCCCGGGCGTCCGTTCCAGCGTGGCCGCCTCGCTCGCGCCCAGGTCCATCGCCCCGCCCATGCCGGTCCCGGCGATCGCGCCCTCGGGCTCGTACGGCTGCTCAGGCATAGCGGATCCTCGGGTCGAGTACGGCGTACAGGAGGTCGACAAGGAGGTTGGCCACCAGGAAGACCAGGACGAGGACCGTCACGAAACCGACCACCGTCTGGGTGTTCTGGCGCAGGATGCCCTGGTAGAGCTGGAAGCCGACGCCATGGATGTTGAAGATCCGCTCGGTGGCGATCGCGCCGCCCATCAGCGCGCCGATGTCGGCCCCGATGAAGGTGACCACGGGGATCAGGGAATTGCGCAGCAGATGCCGGACGATCACCCGGCGCCGGGGCAGCCCCTTGGCGATCGCCGTACGGACGTAGTCGGACCGCTTGTTCTCCGCGATGGCGGTGCGGGTCAGCCGGGTGACATAGGCGAGGGAGACGGAGGCGAGGACCAGGCCGGGCAGGATCAGCTCGTCGTAACCGCCGTAGCGGACGGACGGGCTGGTCCACTGCCATCTGATGCCGAGCAGCAGCTGGAGCAGCAGACCGGTGACGAAGGTGGGGACGGAGATCACCACCAGGGTGGCCAGGAGCACCCCGGTGTCGACGGGCCGGCCGCGCCGCATGCCCGTCAGCACGCCCAGCGTCACACCCACGACGACCTCGAAGAGGATCGCGACGATCGTGAGCCGGATGGTGACGGGGAACGCCGCTCCCATCAGCTCGGTGACCTTCTGGCCGTTGAAGGCGGTGCCGAAGTCACCGGTCAGGACGTTGCCCATGTAGGTCGCGTACTGCTGCCACAGCGGCTTGTCCAAGCCGAACTCCCGCTTCAGCTGGGCGGCCGTCGCCGGGTCGCAGGTCCGCTCCCCGCACAGTCCGGCGATGGGGTCGCCCATCACGTTCACCATCAGGAAGATCAGCAGTGTCGACCCGATGAACACCGGGACCATCTGGAGCAGCCGCCTCGCGACATAGCGCCCCACGGGAATCAGCCGACCTTGATCTCGTTGTAGACCGGCACGCTGAAGGGGTTGAGCGCCACATGGGAGAGCCGGGAGGTGTAGCCGGCGCTGCCGTTCTGGTACCAGAGCGGGATGGCCGCCATGTTGTCGCGGACGACCTCCTCGGCCTGCTGGAAGAGCCGGACGGCCGCGGCCCGGTCGGTCTCGGCGTTGGCGCGGTCGACGAGCCGGTCGAAGCGCTTGTCGGACCACTTGCCGTCATTGGAGGAGGCGCCCGTGTAGTACAGCGGCTGCAGGAAGTTCTGGATCAACGGGTAGTCCATCTGCCAGCCGGCCCGGAAGGGGCCGGTCATCTTCTGGTGGGTGGTCTGGTTGCGGTAGTCGGCGAAGGTGCCGATCGGGTTGCCGACGCAGGCCCTGTCGTTGCCGAGGGCGTTGTTGATGGAGTTGCACACGGCGTCCACCCACTGCCGGTGCGAGCCGGTGTCCGCGTTGTAGGTGATCGTCAGCCGGCCGCCGGGGATCCCGCCGCCCTCCTGGATGAGCTTCCTGGCCTGCGCGGGGTCGTAGTCGCAGGCGTGGCCGCACAGTCCGGGCTTGTAGCCGCCGGCCGCGCCGAGGACCGGGGAGGTCCAGTCGGTGGCCGGGGTGCGGGTGTTCCGGAAGATGGTCTCGGTGATCTGCTTGCGGTTGATCGCCATGGACAGGCCCGTGCGGACCTTCCGTGCCCCGGCGGTGTTCCACTTCGGGTCGTAGTAGGGGAAGGCCAGGGTCTGCAGGATGCCGGCCGGGGTGTTGATGTAGCGGCCGTTCAGGTCGGTCCGGACGTTCTTGAGCTGGCCGGCCGGCACGTCGTCGACGAGGTCGAGGTTGCCGGCGAGAACGTCGGTGTAGGCGGTGCCGCTGTCGGTGTACACCAGCAGGGTGACGCCGACGTTCCGGGCCGGGTCGGGGCCGGGGTAGGCGTCCCACCTCTTCAGGTTCATCGCGGAGCCCTTGGTGTACGACTCGACCTGATAGGGCCCGTTGCCGACCGGCTTGCTCACCCAGGCCGCGTGGTCGGTGAAGAAGGCGCGCGGGAGCGGGGCGTAGGCCGCGTAGCCGAGGGTGTCGGGGAAGCTGGAGAACCTCTGGCCGAGGGCGACGGTGAACGTCCTGGGGCCGGTGACCCTGAGCCCGGACAGGGTGTCGGCGGTCTGCGCACCGCTGTCGGGGTGGACCTTGTCGTAGCCCTCGATGTAGCCGAAGAAGTACGCGTTCTTCTGGTTGTTCCTGAGGCTCGCCCCGTAGTTCCAGGCATCCACGAAGGAGCGGGCGGTGACCGGTTCGCCGTTGCTGAACTTCCAGCCCTTCTTGACGGTGACGGTGAAGTGCCGCGAGTCCGGGGTGTCGATGCGCTCGGCGAGCATGTTCTGGGCCTTGCCGGTCCTCGGGTCGTACTTCTTCAGGCCCCGGAAGATCATGTCGAGGACCTTGCCGCCCTGCACCTCGTTGGTGTTGGCGGGCTCCAGCGGGTTCTGCGGGTCGCTCCAGGAGGAGGTCAGCACGCCGGGACCGCCGAATCCGCCGCCACCCCCGCAAGCGGTGGCCATCACCCCCGCGGCGATCGCGCAGCCGGCCCACCTGACGCGGGTGACTCCACGCATCCAGTGCCTCCTCCGCGCTCACCGACCCGACACCGGTCACCATCGGATCCAATACCGGTCAATATCGGCGCACGCAGCTCATATCGCATGCCTGTCGCCGGATTGAGGGGCCTTTAGGGGGACACGTCATCCGAATGCAGACAGCCACCTGGGCGAGCGGGGGCGATCTTGCGCGGGCCGCGCAACAGATCTCCGCGCAACGTTGCCGAAACGTTGGATTGCGACGTGCCGATGTACGCATTTCGACACACCACCGTCCGCATATCGAACTCATCGTCCGATTGGTCCAGTTGGTCCGATGTGAAGCACGGATTGATTACGGCGCGCTACCCGCGTAGCTACGGAATACCCAAGCCCGAGTAAAGAACGTAAAGACGCAACCAAGGCGACCGAGAATTTATTGACCTTGAATGAATTGCGTTGAAAAAGTCCGGCGTAGCCCGTAGGGGAGCGCCCTGCGGAGCCTTGACCACAGGGCACGGAGCATCATGACCCCCCCAACCCCTTCCTCGGCCGCCCCACTCGAGGTGACCAAAGAAGACAGCGCCACATCGGCGAAGCCCGGCAACCCCAAGGGCACCGAGAGCCGCTCTCCGGGACGGCTGGCCTGGATCCGCTTCAAGCGGGACCGTTCGGGCGTCATATCCGCCTTCGTGGTGATCCTCTTCTTCGTCGTGGGCATCGCCGCGCCGCTCATCGCCAAGCTGTACGGCAAGGACCCGTACACCACGTACGGCATGAACATCCCGGGCCTGTTCAACCAGTTCAACTACCCGGTCAAGCCCAACGGCGGCATCAGCTCCGACTTCTGGTTCGGCATCGAGCCGCAGCTCGGACGGGACGTCTTCACCTTCCTTCTGTACGGCATCCGCAACTCGCTGCTGATCGCGACCGCCGCCGCCCTGCTGACGACCCTGCTCGGCGTCGTCATCGGCATCACCGCCGGCTACCTGGGCGGCAAGACGGACTACTTCGTCGGCCGCGTGATCGACATCCTGCTGGCGTTCCCGCAGACCCTGTTCTTCATCGCCTTCTGGCCGGTGGTCATCGCGATCTTCGTCCCGCCGACGGACAACACCCCGGTCTGGCTGACCGTCACCAGCCTCATCCTCGTGATGACGGCCTTCGGCTGGGCCTCCATCGCGCGTCTGCTGCGCGGCGAGGTGCTCGCCCTGCGCGAGCGCGAGTTCGTGGAGGCGGCCAAGGTCACCGGTGCCTCCCCGGCCCGGATCATCTTCAAGGAACTGCTGCCCAACCTGTGGACCCCGATCCTCATCCAGGCAACGCTGCTCCTGCCGACCTACGTCACCACGGAAGCGGCCCTCGCCTTCCTCGGCGTCGGCCTGTCGGACCCCACCCCCGACTGGGGCGTGATGATCCAGAACGGCGCCAAGGTCTACCAGGACGACATCACCTTCATGCTCTTCCCGGGCCTGTCCATGGTGATCTTCGTCGTCGCCTTCAACCTCCTCGGCGACTCGGTCCGCGACGCCCTGGACCCGAAGACCAAGCGCTGAGTTCCGCGCCGGCCGGGCGACGGGGCCCGGCCGGGCGCAAGCACCTCTTTTCCTCCACAACGAACGGGTCAGCCATGTCTCTCTCCCGCAGAAACTTCGTCATCGCCACCTCTGTCGCGGCCGCAGGCTCGACGCTGCTGTCCGCGTGCAGCAGCGGCGGCGGGGGCGGCAACGGCACCCCGACCGACGGCGCCACCTCGTACACCGGCGCCAAGGTCGCCATCGGCACCAAGGCCGACTCGACCGGCCCGGCCCCGGAGATCCCCGGTGCGCAGAAGGGCCACACGATCTACGGCCTGTCGCCGCAGGACTTCTCCCACCTGGACCCGCAGCGCATCTACTACGCGTACAACTCCTCGGCCGCGCTGCTCCTGCACCGCTGCCTGACCGGCTACAAGACCGACGCCCAGGGACACCAGACGCTGGTCGGCGACCTCGCCACCGACACCGGCACGCCCTCCAAGGACTTCAAGACCTGGACCTTCACGCTGAAGGAGGGGCTGAAGTGGGAGGACGGCAGCGAGCTGACCGTCGAGGACGTGCGCCACGGCATCGAGCGCCTGTGGGCCCCGTTCATCACCGAGTCCGCCACCTACGTCCAGCTGGCGCTGACCGGCAAGGGCGCCAAGTGGCGTGACGCCTACGAGGGTCCGTACAAGGGCAAGCACCTCGACTCGATCGTCACCGACAAGGCGAAGCGCACGATCACCTTCCACCTGGCCGAGCCCAAGCCGGACTTCAACTTCACGCTGGGGATGCACTCGTACGCCGCCACCTCGCCCAAGCTGGACACCAAGGAGAAGTACGACAAGCGGCCGGCCGCCTGCGGTCCGTACAAGATCAAGTCCCACACGACCGACAAGTCGATGGTCCTGGTCCGCAACAAGTACTGGGACCCGGCGACCGACTCGATCCGCAACGCCTACCCGGACAGCTTCGAGTTCACCTTCGGCATCCAGATCCTCGACTCCACGGACCGCCTCATCGCGGACCAGGGCAACGACAAGTACGCGGTGTCGATCTACAAGGAAGTCCCGGCCGAGCGCATCCAGAAGGTGCTCACCGACCCGCAGCTGAAGGCCCGCAGCTTCAACGGCCTGCTCACCGGTCTGTACTACTACGCGATCAACACCAAGCGCGTCACCGACCTGAAGGTCCGCCAGGCCCTGAACCACGCCTGGCCGCTGCAGCAGATCCGGCAGATCTACGGCGGCCCCACCGCCGGTGACTTCGCGACCTCGATCATGAGCCCGGACCTCATCGGGTACGAGAAGTACGACCTCTACGGCAAGAACGCCAAGCCGCAGGGCGACCCGGAGAAGTCCAAGGCGCTCCTGAAGGAGGCCGGCAAGCTGGGCATGAAGGTCGTCTACGCCTTCCCGAACGACCCGACCTACATGAAGACCAAGGTCGTCATCGAGAACGCGCTGAAGGCGGCCGGCTTCACGCCGGTCATGAAGCCGATCGACCAGACCACGTACTACGACCAGGTCCAGCAGATCGACAACAGCTACGACGTGATGTGGTTCGGCTGGTCCCCGGACTGGCCGACCGCCTTCACCGTGATCCAGCCGCTGTTCGACGGCGCCGCCATCGGCAACGGCCAGAACAACATCTCGCAGACCAACATCAGCTGGATCAACGAGGGGATCAAGAAGAACGCGGTGATCGCCGACCAGCAGGAGGCGGGCAAGGCCTGGGCCGCGCTGGACAAGCGGATCATGCAGGAGGTCGCGCCGATCATCCCCGAGACCTTCCAGCGTCGTTACTACCTGCACGGCTCGAAGGTCGGCGGCGCCCAGATGGACCCGCAGTTCGCCTCGACCCTGCTGTACAAGACCTTCGTGAAGGCCTGACGTACGACCCCCGGCGGGGCGGCCCCGGTGCCGCCCCGCCCTCTCCACCCCCTACGGCATCCGTCAGGAAAACCCAACTGTCATGCTCCGCTTCCTCATCCGCCGGACCCTCGGCGCCGCTGTGATCCTGTTGATCATCAGCGCCCTGGTGTTCGTCCTGTTCTACGCCGCTCCGCGCGACCCCGCCCGCATCGCGTGCGGCAAGGTCTGCACACCCGAGACCCTGGCCCTGGTGAAGAAGAACCTGGGGATCGACCACTCGCTCCCCGTGCAGTACTGGGACTGGCTCAAGGGCCTGTTCGTGGGGCGTGACTACACCTCGTACGGGCACTGCGACGCGCCGTGCCTCGGCTACTCCTTCCAGAACCGCGAGCCGGTCCTCGCCACCATCGAGGACCGCTTCCCGACCACGGTCTCCCTGGCCCTCGGCAGCTCTGTCGTCTTCCTTCTCTTCGGCGTCGGCACGGGCATGCTGGCCGCGGTGAAGCAGGGCAAGGCCCTGGACAAGATCGCCAGCTCGGCCTCGCTGGTCGCGTCCTCGATGCAGATCTTCGTCGTCGGCGTCTTCGCCACGTACCTCCTCGTGGACCAGTGGAACCTGCTGGACCGGGCCAGCTACACGCCGTTCACCGACAACCCGGGCAAGTGGTTCTCAGGTCTCCTGTTGCCGTGGCTGGTGCTGTCGCTGATCTTCACCGCCAACTACACCCGTATGACGCGCTCCCAGATGGTCGAGTCGCTCAGCGAGGACTACGTCCGCACGGCGCGCGCCAAGGGACTCTCCCGCAAGAAGGTGTTCTTCCGCTTCGCCTGGCGCGGTGCGATGGGCCCCATCATCACCATCTTCGGCCTGGACATGGGCCAGTTGCTCGGTGGTGCGATCATCACCGAGTACACCTTCAGCCTCCAGGGCATCGGTGCCCTCTCGGTGAAGGCGGTCAACACCAACGACCTGCCGGTGCTGCTCGGCGTCATCCTGGTCGCCGCGGCCGCGATCGTCATCTTCAACATCCTCGTCGACGCCGTGTACGCCCTCGTCGACCCGCGCGTGCGCCTCGCCTAAGGAGAGATCATGAGCACCCCCTTCCTCTCCCTGCGCGACCTGCGCGTGCACTTCTCCACCGAGGACGGCGTCGTCAAGGCCGTCGACGGGCTCTCCTTCGACCTGGAGAAGGGCAAGACCCTCGGCATCGTCGGTGAGTCCGGCTCCGGCAAGTCCGTCACCAACATGGCGATCCTGGGCCTGCACGACCCGCGGAACACCACGCTGGACGGCGAGATCCTGCTCGACGGCAAGGAGCTGATCAGCGCCTCCGAGTCCGAGCTGGAGAAGCTGCGCGGCAACAAGATGTCCATGATCTTCCAGGACGCGCTGGCCTCGCTCTCGCCGTACCACACCATCGGCGCGCAGATCGCCGAGACGTACCGCAAGCACACCGGCGCCTCCAAGAAGGAGGCCCGGGACCGGGCGGTCGAGATGCTCCGCCGGGTCGGCATCCCCCAGCCCGACACCCGGGTGGACGACTACCCGCACCAGTTCTCCGGCGGTATGCGCCAGCGCGCGATGATCGCCATGGCCCTGGTCTGCGACCCCGAGCTGCTCATCGCCGACGAGCCGACGACGGCCCTCGACGTGACGGTCCAGGCCCAGATCATGGACCTCCTCAAGGACCTCCAGCAGGAGTTCGGCACCGCCATCATCTTCATCACGCACGACCTGGGCGTGATCGCCGACATCGCGGACGACGTGCTCGTGATGTACGGCGGCCGGTGCGTGGAGCGCGGCACCAAGAAGCAGGTGCTGAGCGCCCCGGACCACCCCTACACCCTCGGCCTGCTCAACTCGATGCCGAGCCTGGACGGCCCGGTCGACGTGCCGCTCACCCCCATCCCCGGCTCTCCGCCCTCGCTGCTCAACCCGCCCTCCGGCTGCCGCTTCCACCCGCGCTGCGCGTTCGCCGAGAAGGTCGCGGACGGTCTGTGCTCGACCGAGCGACCGACGCTGGAGGTGACCGAGGGCCGCGGCTCCGCCTGCCACCTCACCTCCGACCAGAAGCGGGAACTCTTCGCCGACTTCGCCGCAACCCGGCACAACTGACGGACACCAGACGGGACTTCACACCATGAGCAACACGAACCCCCTCCTGGACGTCTCCGGGCTCACCAAGCACTTCCCGATCAAGGGCGGCTTCCCGATCCGCCGTACGGTCGGCGCCGTGCAGGCGGTCGACGGCCTGGACTTCCAGGTGGCCGAGGGCGAGAGCCTGGGCCTCGTCGGCGAGTCGGGCTGCGGCAAGTCGACCACGGGCCGGCTGATCACCCGCCTCCTGGAACCGACCGGCGGCACGATCACCTACCGCGGCCAGGACATCACGCACGCGGACCGCCGGCAGCTCGCCCCGATCCGCTCCGAGATCCAGATGATCTTCCAGGACCCGTACGCCTCGCTCAACCCGCGGCAGACGGTCGGCAAGATCATCTCGGGTCCGATGGAGATCAACGGGATCCAGCCCGAGGGCGGCAGGGAGAAGCGGGTCCGCGAGCTCCTGGAGATCGTCGGTCTCAACCCCGAGCACTACAACCGCTTCCCGCACGAGTTCTCCGGCGGTCAGCGCCAGCGCATCGGCGTGGCCCGCGCACTGGCCCTGGAGCCGAAGCTGATCGTGGCGGACGAGCCGGTCTCGGCCCTCGACGTCTCGATCCAGGCGCAGGTGGTCAACCTGCTCCAGAAGGTCCAGAAGGAACTGGGCATCGCGTTCGTCTTCATCGCCCACGACCTGGCGATCGTCCGCCACTTCTCGCAGCGCGTCGCGGTGATGTACCTCGGCAAGATCGTGGAGATCGCCGACCGCGACGACCTGTACGGCAACCCGCGCCACCCCTACACCCGGGCCCTGCTGTCCGCCGTACCCGAGGCGACGGTGGACGCGGAGCCGCGCGAGCGCATCCGCCTGGCCGGAGACGTCCCGTCCCCGATCAACCCGCCCTCCGGCTGCCGTTTCCGCACCCGCTGCTGGAAGGCGACGGAGAAGTGCGCGACCGAGGCACCGCCCCTGGTCCAGGCGGAGGGCAACAAGCCCGGCCACCTGACGGCGTGCCACTACCCTGAGACGACGGAGACGATCCCGGCTCCGCGTGCCTCCCAGGACCGCCTCTCCAAGGACCCCGAGGCGGCGGCCTGACACACCCCTTTTTCCGTCAGCCGCCCCTTGCGGAACGGACTTCACCGGCCCTTTGACCCGAGCCCATGAACGTCCGCTTCCAGGGAACGAAGGCCCGCGTCTCCCCGGACGCGGGCCTTCGGCCATCCAATGGGCCTGGCTTGTATGGAAGTTGAAAAAGGCTCAGGAAACACCCCGGAAGCTGACGCACCGTTCAGCAACGTGTGACAGACTGCCGCGGTGGTAGATCATGTCTTCACAGATCTCACGCTCGCTTCGTTCTACGACCACCTCAACCCCTGGGGACCGGGTGACGACTTCTACCTCGGTCTGGTGCGCGAGGCCCGCTCGGTGCTGGACATCGGGTGCGGCACCGGGCGGCTGCTGCGGCGGGCCCGGGACGAGGGGCACCGCGGCCGGCTGATGGGCCTCGATCCGGCCCCCGCCATGCTCGTGCAGGCACGGCGGGCCCGGCCGGATGTCGAGTGGGTGCTCGGGGACATGCGCACCCGGCTGTGGAACAGGGAGTTCGACCTCGCCGTCATGACCGGTCACGCCTTCCAGGAGCTGGTCCGGGACGAGGACATCCGCAGCTTGCTGCGCGCGGTCCGGGCGGCCCTCGCCG
Organism: Streptomyces sp. NPDC053069; assembly: GCF_044546895.1. Classification (NCBI taxonomy): domain Bacteria; kingdom Bacillati; phylum Actinomycetota; class Actinomycetes; order Kitasatosporales; family Streptomycetaceae; genus Streptomyces; species Streptomyces sp. NPDC053069. The sequence continues at coordinate 366,896 of NZ_JBITZN010000002.1, read as the reverse complement.
ACGGCGGGCGGTTCGTGTTCGAGACCCGCAATCCGGCCGCCCGCGCCTGGGAGCGGTGGGTCCCGGAGCGGGTGTACGAGATCACCGCCGACGACGGCACACCGGTGCGGGTGTGGCACGAGGTCGAGAACGACGGGCCCGGCGGGGACCGGGTGCGATTCACGGAGACCTACGACGGCGACGGCTGGCCCGCCCCGCGGGTGTGCCACAGCGTCCTGCGTTTCCTGGACGCACACACGCTGGAGGGCTTCCTGGCCGACGCCGGACTGACGGTCGTGGAGCAGTACGGGGACTGGGCGCGGGGACCGCTCACCCCCACCGCTCCGGAGATCATCACCGTGGCACGCCGCGCCTAGGGGGTGTCGCTCCTTCAGTCCGTCGCGTCCTCCTCCAGCGCCAGCAGGGCCGGGTCCATGACGATGTCCTCGTCGCGGGCCTCGGTCGTCGGCTCCTCCGGGAAGTGGCAGGCCGTCAGATGGCCGTCGTGGTTGCCGGAGATCCGGACCAGCGGTGGCTCCTCCGTCGCGCACTTGTCCTGGGCCTTCCAGCAACGGGTGCGGAAACGGCAGCCGGACGGCGGGGAGATGGGGGACGGGACATCGCCGGCCAGGCGGATGCGCTCGCGTCCGCCCGCGTCCTCCGCCGTGAGGTTCACCTCGGGGACGGCGGACAGCAGGGCGTGGGTGTACGGGTGGCGCGGCCGGGTGTAGATGGATTCCCGGTCGCCCACCTCGATGATCTTGCCGAGGTACATCACCGCGACGCGCTGCGAGAAGTGCCGGACGATCGCCAGGTCGTGGGCGATGAAGAGGAACGCGATGCCCAGTTCCTTCTGGACCTTCTGGAGCAGGTTGACCACCTGCGCCTGGATCGAGACGTCGAGGGCCGAGACCGGCTCGTCCGCCACGATCAGCTTCGGCTCCAGGGCCAGTGCGCGGGCCACGCCGATGCGCTGGCGCTGACCGCCGGAGAACTCGTGCGGGAAGCGGTTGTAGTGCTCGGGGTTGAGACCGACGATCTCCAGGAGTTCACGGACCCGCTTCTCCCTGCCGCCCTCGGGCTGGATCCCGTTGATCTCCATCGGACCCGAGATGATCTTGCCGACCGTCTGCCGCGGGTTCAGCGACGAGTACGGGTCCTGGAAGATCATCTGGATCTCGGAGCGGATCGGGGCCAGCTCCTTGCGGGTGGCGTGGCTGATGTCGCGGCCCCGGTAGGTGATCGTGCCGCCGGTCGGTTCCAGGAGGCGGGTGATCAGCCGGCCCGTGGTCGACTTGCCGCAGCCCGACTCGCCGACCAGACCGAAGCTCTCCCCGGCGTGCACGGTGAGGTCGATCCCGTCCACGGCCTGCACCGCGCCGACGGTCCGGCGGATCGGGAAGCCCCCCTTGACGGGGAAGTGCTTGATCAGGCCCGTAACCTGCAACAGCGGCTCGCCGTCCGTGCCCGCGCCGTGCTCACGCGGGGCCGTGAGGACGTTCTCCTCTGTCATGACACTGTCCTCCTCAGCCCAGACGGGGCTTGATCTCCTCGATGAAGACGGTCCGCTTCTGTTCCTCCGTGAGATGGCACGCGGAGGACCGGTCCGGTGCCATCAGCGGACGCTCGCGCACACAGCGGCCCGTGCCCTCGACCCGGTCCTGGAAAGTGCAGCGGGGGTGGAAGCGGCAGCCGGACGGCGGGTTGAGCAGTGAGGGCGGCGAACCGGGGATCGGGGACAGCGCGGCACCGAGGTCGGAGTCCAGACGCGGCATCGAGTTCAGCAGGCCCCAGGTGTAGGGATGGCGCGGGGACCTGAGCACCTCGTCGACCGTGCCCCGCTCCACCGCGCCGCCCGCGTACATCACCATGATGTCGTCGGCCATGTCGGCGATCACGCCCAGGTCGTGGGTGATGAAGACGATGCCGGTGCCGAACTCCTGCTGCAGGTCCTTCAGAAGGTCCAGGATCTGCGCCTGGACCGTCACGTCCAGGGCGGTTGTCGGCTCGTCGGCGATGAGCAGGGCCGGGTCGCAGACCAGGGCCATGGCGATCATCGCGCGCTGGCGCATACCGCCGGAGAACTGGTGCGGGTAGTCCTTCGCCCGCTCCGCGGGGTTCGGGATGCCGACCTTGCCGAGCATCTCCACGGCACGCTCCCAGGCCTGCTTCTTGGAGGCGCCGTTGTGCTTCATGTACGGCTCGGCGATCTGCCGGCCGACCGTGTAGTACGGGGAGAGTGCGGTGAGCGGATCCTGGAAGATCATGGCGACCTTGTTGCCGCGCAGCTTCTCCAGCTCGGACTCCCGGGCCGTGGTCAACTCCTGCCCCTCCAGCAGGATTTCCCCCTCCACCGTGGTGAACATGGGGTTGTGCAGGCCGAGGATGGTCAGGTTGGTCACCGACTTGCCCGAGCCGGACTCGCCGACGATGCCGAGCGTCCTGCCGCGCTCCAGGTCGAAGGAGAGCCCGTCCACGGCCCGTACGACGCCGTCCTCGGTCTTGAAGCTGACGTGCAGGTCCCGCACCGAGAGCAGGGGACCGGTGCCGGCCGGGTTCGGAGCACCGGCCTCCTTGGTCAGAGTGGTCACGACAGTGCTCCTAGGACAGCCGTACGCGCGGGTCGATGAAGGCGTAGGCGGCGTCGACGATGATGTTGAACAGCAGGATCATGCTGGCGGAGAAGAGCATCACGCCGAGCAGCAGCGGCAGGTCGCTGAAGAACACGGACTGGACGGCGAGGTTGCCGAGCCCCGGCAGGCCGAAGGTGTACTCGGTGATGATGGCGCCGCCGAACAGCGAGCCGAGGTCGATGCCGAAGATGGTGACGATCGGGATCAGCGAGCCGCGCCAGGCGTAGCGGAAGAACACGTATCCGCGGGACATGCCCTTGGCCCGGGCGGTGCGGACGTGTTCCTCCTGGAGCTGTTCGATCATCGAGGACCGCGCCATACGGGTGTACTGCGCGGCGAAGATGGTGGAGAGGATCACCCACGGGATGATCAGGCCGGTGAACCAGGAGACCGGGTCCTGGGTGAACTCGTTGTAGGCGGGCTTGTCGAACCAGTGGGTCTGGTAGACGAGGATCGCCAGGGCCAGCGGGCCGAGGAAGTAGATCTGCAGCGAGCTGATCACCATGGCGCCCGCGGTGGCCGTCTTGTCGATCAGCGTGCCGCGCCGCCAGGCGGCGAGCAGCCCGGTGCCGAGCCCGACGATCAGGAAGCACACGGCCGCGCCCAGGGTGAGCGAGACGGTGGTGGGCAGCCGGTCCATCAGGGTGCCCCAGACCTGCTCGTTGGTGTGGTACGAGTAGCCGAAGCAGGGCGCGGGGCAGGGCCCCTGGGCGAACTGGCTGCTGCCCAGGAACAGGTTGTGCAGGAAGATCCCGTACTGCTCGGTGATGGGTTTGTCGAGCCCGAGCACATGGTGGATGTTCGCGATGCTGTCGGGGTTGCAGGTCTTGCCGCACATCATCAGCGCCGGGTCCCGGGGCACCCCGAAGAACAGCACGAACGTGACGATGCTCAGCAGGAACAGAATGACGACTGCACCGATGAACCGGCGCACGAGGAAGCGCAGCATGACAGGGCAGCTCTCAGACGTCGGCGGCCTCCGCGGTACCCGGCGCCTCCGTGGGCGGGAGCGCGCCGGGTACCGGGCGGGGACGGTTACTTGATGAAGAGGCGACGCGGGTCGACGCCGCCGATCACGTCGTCGTAGACGAGGCCGCCGACCTTGGAGCCGGCGATCTGGCTCTGCTTGTAGTACGCGGTCGGGACGACGTTGACGACGTCCTTGACGATGTACTGGTCGAGCTTCTCCCACTCGGCCGCCGACTTGACCGGGTCCGTGATCTTGTTGATCCGGTCGATCTCGCTGTTGATCTTCGGGTCGTTGACCTGCGAGTAGTTCTGCGCGCCGTCGGCGATCACACGGCCGTCGTACAGCGGCGGCAGCACGGTCGAGGCGGACGGCCAGTCGGCGCCCCACGCGGTGTGGAAGATGTCGTAGTTGTTGTTCAGCTTGGAGACCTGGTCGTAGTAGGTCTCGGAGGGGATCTCCTGGCGCTGGACGTCGAAGCCGGCCTTCTTCAGGCCCGCCGCCATGGCCGTGGAGTACTGCTGGCCCTCGGGGGTGTTGATGTAGCCGAAGGTCAGCTTCATGTTGAGCTTGCCGGCCTTCTTCAGCAGCTCACGGGCCTTGGCCGGGTCACCGGCGGGGTTCTTCTTCTTGCCCCAGGGGTCGAAGGAGGGGTCGTAGCCGGAGACGGTCGGGGAGATCAGGCCGCCCGCGACCTCCATGGCGTCGGTGCCGCCGTAGGCGCGCAGGAACGGGGTGATCGGCAGGGCGTAGGCGATGGCCTCGCGGACCGTCTTGTCCTGCATGGCCTTGTGGCTCATGTTGATGTTCATCTGACCCACGTACGGCTGGTAGCCGGAGACCGTACGGGACTTCATCTTCGGGTCCTTGAGGACCTGCGACAGGTTGCCCGCGTCGACCTGGTTGTTGAAGCTGATGCCGGTCCGGTCGGCGCCGCTGTCGGCCAGCAGGGCCTTGGTGGAGGTCTCGTACTGCTGGTTGAACGTGATGTTGAACTGGTCCACGTACTGGTGCCGGATCGGGTCCGTCTTCGGGTCCCAGTTGGGGTTCTTGACCAGCACCATGGACTTGCCGGACTTGAACGACTGGATCTTGTACGGGCCGGAGACCACCGGGGCCTTGTCGTAGCGCTGCTTGGTGTCGCCCTTCTCGGAGACCACCGCGTAGCCGGACATCGCCAGTGCGTAGGGCAGGTCGGGGTGCGGGGTCTTGAAGTGGAAGACGATGGTTTTCTCGTCCGGAGTCTCCAGTACGGAGTCGGGCAGGTGCTTGCCCTTGTACGGCCCGTCCGGCAGCAGCTTGCGGTAGGCGGCGCCGGAGGCGTTGGCGATCCACTGCTGGAGGTAGGTGGGGCCCTGGTTGATGAACGGCGCGAAGAGCCGCTCGACGCTGTGCCGGATGTCCTTGGACGTGATCGGGGTGCCGTCCTGGAACTTGATGCCGTCCTTGAGCGTGTACTTCCAGGTCTTGCCGCCGTCGGTGGTGGTCCCGGAGTCGGTGGCGAGGTCGCCGACCACCTCGTGCTTGCTGCCGTCGTCGCTGGTGGCCTTGTAGCCGGTCAGGCCTCTGTGCAGCAGCTGCGCCACGGACATCTGGTCCGAGACGTAGATCTGGCCCGGGTCGAGGTGTGCGTACGAGTCCCGCTGCAGCACCTCCATGGTGCCGCCCGGCTTGGCGCCGGGTACGGGAGCCGCCGGGCCGGTGGAGTCCGCCGCGCCTCCGAACTTGATCGACGCCTGCTGCCGCTTGGCGTTCTCCTGGTCCTTCTTGCCGTCGGCGCTGCTGTCGCTGCCGCCCTTGCTGCAACCGGTGAGCACGAGAGCTCCGGCCGCGAGCACGGAGAGTGCGCCGTATGCGTGGCGTCCGCCCCTACTCATCACGAAAATTCCCACCCATCTGTGAAAAGTGACGACCCGTGTGATTGACGTGGTGCCAGGTCAGCGCGCGGTCTTGGGATCGAAGGCGTCTCTGACCGAGTCCCCGAGCAGGTTGAACGCGACGACGAAGACGATCATCGAGACGCCGGGGAAGAACATGTAGGTGATGTCGTTCTGCATCACCAGTTCGGTGGACGCCTTGGCGAACATCTGTCCCCAGTCCGGCGTCGGTTCGACGATGCCGACACCCAGGTACGACAGACCGGCCTCGGCGGTCACGAAGTTGGGCAGCAGATACGTCGACTGCACCAGCAGCGGAGTGACGATGTTCGGCAGGATCTCCTTGCGGATGATCCGCCACGGCGAGGCCCCGCTGACCTTGGCGGCCTCGATGAACTCCCGCTCGCGCAGGGCGAGTGCGGTGCCCCGCAGGATCCGGCCGAGGCCCATCCAGCCCAGGAACCACTGGACCAGGATCAGCGCCACCACCCGGACGTAGGTCGGTGTCTCGTCGCGCGGACTGACGAACAGGGAGACCACGACCGGCATGCTCGCGATGAAGAACAGCTGGGCCGGGAAGGCGAGCAGGAAGTCGATGACCCGGCCGATGAAGTAGTCGGTCCTGCCGCCGAGATAGCCGGCCGCGACACCGAGCAGGATGCCGGTCACCACCACGGCGAGAGTGACGGCGACGGAGATCATCAGGGAGGTGCGGATGCCGTAGACCAGCTTGGTGAAGACGTCGTAGCCGTTACCGGGTTCGAGACCGAACCAGAATTCGCCGCTGATACCGCCGTTGGGCTGGACCGGCACGCCGGCGCTGTCGAAGAGCTCCGGGCGCTCGTCCGCGTACACCGTGTACGGGTTCTTGCCGTACAGCTTGGCGATGAGCGGGGCGAGCAGTCCGATCAGGAAGAAGAAGCCCACGACGTAGGCCGAGATCACGCCCGTGCGGTCGCGCTTGAAGCGCATCCACATCAGCTGGCCGGGAGACCGGCCTTCGAGCTTGACGGATTCGCTCTTCGTCTCCGGCCCTGGTTCGCCGTCGACGACGACCGAAGTCCCGCCGCCCTCAATGTCGATAGGACTTGTCACGGTTCGTCCGTTTCAAGGTATGAGTGACTCCACGCGTTCACCAACAGGAGAGGGTTTCCGTCGTCCCTCCGACACCCCTGACGGAGGGACAGAGACCCCCTGGTGCTCGTGAGTCGGCGCACTGTCCCCACAGTGCGCGAGACCCGTTGACCCGAGCGCTTCGCGGCTAACTATCTGCCATGGGTCGACCACCGACCACCGCCCGTAGATCTCAATTCCGTCACGGATCGCCGCGGAAGCTTCCAAAATCTGGACAAACTGTTCGACAGAAGAAGGCACGAAACGGACGTGTTACATGGGTATCGGGCAACGATCTCCGCATGTCGGACATAGGGACCCCGAAAACGGGTTGCAAAAAGCCCGGGTGCCCCCACTCTTGGGGGCACCCGGGCTCAACCGGTCCTTGAACCGGTCCTGGGTCAGCCGTGCTTGGCGCGGCTCGCGGCGCGGGCCCGCTCACGCTGGTCGAGGTTGACCTTGCGGATGCGAACGGCCTCCGGGGTCACCTCGACGCACTCGTCGTCACGGCAGAACTCCAGCGACTGCTCCAGCGACAGCTTGCGCGGCGGCACGATCGACTCGGCCACGTCGGCCGTCGAAGACCGCATGTTGGTGAGCTTCTTCTCCTTGGTGATGTTGACGTCCATGTCGTCGGAACGAGAGTTCTCGCCGACGATCATGCCCTCGTACACCTCGGTGCCCGGCTCCACGAACAGCACGCCGCGCTCCTGCAGGTTCGTCATCGCGAACGCGGTGACGGCACCGGCGCGGTCGGCGACGAGCGAGCCGTTGTTCCGCGTCTGCAGCGGACCGAACCAGGGCTCGTGGCCCTCGTGGATGGAGTGGGCGATACCGGTACCACGCGTCTGCGTCAGGAACTCGGTACGGAAGCCGATGAGACCGCGGGACGGGACGACGAACTCCATGCGCACCCAGCCCGAGCCGTGGTTGGACATGTTGTCCATGCGGCCCTTGCGGACACCCATGAGCTGCGTGACGGCGCCCATGTGCTCCTCGGGCACGTCGATCGTCATGCGCTCGACCGGCTCGTAGACCTTGCCGTCGACCTCCTTGGTGACGACCTGCGGCTTGCCGACCGTCAGCTCGTAGCCCTCCCGGCGCATGGTCTCGACCAGGATGGCGAGCGCCAGCTCACCACGGCCCTGCACCTCCCAGGCGTCCGGACGCTCGGTCTCCAGGACACGGAGGCTGACGTTACCGATCAGCTCGCGGTCCAGGCGGTCCTTGACCTGGCGGGCGGTGACCTTGCGGTCCTTCACGGCCGCCTTCGCGTCCGCGCCCTTGCCGGTGCCGCCACGGCCGACCAGCGGCGAGGTGTTGGTACCGATGACCATGGAGATCGCCGGCTCGTCGACCGTGATCAGCGGCAGCGGGACCGGGTTCTCGGTGTCGGCGAGGGTCTCGCCGATCATGATGTCCGGGATGCCGGCGACGGCGCAGATGTCACCGGGGCCGGCCTTCTCGGCGGGCTTGCGGGTGAGCGCCTCGGTCATCATCAGCTCGGAGATGCGGACGTTGCTGACGGAACCGTCGCGCTTGATCCAGGCGACCGTCTGGCCCTTGCGCAGCTCGCCCTGCTCGACGCGGAGCAGCGCGATACGGCCGAGGAAGTTGTCGGCGTCGAGGTTGGTGACGTGGGCCTGGAGCGGCGCGTCCTCCTCGTACGTCGGCGCCGGGATGTGCTCCAGGATCGTGGAGAAGAACGGCTCCAGGCTGTCGCTGTCGGCCGGGACCGTGCCGTTGTCCGGCTTGGTCAGCGAGGCGATGCCGTCACGGCCGCAGGCGTAGACGATCGGGAACTCGATCTGCTCCTCGTCGGCGTCCAGGTCGAGGAAGAGGTCGTAGGTCTCGTTGACGACCTCGTCGATCCGGGAGTCCGGGCGGTCCGTCTTGTTGATGCACAGGATGACGGGCAGGCGCTGCTGCAGCGCCTTGCGCAGCACGAACCGGGTCTGCGGCAGCGGGCCCTCGGAGGCGTCCACCAGCAGCACGACACCGTCGACCATCGACAGACCGCGCTCGACCTCGCCACCGAAGTCGGCGTGGCCGGGGGTGTCGATGATGTTGATGGTGATCGGGTCCCCGCCGTCCTTCGGGTGGTACTTCACCGCGGTGTTCTTGGCGAGGATCGTGATGCCCTTCTCACGCTCCAGGTCGTTCGAGTCCATCATGCGGTCGTCGACCGAGTCGAGCTGGTGGGCGGCGAACGCGCCGGCCTGCTTCAGCATGCCGTCGACGATGGTGGTCTTGCCGTGGTCGACGTGAGCGACGATGGCGACGTTGCGGATGTCGTGGCGCGTGGCCATAAGCTGCCGTACTCCCGGAGTGGTGAGGATCGCCCTGCGCGTACGTCTGTGTCGCACGGGCCCTGCCGGGCTGGACACGCCACGGCCTCACCCCATGGTACGTGGCCCCGAGTGAGTCGGCCTTCTCAGGGCCACGCGGTGATCTCCGAGCAGGTCATTTGGTGGGGCTGGGGGAGATCTTCGCCCCCTTCTTCAGGAAGCCCATGTCCTCGTAGACCGGCGTCTGGAAACCGAACGCCCCGGCGTTGACCAGGTTCTTGCGCGCACCCACCAGCTGGGGCCGCTGGTACAGGGGGATCGAGCCCGCCGCGGCCCAGATCCTGGAGTCCGCCTTGCGGATCAGGGAGACCTCCTCACCCTCGTCCAGCGTCGCCACGGCCTGGTCGAAGAGCTGGTCGACCTGGTCGGTCCCCACGCGCGTGTAGTTCTGTTCGACGTTCAAGGAGCCGTCCGCCGCAGGTACCGGCTTCGCGTAGACCGGCCGGTCGTCCGTCGCCGGGAACGCGGAGGACGGCCACGAGTACAGCGCGAGGTCGTAGTCGCCGGAGGCGATGTGGTCCTTGAAGTAGCTCTCGTCGGAGACCTTGATGATCACCGTCCGGATCCCGAGCCGCTCCAGCATGGCCGAGATCCGCTCGGCGACCGAGTTCAGCGTCTCGGAGCCGGGGCCGGACGGCAGCACGAAGCGGAGCGCGAGCGCCTTGCCGTCCTTGGCGAGCAGGCCCGCCGGCGCGGCGGCCGGCGCGGCCGTGCCCTTGGGGGCGTAGGCCCCGGGCACTCCCCCGCGCTTGCCCTCCTGTGAGATGTGCCGGTCCCCGCCGTCGTCGCGGCCTCCCGACTTGCCGTCCCCGCTCTTGTCGTCCTCGCCGACGATGTACGCGCCGTCGTCACCGCCGTCGGACGGGGCCTCCGTCTCCTTCTTGGCCTTCCCGTGGTCCTTCTCGGGGCCGGCCGCCTTCTCGCCCTTCTTCTCCGGCTTGACCGGGCCGCCCGGCACCCAGCCGGCCTCGGCGAGCAGCGCCTGCGCCGCCTTGGCGTCCTGGTCGCCGATCGCGTCGCTGCTGTCGGCGTAGGCGGCCTGCCCGGACAGGGCGAGGTGGCTGCCGACCGGGACGGCGGGCAGGCCCAGCGGAGTGAGCACCAGCTTGGCCAGTTCCTTGCGGTCCAGGGCACGGGCGACGGCCCGGCGGACGCGCTCGTCGGCGAGCGGACCCTCGGAGCCGTTGAGGGCGAGCTGGGTGTAGGCGGGCTCCAGCGACTTGCGGACCTCGACGTCGTGCAGCGCCTGCTGCTCGTCCAGGTACTCGGCGATGGCCTTGCGCAGCTTCGTCCCACCCGCACTGGCCTGCTCGGAGCCGAAGCCGTGCGCGAGCGCCCAGGAGCGCAGCTTCGTCAGGGACGTCCTGCCGGAGCCCTGCAGCGGGTTCACGGTGCCGCGGGCGGCGAGCCCGATCCGCTCGGCATCGGCGGGGTCGACGTCGGCGAGATCCACGCTGCCGTCGGCGAGCGCGACGGCCCGCTGGTCGTGGGCCACGGCGTGCAGCACGATCTCGTTCAGCTTGGCGGGCTTGCCCCACCAGCGCGGGTTGCGGGTGAGGACCACGTCCTTCGCCGCGGGGTCGACCTTCTCCAGTGTGAAGGGGCCGGCGGTGACCGCCAGCTTGCGCCGGGCACCTTCGTTGAAGGCGTCCGGGGTGCCCATGACGTCCTTCGGGTACAGCGGGGAGAACAGTGACTTCCAGTCGGCGTAGGGGCGCGAGAAGGTGACCCGGACCTGGAGGTCGTTGGCGCCGCGTTCGATCTTCTCGATGCGGTCGTAGCCGGCGTTGCGGGCGGTCCAGTAGGCGCTGTTCTTCCCGGACAGGGCGCGCCACTGGGCGACGAAGTCGGCGGCGCCGATCTCCCGGCCGTCGCTCCAGACCGCCTGCTGGTTCAGCTTGTACAGCACGACCTGGCGCGGTTCGGTCTCGATGACCTTGGCCGACTCCAGGTAGGCCGGGTTGGCCACCGGCCGGCCTGTGGCGTCGAGGCGGAACATCGACGGCAGCACGGCCTGGGCGATACGGGTGGTGCCCGCGTCGGCGTCGGCCTGGAAGGTGTTCAGAGTCTCCGGGACGGCGTCCACGGCCCACTTCAGGGTGCCGCCGTCGGCGACCAGCTCACGCGCCACCGGGACGATGTCCTGCCCGGCGAGCGGCTTGCTGACCTTCTCGTCGGAACCGCAGCCGGCGAGCAGGGGCACGGCGAGCACGCCGGCGGTCAGAAAGGTGACCGAACGCATGACGCTCCGCTGGGGGTGCCGCGAGCGGGCGCCGACGCCGTCGTGGGACATCTCTGCTACCTCCGGGGAGCCGCGGGCTTTATGCTCACATTTGTCGGTATATGGAGCTGATCACCTTTGGCGGTATATGGAGCTGATCAGATCTATGCGGCCCACTGAAGAGGAAAGGATCCGGCAACCCCGGGCGACACGGCGACGACGCGCGGTAACCCCACCCGTGCGGCGCAACACCACCCGAGATGCATCCGTACGCCTCCGCCAATCGCTGCACATGCCTTCACATCGGCAGGTGCGGCGCGCAACACTCCAAGGCGCATGAACGTTGCCGCCCAGGGTTCGCCGGACCCACGGAAGTGAGGGCAAGTCATGTCCGTGCACGACGACATCACCTCGGTCCAGCGCTCCATCGACGACCTGTACCGGTCGCTGGGACGCCTGGAGCACCAGATCGGCAGTGGCGGCCTCGAGATGCGCCGGGTCCGACTGGACGCCGACCATCTGCGTGAGAGCGTGGCGCTGCTGCGCGAGGCGACCGCCGCGCCGGACGCCCCGCACCGGCCCGACCTCGTCACCATCTCCGACACGCCCTACGACATCAGCCTGTGGACGGACTCGGACGACGAGGGCCTGGGCGCCCGCGACCGCCGCGCCCCCTGACCCCCGACGACCGGAGCCTGCCTTGGCCACTGGTACGGAATCCCAACAGAACAGCGGCGGCGTACGGACCGGTACGCGCGCCGCGATCGCCGCCCCGCATCTGCGGACCGACCGCTGGTGGCTGGCGCCCGCCGTCACCGCGGCCGGTCTGCTGGCCTTCGTCGTCTACTCGACCTGGCGGGCCTTCGCCGACGCGGACTACTACGCGGCGCCCTACGTCTCGCCCTTCTACTCGCCGTGCCTGGCGCAGAGCTGCAAGGTCATGCACGCCGGACCGAACTGGCAGCTGTTCGGCAGCTGGTGGGGCATCTCCCCGGCGATCATCATCCTGATCTTCCCGCTCGGCTTCCGGCTGACCTGCTACTACTACCGCAAGGCGTACTACCGCAGCTTCTGGGCCTCCCCGCCCGCCTGCGCGGTGGCCGAACCGCACCGGACGTACACCGGCGAGACCCGCTTCCCGCTCATCCTGCAGAACCTCCACCGGTACTTCTTCTACGCGGCGATCCTGGTCGCCGGCGTGCTGACCTACGACACCGTGCTGTCCTTCCGGGACACGCACTACCGCTGGGGCCACATGGGGCTCGGCACCCTGGTGTTCCTGGCCAACATCGTGCTGATCTGGGCGTACACCCTGTCCTGCCACTCCTGCCGGCACATCGTCGGCGGCAAGCTCAAGCACTTCTCGAAACACCCGGTGCGCTACCGCGCGTGGCAGTTCGTCGGCAGGCTCAACGCCCGGCACATGCAGCTGGCGTGGGCGTCGCTGCTGAGCGTGGCGCTCGCCGACTTCTACGTCTACCTCGTCGCGTCCGGCGTCTTCGCCGATCCCCGCTTCTTCTAGAGACCAGTGAGGTACTGAGCCGATGTCCGTGGTCGACCGCCAGGAGTGGGACGTCGTCGTGGTCGGTGCCGGCGGCGCCGGACTGCGGGCCGCGATCGAGGCGCGCGAGCGGGGCGCCCGCACGGCGGTGATCTGCAAGTCGCTGTTCGGCAAGGCGCACACGGTGATGGCCGAGGGCGGCATCGCGGCGGCGATGGCCAACGCCAACGAGCACGACAACTGGCAGGTCCACTTCCGCGACACGATGCGCGGCGGCAAGTTCCTGAACCAGTGGCGGATGGCCGAGCTGCACGCGCAGGAGGCCCCGGACCGGGTGTGGGAGCTGGAGACCTGGGGCGCGCTGTTCGACCGTACGAAGGACGGCCGGATCTCGCAGCGCAACTTCGGCGGCCACGAGTACCCGCGCCTCGCCCACGTCGGCGACCGCACGGGCCTGGAGCTGATCCGCACCCTCCAGCAGAAGATCGTCGCTCTGCAGCAGGAGGACTTCAAGGAGACCGGGGACTACGAATCGCGGTTGAAGGTCTTCCAGGAGTGCACGGTCACGAGGGTCCTGAAGACTGTGCCCGACAGCGGCTCCGCCGCGGGCTCACGGGTGAGTGGTGTCTTCGCCTACGACCGCGAGACCGGCCGATTCTTCGTCCTCGAAGCCCCCGCCGTGGTGATCGCGACCGGTGGCATCGGCAAGTCCTTCAAGGTGACGTCGAACTCGTGGGAGTACACGGGTGACGGACACGCGCTCGCGCTCCTCGCCGGGGCGCCGCTGCTGAACATGGAGTTCGTGCAGTTCCACCCGACGGGCATGGTCTGGCCGCCGTCGGTGAAGGGCATCCTCGTCACCGAGTCGGTGCGCGGCGACGGAGGGGTGCTCAGGAACTCCGAGGGCAAGCGGTTCATGTTCGACTACGTCCCGGACGTGTTCAAGGAGAAGTACGCCGAGTCGGAGGAGGAGGCCGACCGGTGGTACGAGGACCCGGACCACAACCGGCGTCCGCCCGAACTGCTCCCCCGCGACGAGGTGGCCCGCGCGATCAACGCCGAGGTGAAGGCGGGCCGGGGTTCGCCGCACGGCGGAGTCTTCCTGGACGTGTCCACCCGGATGCCCGCCGAGGTGATCCGGCGCCGGCTGCCGTCCATGTACCACCAGTTCAAGGAGCTGGCGGACGTCGACATCACGGCGGAGGCGATGGAGGTCGGGCCGACCTGTCACTACGTGATGGGCGGCATCGCGGTCGACTCGGACACGGCGGCGGCGCGGGATGTGCCGGGCCTGTTCGCGGCCGGTGAGGTGGCGGGCGGTATGCACGGCTCCAACCGGCTCGGCGGCAACTCCCTCTCCGACCTGCTGGTCTTCGGACGGCGGGCGGGCTGGCACGCGGCGGAGTACGCGCAGGGGGTGGCACACCGGCGTCGGCCGGTGGACGACGCCCAGGTCAACACGGCCGCGGCGGAAGCCCTGCGCCCGTTCTCCGCGGAGGCGGACCGGGAGGGCGAGGCGGGCCCGCCGGAGAACCCGTACACCCTGCACCAGGAACTCCAGCAGACCATGAACGACCTGGTCGGCATCATCCGCCGCGAGAGCGAGATGGAACAGGCCCTGCGCAAGCTGGCCGAGCTGCGGGTACGGGCCCGCCGGGCCGGCGTGGAGGGCCACCGCCAGTTCAACCCGGGCTGGCACCTGGCCCTCGACCTGCGGAACATGCTGCTGGTCAGCGAGTGCGTGGCACGGGCCGCCCTGGAACGCACCGAGTCGCGCGGCGGGCACACCCGCGAGGACCATCCGGCGATGGACCGCGCCTGGCGCAACGTGAACCTCCTGTGCGCCCTCGCCGACCCCACCGGCGGCCTCGCGGCGACCGACCCCGGTCGCGGTCAGATCCGCCTCACCCGCGAGACGACCGACCCCATCCGCCCGGACCTGCTCGCCCTCTTCGAGAAGGAGGAGCTGGTCAAGTACCTCGCCGAAGAGGAGCTGTACGAGTGAGCAGCTACGAGGCCCGCTTCAAGGTGTGGCGGGGCGACGAACAGGGCGGCGGCCTCCAGGACTTCACGGTCGAGGTCAACGACGGCGAGGTGGTGCTGGACATCGTCCACCGCCTCCAGGCCACCCAGGCGCCCGACCTCGCCGTGCGCTGGAACTGCAAGGCCGGCAAGTGCGGTTCGTGCTCGGCGGAGATCAACGGCCGCCCGCGGCTGATGTGCATGACCCGTATGTCGGTCTTCGACCGCGCGGAGACGATCACGGTGACTCCCCTGCGCGCCTTCCCGGTGATCCGCGATCTGGTGACGGACGTCGGCTTCAACTACCAGAAGGCGAGAGAGGTCCCGGCGTTCGTGCCACCGGCCGGCGTGGGGCCGGGCGAGTACCGGATGATGCAGGAGGACGTGGACCGCTCGCAGGAGTTCCGCAAGTGCATCGAGTGCTTCCTGTGCCAGGACACCTGCCATGTCGTCCGCGACCACGAGGAGAACAAGACCGCCTTCGCGGGCCCGCGCTTCCTGATGCGGATCGCCGAACTCGACATGCACCCGCTGGACGCGGCCGCCGAGACGGGCCTGGACCGCAAACGCACGGCCCAGGACGAACACGGCCTCGGCTACTGCAACATCACCAAGTGCTGCACGGAGGTCTGCCCCGAGGGCATCAGGATCACCGACAACGCACTGATCCCCCTGAAGGAGCGGGCCGTCGACCGCAAGTACGACCCGCTGGTGTGGCTGGGGTCGAAGATCAGGAGGCGGTCTTCGTAGCGCCGCTCCGCGCCGTGCGGCCGGGGCGCTGGGCCAGCATCTGAAGGCCCAGTGCCCCCATGAACAGGAACCAGCCGATGAGGGGGAGCGCATCCAGCCTGCGGGGGATGATCCCGAGGAACATCCAGAGGGACAGTCCGACCGCGCCGATCAGCTGGCCGTACGCCCACAGCTTCGGCCGCAGGACCCGGTGGCGACCGATCGGGATCACCCAGCCGGTCCTGATGCCCGCGACGCCGGACGCCACCATGAACACCACGGCCAGCCCCGCCGCCACCACCAAGAGCATGTGCATGCCGGTCATCGTCCCACCAGGGCCGACGGCCGCGCCAGGCGCTCAGCGGACCCAGTTTTCCCGGTACGCCCGCCAGTCCGCCTCCGTGGCCGCGAAGTCGACGTACAGGGCGACGCCGAAACGGACGCGGTCGGCGTCGGTGCGGGACAGGCCCAGGCGGACGCCGCGTACGGCGGCCGGGACGGTCTCCGCGTGGGCCCAGTGGCCGATGTGGTTCTCGTGGTAGAAGGGCAGGCCCATGAGGAGGTCGGTGGTGTCCGGGGTGACCTCCAGGGCGAGGCTCGTCTGCTGGGCCACATAGCCGCCGTACAGGCTCTGCAGCGGCTGCATGGTGTCGTACGACATGACGGCGATCTGGTCCACACGGCGGGCCACCTGCCCGAAGTAGGACTGCGACCACCACTTGGGGTGTCCGGTGGTCGTCCCCCAGAAGGAGTGGAAGGCGGGGAGCGGGTCGATCTGGTGCGCGGCGACGGAGAGCAGCGCATGGCGGGTGCGGGTGAGGGCGCGGAGATCGTCGAGGAGGGCGAGGTAGTTCTTGTCGCCGGAGTGGAGGGGCTCCAGGTCGAAGTGGGCGCCCTGGAAGCCGGCGGCGAGGACCTGGCGGGTGGAGGCGAGGATCGCGGTGCGGGTGGCGGGGCGGTCCAGACGCAGCCCGTCGGGGCTCTCACTGGCCAGCTTGTCGCCGAGCCAGGCCTGGACGCGGATGCGGGGAGCCGCTTCGCGCAGGGCCGTCGTCAGCCAACGCGCCTTGGCGTACGACGACTTGGGGAGGGTGCCGTCGTGCTCCAGGGGGCCTGCGTGGACGTACAGGTCTCGGATGCCGGTGGTCTTCAGGTGGCGGGCGAGGGCCTGGACATCACGGTCGGTCCTGCGGCCGTCCACCCAGGCGTGGCCCAGCCACAGGGCGTCCTGGTGGCGGGTGGTGGTGCCGGGTTCCGGCGTGCCGGTGTAGTTGATGCGGAGCGCTGTTTCGGCGGTGAGGACGGGGACGAGCAGGAGGGCGAGGACGGCGAGCGTCCAGCGGAGGGCGCGGCGGCGTCCGGGGCGGCGCGCCGCGGCCTCCTGCGGTGCGCCCTCGCCGCCGACGGCGGCGGGTCGTGGTCCTGCGGTGTCCATTTCTGCCCCCTGCCCTTCTCTTCCCCCACCCGTATCCATTCCGCTCGCGAAGGCGCCTACCTGCCCATACGCTCCGAAATGTGACGTCCTCCCTGATCCGGGGCCGGCCCCGGCGCGCCACGGCGCACATATCGGTGCGGGTGGCGCATGCCGTGCTGGGTGCCGTGGTCGGAACCGGGTGGCTGGTGTTGCCGGTGATGACGGCCGGGGCGCAAGATCCGGTTCCCGTCGCGCCCGCCGGCACGGTAGCGAGTGCCGCCGCGCCGCAGCAGGACGAGACGTCCGCCGCCGATCTCGTCCTGCCCCTCGTCGCGGGGGTCGCGGCCCTGGGGCTGGCCGGATACGGCTGTCTGCGCCGCACCCGCCGCGCCCGTACCCGTACGACCCCCGGGATCGTCTCCGTCGCCCCGCCCGCCCCCACCCCGGCCGACTTCGAGCGCCAGGCTCGCGCGGCGCTGGTCCTGGCCGACGACTGCGTACGGACCAGCCGTGAGGAACTCACCTTCGTACAGCGGCAGTTCGGGGAGGCCGAGACCGAACCCTTCGTCCATGCGCTGCGGGCCGCCGAGACCGAGCTGACAGCCGCGTGCGCGATCTGGCGGCGGTACGAGCAGGGGGTGCCGAAGGACGCGGCGGCGCGGCGGCAGGCGCTGGTCGGTGTGGTCGGCCGGTGCGCGGAGGCGGGACGCCGGCTGGACGCGGAGGCCCCCGCGCTGGACGGGCTGCGGGAACTGGCCGGGCCGGGCCTGGCCGGGGCGCTGGAGTCGGCCGAGGGCCGGTTCCGGGAGCTGACGGGGCGCACGGTGACCGCGCAGGACACCCTGGCGGAGCTGCACGAACGGTACGCCGCCTCGGCCGTCGGGCCGGTCACCGGGTATGTCGAACAGGCCAAGGACCGGCTGGTGTTCGCCACCGTCCGGCTCAACGAGGCCCGTCAGGCGGCGGACACGGGAGACGGCGGGCGGGCCGCCGGGCAGCTGCGCGCCGCCGAGGGCGCGGTGGCACAGGCCGAGGTTCTGGTGACCGGGGTGGAGCGGCTCGCGGCGCGGCTGCGGGCGGCGGCGGAGCTGGTGCCGGCCGCGCTGACCGGCGCGGAGGCGGAGCTCGCGGCGGCCCGTGAGGGGGGCGTACGGGAGCCGCTGACCACTGGTGAGCTGCACGCGCGGCTGGCCCACGCGGACGGCGTGCTGGCCGCCGTACGGGAGGAGCGCACGGCGGGCCCGTACGACCCGCTGGACGCCCTGCGCCGGATCGCGCGGGCGGTGGAGCGGCTGGCCACCGGTCACTTGGGCGCACCGGCCGCGGCGGCGCTGCTCGTGGCGCGGGGTTCCGTCGCCGGGGCGGAGGAGTTCGTTGCGGTGCACCGGGGCGCGGTGGGCCCTCAGGCGCGGGTTCTCCTCGCGGAGGCGGCACGGGAGCTGGGCGCGGACCGCGCCGGCCAGGCCGACACCCTCGCCCGCGAGTCCCGGAACCTGGCCGAACGGGACGTACGAGCGCACGGCAATCCGTACCCGGGCGCCGATGGTGGCTCGCCGGGCCTGTCCGGTGCGGTCCTGGGCGGTGTGCTCCTGGCCGAGGACCAGGACGGCGGGCCGGCGGCGAGCTACGGCGGCCCGCAAACAAGGGGACGCCACGGCTTCCTGCCACGGGCGTAGGCAGCGGAAGCACGTCCGCACGGCCGGGCCGCGTCGCTGCGGCCCGGTCAGAAGAGACTCAGCAGGGCCTCCGCCGGGTCGGTGAGGCCGGTTTCGCCGCCGGGCAACGGCAACTCGAACCACACCGTCTTGCCGCGCGGCGTCCTGCGGGAGCCCCACGCCGCGCTCAGCAGTCCGACCAGCTGCAATCCCCGGCCCCCCTCGTCCGTGTCCCGGGCCCGTCGCCGCCGCGGCTGCACCAGCCCGGAGTCCCACACCTCGCAGACCAGTGTGCGGTCCAGCAGCAGCCGCAGCCTGATGTCCCCCTCGCCGTACCGCAGCGCGTTGGTGACCAGCTCGCTGACGAGCAGTTCCGCCGTGTCGACCAACGGCTCCAGATCCCAGCTCACCAGCTGTGCCCGGGCGTACTCCCGCGCCCGCCCCACACTGCGCGGCTCGCGCGGCAGCGTCCAGTCGCCGACGGAGTCGGCCGGCAGCCCCTGCACCCGCGCCATCAGCAGCGCGATGTCGTCCTCGCCGTGGTGGGTGTCGAGGGTGCTCAGGACGTGGTCGCAGACGTCCTCCAGGGGGCGGGAGGGGTCGGTGAGTGCCCCGACGAAGGCCTGCAGCCCCTCGTCCAGGGGGTGGTCGCGGGACTCGACCAGGCCGTCCGTGTAGAGGGCCAGCAGCGCGCCCTCGGGCAGCTCGACCTCGACCTCCTCGAAGGGCTCGCCGCCCACGCCGAGCGGCATGCCGGGCGGCACGTCCAGCATCAGGGCGGCCTCACCGGGCTCGACCAGGACCGGCGGCAGATGGCCGGCGTTGGCGAACGTACAGCGTCTGGTGACGGAGTCGTACACCGCGTACACGCAGGTCGCCAAGTAGACCTCGGAGAGGTCGGCGTCCCTCGGCTGGCGTGCCGTGCGGGTGGCCTGCTGGACGCCTCCGGGGGTGCCGAGTCCCCGGGCGATCTCGTCCAACGCCGAGAGGACCTCGGCCGGTTCGAGGTCCAGCAGGGCCAGGGTCCGTACGGCGGTGCGGAGTTCGCCCATGGCGACCGCCGCCCGCAGGCCCCGCCCCATCACATCGCCCACGACCAACGCCGTGCGGTGCCCCGGCAGTTCGATCACGTCGAACCAGTCGCCGCCCACCTCGGTGGCCGCGTTGCCGGGCAGATAGCGGCAGGCGATGTCCAGCCCGGAGGCCTCGGGGTCGCCCGGCGGCAGCAGCGAGCGCTGCAGTATCAACGCCCGCTCGTGCTCCCGGCGGTACAGGCGCGCGTTGTCGATGCAGACGGCGGCGCGCGCGGCCAGCTCCACCGCCAGTTCCCGGTCACGGTCGCCGAACGGCTCGCTGCCCTTGGTGCGGGCGAACTGGGCGAGGCCGACGACGGTGTCGTGGGCGACCATCGGTACGGCCAGCGTGGACTGCACCAGACCGCCCTCCTCGGCGGGCACCCGCTGCGGCCGGGCCGTGCGCAGGGCGTCCGCGCAGGGAGAGTTGAAGGGGAAGTGGTGGACCGCGCCGACCTCGACGGACTCGCCGGAGCTGGTGAAGGGGACGCCTGCGACGGCGCTCGCGAAGGCGACGCGGCGCAGTTCGGCGCTGCCGTCGGCGAGGCCGGGCGGGGTCTCGTCGCCGGTGAGCAGCCCCTGGTAGAGGTCGACGGTGGCGAGGTCGCAGAAGCCGGGGACGACGACGTCGAGCAGTTCCCTGGCCGTGGTCTCCAGGTCGAGCGAGTTCCCTATGCGGGCGCCGGCCTCGTTGAGGAGGGCGAGGTTGCGCCGGGCCGCGGCGGCCTCACGGGCGGCGGCCCGGCGGGCGGTGATGTCGGTCCCGAGCCAGGCGATGCCGATGGGCCGGCCGCTGCCGCTGTGCACACGGTAGAGGTTGACGGACCAGTGCCGGCGTTCCTCGGAGCCGGGGACGTACCCCGTGACATGCATGTCGGTGATGGACTCACCGGACTGCAGCACCCGGCGCAGCGTGGCCGAAACCCGCTCGGCCTCGCCGCGGGGCAGATAGTCGTGCACGCCCTTGCCCCGGTGGTCGTCGGGTGTCCCGCCGAAGACGGAGGCGAACCGCTCGTTGGCCCGACGGACCCTCAGATCGGTGTCGATCAGCAGGAATCCGAATGGAGACTGACCGAAAATCGCCTGCGAGGCGGCGAGATCGGTCTCGATGCTGCGCAGGGTGCGCACGTCCACGACGATGCAGACGGCGGCCCTGTCGCCCTCGCCGGTCCGGGTGGGCATGACGTAGACCTCGGCGAGGCCGTCCTCGCCGCGCGTGCCGTCCGGCTTGTCCGGCATCCGGAAGGGCACGACCCCGGTCCACTCCCGCCCGTCGAGGATTTCGGCCATCTTGCGCTGGCCGCGCTCGCGCAGGTCGGGGTCGATGAAGGCGTCTATGGGGTCCATGCCGACGGCGCGTGCGGCGGGGATGCCGAAGAGCTGCTCGGCGCGCAGGCTCCACTGCTCGACCAGCCCGCCGGGACCGATGGAGAAGGACGCGACCTTGATGTAGTCGTAGATCGAACCGGGCGGACTGCTCTGCCACATGGCGTCGCCGGGTGCCGCGGCACCCTCCGCGGCCTGGTGCCTCGCGCCGTCCGACGGGTCCTCGGACTCCGTGGCCTTCGCTGGTATCTCGCTCACGCGAACCGTCCCCTCCAGCTCACCGCGTCCGGCACCGGTCACCGGGGGCGGCTGCCCGCAGTATCCAGCACTACGGTGCCGCACAACACGGTGTTCACGATCACAGCTCGGTCCAGATGGTTTTCGGACCGGCCCGTGACAACACTTCCAGTCTTCTAACCAGGGAACACGCCCTCGAATCACGCACCGCAGGACCGGCCGCGCGCCCGGAGCGCACGATGGGCGGACCACCGCCGGCCGCACTCCCCCGTGCCCCCCGGATGCTTCCGGCTCACCCCGGCACCGCCAGTTCGAACCAGACGGTCTTTCCGCTCGCGCCGGGCCGGGTGCCCCAGCGGCGCGAGGAGCCGGCGACCAGTTGCAGCCCGCGCCCGCTCTCGTCCTCGTCGCGGGCGACGCGCTCGCGCGGCGGGTCGGGCAGCGGGTCGGAGACCTCCACCCGCAGGGTGTCGGCCGGTCCGCCGGGGCGCACGAGCCGTACGCCGATGGGGCCGGTGGCATGCCGCAGCGAGTTGGTGACCAGCTCGCTGACCAGCAGGGCGGCGAGGTCGGCGAGGCAGTCGAGGCCCCAGCCGTGCAACTTCCCGCGCACCGCGGCGCGCGCGGTGCGTACGGCGCCCGGTTCCGCGGGAAAGGTCCACTCGGCGCAGTCGCCATCGGTGTCGATCACGCCGATCACTTCCCAGGCCAGCGAGCCCACCCATGTCCGGTTTCATGGGGTTAATGGGCACATACCCGATATCCAGGGGGCAGTACCGTGCGGGAGGGCGCACTGTGGCACGAACGGCGTATCAAGGGGCTCGGTGGAGACCGTCGGTGAGCCGAGGGGCGACTTCGCGAACGGCGGGGACGTCCTGATCCAGCCAGGCCACGTCCCAGACCTCGGACGGGGTGAGCCAGCGCAGCTCGTCATGGTCCTGCAGGGGCCGGGGCGCGGGTGAGCCGGGGAGCAGACGGGCGGTCCACACCTGCAGGACGTACGGCGACCGCAGCGGCCACTGGCCCGGCACGCGCTCGACCGGTTCGGCGTCGATGCCCAGTTCCTCGCGCAGTTCACGCACCAGGGCGTCCTCGGGCCGCTCGCCCGTCTCGACCTTGCCGCCGGGCAGCTCCCAGCGGCCCGCCAGGTCGGCGGGGGCACTGCGGCGCGCGGCGAGCAGCCGCCCGCCGTCGAGCAGGGCCGCTCCCACCACCACGATCCGGTCCGTCATGGGTGTCTTGGGCGTCGTGGGCGTCATGGGGCGGAGCCTACGGGAGGGCGCCGGGCGGTCAGTTCCGGGCGCCGTCCCCGTTCTGGCCGATGCGCTCGACCCAGTAGAGCTGTTTGTGGCCCCGGTCGTCGAGGCTGTCGGCGATCTTCTGCGCCTCGGCGCGGGTCGCGTACCGTCCGACGCGATAGCGATTGCCGTTGTCGTCCTGCCGTATCACGAGCCAGGGCAGCGAGACCGTCCCCTCACTCATGGCCCCCACCGCCCGCGCCGCTCCTTCTCGCACCGCCCCACCACCCGCTTCCCGTCCCGGGCCCCCGCCGAGCCCCGCCTAAGGAAACCGCAATCCGCATATGCCCGAGCGTACGCCCAACCTTTACGCAGCGAACACGCCTTTTCACAAAGAGGTACGCAACCAGCCAGGGGACCGGGGGCGCACGGGAGTGAACGCGCCGTTGTGAGCGCCACTGTCGTGCATCGCGGGCATACCCGAGTGACCCCTGGTCACCTGGGAAAACGGCTGGATTGCAGCGGCCGGTCGGCCCCGGCGGGGGGTGCGCCACCGGGTCATACCGGCGTGGGGGGCGCCCAGGGTGTGCGCTACCTCACTCGCAAAGGCGTGCACGCCGCCCCGGACCCCGGCCGTCACTTCACGGGCAGGTGGTACGCCACCCGGTACCGGTCGGCCGGGATCACCACGTCGGCGGTCTCCACCGGGCGGCCGGAGGCGTAGTACGTGCGCTGGACGACCAGGACCACATGCCCGGGGACGCCGCCGAGGAGGTGCAGTTCCTCGGCGAGGCCGGGGCGGGCGCCGACCTCCTCGGTGACGTTGTCCACGATGACGTCGATGGCGCGCATGCGCTCGACCACCCCCATGCCGCCGAGCGGGCCCTCCTCGGGCAGCATCACGGGGGTACGGCCGGTGACGGCCAGGGGCTCCCAGGAGACGGAGAGCATCATCGGCTCGCCGGCCTCGCGGAACAGGTACTTGGTGCGCATGACCCGGTCGCCGGCCTGGATCGCGAGCCGCTCGGCGATGGCGGCCCCGGCCTCGGCCTGCTCGCTGCTGGACTCCCAGGTGCCGCGCACCGAGGCGTCGGCCTGCTCCTGCCGGAAGGGCGTGGCGCCGCCGGCCGGGCGGTACCCGGAGCGGGCCACCCGGCGGGGCACGGGCCGCTCGCGCACATACGTCCCGGAGCCGGAGCGGCCCTCGACCAGCCCCTCGGCCATCAGCACCTTGCGGGCCTCCAGCGCGACCGTGTCCGAGACGCCGTACTCCTCGCGGATGCGGGCCTGGGAGGGCAGGCGGGTGTGGGGCGGCAGTGAACCGTCGACGATCTTCTTGCGGAGATCACCCGCGACACGCAGGTACGCCGGCTGCTCACCGAAAGTCACTGGCCGCTCCCATCAGGTTGTACAGACAGCAACAGCCTGGCAACCGTGGGTTGTGCCGTGCAAGCAAAGGCCAGAGAATCACTCGATGTGATGACACGGCGGGTGCGAGGGCTTTACCCAGGCACTTTCTCCCCCGTATGGGTGCGCTCACACCTGGAGGGAGCGGGGGCGGGTGCGGACACCGGTACCGTGCTCCCGGGGAGAGCGGCGGCAGTGAAACGGGGGCGGAATGCAGGCGGCAACCCTGGCCGGGGGCCGGGTGGGCGGCGGGGTCGTCCGGGCGGTGAACGGGCTCACCGCGCGGTGGGCGGCGAGCACACGCAACGGCACGGTCTTCTCCGCGCCCGGCGTCTGGCCCCTGCTGGCCTTCCTGGCCGACGGCGCGACGGGGCCGGCGCGGACGGAGCTGAGCGAGGCCCTCGGCCTGCCGGCGGATCAGGCGGCTGGCGCGGCACGGGAATTGACGGGGGCCCTGGGGGCGGTGTCCGGTCTGGACGCGGCGCTCGGTCTGTGGACGCACCACGCGCTCGCCCTGCGCGAGGAGTGGCGCGCCGGACTGCCCGCCGGGACGTACGGGGTGTTCGGGGACGACCTCGTCACCGCGCAGGAACGGCTGGACGCCTGGGCGGCCGAGCGGACCGGAGGACTGGTCGAGCGCATGCCGGTGACGCTGACCCGGGAGGCAGGGCTGGTGCTGGCCTGCGCGCTCGCGCTGCGCACGACCTGGCGGCAGCCCTTCACCGAGCTGCCGCTCAGGCCGGACGCCGGCCCCTGGCAGGGGCGGGCGCTGCGCGGGCTGCACCGGCGGAGCGTACGGCCGGACCGGGTGGGCGTGACAGGCACGCCGGACGGCTTCGTCACCGCGCTGACGGTGCCGGGTGACAACGGCATCGACGTCCATCTGCTGCTCGGCGAGGAGCACATGACGCCGGGGCAGGTGCTCACGGCCGGCGTGGGGATCGTGGAGCGGGCGCTGCCGCTGACCGGGGGTGGCTCGCTGCCGCACGGGCACGTGGGGCCGGGCCTGTACGTGGAGCAGCAGCCGGCCGCCGAGCCGGGGCCGCCGGTGCTGGACGTGCGGACGGTGGTGTACGAGGTGCGCGCCGACCACGATCTGCTCGCCCTGCCGGACCTGTTCGGCCTGACGTCGGCGTCGGACACCCGAGTCGGCCACTTCCCCGGGCTGAGCCCCTCCCCGCTTGCTGTCGCGGAGGCCCGCCAGTCGGCCGTGGCCCAGTTCGGCGCGCTCGGCTTCCGGGCGGCGGCGGTGACGGCGGTCGCCGAGGTGTACGGCAGCACGCCGCCGCAGCAGCGCTACGAGTCCACGGTCGTCCGGGCCGTCTACGACCGGCCGTTCGGCTTCCTCGCCGTCGACCGTGAGTCGCGGCTGGTGCTGGCGGCGGGCTGGGTGACGGATCCGGCGCCGGAACCCGTCGTCAGCTTCCCGGGCGCTGCTCCTCCAGCACTCTGACGCAGCGTGCGAGCAGCCCGGTCAGGGCGTCCCGCTCCGCGTCGGTGAACTCGGCGGCGAGGGCACGCTCGACGCGTACGGCGGACGCGTCGGCGTCGGCGAGTACGGCGCGGCCCTCGTCCGTCAGGCGGGTCTCCAGGACGTTCTTGTGCCACTCGTGCGGGCTGCGGGTGATCAGATCGCGGTCCTGGAGGTTCTTCAGGACCGTGTTCATGGTCGGCGGGGTGACCCCGCACAGCCGGGACAGGGCCGCCGCGGAGATGCCGGGGTTGGCGGAGAGGTGGAGCAGCGCGGCGTACTGGGCGACGGTCAGGCCCGCGGGCTTCAGGACCGCCGTCTTGGTCGCGTTGAGGGCCTGCTCGGCCCGCTTGAGATGGGAGCCGAGGCGCTCGGACGCGGGCATGGAGGTCACCCGGCCACATTAATGCCTGGGTGGTGATTAATACCCTGGCAATGATTAGAGTACTAATGTAGGTTCGCAATCGTCCTACAGTGAGCAGCCGAACCGAGAGGCACTGTCGTGTCCCGTTCGATCCACCGCCGTACCTTCCTGACCGGCGCCGCCGCGGCGACCGTGGCCGTCGCCGCGCCCACCGCGAGCGCGGGCACCGGCCCGCGCATCTCCACCGCCTTCACCCTCCCCGACGAGCGCGCCTACCCCGAGGGCATCGCCCTCGACCCGCGAACGGGCGACGCGTACGTCGGCTCCTTCACGACCGGCGCGATCTACCGCGCCGCCGCCGGGAGCCGTACCGCCGAGGTCTTCCTGCCGGCGGGCGCCGACGGCCGGACCACCGCCAACGGCCTGAAGGCCGACCGGGCGGGCCGGCTGTGGGTCACCGACCACACCACCGGAATCGACGTCTACGACCTCTACGACCGCTCCCTGCTGGCCCGCTTCGAGATACCCGGGGGCGACCCGCGCTTCCTGAACGACCTCGTGATCACCGCGGACGGCACGGCCTACGCCACCGACAGCGTGCGTCCGGTGATCTACCGCGTCACCCCGGCCGACCTGGCCCGCGCCCGCGGCGGCCGGACGCCGCTGACCGCGCACTACGACCTCAGCGGCGCCGTACCCGCGCATTCGCCGGACGCCTACACCCTCAACGGCATCGTCGCCGACCCCGCCGGACGCCTGCTGTTCGCCGTCGACATGACCGGCGGTGGCCTGTACCGGGTCGGCGTGACCGACGGATCGGTGCACCAAGTCGCCTTGCAGGGCGGCGACTTGAAGCACGGCGACGGTCTGGAGCTGGCCCACGGCACCCTGTGGGCCGCCCACAACGCGACCAACACCCTCACCCGCTGGCGCCTCTCCCCCGACGGCACCAGGGCCCGCCTGACCCGCACCCTGACCACCCCCGACCTGCAGACCCCCACCACCCTGGCCCGCGACCACCACGGCCTCCTCGTCGTCCGCTCCCAGTTCGACAAGGGCGGACCGATGGGCCCGGGAACGCCTCGGACGCCGTTCACGGTGGCGCGGGTGACGGGGATGTGATCTCGTGGCCGGGGCCTCACCGAGTCGCTACGGTTGAGCCATGACCGAACTGCCCGACTGGATGCGCCCGCCGCGCGACGAAGGCTGGTTCGCGGAGGACCTGGACCGCCTCCCCGAGGCGCCCCGCCACACCGAGCTGATCGATGGGGCCCTCGTCTTCATGATGTCGCCGCAGAGGTGGTGGCACGGCCACCTCGTCACCATGCTCACCGTCGCTCTCATGGAGCAGGCGCCCGCCGGTGTCCAGGTCGGCCGCGAGATGACCATCAAGCTCGACGAGCGCAACCGCCCGGAGCCGGACCTGCTGGTGACAACCGCGCCCTACGAGCCGGACCGCACCTGGTACGCGCCGGAAGAAGTTCAGCTGGTCATCGAGGTCGTCTCCCCCGAGTCCGCGCACCGCGACCGCACGGTCAAGCTGCGCAAGTACGCGCAGGCCGGCATCCCCCACTACTGGTGCATCGAGGAGGAGAACGGCGCTCCCGTCGTCCACGTCTACGAGCTGGACGAACCGACCGGGGCCTATGCGCCCGCCGGTATCTTCCGGGGCACCCTGACGCGTCCGGTGCCGTTCGAGATGAGCCTGGACCTCGACAAGCTCCTCCCGTCACGGGACACCTGAAGGAGCCCGCGGGGCGGTCACCGCCCCGCGTGTCCGCGTCGCTCGTACACCGTCACCCGCCGTCCACGGACCTGCTCGTCCGCCACCACGGTGAAGTACTTCTCCAGCACGGAGAGCTTCACGCTGTCCCGCTGTGCCGTCACCGGCCTCGCCACCCCCGTGGCATCCGTGACCAGCAGGATCCGCCTCTCGGCCAGCATCGCCGTGCGGATCCGGGCCGGACTGGCCTCCTCACCCTTCAGCGTCCCGGACGCCACGGGGTCCTCCCCCAGCGCGATGTCCCGCAGGCCGGTGAAGGCGTCGGGGGACACCAGCGCGGTGTCGCGTCGGGCCGCCGGTACGAAGAGCGTCGCGTCCCCGGTCTGCTTCAGGCGCCGCACGTCGGCCGCCGCTGCCAGGACGTCGTCCACGCGGCTCGACGGGGACCGCTTGGCCAGCGACTGCGGGAGCAGCGCCACGAACGCCACGACGACCGCCACTGGGACGAGCCACCGGGACGCCCTCGGGAAGCGTGGTGCGGCCGCCCGTACCGCCGCGCCCAGGGCCGCACCGATCAACAGCGCCAGACCCAGCAGGCTGAACAGCACGTACCTGTCCACGAACAGGGGCTTGACCAGGGAGATGCCGATCAGGGCGAGTTGCGGCACCGCGAGCAGGGGCAGTCCGACGGCCGCCACCGACGGTCGCCCTGTCTTCGGCCGGTCCAGCAGGGCTCCGAGGCCGCCGATGGCCAGGAGGACCGCTGGGCCGATCAGCATGTGCCAGGTCAGCGGCGGAATCCACGCAATCTGGTCGGACTGGCTGCGGCTGAAGAGAATCAACGGCAGATCGCCCGCCACGGCGACCACCGCGGCGGCCGTCCAGCGCACCCACACGCCGCGCCCGCACCGGGTCCACAGAAGAGTCCCGGCGTGCGCCGGCAGGATCAGCAACGACAGCCAGTTCAGCAGCCCGCAGGTGAGGACCGTCCCGGCGTACGCCACCCAGCCGATCGCCCCGCCGCGCCCTTCCAGCAGGGTCACCAGCAGCAGCGTCGAGATCCCTGCCCCGGCCGCCACCAGCGCGTACGGGCGGCCCTCCTGGAGAT
Source organism: Streptomyces sp. NPDC053069 (assembly GCF_044546895.1). Classification (NCBI taxonomy): domain Bacteria; kingdom Bacillati; phylum Actinomycetota; class Actinomycetes; order Kitasatosporales; family Streptomycetaceae; genus Streptomyces; species Streptomyces sp. NPDC053069. The sequence goes on along the minus strand of NZ_JBITZN010000002.1, from coordinate 338,490 downwards.
AGAACTGCGCGGAGGGAAGCAACCCGAGCGCCAGCCCTGCTCCCAGGCCCGCCCATGCCCCGGCGAGCCGGTGGCCCAGGGCGGCCACACAGGCCGCCGCCACCGCCATCGCCAGCACGGAGGGCAGCCGCAGGGTGGTGGTGCCGGGTCCGAACCAGGCGAAGAGTGCGTGCATCAGCAGGTAGTAGAGCCCGTGTACGGCGTCGACGTGCCCCAGCATGTGCCAGATGTCGCCCGTGGACCGTCGGGCCACCTGCCAGGTCGCGGCCTCGTCCCGCCACACGCTGTGCTGCCGGGACAGCCCCCACAGGCCGAAGCCGAGGGTCCACAGCATCGCGATCGGCCAGACGGGAAGAGCACGCCGGGCAACGGACAGGGCAGATGTCATGGGGGATCCAGGTCTTACGGGTGGCGGCGGACGGAATGCAGAAGAGAGCGCACCCGCCAAGGAGTGGCGGCCGTCAACAGGACACCGAGCGACAGGGAGACGGCGGCGGTGCCCCAGCCGACGGGGTCCGCGGCAGGGGCAGCCGTCCAGTCCCACCAGGCGCCGTCGCTCAGCCAGATGAGCGGGAAGACCGAGGCGACCGGCAACACCCACGCCAGATTCCAGCCGATCACCCGGGCGGACACCCGGGCGAGACCGAACCAGATCAGCATCGAGCGAACGAAGGAGACTCCGGTGTGCGCCCCTGCGGCCAGCCCCTGGACGGCGAACGAGCACAGGCTTGCGACGACGGTGAGGGCCAGCACGTAGGCACCGAGCAGCCGGAAGTAGCGTGGCCCGGCGGCACGCTCGTACGCATGCATGCTGCTGGTGCCGGCCGCCGCCAGAAAGACGCCCGACAGCAGGGGCAGATCACGCCTGAACGGGATACCGGTGGCGGCTCCGCCGTCCAGCGAGGGCAGGGGTATCTCGAAACCGCCCAGGAAGGCCGAGAGCAGCGCCACCAGGACGACCCCGGCCAGGATCGGCCAGAGGCGGTGAAGGCGCGCGAAGCGGAGGAGCGCGGTGACCTGCATCAGGGGCTGCAACCACTCGTGCGGAGAACGGTGAACTGCTGGGCGGTCCACTTCCGTTGGGCGGATTCGGGCATGCGGACAGCAGCGGCGGCATCGGCCTGCGCCTGCGAGACACCGCTCATGGACAGACCCGCGTCGGCGACACCGGGGTCTTCCGCCATCGCCCTGTATTCGAGCCACAGGGTGACCCGGTCCTTGGCCAGCTGCCAGGCGTCGCGCCGCTCAGCAGGCGGTCGGCACTTCGGGAACGAGGTGTAGAAGACGCTGTTCGACATGGCGATGGCCGCGGTGCGCACATGCCCTTCCGTCACATCGAATCCGCCGTCACCCATCGACGTGGGCATCAGCCCGTACTCACTCATCCGGCGCGGCATCTTGATCCACGGCTGCGGAATGCGCGACACATGGCCGGCCATGCTCACGAGGTCGGCGAGGTACTTGCGGTGCTCGGGCCACACACAGACCTGGGAGGGGACTCCGGCGACCTTCCCGCAGAGCGGCCGAACGGCCGTGGCGGGCCGCTCGGCCCGAACCTCACCGGCCGCCGGGACGGCGACCAGGGCGAAGGCCGCACCGGCCGCGGGGACGACGACGGAGAGGCGCTGGACGACGGAGGGGGGCCACCGCGGAAGACGGCCGGTGGCCGCGTGCGGCCGGGGAAGCGTCACCGCGAGGACCGTCAGTGCGGCAGCGAACGCGAAGTGCACGGCGATGGGCTGCAGACGCAGCATCTGGTCCGGCGTACCGGACAGGACGAACAGGCCGAGGTTCTGACCGACACCCATCATGACGACGAAGCCGCCCAGGGCGCAGACCACCGGCGTGAACGCGGGGGACGGCGACCAGCGGCCGGCCAGGTGGCCGGCGGCGGCAAAGAGGATCAGTGTGTTGGCGCCCATCAGGATGTAGGAGGGCCACAGGAAGCCAGGGCCCGCGTCGGGCAGCGACACCGCGGCGGCGACCAGGCAGCCGACGGCGTAGGCGGTGAAGCCGAGGGTGAGCGTGGCTGCCAGCCGTGCGCTCTCGATCTGCCACCCCGGGCGCGCGGCCGCCAGCAGCGACTCCGGCATCTGCGCGCGGGAAGCCCGTCCGGCCTGCCAGGCGGCGATCGCGGCCAGGACCGGCCCCAGGAAGAGGGTCACCATCTGCGCGGCCGCGCTGGCCTCGGGCCATACGCCCACCCAGTACCGGGTGCGTCCGAAGAGCACCGCCAGGTCGACGGCGATGAGCACGGGCAGAGCGGTGAGCACCGGGGAGCGGCGCAACTCCATACGGAAAATGCTCAGCATGCTACGTCCGCTTCACTGTCTCGATTCCCCAGCCTGGTCATGTATCCGCGCTCCAGAGGACTGTCCCCGGGGGCGGCCGGATCGGCTTCGTCGGCCAGTTGCGCCGGTGTGCCGCGGTAGATCGCCTTGCCGTCCTGCAGTACGACGACGGTGTCGCAGGCGGCACTGACGTCTTCGACCAGGTGTGTGCTCAGTACGACGGCGGCGCCCTGTCCCGACAGATCGCGGATCAGGCTGCGGAATTCCAGTCGCTGCGCGGGGTCGAGACCCACCGTCGGCTCGTCGAGCAGGATGAGTTTCGGCGAACCCACGATCGCGCCGGCGATGCCCGCCCTGCGCAGCATGCCCCCGGACAGGGACTTCATCTTGTGCCGGGCCCGGTCCGTGAGGCCGACCGCGCTCAGGGCGAGATCCGTGGCCCGGCCCGCGTCCTTCTCTGGCACCTCGCGCAACCAGGCGCAGTAACGCACGAAGTCACCGACGGAAAAGGCGGGGTAATAACCGAAGTCCTGCGGCAGATAGCCGATGTCGCGCCGCGCGGTGCGGGCTTCCTTCTCTCCGGTGATACGGGCACCGAAAAGCTCAAGAGACCCCGAGAGCGGAGGTGTCACTGCGCTGAGGGTACGGAACAGGGTCGTCTTGCCCGCGCCGTTCGGCCCCAACAGGCCTGTGATGCCGGGCATGACGGTCAGATCGAGTTCCTCGATGACCAGTCTGTCTCCGTACCCTTGTGAAAGGGCAGTCAGCGTTGCGATAGCCCTGTCAGGCATCAAGTTCTCCAAACGCCTTGTGGGGCAGGACGAATCCTGCCCCACAAGTTGAGACGGGCGACGACTAGACAGTGACGCGCGTCTTGTTGATCTTGAAGGTGCACTCGTAGGAGCTTATCTTGCCGACGTAGCCCCACTTGGCGTGGGCGAACTTCTGCTCGTCCAGCTCGTTGTTGCAGTCGTACGTCACGAGATACGTGTCGGCCGGAGCGTACGCGTGGTCGCAGTAGGCGTGGCCGGAGGTGTGGTACCAGTACCCACGGCATCCGTACGTCCAGTGGCTCTCCGCGGAGGCGCTCGCCGACGGGCCGGCCATCGAGAAGGCTGCCGTGGCCAGAGCCGCTACGACCGCCGCCTTCCCGATGGTCTTCGTCAGGCTCCCCTTTGCGATCCCCGTCTTCATTTTTCCCCTCATGGTCAGACACACACGCCCGTCCCGCTGCCGGGACAGGCACAAACATCGAGACCTTAGGGACCCCCCACCCGACGAGCAAGATCATTTTCAGCCGTAGAGATACCGCCAGTTGGCTGAATCTCGCCCCTGCCGGTCCCGCCCCGGACCGGGTCGCGATCCGGCATCGGTCCGGACACCGTTCAAGATCCGCCCAATGACTCGGTCAGCGCCTGGACGCTTGTCGTCGCCCACTCGCATACGGCGAGCCGCTCCTCTTCGCGGCGCGTTGAAGACCCGGCACGACGCAAGCTGGAACTCCTCAAGGCAACCGAGCGCCAGCAACGAGCGCTCCTGAGGTGCCGACGGTATGGGACGCCGACCGCAAACCCCTGCAGTACGAATCCCGGCCGTGCAACTGCCAAAAGTACGTAGGTCCGGAGCCACTGAGCACGGTGTTCGCACCAGAGATCACCGACCTCCGCTGAGAGCGGCTCTCCGGGCGCACCACGGCAGAGAACAGCACCACGGCAAAGAAGGGTCCGACTCCAACGAGCCGGACCCTTCTTGTCTTCCTCTGGAGTACGCCTACACGTTGAAGCGGAACTCCACCACGTCCCCGTCCTGCATCACATACTCCTTGCCCTCCATCCGGGCCTTGCCCTTGGCGCGGGCGTCGGCGACCGAGCCTGCTTCGACGAGGTCCTCGAAGGAGATGACCTCGGCCTTGATGAAGCCCTTCTGGAAGTCGGTGTGGATCACGCCGGCCGCCTCGGGGGCCGTGGCGCCCTTCTTGATCGTCCAGGCGCGGGACTCCTTGGGGCCGGCCGTCAGGTAGGTCTGCAGGCCGAGGGTGTTGAAGCCGACGCGGGCCAGGGTGGCGAGGCCGGGCTCGTGCTGGCCGACGGACTCCAGCAGCTCCAGGGCCTCCTCCTCGTCCAGCTCGGCGAGGTCCGCCTCCAGCTTGGCGTTGAGGAAGATCGCCTCGGCGGGGGCGACGAGGGCGCGCTGCTCGTTCTTGAACTCCTCGTCGACCAGTTCGTCCTCGTCGACGTTGAAGACGTAGAGGAAGGGCTTGGTGGTGAGCAGGTGCAGGTCGTGGAGGAGCTCGTTGCGCTCGGTGCCCTGCACGATGCCGTGCGCGAAGAGCGTGTCGCCCTTCTCCAGGATCTCCTTGGCCTCCTCGACCGCCTTGACCTTGGGGGCGACGTCCTTCTTGATCCGCGACTCCTTCTGGAGACGCGGAAGGACCTTCTCGATCGTCTGGAGGTCGGCGAGGATCAGCTCGGTGTTGATCGTCTCGATGTCGTCCTTCGGCGAGACCTTGCCGTCGACATGGACGACGTTCTCGTCCTTGAAGGCGCGGATGACCTGGCAGATCGCGTCCGACTCGCGGATGTTCGCGAGGAACTTGTTGCCGAGGCCCTCGCCCTCGGAGGCGCCGCGCACGATGCCCGCGATGTCGACGAAGTCGACCGTGGCCGGGAGGATGCGCTCGGAGGAGAAGATCGAGGCCAGTTTGGCCAGGCGGGCGTCGGGGACGCCGACCACGCCGACGTTCGGCTCGATCGTGGCGAACGGGTAGTTGGCCGCCAGCACGTCGTTCTTGGTCAGGGCATTGAACAGGGTCGACTTGCCGACATTGGGCAGGCCGACGATTCCGATCGTGAGCGACACGTTGCGACTTCCCGTAGATGAGTGGGCCAGGGGGCTGTCAGGGGCCAGAGACCGACACTGGCCGATCCCCCAGTTTACGGGTTCCGCGCCCACCGGCTCGCGGGAGCTTCGAACGTCCGGCCGAGCACTTCCCACCGGCGTGTCGGATGGGTGATTCGGCACATAAACAGACCTAAGTTGGTCCAGTGGAGCAACGCAGAACGCGACCCCCGAACGACGGAGCGCGACGCGGCTCGCGGAAGCCCGCGCACCTGCCCCCGCAGGCCCGGCGCAGGCCCGGCGGGGGCAGGCCCGGCCCGGGGGCGCGGCGGCCGGGGCGGCAGCGCACCACCCGGCCGGCGTCGCCGGGTCCGCTGCTTCCCGGTCCCCGGCTCACCGGGCTCGGCAGCGGACTGTTCTGTGCCGTGCTGATGTTCCTGCTCGGCTGCCTGGACTCGCTGCTGTTCGGCGGGGCCCTCACGGTGTACGGCGTGCTGTTCCTGCCGGTGTGCGTCCTGACCGCGCTGTGGGTGCGGGCCGGGGACGTACTGACCGCTCCGGTGGTCGTACCGATCGCGTTCGCCGTGGGGCTGCTGCCCGTCGCCGACGGCAGCGGGGGGCTGCTCGGCCGGCTGATGGGGCTGTTCACCGGGCTCGCCACCCAGGCCGGCTGGCTCTACGGCGGGACGCTCGTCGCCGGAGTGATCGTGCTGGTACGCCGGGTGCGGTGGGTGCGGTGGCGTAGGCGCCGGACGATCTGAGCGGCGGGCACCGGCTCTCCCACCGGATCCGGCGGCCCGCGGGCCGCTGGGGGCTACGCGTGCTGGGCCGCTCGCATCGCCGCTCCCACGATGCCCGCGTTGTTCTGCAGCTGGGCCGGGACGATCTCGGCTCTGATGCCCTCGATGAAGTGCAGGAACTTGTCGGCCTTGCGGCTGACCCCGCCGCCGATGATGAACAGCTCCGGCGAGAACAGCATCTCGACGTGTGCCAGGTACTTCCGGACGCGGCGCGCCCACTGCTCCCAGCTCAGGCCGTGGTCGTCCTTGGCCTTGCTGGAGGCCTTCTTCTCCGCGTCGTGGCCGTTCAGCTCCAGGTGGCCCAGCTCCGTGTTCGGGACGAGGATGCCGTCCGCGAAGACGGCGCTGCCGATGCCGGTGCCGAAGGTGAGCAGGACGACCGTGCCCTTGCGGTCGCGGCCGGCGCCGAACTGCATCTCGGCGACGCCCGCCGCGTCCGCGTCGTTGACGACGGTCACCGGCAGGCCGCCCAGTCTGCTGCTGAACAGGGCGCGCGCGTCGGTGTCGATCCAGCTTGTGTCGACGTTGGCCGCCGTACGGACCGTGGCACCGCCGGTGACCACTCCGGGGAAGGTCAGGCCGACCGGGCCGGTCCAGCCGAAGTGGTCGACGACCTGCTTTACCCCGTCGGCCACGCCGTCGGGCGTCGCCGGGTGCGGGGTGAGCACCTTGCAGCGCTCCTGGGCCAGGTCGCCCCTGTCCAGGTCCACGGGGGCGCCCTTGATCCCGGAGCCGCCGATGTCCACACCGAAGATCTGCATGGCTCCACGTTACGACGGACGACTGACAGTCACGCCCCAGGAGTGCCGGCGCTCACCTTCCAGGACCGACGGTCACGCCTCAGGAATGCCGGCGCTCACGCCTCGGGAGTGCCGGACCCGCCGCGCTCGGCGACCAGGGCGGCCGCCTCCTCGCGCAGGTCGCGGCGGAGTTCCTTGGGCAGCGAGAAGGTGATGGACTCCTCGGCGGCCTTGATGATCTCCACGTCGCCGTAACCGCGCTCGGCGAGCCACTCCAGGACCTGCTCGACCAGCACCTCGGGGACGGAGGCGCCGGAGGTGACACCGACGGTGGTGACGCCCTCCAGCCAGGCCTCGTCGATCTCGTCGGCGAAGTCCACCAGGTAGGCCTCGCGGGCACCGGCGAGCTTGGCGACCTCGACCAGCCGCTTGGAGTTGGAGGAGTTGCGCGAGCCGACCACGATGACCAGCTCGGCCTCGGCACCCATCTGCTTCACGGCGAGCTGACGGTTCTGCGTGGCGTAGCAGATGTCGTCGCTGGGCGGGGAGACCAGGCCCGGGAACTTCGTCTTCAGGGCGTCGACGGTCTCCATGGTCTCGTCCACGGAGAGGGTGGTCTGGGACAGCCACACGACCTTGGACGGGTCGCGGACCTCGACCTTGGCGACGTCCCCGGGGCCGTCGACGAGCTGGATGTGCTCGGGGGCCTCGCCGGAGGTGCCGATGACCTCCTCGTGGCCCTCGTGGCCGATCAGGAGGATGTCGTAGTCCTCCTTGGCGTAGCGGACGGCTTCCTTGTGGACCTTGGTGACCAGGGGGCAGGTGGCGTCGATGGTGGCGAGGCGGCCCTGCTCGGCCTCCTCATGCACGACCGGGGCGACGCCGTGCGCCGAGAACATGACGATGTTGCCCGGTGGCACTTCCTCCGTCCGCTCGACGAAGACGGCGCCCTTCTTCTCCAGGGTCTGCACGACGTACTTGTTGTGGACGATCTCGTGCCGGACGTAGATCGGGGCCCCGTACTGTTCGAGGGCCTTCTCGACGGCGATCACGGCGCGGTCCACACCGGCGCAGTAGCCCCGGGGGGCGGCGAGCAGGACACGGCGGCCAGACGAAGCGGTCATGCGACCCATCGTAAGGGTGCGTTCGGCGGCGCTTCGGCAGGGCTGCGCGCTGGACCGGCCGCGGCTGCGGCGCGCATGCGGGTGCGGCGACTGCGGCTGTGCTGCCACAGCGGCTGCCTGCGGACGGCGCTCCGCTGTCAGCCCCGGCCGATACGCTCGACCGCATGGCTGTGAACACGACCCCTGAGGCTCCCCTGCCGGTAGGCGAGGTCTCCCGGCTGATCGGGGGCTGGATCGACCGGCTCGGTGCGGTGTGGGTCGAGGGGCAGATCACGCAGTTGTCGCGGCGGCCCGGCGCCGGGGTCGTGTTCCTGACGCTGCGCGACCCGTCGTACGACATCTCCGTGAGCGTGACCTGCTACCGGCAGGTGTTCGACACCGTCGCGGACGTCGTCGGCGAGGGCGCCCGTGTCGTCGTACTCGCCAAGCCCGAGTGGTACGCCCCGCGCGGCCAGCTCTCCCTGCGTGCCGCCGAGATCAGACCCGTCGGCGTCGGCGAGCTGCTGGCCCGGCTGGAGCGGCTGAAGAAGGCGCTCGCGGCCGAGGGCTTGTTCGCGCCGGAGCGCAAGAAGCCGCTGCCGTTCCTGCCGCAGCTGATCGGGCTGGTCTGCGGCCGTGCCTCCGCCGCGGAGCGGGACGTGCTGGAGAATGCACGGCACCGCTGGCCCGCCGTCCGTTTCGAGGTGCGCAATGTCCCGGTGCAGGGCGTGCACGCCGTTCCGCAGGTCGTGCAGGCGGTGAAGGAGCTGGACGCGATCGAGGACGTGGACGTGATCGTCGTCGCGCGCGGCGGCGGCAGCGTGGAGGACCTGCTGCCGTTCTCCGACGAGCAGCTGGTGCGGGCCGTGGCCGAGTGCCGTACGCCCGTCGTCTCCGCCATCGGGCACGAGCCCGACAACCCGCTGCTGGACTTCGTCGCCGATCTGCGTGCCTCCACCCCGACCGATGCGGCCAAGAAGGTCGTACCGGACGTGGGCGAGGAGTTCGAGCGGGTGCGGATGCTGCGGGACCGGGCCCGGCGGTGCATGAACGCGTTTCTGGAGCGGGAGGAGCACGGTCTGGCCCACGCGCTGGCCCGTCCCTCGATGGAGGATCCGCACCGGATGATCGACGAGCGCGCCGGCCAGGTGGCCTCCCTGGTCGAGCGGAGCCGGCGGACCCTCGGCCATCTCCTGGACCGCGCGGACTCGGAGCTGACGCACACGCACGCGCGCGTGGTGGCCCTCTCCCCCGCGGCCACGCTCAAGCGCGGCTATGCGGTCCTGCAGAGGTCCGACGGGCACGTGGTGCGCGGCCCCGACGAGGTGACGGAGGGCGAGGCGCTGCGTGCGCGCGTCGCCGACGGTGAATTCACGGTGAAGGTGGGCGAATGACCAGCAAGGTGGACGAGGCGCTGTCGTACGAGCAGGCGCGGGACGAGTTGATCGAGGTCGTGCGGCGCCTGGAGGCGGGCGGTACGGCTCTGGAGGAGTCCCTGGCTCTGTGGGAGCGCGGCGAGGAGCTGGCGAAGGTGTGCCGGCGCTGGCTGGAGGGTGCGCGGGCCCGGCTGGACGCGGCGCTCGCCGAGGAGCAAGAGGGGGAGGCAGCGGGGCAGGGAGCGGAGACCGAGTAGGCGCGTTCGAGGGGAGGGTCGCTGCATGGAGGCCGTGAGGCGGGTCACCACACCCCTGTCATTGTTGAAGGTTGAACTTCACTGGCGTAGGGTCGGTGTCATCAGCCGATCCGGACCACGGTCCGGTACGTCGGCACAAGACGCACCCCTAGGAAAAGCACCATGTCTCTCGTTCTTGACCCCGCCGCCCAGGACCTACTGTTCCGCGAGGCCCGCACCGCGAACACCTTCACCGACGAACCGGTGACCGACGAGCAGGTCCAGGCGATCTACGACCTGGTCAAGTACGGCCCCACCGCCTTCAACCAGAGCCCGCTGCGCATCACCCTGGTCCGCTCCCCCGAGGCCCGTGAGCGCCTGGTGACGCACATGGCCGAGGGCAACCAGCCGAAGACGGCCGCCGCCCCGCTGGTCGCGATCCTCTCCGCGGACAACGAGTTCCACGAGGAGCTGCCGGCCCTCTTCCCGCACTTCCCGCAGGCCAAGGACGTGTTCTTCAGCGAGCGTCCGGTCCGTGAGAGCGCCGCCGCGCTGAACGCCGCGCTGCAGGCCGCCTACTTCCTGATCGGCGTCCGCGCCGCGGGCCTCGCCGCCGGCCCGATGACCGGCCTCGACTTCGAGGGCGTCCGCAAGGAGTTCCTCGACGACGACCACACCCCGCTGATGGTGGTCAACATCGGCAGGCCGGGCCCGGACGCCTGGTTCCCGCGCTCGCCGCGCCTGGCGTACGACGACGTCGTCACGACCGTCTGAGACGCCCGCACGACGCCCCGAACGGCCCCGCACGACCCCGTGCGGCGCCCGCACGGCCCCCTCACGCACGAGGCCCCCGGTAACACCGCCGGGGGCCTCGTGCGCATGTCAGGTGTGGCTCACTGCATCTTCAGTGCCGCGGCCACCTTCGTCAGCTCCGGGAAGGACGCCGTGCCGGCCACCACCGTCGTGGATCCGGGCGTGCCGGTCAGGACGAGGGCGTCGTAGCGGCCGCCGGTGTAGCGGGTCCAGGTCCGGCCGCCGATCGTCTCGGTCTGCTTCGTCGCCGACGCGCCCTGACTGGCCTCGTCGATGAACTCGGACGCCTTCTGCGTGGACTGCTCGATCTGGACGTACTGACCGTCCGGGGTCTGGTAGCCGAGGTGCCAGCGGTCGGAGTTCTCGCCCTGGAAGCGTACGGAGGTCGCTTTCCAGGTGCTCGGCAGGCCCTCGGGGGCGGCCACGGGGTAGCTCGCCGCGCGACGGGCCGTGAGCAGCTCGACCCGGTAGTCGACCCGCTTGAGGTCGGGAGCGTGATCGTCGTGCGGGATGGCGAGGAAATAGACGACCAACGCCGCGATGCCGATCAGGACCAGGGAGAGAACCATGTCCCGGGCCGTCTTCTGCTTACCGTTCGAACCTGCCACGCCCTCTATCGTCGCAGGTGCCCCATCCGCTCATCCGTGGGGCCCCCTGCTCATTTTGTCTGTCCGGCGATAGAGTCAGGGTCCAATACCCTCATCCGGCCGTCGTCGTATCAGAAAGGTGCGCTCCGATGACCGAAAATCATCACCTGCCGTCCGAGCTCGATGTTCCCTCCGAGGCTCCCGACCGCAACCTCGCCCTGGAACTCGTCCGGGTGACCGAAGCCGCTGCGATGGCCGCGGGCCGCTGGGTGGGGCGCGGCGACAAGAACGGCGCCGACGGTGCTGCGGTGCGCGCCATGCGCACCCTCGTCTCCACCGTCTCGATGAACGGCGTCGTCGTCATCGGCGAGGGCGAGAAGGACGAGGCCCCGATGCTCTTCAACGGGGAGCACGTGGGCGACGGTACCGGTCCCGAGGTCGACATCGCGGTCGACCCGATCGACGGCACCACGCTGACGGCCAAGGGCATGCCGAACGCGATCGCCGTCCTCGCCGCCGCCGAGCGGGGCGCCATGTTCGACCCGTCCGCGGTGTTCTACATGGACAAGCTGGTCACCGGCCCGGAGGCGGCGGACTTCGTCGACATCAACGCGCCCGTCGGCGTGAACATCCGCCGTATCGCCAAGGCCAAGCGGTCCTCGCCGGAGGACGTCACCGTCGTCATCCTGGACCGGCCGCGGCACGAGGGTCTGATCAGGGAGGTCCGGGAGGCCGGCGCGCGCATCAAGCTGATCTCCGACGGCGATGTCGCCGGCTCGGTGTACGCACTGCGCGAAGGCACGGGCGTCGACCTGCTGCTCGGTATCGGCGGTACGCCCGAGGGCATCATCTCGGCCTGCGCGGTGAAGTGCCTGGGCGGCACCATCCAGGGCAAGCTGTGGCCCAAGGACGACGAGGAGCGGGCGCGCGCCATCGAGGCCGGGCACGACCTGGACCGCGTGCTGACGACCGACGACCTGGTGTCGGGCGAGAACGTGTTCTTCGTCGCGACCGGTATCACCGACGGTGAGCTGCTGCGGGGTGTTCAGTACCGGTCGGAGACCGCGCTCACCGAGTCGATCGTGATGCGGTCGAAGTCCGGGACGGTGCGGAGGATCTATTCCGAGCACCGGCTGAGCAAGCTGCGGGCGTACAGCGCGATTGACTTCGACCGGGCGAAGTAGTTCCGGGGCGAGTGCGCCCATTCGGAGGGGGCGCGGGGAGCGTGGGCGGCTGCGGGTGATCCGTGGCTGCTCGCGCCGACGCGGCGAAGCCGCATCATCACACACAGCCCCGCGCCCCTTGAGGCAGGGACACGCCCTCTGTGCGGAGAGGGCGGCCCTTCTCCACTCATCCGGCTATGCGGTTGGCGGTCGTCGCTCGGGTCGCCTTCTTCAGTTCCATCTCCCGCCTGCGGCGCCTCGCGAGGACCACCCGGCGTTCGGCTGCCGTGAGGCCGCCCCAGACGCCGTACGGTTCGGGCTGGAGGAGGGCGTGTTCGCGGCACTCGACCATCACCGGGCAGCGCGCACAGACGCGCTTGGCCGCCTCCTCGCGGGAGAGCCGGGCGGCGGTCGGCTCCTTCGACGGGGCGAAGAACAGGCCGGCCTCGTCGCGCTGGCACACCGCCTCGGTGTGCCAGGGAGCGTCTTGGTCCCTGTCTCGCGCTGGCACCCGCTGGGCCGGAACGGCAGCGACCTGCAGGGACGAATGCGGCGGTTGCAGCACGGTCTACTCCTGACGACGGCTTCGCGAGCGAGAGACGATGCAGCAAGGCCTACCCGCTGTGCGCGCGCCTATGCACAGCGTTCCCAACAGCAGGCGCACGGCGGCTCGTTCGCGCCCCCACCGCGAGGGCGCAGGAGGGCCGGACCCTTCCGATCACCGGCGGATTCGCGACTGTCAATGGCCCAGGTGTCTGCGCAGCTTCCGGTCGACCTTGTCCTGGACGCGATCCAGCTTCCGGTCGATCTTGTCGTGTACCCGGTCCAGGATGTCCGCCACACGCTTGCCACGCTTGGGCCGCGCCTCGACATTGCCGAGCACCGCCCAGCCGTCGACGTAGACGACCGGCGCTTCGGAGTCGACCGAGTCCAGCGTGTCCACCTCGAAGTTGCCGAGGACGCCGCCTCCGGTGCCGCGCAGCGACACGTTCTCCGGGACACGGATCTGGACGTCACCGAAGACCGAGACAGCCTTGATCACGACCTGCTGGTACTCGAAGATCGCCTCACTGAGGTCGATCTCGACGCTGCCGAAGACCGAGTACGCGTGGATCCGGCGGCCGGCGCGCCAGCGGCCCCGGCGCACCGCGCTGCTGAAGACGGCGACCACGTTGGCGTCGGCCTCGTGCGGGATCGCGTCCGGGGCCGGGCGGGGCGGGACCGGCGTGCAGGCGGAGGCGGACGGCTGCTGGTGGGCGGCCGGCAGGTCCCGTATGAAGGCCTCCAGCTCGCCCACGGTCTTGGCGGCGAGGACGCCCTCGACCCGCTCGGCGTGCTCGTCAGGGGTCAGCCGCCCCTCGGCCAGGGCCTCACGGAGGATCTCGGCGATGCGATCACGGTCGGCGTCCGAGGCACGCAGTTCGGCGACAGGTGCTTCGGTGTGCTTCTGAAGGTCCACGACAGCAGCGTACCGAAACGCGATAGATCGCGACTAGAGGTGGGGAAAACCCCGGGCGTGTCGAACTGAGCCTCACCTCACAGGTTCGCTGTCGGCGGCAGGTTCTACGCTGGTGAAGCCCGCCAGCGTCGGCGGGCAGCCGTCTGCCGAGTGAGGAATGGGCTGAGATGCCTGAGTTCGCGTACACCGATCTGCTCCCCCAGGGAGAGGACACCACCCCCTACCGGCTGGTGACGTCCGAGGGCGTCTCCACCGTCGAGGGCCCGGACGGGCGGACGTTCCTCAAGGTGGAGCCGGAGGCGCTGCGCAAGCTGGCCGAGGAGGCCATCCACGACATCCAGCACTACCTTCGCCCCGCCCACCTCGCCCAGCTGCGCCGCATCATCGACGACCCCGAGGCGTCCGGCAACGACAAGTTCGTCGCGCTCGACCTGCTGAAGAACGCGAACATCGCGGCGGCCGGCGTGCTCCCCATGTGCCAGGACACCGGCACGGCGATCGTCATGGGCAAGCGGGGCCAGAACGTACTGACGGAAGGCCGCGACGAGGAGGCGCTGAGCCGCGGCATCTACGACGCCTACACCAGGCTGAACCTGCGCTACTCCCAGATGGCCCCGCTCACCATGTGGGAGGAGAAGAACACCGGCTCCAACCTGCCGGCCCAGATCGAGCTGTACGCCACCGACGGCGGCGCCTACAAGTTCCTGTTCATGGCGAAGGGCGGCGGCAGCGCCAACAAGTCCTTCCTCTACCAGGAGACCAAGGCCGTCCTGAACGAGGCCTCCATGATGAAGTTCCTGGAGGAGAAGATCCGTTCGCTCGGTACGGCCGCCTGCCCGCCGTACCACCTGGCGATCGTCGTCGGCGGCACGAGCGCCGAGTACGCGCTGAAGACCGCGAAGTACGCCTCCGCGCACTACCTGGACGAGATCCCCGCCGAGGGCTCGGAGCTCGGCCACGGCTTCCGCGACAAGGACCTGGAGCAGAAGGTCTTCGAGCTGACCCAGAAGATCGGTATCGGCGCGCAGTTCGGCGGCAAGTACTTCTGCCACGACGTCCGTGTCGTCCGCCTGCCCCGGCACGGCGCCTCCTGCCCGGTCGCCATCGCCGTCTCCTGCTCGGCCGACCGCCAGGCCGTCGCGAAGATCACCGCCGAGGGCGTCTTCCTGGAGCAGCTGGAGACCGACCCCGCGCGGTTCCTCCCGGACACCACGGACGAGCACCTCGACGAGTCCTCGGACGTCGTCAGGATCGACCTCAACCAGCCGATGGACACGATCCTCGCCGAGCTGACGAAGTACCCCGTCAAGACCCGCCTCTCGCTGACCGGCCCGCTCGTCGTGGCCCGTGACATCGCGCACGCCAAGATCAAGGAGCGGCTGGACGCGGGCGAGGAGATGCCGCAGTACCTGAAGGACCACCCGGTGTACTACGCGGGCCCGGCGAAGACCCCCGAGGGGTACGCCTCCGGTTCCTTCGGCCCGACGACGGCCGGCCGTATGGACTCCTACGTCGAGCAGTTCCAGGCGGCGGGCGGCTCCAAGGTGATGCTGGCGAAGGGCAACCGCTCGAAGCAGGTCACGGACGCGTGCAACGCCCACGGCGGCTTCTACCTCGGCTCCATCGGCGGCCCGGCCGCGCGCCTCGCCCAGGACTGCATCAAGAAGGTCGAGGTGCTGGAGTACGAGGAGCTGGGCATGGAGGCCGTCTGGAAGATCGAGGTCGAGGACTTCCCGGCGTTCATCGTCGTGGACGACAAGGGCAACGACTTCTTCCAGGATCCCGCGCCCGCGCCGACGTTCACCTCCATCCCCGTGCGGGGCCCCGGGCTCGCGTAAAGGTACGGCGACACCCGGGCGGCCCAGGGCACGGAACATTCGGGCCGCCCGGACCGCTGTACCCGGCATGAGCGATTACCGCATCGAGCACGACTCCATGGGCGAGGTCCGCGTCCCCGCCACCGCCAAGTGGCGCGCCCAGACCCAGCGCGCCGTCGAGAACTTCCCCGTCTCGGGGCAGCGTCTCGAACGCGCCCACATCGAGGCGCTGGCCCGGATCAAGGGCGCCGCCGCCAAGGTGAACGCGCAGCTCGGTGTGCTCGACAAGGACATCGCCGAGGCCGTCCAGGAAGCCGCGGCCGAAGTCGCGGCGGGACAGTGGGACGAGCACTTCCCCATCGACGTCTTCCAGACCGGCTCCGGCACCTCCTCCAACATGAACACCAACGAGGTCATCGCCACGCTCGCCAGTGAGCGGCTGGGCCGGGACGTGCACCCCAACGACCACGTCAACGCCTCCCAGTCCTCCAACGACGTGTTCCCGTCCTCCATCCACATCGCCGCCACCGCCGCCGTCACCCACGATCTGATCCCCGCCCTCGACCACCTCGCCGCCTCCCTCTCCCGCAAGTCCGAGGAGTTCGCCGACGTCGTCAAGTCCGGGCGGACTCACCTCATGGACGCCACGCCCGTGACCCTCGGCCAGGAGTTCGGCGGATACGCCGCCCAGATCCGCCACGGCGTCGAGCGGCTGCGCGCCTCCCTCCCCCGCCTCGCCGAACTCCCCCTCGGCGGCACCGCCGTGGGCACCGGCATCAACACGCCGCCCGGCTTCTCCGCCGCCGTCATCGAGGAGGTCGCCCGGGCCACCGGGCTGCCGCTGACCGAGGCGCGCGACCACTTCGAGGCACAGGGCGCCCGGGACGGGATCGTCGAGACCAGCGGGCAGCTCAGGACCATCGCGGTCGGACTGACGAAGATCGCCAATGATCTGCGGTGGATGGCTTCCGGGCCCCGCACCGGACTCGCCGAGATCCGGCTGCCCGACCTCCAGCCGGGATCGTCCATCATGCCGGGCAAGGTCAACCCGGTGATCCCCGAAGCCGTACTCATGGTGGCCGCCCAGGTGATCGGCAACGACGCCACCATCGCCACCGCCGGCGCCTCCGGGAACTTCGAGCTCAACGTCATGCTCCCGGTCATCGCCAAGAACGTACTCGAATCCGTCCGGCTGCTCGCCAACGTCTCGCGGCTGCTGGCCGACCGGACCGTCGACGGCATCACCGCCGACCGGGAGCGGACCCGCGAGTACGCCGAGTCGTCCCCGTCCGTGGTGACGCCGCTCAACAAGTACATCGGCTACGAGGAGGCCGCGAAGGTCGCCAAGAAGTCCCTCGCCGAGCGGAAGACGATCCGGGAGGTCGTGCTGGAGGGCGGCTACGTCGAGCGCGGTGACCTGACACTGGAACAACTCGACGAGGCGCTGGACGTCCTGCGGATGACCCGCCCGTGACCCCGTGACCCGACCGAACCTTTCCGGCCACCGCCGGCCGCCGGCGCCGCCGGCACCCGTCCCGGAACCGTGACGTGCACCGCAGCGTCGTATGCCTGCGGCACCTAATATCTGTCCATGACGGACGACGGAGCGATGACACACCTGGACGCGGACGCGGGACGTGCGAGCCACTGGAACCCGGGGGATCAGATCCTGTGGCGCTACCGGGAGAACGCCGGCCGGCACTTCCACATCGCCCGGCCCGTCACCGTCGTCCGTGACGACGCCGAACTGCTCGCCGTGTGGCTGGCCCCCGGCACCGAGTGTGTGAAGCCGGTCCTCGCCGACGGCACGCCCGTGCACCTGGAGCCGCTTCCGTCCCGCTACACCAAGCCGCGCACGGTACAGCGGGACCGCTGGTTCGGCACGGGCGTGCTGAAGCTGGCCCAGCCCGGCCGGCCCTGGTCGGTGTGGCTGTTCTGGGAGCCGGGCTGGCGGTTCAAGAACTGGTACGTCAACCTTGAGCAGCCACTGGTCCGTTGGGCGGGCGGGGTGGACTCCGAGGACTACTTCCTGGACATCTCCGTCCACCCCGACCGCAGCTGGCACTGGCGCGACGAGGACGAGTTCGCGCAGGCCCAGCGGGACGGGCTGATGGACGCGGCCACCGCCGAACGGGTCCGGACGGCCGGGCGGGACGCGGTCGAGGTGATCGAGGCCTGGGGGCCGCCGTTGTCCGACGACTGGCCGCACTGGCGCCCGGATCCGTCCTGGGCGGTACCTTCTCTCCCCGAGGACTGGGACCGTACGCCCGCGCACGTGTCCTCATGAGACCCTTGATGCGCCCCCGGTCCAGAAACGTAGGATCGTCCTCCGCAAGGGCGCACACAAGCAACTCCCGGCGCATCCGCCGGGCTTGACCGATCGTCACCGAGGGGCGGCAGGACGTGAGCGAGGGGTACGACGGCGTGACCACCGCGAACGGTGGCGGCACAAGAACCACCTCTGAGCACGCGGGAATTCCGTTCCTGGGGCACGTATTGCGGGTATCGGGACTTCTGCGGGAGCAACTGCGCGCCCGGCGCGCAGTGCCGTACGGATGGATGCGACACGCGTGACGGAGCAGCCCACCTCCTTCGAGCGCCCCCAGGGCGCCGACTCCGCGGAGGGCCGCGGGGCGCTCCGGCATGCCCCGAAGCAGGTCGGCGGGCCCGCCGCCTTACCGGTCCAGGCCCGGACCGACGGCACGCCCTCCGGCCCGGGGACGACCACGCCCTGCGGCAAGGGGAACAAGGGGAAGGAGCCCCCAGTCAACGGCCCCGAGCACTCCCAGCCCGCCACCACCGAGCCCGGCGCACACCGCCCGCGCCCCGCGCCGGAGGGCATTCCGCCGCAGCCCGGCACCGAGCAGGAGCGGGCGCCGGGCGCTCAGGAACGCCGTACCGGGCAGGGGCTGCCGCCCGGGCGGCCGATGCCCATGCGGCGCGACGGCGACCGGCTCAGGTTCGTCGGCGCGGCCACCCGGCGGATCGCCCGCGGTCTCGACCTGGACGAGATCGTGATGGGCCTGTGCCGGGCGACGGTGCCGACGTTCTCGGACGCGATCCTGGTCTATCTGCGCGACCCGCTGCCGGTCGGCGACGAGCGGCCCACCGGTCCGGTGGTGCTGCGGCTGCGCCGTACGGACCGGATTCCGGAGGAGCGGGACACCGACGGCGGGCTGCTGCCGCCCGCCTTCGACCCGGAGCCGGAGCCGAGCGGGCTGGCCGAGCTGTCCGCGCTCACCACCGAGCTGTGCGAGGTGCGCCCCGGCGGCGCGCTGAACGAGGTGCTGCGCGGGGTGCGCCCGGTGTTCGCCGACGCGCCCGCCGCCCGGGCCGCGCTGCCCGAGCTGCTCGGCGAGGGCGGCGATGCGGTCGTACCGTCCGGGCAGCACGCGATCCTCGCGCCGCTGCGCGGCAGGCGCCGGGTGATCGGCGCGGCGCTGTTCCTGCGCCGCCCGGAGCGCCCGGCGTTCGAGGCCGACGATCTGCTGGTGGCCGCGCAGCTGGCCACGCACAGCGCGCTCGGCATCGACAAGGCGGTGCTGTACGGCCGTGAGGCGTACATCGCCGACGAGCTGCAGCGCACCATGCTGCCCGAGACCCTGCCCCGGCCGACGGGTGTGCGGCTGGCCTCGCGCTATCTGCCGGCCGCCGAGACCGCCCGGGTGGGCGGCGACTGGTACGACGCGATCCCGCTGCCCGGCAGCCGGGTCGCGCTGGTCGTCGGCGATGTCATGGGGCACTCGATGACCTCGGCGGCGATCATGGGCCAGCTGCGCACGACCGCACAGACCCTGGCCGGACTCGATCTGCCGCCGCAGGAGGTGCTGCACCACCTGGACGAGCAGGCGCAGCGGCTGGGCACCGACCGCATGGCGACCTGCCTGTACGCCGTCTACGACCCGGTCACGCACCGCATCACCATCGCCAACGCCGGTCATCCGCCGCCCGTGCTGCTGCACCTGGGCGGGCGGGCCGAGGTGCTGCGGGTGCCGCCGGGCGCGCCCATCGGCGTCGGAGGGGTGGACTTCGAGGCCGTGGAGCTGGACGCGCCCGCCGGGGCCACGCTGCTCCTGTACACCGACGGACTGGTGGAGTCCCGGCTGCGGGACGTGTGGACCGGCATAGAACAGCTGCGCGAACGGCTCGCCGCGACCGCCCAGTTGACCGGCCCGGACCATCCGCCGCCGCTGGAAGCCCTGTGCGACGAGGTGCTGGACATGCTCGGGCCGGGCGACCGGGACGACGACATCGCGCTGCTCGCGGCCCGCTTCGACGGGATCGCGCCGAGCGATGTCGCGTACTGGCGGCTGGAGCCGGAGGAGACCGCGCCGGGGCAGGCCCGCCGGCTGGCCCGGCGCGCGCTCGCCCGCTGGGACCTGGAGGACCTGACGGACTCGGTGGAGCTGCTGGTCAGCGAGGTCGTGACGAACGCCGTGCGGTACGCGTCGCGGCCCGTGACGCTGCGGCTGCTGCGCACGGACGTGTTGCGCTGCGAGGTCGGCGACGACGTGCCGCAGCTGCCGCGGTTGCGCCAGGCCCGGGCCACGGACGAGGGCGGGCGCGGTCTGTACCTGGTGAACAAGCTGGCCCGGCGCTGGGGTGCGACCCGGCTGAGCACCGGCAAGGTGGTCTGGTTCGAGCTGAACCGGGGCTGAGGGTCCCGGAGATGAGGGAGGGGCGCCCGGCGGATGCCGGGCGCCCCTCCCTCACGTTCTTCTACTGTTTGCCGGGGTCGAGCGGGTCCTCGGGCGTGACGGGGTCCGTCGGCGACTGGGTCGTCGGCGGCTCGGTCGTGGGCTGGGTGGGCGGCGGGGTCGTCGGCGGCTCGGTCGGCTTGTGCGAGTGCTTGGGGTGGTGCGGCGAGTGCGACGGCTTGGGCGCCTTGCTGGTCGGCGTGTGCGACGGCGTGCTGGACGGCGTCTGGGAGTGGGACGGCGGCACGGTCGGCTGGATCGCCGCGCCCTGGGTGGTGTTCAGGTCGAACTTGGTGACGCCGTCCATCGCCTCGAAGGTGTAGGCGGCCCAGATCTTCGCCGGAATGCTGCCGCCGTTGATACGGGCGGGGCGGCCCAGGGTGTCGAGCAGGCCGGTCGCGCCGGTCAGCGGCACCTGCGCGTGGGTCTTGGAGTCCTCGCCGAACAGGCCGACCGAGGTGACGAGGCCGGGCGTGTAGCCGGTGAACCAGGCCGACTTGTTCTTGTCGGACGTACCGGTCTTGCCGGCGACCTGCTGGCCGTCGCGCGCCGGGTTGGCCGCCACCGACGTACTGGCCGTACCGTCGTCGACCACGCCGGTGAGCACGGAGGTGACCGTGTCGGCGGCCTCTTCGGGGATCACCTGGTCGCCGATCGGGTCCGGGAGGCTGACGGTGCGGTCCTTGTGGTCGGCCGATTTGATGATCGCCGGGGTGACCTTCTTGCCGTGGTTGTCGAGGGTGGCGTAGATGCCGGCCATCTCCAGCGGGCTCGCGCCCATGGAGCCCAGCGTCTGCGCGGGAACCGGCTCCATGCCCTGGGTGTCCATGCCGAGCTTGCCGGCGACCTCCATCACCTTGTCCATGCCCACGTCGATGCCCATCTGCGCGAAGACGGAGTTGACGGACTGGTTCATGGCCTTCTGGACGGTGATGGGGCCGTAGTCGGCGTGGTCCTCGTTCGGCGGGCCGAAGCCGACCTTGCGGCCGTGGTCCACGACCTGGCGGCCGCTGGTGCCGTCGTAGATCGTGCTCGCCGTGATGGGCTGGCCGTCCTGCGTCGTGGCCCCCTCGGCCAGTGCGGCGGCCAGGATCACCGGTTTGAAGGTGGAGGCGGGCTGGTAGTCGGTGCGGGTCGCGTTGTTGCGGTAGTGCTTGAAGTAGTCCGCGCCGCCGTACATGGCGAGGACCCTGCCCGTCTTCGGGTCGACGGACACGGCACCGGGCTGGACGTTGCCGTCGACGGGGCGCTTCTTGGCGTTCAGCCGGCCGGTCAGCTGGTCCTTGACGGCCTGCTCCAGCTGGTGCTGCTTCTTCTTGTCGATGTTGAGCGTGATGGTCCAGCCGCCCTTTTTCACCAGCGCCTCGGCGTCACCGATGGTGGCGGCCTGGCCCTGGGCGACCAGCCGCTTCTCCAGCGCCGCGTTGGCCGCGTCCACCAGGTAGCCGGTCTGTCCCTTCATGCCGGGTGCCGCCTTGGGTGCCTTCGGTTCCGGGAACGTGAGGGCCTGGCGCTTGCCCGCGTCCAGCCAGTGCTGCTTGACCATGTTGTCCAGGACGTAGTTCCAGCGGGCCTTCGCCAGCTTCTTGCCGGTGTCGCTCGCGAGCGCCCAGTCGTACTGGTTCGGCGCCTGCAGCAGCGCGGCGAGGTAGGCGCCCTCCTGCACCTTCAGGTCCTTGGCGTCCTTGTGGTAGTACGCCTGCGCCGCGGCCTGGATGCCGTAGGCGCCGCGGCCGTAGTAGCTGGTGTTGATGTACCCCGCGAGGATGTAGTCCTTGGACTTCTGGCGGTCCAGCTTCAGCGAGATGACCAGTTCCTTCAGCTTGCGCGAGACGGTCTGGTTCTGGTCCAGGTAGTAGTTCTTGACGTACTGCTGGGTGATCGTCGAACCGCCCTGCGTGCCGCGTCCCATGACGGTGTTGAGCACACCGCGGGCGGTGCCCTTCAGGTCGACGCCGGAGTCGTGGTAGAAGCTCTTGTTCTCGGCCGCGACGAAGGTGCGCTGGACGTCCTTGGGGACCTCGGAGAGGTCGACGCTCTCCCGGTTGAGCTGGCCGGTGCGGGCGAGCATCGTGCCGTCGCTGTACTTGTAGATGTTGCTCTGCAACTGGGCGTCGGCGTTGCCCTTCGGGATGTCCACGTACATGTACAGCCCGATGAAGGCCGCGATCACCAGCAGACAGAGCCCGAAGAACGTGCCGAGCACCCTCTTCCAGGTGAACAGCCGGCGTATTCGGCCCTTGGGCGGCTTGCCGTCGGCCGGGGCGGCCGCCATGGGCGCGGAGGGGCGGCGCTTGGGCGCCGCGCGGCGGCCGCCGCGCTGTCGCGCTCGTCTCTCTTCCGCTCGTCCCATGGGTCCCTACGCTCGCTTCCGTCTCGGGGTCAGCTCCGAAAGCTAACACTCACCTATATGACAAAGGGCGTCCGATCCGTTCTTTTACGGACGTGAGAATCAGCACCTGCCCCGAGGGAACCGACGGTCCTGGCGGCCCCAGGGTTGCTTCGACCGCGAAAAGTGATATCACTTAGCTAGAAGCAAGCTAGACCTGCCGGTGCAGGCCTCATGAGAAACGGGGACCACCATGTCCGCACACGACCCGGCCGCCACCGCCGACGTACCCGAGATGCCCGCGCCCCACGTGCGGGAGTTCGCGGCCCACAGCATCGGCGGCGGGCTCGCCCTGCTGTTCGGCCTGCTCGGGCTCGGCGCCGCCTTCGCCCTGATCGGCGGCGGCTCGGCGGCCCACGGCTCCGCCCTTCGGGGCGGGCTGATCGTCGGCGGTGTCCTCGTCTTCCTCTCCGCCGTCATCGCGCTGCGCGGCCTCAACACGGTCGCGCCCGGAGAGGCCCGGGTCGTCCAGCTCTTCGGGCGGTACCGGGGCACCATCCGGCAGGACGGCCTGCGCTGGGTCAACCCCTTCACCTCGCGGACCCGGATCTCCACCCGGGTGCGCAACCACGAGACGGCCGTGCTGAAGGTAAACGACGCCTACGGCAACCCGATCGAGCTGGCCGCGGTCGTGGTCTGGAAGGTCCAGGACACCGCGCAGGCCACCTTCGAGGTGGACGACTTCGCCGAGTTCGTGGCCACGCAGACCGAGACGGCCGTACGGCACATCGCGATCGAGTACCCCTACGACGCCCACGACGAGGACGGTCTGTCGCTGCGCGGCAACGCCGAGGAGATCACCGAGAAGCTGGCCGTGGAGCTGCAAGTGCGCGTGGAGGCGGCCGGAGTCGAGATCATCGAGTCCCGCTTCACGCATCTCGCGTACGCTCCCGAGATCGCCTCGGCGATGCTCCAGCGGCAGCAGGCGGGCGCGGTCGTGGCCGCACGGCGTCAGATCGTCGACGGGGCGGTCGGCATGGTCGAGGCGGCGCTCGGCCGGATAGCCGAGGCGGACATCGTGGAACTGGACGAGGAGCGGAAGGCGGCGATGGTGTCCAACCTGATGGTTGTGCTGTGCGGGGACCGGGCCCCGCAACCGGTCCTCAACACCGGGACCCTCTACCAGTGACGGACCCTTCGGAAGCTCCGAAGCGACGGCCGCAGCAGCGCAAGCAGGTGCTGCTGCGGCTGGACCCGTCGGTCTACGAGGCGCTGGCCCGCTGGGCCGGGGACGAGCTGCGGTCGGCCAATGCGCAGATCGAGTTCCTCCTCAGGAAGGCACTGGCGGAGGCGGGACGGCTGCCGAAGGACACCGGCCCGCTGCCGCGCAGGGGCAGGCCCCCTGTGTCGTAACCGTGACAATGGGCCCTCACCTGCAGCACCGTACTGCCCGCCATGGCTTGTGCACGCGACGTATACATGCGGCGTATACACCCTGTGTAGAGTGCCCTGCATGTCCATCGGTCACACGCTCCTAGGGCTCCTGGAGTCCGGCCCGCGTCACGGTTACGACCTCAAGCGGGCCTTCGACGAGAAGTTCGGTCACGACCGGCCGCTCCACTACGGCCAGGTCTACTCCACGATGTCCCGGCTGCTGAAGCACGGCCTCGTGGAAGTCGACGGGATCGAGGCGGGCGACGGCCCCGAGCGCAAGCGGTACGCCATCACCGACGCCGGCATCACCGACGTCGACCGGTGGCTCGGCACCCCGGAGAAGCCCGAGGAGTATCTGCAGTCGACCCTGTACACCAAGGTCGTCCTCGCCCTGCTCACCCACCGCGACGCCTCCCTCATCCTCGACACCCAGCGTGCCGAGCACCTGCGCAGCATGCGGATCCTGACCGACCGCAAGCGCAAGGGCGACCTCGCGGACCAGCTGATCTGCGACCACGCGCTGTTCCATCTGGAGGCCGACCTGCGCTGGCTGGAACTGACCGCGGCCCGTCTGGACAAGCTCCGTGAGGCGGTGGCCCGATGACCCCTCCCCCCGGCTCCCTGCTCGCCGCCGACAACCTGCGCAAGGCCTACGGCCCGACGGTCGCGCTCGACGGCGCCGAGTTCTCCATCCACCCCGGCGAGGTCGTCGCCGTCATGGGCCCCTCCGGTTCCGGCAAGTCGACACTGCTGCACTGCCTCGCCGGGATCGTGCCGCCCGACTCCGGGTCCATCACCTACGACGGCCGGGAACTGACCGGCATGAGCGACACCGAACGCAGCGCGCTGCGGCGCAGCGAGTTCGGGTTCGTCTTCCAGTTCGGCCAGCTCGTCCCGGAGCTGACCTGCGTGGAGAACGTGGCGCTGCCGCTGCGGCTGAACGGCACCTCCCGCAAGGAGGCCGAGCGGGCCGCGCTCACCTGGATGGAACGGCTGGAGGTGGACGACCTCAAGGGCAAGCGGCCCGGCGAGGTCTCCGGCGGCCAGGGGCAGCGCGTCGCGGTGGCGCGGGCGCTGGTCACCGGGCCCCGGGTGCTGTTCGCCGACGAGCCGACCGGCGCCCTCGACTCCCTCAACGGCGAGCGCGTGATGGAGCTGCTGACCGACGCGGCCCGCTCCACCAACGCGGCCGTCGTCCTGGTCACGCACGAGGCGCGGGTGGCCGCCTACTCCGACCGCGAGATCGTCGTACGCGACGGCAAGTCCCGGGACATGGAGCGCGCCATATGAAGCTGCGGCAGTGGTCGCGCGATCTCGGCATGGGGATGCGGTTCGCGTTCGCCGGCGGGCGCGAGGGCTGGATCCGGATACTGCTGACGGCGGTCGGCGTCGGCCTCGGCGTGGCGCTGCTGCTGCTGACCACCGCGATTCCGAACGCGCTGGCGGTACGGGACCAACGCAACGACGCCCGCATGGACTACACCTACGGCCCGTACCGGCCGAAGGCCGCGAACACCCTGGTGATCTCCGACACCGACACGACCTACCGCGGCAGCGACGTCCGCGGCCGGCTGGTGGAACCGGAGGGGCCGCGGGCACCGCTCGCACCGGGCCTGGCGAAGTACCCGGCGCCGGGCGAGATGGTCGTCTCGCCCGCGCTGAAGGACCTCCTCGGCTCCGACTCCGGCAAGCTGCTGCGCGAGCGGCTGCCGTTCCGGATCGTCGGCACGATCGGTGAGTCCGGGCTCATCGGCTCGCACGATCTCGCCTACTACGCCGGGGCCAAGGACCTGGCCCCGCGCATCAACGGCTGGCGGACGGCCCGTATCACCCGCTTCGGACCACCGCAGGAGACACCGCCCGACAAGGCGGACCCGATCCTGCTGCTGCTGATGCTGGTCGTCTTCGTGGTGCTGCTGACGCCGGTCGCCGTGTTCATCGCCACGGCCGTACGGTTCGGTGGCGAGCGGCGCGACCGCAGGCTGGCCGCGCTGCGGCTGGTCGGCTCCGACAGCCGGATGACCCGGCGGATCGCGGCGGGCGAGGCGCTCGCCGGCTCCCTGGTCGGACTGGTCTTCGGCACCGTCTTCTTCCTGCTCGGCCGGCAGCTCGCGGGCTCGGTCGAGATCGTGGGCATCAGCGTGTTCCCCAGCTATCTCGACCCCTCCCCGGCACTGGCCGCCCTGGTCGCGGTCGCCGTGCCGGCGGCGGCGGTGCTGGTCACGCTGTTCGCGCTGCGCGGGGTGGTCATCGAGCCGCTGGGCGTGGTCCGTACGGCCAGGCCCAGGCGCCGCCGGCTGTGGTGGCGGCTGCTGCTGCCGCTGGGCGGACTGGCGTGCCTCGCGCCGATGATCGGACAGGGCCGCCAGGGCGACTTCAACCGCTACCTGGTGATCGGCGGCGTCCTGCTGCTGCTCCTCGGCCTGACCGCGCTGCTGCCCTGGGCCGTCGAGGCGGCGGTGGCCCGGCTCGGACGCGGTGGGGTGGCCTGGCAACTGGCCGTACGACGGCTGCAGTTGAGCAGCGGTTCGGCGGCCCGCATGGTGAACGGCATCGCGGTCGCGGTGGCCGGGGCGATCGCGCTGCAGATGCTGTTCGCGGGCGTCCAGGGCGACTTCACCAAGTCCACCGGGCAGGACACCGACCGGGTGCAGATGCAGGTCAACCTTTCGCGGGGCCTCCCCTTCCTCCCGGCCGTCGAGAAGTTCGCCACAACCAAGGGCGTGCGGAAGGCGACCGCGCTGGGCAGCACCGAGCTCGGCGACCGGCGCTTCCGCTCCGACGAGGGGCCGGAGAACTCCGTCGGCCTCACCGTCGGCACCTGCACCGCGCTGCGCGAGGTGGCCGACCTGCCGAGCTGCCACGACGGGGACGTCTTCGCGGCGACCGGCGGGGATCGGGACGCCGACCTGGTGAAGCTCGTCCGTCCGGGCCGCACCCTCCACGCCAACACGAGCGACGGCCTGCACGACGGCCACGACATCGTGTGGACCGTGCCGAGCGGACTGAAGCAGGCCCGCGCGATCACCAGCCCGAACGGGATCAAGGAGAGCGGTGTGCTGATGACACCGGCCGCCGTACCCGGCCGGTTGAGCAGCGCGCTGACCGGAGCCATGTACCTCTCGCTCGACGAGTCGGTGCCGGACGTGCACGACTACGTCCGCAACACGGCGGCGCGGCTCGACCCGTTGGCGGACGCGATGGTGTACTCGAGCATCGACCGGTCGGCTCAGTTCACCTCCATCCGCACCGGAACCTTCGCCGGCGCCATCTGTGTGCTCGCGCTGATCGGTGTGAGCCTGCTGGTCTCCCAGCTGGAGCAGCTGCGCGAGCGCAGGAAGCTGCTGTCGGCGCTGGTCGCCTTCGGCACCCGGCGGCGCACCCTGGGCATGTCGGTGCTCTGGCAGACGGCGATCCCGATCGCCCTGGGCCTGCTGCTCGCCATGGCCATGGGGCTGACGCTGGGCGCGGTGCTGCTGAACATGGTGGGCACAACCGTGAGCGTGGACTGGCCGAGCGTGCTGTCGATGACCGGCGCGGGTGCGGCGGTGGTCCTCACGGTCACGCTGCTGAGCCTGCCGCCGCTGGTGCGGTTGATGCGGCCGGAGGGGTTGCGGACGGAGTAGCCGGTGAGCGCTTCGGGGAGGGCGGTTCCGGGGGCACACGCGGCTGCGGGCCGGTGGGGCCGGTCGCGCCCATGCGGCGGTAGCCGCATGTCAGACACAGCCCCACGCCCCTCAGGAGCGCTCAGTCCAGTACCCGAACCGGCAGCGCGCCCAGGGCCTCCCGCAGCGCCGCGGCCAGCTCCTCGTACTCCGCGGAGCGCGCCGCCCCCGCCCGCATCGCGAAAGCGACCCGGCGGCTCGGGGCCGGCTCGGCGAAGTAACCGGTGAGGAGCCGGCTGCTCCGCGTGGTCTCCAGCTTCAGGGCCGTACGCGGCAGCAGCGTGCAGCCGAGGCCGCCCGCGACCAGCTGGACCAGCGTCGAGAGCCCGGCGGCCGTGGTCGTCACCGGCGCATCCTCCCGTCCCGCCTCCCGGCAGATGTCCAGGGCCTGGTCGCGCAGGCAGTGGCCCTCGTCCAGGAGCAGCAGGTTCAGCTCCTTCAGGGCCTCGCGCGGGATGCCCTCGCGACCGCCGAGCCAGTGGTCGAGCGGGGTGACGAGCACGAAGTCCTCGTCGAACAGGGGGAGTTCGACGACACCGGGCACGCCGAGCGGGACCGCCAGCAACAGCAGGTCGAGACGGCCGGAGCCCAGGCCGTCGATCAGGCTGGCCGTCTGCTCCTCATGCACCTGGAGGTCGAGGTGCGGGTAGCGGTCGTGGACCAGCCGCAGCACGGTCGGCAGGAGGTACGGCGCGACCGTGGGGATCACCCCGAGGCGCAGGACTCCGGTGAAGGGCGCCCGGACCGCCTCGGCCTCCTCCAGCAGCGCCCCCACGGCGTCCAGCACCGCCTTCGCCCGTACGGCGAGGCGCTCACCGGCGGGCGAGAGCAGCACCTTGCGCGTCGTACGCTCAAGGAGGGTCACCCCGAGGGTCTCCTCCAGTGCCGAGACCGCGCCCGACAGTGCGGGCTGGCTCATCCCGATGGCGGCCGCCGCGTCCCTGAAGTGCAGATACTCGGCGACGGCGGCGAAGGCACGCAGCTGTGCGAGGCTCGGCTGCCTCCGCTTTCCGCTACCCACCGTCACTGATAACCACCTCCGATCAACCTGACCAAGTGTAGCTATTTCCCTAATCAATGCGCGCCGTGCCAACATCAACAACGTCCAACCCAATGAGAAAAGCCCCCAAAAGGGGTGATTCTTCGCTGCAAGGAGAGCGTGTGCTCACTGTCGGTGACAAGTTCCCCGAGTTCGAACTGACCGCCTGCGTCTCGCTGGAGAAGGGCAAGGAGTTCGAGCAGATCCACCACAAGTCCTACGAGGGCAAGTGGTTGGTGGTATTTGCGTGGCCCAAGGATTTCACATTCGTGTGCCCGACCGAGATCGCCGCGTTCGGGAAGCTGAACGACGAGTTCGCCGACCGCGACGCCCAGATCCTCGGCTTCTCCGGTGACTCCGAGTTCGTCCACCACGCCTGGCGCAAGGACCACCCGGACCTGACGGACCTGCCGTTCCCGATGATGGCCGACTCCAAGCACGAGCTGATGCGCGAGCTGGGCATCGAGGGCGAGGACGGCTTCGCGCAGCGCGCCGTCTTCATCGTCGACCCGAACCGCGAGATCCAGTTCACGATGGTCACCGCCGGTTCCGTGGGCCGTAACCCCAAGGAGGTCCTGCGGGTCCTGGACGCCCTGCAGACCGACGAGCTGTGCCCGTGCAACTGGAACAAGGGCGAGAACACCCTGGACCCGGTCGCGCTGCTGGCTGGTGAGTGACCCATGTCGCTCGACTCGCTGAAGTCCCGCGTCCCGGACTACGCCAAGGACCTCAAGCTCAACCTGGGCTCGGTCATCGGCAACTCCGAGCTGCCGGCGCAGCAGCTGTGGGGCACGGTGCTGGCGACCGCCATCGCCTCCCGTTCCCCGATCGTGCTGCGTGAGCTGGAGCCGGAGGCGAAGGCGAACCTGACGCCGGAGGCGTACACGGCCGCCAAGTCGGCCGCCGCGATCATGGCGATGAACAACGTCTTCTACCGGACGCGTCACCTGCTGTCGGACCACGAGTACGGCACCCTGCGCGCCGGTCTGCGGATGAACGTCATCGGCAACCCGGGCGTGGAGAAGGTCGACTTCGAGCTGTGGTCGTTCGCGGTCTCCGCGATCAACGGCTGTGGCCTGTGCCTGGACTCGCACGAGCAGGTGCTGCGCAAGGCCGGCGTGGAGCGCGAGGTCGTCCAGGAGGCGTTCAAGATCGCCTCGGTGATCCAGGCGGTCGGCGTCACGCTGGACGCAGAGGCCGTGCTGGCCGAGTAAGCGGTCCCGTGAAGGCCCCGCTCACCCTTGGTGGGCGGGGTCTTCCGCGTTCCGGCCCACGGCCTCGTCCTCGGCCGGGGCGGCGGACTTCTGCTGCTGCAGCTCCTCCGAGTACTGCCGCAGATACCCCACCACCGTGTTCGTCACCGCCACCAGCGGTACGGCCACCACCGCGCCGCCGATGCCGGCCACCATGCCGCCGGCCGCGACCGTGAGGACGACCGCCAGCGGGTGGACGCGGACCGCGCGGCCGAGGATGAACGGCTGCAGGACGTGGCCCTCGATCTGCTGCACCGCGAGGACGACGATCAGCGTCATGACGGCCGTGAAGACGCCCTGGGTCACCAGCGCCACGATCACCGCGAGCGCGCCGGAGGCGACCGCGCCGACCAGCGGGATGAAGGAGAACAGGAAGATGAAGACGGCCAGCGGGACGGCCATCGGCACGTCCAGGAAGTAGATGCCGATACCGATGAAGATGGCGTCGATCAGCGCGACCAGCACCGTGCCGCGGACATAGGCGGTCAGGGTGCTCCAGGCGCGCGGGCCGGCGCCTGCCACGCCCGGGCGGGCCGCGGCGGGCACCAGCCTCAGGAACCACTCCCAGATGCGCTTGCCGTCGTAGAGCAGGAACAGCGTCGAGAAGAACACCAGCAGGATGCTGGTGAGGGTCTCGATGATGACCTGAACGCCCTCCAGGCCCGCCGACGTTATCTGGTCGGCGTTGGCGCCGATCGCCTCGCGGAGGTTCTTCGCGATCTGGTTGATCTGCTTGTCGGTGACGTGGAAGGGGCTCTTCAGCAGCCAGTCGCGCAGATCGTCGATGCCGGACTGGATCTGGGTGGAGAGCGTGTCGATGTTCTCCATGACCTGCCAGGTCACGAACCAGCCCATCAGCCCGATGACGACGAACCCGCTGATCGCGGTGAGCGCGGTGGCCGGGCCGCGGGGCACTCCGCGGCGGGTGAGCCGGGCGACCGTCGGCTGCAGCAGCGCGGTCACCAGCAGGGCGATGACGAAGGCGAACACCACCAGCTGGACGGCGCTGATGACACGCATCAGGACCCAGACGGTGCCGGCCAGGACCAGCAGCCGCCAGCCGGCCTCGGCCGCCACCCGGACGCCCCAGGGCACGGCCTCGGCAGGATCGGGGCGGGGGCCGCCGGCCGGGGGTGCGGGCCGACGGGCAGGGGGCGGGGTCTCGACGGCGGCCGGGGCGGCAGGTTCGGACGCGGCGAGCGGATCGCTGTCCTGCTCCACCTCCGCGCGGCGCTCGTCCAGGCGCTCGCTCATCTCGGTGAGACCGGCGCCCAGCCGGCCGAGCCATCCTGGCACTCGCGACATGATCCGTCCTCTTCCCCCGCGTCCCCGCGTGCTCGCCACCTCTCCTCCCCCTGGAGGTATGCCGGGTACGACCGTACAGGGCGAAAGCCCCTCACCTGAGGACGGGGAGGGGCTGCGCGAGGTTGAGCGGGGCCGGCCGGGTCAGTACCAGTGGTTGGCCGACCAGAACGACCAGGCCTGGCAGGGGCTGCCGTACCGGCTGTTCATGTAGTTGAGGCCCCACTTGATCTGCGTGGCCGGGTTGGTCCGCCAGTCGGCACCGGCCGAGGCGTACTTGCCGGCGGGCAGGGCCTGGAAGAGACCGTAGGCACCGGAGGAGGCGTTGACCGCCTGGTAGTTCCAGCTGGACTCGTGGTCCACGATGTTGCTGAAGCACTGGAACTGGTCGCCGGCCACCATCTGACGCGCCATCGCCTGGATCTGCGCGACGCTGTAGCTGCTCTGGACCGGGAAGCTGGAGGAGTCGCGCGCGGCGGAGCGGCTGGCCGCTTCCTTCTTGGCCTCGGCGCGCTCCTTGGCCTCCTTGGCCGCCTGCTCGGCCGCCTGCTTCTTCGCGATCGCGGTCTCGGCAGCTGCCTTGCGGGCCGCCGCCTCGGCGTCCTTCTTGGCGCTCGCGTCCGCGGCGATGGCCTGGGCGTCGGCCTGCTGCGTCAGGGACGCGGACTGCACCTGGGCCTGCTGGCCCGCGGGTATGTCCGCGAGGAGCGTGGTGTCGGCTGCCGTCGCCTCGGCGTCGTTGTTGTTCTGCTGCGCGACGCTGCCCGAGGCAACTCCGACGACGCTTCCGACGGCGGTGACCGCGGTGGCCGAGGCCACTGCGAATCCCCGGACCGAAATCCGGCTCACACGGTTTCCTTCCAGCATCGCCCGCTTCGGTGACCCTGGCGGACGCAATCGTGCCCCTGACACTGGCCTCCCAACTGCGGGGTCACGGGAGGCACGGGCCCGGTGGGCAACTCCCCGTGAGGGAGCGCCGCGTGGTGCTCGGGCGGCATACGACGAACTCTATGGAGTTGGTGGTGCTTCTGGGGCGCCGTACCGCTGGGGGTACAGCTGTGTCGTATGCGGGGCCTGACAGGACTGAGACTCTGCCGTAACCGGACGCCGGGTGGCAATTCTGCGTTGAGTGTGAAAGCTCACATCCCGTTTGGCCCCCGGGATTTTCGGAAAGCTCCACACGCCGAGGCGCCGCCCGGCTAGGCTCTTGGCCCTTTGCCGGACGGCGCCAACTTCCGTACGAGGTGGGTCAGATGTGACCGTCCTCCAGCATTTCGGTCACAAGCGCAGCAATCTGGGACCTCTCGGACCGGGTCAGCGTGACATGCGCGAAGAGCGGGTGCCCCTTCAGCTTCTCCACGACCGCGACCACACCGTCGTAGCGACCGACACGCAGATTGTCCCGCTGTGCCACGTCATGGGTGAGAACCACCCGTGAGTTCGCGCCGATTCGGGACAGAACGGTGAGAAGGACGTTCCGTTCGAGCGACTGCGCCTCGTCCACGATCACGAACGCGTCGTGCAGCGATCGGCCGCGGATGTGGGTGAGCGGGAGCACCTCCAGCATCCCGCGCGCGGTGACCTCCTCGATGACCTCGCGGCTGGTGACCGCGGACAGCGTGTCGAAGACGGCCTGCG
The DNA here is from genome assembly GCF_044546895.1 of Streptomyces sp. NPDC053069. NCBI lineage: Bacteria > Bacillati > Actinomycetota > Actinomycetes > Kitasatosporales > Streptomycetaceae > Streptomyces > Streptomyces sp. NPDC053069. The sequence continues at coordinate 305,910 of NZ_JBITZN010000002.1, read as the reverse complement.
CCCACGGGCTCATCTTCTCCGCCTCGCTGCCCGGCAGATAGCCCAGCTCCTGCCCGCCGACCGCGTACAGCGGCCGGAAGACCATCACCTTCTGGTGCTGGCGGCGCTCCAGGACCGCCTCCAGGCCCGCGCACAGCGCCAGCGCCGATTTGCCGGTGCCGGCCCGGCCGCCCATCGAGACGATACCCACGTCCGGGTCGAGGAGCAGATCGAGCGCGATGCGCTGCTCGGCGCTGCGGCCCTTGATGCCGAACGCCTCCCGGTCCCCGCGCACCAGGCGGACGTTGCCCTCGGCGGTGATGCGGCCGAGGGCCCTGCCGCGCTCGGACTGGATGGTCAGGCCGGTGTGCACGGGGAGGTCGGAGGCCTCCGGGACATACACATGGCCTTCCTCGAAGAGGATGTCCACCTGTTCGCCGGGCAGCGTCAGTTCGGACATTCCGGTCCAGCCGGAGTTCTCCGTGATGGCGAGTTCGGCCCGGTACTCCTCGGCGAGCAGTCCCACGGAGGACGCCTTGATCCTCAGCGGCAGGTCCTTCGACACGACCGTGACGTCGTACCCCTCGGCCTGCAGATTGCGGGCCACCGCGAGGATGCGGGAGTCGTTGTCCCCCAGGCGGTAGCCGGTGGGCAGCACGCTGGGGTCCGAGTGGTTGAGCTCGACACGGACGGTCCCGCCCAGCTCCCCGATCGGGATGGGGGCGTCGAGGCGACCGTTCTTCACCCGGTAGTCGTCCAGCAGGCGCAGGGCCTGGCGGGCGAAGTAGCCGAGCTCCGGATGGTGCCGCTTGGCCTCCAGCTCCGTGACCACCACGATGGGGAGCACGACCTCGTGCTCGTCGAAGCGGGTCAGGGCGTTCGGGTCGGCCAGCAGGACGCTGGTGTCGAGAACATAGGTGCGCCGGTCTGGCTTGTGGCGCTTTGTGCTGGTCACCACGGAAGGACGTACCCCCTCGGATGAGGTCGGGGAGCGACGAGGCTGAGCTGGACCGGTGTCTGGCCCCCGCGTACGGCGGGCCGCGAACCGGCCCTCCGCGGCTGCTTCCGTGCAGTGACCGCACGATCGGGCTGGTGCAAAGGGCCTCCCGGGCGGACGGCCCCGAGCCGCCCGCTGAGATCCGACACCCGTGGTTCGGGTGTCGACCTGCTTGGCTTATGCCCTCGAACATGCACCGCCATGCAAAAGTGGCCAACGGCGTGCCGGTGAACTCCTCGTTACATCCGCCCGAATCGGGGTAAGGCGAACGCCCCGCCGGCGCGGCGGCCGACGGGGCGTTCGGTGTGACTCAGCCGCCGTAACGGCGGTGACGTGCGGCGTAGTCGCGCAGTGCGCGCAGGAAGTCGACCTTGCGGAAGGCGGGCCAGAAGACCTCGCAGAAGTAGTACTCGGAGTGCGCGGTCTGCCACAGCATGAATCCGGACAGCCGCTGTTCGCCGCTGGTGCGGATGACGAGGTCCGGATCGGGCTGGTCGCCGGTGTAGAGGTGACGGCCGATCATGTCGATGTCGACGGACTCGGCGAGGTCCTCCATCGTCACACCCTTGTCCTGGGCGTCGAGGAGCATGGAGCGCACGGCGTCGGCGATCTCCTGCCGCCCGCCGTACCCGATGGCGACATTGACGAGTATGCCGTCGATGGGGGCGGTGGCCTCCTCGGCCTCCTTCAGGGTGCGCTGCATCCCGGCCGGCAGCAGGTCCGTCGTGCCGACGTGGTGGACGCGCCAGCGGCCGTCGGCCGCGAGGGTGCGGACGACATCCTCGATGATGCCGAGCAGCGGGACCAGTTCCTCCTGGGGCCGGTCGAAGTTGTCCGTGGACAGCAGCCACAGGGTGACCACCTCGACGTCGGTCTCGGTGCACCAGCCGAGGAATTCCTCGATCTTCTCGGCGCCGGCCCGGTGGCCGTGGACGGTGGTGGAGCCGGACGCCTTCGCCCAGCGGCGGTTGCCGTCCATGATGACGCCGATGTGCTTGGGCACCTGGTCGTGGTCCAGGTGGCCCTCCACCCGGCGTGCGTAGAGCCTGACGAGCAGGCTGCGCAGGTTGTCGCGCAGGTTCACGTGGCCCTCCGGGGGTTTGGCGTGGGGGTCGGTGCGTACGGTTGCCCGAGCCGTTGAGCCTACCCCCGCTGGGGGCTCGGTTCTGGCTCGGGGTTTGGGGATTGGGCATCGGGGTGGGTGCGGTTTCGCCGTCGAGTGCGGCTGCGTGGTGGTCGAACGCGCCCTCGCGGCGGAGGCCGCATGTCGGCACAGTCCCGCGCCCCTGAGGGGGACGCTCGTCGCGTGCCCGGAGGTTCCCGGAGTTCCCGGCGAGAGGCCCGCCGTCCGCCGGGGACGAAAAACGGGCCGGTCCGTGGGGGGGAGACGGACCGGCCCGAGGGGGGGTTTCCACCATAACCCTTCGTAAGGGATGGTGGGTGCATCGGCGGCGCACAACTACTCTCCGAAGTCGCCCGGCGACGCCCCGCTGGTCGCGGAATGGCGGATTCAGAGAGGTCCCCTGGCCGGTTCACCACGGAATCCCAGGGAAGACCGGTCGGATACGAAATGATTCAGAGAGATTCCGGAAGGTTTGCGCCATCTTGAGGGCGGATCGACGGGCTGCCCCCAGGGTCCCCCCGACGGGCTACCCGGTCGGCGAATCCTGACTTGACGGTTCCGCTACGGCAAGCGGGAGGATCCCCGGTTTCACGGCACCGCGCAGCCCCCTCCACTGCGCGGTGCCGCCCGCGCAGCTTTGCTTGCGCGAATAACCTTGGTCTGAACTTACGTGACCGGTGGGGCGGATGTGAACCAGAGCCGATAACAATGTGGAAACTGCCTCAGCGCGCCGGCTTGCGGAGGTCGAAGAGATGCCGGGAGCTGTGCGCCACGAAGGGGCCCTCCTGCTCGATCCGCTCGTGCAGTGCACGCAGTTGAGGCTCGTAGGCCTGCACCGTGAAGCCCGGGACCATCCACACCACCTTGCGCAGGAAATGGACGACGGCGGCGATGTCGTGGAACTCCATCCGCAGCCGCTCCGCCCGCAGCCCCGCCACCTCCAGTCCGGCCGCCTCGGCATCGGCCCGCTCCCGCTCGGGGTCCCGGGCGGTCCGCACCTCCTGCGGCTGCGGCCCGAGGAAGTGCTCGACCAGCTCGAAGACGCTGGCCGGTCCGACATGCTGGGCGAAGTACAGGCCGCCGGGCCGCAGCACCCGGGCGATCTCGTCCCAGTGCGGGCGCACCGGATGCCGGCTGAGCACCAGGTCGAACGCCTCGTCGGCGAACGGCAGCGGCGCGTCCTGAGAGGCGGCGACGACCACCACGCCGCGCGGCCGCAGCAGGGCGGTGGCCCTGGTCACGTTCGGCGGCCAGCCCTCCGTCGCGGCGACAAGCACCGGCCGGGCCGGGGCTGCGGTGGCGAGGGCGAAGTCCAGCACCTCACCGCCACCGGTCTGGATGTCGAGCACGGCCTCGGCCCCGGCCAGCCGCTCCCCCGCCGACACGGCGTATCCCCATGAGGGCCGCTCCTCGCTCGCCCGCCCCTCGAACCAGGAGAAGTCCCACCCCTCGGTCGGCACGGCAGCACCCTCGGCGACGAGGTCTTCGAAGGAACGCTGCACTGCCATGCCCTCCATGATCGCAGGATGCCGCCGACGCGGCCTGCCGATTTCCGCCCGATGACACCGACCGACCGGGGAGCTGCCGGGGCGCGGGGATCGAGGTCATGGGGTCGCCTCCGGGCGCGCGGCGGGGTGCAGGACCAGCAGGATGTGCTCGTCCTCCCCGTGCCGGACGGTGCCCGCCCGCTCGAAGCCGTGTCTCTCCAGCAGACGAACGGACGCGGCGTTGCCGCGGAACGGATCGGCGTACAGGGGCCGTACGCGCTCCAGCTCCAGGAAGAGACCGAGCGCGCGGGTGCCGACGCCACGCCCCCAGTACGGCCGCCCCAGCCAGTACCCGACGTACCGCCGCCCGTCCTCCTGCGTCCAGGAGACGACGTTCCCGGCGACCTCCCCGCCCACGGTGACCGTCCGCACGAGACAGTCGGGATCGCCCAGCACGCGCTCCCGCCAGTGCCGCAGGAAGGCGTCCCGGGGCCGGGGCGTGAACCTCGACCGCCGGACCGCATCCGGGTCGTGCTCATGGGTGAGGAAGACGAACAGGTCGTCGTCCGTGACACCGCGCAGGCTCACTTCGCCGTGCTCATCGCGCTCGTCCGTCATGCCAGGCAGTGTGGCAGCGGCCACTGACAATGCCTCGCGACCTGCGATTACGGCACCAACGGCCGGACCGCCTCCGCGGCGAAACGCACGAATCCCTCCGGGTCGGGCTCGTCCCCGGTCGGCTGCAGCACGACGGTGTCGGCACCGGCCTCGGCGAGCCGTCGTACGGCCGCGGCCACGGCGCCCGCATCCCCTGCCACGCCCACGTCCGTGGCCGACTCCAGCCCATCGGCGGCGAGTTCGGTCCGCAGGCGGGCCTCGGCGTCGGGACCTGTGGTGGCCAGCAGATGGACGACGACCTTGTGCGGCTCGCCGCGCCCCGCCTCCCGCTGCCCCTCCTCGATGAGCCGCCGGGCCTGTCGTACGCCGTCCGGGGAGGTGGCGGCGGTGAGGAGCGTACCGTCGGCCTTGGCGCCGGAGAGGCGGAGCGTACGTGGCCCGGTGCCGCCGGCGAAGACCGGCACGGCACGCTCCGGCGGCCAGTCGAGGGCGACGTCGTCGAGGGAGACGTACCGCCCCTGCACGGTGAGCCGTTTCCCCGTCAACAGGGCGCGCAGGGCGTCGAGATGCTCGCCGAGGAGGGTGAGCGGCGAGGCGGCCCGTGCCCCGACCTGCCCCATCCAGTCCTGCACGCCGTGCCCGACGGCGACGGTCGCGCGGCCGGGGAACATCCGGTGCAGGGACGCGGTCTCCATCGCGGTCACGGCGACGTTCCTGAGGGGCACGGGCAGCAGCCCGACACCCACGCGCACGCGCTCCGTCCACGCGAGCGCCGCGGCGGCCGTCGAGATCCCGCCCTCCAGGAAGCAGTCCTCCCACAACCACAGTTCTTCGAGCCCCACGTCGTCCGCGGCACGGGCGACGGCCCGCAGACGCTCGGGCGGTAGCTGGGGGCGGAACACGACACCGAGTCCAGTCATTGGGCTCTTCCTAGTGGGGAGGAAGGGAGATGACAACCGGATTTTCCGGGAGGAGAGTTGGCGGCGTCGAGGGGCGAGGAGCCGAGGAGCCGAGTGTCACTGAGGGGAGCCATGGGACGTCGCTGGCGGGACGGCGCGGGAAAGCTGATCGTGCCGGGGAGCGAGGGAGGGGGCGACCCGGTGACCCTTCCCTTGGAGATCGCGGCCTCGTACCGGGCGCGGACAAGAGGGCTCCTGGGCCGGGACTCGATCGCCGGGGCGATGCTGCTGTCACCGGCCGGCGGAGTGCACACGTTCGGGATGCGCATCCCCATCGACGTCGCCTACCTGGACCGCCAGCTGACCGTCCTGGCCGTCCGCACCATGCAGCCCGGCCGTCTGGGCCGCCCCCGCCTGCGGGCACGGCACGTACTGGAGGCGGAGGCGGGGGCCATGGCGGGGTGGGGACTGCAGAGGGGAGTGCGAGTGACGGTGGAGGCGGGGTAGGGGCTCCGCTTCTCGTCGTCTCGGCGGATCCCTGAGTCAGCCGCCCGAACGCGGGAAGGACACCTCGACCCGTCGGTTCTTCCTCCGGCCCTCCTCCGTGGAGTTGTCGGCGATCGGGTACTGCTCGCCGTAGCCGCGGACCTCGAAGGTGATGTCCGGGTCGTTCAGGTCCTGGTCAAGGACGGCCTGTACGGCGTTGGCGCGCTGCCTGGACAGGATGTCGCCGTGGGCGGACGAGCCGAGGTTGTCGGTGAAGCCGAAGACGCGGACCCGGGTCGCGTTCTGTTTCTTGATCTCTTCGGCGATGGTGGCGATACGGGCCTTCGCCTCGTCGCCGAGCCTGGCGCTGTCCCTGCTGAAGAGGACTTCGGCCTGAAGCGCGAAGGTGACATCGGCGTTGGTGTCCTCGCGGCGCTCGTCCCCGCTCTGGTCTTCGACGACCGACTTGATGTCCAGCACCTTGGGCGCGGCGAGGGTGGCGCCCTCGGGGAGCTTCAGGTCGGGGTCGGTGGCGTCGATTTTGACGGGCGCGGCGGCGGAGGGGGCGGTGCCGGGGGGCTGACTCGGGTCCGTGTCGCCGGCGTGGGCGGGGGTGGCGGTGAGGAGGAGGGTGGCGGTGAGGGCGAGGGTGGCGGGGAGGCGGGGGGTGGTCACTTGGCTTCACCCGGAGATCTTGATGGTGGCGCTGGAGAAGGTGGGCAGTTGGAGGGTCAGCTCATTGGTGTCGTCGGGTGGTGAAGGGAACTGCATGAAGACCGGCAGCGACTGGCCTCCCTTGAGCGTGCCCAGGCCGGTTGTGGTGAGCGGGCGGCCGTCTGTGTCGCGCAGTACGTAGTAGCGCTTCTTCCCTTTCGAGTCCACGAGGGTTGCTCCGCCCAGGGACGGGCCGTTCTTGGTGATCTCGGTTTCATTGCCGCTGAGGGCGGCCGGGATGAGTAGATCCTTTGCGCCATCGTTCTTCAGGGTGCCGTTCACCGTGACGAAGCCACCGGAGTCCCGTTGCGCGGAGCCGATCTGGAGAAGCAGGCCGTCCGAACCCTTCAGTTCGGCCAGCGGCTGTTCCGACTGCCCCTCCTGGGTGCTCGGGCCGGAGCGAGAGGTGCCGGAAGCGGACGCTGAACTCTTCGGCTCCTTGTCGTCGCTGCCACCTCCACCGCAACCGGCCACACCCACGGCCAGACCAGCCGCAACGGTCAATGCGACCATCCCCCTGCAGGCCTTCGCAGTGAACCGAATGCTCATCGCTCCGCTTCCTTCGTCATTGTTCGTTCACCGGTGAGTTGGCCAGGTGGACGTCGAAGAGGTCTTCGGGCTTCGGGAGCCCTGTGGTGTCGTCCGGTTTGAGATGCCAGACCTTGCCGTCCTTGCAGGCGAGATCGGGCAGCTCGGCACCAACGGCGGCGAGCTTGAACCAACAGCGGCGTTGGACCTCGGCTGTCGCGTGAGCCGTTGACTGGTATTTCTCGCTACCGGGTACGACGGAGCGACCAACGGTCTTGTTCGTCGTCACGTCGACCTGGTATTTGAGCAGGGCCGGCACAAAGCAGTGCCCCAGCGAGGCATCGTTCTCTGTCGCGAGTTGGCCGGCCCGTCGGCACGGGTGGTCGGGGTTGTCGAGCATCACCTTCCCGTCGAAGATGTCCGGCCACCGTGTCGGATCACGCAGCGCCTTGACCCACTGATCCGTCAGTTGGCCCCGCTCGTCCTGAGCCGCCGCCAGCGCCGCCGCGTCCGCCGCCGTCTGAGCCCCGCTCCGGTTCACGGCCGCCTGTCCGACGGCAAGGTAGGCCAGCGCAAGAAAGAGCAGGCCTGCCACCACCGTGAGGTAGATGGGGAAGGCCTGCCCCGCGTCGCGATATGGAGGAATCAGCCGCCGGTGACCTCGCTGATCTTGTTCCTGATCGCATCGAAGATCGTCTGCCCGATACTCGTCCCCGTGATCGCCAACACGATCGCCACCACCACCGCAATGATGCCGAGGTACTCCACCGCGGTCTGCCCCCTGTCGCTGCGAGCAACACGGGCCTGCAGGTATGCGACGGTGGTGTTGAACCAGTTGCTCATGGTGGTCCCCTCCGGGTTCGCCTCCGATCCGGAAAACGTATGCCGGGCGCCGGGCCCCGTCGGAGGGTCCCAGGGCCCAACCCCGGACCCATTCACGGCCCTTGCCGCTTCCCCGCGCCTCCACCTCAGGCCACCCCCAACCACTTCGCGGCCGCCTGAGACCGGGTGGTGGTCTGGAGTTTGGCGAAGATGCGGTTGATGTGGTTCTTGACCGTCTTCTCGGAGATGAAGCAGGCGGCGGCGATCTGCTGGTTGGTCATGCCGGACGCGATGAGGTCCATGATCTCCGCCTCCCTCGTACTCAGCCGGGAACGTGAACGGGCCGAGTCTTCCATAGAGGATTGCAGTTGCGAAAGGGTTTGGGCGGGGGTTTTCCCTAAATCGGCCGGTACTTGGAGTTCCGCGTGTGCAGGTGCACTCGATCGCAGGTCGGTCAGCAACGCCTTTGCCGCCCCCGGTGTCACATGCGGCCGCCCCTCGCCGACATCCCGCACCGCCCGCACCAACTGCTCCGTCGTGAACTCGCCGTGCACCAGGTATCCCCCCGCCCCCAGCCGCAGCGCCTCCCGCACGGTCTCCGGCTCGTGGCTGTAGGTGAGCATCATGACCGGCGCCAGCCGCACCAGGTGCGGCAATGCCGAGATTCCGTCGACTCCGGGCATGCGGACGTCGAGGAGGATCACGTCGGGACGGTGTCGCAGGGCGGCCTCGTAGGCCTCGCGGCCGTCCGCGGCCTCCGCCACCACCGTGGTGTCCTCGCGGCCCGAGAGCAGGGCCGTCAGACCCGCCCGGACCACGGGGTTGTCGTCGGCCACCAACAGCCGCAGCGGGGGAGGCGGCGGCGCGCAGGGCTCCGGCCAGGGGTGACTGTGCTGCATGGTCTGCCTCCTCTCAGGGGCTTTCGGGGGTTGGGCCGGGATGGTGCGGGGCCGGCAGGGGGAGTTCCACGCGGACCTCCGTGCCCCGTTCGTGGCCGCCTCGGCCGATACGGATCCGGGCGCCCGCCTGTGCGGCGCGTTCCACCATGCCGAGCAGACCGAAGTGGCCACGGTCACGGAGTCGTTCGAGCGTCGTGCCGGGCGGCAGGCCCCGGCCGTCGTCGTGGACCGTGAGGCGCAGCACGTTGCCGTACACCGCCGCGTGGACGTCGACGCGGGTCGCGCCCGCGTGCCGGTGGGCGTTCTCCAGCGCTTCCATGGCGATGGAGAAGAGGTTGCGGGCCACGGGCGCGGGCAACGGGGGAAGCGCCGGTGGCGTGGGGTCCGCATGCGGGGCCGGCGGCCAGGAGCAGGTGACGCGGAGGCCGGTGCGCTGCGCGAAGTCACGGGCCGACGCCCACAGTTCCGACCACGGGGTTGTCTCCCCCGGTGCGTCCGGGCGCTCTCGTCTCAGGTCCGTCAGGAGTTCCCTCGACTCGGCCGCCGCCCTGCGCGCCGAGCGGGACACCAGTTCCGCCTGTTGCCGGATGCGGTCGGGGTCGGGAGCGTCCGCCGAGGCCGTCGCCGCCAGGCCGTCCGCCGCGAGGGCCACGCCGTAGAGGGTCTTGGCCACGGAGTCGTGCATCTCGCGGGCCAGTCGGGCGCGTTCCGCGCTCACCGCCTCCGCCGCCGCCAGGCGGGCCCGGACCGTCGTCAGGGCCTGGGTCGCCGCACCGAAGCGGAGCATCAGGTTGCGCAACGTCGAGCCCATGGCCCCGGCGATGATGCACAGGCCGGGCAGGAGCAACGCCTCGGCGACCGGCGCGTGGCGGTCGGCCTTCAGGGTGGCGTGGACCAGCAGCAGGATCAGGGACTGGAGCGAGGCGAAGAACGCAGCGCCGCGCCAGCTGTAGACCAGGCCTGCCAGGAGCGGGGTGCAGACGCTGACGTAGGCCAGGGTGGTGTCCGGGCCGGCCGAGATCAGAAGGAACGAGCCGAAGACGGTGTCGGCGGCCAGGAGGCTCGGGTGGCGCAGGAGGAGCGGGCCGAAGCGTTCCCAGTCGCGGAAGAGGACGTAGGACACCATGAAGGTGGCGACCACGGCCGCGCCGACCAGGCGTACGCCCAGGCCGGGGGCCGCGTTGAGCAGGGCGGCGGGCGCGGCCAGGGCGATCATGGCCAGGCGGAACCCGAAGACCTGCCGGCACATCGCCTGCAACGCGCTGACCTGGATCTTCTCCGAGGGTTCGGCAGTGGCGGAGGGGGTGGCGTGCTGCGTCGTACCGGCGGTCGAGCTCCGGCGCCGGGGGAACCGGCCCGCCCTCCCCTTCAGCCGGCTCAGGCGGCCCTCGAAGAGCGAACTCCCTCCACGCCCCGTCCACCCCGTCACCGTCATGTCCGCCTCACTTCCCCGTGAGGGAGCCGAAGTCCACTCCGGAGCCGAGGATCAGGCCCGCGCCCAGCAGGAGCATGGTGGCCGGGACCATGAACGTGGTGATCATCAGCGTGGCCTTGGGCACCCCGCGGGCGGCCTTGCGGCGGGCGTTCTGCGCGTCGGTGCGGCGCATGTCCTTGGCCAGGGAGACCAACGTGTCCACGATGGGCGCGCCCAGCTCCTCCCCCTGCTGCAGTGCCGTCACGAACATCGCCACCTGTTCCGAGTCGTTCCGCCGCCGCAGTTCCGCGAAGGCCTGGCGGCGGCTCATGCCCAGGTCCATCTGGCGGAGGGTGATGCGCAGTTCGTCCGCCCAGGGGCCCTCGTAGCGGGAGGCCACCCGGTCCAGTGCCTGGCGGAAGCCGAGCCCCGCGCTGACCACCACCGCCAGCACGTCCAGGAAGTCCGGCAGGGTGCGCTCGATGACGTCCTTGCGGACCCGGATCGCCGACCAGATGCCCACCTCCGTCCAGAACGCCCCGAAGAGCAGGAGGAGCAGGGCCACGAACCACTGGCCGCGGAGCAGGAAGACGAGGAAGCCCACGCCGCCCAGTGCGCCGTACACCGCGCGGCGGGCCGCGTAGCGGTCGATGGTCAGGCCTCCGGGGTTGCCCGCGAGGTCGATCCTGCGGCGGTACTTGGCGACCAGGCGCGGGCCCATCAGGCGCAGCACGGCGGGGGCGTAGCGCATGCCCATCCGGTCGATGACCGAGCCCACCGCGCCGGTGCGGGTGGCGCCGACCTCAAGGGCCACGGCCAGGTCGCCGGGGAGTTTCGCGTCCGCGCGGTACATGCGGACGCCCGCGAAGGCGCCCCAGACGCCGAGGCCCATCAGCAGGGCGAGCAGGAATGCGAGCATCGGGTCACCTCCCTCACACATCGATCCGGCTCAGGCGGCGGATGAGGACGAAGCCGACCGCGTACATCGCGAAGGCGATGAGCACGCAGGCCTGGCCGACCGGTGAGCCGGTCATGCGGGCCAGCGCGCCGTCCTTCACAGCGTTCATCAGAAACAGCGCGCCGACGCCCAGGACGGGGACGGCGTACGACGTCATCGTCACCTGACTCAGCTGGGTGCGGATCTCGCGCCGGGTCTCCTTGCGTTCCTCCAGGGTCTCGGTGAGGTTCCGCAGCGCGGACACGACCTGGCCGCCGGCGCGGTTCGACAGGACCAGGGTGGTGACCAGGACGACCAGCTCGCGGGACGGCAGGCGGTCGGCGAGTTCACCGAGCGCGTCGTCGAGGGAGTGGCCGATGGCCAGCTGGTCGGCCACCTTGCCCAGTTCCTGGCCGGCCGGGGCCTCCAGTTCCTCCGCCGCCATGCCGATCGCGGTGCGCAGGGCGAGGCCGGCCTGGGTGGCGTTGGCCAGGATGCGGGCCAGTTCGGGGAGTTGGTTGATGAACCGTTCGATGCGTTTCTGCCGCTGCCAGTTGAGGAACTGGACCGCCGCCCCGATGCCGAGCAGGCCGGCCAGGGGTCCGAAGAACGGCGCCAGGGTGGCCTGGCCGATCAGCCAGAGCGCGGCGACCGTGCCGAGCATGTAGACGAAGAACTCGCCGGGGGTGACGTCCAGGCCGGTCGCCGCCAGGCGCAGCTCCAGCCGGCGGCCGAGGCGGGTACGGCGCAGCCGCCGGTCGAGGTCGCGGAAGCGGCGCCGGCGGCCGGTCGCCGGGACCGGGCCGGTGTGGGTGAGCCGGTCCACGAGGGCGGCGCGCCGGGCCCGGCCCGAGGCGCAGGCGTGCACGCCGGCCACCGCCAGGACGCAGGCCAGCAGCGTCACGCCGGTGGTGAGCTGGACGAGGGTGTGCAGTTCCATGGGTGGCCTACCTGGCTTCTCGGGTGGCGAGCTGGTCCGCGGAGTGGGCGACTCCGAAGGCCTGCGGGACGGGCTGGCTCGCCATGTAGAGGCGGTCGGCGGTACGGCGGGGCAGCGGGAAGTACTGGAAGGCGCCGTACACGCGGCCGTCGGGGGTCATGGGCCGGGCGTCGAACCGGGCCACGGTCGCCAGCCGGTACGGCTCCCCGCCATGGCTGTCGAGGAGCGCGATCTCGGTGATCCGGCGGGCGCCGTCGGCGAACCGGGTGAGCTGGACGATGACGTCGACGGCGCTGTTGATCTGGTCGTGCAGCGCTACGAAGGGGACCTCGACGTCGGACATGGAGGCGAGGGTCTGGAGCCGGGTGAGCGCGTCCTCGGCGCTGTTGGCGTGCACCGTCGCGAGCGATCCGTCGTGGCCGGTCGACATCGCCTGGAGCATGTCGAGGGACTCGCCGCCGCGGACCTCACCGACCACGATCCGGTCCGGGCGCATCCGCAGGGAGTTGCGGACCAGGTCGCGGATGGTGACCTGGCCCTTTCCCTCGACGTTCGGCGGCCGGGACTCCAGGCGGACCACGTGCGTCTGCTGGAGCTGGAGTTCGGCGGAGTCCTCGATGGTGATGATGCGCTCGTGCGGCGGGATGAGTCCGGACAGGGCGTTGAGCAGGGTTGTCTTCCCGGTGCCCGTGGCGCCCGACACGATGATGTTGAACTTCGCCTGCACCAGCCCCGCCAGCAGATACACCATGTGCTCGTCCAGCGAGCCGAAGGAGATCAGCTCCTGCAGGGTGAAGGAGCGCGGGAAGCGGCGGATGGTGAGGATCGGGCCGGTCAGCGACAGCGGCGGGATGATGACGTTGACGCGCTCGCCGGAGGGCAGGCGGGCGTCCACCATCGGGTTCGACTCGTCGACCCTGCGGTTCACCGTGGAGACGATCCGCTCGATGGTCTGCATCAGCTGGTCGGTGGAGACGAACCGGAGCGGCAGCTGCTCGACGCGGCCGCCTCGCTCGACGAAGATCGCGTCGGGGCCGTTCACCATGATCTCGGTGATGGACGCGTCTTCGAGGAGGGGCTCCAGGATGCCGAGGCCCAGTGCCTCGTCCACCACCCGGCGGATCAGCTGAGAGCGCTCGACCGTCGACAGCACCGGGCCCTCACGGCTGATGATGTGCCCGAGCACCCGCTCCAGCCGGGCCCGGCGCTCGGCGGCGGCCAGCGAACTCATCTCCGCGAGGTCGATCTCCTCCAGCAGCTTGGCCCGGTAGGAGGCGACCAGATGCCCGTCCTCGCCCCGGCTGCCGTGCTCCTCCGGGGTGCTGATGCGTGCCCTCAGGCTCATGGGGTCGCTTCTCCTCGGTCAGTGGTCGCGGGGCATGGTGGCGGTCTTGGTGGCCTCCCCGAAGTTCCAGAAGATCTTGGGGATGCCGACCCTGGCGGTGACGGTGACCGAGGCCTCCCCTCCCCCGGTCTCGTCGCAGCTCACCTTGAGGGCGCCACTGACGGCTTCGGAGCACGCCTGCGGCACGTCCTGCCGCAACGACGCCGCCCGCGCCCCCGCCCGCGCCGCCGTACTGGCCTGCTCGGCGGCGTAGGCGATCGCCCCGATCTGGATGCCCGCCATGGCCACGATCAGGAGGACCGGGATGAACCCGAGGTACTCGACGGCGACTTGGCCCCGGTCGCTTCTGCGGCGACGCATCTCAGTCCTTCACCTCCTCGACGGCACCGGCGTGGCCGGTCACGTGGGCCGGGAAGTCGATGAGGCCGGGAAAGAGGACGGGCACCTTGAGCCGCACGTCCACGGTCACATAGCCGGTCTGGTCGCACCCGCTCACCTTGGCTCCCCCTTGCCACGCCTTCGACACCTGCTTCAGGGCCGCCTGTTCACACACCGCCTGCCGCTCCCCCCGCGGCGCCGCGGTCCCTGCCCGCACCCCCTCGTCCGCGGCGTTCCCGGCCAGCGTGAAGGTGTATCCCACGAGCACGGCCTGCCACACGAGCACCAGCGTCAGGACGATCAGCGGCGTCATCCCGAGGAACTCGATGCTGACCTGCCCCCGGTCCCGGTCCCCGCCCGGCCTTCTGCTTCTCATCGGAGCGCTCACTCCTTCCGCCGCCGGAATCCGACCGAGGCCCGCCCGCTTCCGCGGTGCGCCCCCTCGGCGGCCTTCACCAGCCCCAGCTCGCCCGCGAGCGCCCACAGTGCCTGCTTGACCGTGCTCCTGCTGTCCAGCTCGTGCAGCCGCCCCGCGTCCACCACCCCCTGCAGCTCCTTGAAGTTGGCGGGGACGGCGGTACGGGCCAGAGCGGTCCCGGTGATGCGCTGGACCAGCGCCGGCTGGATCTCCGTGCTGCGTGAGTGCCGGTTGACGACCACCGTGGTCTCCTCGGCCTTGCGGATCTGCAGCCGGTCCCACATCCGTACGGTCCGTTTGGCCGCGCGTACGGAGACCACGTCCGGGGTGGTCACCAGCAGCGCGGTGTCGGCCATCTCCACCGCCGCCGCACCCGCACCGCTCAACTGGGCTCCGCAGTCCACCACGACCACCTCGTAGCGGGAACGCAGCGCGCTGATGATCTGGCGGGCGGCGCGGTCGGTGACCTCCTCGCCGCGTTCGCCCTCGGCGGGGGCGAGGAGCAGGGCGAGCCCGGTGTCGTGGCGGAAGACGGCGTCGGCGAGGACGCGGGGCGAGATGTCGGTGATGGCGGCGAGGTCGACCACGGACCGGCGGAACTGGATGTCCAGGTAGGAGGCGATGTCCCCGGTCTGCAGGTCCAGGTCGACGAGGACCGTCGCCCGCCCGGAGGCCTGCGCGGCGAGGGCCAGCTGGATGGCCGTGAGTGTCGCTCCCACGCCGCCTTTGGCGCCGCTGACCGTGACGGCCGTACCGCCGGCTCCGCCGAAGACGTCCACGCTGTGGCCGAGGTGGCGGCGTACCCCCGTCGACCACTGGGCGACGACGTGGACACGGCTGGCGAGTTCCTCGTACGACAGCGGGAGCGCGACCAGGCCGCGGGCGCCGGAGTCCATCGCGGCGGAGAACAGGCCGGGGCTGGTGTCGGTGGTGACGAGGATGACGCCGACCGCGGGGAAGCGGAGCGCGACCTCGCGGATCAGCTCCAGGGCCGGGACCGGGCCGATCCGCTCATGGACGACCACGACCTCGGGCAGTTCGTCCACGGACTCGGCGGCGAGCCGGGCGAGGGTGTCCACCAGTTGGGTGGAGTCGGTCACCGGTGGCTGTGGTTCGGCGTCGGGGAGCTGGCTGAGCAGGGTGGTGAGGGAGCGGACGGCATCCGGGTCCGCGCCGGCCGGGAGGATCCTGGTGGGCATGCGGGCGGCCTCTCACTTGTCCGTCGCGAGTTCGTAGGTGCGGTCCTTGTCCGGGACGCTGGTCTCGCTGCCGGGGGCCACCAGCGCGAGCCGGACACGCTGGGCGAAGGACTCGGCGTAGGTGAGGCGCTGGGCGTCGAGGGTGGACAGCGCGAAGGTGATGGGGACGGCCTCGGTGGGCTGCTGCTGGTTCTTGCTGCTGTCGGGGTCGAGGGCGGTGATCCGGCCGACGTCGAGGACGCGCGCGTTGGTCACGACGATCTTCGACTGGTCGGGGTCGGCGTCCTTCTTCCCCTGGAACGTGGCGTAGACGTTGACCCGCGCCCCCGGGGTGATCTTCCCGGCCACGCCGGTCGCCGCGTCGATCATGATGGCCACCTCCTGCTGTCCGGGCTGGAGGGCGGGCTGGTCGACGATCATGTCGGTCTGGAGCAGTGAGCCGGCGCGCAGGGTGGTGACGGCGATCTTGCCCTGGATCTGCCGCAGATCCGTCACCGCGTTGCCGGACAGCCAGCGCTTGGGCATCCTGGTCTGCTCGAACTGACCGGCGTCCAGGGCGGTGTACGGCTTCACGTCGGACCGGACCCGATAGGCCGTGACCTCGGGCCCGACCTTGGAATTCACGTCGTGGACGACGGAGAGCACGCCGGCGAACGCGCCGAGAGCGCACAGGACCGAAAGGATCAGGAGTATCACGCCGCGGCGCTGACGGGAGTTCATGAACCGTGCAACCTCATTGGGGGAATCGGCCGAGCGGGGTATGGACGTGCTGGGCTGGTCAGGCGGGCGTGCGCTGTTCCAGGGCGCGGGGTGCGGCGGGTTCACGGGCGGGCGGGTTGGCGGAGCAGAAGACGCAGCGGTCGCCGATCACGGCCAGGCCGCACCAGTGGCAGCCGGCTTGTCGTACCGATGTGACGAGTTGATACAGAACGGACAGATCGGCGAGGTAGCTGCAGAACTCGGTGATCCGGGCCGTCCCCCACCAGGCGGCGGACTCGGCGGGCAGCGGAGCCTCGCGCAGCCCGTGCACGCTCCACTGCCCGGCCAGCCCGGCCACCCAGTCGCCCTGCGTCTGCTGTCCCTTGGCGACGAGCATCCAGGTGTTGAAATCGGGCCCCTTGAGGGTGACGCCGGGCCCGACCTTGACGAGCTGCGGCTCCGGATGGGCGAGCACGGCGAACTGACTGCCCGGCATCCAGGACTTGGCGTGCGCCTTCAGGCCGACCGGGACGCGGTCCAGCTTGGCGACGGAGCCGAGGACGGCCCCGGCGTGGATGTAGTGGGTGAGCAGCCGCCCGGCGGAGGCGAGCACACCCGGGCTCAGATCGCAGGAGGCGAGCTGGCGCAACTGGCGGGCGAGCACGGCGACGCCCAGCGGCGGCAGTTCGGGCCGGAAGAGGGCGATGCGGTCGCTCTCCAGCAGCGAGCGCAGGGTGTGCAGGCGCCGTACGACGGGCTCCGGAGTGGCGGCCGAGCAGACGACGACGACATAGCCGTACTGCTCGGTCAGGGTGTGCAGTTCGGTGAGCGCCTGCTCCAGCGGCCGCTGGTCGATGCCGCTGAGCACGACGGCGGGCATGGTCCGTTCGTCCTGCGCCGGCAGCGCCATGTCGGCACTGGTCACGGCAATGGCAGTTGGCACGCGCAGCTCCCCGCTCTTCACACCCGCCGGCCCACGGGGGTAACTCCCGTGCGCCAGGACGACTTCACTGCGTGACTATGTGAGCACTGTATCCACGGCCGTATGGCCGGAGAACAGCGTTGGTGAAGCTCGCGTGGAACTCTCCGGTCACAACTCCCGCCAAATCCGGACAGCTTGAGCGGGCGCCCGGAAACAGTTTTGGCCTGAACCTCTTGACACCCGGATTGGTCTGGACCAACTTGTAGCCCAACGGTGGCCACCGCTTCTCTCCCCTCCCTCCCCACGGCTGCCTCGCGCGCCGAATTCTTCGACTCCCCCACCGGAGGCCCCCTGTGGACCATGCACCAGGCATACCCAGACCCCGCGGACGCCGAATCACCCTCTGGTCCGCGGCCACCGCGCTGGCCCTCTCCGTAGCAGGCCTCGCCACCGCCCCGGCCTCCGCGGCGGACGTCAACAACGTCAGGAACGCGGGCTTCGAGTCGGGCCTGACCAACTGGACCTGTACGGCCGGGAGCGGTACGACGGTCTCCTCCCCGGTACACACCGGGTCGGCCGCGCTGAAGGCGACGCCGGCCGGCCAGGACGACGCCCAGTGCACCCAGACGGTCGCGGTCAAGCCCGGCTCGACGTACACGCTGAGCGCATGGGTGCAGGGCGGCTACTCCTACCTGGGCGTGACGGGCACGGGCACGACGGACGTGTCCACGTGGACGCCGGACACATCCGCCTGGAAGCAGCTGTCCACGACCTTCACCACCGGCGCGTCGACGACATCGGTCACGGTCTACACCCACGGCTGGTACGGCCAGGCGTCCTACTACGCCGACGACGTCTCGGTCCACGGCCCCGACGGCGGCGGAGGCGGCGACCCGGCCCCGACGGTCCCGGCGGCTCCGGCCGGTCTTTCGGTCTCGTCCACGACCTCCTCGTCGGTGTCGTTGTCCTGGGCCGGTGTTTCGGGCGCGACGGGCTACAACGTCTACCGGGACGGCGCGAAGGCGACAGCGGTGACGGGAACGTCGGCGACGCTGACGGGCCTGACGCCCTCGACCTCCTACTCCTTCCAGGTGACGGCGACGAACGCGGCGGGCGAGTCGGCGAAGTCGGCGTCGGTGACGGCCACGACGGCCTCCGGCGGCAGTGGCGGTGGCGGCTCCGTGCCCAGGCACGCGGTGACCGGCTACTGGCAGAACTTCAACAACGGCGCGAAGGTCCAGAAGCTGTCGGACGTCCCGTCGTCGTACGACATCATCGCGGTGGCCTTCGCGGACGCGACCTCGACGCCGGGTGCCGTGACCTTCAACCTGGACACGTCCGGCCTGGGCGGCTACACGGTCGACCAGTTCAAGGCGGACATCAAGGCCAAGCAGGCGGCCGGCAAGAAGGTCATCGTCTCGATCGGCGGCCAGAACGGCACGGTCTCGGTGAGCGACTCGGCATCGGCGACGAACTTCGCGAACTCGGTCCACTCGCTGATGCAGACGTACGGCTTCGACGGCGTGGACATCGACCTGGAGAACGGCCTCAACGCGACCTACATGACCCAGGCACTGCGCGCGCTGGCGTCGAAGGCGGGCTCGTCCCTGGTCATCACGATGGCACCGCAGACGATCGACATGCAGTCGACATCGAACGCGTACTTCCAGACGGCCCTGAACATCAAGGACATCCTCACGGTCGTCAACATGCAGTACTACAACAGCGGTTCGATGCTGGGCTGCGACGGCAAGGTCTACAGCCAGGGCTCGGTCGACTTCCTCACCGCCCTGGCCTGCATCCAGCTGCAGGGCGGCCTCGCCCCGTCCCAGGTGGGCCTGGGTCTCCCGGCCTCCACGAGCGCGGCAGGCAGCGGATATGTGTCCCCGACGGTGGTGGACAACGCCCTGGACTGCCTGACGGCCGGCACCCACTGCGGCACCTTCAAGCCGTCCAGGACCTACCCCGACCTGCGCGGCGCGATGACCTGGTCGACCAACTGGGACGCGTCGGCCGGGAACGCGTGGTCGAGTGCGGTGGGGGCACATGTGCACGCGCTGCCGTGACGTGAGTTCCGCTCGGCGACGGCGCCCGGACCTCTGCGGTCCGGGCGTTGCCGTTACGCACGGGACGACGTCCGGCCGCGAACGACGAGTACCGGCAGGTGGGCTAGATTCGTGGCCGTCTTCGCACGTCCGCACCCACTGAGGAACTGCCCGTGTCCCCCATGCCGCCCCCGAACGCCTCGTACACCCCGGCGCAGATACGACGCAATCGCCTGATCCTCCTCGGTCTGGTCCTTGCCGTCGCGGGCATGGTGGTGTTCTGGGCTCTGGGCCCGTACGACACGAAGGACCAGTCCGCGACGCTCAAGGCCGGTGACTGCTTCCAGAACATCGGGACGGACAAGGATGCGAAGGCCAAGAAGCTCGACTGCACCGACCCGCACGCCGACTACAAGGTCCTGAAGATGAACGAGGACGCCGTCGTCGACACCCTGGCATGCTCCGACGTCCCGGGCACGACCGGCTCGCTCACCCAGTCGGGCGCCGGGAAATGGTTCGTCGTCTGCTTCAAGGAGAACGACGAGAAGGGCAAGAAATAGCGGGGCGGAGGCGCCGCCCGCGCGACCGGACCGATCCCGTTGCCTGATCGACTGTGCGGAGCGGGTGCGTAGGATCGCCGGCATGGCATTGCGACCGGTTCAGGTGAACATCAAGGCTCTTGACGCCCTGGCGGTCGGCCGGTTCTGGGCGGAGGCGCTCGGCTGGAGTGCCTACAGCCCCGGTGTGACCACCTACGTCGGACCCGCGGGCGGCCCCGTCTGGCCGGACCCGGTCGCTGTCTGCATCGACGTCGTTCCCGTCCCGGAACCCAAGACCACGACGAAGAACCGGGTGCACCTCGATCTCGCGACCACCTCCGCGGCCCATCAGGCGGAGCTGGTCGCGCGCCTCGTGGCTCTCGGTGCGACGCCCGCCCAGGTGGGCCAGGGCGACGTGCCGTGGACGGTCCTCGCCGACCCGGAGGGCAACGAGTTCTGCGTGCTGGAGCCTCGGGAGATCTACCGCGACACCGGGCCGATCGCCGCAGTGGTGGTCGACTGCGTGGATCCGCGGGCCATGGCCCGGTTCTGGGGTGAGGCGATGGACTGGGCCGTGCACGAGGTGACCGACGACCATGCGGCGTTGCGCTCCGCCAAGGGCGTAGGCCCGTATCTGGAATTCCTCCGCACACCCGACGTGAAGACTGTGCCGGACCGCGTCCATCTTGACCTGCTGCCGTACCCCGGTGACGACAGAGCAGCGGAGGTGGCCCGGCTGCGGGCTCTCGGCGCCACCGACCTCGACGTCGGCCAGGGCGACGTGCCATGGACGTGTCTGACCGACCCGGAGGGCCACGAGTTCTGCGTCTGCGCCCTCCCCTGACCGGGGAACGGGTACGTGGACACCTCGGAGCAGGCGTACTCAGGCGTTCTCGGGGCCGGACGTGGCGGCCCACTCGACGAACTGGACGATCACGCCGTTGGGGTCGGTGACCTGGAAGAGGCGTTCGCCCCAGGGCTCCTCGCGCAGCGGCATGGTGATCTCGACACCCTCGGCGCGCAGCCGCTTCTCCTCGTTCTCGATCCCGGTGCCGGTGAACGCGACGATCAGGCCGGAAGCGTGCTGGTCACGCTGGTCGGCCGGCAGAACCTCGATGCCGCGCGCGAGCAGGACGATGTCCACCGCCGCGTCGTCGCGTGACAGGGAGGCGAATCCCTCGGCGGCGGCCTGCTCGACGTAGCCGAGGTGGGTGGTGAAGAACCGCTGGGACGCAGCGACGTCGTCGACGGTGAGCGAGACGGTGGACGCGGTGATCTGCAAGAGACGTTCCCCTCATCGATGCGCGGAGCCTGTCGCCGCTGGTGGGCGAGGCGGTCGGACGTGATCGTCGGTGGGGCGGTGCGGGTCAGTAGCCGGCGCGGCGCGGCAGGCTGCGGACGGGCGGGGTGATGCGCCGGGCGCGGGCGGCTGCCATGCGGGCGAGCTGCTGCCCGTCCCGGCGACGCGGCGCGGGGATCGGCGCCGCGGGGGCGGAGGCGGGGGCGACGACCGCGGTGTGAAGCTCACGCATGGGCACTCCTCTTCATTCCTTCGACATAAAGTTGCGACGGACGTAAAGTTAGCCGAACCAGAGCGCGGGTGTCAACATAAAAATGCTACGAGGGTAAGATTCGCCTCATGGCTACCGACATCACATCGCCCGCGCAGCCCGCCGGCCTGCGGGAATCCAAAAAGCAGGAGACCCGGCAGCTCATCTCCGACCACGCCACCCGCCTGTTCATCGCCCAGGGCTTCGAGCAGACCACCATCGCCGAGATCGCCGCCGCCGCACGGGTCGCCAAGAAGACGGTGACCAACTACTTCGCACGCAAGGAGGATCTGGCCCTGGACCACCAGGACGCGTTCATCGCCTCCCTGGCGCAGACGGTGACCGCACGGCGGTCCGGCGAGTCCGCGCTGGCGGCGCTGCGTCGCGCCTTCATGGACGCCGCTGCGGCCGCGGATCCGGTCTCCGGGTTCTCCGGCCCTGCCTTCGCCCGCATGATCGCCGACAGCCCCACCCTCACCGCCTGCCTGCGCGGCCTGCACGACCAGCGTGAAAGCGCCTTGGCCCAAGCGCTCGCCGCGGCCACCGGCGCACCGCCAAACGACATCACCGTCCGGACCGCCGCAGGACTGCTCGGCACGGTCCACCGCATCCTGTTCCAGCGCATCCAGGACCTCACCCTGACCGGACACCCCAACGACGAGATCGCCGAAACCGTCACCGCGGAGGCGGCCAGCGCCTTCGGCATGCTCGAAGCGGCCCTCGGTCACTACGCCGTCGCATAGCAGCGTCAGACATGCGGGGTGTCCGGGGCGGCGGCCTCCAGATCGGCGATGCTGCCCGACATGATCGTCCGCACATGGTCGGTGATGTGCTCCGCGGGCCAGTCCCACCAGGCCACCGCAAGCAGCCGAGCGACGTCCTCTTCGCTGTACCGGGTACGGATGAGCCGTGCCGGGTTACCGCCGACGATCCCGTAATCGGGTACGTCCGTGGTGACCACGGCGCCGGAGCCGATGATCGCGCCGTGTCCGATCCGCACGCCGGGCATCACGGTCGTACCGTGGCCGAACCAGACATCGTGGCCGACGACGGTGTCCCCTCGGCTGGGCAGGTCGGTGAGCAGGTCGAAGTGTTCCGACCAGGAGCCGCCCATGGTCGGGAAGGGAAAGGTCGAGGGGCCGTCCATGCGGTGGTTGGCGCCGTTCATGATGAACCGCACTCCCGTACCCAGCGCGCAGAACTTGCCGATGATCAGCTTCTCCGGCCCGTAGTGGTAGAGCACATTGCGCGTCTCGAACGCGGTCGGGTCGTCCGGGTCGTCGTAATAGGAATACTCCCCGACCTCGATCAGCGGGGACTTCAGCAGCGGCCTGAGCAGTACCACCCGCGGCTGCTCGGGCATCGGATGGAGGACGGTCGGGTCGGCAGGTACAGGCATGGGAAGCGATTCCTCATCGGTTGCGGTCGCGTCCGGTTCATGATCGCCGCAGCTCGCCGCCCCTGGACACCCGTTTACCACCTGCCTCGCCGCGCGCCTGCCACCCGTCGGCGCCTTCACCGGTGCACGGGATGATCCGTGAGCGGCCGGCCGGTACGCCGTCCGTGCCCGACGGCGCCGCGACCGGTGCCTCGGCCGGCGTGACCGGCCGGCCGCGCAGGACGTGGCGGAGCAGGGCGAGGCCGGCCAGGAGGGCGACCAGACCGCACACTCCGTTCCAGCCGAAGGCGGAGTACGCGCGCACGCCCAGCCACGATCCTGCGCTGCCACCGAGGAACGCGCAGGTCATGTACGCCGTGTTCAGGCGTGCGCGGGCCTCGGGGCGCAGCGCGTCGGTGACCTACACCGCCGCCGATCCGGTACGCGCCGTCCTCACCCACATCGCCCGCGACGCGCTCGACCTCCGCCGCACTGGGGCGGGTACGTGCCTGCGCCGGACCGCACTGCGCCGCCTGGTTCCTCGACACCTCCCGGCCGGGGAACCGCCGTTGGTGCTCGATGGGAGCGTGCGGCAACCAGGCCAAGAAGAGCGCCTGGCGCACCAAGCACGCGGCCGGGATGACGGGCTGACGGAATACCGGCGTCTCGGCGGCCTGGTGATACGTCATGCGGCGGGCTGGGCGCTGACGCCTCGGATCACGCGCGCCGGGCGCGTGCCCGCGCCCCGGCCGCGCTCCCTGACGCCGCCTCAGCCGGCGGAGTCCTGCTCGAAGTACGCGTCGAGTACCGCGTCCAGCTGCTCGTCCCACTCCTTGAAGCGGGTTCTGGCCGTCGCCTCGATCTCGATCGGGTACCAGCGGCGGTCCGGGGTGTGGACCGTGATCGTGAAGCGCTTGCCGAAGCGGGGGTACTCCGTCTCGACCGCGGCGATCTCGTCCCAGCGGAACTCGCAGGACTCCTCGTCCAGGCGGAGGCGGACGCCCTTGCGGTCGGCCACGATCTTCGCGCGGCGGTCGGACGCCTCGAAGACCGGACCACCGGCCGTGGTCTCGTCGGCCGCCTGGGCGTCCTCGCCGTCCCCGGCCTTCTCACCGTCCCCGGCGTCCTCGGCGTCCCCGGCCTTCTCCAGCTGAGCCGGCGCTTCCCGGTCCTGCGGCTCCGGCTCCGCCGACGACTGGGCCGGCTCGGCGTCCACAGGCTCATCGGACCTGGCCGGGGCCGGGGCCGTGATTCCGGGGATGAACGCCGGGTCGAAACCGGCGCCCGTGACGGGCTCTGCCTTCAACGGCTCGCCCTTGGACGGCTTGCTGCTCGCTCCTATGCGCTGCTCCACGGCGGCAGTATGGACGACTTCCCTGTGCCGGAACCAGTCAGCCCGCTCATCCCCGGGTTCACTCACGTCACACTCACACAAACACACTCACCGTCGCCGCCACCGCGAACCCCACCACCGACAGCACCGATTCCAGGACCGTCCATGTGCGCAGCGTGTCCCGTTCGCTGATGCCGAAGTACTTGGCCACCATCCAGAAGCCACCGTCGTTGACGTGCGAGGCGAAGATCGAGCCTGCGGAAATGGCCATGATGACCAGGGCCGCGAAAGCCTGGGAGTGGTGGCCCGCCGAGAGCAGGGGCGCCACGATGCCCGCCGTCGTCACGATCGCGACCGTCGCCGACCCCTGGGCCACCCGCAGCACCAGGGAGATCAGATACGCCAGCACGATCACCGGCAGACCCACGCCGTGGAAGGTGTCCGACAGCGCCTGCGCCACCCCGCTCGCCTTCAGTACGGCGCCGAAGACCCCGCCCGCGCCGACCACCAGCAGGATGTTGCCGACCGGCTTGAGCGAGGAAGTCGACACCGTCTCCAGGGACTTGCGGGACCAGCCCCGGCGGATGCCCAGGAGGTGGTAGGCGAGGAGGAGGGCCAGGGTCAGGGCCACGAACGGGTTGCCGAAGAACTCCACGACCGAGCGGGCCGGGGACGGGTCCAGGGCGATCGAGGAGAAGGTGGCCGCGAGGATGAGGATCAGGGGTGTGCCGATGATGGCCAGGACCGTGGCCGGCGGTACCGGCTTCTCGCCCGCCTCCACGCCCTGGGCACGCTGCTCGGCCACGACCGCCCGCTTCGCCTCCTGAGCCGCCTCGGCCATGTCCTGCGGTACGGCGACGAAGATCCGTTCTCCGATCCAGGCGGAGAACGCCCAGGCGGCCAGTACGGCCGGGATGCCGCACACGATGCCCATGAGGATGATCCAGCCGAGCTGGACGTGCAGCAGGCCCGCGGCGGCGACCGGGCCGGGGTGCGGCGGCAGGAAGGCGTGGGTCATGGACAGGCCGGCGAGCAACGGGAGGCAGTAGAGGAGGATCGACCTGCCGCCGCGTTTCGCCGCCGCGTAGACGAGCGGCGCCAGGACGAAGATGCCCACGTCGAAGAAGACCGGGATGCCGAAGATCAGGCCGGTCAGGCCCATGGCGAGGGGGGCGCGCCGCTCGCCGAACAGACCGAGGAGGCGGGAGGCCAGCACTTCGGCTCCGCCGCTGACCTCCAGGATCGCGCCGAGCATCGTGCCGAGGCCGATGATGATCGCGACATGGCCGAGGATGCCGCCCATGCCGGACTCGATGGTCGAGACGGCGTCGGAACGCTGGACGGTGCCGAAGAGTTCGGTGACCGAGAGGCCGGCCGACAGGCCCACGGCTGTCGAGACGGCGAGGAGCGCCACGAAGGGCTGGAGCCGGACCTTGATGATCAGGAAGAGGAGGAGGGTTATGCCCAGGGCGGCGACGGTGAGGAGGCCGGGGGTGCCGTCGAGGAGGAGCAGCAGGCCTCCGGTGTGGGGTGGTGGCGCAGCGGGAGCGGTGGGGGCGGTTGTGGCGGGCAGGGTGAGCGGGAAGGACATACGGGGGTCCTCTTCGTAAATGCATCGTGCTTTCCGGCAGGGGGCATCGCGGTGCGGCGGACCGGGGTCGGGGGCCGCCGTACCGTCGACGGACGTGCGGGAGGTGAGGGATCGTCAGCGGCTCAGCCGAGTACGGCGAGAGCGTCGATCTCGATGAGGAGGCCGGCCGGGAGACCGACGTAGACCGTCGTCCGGGCGGCGGGCGGCTGGGTGAGGCCCTGCTCCTCGAAGTAGGTGTTGTAGATGTCGTTCATCTCGGCGAAGTGGTCCACGTCCGTCAGGTAGACGCGGATCATCATCACGTCGTCCCAGCTCGCGCCGCCCTCTTCGAGGATCGCCCTGACGTTGGCGAGGGTCTGGAGGGTCTGCTCGCGCAAGGAGGGACCAGCCGGCGTCGGGGGCTTGCCGTCCTCGGCGGGCAGGAAGCCGACCTGGCCTGCGACCTGGAGGATGTTCCCCTTCCGCACGCCGTGGGAGAACTTGGCGGGCGGGGTGGTGTGGGTCTTCGGGGTGAGGGCGATCTTGTCCGTCATACAGGGTCCTTGTCGGTCATGGGGCGTCCTTTTCGGTCATGAGGGGTCCTTCGTGGGGTCCGACACGGGCGTTCTTCCGGAGTACTCGCCGCTGATCGCGTCCGCGGTACGGCGGACCTGCGGGAGCAGGGTGAGGAGTTCCTCGGCGGTGACGACCACGTTCGGCGCGGACACCGACATGGCGGCGACCACCCGGCCGTCGGCGCCGCGGATCGGGGCGGCGACACAGTTGATGGACTCCTCGTGGCCACCGAGGTCGGTGGCCCAGCCCTGCTCGCGCACCGTGGCCAGTTCCTTGAGGAAGGCAGCGGCGTTCGGGGTCGAACGGGCCGTGTAGAGGGGGTAGTCGAGCTTGTCCGCGAGGGCGCGGCGCTCGGGCTCGGGGAGGTCGGCGAGGAGGAGTTTCGCGACGGCCGCGACCGTGATGGCGACGGGCTTGCCGATCCGCGAGTACATGCGGACGGGGTAGCGGCTGTCCACCTTGTCGATGTAGAGGACCTCGCCCTCCTCGTAGACGGCGAGGTGCACGGTGTGACCGCAGTTCTCGTTCAGCCGTACGAGGTGGGGGTGGGCGATCTCGCGGATGTCGAGGTTCTCCATCGCCTCCTGGGCGAGGGCGAAGAGGCGGGCGCCGAGGCGGTAGCGCTGGTCGGACTGACGGTAGACCAGGCCGTGCTCGTGCAGGGTGCGCAGGAGGCGCAGGGCCGTGGATTTGTGCACGCCGAGGCGGTCGGCGACCTGGCCGAGGTCGGCGGGGCCCTCTGCGAGCAGGGGCAGGATGCTCAGGGCGCGGTCGACGGTCTGGCTCATGGGGTGTTCGCCTCCTCCTCGTGCCACTCGGCCTGCGTCCAGCCGGGGGCGAGTCGAAGTCTCCCCCATGCGGTGTCGTCCAGGGCGCTCAGGCGGTCGGCGTGGTCGCGGGCGGGCGGGGTGGCCAGGTCGGCGGGGGTGGTGAGGGTCGCGGCGGCGAAGAGGTGGCCGAGCCGGAGGCGGGTGGCGAGGGGGAGGTTGCGGAGGGTGCCGTGCAGGAAACCCGCGGCGAAGGCGTCTCCGGCGCCGGTGGTCGCCACGACGTCCACGGTCGGGGCGGGTTCGAAGGTGGCCCGCGGTGGGGTGGCGGTCGTGCGGGTGGGTTGTGCGGCGACCGGCGCGGCACCCCTGACGTCCGCGCCCGAACGACCCGGCTGCTCGCCACACGCCTCCGCCCCCACGCCCCGGTCGCCCCCGGGCCGGTCACGTTCGAATGCCGTCGCCCCTCTCCGACCCTGCTTCACCACCAGCACCCCCGGCTCCGGCAGTGCTCTTCTGATCGCTTCGGGGCCGCCCGTGACGCCCCAGGCATGCTCCGCCTCGTCCTCGCCGACGAAGACGATGTCGGCGCGCCGGGCCAGGTCGAGCAGGACCAGCGGTGCCTCGGGGGTGGGCCACAGGGCCGGGCGGTGGTTGACGTCGAAGGAGAGGAGGGGGCGGCCCGGGTGGT
The DNA here is from genome assembly GCF_044546895.1 of Streptomyces sp. NPDC053069. Lineage (NCBI taxonomy): Bacteria > Bacillati > Actinomycetota > Actinomycetes > Kitasatosporales > Streptomycetaceae > Streptomyces > Streptomyces sp. NPDC053069. The sequence goes on along the minus strand of NZ_JBITZN010000002.1, from coordinate 278,657 downwards.
GTGCGGTCAGGGTGTGCATCAGGGCGCGGCAGTCCTCCGACAGCGCAGCCGTGATGCCGGACAGGTGCAGGACTCGGCCGGCCCGCACCACCGCCAGGTCCACGTCGGCCACGGACATCGCGGACGCCGCCGAACCCGCCCGGTAGTAGGCGACCTCGTGGGCGCCCGTGCCCCGGTCGCCGGCCGTGCGGAAGTACACGCCGGTGGGGCGGGCCGGGTCGCGTTCCACGGAGGAGACGTCGACGCCGTACCCGGCGATGCGCTCCACCAGATGGTCACCGAAGCCGTCCGCGCCCACCCGGCCGACCCAGCGGGCGGTGTGGCCGGCGGCGGCCAGCACGCAGGCCACGTTGGACTCGGCACCGCCGATCGCGCGGTCGAAGGAGGGCACGTCCGCGAGGCGGCCCGGCCGGCCGGGCAGGAAGGTGACCATGGACTCGCCGAGCGCCACGACGTCCACGGTCTCCACAAGACCCGCGTGGTCGTGTGGAACGGGCGAGACGTAAGTAGCGTCGTTGATGATGACTCCTGTCCGATGACCGGGTAGCGGCTCCGTTGACCCGGTGTCGGCGAGATGCTAGACACCAGTTAGCAACACATGCAATGACCGTTGCAGAGAATGCAACGACTCAGAGAGGGGCTCCATGAGCACCGAAGCGCTCGCCCGGCTGGCCGAGGAACGCGTCGACCACCGCTTCAAGGGCCTCCCGCCGGACGCCGCCGGACACACCGTCGGCGAGCTGGCCGCCCAGCGCCGCAACCTCTTCACGGGCGGCTTCCCCACCCCCGTCCTCGTCCTGTCCGCCGAGCGGCTCGCGCACAACCTGGCGCTCATGCAGACGTACACCGCCCGGCACGGCCTCGCCTTCGCCCCGCACGGCAAGACCTCCATGGCCCCGCAGCTCTTCCACCGCCAGATCGAGCACGGCGCCTGGGGCATCACCCTCGCGATGCCCCATCAGGTCCGCGTCGCCCGGGAGTTCGGCATCCAGCGGGTCTTTCTCGCCAATGAGCTGGTGGACGCCCCGGCGCTGCGCTGGATCGCCGCGGAACTCGCCGCCGACCCCGGCTTCCGGTTCGTCTGCTACGTCGACTCGGTGCGCGGCGTCGAGCTGATGGACACCGCCCTGCGCGGCAGCGGCGCCACCCGCCCCGTGGACGTCGTGGTCGAGCTGGGTGCGGGCGACGGGGCCCGGACCGGGGTGCGCACGGAGGCGGAGGCGCAGGCCGTCGCCGCCGCGGTGGCCCGGACCGAGACGCTGCGGCTCGTGGGCGTGGCGGGATACGAGGGCGAGGTTCCGCGCGCGGACCCGGAGCGCGTGCGGTCGTATCTGCGGCGGCTGGTGGCGCTCGCCGTCGAGCTCGACAAGGGCGGACGGTTCGGGAAGGCCGAGGAGATCATCGTCAGCGCGGGCGGCAGCGCCTGGTTCGACGCGGTGTCCGAGGTCTTCGCCGAGCTCCCCGAGCTGTCGGCGCCCGTGCTGAAGCTGCTGCGCTCGGGGGCGTACGTCTCGCACGACGACGGGCACTACCGCAGGCTCACCCCGTTCACCCGGGTGCCCGAGGAGGGCGCGCTGGAGCCCGCCTTCCGGCTGTGGGCGCAGGTCGTCTCCCGGCCCGCCCCCGAGCAGGCCTTCGCCAACGCGGGCAAGCGCGACGCCGCCCACGACCTGGACCTGCCCACCGCGCAGGTGGTACGCCGGAACGGTGTCGAGCGACCGGCCACCGGCATCACCGTGACCGGCCTGTCCGACCAGCACGCCTGGCTGCGCACGGAACCGGGCGCGGACGTCGAGGTCGGCGACTGGATCGGCCTGGGCCTGTCCCACCCGTGCACGTCGTTCGACAAGTGGCAGCTGATCCCGGTGGCCGAGGCGGACGGGACGGTCGTCGACTACGTCCGCACCTTCTTCTAGGAACCGGCCAAAGGGAGGCGTGACATGGAGGACCTGGTCATCCGGGACGCCGACGTCGTGGACGGCAGCGGCGACGCGTCGTACCGGGCCGATGTGGTGATCGACGGCGGCCGGATCGTGTCGATCGTCAAGGAGGCCGCCGCGGCCGGCTGCCAGCGCCCGCGCGCCGTGCGGGAGCTGGACGCGGAGGGCCTGGTCCTCTCCCCCGGCTTCATCGACATGCACGCCCACTCCGACCTCGCCCTGCTGCGCGACCCCGACCACAGCGCGAAGGCGGCGCAGGGGGTCACGCTGGAGGTCATCGGCCAGGACGGGCTGTCGTACGCGCCGGTGGACGACCGCACCCTGGAGGAGGTGCGCCGGGTGATCACCGGGTGGAACGGGTACGGCGACGACATCGGCTTCGACTGGCGGTCGGTCGGCGAGTACCTGGACCGGCTCGACCAGGGCATCGCCGTCAACGCGGCCTACCTCGTCCCCCAGGGCACCGTCCGCGCCCTCGTCGTCGGCTGGGAGGACCGCGCGGCCACCCCCGAAGAGCTGGACCGGATGCGGCAGTTGGTCGCGCAGGGGATGGAGCAGGGCGCGGTCGGGCTGTCGTCCGGGCTCACGTACACGCCCGGCATGTACGCCTCCGACGCCGAACTGACCGGATTGTGCCGGGTGGTGGCGTCGTACGGCGGCTACTACTGCCCGCACCACCGCTCCTACGGCGCCGGCGCGCTGGAGGCGTACGCCGAGATGATCGCCCTCGCGCGGGAGGCCGGCTGTCCGCTGCACCTGGCCCACGCCACGATGAACTTCGGTGTGAACGAGGGCCGGGCGCCGGAGCTGCTGGCCCTGCTGGACCGAGCACTGGACGCGGGCGCGGACATCACCCTCGACACCTATCCCTACACGCCCGGCTGCACCACCCTGGCCGCGCTGCTGCCGAGCTGGGCGAGCGAGGGCGGCCCGGAGGAGGTCCTGGCGCGCCTCACCGACCCGGCGACGGCCGCACGGATCCGGCACGACCTGGAGGTGACCGGCTCGGACGGCTGCCACGGCGTACCCGTGGACTGGGAGACGATCGAGATCTCCGGAGTCACCCACGGGGTCACCGATCCCGCGCTCGGCACCCTCGTGGGCCGTACCGTCCGGGAGGCTGCGGCGCTGCACGGCGAGCCCCCCTGGGAGACGGCCCGCCGCCTGCTGATCGAGGACCGGCTCGGTACGGCCGTCCTCCAGCACGTCGGCCACGAGGAGAACGTCCGCGCGATCATGCGGCACCGCACGCACACGGGCGGCTCCGACGGCATCCTGCGGGGTGACAAGCCTCATCCGCGCGCCTACGGCACCTTCCCGCGCTATCTCGGCCACTACGTGCGGGAGTTGGGGATCCTCTCGCTGGAGGAGTGCGTCGCCCACCTCACGTCCCGGCCCGCGGCCCGGCTGCGGCTGCCGGACCGGGGGCTGGTGCGCGAGGGATACCGGGCCGATCTGGTGCTGTTCGACCCGGAGACGGTGGCGTCCGGCGCGACCTTCGCCGAGCCCCGCACGCTTCCCACGGGGATCCCGCACGTCCTCGTCGACGGCCGGTTCGTCATCGAGGACGGGAAGCGGACGGACGTGCTCGCGGGCCGGTCCGTCCGCCGCACCCCGGTGTGAGGGCCCTTACGGCTTGGGCAGGGTGCAGCCGGCCGCGCTGAGGTCGAGCTTGTTGCCGGTGGTGAAGCAGGCCGGGATGGTGTACGTCTCCTCGGCGTAGTTGATGCCCTGTCGGACGGTGACGTTGCCGCTCTCGTCGACCTCGCAGGGGTTGTTCTCGGTGCAGCGCTCGCCGTCCTCGTTGCCGGTGTTGTTGACCGCGACGACCTTGCCGGTGGCGGTGTCGATCACCGGGGAGCCCGAGGTGCCGCCGATGGTGTTGCAGGAGGAGGTGTAACGGACCGAGTCCTTCCAGGTCCAGTCGCCCTCCTTCAGCCGGTACACGAACCCGTCGATGCTGCAGCTGTAGGTGCGCTTCCAGTAGCCGGAGACCACCTTGATGGCGGTGCCGGCGGTCGGGTGCGTGTCCTGGAGGGTGAGCGGGGAGATGCCGTAGGAGTTCTTGATCGCCGCGTACGTGGTGGTGGTGCGGTAGATCGTGACGTCCGTGTCCGTCATGGTCGAGTAGACGACCTGGTTGGCACGGAGGGTGGCGACCTTGCTGCCGCTTGCGTTGAGCAGGCCGAAGCTGCGACTGGAGGACTGACCGGTGATGACCTCGCCGGGCTCGGGGAAGCCGGTCTCCAGGCAGTGGCCGTTGGTGAGCACGAGCGCCGGGTCGGTGTCCGCGGAGTTGGGGAAGCGGATGACGGAGCCGGAGCAGTTGCTGAGCGCGACGGTGCCGGCGAAGTTGACGGTCACCTTGGGCTTGACGACGGTGTGCGGTGCGGCGACCGCGGGGGCGGCGCCCAGTCCGATCAGGGCCACGGAGGAGAGTGCGGCAAGGAGAGGCTTGTTCATGTGGGGGTCCCCTCTGACGACTTGGGCGACCGGATGTCTTCCGGCCGCCCTTCATTTGTCATGCGCATTCTCAATGCCCGGGAGGGGTGCGAACAAGGAGCCGCGTCAGGTCATAGGGGTTTCCCTCGGCCTCCCGCTCCGGGCAACTCGGCTATTTCCGGGGCGGTTTGGCGACAACAGCCCCGAACAGGGCGAGACCCTTGATGACGACACGCGGGGCGCCCGGCCTGCCGGGCTTGCGGGCGCCGCGCCTGCGGAACACTCCGAACAGCCCGAGGCCCCTGACCTCGACGTCGATGTCGTCCGGGACGACGATCCCGGTGCCTCCCCACAGGGCGACGGCCCGGATCACGGTCTCCTGGGCGGCGAAGCGGGCCTCGGTCAGATCGAGCCGGCCGCCGCCCCACATGGACCAGGCGGTGAACCTGGACGGAACGACCCACTCGCCGTCGCGGTGGAAACCGCCGAACATGCCCAGCGCGAAACGGGAGGTGGGCGGCCGGTCCACCACCAGGCAGTCCCTGGGCCCCGGTTCCGGCAGGCCGCGCGTCGCGACCGCCAGCTCACCGAGCGTCCGGGCGCTGTGGACCCGGCCCAGGCGGTCGTCCAACTCACCCAGCGGCAGGCGGCCGTCGGCTGCGGCGGCCCGCACCCGCTCGACGGCACGCTCGCGGTCCTCCTCGGAGGCAAGCGTGTCAGGAGCCGACGGCGACTGCTCCGCGGGAGAGGGGTGCTCGGTCATGCGGCAACTCTCGCACGACCGGCACGCCGTACCGCCCGGCGGCAGGCCGAGTGTCCCGGCGGGAAACAGAGTTGGCGCGAAAATGACCTCGGGCGGTCAGCGGGGGCGTTTGGTGGTGCCGTGACCGTGCCCCCGGCCGGCGGGGAAGGCCGACGTGGAGTCGGCCGGGCCGGCCGTCGTCGTGGTGGGTGTGGGCGTGGGAGTGGGGGCGGGTGGAGCGGAGGTCACGGCGGTCGGGGCGCTGTCCGGGGCGCCGGTCGACCGGGACGCCTGGACGGCCGGGGAGGCCGTCGAGCCGGGCGGCGCGGCCGAGGGGGAGCCGGCGACGGCCGTCGAGGCGGTCGCGGCCGGGGAGCCGTGGTCCGTGCGGGGGCTCGCGGAGGCCGAGTCACCGACGGCGACCCGCCCGCCGCCGGCCGGCCGGGACCCGTCCGGGGCCGCGGAATCGGAGCCGCCCGCCACCGCGGCGATCACCGCGACCGCACCGGCCACGCCCAGCACCCCGGCGACGGCCGCCACCCGCCGCCGGCCGCCCGTGCGCCGCCCGGCGCGCCGCCGCGCGGCCCGCCCCGCACCCGGCCGTACCGCCTCGTACGGCTCGTACGGCTCGACCGGCTCATGGGGGGCGTAGGACTCGTAGGGCTCGTCGGGCCCGTACGGCTCGGGCAGCGAAGGCAGCTCGCGCGTCTGGTCGTAGGCACTCTGCCAGCCGTGTGCGGCGGCCGGGTCGGCGTACTCCTCGTACGCCGGCGCCGGAGCCTGCCGGAGGTACACGCTCGGCGGCGCCGGAGGCGACGGCTGGTGCTCCCGTTCGGTGGACATGACAGCGGATTGTAGGGACGCAAGTGACTGCTGAGACAGCCTTCGGCGATATCCGGGCAAACCTCTCCGTCTCACGTGTCGGAAAACACGACCCAGGAGGCATTACCGGGCCGTAAGCTCACGACATGCAGGTGATCCAGTCGACCAAGCTCGCCAACGTCTGTTACGAGATCCGGGGCCCGGTTCTCGAAGAGGCCATGCGGCTGGAGGCGGCGGGGCACCGCATTCTCAAGCTCAACACCGGCAACCCGGCCGCCTTCGGCTTCGAGTGCCCGCCGGAGATCCTGGAGGACATCCTCCGCAATGTCTCCAGCGCGCACGGCTACGGCGACGCCAAGGGCCTGCTGGCCGCCCGCCGCGCGGTCGTCATGCACAACCAGACCCTCGGCATCGAGACGGACGTCGAGCACGTCTTCATCGGCAACGGAGTCTCCGAGCTGATCGTGATGGCCATGCAGGGGCTTCTCGACGACGGCGACGAGGTCCTCGTACCGGCCCCGGACTACCCCTTGTGGACGGCGGCCGTCTCCCTCTCCGGCGGTACGGCGGTGCACTACCGCTGCGACGAACAGTCCGACTGGATGCCGGACCTCGCCGACGTCGAACGCAAGGTCACCGACCGCACCAAGGCGATCGTGATCATCAACCCGAACAATCCGACGGGGGCCGTGTACGACGAGGCGATGCTCAGGGGGCTCACCGACATCGCCCGCCGGCACAACCTGCTGGTGTGCTCCGACGAGATCTACGACAAGATCCTCTACGACGGCGCCACCCACACCCCGACCGCCAAGGTCGCCCCCGACCTGCTCACCCTCACCTTCAACGGCATGTCGAAGGCGTACCGGGTGGCCGGCTACCGGGTCGGCTGGATGGCGGTCTCCGGCCCGCGCGCCCACGCCGACTCCTACATCGAGGGCCTGACGATCCTGGCGAACATGCGCCTGTGCGCGAACATGCCGGGACAGCACGGGGTGGTCGCCGCGCTCAGCGGACGCCAGTCGATCAACGACCTGGTGCTGCCGGGCGGCCGGCTGAAGGAGCAGGTGGACACCGCCTACGAGCTGCTGACGCAGATTCCCGGCGTGAGCTGTGTGCGACCCAAGGGCGCGCTGTATCTCTTCCCGCGCCTCGACCCCCAGGTCTTCAAGATCAAGGACGACCGGCGGATGGTCCTGGACCTGCTGCGCCAGGAGAAGATCATGGTCGTCCAGGGCACGGGCTTCAACTGGCCGGAGCCGGACCACTTCCGTGTGGTCACCCTGCCGACGGTCGGCGATCTCCGGGACGCGATCACCCGGATCGGGAACTTCCTGGACGGATACAGCCAGCCTTAGCGGACGGACGCAGCCGGCCGTAGCCGACGGACTCCATTCCGTGACACGACTCAACTTTAGACGAAATCCAAGCTAGGATGGCTTCCTGTCAGAGCACAGGAGGCCATCACTCATGTACGAACCGATCCGCACCAAGTCGGTGCACAGCACGATGGCCGGCACCCCCTCCGACTTCCCCCACCGGTCGCGCGAGGAGGAGCTGGACATCCAGCTCGCCGGACACCTCGCCGCGCTGCTCGCCGTGACCGACGAACTGCGGGCACTGACTCCGTCGGCCGATCTGGAGACCGCCGCGGAGCGGCTCGCCGACCAGGTGGCCCGGCTGCGGGGCGGACGCAGCCCGCTGCGCGCGGCGCCGTCCGCGTCCGGCGACGCCATGGCGCTGCACCAGCGCGCGCACGCCCTCGCCGGCCGCGCGCTCGTGGTCGCCGCCTCGCGCGCCGACACGGCGGCGGCGATCCTCGCCGCCGAGCGGATGGACGCGCACACCGACGCACTGTCGGAGCCGAAGGAACTGAGCACCACCGCCTGACCCCGCAGGGTCCCCCGATCGGCCCCGGTCCGCGTGCACCCGCAGCGACGCGCGGACCGGGCGCCACACACCGCGTCGGCTTGGTCAAAGGGTGAGCAGCCGGACGAGCAAAGCCGTCACCGTGCCCACCGTGAACACCGCCCCCAGCACGGTGAACAGCAGGTCGACCGCCCTCATGTCCCAGCCCTCGACCGCAAACCGGTGCGGGGCCTGCGGGTCGTATCGGACCACGACGTACGACCCCACACGGAAGTTGTGGGCGACGACTCCGCGTCCGAACCTGGAGGAGTACTCGCACGTGCGCCCGTCCTGTGCCGTCCAGGCCACGACCAGGTGGTAGAACGTGGCGCCCTCGTCGTCCCGCCTGACATCGTGGCGGACGACCCGGGCCTCGGCGGTGACACCCACGCGGCGAAGCGTGCCGGCGAGGCGGAGGCCGTACAGGCCGAAGCCGAGGGAGAGCACGCCGATCGTCAGAGGGATGAGAGAGAAGAGCCATTCGCGTTCCACGTGTTACGCGACGCGTGCGCCCGGCTGTCGGTTGCGACGGAGGGGGCGGCAGTGGCCCCGCTCGGGCGGGGCTCTGCACGGCACCGATGAAGCCGGGGCCCCGCACGCCTTTGTGCGGGGCCCCGGTGGGTGGTCACCACGGCCGGCCGTGACGATCGCTGGTCAGGGCATCCGGACCGGCCGTGGAGTCTTCAGCGGGCGGTTCAGCCCAGGCGCTCCACCAGCGCGCGGTACTGGTCCCACAGCTCCTTCGGGGTGTGGTCGCCGAAGGTGTTGAGGTGCTCGGGGACCAGGGCGGCCTCCTCGCGCCAGACCTCCTTGTCGACCGTGAGCAGGAAGTCCATGTCCGACTCGGACAGTTCGAGGCCCTTGGTGTCCAGCGCGCCCTTGGCCGGCAGCACGCCGATCGGGGTCTCGACGCCCTCGGCCTTGCCGTCCAGCCGCTCCACGATCCACTTCAGGACACGGGAGTTCTCGCCGAAGCCCGGCCAGACGAACTTGCCCTCGTCGTTCTTGCGGAACCAGTTGACGTAGTAGATCTTCGGCAGCTTGGACTGGTCCTTGCCCTTGGCGACGTCGACCCAGTGGCCCATGTAGTCGCCCATGTTGTAGCCGCAGAACGGCAGCATCGCGAACGGGTCGCGGCGCAGCTCGCCGACCTTGCCCTCGGCGGCGGCGGTCTTCTCGGAGGCCACGTTGGCACCGAGGAAGACACCGTGGTTCCAGTCGAAGGACTCCGTCACCAGCGGCACCGCGCTGGCACGCCGGCCGCCGAAGAGGATCGCCGAGATCGGCACGCCCTTGGGGTCCTCCCACTCCGGCGCGATGATCGGGCACTGGGACGCGGGAACCGTGAAGCGGGCGTTGGGGTGGGCGGCCGGGGTCTCGGACGCCGGCGTCCAGTCGTTGCCCTTCCAGTCGGTGAGGTGGGCCGGGGGCTCCTCGGTCATGCCCTCCCACCACACGTCACCGTCGTCGGTGAGCGCGACGTTGGTGAAGACCGCGTTGCCCCACAGCGTCTTCATCGCGTTGGCGTTGGTGTGCTCACCGGTGCCGGGCGCGACACCGAAGAAGCCGGCCTCGGGGTTGATCGCGTACAGGCGGCCGTCCTCGCCGAAGCGCATCCAGGCGATGTCGTCGCCGATGGTCTCCACGGTCCAGCCGGAGATCGTGGGCTCCAGCATGGCGAGGTTGGTCTTGCCGCAGGCGCTCGGGAAGGCGGCGGCGACGTACTTGGCCTCGCCCTGCGGCGGGGTGAGCTTGAGGATCAGCATGTGCTCGGCCAGCCAGCCCTCGTCACGCGCCATGACGGAGGCGATGCGCAGGGCGTAGCACTTCTTGCCGAGCAGGGCGTTGCCGCCGTAGCCGGAGCCGTAGGACCAGATCTCGCGGTCCTCGGGGAAGTGGGAGATGTACTTCGTGGAGTTGCACGGCCACGGAACGTCGTCCTGGCCCTCCTCCAGCGGGGCGCCGAGGGAGTGGACGGCCTTGACGAAGAAGCCGCTGTCACCGAGCTCGTCCAGGACGGCCTGGCCCATGCGCGTCATCGTGCGCATGGAGACGGCGACGTAGGCGGAGTCGGTGATCTCCACGCCGATCGCGGACAGCGGCGAGCCCAGCGGACCCATGCAGAACGGGACGACGTACATGGTGCGGCCCCGCATGGAGCCGCGGAACAGGCCCTTCTCACCGCTGAAGATCTCCCGCATCTCGGCGGGCGCCTTCCAGTGGTTGGTCGGGCCGGCGTCCTCCTCCTTCTCGGAGCAGATGAAGGTCCGGTCCTCGACGCGGGCGACGTCGGTCGGGTCGGAAGCGGCGTAGTAGGAGTTCGGGCGCTTGATCGGGTCGAGCCTCTTGAAGGTGCCCTTGGCCACCAGCTCTGCACACAGCCGGTCGTACTCGGCCTCGGAGCCGTCACACCAGACCACGCTGTCCGGCTGCGTCAGTTCGGCGATCTCGTCGACCCACGAGATCAGTTCCTGGTGATGGGTGGGAACGCTGGAAGCCGAGTTGTCGCGCGCCACGGTTGCTCCTAAGTGAGGGATTTTGTCCTTGTGGCCCCGTGGGGGCTGCGACCCGGACGCTTCTGTGCTGCTCATCCGGTGCCGACTGCACTCATTTGATCGTATCCGACACGAGTGCCCATATGTCCAGGGGACCTCACAGGTGAGCACGTGAGGAAGGCCACGGTTTCCAGCGCCGTTTACGTTTCCTTTACGTCCAGGTTTGCGTCACCTGAAGGTCTTTTTGCGTTCGATCGACCAAGAGCCTCACTGATTCCCGACTTACGGCGCCGTAGGTACCATGCCCCGCATGACTGCGTCCGCTCCCGACGCGCCCACGGAGACGCCGGCCAGCGGCCGCGGCCCCGTAGCGCTCTCCTTGCCGCATCCGGTCAAGCCCAGGCTCCGCGGCTGGCTGCACCTCGGCATGTTTCCGGCCGTGCTCATCGCGGGCCTCGTCCTCACCGCCCTCGCCGACTCCACCAGAGGCCGTATCGCCTGCGGGATCTACGTCCTGACGGCCTGTCTGCTCTTCGGCATCAGCGCGCTGTACCACCGGGGAAACTGGAGCCCCCGGATGGACGGCGTCCTGCGCCGCCTGGACCACGCCAACATCTTCCTGATCATCGCGGGCACCTACACTCCGCTGACCCTGCTGCTCCTTCCCGGCGGGAAGGGCCAGTGGCTGCTGTGGGGCATCTGGGCCGCCGCCGCGGCCGGCATCGTCTTCCGGGTCTTCTGGGTCGGCGCCCCGCGCTGGCTCTACACGCCCTGCTACATCGCGATGGGCTGGGCGGCCGTCTTCTTCCTGCCCGACTTCCTGCGCACCGGCGGCATCGCGGTGCTGGTCCTGGTGGTCGTCGGCGGCCTGCTCTACAGCGCCGGCGGCGTGATCTACGGCATCAAGCGGCCGAACCCGTCGCCGCGCTGGTTCGGCTTCCACGAGGTCTTCCACTCCCTCACGCTGGCCGCCTTCGTGGTCCACTACGTCGGCATCTCGCTGGTGGCGTACCAGCACGCGTAACCCGCAACCCATCCCTTCCCGGCCACGGCTCACCAGCCGTGGCCGTTTTCGTGCGCCTGACACCAGATCGCCATTGACAGTCGCATGTTTTTGAGAGTTACTTTCATTTCATGGTTACTGTCACGCACGTCGATGAGCCGCGGCACGACTCCCGCCGCTGGTGGGCCCTCGGGGCCCTGGTCGCGAGCATGCTGGTGCTCGGCTTCGACATGACGATCCTCAACGTGGCCCTGCCGACGATGGCCGGGCAGCTCGGCGCCACGACGGGCCAACAGCAGTGGATGGCGGACGCGTACGTCGTCGTGTTCGCCGCGCTGATGCTCCCGGCCGGACTGCTCGGGGACCGGTTCGGGCGGCGCCGGATGCTGATCGCGGGACTCATGGTCTTCCTGGCGGGCTCGCTGCTCGGTGCACTGGCCGGGGATGTGGACGTGGTGATCGCCGCCCGCGCCGTCATGGGCCTCGGCGCCGCGTTCATCACTCCACTGGCGATGTCCGTGCTGCCCTCGCTGTTCACGCCGCAGGAGCAGGGCAAGGCCATCGGCCTGGTCTCCACCGGCAGCGCCCTGGGCATGCCGCTGGGACCGATCATCGGCGGCTGGCTGCTCGACCACTACTGGTGGGGATCGGTCTTCCTGATCAACATCCCGATGGTCGCCATCGGCATCCTCGCCTGCGTCCTGCTGCTCCCCGAGACCCGTGACCCGCACTCCCCCACGGTCGACGCGCTGTCCACCGTGTTCACCACCGCCGGGCTGGGGGCCCTGGTCTACGCGACCACCGAGGCCTCCGACCGCGGCTGGGACGACCCACTGGTCCTCGCTCTGTTCGCCGGGTCCGCGGCTCTCATCGCCGCGCTCGTGCTGCGCTCGCGCCGGGTCCGGCGCCCCATGCTGGACCTCACCCTGCTCGCCCGGCGCGGCTTCCTGCTCAACGCCGTCGCCGCGACCCTCGTGATGTTCGTGCTGTCCGGCCTGATGTTCGTCCTGCCGGCCTACCTCCAGGCCGTCCTCGGCAACGACACGCTCGGCACCGGCGTACGGATGCTGCCGATGGTTCTCGGCCTGTCCGTCGCCGCGAAGCTCGCCCCGCCGGTCGCCGCCCGTTTCGGCGCGCGTGCCCCGGTCAGCGCGGGCCTGGTGGTGCTGGCCTTCGCCGCCTTCCTCGGCAGCCGTACGACGACCGGCTCCGGCTACGGCTTCACCGCACTGTGGCTCACCACCGCCGGACTGGGCTTCGGCTTCGCCCTCGTACCGGCCATGACGGGCGCGCTCGGCACCCTGCCCCGGGACCGGGCCGGCAGCGGCTCCGGACTGCTGATGACCCTGCGCCAGGTGGGCTCCGCGATCGGCATCGCCCTGCTCGGCAGCCTGCTGGCCGACACCTTCCGGGACCGCCTGGACGTCACCGGGCTGCCCGCGAAGGCCGCCGACACCGCGGGGGACTCGGTCGTCGCCGCCCGTCTGATCGCCGAGAAGGCCCACTCCGCCCACCTCGCCGCCTCCGCGAACGGTGCGTACGTCCACGGCATGACCGTCGTGCTGCTGGTGTGCGGTGCCGCCGCCCTGGTCTCCGCACTGCTGGCGGCGGCCTTCCTGCCCGGGACGACGGCGGCCGGGCCCGCGGAGGCCGCCGCCCCCGACGTGGTCGCCCCGCGGGAGGATGCCCGACAATGACCCCCATGACGGCCGCACGTTCCCCCCTCTCCCCCGCCGACCGCCCGCAACTGGGTCTGCGCGAGCGCAAGAAGATCAAGACCCGTGAGGCGATCCGCACCGCGACATACGAACTGATCAGGGAGCAGGGGTACGACGCCACGACCGTCGACCAGATCGCCGAGCGGGCCGAGGTGTCGCCGTCGACCGTCTTCCGGTACTTCCCGACCAAGGAGGACATCGTCCTCACCGACGAGTACGACCACCTGATGGCGGAGGAACTGCGGGCCCGCCCGGCGGACGAGCCGCTGCTGGAGTCGCTGCGGTACGTCATGCGCGCGTCGCTCGCCGGCCTGATGCACGACGACCCCGAGGTGCTCCGGCTGCGGACGCGTCTCGGAGTCGAGGTCCCCGCCGTCCGCTCCCGGGTGTTCGAGAGCATGGCGAGCACCAGTGTCCTGCTCCGCCGGGCCATCGCGGACCGCACGGGCCACGACCCGGACAGCCTTGAGGTGCGGGTCTACTCCATGTCCGTCATCGCCGGGCTCATGGAGGCCAACATGTACTGGGGCGAGCACGACCAGGAGGGCGACCTGGGCGACCTCATGGAACGCGCCCTCACGGTCCTGGAACACGGCCTGCCCACCGAAAACCGCTGAGGTCCGGGCGGCCCCCCGTGCGATCCTGACGGGGTGAACCGACCCGAGATCCACGTCGAAGTCGCCCCCGCGCTCCATCTGTTCGTGCCGGCCGCCCGACGGGGCGGCGCCACGCCGCTCGGCACGGACGGCGTCTCGACGCTCGGCCATGTCATCGAGTCCCTCGGCGTCCCGCTGACCGAGGTCGGCGCACTGGTCGTGGACGGCCGTGAAGTACCTGTCTCGCACATCCCGGCGGCGGGCGAGACGGTGTTGGTCCAGCCCGTCACCCGCCCCCAGCAGGTCCCCGGCGCCCCGCTCCGCTTCCTCCTCGACGTGCACCTGGGCACCCTCGCCCGCCGCCTCCGGCTGCTCGGTGTGGACACGGCGTACGAGTCGACGGACATCGGCGACCCGGCGCTGGCCGCGCGCTCGGCGTCGGAGCAGCGGGTGATGCTCAGCCGCGACCGAGGGCTCCTGCGCCGCCGCGAACTGTGGGCCGGCGCCTTCGTCTACAGCACCCGCCCCGACGACCAGCTGCACGACGTCCTCGACCGGTTCGCCCCCGCCCTGAACCCCTGGACCCGCTGCACCGCCTGCAACGGCCTGCTCAGGCAAGCCACCAAGGAGGAGGTCGCCGGGCAGCTCAAGCACGGCACGCAACGCTCGTACGACGTCTTCGCCCAGTGCACGGAATGCGGTCGCGCCTACTGGAAGGGCGCGCACCACGACCAGCTGGAAGCGATCGTGGAGCGCGCCCTGACGGAGCATGGTTAGCGCCTGCTCGTATCCCTCTTCTCACAGGCGATGCCGTTCCGGTTCCGGTCCAGGCCCAGCGGGTCGTCGCCGCCGTTGACCTTCAGCCGGCCGTAGTGGTTCTGCTTGAGCCAGGTGCAGCGCGCCGCCGCCGTCTTCTTCACCTTGGGCGGGAAGACCGTCGGCACACAGACGTTGACCGAGCCGTAGTGCCGGTCGCAGCCGGAGATCGTCGGGCTGACCGCTTGCGAGGTGCGCTTCTGCCCCGGGCCGGACTCCTTGCCGGACAGCGCGTCGGCGAAGGCGTGGACGTGCGGCGATGCGGTGGTGGCGCCGAGGGCCGCCGGGCCCGTCAGGTGCACCCACCTGGCCACCGAGGGAACGCCGTTGGCGTCGACCGCGAAGAGCATGTACCAGCCGGGCGGGGCGATGTTCGGGTTGTTCGTCACGTTCAGGTCGACGTTGTTGCCGTCCACGCTCAGCGGCAGGTCGACGAAACGCTGGTTCGGGTCGGAGGAGTGGGTGACCGCGGCGGGCCGGATCAACTCGGCCCTGGCGATGGGGTGGTCGACGGTGATCCGCTGGGTGTCGCCGTACTTCCACTCCTGGTTGATCACCGAGGTGATCGTCGGTCGCGTGCCCTTGTAGAGGTACGGCGGGGTGTAGATCGACACGTTGCGGTTCCAGCTGCCGTTGCCCGGGTTGTCACCGGTGGCCATCACCCGGCCGTCGGGCAGCAGGAAGGCCGTGGAGTGGTAGCCGCGGGACTGGGGGTCGGCGGCCACGGGGTCGAAGGTGTTGGTGCCGGGGTCGTAGACCGAGGACTCGTACACCGGGTCGGCCCGGTTGTGCAGGGCGCCGCCGGTCTCCAGCACCTTGCCGTCGGGCAGCAGGACCGCGGAGACGTACATCTTGCCCTGGTTGCCGGTCTCGGCGACCTTGCCGCTGCCGAGGTCGACCGTGCCCTGCGGGAGCGGCGGCCCGGCGACGTACGACGGGTTGGCCTGCTTGAGGTCGATCACGTCGGTGAGGCGGCCCGCGTCGGGGTTGGAGTCGATGTTGCCGCCGCCGATGGTGAGGACCCTCTGGTCCTGCGCGGGGGGCAGCAGCACGGACGCCGACTGGTCGCGCTGGTCCTTGTTCTGCAGGCCGGGGATCTGCGTGATCGTGTTGGCGTCGTAGTCGTAGATCGCCGAACCCGTGCCGGGGATGTTGTTGCCGAAGACATGGCTGCCCGTGTAGAAGAGGCGGCCGTCCTGCATCAGGACCATCGCCGGGTACAGGCCCCAGAAGGACCAGGTCTGGTTGACCTTCCAGGACGGCAGCCACTGCTGGTCCTTGTCCGACCAGCGGTCGGCGGTCACCGAACCCGTGGAGTCCTCGCGCAGGCCGCCGAAGGTGATGACGTCACCGTTGCCCAGTTCGGTGGCCGACGGGTACCAGTGGCCGTCGTTGAGGTCGTTGGTCTTGGTGTAGGTCTCTGTCTTCGGGTCGAAGACGTACGAGTCCTTGAACCCCTCGTAGCCGTGCCCGCCCGCGACCGGGTACGCCTTGTTGCCGCTCAGCACCAGCACCCGGCCGTCCTGCAGCTGCACATGCCCGGCGCAGAACATGTCCTTCGGTGTGGGGACGACCTTGTAGGTGCCCGTCGCCGGGTCGTACACCGCGGAGGTGAACGTGCCCGCGTTGAAGGCGTCCTCGCTGTTGCCCGAGCCGGCGATCAGCAGCACCTTGCCGTTGTTGAGGACGACCGAGTGCATGGAGCGGACCGGGTTCTGCGTCGGCAGCACGGACCAACTGCCGTTCGCGCACTGGTCGTCCGTGCCCGTGCACCGGGCGGGCGGGAGCGGGTCGGGGACCTGCTCCATGGTGTAGTCGTCGGTGGTCGCCGATCCGGTGCCGTAGACGGAGACACCCCAGGTGATGCGGTCGGTGCCGGCCGGTATCTCGGGGGTGCGGACCGTGGCCGGGGTCCAGCTCGACGCCATCTGGAGGGTCTTGACGTCGGTCCAGTACTGCCAGCCCGTCGTGCTGTCGTGCCGGAAGAGGGTGACGTTCGCGTCCGGGGTCGTGGTCTTGTACCAGAGCCCCAGGTCGTACTGCTTGCCGACGCTCACCGCGGGCGCGCAGTCGGCGGACTCCAGGAACATCGCCTTGCGGTCGCCGTCGACCCGGCGGGTCAGGGTGACCTTCATGGCCTTGGCACCGGAGTGCGCGTCGGAGGTGGTCTCGTAGGTGAAGTCGTTGTCGCCCCAGCCCGCTTTCTCCCAGCAGTACGGCATGTCACCGGTGCCGGCGGTCTCGAACCCGGGATTCTTGATCAGGTTGGCGGCCTCGGCGCTCTGCGGCGAGGTGAGGAGCAGACCGGCGGTCAGGGCGCCCACCCCGACCAGTGCGGTCCGTCTGCGGTACGTGCTCACACGGCTCTCCTTGCGGTGGTACGGCTGTGCTTCATCGGGCGGACGCCGGGGTACGGCGTCGTCGCGGGAGGTAGACCAGCGCCTCGGTGCCGACGAAGCGCAGGACGAAGGTCAGCACCAGCGCCAGGGCGGTGGCGGGCAGGGCGCCCATGCCGAACCGGCCGACGAGGAGTGCGATCAGGGGGATGCGCAGCACCAGGTCGGCGTTGGCGAGGAGCGCGAACCGGCCGAGCCGGTCCCACCAGCGGCGGTGTGCGCGCCGGTCGCGGAACAGCAGGTGCTCGATGAGCAGGAAGTTCCAGGCGACGCCGAGCTGGTTGGCGAGGATCTCGGCGGGCACGTAGTGCATGCCGAGGGCGGTGAGGGCGTAGAGACCCGCCAGGTTCGGTACGAAGCCGCTCGCTCCGATCAGCCCGAAGCCGATCATGCGGGCGACCGGGGAGGCGGTGCGCAGGCCGGCCAGGTGGCGCAGGAAGCGCAAGCCCTCCCGGGCGGTGGACTTGGACTCGCCGGCGTAGCGGTCCTGGAAGACGAACGGCACCTCGGCGACCCGGCGCGGACGGCTGCGGACGGCCAGCTCCAGCAGGATCTTGTAGCCGAGGGGCTTCAGCACCTCGGCGGTGACCGCGCTGCGCCGGACGGCGAAGAAGCCGCTCATCGGGTCGCTGATGCCGTGCAGCCGACGCGGGAAGAGGGCCTTGGTGAGCCAGGTGGCGCCGCGCGAGACGGCCACCCGGTAGCCGCCGGCGAGCCCGGCCCGGCTGCCGCCCTCGATGTACCGGGAGGCGACGACGAGCCCGGCGTTCGCCCGTTCGCCGGTGGCCACCAGCTCCGGTACCAGCGACGGCGGATGCTGGCAGTCGCCGTCCATGACGACGATCCACTCCGAGGTCGCCGCCCGCAGCCCCTCGACCACCGCCCCGCCGAGCCCGCCGACGGGTTCCGCCCGGTGCCGTACGGCCACCGGGAACGGGCAGTCCTGGGCGGCCTCGCGGATCACCTCGGGGGTGTCGTCGGTGGAGTCGTCCACGAAGACCACCTCGCACGGCAGCCGGGCGGGCACGGACTCGGTGATCCGGTGCAGCAGCTGCCGGATGTTCGCGGACTCGTTGAAGGTCGGTACGACGATGGTGACGGCGCCGGGTTCGGGGACTGCGTCTTCCGCGGCTCGCCCGACGGCGTCGAGGCCGGGTACCGGGGCGGTGTACTCGCTCATCGGGTGCCCCCCGTGGCCGTGGCCTTGATCCGCCGGATCTCGATGCGGTCCTCCCCGTTGCCGAAGGTGGCGACCGGCGTGGAGTGCTGGATGGCGGCCCTGACGGTCGGCAGGTCCTTGGCGTCGCGGCGGACGGTCGGCGAGGCGACGACGTAGTCGAGGTCGCGCCAGCCGTGCGGGATGGTCCGGGTCACGGCCGGGTCGAGGTCGGCCTTGTAGAACCAGATGGCGCCGAGCCCGGGCCGGTAGCCGGCGTGCACGAGGTCCAGCCAGAGGGCGTCGTCGACGAGGACCCGGGTGTCCTCCGGGTCCGCCACCTTCGTGCCGAGCCAGTGGGAGGCCTGCCGGTAGGGCCGGTTGGCGTCGGCGGTGACGGCGGTGCGGTCGCCGTCATACCAGTGCGGTACGACGTAGGCGCCGGCGGCCAGGGCGAGGGCGGCGGCGAGCGCGTACCGGCCGCCGGTGACGTACCGGTGCTCGCCGTCCTTGCGCCATCTGCTGATGACCATGTGGGCGACGGAGGCGGCACCGCCGGCGAGCACCAGGGCGAGGAAGGGCAGCGCACCGATGACGTACATGGCGGGCAGATAGCCGCTCGGCCGCAGGGCGACGGCGGCGAGGACGGCGACGGTGAGGGCCGGTCCGGCGAGCGCGCGGGCGGTGACCGACCAGCGCCCGGTGAGCAGCAGGAGCAGGGCTCCGGCGAGGCCGCCGAGGGGCAGGACGCGGTCGTAGTAGAGCCAGGAGTGCAGGACTCCGTACGAGCCGGAACCCGGGTCGAGGATGAATCCCGAGCCCGGCCTGGACATCTGGTAGGTGATGCCGTCCCAGAGGGAGACGTGCCCGGCACCGGGCAGCAACTCGCCCTTGAGCAGGGCGAACAGCGGGTAGGAGAAGCCGGTCAGGATGCAGGCGGTGACGGCTCCGGTGAGGGCGAACTTGCGGGTGTCGCGGTGGCTGTGCCGCCACATGGTGACGAACAGGGCGGGCAGGACGACGAGCATCGTCTCCTTGGTGAGGACGCCCGCGGCGGCGGCGAGGCCCGCGCCGAAGTGGTGCCAGAGGTGGCGGCTGGGCGAGGCGGCGAGGCAGAACGCCAGCAGCAGCCACATCACGGCGATGTTGTCGAGGAAGATCTCCCGGCTGAGGACGACCGCGAGCGGGGAGAGCCCGAGCAGGGCCATGCCGAGTCCGGCGGCCCAGCGGGGCAGGGAGAGCCGGCGCCCGAGGACGTACAGGAGGACCGCGCTGACGCCGCTGACCAGCAGCATGACGAGCCGCATGGTGCCGACGGTCATCGAGCCGGGGCTGACCGCCGAAGGGAGCCGGCTGAGCAGGGCTATCTGGATCCAGCCGAGCGGTGGGTGGTCGTACCAGTAGGTGTAGTGGGCCAGGCCCCGGCCCTGCTGGACGGCCCAGGCCTGGGCGAGGTAGGTGCCCTCGTCGTCGCTGAGGGTCGGGTATGCGGCGATGTTCCAGCCCTGGACGACGAGGATCGCCGTGAGCAGGACACCGCACAGGAGCAGGTCGGGCCGGGACGAGCGGAGCCGTGGCGGCGGCTGTGTTCGACCGGTCGAACGGGCCGTGGGCGCAGGTGTGGGCTGCGCGGGGACCTTCGCTGCGGTCACCGCGGGAAGTGTGGAGGTCACGCAGGAATGTCCTCTCGGGTGGGCTCGGCCGCGGTGAGGTGCGCGCCGACGTGCGTGGTCAACTCCCAGTCGTTACGGCCGCGTTGCTCGCGCCACACGGCGCGGATCGCGGCACCGGCGAGGAGGACCTGATAGAAGGGGCCGCCCACGATGAGCTTCACATAGTGGACGAGGCGGACCTTCAAGTCGTACTGCTTGCCGAAGTCGTGCAGCCCGACCACCTCGAAGACGAAGGTGACAGCGGCGGTGACCAGCGGCAGGAAGGTGAGGAAGGCGACACCGACGGGCACGTCCAGGAAGAGCGCGACGGCCGCGTTGAGCGGGATGATCACGCCGGAGAAGGCCTGCAGGAACGGCGTCATCAGGGTGTACCGGGCGAGCAGCCGCTGCCCGAACGTGGGCAGTTGCTTCCAGTCCTTCTTCCGGTACACCTGGAGGAAGCCCTGGTTCCACCGGGTGCGCTGCTTGAGCAGCGACATCAGCGAGCCGGGGGTCTCCTCGCGGGTGACCATGTCGGAGTCGTAGGCGACGACGACCTTCTTGCCGACGCTGGACAGCCGGACGCCCAGGTCGCAGTCCTCGGCGAGGCAGTTCGGGTCCCAGCCGTCCGCCTCCCTGAGGACGTCGGTCCGCACGAACACGGTGTTCCCGCCGAGCGGGATGAACCCCTTCTGCGCGTGCAGGTGCAGCCGGGAGCGGAACCAGAAGAAGTACTCCAGGCAGTTGCGCAGGCTGTACCAGCTGGAGTGGAAGTTGATGAGCTGGACGCCGCCCTGGACGACGTCCGCTCGCGTCGTCCGGAAGGCGTGGTCGACGTGTGCGAGCAGCTCCGGGTGGACCTGGTCCTCGGCGTCGAAGACCCCGACGACGTCGCCGCGGCAGTGCGGCAGCGCCGTGTTCATGGCCTTCGGCTTGTTCTTCTTCTCGTGGGTGTCGACGACGACCCGGACCCGCGGGTCCCGTGCGGCGGCCTGCTCGGCCACCTCGGTGGTCTCCGGATCGTCGTGCCCGACGATCACGATGATCTCGAAGTCGGTGTGGGTGGATTCCAGCAGCCGCTGGATGGTGTGGTCCAGCACCGCCTGCTCGTGCCGGGCGGGCAACAGCAGTGAGAACGACAGGTGTTCCCCGCCGTCCGGTCTGCCGAACCGGGTGGAGGCCAGCACCTCGGGCGTGCGCCACGCGTGCATCTGCCACCACAGGGTGAAGGCCGCCATCCAGAACAGGGCCAGTGAGACGGCACCGATGAAGACAGACGTGAGCAAAAAGATCCCCCCAGATCCCCGAATCCCCCTGTGCGGGAGACGGTGAGTGACCGTCCATCGACCCGCTGTGGAGAGAGTAGGGGGGATCTGTGAAGCGTGGGAGGTGTTCCGATAAATAGCTTGTTTCGGAACGGTGGTATCGGTAACAGGATCTATCCGCCTATCCGAACACGCGCTCCCGTTTCGGACATTCACGCCTTCCGGCGCCTGGGGTTCCCGACGCTCAGTGCCTGTTCAGGGATGCCCGCAGCAGCTCCGGATCGGTCGTCGGGGCGTCGCAGGAGAAGTGACGGCAGACATACGCCGCCGGCGCACCGGCCACGAGCGGACGGTCGGCGAGCAGCGGGAACTCGTCGCTCTCCGCAGTACCGACGGCGACCACGGCACCCGGGGCGGTACCCAGAAGTGCCGCCCGGTGCAGGGCGGTTGTGCGCTCGTCCGCGAGATCGGGTCCGACGACGGCGACCTCCTTCGGCCCGTCGAGGAGGGCCTCGGCCACGGCGAGCCCCCAGCCGATGAACCGGGGCACACGCGGCCCGAGGGTCTTCACCACCCCCAGAGCGCGTTCGGCGGCGGTCCGATGGGCCTCGGATCCGGTGTGGGCGGCATAGCCCAGCAGGGCACCGGCCGCGGCGGTCCAGCCGGACGGGGTGGCGTTGTCGGTGGGATCCTGCGGCCGGCGGATGAGCCGCTCGGCGTCGGAGGCCGTGTCGTACAGCGCGCCGGTCTCCGGATCGGTGAAGCGGGCGAGCACATGACCGAGGAGCAGCCCGGCGAAATCGAGCCAGACGCCCTCGCCCGTCACGGACGCGAGCGCGAGGAAGCCCTCGGCGACATCGGCGTAGTCCTCCAGCACACCGGCGTTGGGACCGACCCGCCCGTCCTTGCTGGTGCGGGCGAGGCGGGCGTGGTCGTCGAGGTGGACGCGGACGAGGAGGTCGGCGGCGCCGACGGCGGCCTCGATCAGGTCGGGCCGGCCGAAGTAGGCGCCGGTCTCGGCGAGCGCGGCGACGGCCAGGCCGTTCCAGGCGGCGACGACCTTGTCGTCCCGGCCCGGCGCGGGGCGCTGCGCGCGCCGGCGGAGCAGGCGTTCCTTGATGGAGGCGATCTTCTGGGCGTCGGAGAGGACGTCTTCCTGGGGGAGCTGGAGCACCGACTGCCCGTGCTCGAAGGTCCCTTCCTCGGTCACACCGAAGTACCGGGCGGCGAGTTCCCCGTCCGCGTCCCCGAGGAGCGCCCTCAGCTGCTCGGGCGTCCACACGTAGTACGCGCCCTCGACGTGCCGCCCGCTTCCGTCGTCGCTGTCGGCGTCGAGCGCGGAGGCGAACCCGCCCTGTTCCGTGCGCAGTTCACGCACGAGGAAGTCGGCGGTCTCCAGGGCGACCCGCCGGGCGAGGTCGGAACCGGTGGCCCGCCACAGGTGCGCATACACCCGGCACAGCAGGGCGTTGTCGTACAGCATCTTCTCGAAGTGCGGCACGACCCAGTCGCGGTCGACGGAGTAACGGGCGAACCCGCCGCCGAGCTGGTCGTAGATGCCGCCGCGGGCCATGCGCTCACAGGTGTCCTGAGCCATCTGCAGCGCCCCCTCGGCGCCCGTGCGCGCGTGATGCCGCAGCAGGAACTCCAGCACCATGGACGGCGGGAACTTCGGCGCCCCGCCGAAACCGCCGCGCTGCGGGTCGTACTCGCGGGTCAGCCCCAGGAGCGCCTGGGCGAGTTCCGCCTCGCCGGGCGGCTGCGGGGCCTGCCGGACGATCTCCCGCTGGGCGAGATCGCGGACGATCTTCCCGGCCACCTCGGAGACCTCGTCACGCCGGGTGTCCCAGGCCTGCCGGACCCCTTCCAGCACCTGCCGGAAGGAGGGCATTCCGTGCCGCGGCGCGGGCGGGAAGTAGGTGCCGAAGTAGAAGGGCTCGGCATCCGGGGTGAGGAACACGGTCATGGGCCAGCCGCCCTGCCCGGTGGCGGCCTGTACGGCTTCCATGTAGACGGCGTCGACGTCGGGGCGTTCCTCGCGGTCGACTTTGATGTTGACGAAGTGCTCGTTGAGGTAGTCGGCGGTGGCCCGGTCCTCGAAGGACTCGTGAGCCATGACATGACACCAGTGACAGCTGCTGTATCCGACGCTCAGCAGCACGGGTTTGCCGGTGCTGCGAGCCTCGTCGAAGGCCTCGGCCGACCAGGGCCACCAGTCGACGGGGTTGTCGGCGTGCTGGAGCAGATACGGGGACGTCTCATGGGCCAGTCGGTTCACCGTTCCACTCTCCCACGGGCTCGGGCAGCGCGTAGAAACGCATGAGCACCGGGCGCGCCTCGTCCGGGGCCTGCTCGCGCGGGTGGCCGTACCGCGCGAGCAGGGCGTGGTACTCCTGCATGAATTCGAGCAGTTCCTCCCTGGTCATCCAGGTGCCGTGGCGCTGGATCTGGGCCCAGCCCCCGGGGCCGCGGTACTCCTGGTGGGCGCGGCGGTAGAGGGCGGTGTCGAACTCGATCTTGAGGTGCGCGAGCTGGGCGGCGGCCGCGTACTCGGCGGGGGTCATCGTGGCCGGGTCGGGGGTGGTGTGGCTGAAGGGCAGGCTCCGCCACCAGCGCTCCCGGCCGCCGGACTTCTCCGGGATCTCCTCGATGAGCCGCTGCTCGGCGAGTTTGCGCAGGTGGTAGCTGGTGGTGCCGGAGCTTTCGCCGAGTTCGCGGGCCAGGACGGTGGAGTTCGCCTCGCCGTGCCGGCCGAGGTACTCCAGGATCCGGCGGCGCAAGGGGTTGCCGAGGGACTTGTAGAGGGCGGTGCGCTTCAGGCTCGTCATCTCGGGCATGCCGTCGGTCATGCGGTCACCGTAACCCTGAGAACCCTGAGAAGTCCCTGAGGTATGCCGAATTTTCTTTGCAGAATTTTCTCTGCGCTCTACGGTGGAGGCAGTCGGAGAGATGCCGGTGAGGGGACGACGTGAGCGTTCGGAAGAAGTGGCCCTGGGTTCTGCTGGGTGCGGCGGCGGTCCTGCTGATGCCGTGGACGGTGGTGCTGGCCCTGACCCTGCCCGGCAGCACCGAGGTGGACAACTGGCCGCTGGCCTGGATCGGCCTCGACGTCCTCATGGCGACGGGCTGCGCGGCGACGGTCCTGCTCGGCCTGCGCGGCGACACCAGGGCCCGCCTGACGGCCTCGGCGACGGCGTCGGTGGCGGTGCTGGACGCCTGGTTCGACATAACGACGGCGGGCGCGGGTGCTCCGCTGGCCGAGGCCCTGCTGTGCGCGGTGGCGGAGGGGGCGCTGGCGGGGGCCTGTGCCCGCCTCGCGCTGAGCAAGGGCCGGGGGGCGGTGGACACCCGCTGAGGTGCCCGAACATGCCCGGTACGCCGGGTCGTACACGGTCACTCACAAGGACCTTGCCGCACCTGCCCAACTCCCCACTGACAACCAACCCTCCCGCTTCCGCCGCCGCCGAAGGACACTCATACGCAAGGAAGTTGCCACCGGAGGGGGACGGGACATGCGGGACGGGCATCGGGCGGAGGCCGAGCGGCTGCTGGTGCGGGCGGTCGAGGAGGAGGTCCGGCGCTCGGGCGGGCGGATCGACGGGCAGGTACTGCTGTCCCGGGCACGCGGTGCGCTGGACGCGATGGCGGGGGCGGCCGGCGAGGAGTACGACGCCTACACCCGTGCCCTGGACGAGGCCGAGGCGGGCCGGCTGTCCTTCGGGCAGCGGTACGCCCGCCAGGGGGCCGGAACCGCCTTACTGGTGGCGGCCGTTGCCGCGGTGGCCGCCACCGTGGCCGACCTGTCGCTCGGCACGGGCACCGGTACGGCCGTCGGGGCGGGCGTCACCGCCGGCGTGGTCGGCGCCGCCGCCTCCGTGGTGAAGGCGGCCGGGGCCCATGTGCCCGCCGCGCATCACCGCGCCGGCGCCGCCGGACAGCCGGGCGGGCCCGAGCAGCTGCGGCTGCAGTGGCTGACCGCGCTGGAGGTGCGCGGTATCCGCCCGTTCCTCGACCAGCAGCGGGTGATCAGCGCCTCCACGGGCCCGAAGAAGACCGGCGGCACCGCGCTGCGCGGCGCGGACAAGAGCGCCGCGGCCCGCCGGCGCACGGTGCTGGAGCAGTCCTTCGGGCAACTCCCCGACCCGGCCGGCCCGTTCGCGGGACGCCGTGCGGAGCTGGCGCGGATCCGGCAGTGGGCACAGGCGGCCAGAGCGGCCACGGAGACCCGGCCGACCGTGGTCGTGCTGCACGGCGGGCCCGGTTCCGGCCGGACCACGCTCGCGGTGCGCGCGGCGCACGACCTGCGGGACCACTTCCGCGGCGCGGTGGTCGTGGACCTGCGCGGCGGCACGCGCGAGGAGGCGCCGCTCGCGACCCGGGACGCCCTCCTGCATCTGCTCAACCGGCTCGGCGCCCCCCGCGAGCAGTTGCTGTTCCGGGAGCGCTCCTCCCCCGACCAGCAGGTCAAGCGGCTCGGCGAGCTGTATCACCAGCATCTGACCGGGCTGCCGGTGACAATCGTGCTGGACGACGCCTCGGACCCGGAGCAGGTGCGGGCGCTGGTGCCCGAGCGCTCCGACAGCCTGGTCCTGGTCACCTCCCGTACCGCCCTCGACCTCCCCGCCGACCTGCCGGCCTGGGTGCACCATCTGCCGGTCGAGGCACTGGACTCGGCCGGTGCCGAGGAACTGCTCGGCGCGGCCGCCGAGGACGCGTCGGGTCCGTACGACGCCGAGTCCGCCGAGCGGATCCACGCGCTGTGCGCCGGGCTGCCGCTGGCGCTCAGGATCGCGGGCTCCGCGCTCGGCCCCCGTTCGCCCCGGCAGCTGGCCGCGGACCTGGGTGCGTACGGTCCGGTGGACCCGGTGGAGCGGGCCCTGTGGCTGCGCTACACCGACCAGCCGGAGCCGGCGCGCCGGCTGCTGCGCAGGCTCGCGCTCGCGGGGCGGGCCTCGCTGGGTGCCGCGGCGGCCGCCGCCCTGCTCGCCACGGACGAGGCGGAGGCCACGCGCCGGCTCGCCGCCCTCGCCGGGGCCGGCCTCATCGACCATGTGCGCGGCAGCCGCTACCGGCTGCACGACCTGGTGCGCGCCTTCGCCCAGGCCCGGCTGCTGGACGAGGAGGACCCGGCCGAGCGCAGCGCGGCGCAGGAACGACTGATCGTGAACTACGCCGAGCTGGCCGACTCGGTGCTGCGGCTGGTCGACGGGAACATGTCGACACGCGCGCACCAGTTCGGCCCGCACGGCTTCACCTCGCTGGACGAGGCGCTGGGCTGGCTGGACGACGAGTCCAGCTTCATCACCGCGGCCCTGCGGCACGCGGAGGGCGTGGACCAGTCGGCGGTGCTGAATCTTCTGGGCGCGCTGTGCGACTACTGCCTGCTGCGCGGCGACCTGTACCGGCTCGGCGAGATCAGCGAGCTGACGCAGGCCGTGGACCAGGGGCTGCTGGTCCGCTCGGTGCAGTGGCGTACCGGTATCGCGGCCCGGCAGCTGGGCGAGCTGGACAAGGCGCGCACCACACTGACGTCGGTGGTGGACCTGTACCGGGAGGCGCACCATGACGCCGGTGCGGCCCGCGCCCTGTGCTCCCTCGGGATCACCCTGCACCACCAGGGCAACCTCACCGAGGCCGCCGCCAGGCTGCAGGAAGCGCTGGACCTGCAGGCGGCGCCGGAGCTGGCGACGGACCGGGCCTGGACGATGCACGCCCTGGCCGCCGTCCAGCGCGACCGGGGCCGGCTGGCCGAGGCGCTGGAGCTGCTCACCCGTTCCCTGGTCCTGCACCGCGAGGGCGGTTCGCTGCACGGCGAGGCCTGGGCGCACTTCCAGCTCGGCCAGCTGGCCCTGCGGCTGGGGGACGCACCGCGCGCGGAGACCGACCTGCGGGCCGCTCTGGAGCGGTACCGCCGGACGCACGACGCACGCGGCGAGGCCTGGGCGCTGACCCAGCTGGCCCGTGCCCGTCTGGTGGACGGCGACGCCTCACCGGCCGTGGAGGGCCTCAGGCAGGCCGCCGCCCGGCACCGGGAGAACGAGGACGCGCGCGGTGAGGCGTGGACGCTGTACTACCTGGGCCAGGCGCTGGAGGAGACCGGAGATCTGGACCTGGCGGTGCGTGACCTGGAGCGGTCGCGGACGATGTTCTCCCGGATGCGGGACGTCTACGGCCTCGCCTGCGCCCGGCACCACTCGGCCCGGGTCACCCGCGACCAGCGGGCCGCGCAGACCGGCTCTCTGCGCAACTCCGGCTTCGCCCGGCAGCTCCTCGTCGACGCCCGCACCGACTTCCAGCGCATCGGCGTCGCCCACGGCGAGGCTTGGACCTGCCTGGAGCTGGCGGTGGTCGACGCGGGCAATGCCCGTACCCAGGCGGCGCTGGCCCTCGCCGACGAGGCGCTGGACCTGTTCGTCTCCTACGGCGACCGGCGCGGCGAGGACTGGGCCCGCTTCCTGCGCTGCACCCTGCTGCCCTACGCGGCGCCGGGCGGCGTGGAGGTGGGCACGGCGGTCGCCCAGGAGGAGCTGGCCCAGCTGACCCGCGCCGACCACGCCCTGCGGGACGAGAAGCTCGCCGATTACGCCTCGGCATACGCCCTGTTGCTGGAACGCGGCATCAGCCTGGAGGACGGCTGGCAGGCCTGGCGCCTGCGCATGACTCCGGACCGCCACGCCCGGGAGGTGATGGGGGTGGCGGTACCGGCGTGGCGCTGACGCTCGGGTCAGCCTCGTCGCGTAGCGGAGTCGGCCTTCTCGGTCTGCTGCTCCCCGGGCTCCGGGGCCTCCTTGAAGTCGACCTTCCGCATGTGCTTGCTCATCGACTTCATCAGGCCCCACACCGCCAGGGCCATCACCGCGAAGACGATGAAGCCGAGGACGCCGGGGGTGACCTTGTTCTGGTCGACGTCCTTGGCGAGGGGGGCGAGGTGCGTCACTGCCAGGCTCACGCTTGCGCTCATGTCAGGCATTGTCCCGGATGCCCGCGAAGAGGTCGTCCTCGGGGAGGGAGGTATCGACGAGGGACTTCGCCAGCTCGTACTCCTCCGTCGGCCAGACCTCCTTCTGCAGCTCCATCGGCACCTTGAACCAGCCGCCGTCGGGGTCGATCTGCGTGGCGTGCGCGATCAGCGCCTTGTCGCGGATCTCGAAGAAGTCCGCGCACGGAATGTGCGTGGTCAGCGTGCGCTCGGTGCGCTCGAACTCCTTCCAGCGCTTGAGCCACTCCCCGTACGGCGACTCCAGGCCACGGTCGAGCATGGCGTGGTGCAGGGCCTCGGTGCGGGGGCGGTTGAAGCCCTGGTTGTAGTACAGCTTCAGCGGCTGGTAGGCGGGGCCGAACTCGGCCTCCGGGTACTTCTCGGTGTCCGCCGCGCCCTCGAACGCCACCATGGAGATCTTGTGGGTCATGATGTGGTCGGGGTGCGGGTAACCGCCGTTCTCGTCGTAGGTGGTGATCACCTGCGGGCGGAAGGAGCGGATCTGCCTCACCAGCTCCCCGGCCGCCTTGTCGACGTCCTCCAGGGCGAAGCAGCCCTCGGGCAGCGGCGGCAGCGGGTCGCCCTCGGGCAGGCCCGAGTCGACGAAGCCGAGCCACTCCTGCTTGACGCCGAGGATCTCCCGGGCCTCGTCCATCTCCTTCTTGCGTACCTCGTGGATGTGCTCCTCGATGTACGTGTCGCCCTGCAGCTTGGGATTGAGGATGGACCCGCGCTCTCCGCCGGTGCAGGTCACCACCAGCACGTCCACCCCCTCGGACACGTACTTCGCCATGGTGGCCGCGCCCTTGCTCGACTCGTCGTCGGGGTGGGCGTGCACGGCCATCAGTCGCAACTGGTCAGTCAAGACTCAATCCTCGGTAAGTCGGCGCCCCGTGTCTTCGGCGCGATCGCAGGCTTCTATAGTGACCGAATCGGGGGGCGAATAATTCCGGGTTCGGTTCCTGCCGAGAGGACGATCATGAGTACGGCGAGCGCACGACTGCCCGAGGGCCGCTACGGCCGCTCCTCGGACGAGCGTGCCGACCGCAAGCTCAAGGTCGCCGGTGCGGTGCTCGGCGCGGCGCTGCTCGCGCTGGTCGGTTACTTCGCCTACCACTATGTCGCCCAGACCGGGATCAGCGCCCAGGTGATCACCTTCGACACGACGGACAACGCCGTGAAGGTGCATCTGGAGGTCCACAAGGACTCCGGCACCGCCGGCTACTGCACCCTGCGCTCCCAGTCGGCGGACGGCGCCGAGGTGGGCCGGGCCGACTTCCGTTTCACCGGGTCGGCCACGCGCATCGACAAGGTCGTCACGCTGCGTACGACGGCGAAGGGCACGACGGCCGAGCTGCTCGGCTGCCATACCGGCTGACGGCCACCGGACACCCCCAGCCGTCACCCGGAATACATGCACGCTGACCTGCGTTGATGCAATTCTGATGGCTTATGTCCTCCCCCTTCCGGCCTTGAATTGTTAGGCTCGTGGTTTCGCCCATCCAAGAGGGAACATGCTTCTGGGTAGGGCGATGCTTTGTATTCCCAGTACCGACGAGGAGCACCCTGTGACCCAGACCAGCGAGAACGTCACCTGGCTGACCCAGGAGGCGTACAACAAGCTCAAGGACGAGCTTGAGTACCTTACTGGTCCTGCGCGCACGGAGATCGCCGCCAAGATCGCGGCCGCGCGCGAGGAGGGCGACCTGCGCGAGAACGGCGGGTACCACGCGGCCAAGGAGGAGCAGGGCAAGCAGGAGCTGCGCGTGCGCCAGCTGACCCAGCTTCTTGAGAACGCCAAGGTGGGCGAGGCTCCGGTCTCCGCCGACGGTGCCGTCGCGCCCGGCATGGTCGTCACGATCGCCTTCGACGGTGACGAGGACGACACACTGACGTTCCTGCTCGCCTCCCGCGAGTACGCGAGCTCGGAGATCGAGACGTACTCGCCGCAGTCCCCGCTCGGCGCCGGCGTCATCGGCCACAAGGTCGGCGAGGACGCGGAGTACGAACTGCCGAACGGCAAGAAGGCCTCGGTGAAGATCCTCAAGGCCGAGCCGTACTCGGGCTGATCCACCCCCCGACAGGACCTCGAAGCCCCTGGTGTCCGCCGTGCCGGACACCAGGGGCTTCGCCGTGCCCGCAGCCGTCAGGCGGTGGCCGAGCGGTACTTGCGGACCGCGAGGGTGCGGAATGTCGCGGTGATCAGGACGGAGTAGAGCAGCGAGGCCAGGACCGAGTGCTGCATGGGCCAGGCCCCCGAGGTCGACTGGCCGGGGCTGCCCATCAGCACCCGGGCCGCCTGCACGGTGGCGCTGAACGGGTTCCACTCCGCGATGTGCCGTAGCCACGGGGTCATGTTGCTGATGTCGACGAACGCGTTGGACAGGAAAGTCACCGGGAAGAGCCAGATCAGGCCGCCGGAGGTGGCCGCCTCCGGGGTCCGCACGCTCAGGCCGATCAGCGCGCCGATCCAGGTGAACGCATAGCCGAGCAGAAGCAGCAGGCCGAAGGCCGCGAGGACCTTGCCGGCGTTGGTGTCATGGAAGGTTCCGACCCGCCAGCCGACCAGCAGGGCGACCACGGCCAGGACGAGCAGGGTCAGTGCCGTCTGGACCAGGTCGGCCAGCGTACGGCCGGTCAGCACCGCGCCGCGTGCCATGGGCAGCGAGCGGAAGCGGTCGATGAGGCCCTTGTGCATGTCGTCGGCGATACCGGCGCCGGAGCTGGCGGTGGCGAAGGTGACGGTCTGCGCGAAGATGCCGGCCATCAGGAAGTTCTTGTAGCCCTCGGCGCTGGTGCTGCCGTCGATCTTCATGGAGCCGCCGAAGACGTAGGTGAACAGCACCACGAACATGATGGGCTGGATGAGGCCGAAAATGACCATCTCCGGAATGCGGGACATCCGGATCAGATTGCGCTTGCCGACGATCAGCGAGTCCCGGACGGACCGGGTGAACGGGTTGCCCGGCGCCGCGATGCGCGCGGTTTCACTGACGGCACTCATTTCACGGCCTCCTTGCCGTTCGCCTCGTCCTGGTCGGCTGCCTCGGCCACGTGTCCCGTCAGTGACAGGAAGACGTCGTCGAGAGTGGGGCGGCGCAGCCCGATGTCGTCTATCTCGATCCCGCGGGTGTCCAGCTCGCGGATGATTTCGGCGAGCAGCTTGGCGCCGCCGGTGACGGGGACCGTGAGCTTGCGGGTGTGCTCCTCGACGGTGACGTCGCCCGTGCCGACGCCGCGCAGGCTGTATCTGTCCAGGAGAGCGGCGGCGTCGGCGATGTGGTCGCGCTCGTGCACCACGACTTCGACGCGCTCGCCGCCGGTTTGGGCCTTGAGCTGGTCGGAGGTGCCCTGGGCGATGACGCGGCCGTGGTCGACCACCGCGATGTCGTGGGCGAGGTGGTCGGCCTCTTCCAGATACTGCGTGGTGAGCAGGAGGGTCGTACCGCCGGAGACGAGCTGTTTGATGACCTCCCACAGCTGCTGGCGGTTGCGCGGGTCGAGGCCGGTGGTCGGCTCGTCCATGAACATCACCGGCGGCGAGACCACGAGGGCCGCGGCGAGGTCGAGCCTGCGGCGCATGCCTCCGGAGTAGGTCTTGGCGGGGCGGTCGGCGGCGTCGGCGAGGTTGAACTGCTCCAGGAGCTCGGACGCGCGGCGCTTGGCCGCCTTGGCCCGCATCTGGTACAGCTGCCCGACCATCTGCAGGTTCTCGCGGCCGGTCAGGTATTCGTCGACCGCCGCGAACTGGCCGGACAGGCCGATGGAGCGGCGCACGGCGTCGGGGTGCTTCAGCACGTCCACGCCCGCGACGACCGCCTTGCCGCTGTCGGGGCGCAGCAGGGTCGTCAGACAGCGGACGGTCGTCGTCTTGCCGGCGCCGTTCGGCCCGAGGAGGCCGAGGACCGTGCCCTCGGGCACGTCCAGGTCTACGCCGTCGAGGGCCCTTACGTCGCCGAAGGTCTTCACCAGGCCTTCGGCATGGATGGCGCCTGGCATGTCTGTCTCCACGTCGTCGGGGATTCGGGGCGGGATTCTTCGCGGGGGGGTGGGACGGTTCGGAGCGTGTGGCAGGGGGATCGTCAGCAAAGGCTAGGTTTGATCGGCCTGGTTCGCCCGCCTTTTTCCAGTGCGGCAAGGCGGTCCGGCAACCACACTCTCACCATAACGCGATGTATCGCGTCTTACAACGCAGCTCACCCGGACGGGTGGCGAGTTGTGCTTGCGTCAGCCGATGACCGTGTAGCCGGCGTCCCGCAGGGCCTGGCCGACCTCGGCGCAGTGGGCCGGACCCTTCGTCTCCAGGTGCAGCTCGACCTCGGCCTCCGTGAGCCCGAGCCGGGGATCGGTGCGTACGTGACTCACGTCGAGGACGTTGGCGTCGACCTCCGACAACACCCCGAGGAGCGTGGCGAGGGCGCCCGGCCGGTCGGTCAGCCGGAGCCGGACGGCCAGGTAGCGGCCCTGGGCGGCCATGCCGTGGCGCAGCACGCGTTGCATCAGCACCGGGTCCACGTTCCCGCCGGAGAGCACCGCGACGACCGGGCCCTCGAAGGCGTCCGGCGCGGCCAGCAGCGCCGCGACCGGGCTCGCCCCGGCCGGCTCCACGACCAGCTTGGCCCGCTCCAGGCACAGCAGCAGTGCGGCCGACAACTGGTCCTCGCTGACCGTGCGCACCTCGTCCACCAGGTCGGCGATGATCCCGAACGGCACCAGGCCCGGCCGCCCCACCTTGATGCCGTCGGCCATCGTCGCCGGGTTCTCCACCGCGACCGGGTGCCCTGCGGCCAGCGACGGCGGATAGGCCGCCGCGCCCTCCGCCTGCACACCGACGATCCTGACGTCCGGCCGTATCGCCTTCACCGCGACCGCGATCCCGGCCGCGAGTCCGCCGCCGCCGACACCGACGACGATCGTGCGCACCTCCGGGCACTGTTCCAGGATCTCCAGGCCCACCGTGCCCTGACCAGCGATGATGTCCGGGTGGTCGAAGGGATGGAGGAACACCGCGCCCGTGTCGGCCGCGTACTCCTCGGCGGCGGCCAGCGTCTCGTCGACCACCTGGCCATGCAGGCGCACCTCGGCGCCGTAGTCCCGGGTGGCGCTGACCTTCGGCAGTGGGGCGCCCTTCGGCATGAACACCGTGGAGTGCACACCGAGCAGCGAGGAGGCGAGCGCCACGCCCTGCGCGTGGTTCCCGGCGCTCGCAGCCACCACCCCGGCCGCCCGCTCCTCCGGCAGCAGCCCGGCGATCCGCACATAGGCGCCGCGCAGCTTGAACGAGCCGGTGCGCTGGAGGTTCTCGCACTTCAGGTGCACCGGCGCCCCGACCAGCTGGGACAGGTGCCGGCTGCCCTCCATCGCGGTCACCCGTGATACGCCGGAGAGCATCTTCTGGGCGCCGCGCACATCGTCGAGGGTGACGGAACGCAAGGTGTCAGCCGTGCGGTAGCTCATGACCCCAGCATCGCAGTTCGCGCTCGTACACGACTTGGGTGACCAAGCTCCGAGACCGGTTTGTGCAGGGCCGGTACGGCTTGGCCCCGGGCCGCGTACCCTGTCCCCCAACCCAGCAGCCCTTCATGAAGCGAGCCTCCGGCCATGCCCACAACACCTGAAATGTCGATGGACATGACGACCGTCGGTGACACCGGTCTCCTCGACACCCTCCAGCACGAGGTGGCGGTGTTCGCCCGCCGTGCCGAACAGACACGGCTCGGCGGTGTCGGGCAGGTGCGCAACTCCATGGACCGCGCGGCGTATCTGCTGCTCAACCGGCTCGACAAGGAAGGGCCGATGGGCGTCAAGGCGCTCGCCGCGAGCATGGGCATCGACTCCTCCACGGTCACCCGGCAGGTGGCTCCGCTGGTCGACACCGGGCTCGTCAAGCGCACCTCGCACCCGGAGGACGGGCGCGCGGTGGTGCTCCAGCTGTCCCCGCGCGGGGCCGCCCGGCTCGAAGAGGTGCGCTCCTCCAGACGTCAGCTGATGGCGGACCTGACACACGACTGGGCACCGGAGGAGCGCGAGCAGTTCTGCACGCTCCTGACCCGCTTCAACGTCGCGCTCTCCGCGCGGATGACGGTGCCGGGGCCCGGGCCGGTGGAGCAGTCGCCGGCGTCCTGACGGCTGCGGACCACCGCGGCATCCGACCACCGGACTCCCGTCGACACCGGTCGGTTCCGGAGTCTTGACCCCGGGCCGCAGCTGGCCTCATATGAGACCGGGTCCTGTGTCGTACGCGGTTCACCTGTCCCGTACCGGGCAGCGGGGCCCCTCTAGGGGGAGGCGCGGTGCGTGATCGGCAGGTGTCCCGAGGTGCCCGCCGGGCCCGGGAGTTCGAGGCGTTCGTCGCGGGTGCGGCCGGGCGTCTGCTGCATGCCGCCACCCTGCTCACGGCGGAGGCGCCGCACGCCAACCCGCGTGCGCGGCGCCTCCTGACGCTCGCGCTCGCCCACACCTACGCGCACTGGGACCGGCTGCACGGTGAGGACCCGTACGACTGCGCCCGCCAGTACGTCGCCACCCGTTTCGCGCGCGCGACCTGGCACCGGTACGGCGCCTTCGGCCGCGCCCGCCCCGATCCGCGCAGTCCGCTCGCCGCGCTCAGCCCGCAGGAGCGGCTGATCCTCGTACTGCGCCTCTACGAAGGCGTCGCCGAGGAACAGGCAGCGGCCCTGCTGGGGCTCCCCAGGGAACGCATCCACACCATCTGCGACCGCGCAACCGCCACCCTGCTCCATCCACCCCGCCCCACGGGCCCGCCCAAGGGCCCCCATACGGCAG
The DNA here is from genome assembly GCF_044546895.1 of Streptomyces sp. NPDC053069. Lineage (NCBI taxonomy): Bacteria > Bacillati > Actinomycetota > Actinomycetes > Kitasatosporales > Streptomycetaceae > Streptomyces > Streptomyces sp. NPDC053069. The sequence continues at coordinate 243,941 of NZ_JBITZN010000002.1, read as the reverse complement.
GTCGGAAGGTGGCGCCGTCATGAGGGGCCCTCGGCGAGCGGAGCGGGCGGGGCGGGAGAGCGCTGTGAGTGTGGGCAGCGGCTGGGGCCGCCTTCAGGGACGCGACAGCGCCGGGGGCGGACGGTGTCGGCGAAGGCCCCCGCCACTCGCGTACGTCCCTGCGCGCGCGGGCGACTCGCAGGGCCTGGTGACATCGGCGCCGCGGCGTGAGGGGAGGGCGCGGTGAACCGGGCCGAGCGGGAGGCCGCCGCGCGGCAGATCATGGAGCAGGTTCCGGCGCAGGTGCCGCCGGATCTGTGCGCGGATGCGGTACGCCGTGGCGAGCGCCTGCTGCGGCGCAGGCTGCTCGTCCGCCGGGTGCTGTGGCTGCTGGCGTGTGCCGCGGCCATCGCGTTCAGCGTGTGGGCGGCCCGTGTGCACCCGTGGTCGGAGCCGCCCTCCCAGACGACTCCGCCGATCACGGGCTGGTGACCCGACCGGTCCACGGCGCCAGGACCTGCGGCGTGCCTACGAACCGGCGGCGGTACGACCCCGGACCCACGCCGGCTACGGCGGTGGAGTCGACCGCATCGACCCGGTCGTCCGGTCCGGCAGCGATCCGAAGGAAACGGCCTAGCCCAAGGCCTGCTGCAGGTCTGCCAGCAGGTCGTCGACGTTTTCGATGCCCACGGACAGGCGTACCAGGTCGGCGGGGACCTCCAGTGCCGAACCGGCCGCGGAGGCGTGCGTCATCCGGCCGGGGTGCTCGATCAGGGACTCGACGCCGCCGAGCGACTCGCCGAGGGTGAACACCTTGGCCCGGTTGCACACCTCGACCGCGGCCTCCTCTCCGCCCTCCACGCGGAAGGACACCATGCCGCCGAACGCCCGCATCTGCTTGGCGGCGACCTCGTGGCCGGGGTGCTCGGGCAGGCCCGGGTAGAGCACGCTCGTCACGCGCGCGTGCCGGGTCAGCATGTCGGCGATCTTCGTTGCGTTCTCGCTGTGCCGGTCCATCCGTACCGCGAGGGTCTTGGTGCCGCGCAGCACCAGCCAGGAGTCGAAGGGGCCGGCGACGGCGCCCATCGCGTTCTGGTGGTAGGCGAGCTCCTCGCCCAGGCCCTGGTCGGAGACGATCAGCGCGCCGCCGACCACGTCCGAGTGACCGCCCATGTACTTGGTGAGGGAGTGGACGACGACGTCCGCGCCGAGCGACAGCGGCTGCTGGAGGTAGGGCGTGGCGAAGGTGTTGTCGACGACGAGCTTCGCACCCGCGTCGTGCGCGACCTGAGCGAGGGCGGCGATGTCGGTGATGCCGAGCAGCGGGTTGGAGGGGGTCTCCACCCAGACGGCCTTGGTCTTCGGGGTGATCGCGGCCCGTACGGCGGCCGGGTCGCTGGTGTCGGCGACGGACCACTCCACACCCCAGCGGGTGGCGACCTTGGCGAAGAGCCGGAACGTGCCGCCGTAGGCGTCGTTCGGGATCACCACGTGGTCACCGGGGGTGAGCAGCGTGCGCAGCAGGGTGTCCTCGGCCGCCAGGCCGGACGCGAAGGCGAGGCCGCGGCGGCCGCCCTCCAGCGCGGCGAGGTTCTCCTCCAGGGCGGTACGGGTGGGGTTGGCGCTGCGGCTGTACTCGTAGCCGCCGCGCAGCCCGCCGACGCCGTCCTGCTTGTAGGTCGAGACCTGGTAGATGGGCGGGACGACCGCGCCGGTGGCGGGATCCGCGGTGTTGCCCGCGTGGATCGCGAGGGTCTCGAAGTGCTCACTGATATGCCTGTCGCTCATGTCCACCGAGCGTAGTGCGCCCGGCCGGATGCTGACGCCCGCGAAGCCCGCACACCGCCGAACCGAGGGATTTCCCGCAGTGGCCCGCCACAGACCGGACCGCCATTGCGCGTCCTGTCATGAACGGGACCGGAGTTTTCCACAGCTCGGCGGAGGGGTTGGCCAATTGTCGGCGGCGTCTGGTTCGCTTGAGGCATGTCGATTCTCTGGCTGCTGATGGCGCTGCCCATGCTGAGCTTCGTGCTGCTCTCGCTCATGCGGCGCAGGCGCGGGGTGATCGAGCAGGTTCCCCCGGGGCACCCGGACGCCGCCGACCCGGCGGCCTACGGCTTCGTGCGCCAGGAGGAGCTGGACGTGCGCATGCCCGGACCGGACCAGGACCTGCTGGACGTCCTGGAGTTGGTCCAGCGCACGCAGGACTATCGTGCGGCCTCCCAGCTGCTGGCCGGCACCGGGAGCGAGGACGAGCAGCGCTGGCAGCGGGTGCAGGCCTTCGCGGGTGCCGCCGCGCTGGAGCTGCTGGAGCGGCCCGGCGGGGTGCACGAGACGCCGGGCGGCCAGTGGCTGCGGGTGTGGCGGGCCGAGCAGCCCAAGGACGCGGGCGGCGCCGCCGTCTATGCGGAGTTCCTGGTGCAGCAGGCCTGGCGGACGTCGACGCCGGGCACGGACGACTTCCGGATCATCATGGAGGAGGCCCGGGACGCATGCGGGCAGGCGGCCCTGCTCGCGCCCGGCGACCCGGTGCCGTACATCATCGAGCTGTCCATCGCCCGCGGACTCTCCTACGCGCAGGCCGAGTTCGAGCAGCTCTGGCTGAAGATCCTCGACCGCGCCCCGCATCACATGGGCGCGCATCTGGCCGCGCTGCACTACTGGTGCGAGAAGTGGCACGGCTCGCGCGAGCAGGCGTACTCCTTCGCCGAAGCCGCCGCGGCTCGCGCCCCGCAGGGCTCGCTGCTCGCCGCGCTGCCCCTGTTCGCGGTCTTCGAGCACCTCCCCGAGGTGACCCTGGTGGCGAGCTTCTACCAGAGCGAGGTCGTCACCAAGGCGATGCACGGCACCCTGCACGCGGTGCACTCGGCCCGCCCCGACGACCCGATGCTCGCGCACGTCCGCCATCTGCTGATCTTCTTCCTGGTCCGCGCCAAGCGCTGGCAGGAAGCCATGCACCAGCTGATACACGTCGACGGGCACATCGGCACGCTGCCCTGGACGCTGTCCGCCGACCCGGCCGCCGAGTTCGCCGTCTACCGCGCCCTGGCGGTGGCCGGTTACGAGGCCAACGGCGGCAGCCCGGCCACCCTCCCCGGCTGAACCGGCAGCAGCACAGGCGGCCGTCAGGGCCGACGAACAACTCGCGCGCCTCACACAGCGTCGGCTCGATCGATCGAACAAGGCCCCGCCGTCCGAGCCCCGTTCATTCATCCCTCTGATCGGCGCCCCACGGCTCGGGATCCCTCGCACCTGCCCGGCGCATCCTCGCTTCGGTGTGCCGTGGGCGTTTCCGGAAGCGCGTCGTCCGGGTGGGCACCGACAGAAGGCTGATCATGGGGCAGACAGTCGTCGGAGCCGACTGGGACAGCCCGCTCACCAGGCCCGGATCGGAAGCGTATCGGAAGCGCGAAACCGGCTCCCACCCGTCGGATGTCGGGCAAGGTGACTCTCGCCACGCCGTTGGAACGAGCCAGACCCCGGCTGTCCGCCGGGAGTTGCGAGGGCCCATGAACCACACCTACGAGCCGCCGAGTCTGATACCCACCGCGGGTCAGGAACGGACGTACGCGCTAGTCATCGCCGGTGTCCCCCTTCTGCTGATCCTGCTGATGGCGGTCTTGCCGCTGCTGGCCCCGGATGGCGGAAACGCATCCGGGGCCACCGCGGTGGACGGCCAGGGCGGCTACACCTACGTCCCACCGACGGACCCGCCGGCACCGGACACCTCCAGCGCGTACGGCACGGAACCGTCGACGCCCCTCGGGGGCGACGACAGCACGGACCTGTCCCCGACCCCGCTGGACAGCGAGACCACGCAGAGCACGGACAGCACGGACAGCACCAGCGGCACGGACAGCGCCACCGGTCCCCGCGCGACCGTCAACGACTTCTTCGACGCCATCAACCGCCGCGACTTCAGGACCGCCTGGGCGCTGGGCGGCAAGAACCTCGACATGAACTACGACTCCTTCGTCGCCGGCTTCGACACCACCGAGCACGACGACGTCACCGTCCTCTCCGTCGACGGGGACACGGTCTCGGTGAACCTGAACGCCGAGCAGAGCGACGGCACGCAGAAGTCGTACACCGGTCAGTACACCGTGGTCGACGGAGTCATCACCCACGCCTCGATGACCTCGGCCGGCTGAAGAGAGCGGAGAACAGAGCCATGGCGAGTGCATTTCTTTCGGTTCCCGCTCCGCCGCCGGGGTCCGGCGGCCCGGTCCCGGCCCGCCCGTCCGCGGACGCCACCAGCGACGCCACCCGGCTGCTGTGCGCGGGCACCTATCTGGATCCGGTGTACCGCGCCACCGTCATCCGCGAGCTGCTGACCCACCGCTTCCGGGTGGTGGCGCCCTCGTACGGGTACGACGCGGTTCCCGTGCTCGCGCACGCCCTGGCGGCCCGCCGGCTGCACCGGGCCCGGGTGGCCGTCCTCGTCGCAGGCCTGCTCGTCATCTGTCTCCTCATGGCCGCCGGTGCCCTGGACGGGTCCACCGGGATGCTGGCGACGGTGTGGCTGCTGTGGGTCACCGCGTTTCTGCGGCGCGTCGTCACGCTGCAGCTGCTGACCTCCCGGCTGGGGCGCCACACCGGTGCGGCGCGCCGGACGAACGGGTTCGACGGCTCCTATCCCAGACACCCGCAGCTGACGAGCGAACTCGTGGCCAAGATCAACCGGGAGCAGACCTCGGACGGCAGTCTCATCTGCTACGGCGGCTACAAGCCGTTCGTCGGCGCGGGCCAGCAGGTGCGGCGCTGGTCCACCGCGGAGCTGCTGATCGGCGCACCCGTCACCGTGTTCGAGGGCCGGCACGGACCGGGCCTGCCCGGCGCGCACGGCGTGAACGGCCAGGCGACCGGTGAGGAGCCGAGGCGGAAGGACATCATTCCCTTCACCGTCGAGGACCTCTCCGCTTACGTCTCCGCCCGTATGACCTCCGGACTGCGCGACCACGCGAGCCGGCTGGCGCGGATCGAGGGGCTCGCCGTCGAACAGAGCACGTTCACCACGGCCGTGACGACTCTCCCCGGCGCCTGGGCGGCGATCCCGGAGCAGACCGACGGGCGCTGGCAGGACACCTACGGCTCGGGGCGCGCCTACCTGTGCGTCCGGGTGGGCTCGTGGAACCAGGAGCTGGTCACCACGGCGTTCGTGGGCTTCGACCTCAAGGGGAACACCCTGCACACCGAGTTCTACTCGTATGTGCTGGGGCCGATCCAGGCGAGTTTCCACCTGGTGGACCGGCTGCCCGCGGCGCTGGACGCCGGGACCCTGCTCAGGGTCGGCTGGCACACCCTGCGGGCCGCGCCCCAGGCGGCCCTGCGGCCCGTCCTGTCCCGGGCCCGCTCGGCGCTGTCCGTCCTGCTGCCGTGGGCCAGGAACACCGTCCTGCTGCCGCAGCCGGCCGACACCAGTGAGTTCGGGCTCGGCCGCTACGCGGACACCGTGGTGAACCGCGGAGCGCTCACCAGCATCCGGGAGATGGCGACCAGCGACGACTTCCACGTCTTCTTCCAGGAGACGGACACGATCAAGTACACCCAGATCGTGGAGCGCCAACTCCTCCACTTCATCCGCGAGTTCCTGCAGGAGCACAACGTGGACCTCGCCGAGCACGAGGCCCGCCAGACGAACATCCTCAACGACTACGGCCGCAACAACAACTTCGTGAACGGCGACAACAACACCACCAACTCGGGCACGCAGAACCACTACGGCGCCTCCGACGGCGGCCGGGGGACGGGATCGGCATGACGGACAGCACCACGGGGACGGGCTCCGGCCACAGCAGCCACTACGGAAGCGGAAACACCTTCGGCAGTGGCAACAGCTTCGTCACCGGCAACGGCAACAGCACCAACTCGGGCACGCAGAACTTCTACGGCGGCGCCCGCCAGGCCCCCGGGGACGACGACCGCCCCGTATCCGCCCAGGACCGTCCCGGCCCGTCCCGGGACCGCAGCCGCAACGTCTTCGTCGTCCACGGGCGCGACGAGGAGGTCCGGACGAAGATGTTCGGCCTGCTGCGCAAGCTCGATCTGCGTCCGCTGGAATGGGAGGACCTGGTCAGGGCCACCGGCAAGACGGCGCCCTTCCTCGGCGAGGTCGTCGCGAAGGCCCCCGAGCAGGCCCAGGCGGCCCTCGTGCTGCTCACCCCGGACGACATCGTCCAGCTGCACCCCGAGCTGCGCGGTGCGAACGAGCCGCCGTACGAGACCGAGCCGACCGGTCAGCCCCGGCCGAACGTGCTGATCGAACTGGGCATGGTGCTGATGGCCTACCCGGAGCGCACGCTGATGGTGGAGGTCGGGGAGCTGCGCACGATCGCCGACATCGCGGGCCGGAACGTCATCCGGTTCGACGGCTCGGAGGCCGCCCTGAGCAAGATCGTGCAACGGTTGAAGATCGCCGGCTGCACGGTCGACGACACCGGCTCCGAATGGCGTCAGACCTGGCCGTACAGCCATCTGTCGGCGTACGGACGGACCGGGCGGCAGCTGCCGCCGGCCCGCTGAGCCGCGGTACGGGCCCAGGGGCCGCTCGGCCGCGCTCCGGGGGAGGGCCCGTACCGCCCCCGCGGGTGCCCGGTGTCAGACATGGCGCCGGGCGCCCGCCGCCAGGCCGGCCAGGAACGCGCCGGTCTCCGGCAGGTCGATCCGCCTCAGCTCGCCGGGGCGTATCACCACGTGCAGCTCGCGGCAGACCGGCCGCTCCCACGAGTGCACCACGAACGACAGCAGGATCAGCCGCAGCAGGCTGTCCTCGTCGAGATCGTGCAGCCGGGCGAGCCCCGCACCGGTCAGCGGCATGGTGACGCGTTCCAGCTGGCCGTGCCGGCGCACGGCGTCCCACAGCCGGTCCAGGCCGAGCCACAGCTCCTGGACGCCGGACGCGGCGACGCAGTCGTTGCCCATCCGGCTGTAGGCGACGGCGAACACCAGCTGCGGGCGGCTGCCGAGGACGGCGACGGTCCCGACCGGGTACCGGGCGCGCTTGCCGCGCGGCTTGTCCCGCACGCTCTCCCGCGCCACCGGGGCCACCCCGTCCAGCGCGGCGGCCAGCTCCGCGTCCAGCCGGTGGGCGTCCCCCGCGTAGCGGCGGGCGAGCAACTGCCCCTGGGCGCTGTCGTCGTTGATGACGACACCGTCGTCCACCAGGGTGTCGAAGGTGTCGGTGAACCCCACCACCAGATGGCCGGGCTGCTCGAAGAGGTCGCCCTCCTCGACCACCACGGTCATGTGCGGACGGGTGAACTCCTGCCGTACGCCGGCCTGCGGACGCGCCCGGGCCAGCCCCCAGACCAGACACAGGGCGACCGAACCGGCCAGCACCGGACCGGGCCGGGACACGACGCGCGGGAACAGCTGGCCGGCGAACTGCACGACGGCCGACACCCCGCCGAAGGCCGCCAGCACGTTGCCCAGGAAGACCCGCCACCCGCGCCAGGACCGCGGCAGCCGGGATCGCGCCGGACGGAACGGCGATCGCGCGGGACGGGACGACGACGGGTCCGGAACGGTCGATCGCATGCGTCACTCCGAGTCATCTTGATAGGCTGAAAGCCCTGTTGACGGGCCGTCATGCGGCTGAGGGGGCGAGGCGCGTGCAGAGCCGCACACCGTCCGTACGCGTGCACGTCCTGGGCCCCGTCCGGCTGGAAGTGGACGACGTTCCGGTCCGCCTGACCCCGCTGACCGCGCGTCTGCTGCTGCGTCTGGTCGCCGCCGACGGTGAGGCCGTGACCGCCCGCCGGCTGTACCGGGACGTCTGGCAGCAGACCGTGGAACTGCCGCACCAGGGCCTGCGCAACCGCAACGAGGTGCAGAAGCGGATCCTGGAGCTGCGGCGCGCGTTCGACCGCGCGGGACCGGGCACCGGCAACCGGATCGTACGAACCGGACAGCTGCCGACCGCACACGGCGCCGAGAGTACCTACCAACTGGACCTGGCTGTCGAAGAGCTGGACAGTACGCAGTTCACGCGTCTGGTGGGCGACGCGCTGCACGCGGCACCGGCCTCGGCGGTCCGGCTGCTCGCGGACGCCCTGCGGCTCTGGCACGGCCGGCCGCTGGCCGAAGTGGCGGACGAGGAGTTCGCGACCGCCCCGGTGCGACGGCTGACCCAGCTCAGGGACACCGCACTGCGGGAACTGATCGCCGGACACACCGCACTGGACCGCTACGACCTCGCCCTGCCGGTGGCCGAACAGACGGCTCGGGAACGACCGGACGACCCCGAGGCCGCCGCGGTCCTCGCCCGGCTGAACGCCCGGCTGCGCGAGCGGCACGGCGACGAACTGCTGCGTCACACCCTGCGCGGGCTGCGGGTGGACGTCGTCGTGCTGCGCGGCGATCTGTTCGAGCAGGACGACGCCAACCTGGTCGTGGGGTTCTGCGACACCTTCGACACCTTCCCCGACGACGTGGTGATCAGCCGGGAGAGCGTGCAGGGCCAGTTGGTCGACCGGCTCTTCGAGGGCCGGTACCGGCTGCTCGACGAACGACTGCGCCGGGGGCTCAAGGAGTTCACCCCGCTGGCCACCGAGAGCGTCCAGGCCAAGCGGCGCGGCCGGCGCACCCGTTTTCCGGTCGGCACGGCGGTTGCGGTCCCGGCCGGCCGGCGCAAGGTCTTCGCCCTCGCCTACTCCCGGCTGGGCAACGACCTGCGTGCCCGGTCCGCCCCGGCGGACCTGCGGCTGAGCCTGGAACGCCTGTGGCCGGCGGTCGCCCGGCACGGCCTGTTCAAACCGGTGGCGATCCCGCTGATCGGCGCGGGCCTGTCCCGCATCGTGGAACTCGACCGCACCCAGCTGCTGTTGATGATCGTCGAGACCTTCACCCGGAGCCTGCGCCAGGACCCGGCCGTTTCTCCCGAGTTGCGCATCGTCATCCGCGCCGACGAGCTGGAGCGGACCGACCTGTCGGCGGTCGAGGCGTTCCTGCGTGGTGCGGACGAGCAGGGGCCGGCGCTCCCGCCGACCGCTGCCGGCTGACCTCTTCACACCTCCAGCAAAGATCCGCCGCCGCTTCCGCCGACAGCCACCGCCCGCTTCCGGAACGCTTCGGGAGCGCTTCGGGGTAATTGCGGCGACGGGAGCGGCCTCCGCGCCGTACATTCGCCGCTCGTGAGGCGACCAGGGGAGGCCATGGGGATGAGCACGTTTCTGATCGGCGGCGGGTGGGCCACGGCCGAGGTGTACGAGCCGTTCGTCGATGCGGTCGGCGGGGAGGGGCGCATCGGGTGTCTGATCGTCGACGAGGGGGACGGGGCGGCGCAGTTCGAACGGTATGCCGAGGTGCTGCGGAAGGCGGGGCCGTGCACACCCGTGCCGCTGCTCGTGCCCCTCGGCGGCCGGTTCGAGCCGGAACAGGCGTTGGAGGGGGTCGACGGCCTGCTGGTGTGCGGTGGGCTGACGCCCGCCTACCAGGAGGCGCTTGAGGACGCTCTGGAACGGTTGCCGGCGCTGCTCGCCGGGCGCGGAATGCCGTACGCGGGCTTCTCGGCCGGTGCCGCCGTGGCCGCGCGGCGGGCCGTGGTCGGCGGATGGCTGGTGGACGGGGTACCGGTGTGCCCGGAGGAGACCGGCGAGGATCTGGCGGAGGTGGAGGTGCGGGCGGGGCTGGGGCTGGTGCCGTTCGCGGTGGACGTCCATGCCGCCCAGTGGGGCACGCTTGCGCGGCTGATCGCGGTCGTCGGGCGGGGCGCGGCGCCGTACGGGGTCGCCGTCGACGAGAACACCCTGCTGCAGGTGACGGACGGGGAGGTCCGGACGGCGGGGCTGGGGCGTGCGCATGTCGTACGGCCGGACGGGAGCGGGGGCGGGCCTACGGACCCGGAGAGCGCTTCTCCGTCGCCTAGGGACAGGCCGGCACCGGGGGCGGCACGCGTGCCCCCGTGTCCCACCGCCGGCCCGCCGCCTCGTCTCGCGGGTCGGCGGGCCGTATCCGCTGCGGCTGCTGGGCCGCGGGCGGAACCGCCGGCTCAGATCGTGGCCGTGTCGATCACGAAGCGGTAGCGGACGTCACTGTTCACGACCCGCTCGTAGGCCTCGTTGATCTGGTCGGCGCGGATCAGTTCGATCTCGGCGCCCAGCCGGTGCTCGGCGCAGAAGTCGAGCATCTCCTGGGTCTCCGGGATGCCGCCGATGCCGGAGCTGCTGATGCTGCGGCGGTGGCCGAACACCGAGGAGAGGAGGATGTTCACCGGCTCCTCGGGGATGCCGACGTTGACCATCGCGCCGTCCGTGCGCAGCAGGGACAGATAGGCGTCGAAGTCGAGCGGCGCCGACACCGTGTTGAGGATGATGTCGAAGGTGCCCCTGAGGTCCTCGAAGGTCTTCGGGTCGCTGGTGGCGTAGTAGTGGGTGGCGCCCAGCTTCAGACCGTCGTCCTTCTTGCGCAGGGACTGGGAGAGGACCGTGACCTCCGCGCCGAGGGCGGCGGCGATCTTCACTCCCATGTGTCCGAGGCCGCCCAGGCCGACGACCGCGACCTTCTTCCCCGGACCGGCGTTCCAGTGCTTCAGGGGCGAGTAGGTGGTGATGCCGGCGCACAGCAGCGGGGCGGCCACGTCGAGGGGGAGGCCGTCGGGGATGCGGACGACATAGTTCTCGTCGACGACGATCTTGTGCGCGTAGCCGCCATAGGTGGGCTCGCCGTCCTTGCCGACGGCGTTGTACGTCCAGGTGGGGCCGCCGCCGGTGCAGTACTGCTGCAGACCGGCCCTGCAGTTGTCGCACTCCCGGCAGGAGTCGACCATGCAGCCGACGCCCACGCGGTCGCCGACGGCGTACTTCGTGACACCCCGGCCGACCTCGGAGACGACGCCCGCGATCTCGTGACCGGGCACCATCGGGAAGATCGCGGTGCCCCAGCCCTCGCGGGCCTGGTGGATGTCGGAGTGGCAGATACCGGCGAACTCGATGTCGATGAGGACGTCGAACTCACCGACCGCGCGCCGCTCGATCGTGGTCCGCTCCAGCGGGGCCTTCGCGGCAGGCGCGGCGTAAGCAGCAACAGTGGTGGTCATGCCGGGGTTCTCCTAGCGATGTGATCGCGCCCGGTTGCCTTCCCACCGGGCACGCAACCACCCTCTCCCACGCTACGACGGCCACCCAGACCACGCCTGTGCATACGACTGCCGTGCCTACCACTGGCGGGGTCAGGTTCCGGTGCGTACGACCGTGAATACTGGACGTATGGAGAACCAGCCCCTGCCCTCGTCCCCGCCTCTGGACCGGCGGGCCGAACTGAACGAGTTCCTGCGCAGCCGGCGGGCCCGGCTGAAGCCGCAGGACGTGGGGCTGCCCGACTTCGGCCGGCACCGGCGGGTGCCGGGGCTGCGCCGCGAGGAGCTGGCGCAGCTGGCCGGGGTGTCGGTGGCGTACTACACCCGTCTCGAACAGGGCAACGGCAGGAACGTCTCGGCGGAGGTCCTGGACGCGATCGCCCGGGCGCTCAGGCTGACGGACGCCGAGCACGCGCATCTGACGCATCTGGCCAAGCCGAAGTCGCACAAGAAGAAGCCGGCGGCGCGCCAGCAGCAGGTGCGCTCCTCGCTGCGGCAGCTGCTGGACACGATGGACGGCGTACCGGCGTACATCGTCGGGCGCCGCTCGCAGATCCTCGCCTGGAACCGGATGGCGGCGGCGCTCTTCGGCGACTGGGCGGAACTGCCGCCTGCCGAGCGCAACTGGGCCCGCCTGGTGTTCCTGCACCCCGCCTACCGCGACCTGTTCGTCGACTGGGAGCAGAAGGCGATCGACATCGTGTGCGCCCTGCGCATGGACGCGGGCTGCTATCCGGACGACCCGCGGCTGTCGGCGCTCGTCGGTGAGCTGTCCGTCAAGAGCGAGGAGTTCCGCCGGCTGTGGGCGACGCACGACGTCAAGGAGAAGAGCCACGGCGTCAAGCACCTGCACCATCCGCTGGTGGGCGATCTCTCCCTGAACTTCGAGTCCTTCCGCCTGACGGACGACACGGACCAGTCCCTGCTGACCTACCACGCCGAGCCGGGCTCGCCGTCCGCCGACTCCCTCCGTCTCCTCGCCAGCTGGGGCACGGACGCTGCCCACGCGGTGCCGTCGGCCTGAGCCGTCCTGCGACCACGCGGAGGGTCTACTTGCCGAAGTAGGCGTCGTAGATCGTGATCCGGGATGTGTTGCCGTTCCTGTCGGTGATCTCGGAGCGCAGGGAGAGGGACCTGCCCTTCGCCGGGTTCTTCACGGTGATCCTGCCGTCTCGGACGTCGGTCTTCGTGAAGGTCCTGCCGTCGTAGGAGACGTACACGGCGAGGGACCTCAGATTGCGGCCCGCCGCCGAGCCCTCGACGGTGACCGGGAAGGTGAGCGTCTCGCCGGCCGCGACCCGGCTGTCCAGCCCGGTCGTGACGCCGTAGTGCAGGACGGAGGCGGGGAGCTGGACGGCGGTGCCGGAGATCTTCTTGGAACGGAAGGTCCAGGTCGCGTCGATCCGGGAGGAGGCCCGGGCGACCGTCGCCGAGCGCTTGACCGAGGTGGTCAGCCGGTAGGCGGCGGCACCGGCCGGAACCTTGAAGGTCGCCTCCCCGAACAGCGGGTCGTTGGTCGAGCCGATCTTGGTGCCGTCGCGGTACAGGGTCGTGGTCACCGAGGTGAAGTCCGAGTATCCGGTGTGCCTGGCGGAGTCGGCGAACAGCGGCAGCGAACCGTAGATCTCGTTGCCGGAGCGGTAGAGACCGAGGTCCTTGTCGAGGTGCGGGCCGAAGACCGCGGTGTTGACCGTCCTCGTGCAGCTCTGGCCGGCCTTGAAGGAGGAGGCGCCGAGCGCGTACGTGGCGTCGGGCAGCGGGAATCCGTCCTGGTCGGTGCCGCCGTACTGGGTGAAGTGCAGGTCCCACAGGACGCCGCCGCCGGCGGACAGGTGCAGGGTGCGGGTGCCGGGCAGCTGCTGCGGCACGTCGATGGAGGAGGCGCCCACGCTGCCGGGCACCCAGCCGATGGCGGCGACCGAGCCCGTCCTGCCGCGCGCGGATGCACCCAGCCGGGCCTTGACGGTGGCCAGTTCGCTCGCCCTGTAGTGCCTGGTGTAGCCGGTGGCGAGCCGGGTGACCGGGCCGCCGGAGGTGACGTCGTACTGCTCGCTGGTCCCCTTGGTCCAGTGGCCGTCCCACTGCTGGAACAGCTGTCCCGCGGGGAGCTTCGGGCCCAGGTGGGCGGTGCGGAAGTTCTTGTACGTGTCCAGGAACCAGCTGTAGCCGTACTCGTCGTCACCGATCGTGAGGGTGTACCCGGGCGAGGCGAACCGTGACCTCACGCCCGGGGCCGGGACGGTGATGTCGACCGGCTTGGTCCTGCGCGCGTCGATCGTGAGGGTCTGCTTCCTGGTGACGGTCAGCTTCGGCTGGGCGATCCAGTCGGTGCCGCCGGTGCCGTTGTCGTTCCGGAAGACGGCGGAGTTGAGGACGTACGTGCCCTTGGGCGCGCGCACCCTCACCGTGCCGGACGCGTCGTACGGGTTCAGCTCCGTGCCGTTCGCCGGGCCGCCCACGCCGCTGAGGCCGGCGGTGTAGTACGTGGCGGGCTTGCCGTCGCGGCCGGTGAACTTCAGGGTGACGTCGTACGACTCCACCTCGCGGTGCACCGCGGCGGCCGTGCGGACGCTCTGGCCGGCGCCGGTCGCGGTCACGTGCGCGCCGTAGGCGCCGTCGAGGGTGCCGCCCAGCCTGGTGTTCACGGTGAGGCCGACGGAGGCCTTCCCGTGCGCGGGGACCGTCAGCCTCGTCGCGCCCAGCGTGAAGAAGCCCGACGGGGCCGCGTGGCCCCTGGGATCGGTGGCGGTGCTGCTCAGGGTGAGCGTGACGTCCTTGTCGCCGAGGTTGCGGTACGTCACCTGCCGGGTGACCGGCTTGTCGTCGGTGTGCGGCCACTGCTGCACACCAAAGCTCAGCGAGACCGGGTCGGCGATCACGGTCTGCCGGTAGGCCCTGTCCACGGCGATACGGCCCGAACCCTGCTGGAACGGCGTGTAGGTGCCGCCCTTGGCGGAGCCGGTCAGTGCGCCCTTCAGCTCGGCGTAGCCCCAGCCGGGATGCTCCTGCTTCAGGATCGCGGCGGCGCCCGCGACATGCGGGGTGGCCATCGAGGTGCCGGAGAGGGTCAGGTAGCCCGCGGGCTTCTCGCCGACCTCCTTGTCGATGACGCTGCCCTTGGCCGCGGCGGCGGTGATGTCCACGCCGGGCGCGGTGACGTCCGGCTTGATGGCGCCGTCGCCGATGCGCGGGCCGGTGGAGGAGAAGTCGGCGAGCCTGTCCTTCTTGTCGACGGCGCCGACGGTGAGCGGGGCGTCCGCGCTGCCCGGCGAACCGATCGACTGGGGGCCGTCGTTGCCCGCGGCGATCACGAACAGGACGCCCTTGGTGGCGGAGAGCTTGTCGACCTCGGCCTCCAGGGGGTCGAGGCCGGGGCTGTCGTAGCCGCCGAGGCTGAGGTTGACGACGGAGGCCCCCTGGGAGGCCGCCCACTCCATGCCGGCGAGGATGCCGGAGTCGTCTCCGGAGCCGGTGTCGTCCAGGACCTTGCCGTTGAGGATCCCGGCGTCCGGGGCGACACCCTTGTACGTGCCGCCCGAGGTGGCGCCGGTGCCCGCCACGATGGAGGCGACGTGCGTGCCGTGCCCGTAGTGGTCGGTGGCGTCGGCGGCGGAGGTGAAGTTCCTGGACTCGGCCACCTGGCTCTTGAGGTCCGGGTGGCGGGTGTCCACGCCGGTGTCGAGGACGGCGACCTTCACGCCCTTGCCGGTGTAGCCGGCCTGCCATGCGACCGGGGCGCCGATCTGCGGCACGGACTTGTCGAGCGAGGCCCTGCGGACGCCGTCGAGCCAGACGTGCGCGATGCCGGAGGCGGCCCGGTCGCCGTGGGTGAGGGCGTGCCACAGCCCGGCGGTGTCCTTGACCTGTGTCTGCACGGCGTCGGCGTTGAGGGCACCGAGGCTGCGGCGCAGGCGGGCCGCGTCCCGGACGTCCGCCCTGGCCGCGGCGGCGGCACCGCGGTAACCGACGATGACCTTCAGGCCGTTCTTCTGGGCCCGGCGGGTGGCGGCCTTGTTCAGCTCGGTGACGTCGAACAGCCGCTGGTCCAGCGTGCCGGAGGTCACCAGGCGGGCCGCGTCGACCGGGACGACCAGTGTGTGGCCCTTGGTCCTGCGGACCTGGAAGGGTACGTGCGCCCGGCCCTTGGCCCGCTGCAGGCCGACGATGCGGCCCTTGGCGTCGAGGGCGACGCGGTCACCGGTGATGAGGGTGACGTGGGTCCTCGCGGTGAGCGCGGAGGCGGTGGTCGGGGTGCGCTCCACGGGTCTCGCCGACGCCGGGCTGGTCAGACCCGCGGCGAGGGCGACGGCTGCGGCCGTGGCGACAGCGGCCGCAGCAGCGCTTTTCACTTGTCTGCGCAAGTTCTCCCCCTGGAGACGGAGCACGGGGCGAATTCCCCGTTCACCCGACCACGCAGTATGCCGGGGGGTGTTCAGAGGGCTCAACGGTTGAGAGGAGAGTAAGAGAGAGCGACGGAAAACTGTTACGCCGTGGGCGGGACACCGTTACAGACCGGCGCGGTCCCGTTCTCATGACGAGGGTCAACCCGTGCTCCAAGGCTGCGGGCCCGCCCGTGCAGGGCCCGCACACGCCGGTGCCGCCCCTTGAGGGGGCGGCACCGGAGGGATGAGGGGGCGTCAGGCGGCCGAACCGGCCTTCCACTGGGCCCAGCTCATGTTCCAGCCGTTGAGGCCATTGTCCGGGGCGACCATCTTGTCCCCCGTGTTCTGGACGACCACCACGTCACCGACCAGGGAGTTGCTGTAGAACCACGCGGCCGGCGTGCTCGCGTCGCCGGCGCCCTTGACGTCCTGCAGACCGATGCAGCCGTGGCTGGTGTTGACGCTGCCGAAGACGGAGGGCCCGCCCCAGTAGTTGCCGTGGATGAAGGTGCCGGAGTTGGTCAGGCGCATGGCGTGCGGCACGTCCTTGATGTCGTACTCGCCCTTGCCGTCGGAGTCCTTGAAGCCGACCGTCGCGCCGTTCATGCGGGTCTGCTTGAACTTCTCCGAGATCACCATCTGGCCCTCGTAGGTGGTGTGCTCGGGGGCGCCTGCGGAGATCGGGATGGTCCTGACGACCTTGCCGTCCTGCGTGACCTTCATCTGCTTGGTCTTCGCGTCGACGTAGGAGACCTGGTTGCGGCCGATGTGGAAGGTGACCGTCTTCTGCTGGATGCCCGTGACTCCGGGCGCGGCCTCGACGCCGTCGAGCGCGAGTTTCAGGGTGACGGTGGAGCCTGCCTTCCAGTACTGCTTCGGGCGGCAGTCCATGCGGTTGGCGCTGAACCAGTGGCAGGCGACCTCCTGGCCGCTGCTGGAGCTGACCGTGATGCCCTTCTGCACGGCCGCCTTGTTGGTGATCGCCTTGTCGAAGTTGATCGAGACCGGCATGCCGACACCGACCGTGGAACCGTTGTCCGGGGTGAAGGTGCCGATGAAGCTGTTGGCCGGGGAGACCGTGGTGAAGGACGCGTTCTCGTTGGCTATGCGGCCCTGGGCGTCCTTGGCCTCCGCGGCGACCCTGTAGGTGGTGGAGCGCTGCAGCTGGACGGTCGGCTTCCAGCTCTTCCTGTCGGCGGAGAGCTGCCCGGCGACTGCCTTGCCGTCCTGGGTGGTCATCGTGACGCCGGTCAGTGTGCCCTTGGCGACCGTGACACCGGCCGAGTTGTTGATGGAGGCGTTGTCGGAGCCGTCCTTGGGTGTGATGGTGATCTGGGCCTCGGACGACTTCTTGGCCGCTGCCTCGTCGGCCTTCGCCTGCGAGCTCTTGCCGTCGTCGGACGCCTTGGCGTGGCCGCCGCCGGAACAGCCCGTGAGTGCCAGCACCCCACCGAGCAGTGCGGACGCGACCGTCAGGCCCTTGCGCCGCTTACTGTCCGTCATCACACGCTTCTCCATCGTTGCCGAAATCGAAAACCCCGAGACCCCCGTTGCGAACCTTCCACGCTACGGACGATCCGTCCTGTTTCACATGGTTCGCATGTGTTAGGCGCACCACGCCGGCCACGGTCGCCCGAGGCTGGTGGTGCTGAGTCGTCCGTGCGCCCCCTGAGACGGCGAAACCCCGGACGGCGGTTGCCGTCCGGGGTCATGACTGCCCCGGGACGCTCAGCCGATGCCGTCCTCTTCTTCGTCGTCGTCTTCCCCATCATCCTCGTCGAGATCCCAGTCGGGCGAATCAGGGTCGTAGTCGATCCGCTCACTCGACCAGGACGCCTGCTGGACTTCCACCCCGGGCACCTCGCTGACCAGGTCGAACGGGTCCACGAGATACGCGAGGGCCTCCGCGGTGTCGTCCGTCACAGCCCCCTCGGCCTGGGCCCGCTCCGCCTCCGGAAGCTCCGTGTCCCGGCCGACCCTGCGCAGCGCGGCCTTGGTCACCTCGTCCTCGTCCTGCACTTCGAGGACGACCTCCACCCGAAGCCGTACAAAACGTGATGTCTCTTCAGCGCTCATGCCGGGAGCGTACGACTGAAACCTCCCGTGACTTTCCTGTGACCCGCGACTTTCACTAACATCGCTCCACACGGCCAATTCGCCAGCGTCACAAGGGGATCGATATTCCGTGTCATCCGCTCGCCGTCCGCTGCTGACCGCCACCGCCGCGGGCACCCTGCTGTGCGCGCTGTGGTTCGTCCCGTCCGCGAAGGCCTCGCAGGACCCGGCCAGAGCGAACACGGAATCCACCACGACCCATGTGACACAGCAGGCCAGGGCGGTGTCGCAGGCGGCCGCGGACAGCGCACGGGAGGCGGCGGACGACACCGAACTCGCCGACACCGGCAGCCCCGACACCACGCCGTACATCGTCGGCGGCACCCTTTTCCTCGGCGTCGGTGCCGGGTTCGTGGTGTATTCGGTGCGCCGTGAACGCATGGGGTTTTAATCACCCTTGACGATTCTTTGACAGTGCGCACATAGTTCGCCCATGAAGAGATCATCGGGCGTGCGACTGTGCGCCACCGCGGTGCTGGGTGCGCTGTCGCTCGCCCTTGTCACGGGCTGCTCCGGCAAGGATGCGGCGAAGCCGGCCGTGCAGGCGCCGAGCGCCACGGAGTTGAAGAAGCTGATCATCGCCGACGGCGAGGTGCCGGGGTACAAGGTGGGGCCAGTGCCGGCCTCCCGCGCCAAGCCGATCACCACCGACAGCGCGCCGTGCCGGCCGCTGGCCCGCGTGATGAGCGGCCTCCCGCCGACCGAGGCGGCGGCGAAGACCGACCGGCTGGCCATGGAGAACGCGAAGAAGTCGCCCTCGGCCAAGCCGACCTCGCCGGACGACCTCGACGGGAAGAAGTTCGAGGAAGCCATGCACAAGTCCCTGGACCGGGACGTCACCACGGTCACCCTTGCCTCGTACGACGGCGACGGCGCCGAGAAGGCCCTCGCGTCGGTCTCCGCCGCCGTCAAGGCCTGCGCGAGCGGCTTCCCCGGCAAGCAGGCGGGGACGAAGGCGCAGTTCACCAAGGTCGCCGCGGAAAAGGCGACCGACGCCGGGGACGGGGCGGTGGCGTTCACCGCGACGATGGACTCGGACGACGGGGATGCGGCCCCCGTCCACGCCGAGGTCGTCAGGACCGGGACCACCCTGTCGGTCTACTTCACGTCCAACCTGGGCGCGATGATGGACAAGAAGGCGTACGCGGTGTCACCGGAGGTCGTCAAGGCCCAGCAGGCCAAGCTGAAGTGATGTGACGACAGGGGTCCCGCACGCGGCGGGGCCCCTGTCGTCCTGCCGGGACGTTACTGCAGCGGGCCGGTGACGGCCTCCACCGCGGCGACGAGGTGCCCGCCGCGTACGAACGCGTCGGCGGCGGCCAGGTCGGGCGCCAGGAACCGGTCGGGGCCCGGGCCCTGCACACCGGCGGCGCGCACGGCCTCGATGACGGCCTGGGAGGCCGGCGCCGGGGTGAGGCCCTCGCGCAGCTCGATGGCGCGGGTGGCGGCGTACAGCTCGATGGCGATGATCCGGGTGAGGTTGCCGACGGCGGTGCGCAGCTTGCGCGCGGCCGACCAGCCCATGGAGACGTGGTCCTCCTGCATGGCGGAGGACGGGATGGAGTCCGCGGAGGCCGGTACGGCCAGCCGCTTCATCTCACTCACCAGGGCGGCCTGCGTGTACTGGGCGATCATCAGCCCGGAGTCGACGCCCGCGTCGTCGGCGAGGAACGGCGGCAGCCCGTGGCTGCGGTTCTTGTCCAGCAGCCGGTCGGTGCGGCGCTCGGCGATGGAGCCGAGGTCGGCGGCGGCGACGGCGAGGAAGTCCAGGACGTAGGCGACCGGGGCGCCGTGGAAGTTGCCGTTGGACTCCACGCGGCCGTCGGGCAGCACGACCGGGTTGTCGACGGCGGAGGCCAGCTCGCGCTCGGCGACCAGCCGGGCGTGTGCCATGGTGTCGCGTCCCGCACCGGCGACCTGCGGGGCGCAGCGCACCGAGTAGGCGTCCTGGACGCGGGGCGCGTCGTCCTGGTGGTGCCCGGTGAGCTGGGAGCCCTTGAGCACGGCGAGCATGTTGGCGGCGGAGGCGCCCTGCCCGGGGTGCGGCCGGATGGCGTGCAGCTCCGGTGCGAGCACCTTGTCCGTCCCGAGCAGCGCCTCCAGGCTGAGGGCGGCGGTGACGTCGGCGGACTTGTAGAGGGTGTCGAGGTCGGCGAGGGCCATGATCAGCATGCCGAGCATGCCGTCGGTGCCGTTGAGAAGGGCGAGCCCTTCCTTCTCGCGCAGCTCGACGGGCTGGATCCCGTGCTCGGCGAGCAGCTCGCCCGCGGGGCGGACCGTGCCGTCGGGGCCCTCCGCCTCCCCCTCGCCCATCAGGGTCAGGGCGCAGTGGGACAGCGGGGCCAGGTCACCGGAGCAGCCGAGGGAGCCGTACTCGTGCACCACCGGGGTGATCCCGGCGTTCAGCACGTCGGCCATGGTCTGCGCGACCTCGGGCCGCACGCCGGTGTGCCCGGAGCAGACGGTCTTCAGCCGCAGGAACATCA
The DNA here is from genome assembly GCF_044546895.1 of Streptomyces sp. NPDC053069. NCBI lineage: Bacteria > Bacillati > Actinomycetota > Actinomycetes > Kitasatosporales > Streptomycetaceae > Streptomyces > Streptomyces sp. NPDC053069. Next base: position 223,905 of record NZ_JBITZN010000002.1, on the reverse strand, counting down.
GGGCCCGTACGACCTCACGCTCCACCCTCGGCCCCATGCCGGCGGCGTGCGAGCGGACGATGTTGCGCTGCAGCTGGGCGCGCAGTTCCTGGCTGATGTGCCGGGTCGCCAGGGCTCCGAAGCCGGTGGAGACGCCGTAGACCGGGTCCGGCTTGGCCGCCAGCGCGTCCACGATCTCGCGGGCCGCCGCCAGGGCCGCCACCGCCTCCGCCGACAGCTCGATGCGGGCACCGCCGCGCGCCACGGCGAGAACGTCGGACGCCGTGACACCGGACGTCCCCACCACCACAGTGTGCATATCCATATTCAGGAGCGTACGCATTGAATGCGGGGATGTCACTAGTGGGGAACAGGGGCACCCCTTACCGATCCGTGTGGGCTTCGCCTCACGGGCGGCGTCCCCGGAACCGGCGCCGCTCGCCCTGCGAGGGCGGCGGCTCGTCCGCCAGCCGTACGACCGGATCCTGAGGCCCCTCGCGCCCCGCGACCACCGGCCGGTCGACACCCAGCGCCTTGGCCCGGTACTGGGCGGCGTCGGCGAGCCGGAACAGCCGCCGGGCGTCGTGCACCTCCCCGATCGGGTCCTCGGTCGAGGCGATCCCGCACGCCACGCCCTCCCCGGGCTCCAACTCCGCCGCCCTCCTGCACAGTTCGTCGGCGGCCTTGACCACGTCGTCGGCGGGCGGCCCGACCGCCAGCAGACAGAACTCGTCCCCGCCGAGCCGTGCCACGAGCGCACCCGGCACCATCGCCCCGCACAGCGACAGCACCGAGCCGAAGCGCTCCAGGAGCCGGTCGCCGACGGCGTGCCCGAGGGTGTCGTTGACCCGCTTCAGCCCGTTGAGATCACAGACGACGAGGCTGACGGCCGCACCCTCCGTACGGTGCCGCTCGACGGCTTCCTCCAGGCGTACGTCCACGGCGCGGCGGTTGGCGAGTCCGGTGAGGGCGTCGGTGTACGCGAGCCGGCGGGCCTCCTCCAGCCGCTCGGTCTGCGCGAGCCCGGCGGCGACGACGGCGGCCAGCACGGTGGCGAAGTCGGCGTCGGCCCGGTCGAACAGAGGGGCGTCGACGGGACGGGCGACGTACAACTCGCCCCAGGCCCTGCCATGCAGCACCACCGGCGCGACGACACAGCAGCCGCGGCCTCTGCGGCGCAGGGCGGCGACGCGCTGATGGAAATAGCCGGGAGTGCCGGCGGCGGTTCCCTCGGCGGTCTCCACCCAGGCGTTGGGTCCGCCCCCGCCGGCCCACCGCTCGTGCAGGAACTCGGTGATCTCCGGAAACTGGTGCACCGGGTAGGCCTCGGACTCGGGGAACTCCTCCTCGTCCGGGCGCCGGTCCCCCACGTTCACGAGGACGCGCAGGCGGCCGAGCTCCCGCTCCCACACCGACAGCGCAGCGAAGCCGCCGTCCAGCGCTCGGCACGCGCCGAGCGCTGCGGCATGCCACGAGTCCCGCGGAGTGTGGGCCGCCGCCATCCCCTGCGCCAGCGCCACGACTGCGGCCAGCCGCCTGTCCTCGCCCATTACTCCAGATTAGGGAGGATTTGGGGGTTGCGGGACATGGGTGGGGCGAACAGGTGGTGAGCCCTGCGGTGCGAGGGGCTCGGGTCCGATGCGGCCGCTCGCGCCCACGCGGCGCAGCCGCCGGTCGAACACGGCCCCGCGCCCCTTACGGGCACAGCCCCGCCTACTCCCCCGGCCACTGCGGCTTGCGCTTCTCGTTGAACGCCGCCACTCCCTCCGCCCGGTCACCGGAGAACGCCACAGAACGCCACGCCGCGTCCTCGACCTCCAGCCCCGCCCGCAGATCCAGGCCGTGCCCCAGCCGCAGCGCCCGCTTGGCGGCCCGTAGCCCGACCGGCGAGTTACCGGCGATGCGCGCGGCCAGCACGAGGGCCTCCTCCCGATCGCGCCCGGCGTCCACGACCTGGTCGACCAGCCCCAGTTCGACCGCCTCCGCCGCCTCCACCCGCCGCGCCGAGAAAACCAGCTCCGCCGCACGCGCCGCCCCGACCCGCCGCGGCAGCAACTGCGTACCGCCGCCGCCGGGAATCACGCCCACGGACACCTCCGGCAGCCCCACCACCGCCGTACGGTCGGCCACGATCAGATCGCAGGACAGGGCCAGTTCGAACCCCCCGCCCAACGCGAACCCGTGCACCGCGGCGATCGTCGGCATCGGCAGCTCCAGCACCCCGGTGTACGCCCCGCGCGCCACCGGCCGCTGCCGCAGCAGATCGGCGTCGCTGAAGGAGTTCCGCTCCTTCAGGTCCGCCCCGACGCAGAACGCCCGCTCATGGGACGAGGTCAGCACCACCACCCGCGCGTCCCGGTCGGCGGCCAGCGCCGTGCACGCGGCGGCGAGGGAGCGGGCCATCTCCGTCGAGACGGCGTTCATGGCCTTGGGCCGGTCCAGCACCAGCTCCGCGACGAACCCGTGCCGCCGTACCAGCACGAACTCCCCGAACCGCTCCTCGCTCATGACACCCTCCGGCTCACGTGTTAACGCGGGTTAACCACTGTCGGCCCGATCATCGCAGCCGGACCCGGCCGCGGAAAAGCCCAGGGGGCTACGCCCGTTCGAGTGACATCCCGGCCGTCTCACCCCACATCGCCCACAGGAACGCATAGCGTGCGTCCGCCACGGCACGCCGGGGCGGGCGGCGGGGAGGGGAACCATGTCACTGATACGTGCACAGTCCCGTACGGAAACGGAACCGGAGCAGCGGCGGGAGCCACAGGAGCACGGCGAGCCGGTCGGCGCGCCCGCCGTACGACGCGGACGGCACCGCAAGCCGCGCCCCCGCAAAGTACTGCTCGCCGCCGGCGGACTCGCCCTGGCCGCAGGTGTGCTCAGCCTGGTCCGGGTCGCGCCGGACTCGGGCGCCGACGTCCCGGGCACGACCGAGGCCGGGCCCCGCCCCGACGCGGACGGCGGCACCACGGACCCCGCGGCGAACACCGCCGTCACGGTCGCCGCCGCCCCCACCGCGCTGCCCTCGGCGACCTCCGTCATGGGCGGCCGGAGCCTCCCGCCGACGGCCGCCCGTCCGGCCGGCGCCCGTCCCGGCCCGCACACGCCCGCGGTGCCGCACGGCGGCACCGCCGCACCGGGCACCACCGCCGGCGGACCGGCCGCCACCCGCGGCACCCCGTCGCAGCCCCGGGCGACGCCCTCCGCCCAGCCACCTGCCCCGACCGCCTCCCGGACCGCACCGCCCAGCCCCGCACCCAGCCGCAGCACGGCGGACCCGGGTACGGACGGACTGTGCGTGCCGGTGCTCGGCCTGTGCGTGGACCGAGGGGGCGAGAGGTCTACGACTGGCCGTCGCGGCGGGTGAGCAGCCAGGGCTCGACCACGCCGAGCCCGCGGACCGGGCGCTGCCACATCGGCTGGAGCGCGAAGCGGTACACCGGCGGCTCCTCGCCTTCCTTCTCGGCGGCCGCCGCGGCCTCCGCCGCCTCCGCCTCGGAGACGGGCGCCTCGCCGGAGCGGATCAGTTCCTCCGCGAAGGCGCTGTCCACCAGGACGGCGTCCCGCGGGGCTATCGAGGTCAGCCGGGAGGCCAGATTCACCGTCGTACCGAAGACATCACCCATACGGGTGGTGACCGTGCCGAACGCCATGCCGACCCGGAGCTCCGGCATCGTCTCGTCGTTCGCCAGCGTCTCGACCAGCCGCAGCGCGATGTCCGCGGCGATACCGGCGTCGTCCGCCGCGTACAGCACCTCGTCGCCGAGGGTCTTGATCAGCCGGCCGCCGCGCGCGGCCACCAGGTCGGCGGCGGTCGTCTCGAACGCCTCGACCAGCTCACCCAGCTCCTCCTCCTCCATCCGGCGGGTCAGCCGGGTGAACCCCACGAGGTCGGCGAAGCCGACGGCGAGCCGCCGGTCGACCATCTCCTCGTCGTCCGCCGACTGCACGACCCGTCCGGCCGAGGCGGCGAGTTGCCGGCGCCAGACGTAGACCAGGAACTCCTCCAGCTCGGGCAGGAGCAGCTCGACGATCGGGTACGTCACCTCGGTACGGGTCATTCCGGGCTCGGGCGGCTCGGTCAGGCCCTCCAGGAAGGAATCCATCTGCCACTCGGCCAACCGGGCGGTGGTCTGCCCGGTGGACCGGGCCACCTGCACCGCCATGGCCTCGCTGAGCAGCCCCGCCTCGACCAGACCGGCGAGGCGGCGCAGGGCCAGTACGTCGGCCTCGGTGAGCGCCTTGGCCTGGCCGATGTCGGCGAAGCCCATGGCCCGCCAGAACCGTGACGCCAGCTCCATGGAGACGCCGGCGCTACGGGCCGCCTGGAACGGGGTGTAGCGGCGCTCGGCGCCCAGGATGAGCTGTTCGAGGCGCAGGGCCAGCGGATCCTCGCCGGGGTCGGCGGCGTCCGCGCCCGCGCCGGAGCCCGTGTCGTCGACGGTCACGCCTGCTGCCCTTCCGATCTGCCGCGGTCACGTTTCGACCGGCCTCAACTCTACGGCAGGTGTGCGCCAGCTCACTCCGTTGGGTTCGGCCGGGGGGATGTGCTCGGTACCGGGTAGGTGCCGTTTGCCTCTGTGCTGTGCCGGAGAGGTCCGGGGGAGTCATCGCCGTCGCGGAGTGCGGGGCGGTCGTGGCTGGTCGCGCAGTTCCCCGCGCCCCCGGGGAGCTGCAGCCGGCCGCGGCGCGACCCCCCGGCCGGCACGGACCTACGCGGGACGCAGATGCACGATGTCCCCCGCCCCCACAGGCTCCCGTACACCCTTCTCCGTCGCGATGACCAGCCGTCCGTCCCCGTCGATCGCCACCGCCTCGCCCACGATCGACCGCTCTCCGGGCAGCTCGGCCCGCACGGTGCGCCCCAGCGTCGCGCACCCCGCCGCATAGGCCTCCTGAAGACCACTCAGCGTGGGATCACCCCCGGCACCCCGCCACCGCCCGTACCACTCCTCCAGCGACCGCAGCACCGCCCGCAGCAGCGGATCCCGGTCCGTGCCCGCCGCCCCGGCCAGCGCCAGCGACCCCGCCTGCGGCACCGGCAGTTCCTCCGCCCGCAGCGTGACGTTGATGCCGACACCGATGACCACACCGCCCTCACCGGCCCGCTCCGCGAGGATGCCGCCGGCCTTGCGCTCCTCCCCGCCCACGGTCACCAGCAGGTCGTTCGGCCACTTCAGCGCCGTATCCACGCCCGCCCCCCGCGACAGACCCGCCGCCACCGCGACGCCGGTGAGCAGCGGCAGCCAGCCCCACCGCGCCACCGGGACCTCGACGGGCCGCAGGAGCACGGAGAAGAACAGGCCCGAGCGCGGCGGTGCCGTCCAGCGGCGGTCCAGACGGCCCTTCCCCTCCGTCTGCTCCTCCGCCACCAGCACCGCGCCCTCACCTGCCTTCCCGGCGGCGGCCCGGGCGACCAGGTCGGAGTTGGTGGAGCCGGTGCGCTGCACCACGTCCACCTCGCGGTACAGGCTTCCCTCCCGGACCAGCGCACGCCGCAGTGCCACGGCGTTCAGGGGCGGACGGTCCAGGTCGGACCAGCGGCTGTCGTCTGATGCATTGTGCGGCGTCATGCAAGTCACCCTAGGTGTGGGAAACGCCGCACTGCCGACCCACAGGCCCAGCACTACTCTACGGATGAGTAACCGTCCCCCCTTTTGAGCAGGCAGGGAGCCGCATCCCGATGTCCGAGCCGGAAGAGATCGACATTCACACGACCGCTGGCAAGCTGGCGGATCTCCAGCGCCGCATCCACGAGGCGACGCACGCCGGCTCGGAACGCGCCGTCGAGAAGCAGCACGCCAAGGGCAAACTGACGGCCCGTGAGCGCATCGAGCTGCTGCTGGACGAGGGGTCGTTCGTCGAGCTGGACGAGTTCGCCCGGCACCGGTCCAGCAACTTCGGACTGGAGAAGAACCGGCCGTACGGCGACGGCGTCGTCACCGGGTACGGCACCGTCGACGGACGCCCCGTCGCGGTGTTCTCGCAGGACTTCACCGTCTTCGGCGGCGCGTTGGGCGAGGTCTACGGGCAGAAGATCGTCAAGGTCATGGACTTCGCCCTGAAGACCGGCTGCCCGGTCATCGGCATCAACGACTCCGGCGGCGCCCGCATCCAGGAAGGCGTCGCCTCCCTCGGCGCGTACGGCGAGATCTTCCGCCGCAACACCCACGCCAGCGGCGTCATCCCGCAGATCAGCCTGGTCGTCGGCCCCTGCGCCGGCGGAGCCGTGTACTCCCCGGCCATCACCGACTTCACGGTCATGGTCGACCAGACCTCGCACATGTTCATCACCGGCCCGGACGTCATCAAGACCGTCACCGGCGAGGACGTCGGCTTCGAGGAGCTGGGCGGGGCCAGGACCCACAACACGGCCTCCGGCGTGGCCCATCACATGGCCGGCGACGAGAAGGACGCCATCGAGTACGTCAAGCAGCTGCTGTCGTACCTGCCGTCCAACAACCTCTCCGAGCCCCCGGTCTTCCCCGAGGAGGCCGACCTCGCCGTCAGCGACGAGGACCGCGAGCTGGACACCGTCGTGCCCGACAGCGCGAACCAGCCGTACGACATGCACACGGTGATCGAACACGTGCTGGACGACGGCGAGTTCTTCGAGACGCAGTCCCTGTTCGCGCCGAACATCCTCACCGGGTTCGGGCGGGTCGAGGGCTTCCCGGTCGGCATCGTCGCCAACCAGCCCATGCAGTTCGCCGGCTGCCTGGACATCGACGCGTCCGAGAAGGCCGCCCGGTTCGTGCGCACCTGCGACGCCTTCAACATCCCGGTGCTGACCTTCGTGGACGTGCCGGGCTTCCTGCCGGGCGTCGACCAGGAGCACACCGGCATCATCCGGCGCGGCGCCAAGCTGATCTACGCCTACGCGGAGGCCACGGTCCCGCTGATCACCGTCATCACCCGCAAGGCCTTCGGCGGGGCGTACGACGTCATGGGCTCCAAGCACCTCGGCGCCGACCTCAACCTGGCCTGGCCCACCGCCCAGATCGCCGTCATGGGCGCCCAGGGCGCGGTCAACATCCTGCACCGCCGCACCATCGCCGAGGCGGAGGACGTCGAGGGCACCCGGGCCCGCCTGATCCAGGAGTACGAGGACACCCTCCTCAACCCCTACGTCGCGGCCGAGCGCGGTTACATCGACGCGGTGATCATGCCGTCCGACACCCGTGCCCACATCGTCCGCGGCCTGCGTCAGCTGCGCACCAAGCGGGAATCCCTGCCTCCGAAGAAGCACGGCAACATCCCCCTCTAAGGAGCCGCTGTGACGATCAAAGTCGTACGGGGCAACCCGACCCCGGAGGAGCTGGCCGCCGCCCTGGCGGTGGTCCGCGCCCGCGCCGCGGCGGCAGCGGCAACGCCGCCCGGCGCGGAGGGCCCGAGGGACGCCTGGTCCGACCCGGCACGGATCGCGGCGTCCCACCTGCCCAAGCCGGGGCAGGCGTCCTGGACCCGCACGTACTGGCCGAGCTGAGGCAACACGGCGCGCCAATTGAGTACCGATACTCAGGCGCCCACCCCCCACCGGGCCGCAGGCTGGACGAATGCTCTGGTCAGACCCGGAAAACGAGCCGCCGAAGGACCTGCGCGAAGCGCAGGCGATGCTTCGGCGGCTCGGCTTTCTGATGGCCTTGGCCATGATCCTGGCGATGGTCGTCATCGGCCTGAGGTGAGCCGGCCGGCGCCCCGCGACTAACCTGACCGCATGACTGCTACGGACCGCAGGTCTACGCGCCGCCGCCTGATCCTCGCCTCCGCCTCCCCCGCCCGGCTGGGCCTCCTGAGGCAGGCCGGTCTCTCACCGGAGGTGATCGTCAGCGGCGTCGACGAGGACGCCGTCACCGCGCCCACCCCGGCGGAGCTGGCGCTCGCCCTGGCCGAGGCGAAGGCCTCGGTCGTGGCGGCGAAGCCGGAGGTGCAGGGCGCCCTGGTGATCGGCTGCGACTCGGTGCTGGAGCTGGACGGGCAGGCCTTGGGCAAGCCCGCCGACGCCGAGGAGGCGACCGCCCGCTGGAAGGCGATGCGCGGGCGGGCGGGCACCCTCCAGACGGGTCACTGCATCTGGGACACGGCGGCCAAGCGGTACGTGTCCGGGACCGCATCCACCGTCGTCCGTTTCGGTGAACCCAGCGACGAGGAGATCGCGGCGTACGTGGCGTCCGGCGAGCCCCTCTACGTCGCCGGGGCCTTCACCCTGGACGGCCGTTCGGCGCCGTTCATCGAGGGCATCGAGGGCGACCACGGCAATGTGATCGGCATCAGCCTGCCCCTGGTGCGCAAGCTGCTGGCCGAACTGCACGTGGGCATCACGGAGTTGTGGTCGCCGGACGAGTGATCCGGGCGGGCCCGGAGTCCCGCGGCTCGCCGGGCCCGTCGTGCACGTCCTGCGGCGCGTCCGTACGGGGCCCCGGTACGGACGCCGGGCCCGTGGCCGCAGCCGGGGCCGAGGCCGGCTCGGCCTCCGTCTTCGGGTCGCCGTCCTGCCCCGCTCCACCGCCGGAGACATCCCGCCGCGGGCCGCCGTCCTGGTCGTACGTCATCAGGAGCAGGACGACGAGGCCGAGTACGACCACCATGAACAGGAACGCCGTCCAGCCGACCAGGCCCCAGACGAAGGCCCCCAGCAGGCCGTGGACGACCGCCACGCTGATCAGCAGGACGCGGCCGAAGCCCGCGGGGGCGCGGTCGCGGATCGCGACCAGGACGGCCACCAGCGCGCACAGCGCGAAGTAGAGCCCGAAGACGACGCCGCCGACCTTCGAGGACGTCGCCATCGTCGACGGGTCGAGGCCGGCCAGGGACATGTCCTGGCGGTCGACCACCATTCCGAGGAACCAGTTCAGCGCGGCGATGAAGACGCCCTCCGCCAGGAGGACGACCGCCACGACCCATGCCACCGGTCTGCGCACCACCGGTCCCCACCCACTCTCGAGCCAGCGACTTGTTACCACAGGTACGTTCGAGCCATCGCGAACGCTACTAACGGGTAAACCCAGGGACAAGGGTTTGCGCGCCAGCAAAGAATCATTGGGCCATTCGTAGGGACTCGACAAAGAAACTGAGTGGGCCGCAGCACGCTCTCACAGAGACCTTGACCACATGACAGGGCTAGGGTTTCCCGGAGGAGTCCTGCGTACGCGGGCGCGACATGGGATTTCACGGGTCGAGCGAGCCTCGAACTACGCTCCGTGTGGGCAAGCTCACCATTGGGGACGGGTCGAAGTGCCGTGTCGGCAGTCCCTAAACTCGGCTTGTTTCAAGGAGGGAGCCTCAATCGTGCGCAAGGTGCTCATCGCCAACCGTGGCGAAATCGCTGTCCGCGTGGCCCGGGCCTGCCGGGACGCCGGGATCGCGAGCGTGGCCGTCTACGCCGACCCGGACCGGGACGCTCTGCATGTCCGCGCCGCGGATGAGGCGTTCGCTCTGGGCGGTGACACTCCGGCCACCAGCTATCTGGTCATCGACAAGATCCTGAACGCGGCGCGTGAGTCCGGCGCGGACGCGATCCATCCCGGCTACGGGTTCTTGTCGGAGAACGCCGACTTCGCGCAGGCGGTGCTGGATGCGGGTCTGATCTGGATCGGCCCGCCGCCGCAGGCCATCCGTGATCTGGGTGACAAGGTCGCCGCCCGGCACATCGCGCAGCGTGCCGGCGCGCCTTTGGTCGCCGGTACGCCCGATCCGGTCTCGGGGGCGGAGGAGGTCGTGGCGTTCGCCCAGGAGCACGGCCTGCCCATCGCGATCAAGGCCGCGTTCGGTGGCGGTGGCCGGGGTCTGAAGGTCGCCCGGACCCTGGAGGAGGTCCCGGAGCTGTATGAGTCGGCGGTGCGCGAGGCGGTCGCCGCGTTCGGCCGTGGGGAGTGCTTCGTCGAGCGCTACCTGGACCGGCCCCGGCACGTGGAGACCCAGTGCCTGGCCGACAAGCACGGCAACGTGGTCGTCGTCTCCACCCGTGACTGCTCCCTGCAGCGCCGTCACCAGAAGCTGGTCGAGGAGGCCCCGGCGCCGTTCCTGTCCAAGGAGCAGGTCGCCGAGCTGTACCGCGCCTCCAAGGCCATCCTGAAGGAGGCCGGCTACCAGGGTGCGGGCACCTGTGAGTTCCTGGTCGGCCAGGACGGCACGATCTCGTTCCTGGAGGTCAACACCCGCCTGCAGGTGGAGCACCCGGTGACCGAGGAGGTCGCCGGCATCGACCTGGTGCGCGAGATGTTCCGCATCGCCGACGGCGAGGAACTCGGCTACGACGACCCGGTGCTGCGCGGACACTCCTTCGAGTTCCGCATCAACGGCGAGGACCCGGGCCGCAACTTCCTGCCCGCCCCGGGCACGGTCACCCGTTTCGACGCGCCCTCCGGGCCGGGTGTCCGTCTGGACGCCGGTGTCGAGGCGGGCAGCGTGATCGGTCCGGCCTGGGACTCCCTGCTCGCCAAGCTGATCGTGACCGGCCGTACCCGCAAGGAGGCCCTGGAGCGGGCCGCCCGCGCCCTGGACGAGTTCCAGGTCGAGGGCATGGCCACCGCGATCCCCTTCCACCGCGCGGTGGTGAGGGACCCGGCGTTCGCGCCGGAGCTGACCGGCTCCGACGACTCGTTCACGGTCCACACCCGCTGGATCGAGACCGAGTTCGTCAACGACATCAAGCCCTTCGCCGCTCCCGCCGACACGGAGGCGGACGAGGAGAGCGGGCGTGAGACGGTCGTGGTCGAGGTCGGCGGCAAGCGCCTGGAGGTCTCCCTGCCCTCCTCGCTGGGCATGTCCCTGGCCCGTACCGGCCTGGCGGCCGGCGCCAAGCCCAAGCGCCGCGCGGCCAAGAAGTCCGGCCCCGTCGCCTCCGGCGACACCCTCGCCTCCCCGATGCAGGGCACGATCGTGAAGGTCGCGGTCGAGGAGGGCCAGGAGGTCAAGGAGGGCGACCTGGTCGTCGTCCTGGAGGCCATGAAGATGGAACAGCCCCTCAACGCCCACAAGGCGGGCACCATCAAGGGCCTGACCGCCGAGGTCGGCGCCTCCCTCACCTCCGGCGCCCCGATCTGCGAGATCAAGGACTGACGGCAGGCTTCACAGACGCCCGGTGGACCGACAGCTTCGGTCTGCCGGGCGTCGTCCTTTGCCCGAGGGTGGGGACGGCTTTCCGAGACCCGGGGGACGCCTCACGTCCCTGAGGGGCAGCCGGCCTGAAGGGGACGGGGAACTGCGCGACCGGTCCGGGCGGACCCGCACCAGCCCGACGACCTGAAGCCCTACGGCAAGTCGGGCGACCTCAGCGCCGTCGCAGATCAGCGACACGCCCGCGCTCAGCTGACGCCGGCTCCCCGAACCCCGCCCCCGGCCGAAGCGCCATCCCCCTGCGCGGCCCCGGCAGCGGAGCACGCCGCGCCGGGGCCTGCTCACCCCCCGAAGGGACTCCGTTCGCCCCGGCCACGGCGATCTGCACCCCCTGGTCGGCAAGAGCCTGCAACTCCATGCCGGCGCGGTCGTCGTTCGCGGGGGGCTCGTCGGTGACCAGACGGGTGATGACATCGGTCGGCACGGTCTGGAACATCGTGTCCGTACCGAGCTTGGTGTGGTCGGCGAGGACCACGACCTCCGCGGCAGCCTGCACCAGCGCCCGGTCGACGGACGCCGAGAGCATGTTGGACGTGGACAGCCCGCGCTCGGCGGTGAGCCCGCTCCCGGACAGGAAGGCCTTCGACACCCGCAGCCCCTGCAGGGACTGCTCCGCGCCGGAGCCGACGAGGGCGTAGTTGGAGCCGCGCAGGGTGCCGCCGGTCATCACGACCTCCACCCGGTTTGCGTGGGCCAAGGCCTGAGCCACCAGCAAGGAGTTGGTGACGACGGTCAGGCCGGGCACCCGCGCGAGCCGGCGGGCCAGCTCCTGCGTGGTGGTACCCGCGCCGACCACGATGGCCTCGCCCTCTTCGACGAGGCCTGCCGCGAGGTCGGCGATGGCGGTCTTCTCGGCGGTCGCGAGATGGGACTTCTGCGGGAAGCCGGATTCTCGCGTGAACCCGCCCGGCAGTACCGCACCGCCGTGCCGGCGGTCGAGGAGTCCTTCGGCCTCCAGCGCCCGCACGTCCCGCCGTACGGTCACTTCGGAGGTCTGGACGACGCGGGCGAGCTCACGGAGCGACACGGCACCGTTCGCTCGCACCATTTCGAGGATCAATTGGCGACGTTCAGCAGCGAACACGAAACTGACAGTAACCCCAGCGACCGTCTGCTTTCAGCAGTTTGCGCCGAATAACAGAAGTTGTTCGCGTGACAGGTCGGGAAGTGGTATAGGACCTAGTCGCCCCGACTATGCCGTACGCACACGCGGCGACTCCCCGTGACCAGCGGGAAGCCGGAACCGGCCGTCAGACCTCCGCGCCGGCCTTGCGGGTGTGCAGCTGCCGGGCCACCTCGGCGATCGACCCCGAAAGGGAGGGGTACACCGTGAACGCGTTCGCGATCTGCTCGACCGTCAGATTGTTGTCGACGGCGATCGAGATGGGGTGGATCAGTTCCGAGGCGCGGGGCGCGACGACCACACCGCCGACGACGATGCCCGTACCCGGCCGGCAGAAGATCTTCACGAAGCCGTCCCGGATGCCCTGCATCTTGGCGCGGGGGTTGCGCAGCAGGGGCAGCTTGACGACCCGGGCGTCGATCTTGCCCGCGTCCACGTCCGCCTGCGTGTAACCGACCGTCGCGATCTCGGGGTCGGTGAAGACGTTGGAGGAGACCGTCTTCAGGTTCAGCGGGGCCACCGCGTCGCCGAGGAAGTGGTACATGGCGATACGTCCCTGCATGGCGGCGACGGACGCGAGGGCGAAGACACCGGTCACGTCACCGGCCGCATAGACGCCGGGAGCGGTCGTCCTGGACACCTTGTCGGTCCAGATGTGCCCCGACTCGCGCAGCTTCACGCCGGCCTCCTCCAGGCCGAGCCCCGCGCTGTTCGGGATCGCACCGACGGCCATCAGACAGTGCGTGCCGCTGATGACACGCCCGTCGGCCAGCGTCACCTCGACCCGGTCGCCGACGCGCTTGGCGGACTGCGCGCGGGAACGGGCCATGACGTTCATGCCGCGGCGCCGGAAGACGTCCTCCAGCACGGCGGCGGCGTCCGGGTCCTCGCCCGGCAGCACGCGATCCCGGGAGGACACGAGGGTGACCTTGGATCCCAGGGCCTGGTAGGCGCCGGCGAACTCGGCACCGGTCACACCGGAGCCGACCACGATCAGCTCTTCCGGCAGTTCGGTGAGGTCGTAGACCTGGGTCCAGTTGAGGATGCGCTCGCCGTCGGGCTGGGCGTCGGGCAGCTCGCGCGGGTGGCCGCCGGTGGCGATGAGGACGGCGTCGGCGGTGAGGGTCTCCTCGGTGCCGTCGGCGGCGGTGACGACGACCTTCCGGGACCCGTCGAGGGCCTGCATGCCGTCCAGCCGGCCGCGGCCGCGCATGACCCGGGCGCCGGCACGCGTGACGGAGGCGGTGATGTCGTGGGACTGGGCGAGCGCAAGCCGCTTCACACGGCGGTTGACCTTCCCCAGATCCACCCCGACGACCCGGGCCGCCTGCTCCAGCGGAGGTGTGTCGTCGGCGACGATGATCCCCAGCTCTTCGTACGACGAGTCGAAGGTGGTCATCACCTCGGCCGTAGCGATGAGCGTCTTCGACGGCACGCAGTCGGTCAGCACCGACGCTCCGCCCAGACCGTCGCAGTCGACGACGGTCACCTCCGCACCGAGCTGGGCGGCCACCAGGGCCGCTTCGTATCCGCCGGGTCCGCCACCGATGATCACGATCCGAGTCACGTACTCCATTGTCCCGCACCCTTCAAGGTGCTACTGCCCCGGGGCGCACGGAAGCTTCGGCTGGGACACGAGTGACCCGCGTTTCCCCTGCCGTACCCTCTGTGCATGTCGCTCTATGCCGCGTACGCCGGCAACCTCGACGCGGGCCTGATGTCCTTCCGCGCCCCGCACTCCCCGCTGCGCGCCACGGGCTGGCTGAACGGCTGGCGGCTGACGTTCGGCGGCGAGCACCTGGGCTGGGAGGGCGCGCTGGCGACGATCGTCGAGGACCCCCTCGCGCAGGTCTTCGTCGGCCTGTACGACATCGCACCCATGGACGAGGAGTCCCTCGACCGGTGGGAGGGCGTGGCGGACGACCTCTACCGCCGGGTGCGGGTGCGCGTGCACACCCTCGACGGCGAGGAGACGGCGTGGACGTACGTCCTCAACGGTTACGAGGGCGGTCTGCCCTCGGCGCGCTACCTGGGCGAGATCGCCGACGCGGCGGAGTCCGCCGGGGCACCCCACGACTATGTGATGGAACTCCGCAAGCGCCCCTGCTGAGCCGCTCCGGCGGCTTCCTGCGGGTTTGCCTGCTGTTCGTGGAAAACGACAAGGCAACGATTCCAATCCCGTGAGCTCTGTCATCTACGCGCGTAGGCGAAGACGAGCTACCCTCGTCGGCGTGAACGCATTTCTTCTTCCGGACGACATCCAGGGCGACCCCTACGCCGCCGCCGACGCCGCCGCCGCGCGCCTGCGCGAACTCACCGGCGCCGAGACCCACGACGTCGCCCTCGTGATGGGCTCCGGCTGGGCTCCGGCCGTCGACGCCCTGGGCGCGCCCGACGCCGAGTTCCAGGTCACCGAGCTGCCCGGCTTCCCGCCGCCGGCCGTCGAGGGGCACGGCGGCAAGGTCCGCTCGTACTCCTTCGGTGACAAGCGCGCGCTGGTCTTCCTGGGCCGCACGCACTACTACGAGGGCCGTGGCGTGGCCGCGGTCGCGCACGGCGTCCGTACGGCCGTCGCGGCGGGCTGCAAGACCATCGTGCTGACCAACGGCTGCGGCGGTCTGCGCGAGGGCATGCGCCCCGGCCAGCCGGTCCTGATCAGCGACCACATCAACCTGACGGCGACCTCCCCGATCGTCGGCGCGAACTTCGTCGACCTGACGGACCTCTACTCGCCCCGCCTGCGCGCCCTGTGCAAGGAGATCGACCCCTCCCTGGAGGAGGGCGTCTACGCGCAGTTCCCCGGCCCGCACTACGAGACCCCGGCCGAGATCCGCATGGCCCGCGTCATCGGCGCGGACCTGGTCGGCATGTCCACGGTCCTGGAGGCCATCGCCGCGCGCGAGGCGGGCGCCGAGGTGCTGGGCATCTCCCTGGTCACCAACCTGGCGGCCGGCATGACCGGCGAGCCCCTCAACCACGAGGAGGTCCTCCAGGCGGGCCGCGACTCGGCTGCCCGGATGGGCGAGCTGCTGGGCCAGGTGCTGGGCAAGCTGTAAGCGCCGCAAAGCCCATCCGCTCGCTTGTCGGCCGGCCGTTTCGGCCGGGCGGGTGGGAGACGGGGATCCGGGGGCGGAGCCCCCGGTGGACCAGGCAAACACGGAGAGGTTGATCCCAAGGTGCACGACGATCTCATCGCCCGGGCCAAGGCTTGGCTCGCCGAGGATCCCGACCAGGAGACTCGCGACGAACTGGCCGGGCTGATCGAGGCCGGTGACACGGCGGAGCTGTCCGCCCGCTTCAGCGGCACGCTGCAATTCGGCACCGCCGGCCTGCGAGGCGAGCTGGGCGCCGGCCCGATGCGCATGAACCGCTCGGTCGTCATCCGCGCCGCGGCCGGCCTCGCCGCGTACCTGAAGAACCAGGGCCAGACCGACGGACTCGTCGTCATCGGCTACGACGCCCGCCACAAGTCCGCCGACTTCGCCCGGGACACCGCCGCCGTCATGACGGGCGCCGGCCTGCGCGCGGCCGTACTGCCCCGCCCCCTGCCCACTCCCGTCCTGGCCTTCGCCATAAGGCACCTCGGCGCGGTCGCGGGCGTCGAGGTCACCGCCAGCCACAACCCGCCCCGGGACAACGGCTACAAGGTCTACCTCGGCGACGGCTCCCAGATCGTGCCGCCGGCCGACGCGGAGATCGCCGCCGAGATCGACGCGATCGCCTCCCTGCACGACGTGCCCCGCCCGGACGCCGGCTGGGAAACCCTGGACGACACGGTCCTGGAGGCCTACCTGGCACGCACGGACGCCGTACTGTCCCCGGACTCCCCCCGCACGGCCCGCACGGTCTACACGGCCATGCACGGCGTCGGCAAGGACGTCCTGCTCGCCGCCTTCGCGCGGGCCGGATTCCCCGAGCCGGTGCTGGTTGCCGAGCAGGCCGACCCGGACCCCGACTTCCCGACGGTGGCGTTCCCCAACCCGGAGGAGCCGGGCGCGATGGACCTCGCCTTCGCGCAGGCCCGCGCCACCGATCCGGACCTGGTCATCGCCAACGACCCGGACGCCGACCGTTGCGCCGTGGCCGTCCGGGACGGCGGCGACTGGCGCATGCTGCGCGGCGACGAGATGGGGGCGCTCCTCGCGGCCCACCTGGTCCGCCGCGGAGCACAGGGCACCTTCGCCGAGTCGATCGTCTCCTCCTCCCTCCTCGGCCGCATCGCCGAGAAGGCGAACCTTCCCTACGAGGAGACGCTGACCGGCTTCAAGTGGATCGCCCGCGTGGACGGCCTGCGCTACGGCTACGAGGAGGCCCTCGGCTACTGTGTGGACCCCGAGGGCGTGCGCGACAAGGACGGCATCACCGCCGCCCTGCTGATCACCGAGCTGGCCTCGCAGCTGAAGTCGGAGAACCGCACCCTCCTCGACCTCCTGGACGACCTCGCCGTCGAGCACGGCCTGCACGCCACCGACCAGCTCTCGGTCCGCGTCGAGGACCTCTCCGTCATCGCGGACGCGATGCGCCGCCTGCGCGAGCAGCCCCCGACCGAGCTGGCCGGCCTGTCCATCACCCGTGCCGAGGACCTCACCCGGGGCACCGACAGACTGCCCCCCACGGACGGCCTGCGCTACACCCTCGACGGCGCCCGCGTGATCGTCCGCCCGAGCGGCACCGAGCCGAAGCTGAAGTGCTACCTGGAGGTCGTCGTACCGGTCGCCACCCGCGCCGGCCTCCCGGCCGCCCGGACCCGCGCGACGGAACTCCTGACCACGATCAAGCGAGACCTGTCAGCGGCCGCCGGCATCTGACCCGCACGACACCGATGGGGTGCCCCGGCCCGGGGCACCCCATTTCGCCATGCGACACGGAGAGCCGTCGAGCTCACTGCAGGCACCGCGACGGGGCGCCCGCCACCGACCTGAGCACCGCGACCGGCCTCAGCACCACCGCCGGCCGCGCCCAGCCCCCGTACCTCCCCCTGCCCCCGCCGAAAACCTCACCCCAAGCCCACCAGGATCCCGAACAGGACCGCCCCCGCCACCGCCGGTGCAATCACCTCGTACGCCCACCGCACGGTGACCTCTCCCTGCGCGGACTCCGCCTCGCCCCGCCGGTCCAGCAGTTCCCGCAGCTCGTCCATGACCTGGTCGGTCTCCGCCCGAGTCGGCCCGCTCGCGGCAGCGCTGCGGCCCGCTCCCCCGACGGCGCCGAGGCCGCCGAGCCCCCGGCTCGCCGACCCCCCACCGCTCGCCGGCCCACCGCGCGCCGCCTCCGCCGCCGCCCGTGCCTTGCGCGCCTCCGCCTTCTTGCGGGCCCGCAGTGAGACGGGAACGGACCACAGCTGGTACCTGGTGCCGGACTTGGCGACGACCTCGTTGGAATAGCCGGAGCGCAGCGAGGCGACCTCGCCCCAGGGCAGGCTGATCACCCGGAACGGGTTGCGGATCCGCAGCCGGTCCTCGCCCGCGAAGACCGCCGGGCGGAGAGTGAAGGCGATCACCAGCGGCACCGCCAGGATCATTCCGGCGAGCGCCAGCCACGGGGTGCGGCCGTGGCCCTGGAACAGCGCGTCGAAGCCGAGCCAGCCGACGACGAGGAGCAGCAGCACGCCGCCCACGAGCGCCATGGGCGAGCGGTAGATCCGGTCCTGGGGGGTGGGCACCGGAGGCTGTGACGCGGGTGACTGGTGGTCCGGAGTCGTCATGGTCCCGATTCTGCATGACGTCGCCGCCGGTACTTCCACGCGGCCCGGCACCGGCGCTCATCCGTGATCTTCGGGCGGAGGATGAGCACCGATCACGGCTCGGGGCTATACATTCGCTACGCGCGTAGATATGCTCGTCTGGTGACCATGCCCACTACCGCACCCACAGCTCACGCTCTCTCGGACGTCACCGCGTCCGACAGCACGCTGCGCCGCTTCCTGCACGGGCTGCCCGGCGTCGACGCGGTCGGCCTGGAGGCGCGCGCCGCGTCTCTCGGCACCCGTTCCATCAAGACCACCGCGAAGGCGTACGCCATCGACCTCGCCATCTCGATGGTCGACCTGACGACGCTGGAAGGCGCGGACACCCCGGGCAAGGTCCGGGCGCTCGGCGCCAAGGCGGTCCACCCCGACCCGACGGACCGTACGACCCCGACCACGGCCGCGGTCTGCGTCTACCCCGACATGGTGGCCGTCGCCAAGGAGGCCGTGGCCGGCTCCGGCGTGAAGGTCGCCTCGGTCGCCACCGCCTTCCCGGCCGGCCGCGCCGCCCTCGACGTCAAGCTGGCCGACGTCCGTGACGCCGTCGCCGCGGGCGCCGACGAGATCGACATGGTCATCGACCGGGGCGCGTTCCTGGCGGGCCGGTACCTGAAGGTGTACGACGAGATCGTCGCCGTGAAGGAGGCCTGCGGCGACAGCGCCCGTCTGAAGGTCATCTTCGAGACCGGGGAGCTGTCGACGTACGACAACATCCGCCGGGCGTCCTGGCTGGGCATGCTCGCCGGCGCCGACTTCATCAAGACCTCGACCGGCAAGGTGGCCGTCAACGCCACCCCCGCGAACACGCTCCTCATGCTGGAGGCCGTGCGGGACTTCCGCGCCCAGACCGGCGTCCAGGTGGGCGTGAAGCCCGCCGGCGGCATCCGCACCTCCAAGGACGCCATCAAGTTCCTCGTCCTCGTCAACGAGACGGCCGGCGCGGACTGGCTGGACAACCACTGGTTCCGCTTCGGCGCCTCCTCGCTCCTGAACGACCTGCTGATGCAGCGTCAGAAGCTGGCCACCGGCCGCTACTCCGGCCCCGACTACGTGACGGTGGACTGATCCCCATGGCATCCGCATTCGAGTACGCACCCGCGCCCGAGTCCCGCTCGGTCGTCGACATCGCCCCCTCCTACGGCCTGTTCATCGACGGCGAGTTCACGGACGCGGCCGACGGCAAGGTCTTCAAGACCGTCTCCCCGTCGACCGAGGAGGTCCTCTCCGAAGTCGCCCAGGCCGGCGAGACGGACATCGACCGTGCGGTGAAGGCCGCCCGCAAGGCGTTCGAGAAGTGGTCCGCGCTGCCGGGCTCCGAGCGCGCGAAGTACCTGTTCCGCATCGCCCGCATCATCCAGGAGCGCAGCCGCGAACTGGCCGTCCTGGAGACGCTGGACAACGGCAAGCCGATCAAGGAGACGAGGGACGCCGACCTCCCCCTGGTCGCGGCCCACTTCTTCTACTACGCGGGCTGGGCCGACAAGCTCGACCACGCCGGCTTCGGCGCGAACCCGCGTCCGCTGGGCGTGGCCGGGCAGGTCATCCCCTGGAACTTCCCGCTGCTGATGCTGGCGTGGAAGATCGCCCCGGCCCTCGCGACCGGCAACACGGTCGTCCTGAAGCCCGCCGAGACGACTCCCCTGTCCGCCCTGTTCTTCGCGGACATCTGCCGCCAGGCGGGCCTGCCCAAGGGTGTCGTCAACATCCTCCCGGGCTACGGCGACGCGGGCGCCGCGCTCGTCGCCCACCCGGACGTGAACAAGGTGGCCTTCACCGGCTCCACGGCCGTGGGCAAGGAGATCGCGCGGACCGTCGCGGGCACCCGCAAGAAGCTCACCCTCGAACTGGGCGGCAAGGGCGCCAACATCGTCTTCGACGACGCCCCGATCGACCAGGCGGTGGAAGGGATCGTCAACGGGATCTTCTTCAACCAGGGCCAGGTCTGCTGCGCGGGCAGCCGCCTGCTCGTCCAGGAGTCGATCCAGGACGAGCTGCTGGAGTCCCTGAAGCGCAGGCTCTCCACTCTCCGCCTCGGCGACCCGCTGGACAAGAACACCGACATCGGCGCGATCAACTCCGCCGAGCAGCTGGCCCGGATCACCGCGCTGGCCGAGCGGGGCGAGGCGGAGGGCGCCGAGCGCTGGTCCCCGTCCTGCGAGCTGCCGGCCTCCGGGTACTGGTTCGCCCCGACGCTGTTCACGAACGTCACCCAGGCGCACACCATCGCCCGCGACGAGATCTTCGGCCCGGTGCTGTCGGTCCTGACCTTCCGCACGCCGGACGAGGCCGTCGCCAAGGCCAACAACACCCAGTACGGCCTCTCGGCCGGCATCTGGACCGAGAAGGGCTCCCGGATCCTGGCCGTCGCGAGCAAGCTGCGCGCCGGCGTCGTCTGGTCCAACACGTTCAACAAGTTCGACCCGACCTCGCCGTTCGGCGGCTACAAGGAGTCGGGCTTCGGCCGCGAGGGCGGCCGCCACGGCCTGGAGGCGTACCTCGATGTCTGACCGTTTGAGCGTCTTCAAGACCTACAAGCTGTACGTCGGCGGGAAGTTCCCGCGTTCCGAGAGCGGCCGGGTGTACGAGGTGACGGACTCGAAGGGCAACTGGCTGGCCAACGCTCCCCTGTCCTCCCGCAAGGACGCCCGGGACGCGGTCGTGGCCGCGCGCAAGGCGTTCGGCGGCTGGTCCGGCGCGACCGCCTACAACCGCGGCCAGGTCCTCTACCGCGTCGCGGAGATGCTGGAGGGGCGCCGCGAGCAGTTCGTGCGCGAGGTCGCGGACGCGGAGGGCCTGTCGAAGTCGAAGGCGGCCGGGGTCGTGGACGCCACGATCGACCGCTGGGTCTGGTACGCGGGCTGGACCGACAAGATCGCCCAGGTGATCGGCGGCGCCAACCCGGTCGCGGGCCCGTTCTTCAACCTCTCCTCGCCCGAGCCGACCGGCGTCGTCGCCGTCCTGGCCCCGCAGGAGTCGTCCTTCCTCGGCCTGGTGTCGGTCGTGGCCCCGGTGATCGCCACCGGCAACACGGCGGTCGTGGTGGCGAGCGAGAAGGCTCCCCTGCCGGCCCTCTCCCTGGGCGAGGTGCTGGCCACCTCCGACGTCCCGGGCGGCGTGGTCAACGTCCTGTCCGGCCGTACGGCGGAAATCGTGGCGCCGCTGGCCGCGCACCAGGACGTCAACGCGATCGACCTCGCGGGCGCCGACGAGGAGCTGGCGAAGGAGCTGGAGATCGCGGCGGCGGACAACCTGAAGCGCGTACTGCGTCCACAGCCTGTGGATTACTTCGAGACGCCGGGCATCGACCGGATGACGGCGTTCCTGGAGACCAAGACGGTCTGGCACCCGACGGGTTCGCTGGGCGCTTCCGGCTCGTCGTACTGAGTCGCATCCGGGCCCCACGGCCGAGAGCCGCGTCCTCCCACCGTCCGGGGAAGACGCGGCTCTCTCGTGTGCCGCCGGCCGGCTCAGGCCGCGCCGCCGCCCAGCAGCCCGCCGACCGTGCGCTCCAGCGTCGGTACGACGCCGACCGTCCCGGTCTCGACGAGCGGGCCGGTGTATCCGGAGACGTCTCCCTCGTCCGCCCGGCCGGAGGTGGTGTTGCCGACGGGGGTGTACTGGAGGGCCTGGACGGGGACGGTGGCGTACTCGAGTCCGCTGGACGCACCCTGGACGGCGGCCTGCGGGGCCGTCGTCCCGAAGGAGGCAGCGGGCCGCCAGGGCACCTCCGCGAGGCGGGCGGTGTCCGCGCCCGCGGACGCCGTCACCGCGCCCGCGCCCAGCGCCGCCGAGGCGGTCGCGAGGACGATCAGGGCCCGCTTCGCGGTGTGGTTGAGGGGGAACGCGTGTCGTGCCATCCAGGGGCCGCCTTAGATTGCGTGGAGTAACAGATTCGACACGAAGAGTAGTTGAGGTGGGAGTCACGCTCAAAAGCCGACCCGCAGGGTCGGCAGGCGGCTCCCCATGCGTCAAACTGGTGTTCCGTGAGCCTTCATCTCCCGTCCCCCGCCCGAGTCGTCCTGCTGTGCGGCCCCTCGGGCTCGGGCAAGTCCCTCGTCGCCGCCCGCTCCGGGCTTCCCGTCCTGCGTCTGGACGACTTCTACAAGGAGGGCGACGACCCGACCCTGCCGTTGGTGGAGGGGAGTTCGGACATCGACTGGGACCACCCCGAGTCGTGGGACGCGGACGTCGCCGTCGAGGCCATCACCCGGCTGTGCGCCACCGGCTCGACGCCGGTACCGGTGTACGACATCGCACTGAGCGCCCGCACCGGCGAGGACACGCTGCACATCGGCCGTACCCCGCTGTTCGTCGCGGAGGGCGTCTTCGCCGCGGAGATCGTCGAGCGCTGCCGTGAGCTGGGGGTGCTGGCGGATGCGCTGTGTCTGACCCGGGGGCCCGTCACCACCTTCCGCCGCCGCTTCCTGCGCGACCTGAAGGAGGGGCGCAAGTCGGTGCCGTTCCTGCTGCGCCGCGGCTGGCGGCTGATGCGCGCGGAGCGGTCGATCGTCGCCCGCCAGGTGTCCCTGGGCGCCCATCCCTGCGACCGGGACGAGGCCCTCGGCCGGCTCGCGGCGGCGGCCGCGGGACGGCAGGTACGCCGGCAGACGGTGGCGTAACCGGCGTACGGGCCGCCCGACCGGCGTACGGACGGCCCGGCCTGCGCACGCAACGCAAAACGGGACTGGTTGGACCCCCCGGCCCACCAGTCCCGTTCCTCTTGCTCCCCCGTGCTCCTCCCCCGGTGATTCCCCCGTGTCCCCCCGTATATCCCCCGTGTTTCCCCCTCAGGTCACCCCCCAGTGACCCCTCACCTTCAGGCGACGAGTTCGCCGAAGGCGTCCTCCCGGTCACGGCCGAAGCTGAGGACCTCGTCCTCGCGCAGCCGGCGGAGCGACCGCCAGATGCTGGACTTCACCGTGCCGACACTGATGTCGAGGATCTCCGCGATCTCCGGGTCCGTGCGGCCCTCGTAGTAACGCAGGACCAGCATGGTGCGCTGGAGTTCGGGCAGCCGGGCCAGCGCCTGCCACAGGACCGCGCGCAGCTCGGTGCCGCGCATCGCGTCCGTGTCGGAGGGCGTCTCCGGCAGTTCCTCGGTCGGGTACTCGTTGAGCTTGCGGCGCCGCCAGGCGCTGATGTGCAGGTTGGTCATGGTGCGGCGGAGATAGCCGCCGACCGCCGCCTTGTCGCTGATCCGGTCCCACGCCTTGTACGTCGAGAACAGCGCGCTCTGCAGCAGGTCCTCGGCCTCGAAACGGTCGCCGGTCAGGTGGTAGGCGGTGGCGTACAGGGAGGCGCGGCGCTCCTGGACGTAGGCGGTGAACTCCGCCTCCGTCAGCGAACGGCGCTGCTCCCCCGAGTCCTCCCTGTACGCGGTTCCCCCGTGCGTTTCCCCCGTGTGCGCGTCAACCACCGTCATGTAGGGCGGAAGCCCTTGCTGCGCATAGGCGGTGTGCTGACGCCCGGTGCCGCGAGCGCACCCCCGCCCGCTCACGGCACCGGACTTCTCGTAACCCCGGTGCACGTCGTGCAGGCGCGTGACTACGGCGCTGGTGCTGATGCTGTGCAGCGTGTTCATCTCGCGCTCCCCGTCGTGTACTTGCGGTGGTTCGGTCCTGCGCGGGCCGGTTCGGACGACCGCCCTGCCCGTGTCCAAAAGACTGCCGGGGTGACTTCATGGCCGTGTCCGCCGACTGTCACAGACCTGTCACAGGGGTCCGGCCCAGGTCCGTCACAGGAAGTGCACAGTGCGTGGCGGTGGAGAAGCCCTGGTGCGCGCAGGTCGTACGACACCCCGTCCATGGGCCAGAATGAGCCCGTGCCTTCCCTGTTGCTGATCGAGGACGACGACGCCATCCGTACGGCCCTGGAGCTCTCTCTGACGCGCCAGGGACACCGTGTGGCCACCGCTGCCAGCGGTGAGGACGGTCTGAAGCTGCTGCGCGAGCAGCGGCCCGACCTGATCGTGCTGGACGTGATGCTGCCCGGCATCGACGGCTTCGAGGTGTGCCGGCGCATCCGGCGCACCGACCAGCTGCCGATCATCCTGCTGACCGCGCGCAGCGACGACATCGACGTCGTGGTCGGGCTGGAGTCGGGAGCCGACGACTACGTCGTCAAACCCATCCAGGGCCGGGTGCTGGACGCCCGCATCCGGGCCGTGCTGCGGCGCGGGGAACGCGAGTCCAGCGACGCGGCGACCTTCGGCAGCCTGGTCATCGACCGCTCGGCGATGACCGTGACGAAGAACGGCGAGGACCTGCAGCTGACCCCGACCGAGCTCAGGCTGCTGCTGGAGCTGAGCCGGCGGCCCGGTCAGGCACTGTCCCGGCAGCAGCTGCTGCGGCTGGTGTGGGAGCACGACTACCTCGGTGACTCGCGGCTCGTGGACGCCTGTGTGCAGCGGCTGCGCGCCAAGGTCGAGGACGTGCCCTCGTCCCCGACCCTGATCCGTACCGTCCGTGGTGTCGGCTACCGCCTGGACGCCCCTCAGTGACCGGTACGCAAGGGGGGCTGCGCGGCTGGTCCGCGCGGCGCAAGGGAAGTCTGTCGCGGCTCAGGTTCACCAGCCTCAGGCTGCGCCTGGTCGTGGTTTTCGCGCTGGTCGCGCTCACCGCGGCGGTATCCGCGTCCGGCATCGCCTACTGGCTGAACCGGGAGGCGGTGCTCACCCGTGCCCAGGACGCGGTGCTGCGCGACTTCCGGCAGGAGATGCAGAACCGCGCGGGCGCGCTGCCCGAGCACCCCACGCAGGACCAGCTGCAGCGCGCGGCGGGCCAGATGGCGGCCGGCAGCCAGCACTTCAGCGTGCTCCTGGTCGCCCAGGACGCCGACGGCAAGACGGTGTACGGCAACTCGGGCGGCATCAACGGCTTCGCGCTGGAGGACGTGCCGAAGTCGCTGCGCACGGCCGTGGCCAAGCGGCAGAAGGTGACCGACACCAACAGGGAGCCGTACCACCTGTACTGGCAGCGGGTCGTGGACCACGGCACGCCCTATCTGGTGGCCGGCACGCGCGTCATAGGAGGCGGTCCGACCGGCTACATGGCGAAGTCCCTGGAGCCGGAGGCCAAGGACCTCAACTCGCTGGCCTGGTCGCTGGGCATCGCCACCGGGCTCGCGCTGATCGGGGCGGCGCTGCTCGCGCAGGCCGCCGCCACGACCGTACTGAAGCCGGTGCACCGGCTCGGCGTGGCCGCCCGGCGGCTCGGCGAGGGCAAGCTGGACACGCGGCTGCGGGTGTCCGGCACGGACGAACTCGCGGATCTCTCCCGGACGTTCAACAACGCGGCCGAGGCCCTGGAGCAGCGGGTCGCGGAGATGGCCGCGCGGGACGAGGCATCGCGGCGCTTCGTCGCCGACATGAGCCATGAGCTGCGGACGCCGCTGACCGCCATCACCGCCGTGACGGAGGTGCTGGAGGAGGAGCTGGAGTTCGAGTCCGGCAGCATAGATCCGATGATCGAGCCCGCGGTGCGGCTGGTGGTCAGCGAGACCCGCCGGCTGAACGACCTGGTCGAGAACCTGATGGAGGTCACCCGCTTCGACGCGGGCACCGCCCGGCTGGTGCTGGACGACGTCGACGTCGCCGACCAGATCACCGCCTGCATCGACGCCCGGGCGTGGCTGGACGCGGTCGAGCTGGACGCCGAGCGGGGCATCCACGCCCGCCTCGATCCGCGGCGGCTGGACGTCATCCTCGCCAACCTGATCGGCAACGCGCTCAAGCACGGCGGATCGCCGGTGCGGGTGTCGGTACGGGTGTCGGACGACTCGATGGTGATCCAGGTCCGCGACCACGGCCCCGGCATCCCCGAGGACGTCCTGCCGCACGTCTTCGACCGCTTCTACAAGGCGAGCGCCTCCCGGCCCCGCTCCGAGGGCAGCGGCCTGGGCCTGTCCATCGCCATGGAGAACGCCCACATCCACGGCGGCGAGATCACCGCCGCCAACTCACCCGAGGGCGGCGCGGTGTTCACCCTCACGCTGCCACGGGACGCCTCCCGGCTGACGGAGGAGCCGGACGGGGGCACGCAGAAGGACGAGCAGGAAACGAACGACAGTTCAGGAAAGGAGGGGTCATGACCGCGCGGACCGTGAGACGACACCGGGCCGTGAGACCACACCGGGCCGTGAGACCACGCCTGCTGGCGCTGCCCCTCCTGGGCCTGCTGCTCACCGGCTGCGGCATCCGGGCCACCCAGGTGCCGACCGACTTCGGCGCGGCGCCCTCCCGGGTGCCGTGCTCGCTGGCCGGGCCGAACCCCGCCACGCAGTCCTCGCAGGGGGTGCCCGTGCAGGTCTTCCTGCTGTGCGGGGCCTCCCTGGTGACCGTCGACCGGACGGTACGCGTCCCCGAGGGCACTCCGGACGCGCGGCGCCGGGTGATCGTGGCGCAGGGGCTGCTGGACCAGCTCGCCGCGGCACCCTCCGCCGCGGAGCGCTCCGCGGGCTATGCGACGTACGTGCCGGGCGGCCTCAGTGTGAGCGGTCCCGCTCCGAGGGACCCCGAGGACACCCTGCGCCTGGGCACGGCGCCGTCGCGGCTCACCTCCTACGCCCTGGCCCAGCTGGTGTGCACCCTGTCCGACTCAGCGGCGACGGAGGGCGACGGCTCGGTCATCCTGGGCGGCCCGGCCAACGACACGCTGCGCCGCTACGAATGCACGGACGAGGTCCGCGACCGCCCGGGAAGCGTCCAGCCGCCGTCCAGCGAGATCGGGCACAAATAGCGGAGTCCCGCCGTCGGGCCGCGGAGCCGCAGCCGAAGGCAACCGGATGGTTGCGGTGCGGAACCGTTCGTACCCGGTGCTGCGTCTAGGGAGGCGTGCAGCGTCAAGGCTCCATCGGCGGCAGCGCCGCGATCCGCATCCGGGTGACAGGGGGTGTCCTCCTCGTCGCCCACCTCGCCCTCGTCGCCTGGCTGATGCTGCGGCCCCTGGACGTGCCCTGGGTGACACCCCCCAACCTGCACCCCCTCGCCGGCATCCGGGCCGATCTGGCCCTGGGCTGGCCGCGGGCCGCGAGACCCCTCGGCGAGGGACTGGCACTGCTGGCCCCGCTCGGCGTGCTGCTGCCGATGGCCCACGGCAGGCTCGCCGTCTCCCCTCTCGCCTCCCTGATCCGTACGGCCGCCGCGGCCGCCCTGATCTCCCTCGGCATCGCCCTGCTGCAGACCGGCGTGCCCGGCCGGGTGGTGGACGTCGACTCGGTGCTGCTCAACACCTCCGGTGTGATCCTGGCCCATCTGCTCGTCGTGCCCGCGGGCCGCGCCCGGCTGCGCCGGCGGGAGGCGCACGAGTACGCCGGGACCGGGGCCGTCACCGTCCAGGAGGAGCTGTCTCAGGGGCGTACCCCGACGATTCCCAGGGTCGGAATAGCTCCGTAGAGTGACGCTTCGCCCGCTTCGTCTCCGTATCGTCGAAGACAGCTGAAGACACCTGACGACAGCGAACCGACGACCACCGAGGAGTCGACATGAGCGCCCTTGTCCGTCCCACCCACGGCCGCATGCTCGGCGGAGTGTGCGCAGCGCTGGCACGGCGCTTCGGCACCTCCGCGACGACGATGCGGGTGATCTTCCTGCTGTCCTGTCTGCTGCCCGGCCCGCAGTTCCTTCTCTACATAGCCCTGTGGATCCTGCTTCCGGCGGAGGACAAGACGCGTACCGCCTGGTGACCGCCGTACGCGAAACGCCGTCGGGGCGCTCCCGGAGCTGACCGGGGCGCCCCGACGGCGTCATAGCGGCAGTCGGTGTCAGCCGAGCGAGACCCCGTCGACCGGCAGACCGCGCGTGGGCAGGCTGCGCGTGGGCAGGTCCTGGACCGGCAGTCCGCCGAGGCGGCTGTGCACCGGCGCGGTCGCTCCCTGCTTCAGCGCGCTCTCGACGGCCGGCTGCGCGGCGGCCACGCCGGCCCCCAGGGCGTCCTGCCCCCGCGTGAGGGCGTCGGCGGCACCGGGCTGCGCCGTGCCGACGTTCTCGGCCGGCAGCGTCCTGGTGACGCCGTCCAGCGCCGGGGCGGTCGGCACCGCCGGGGCCGCGTGGGCCGCGCCCGCACCGACAGCGGCGAAGGCAGCACCGAGAGCGGCGACACCGAGGGTCCTGACAGCAGAGTGCTTCATGGGAAATGCGTCCTTGCCATGAGGGGACGGAACAAAAACGATGAACGGTCCACGACCGTAAACACGCCCGATCGCCCGCCGCAAACACCGAAATGCGGACGGCTTGTGAACCCCCGTTCACAAGCCGCGCCCCCAGCGAGCCGCCCTTATCCCGCCGAACCGACAGAACCCCTGGTGGAGGCCGTTTGCTGAAACAGCCATTCGGATTTCAGTTCCGCATATCCCGGCTTGACGACGTCATTGATCATCGCAAGTCGTTCATCGAAAGGAATGAACGCCGATTTCATTGCATTGACCGAGAACCACTGCAGATCGTCGAGCGTGTAACCGAACGCCTCGACGAGACGCTCGAATTCCTGGCTCATACTCGTGTGCGACATCAGCCGGTTGTCGGTGTTCACCGTGGCCCGGAAGTGGAGCCGGCGCAGCAGCCCGATCGGGTGCTCGGCGTAGGAGGGCGCGGCCCCGGTCTGCAGATTGGAGCTGGGGCACAGCTCCAGCGGGATGCGCTTGTCGCGGACGTAGGACGCCAGCCGGCCGAGTCGCACCGAGCCGTCCTCGCGGACCTCGATGTCGTCGATGATCCGTACGCCGTGCCCGAGCCGGTCGGCGCCGCACCACTGCAGCGCCTGCCAGATCGAGGGCAGCCCGAAGGCTTCGCCGGCGTGGATGGTGAAGTGGTTGTTCTCGCGCTTGAGGTACTCGAACGCGTCGAGGTGCCGGGTGGGCGGATAGCCGGCCTCGGCACCGGCGATGTCGAAGCCGACCACGCCCAGGTCCCGGTAGCGGTTGGCGAGCTCGGCGATCTCCAGGGAACGGGCCGCGTGCCGCATGGCGGTCAGCAGGGCGCCGACCCGGATGCGCCGGCCGCTCTCCCGGGCGATCCGCTCGCCCTGCCGGAACCCCTCGTTGACGGCCTCGACCACCTCCTCCAGAGTCAGCCCGGCGTCCAGGTGCTGCTCGGGGGCGTACCGCACCTCGGCATAGACGACCCCGTCCTCGGCGAGGTCCTCGGCGCACTCGCGGGCGACCCGGATCAGCGCCTCCCGGGTCTGCATCACGCCGACGGTGTGCCTGAAGGTCTCCAGATACCGTTCCAGCGAACCGGAGTCGGCGGCCTCGCGGAACCAGATGCCCAGCTTGTCCGGATCGGACTCGGGAAGCCCCGAGTAGCCGGTCTGGTGGGCGAGTTCGACGACGGTTCCGGGGCGGAGCCCGCCGTCGAGATGATCGTGCAGCAGAACCTTGGGTGCCCGGCGGATCTGGTCCGGCGTCGGGACGGCCCCACTTGGCGCAGTCTGGCTCGTCATTTCCGCACTCTAACGCCTACGCGCGTAGAAGGCCCGGTGAACGCGGCGCCTCTTTCCCAGCACTTTTCCGGCGCTTTCCCGTCGATACGCAACGGTGACCGCACGTACGGGTTTCGTACACCGCCCCTTCTGACACTGTTCTGTCATGGGACAGCAAGCGACACCGGTCCGAACGGCCGGGCTGGGGAAGGCAATCGGCCCCGTGCCGACGGGGGTGAGCGGAGCGGTGCTGCTGCTCCCCGGCGGGGAGGAGGTCTCCGCCCGCCGGCCGTCCCCCGTGCGGGCGACGATCGCGCTGCGCTCGCTGGGCCGGCGCATCGCGCGGGCGGGCCGGGCCGAGGGGCTGGCCGTGCACACCGTGCGGTACCGCTACCGGGGCTGGAACGGCAGCGAGGCGCACCTGGCGGTGGACGCCGAGTGGGGCGCCGACGAGGTCGTACGGCGGTACGGGGATGTTCCCGTGTGCCTGGTCGGAGTGGACATGGGCGGCCGGGCGGCGCTGCGGGCGGGCGGACACGAGGCCGTCAACTCCGTTGTGGCGCTGGCCCCCTGGCTGCCGGAGGAGGATGTCGCCGCACCCGTCGAGCCGGTGAAGCAGCTGGTGGGGCGGCGGGTGCTGATCGTGCACGGCACGAACGACGAACGGACCGATCCCGAGCTGTCGTTCCGGTTCGCCGCGCGGGCGAAGAAGGCGAACCGGGAGGTGTGCCGGTTCGAAGTGCATTCCGAGGGCCACGGGTTGTACGGGCACCGGGACGAGGTCGCTTGTCTGACCGTTGATTTCATGATGGGGGCGTTGTTCGGGCACTCCGTGTCCCGGCCCGTCGAGGATGCGCTCGCGGCGCCGCCGCCGATCGGGCTTCGGATGCCGTTGGCTGTGGGGTTCGGCAGGTCGTTGCGGCGGTAGAGCTCGGGGCGGGTTGCGTCCCTCACGTCGGCAGCAAGTTGCCCCTTCTCGACAGCAGGAACTTCTTGAAGGCGGCCACCGGTGGGGTGTCCGGGCGGTCGGCCGGCCACGCCACGCCGATCTCGCGGACCGCTCGCGGAGCCGTGACCGTCAGTTCCACCACTCCCGGCCGGGCGACCGTGGGCGGGGGCAGCAGGGCGACCCCCAAGCCCGCCGCCACCAGACCCCTCAGCGTCTCCGCCTCCTCGCCCTCGAAGGCGACCTTGGGGCGGAAGCCGGCCTCGCGGCACAGGGTGTCGAAGATGCGGCGCAGGCCGTAGCCGGGCTCCAGGGTGACGAATGTTTCCTCGGCGGCCTCGGCGAGGCGGATGCGGCGGCGGGTGGCCAGGCGGTGGTCGGCGGGGACGACCAGGCGGAGCTTCTGTTCGTCCAGGCGACGGGCGACCAGGTCGGGGGCGTCGGGGACGGGTGAGGTGAGGCAGAGGTCCAGCTCACCGGCGCGCAGACGTTCCAGCATGGCCTCGCCGTAGTTCTGCACCAGGCTGAAGCGGACGCGCGGATGGTCGGCGCGGAAGGCGTGCAGGAGGCCGGGTACGGTCTCGGCGCCCATGGTGTGCAGAAAGCCGAAGGCGACCTTGCCGGTGGCGGGATCGGCGTCGGCGCGCACCTCCTCGGCGGCACGCTCGATCTCGGCCAGGGCGCGTTCGACGGAGGTGAGGAAGGTGCGGCCGGCCGGGGTCAGGGAGACCGTACGGCCGTGCCGGGCGAAGAGGTCGACGCCCAGGTCCTGCTCCAGGCGGGCCATCGCGCGCGAGAGCGTGGACTGCGGGACGTTCATCTCGTGGGCGGCCCGGGTGACGTGCTCGGTGCGGGCCACGCCCGCGAAGTACGCGAGGCGCGGCGCGAGCACCCGCGACATCTCAGACATGTCTTCTGTGTCACCGGACGGTGACAGGCGGGCCTGTGAGCTCTGCTGATGCGGCATGGGAACGATTATGGCGAATTCATGCATTGGACGGATGAGACAGGCCCTCGTACGGTCGAAGCATGTCTCCCGCCAGTACCGGGGCGTCCACCACCGTGGGCGCCGCAAAGCCCGTCCCCGCCGTCGACTCCCCCGCTTCCGACTCCCGTATGACCCCGGGCGGTCCCGGCTACCGCCGGATGAATCTCGCCCTCTTCCTCGCCGGAGTCGCGACCTTCGCCCTCCTGTACTCCACGCAGGCACTGCTGCCCCTGATCTCCGGCGAGTTCGGCGTCGCGGCGAGCGAGGCGAGCTGGACCGTGGCGGCCGCGACCGGCGGACTGGCGCTGTTCGTGCTGCCCATGAGCGCCCTGTCGGAGCGCTTCGGGCGCCGAACGGTGATGACGGCCTCGCTCGCCGTCGCGGTCACCGTCGGCATGCTGGTGCCGTTCGCGCCGTCGATCGGCGCACTGGTGGCGCTGCGGGCGGTGCAGGGAGCGGCGCTGGCCGGTCTGCCGGCCTCGGCGCAGGCCTATCTGGCCGAGGAGGTCCGGCCGAAGGCGCTGGTCACGGCGATCGGCCTGTTCGTCGCGGGCAACAGTGTCGGCGGCATGAGCGGCCGGGTGATCACCGGCTGGGTGGCTCAGGAGTGGGGCTGGCGGGTCTCGGTCGGCGTGATCGGCGCGGTCGCGGTGGCGTGCGCGGTGGCGTTCCGGCTGCTGCTGCCGGCCCCGAAGCACTTCAAGGCGGGCTCGCTGCGGCCCCGCGTGCTGCTCGGCACGGTACGCGACCACCTCGCCAATCCGCTGCTGCGGCGCCTGTACGCGATCGGCGCGCTGTTCATGACCGTGTTCGGCGGTGTCTACACGGTCATCGGCTACCGGCTGACGGAGGAACCGTTCGGGCTGCCGCAGGGCATCGTCGGCTCGATCTTCCTGGTCTACCTGGTGGGTACGGTGTCCGCGTCCACGGCGGGCCGCCTGGTGGGCCGGCTCGGCCGCCGGGGCGCGCTGTACCTGGCGGGCGGTACGACGGCGGCGGGCCTGCTGCTCTCGGTGGCGCCCTCGCTGCCGCTGGTCCTGCTGGGACTGGTGCTGATCACGGCGGGCTTCTTCGCGGGCCACGCGGTGGCCTCCTCGGCGGTCAGCAAGACGGCCACCCACGGCCGCGCACAGGCCTCGGCCCTGTACCAGTCGATGTACTACGTCGGCTCCAGCGTCGGCAGCACGGCCGGCGCGACGGCGTTCCACGCGCAGGGCTGGGGCGGCACGGTCGCGGTGGGCCTGCTGGCGGTCGTCGGGGTCGTCGCCATCACGGTGCTGGGCACCCGGGCGGCGCGGGTGGCGGCGCGACGCGAGCCGGTGGCCGACGCCCGCTGAAGCGCCCCGCTCGGGCACCGTCCGACCTGTGCCTTTTCCCGCTCGGAGGGCCGTTGTCAGTGCCCTGCGGTAGCTTCCCAAGTGGCGCAGAGGTGCGCCGCAGGAACGGCCACAGGGGTGGGTGGACGATGGGCGACAGCACGGCGACGGCGGACCTCGGCGTCGCACTGGACAAGCACCGGACCGAGCTGACCGGGTACTGCTACCGGATGCTCGGCTCCTCCTTCGAGGCCGAGGACGCGGTGCAGGACACCCTGGTCCGGGCGTGGCGGAGCTACGACAAGTTCGAGGGCCGCTCCTCGCTGCGCTCGTGGCTGTACCGGATCGCGACGAACGTGTGCCTGGACATGCTGACGGCGGGCAACAAGCGGGCGCGGCCGATGGACCTCACCGAGTCGACCCCGCTCGCCCGGGCGGCCCTGTCGCCCCGGCCGGACCACACGTGGCTGGAGCCGATGCCGGATGCGCGGGTGCTGCCGACGGTCGAGGACCCGGCGGAGGCCGCCGTCGCCAAGGAGTCGGTCCGGCTGGCCTTCATGGCGGCCCTCCAGCAACTGCCCCCCAAGCAGCGCGCGGTGCTGATCCTGCGCGAGGTGCTGGCCTGGAAGGCGAGCGAGGTCGCCGAGCTGCTGGACACCACGGTCGCCTCGGTCAACAGCGCGCTGCAGCGGGCGCGGGCCACGCTCGCGGAGCGCGCGGACGCGGGCCGGGAGGGCGCGGTGTCCGACCCGCTCGACGAGGAGCAGCACAGGCTCCTGGAGCGCTATGTGAAGGCGTTCGAGGGGTACGACATGACGGCGCTCACGGCGTTGCTCCACGAGGACGCCGTGATGACGATGCCGCCGTTCGACCTGTGGCTGCGCGGCCCGGCCGACATCACCGGCTTCATGACCACCCTCGGCGCCTCCTGCGCGGGTTCGCGTCTGCTGCCGGTGCAGGTGAACGGCCTGCCGGGCTTCGCGCACTACAAGCCGGACGCGGAGGACGGCGGGTTCAGCCCGTGGGCGGTGCAGGTGCTGGAGCTGTCAGACGGCCGGATCACCGGTTTCCACTGCTTCCTCGACACCAAGCGCTGGTTCCCGCTCTTCGGCCTGCCCCTCCATCTGGAAGCGGAGGCCGACGAGGTCGAGCAGGGCGGGTAGCGCGGGACCGGGGTCACGCAGCCGGATGCGCCCACCGGCGCGTCGGGCGGCCAGCTCCAGCCGCGCCAGCAGATCCACGACGGCCAGCCCCGGCGGCCCGAGCCCGCCCAGATCGCAGACGACGACGTGGGCGCCGCTCCCCGCCAGCAGCTCCTGTACCCGGGCGCACAGCTCCGCCACCTCGTCGCGGGTGGCGGAGCCGGGCAGCACGAGCACGGCGGGTTCCATGGCCTTCACATGCGGTAGACCGGCGGGCCGGGCGCAACTCATCGGCACGGATCACATTGACCAGCCCCCTCTTCGCCTCGGAGGGTTGGCCCTGTGACGGGGGTGCTGAGCGGGTTCGCGGTGATCGCGGTCGTCATCGGGGTGGGCTATGTGCTCGGGCGGCGCGGCACGCTCGGGGCGCAGGGCGGTGAGGTGCTGACGAGGCTGGCCTTCATGGTGGCGGGCCCCGCCCTCCTCTTCACGACTCTCGCGCGCGCCGACCTGTCGGTGCTGTTCTCCGCCCGCCTGCTGGTGACGGCGCTCAGTACGGCCGCCGTGTCCGGGATCTTCGTGGCGGCCGGCGTGCTGCGGCGCTGGGGTGTGGGCCGTACGACCATCGGCGCCCTGTGCTCCGGTTACGTCAACTCGGGCAACCTCGGCATCCCGATCGCGGCGTACGTCCTGGGCGACGCGTCCCTGGTGGCGCCGGTGCTGCTCTTCCAGGTCGTCCTGGTGACCCCGGTCGCGCTCACCGTCCTGGACCTGTCCGGCATGGGCGAGAAGGGCACGGTGTGGCGGCGCCTGCTGACACCGCTGCGCAATCCGATAGCGGTGGGCTCGCTGTCGGGGGTCGTGGTGTCGGCGGCGGGCTGGACGGTCCCCGGCCCGCTGATGAACCCCCTCACGCTGATCGGCAACATGTCCGTCCCCGCGGCGTTGCTGGCCTTCGGCATGTCGCTGCACGGCAGTCCGGCCCCCGGCCGGGGGCGGGACCGTCAGCTGGTCCTGCTGTCCGTGGCGTTGAAGTCACTGGGCCAGCCGCTCGCGGCCTGGGCCCTGGCGAGCGGCGTCTTCGGCCTGCACGGCGCACCCCTGCTGGACGTGGTGGTGACCTCGGCCCTCCCGGCCGCGCAGAACCTGTTCACGTACGCCGGCCGCTACCGCGTGGCCGAGGGCCTGGCCCGTGAGTCGATCCTGCTGTCGACTGCGGTGTCGGTGCCCGTGTTGGTGGGGGTGGCGGCGGTGCTGGGGTGACGTCCGGTCGGTCGACGGGAAACTCACCGGTGTCGATCGTCAGGTCGCACGGCGGTGCGTCACCGGTCCCAGCATGCCGAAGGGGACCGGCGGCGGTCCACCGGTCCCCTTCGCCCGAAAGAGAAATCCCCTGGTCAGGCGATACGTTCCAGCACCACCGGCGACGGCGTGAAGTCGGTTCCCGGCGCCGCGATGTCGTAGGAGCCCTCCACCGCCTGCAGCGCGTACTCGAAGCGCTCGGGGGTGTCGGTGTGCAGGGTCAGCAGGGGCTGGCCCTCCTGAACCGTGTCGCCCGGCTTGGCGTGCATCTCCACGCCCGCGC
This sequence comes from Streptomyces sp. NPDC053069, assembly GCF_044546895.1. Taxonomy (NCBI): domain Bacteria; kingdom Bacillati; phylum Actinomycetota; class Actinomycetes; order Kitasatosporales; family Streptomycetaceae; genus Streptomyces; species Streptomyces sp. NPDC053069. Next base: position 188,548 of record NZ_JBITZN010000002.1, on the reverse strand, counting down.
CCGCCTGCACCGGGTCCTCCTTGCGCGCCCGCCCCGCGCCCAGACGCCAGGCCGCGACACCGATGTCGTACGCGTCGAGGCGGATCAGGACTCCGGAGGCCGGAGCCTTGATCACATGCTGCTCCTTCGACGTGGGCAGCACGGCGTCCGGGTCGCCGCCCTGCGCCGCGATCATCCGGCGCCAGACGTCCATCGCCGAGCCGTCGGCCAGGGCCTTCGCCGGGTCGGCGTCCTTGATCCCGGCCGCGTCCAGCATCTCGCGGGCCAGCGCGATCGTCAGCTCGACCACGTCCGCCGGGCCGCCGCCCGCCAGGACCTCGACCGACTCGCGGACCTCCAGGGCGTTGCCCGCCGTCAGGCCGAGCGGGGTCGACATGTCCGTCAGGAGGGCCACCGTCTTCACACCGTGGTCCGTGCCGAGGCCCACCATCGTCGAAGCAAGCTCACGGGCGTCCTCGATCGTCTTCATGAAGGCGCCCGTGCCGACCTTGACGTCCAGCACCAGGGAGCCCGTGCCCTCCGCGATCTTCTTGGACATGATCGAGGACGCGATCAGGGGGATCGCCTCGACCGTTCCCGTGACGTCGCGGAGCGCGTACAGCTTCTTGTCCGCCGGGGCCAGGCCGTCGCCCGCCGCACAGATCACCGCGCCCGTCGTGTCCAGGACGTGCAGCATCTCCTCGTTCGACAGCAGGGCGCGCCAGCCGGGGATCGACTCCAGCTTGTCCAGCGTGCCGCCGGTGTGGCCGAGGCCGCGGCCGGACAGCTGCGGGACCGCCGCACCGCAGGCCGCCACCAGGGGGGCCAGCGGCAGGGTGATCTTGTCGCCCACGCCGCCCGTCGAGTGCTTGTCGGCCGTCGGGCGGGACAGGGACGAGAAGTCCATGCGCTCGCCGGAGGCGATCATGGCCGCCGTCCAGCGGGCGATCTCGCGCCGGTTCATCCCGTTGAGCAGGATCGCCATGTTGAGCGCGGCCATCTGGTAGTCGGCGACCTCGCCCCGGGTGTACGCGTCGATGACCCAGTCGATCTGTTCGTCGGTCAGCTCGCCGCGGTCCCGCTTGGTGCGGATGACGGAGATGGCGTCCATGGCCATGGCTGGTGGCTTCCTTCCGGGAGGTGCGAAGTGCACGGCCCCCCTGCGAACGGGGCAGGGGGGCCGTACGGCGTTACTTGGTGAGATGGTCCGGGCCGAAGGCCTGGGGCAGCATCTCGGACAGCGTCAGGACGCCCGCGGGGGTGTCCAGGAGGAGGTCCGGGCCGCCGAACTCGTACAGCAGCTGACGGCAGCGGCCGCACGGCACCAGCAGGGCGCCCTCGCCGTCCACACAGGTGAAGTGGGTCAGGCGACCGCCGCCGGTGCGCTGCAGGTCCGAGACCAGGCCGCACTCGGCGCACAGCCCGAGGCCGTAGGAGGCGTTCTCGACATTGCAGCCGGTGACCGTGCGACCGTCGTCGACCCGGGCCGCCACGCCGACCGGGAAGCCGGAGTAGGGGGCGTAGGCGTGGGTCATCGCCTCCCGCGCCACCTCCCGCAGCGCCTCCCAGTCGAAGCCGCCGGCTCGCTGCGTCACTTGCCCTGGCCCTTCCGGTAGCGCATGCCGTCGGCCTTCGGCATCCGCAGGCGCTGCGCCGACAGGGACAGCACCAGCAGGGTGACGACGTACGGGGTGGCGCCCACGAAGTCGCTCGGGACCTCGTCGGTGAGCAGGTACCAGACCAGCACCAGCGCGGCCATCACCAGGCTGATCACGCCCTGCAGCATCGCCTTGCGGTACAGCTTCCAGCCGGCCAGGGCCACGAGCAGGACGACCAGCAGGAGCAGCAGCGCGTGCACGGTGGTACCGCCGTTGCGCAGCTGGAGCGCGTCGGAGTAGCCGAACAGGCCGGCGCCCATCGCCAGGCCGCCCGGGCGCCAGTTGCCGAAGATCATCGCCGCGAGGCCGATGTAGCCGCGGCCGCCGGTCTGGCCCTCCAGGTAGGTGTGGGACGTGACCAGGGCCAGGAAGGCGCCGCCGAGGCCGGCGAGGCCGCCGGAGACGGCGACCGCCGCGTACTTGTAGGTGTAGACGTTGACGCCGAGCGACTCCGCGGCGGTCGGGTTCTCGCCGCAGGAGCGCAGCCGCAGACCGAACGAGGTGCGCCACAGGACCCACCAGCTGGCGACGAAGAGCACCGCGGCCAGGATCGTGACCACGGACAGGTGGGTGATCAGGCCGCCGAGGATGCCGGCGAGGTCGGAGACCAGGAACCAGTGGTGGTTCTCGATCGTGTGCAGGCCGTCGGAGAGGCCGGGCACGGTGACGTCGGGCAGCGGCTCCACCGGCGGGGACTGCTTGGGGTTGCCGCCCGCGTCGGCCGCGCTGCCGCCCGCGAAGAACAGCTTGGCGAGGTACTGGGTGGCACCCAGCGCGAGCAGGTTGATCGCGACACCGGAGACGATGTGGTCGACGCCGAAGGTGACCGTCGCGACTGCGTGCAGCAGGCCGCCGAGGACACCGAAGCCGATGCCGCACAGCAGGCCCAGCCAGGGGCTGGTCTGCCAGCCGATCCAGCCGGCGCCGAAGGTACCGAGGATCATCATGCCTTCGAGGCCGATGTTGACCACACCGGCGCGCTCGGACCACAGGCCGGCGAGACCGGCGAGCCCGATCGGCACGGCGAGGCCGAGGGCGGCGCTGATCTGCCCGGCCGAGTCGAGGTCCTGCGAGCCGGTGATCATGCGGACGGCGGCCAGGAGCAGCAGCGCACCCGCGACGATGACGAGGATCTGGCCGAGGGAGCGGCCCGAGCGCTGCGGCGCGCCCGCCGCCTTGGGCGCCGCGGGCGGCGGCGTGTCGGTCATCGTGGCAGTCATCACGCCACCTCCTGCTTCTTCGACGTGGCGGCGGCCTGGGCGGCGAGTTCCGCGCCGACCTTCTGCTGCTGGCGCTTGAGGCCGTAGCGGCGTACGACCTCGTAGGCGATGACGACGCACAGCACGATGACGCCCTGGATGACGCCGAGGATTTCCTTGTCGTAGCCCTGGAATTCCAGGTGGTTGGTGGTGCGCTCCAGGAAGCCCCAGAGCAGGGCGCCGAGCGCGATGCCGACCGGGTTGTTGCGGCCGAGCAGCGCGATGGCGATGCCGGTGAAGCCGATGCCCGCCGGGAAGTCGCTGCTGAACTGGTAGCTGTCGTTGAGCAGGGTCGGCATGCCGATCAGGCCGGCCACCGCGCCCGAGATGATCATGCTGGTGACGACCATCTTCTTGACCGACACACCGCTCGCGGTGGCCGCGCTCTCGGACTGGCCGACGGTGCGCAGGTCGTAGCCGAACCGGGTGCGGCCGAGCACGAACCAGTACGCGATGCCGACGATCACGGCGACGAAGATGAAGCCCCACAGCACACCGGCCGGGCCGGTGTCGATGCTGAAGAAGTGCGAGGCCGACGGCAGCGGCTTGGTGGCGACGACGGTGCCGCCCTGCTGGAGCTGGGCCAGCTTTCCGGGCTGCAGCAGGTAGGCGATGATCGCGGTGGCGATCGAGTTCAGCATGATCGTCGAGATGACCTCGCTGACGCCGCGGGTCACCTTGAGCACACCGGCGATGGCCGCCCACGCCGCGCCGGTCGCCATGGCGCACAGCAGGATCAGGACGATGGAGAGCCAGCCGGGCAGGGTCAGCGCACCGCCGAGGACGGCGGCGAAGAACGCGGCGAGCCGGTACTGGCCGTCGACGCCGATGTTGAACAGGTTCATCCGGAAGCCGATGGCCACCGAGACGCCCGCGAGGTAGTAGGTGGTCGCCTTGTTGAGGATGTAGACCTGGCTGTCGCTGGCGAAGCCGTAGGTCAGCATGTCGTTGAAGGCGGGGCCGGGGTTCTTGCCGGTCGCGAGGATCACCAGTGCGGTGACGACGAGCGCGGCGACGACCGCCAGCACCGGCGCGGCGATGCCGAGGAACAGCCGCTCCTTGTCGATCCGTGAGGTCAGCTTGTTCATCGCTCGTCGTCCTCTGTGTGCTCCAGGTGGCCGGTGGCCGCACCCGTCATGGCGGAGCCCAGCTCTTCGGGGGTGATGGTGGCGGGGTCGGCGTCGGCGACCAGGCGGCCGCGGTACATCACCCGCAGGGTGTCGGAGAGGCCGATCAGCTCGTCCAGGTCGGCGGAGATCAGCAGTACGGCCAGGCCCTCGCGGCGGGCCTCGCGGATGTAGTCCCAGATGGCCGCCTGCGCGCCGACGTCCACACCGCGGGTGGGGTGGGCGGCGATGAGCAGCTTGGGGTTGTGGCTCATCTCGCGGCCGACGATCAGCTTCTGCTGGTTGCCGCCGGACAGCGAGGCCGCGGTCACGTCGATGCCGGGCGTGCGGACGTCGTACGCCTCGACGATCCGCTCGGTGTCGGCGCGGGCCGCCTTGATGTCGAGCAGTCCGCCGCGCGAGTTGGGCTTCTCGGTGACGTGGCCGAGGATGCGGTTCTCCCACAGCGGCGCTTCCAGCAGCAGGCCGTGGCGGTGGCGGTCCTCGGGGATGTAGCCGATGCCGGACTCGCGGCGGTCACGGGTGGCGGCGTGCGAGATGTCGGTGTCGTCGAGCGTGATCACGCCGGTGTCGGGGTGGCGCATGCCCATGATCGCCTCGACCAATTCCGACTGGCCGTTGCCCTCCACACCGGCGATGCCGAGGACCTCGCCCTTGTGGATGGTGAAGGAGATCTGGTCCAGGATGATCCGCTCGATGCCCTCCAGGTCGGTCTGCGCGAGGTGCAGGCCTTCGACCTTCAGCATCGGGACGTCCGTGACGGTGGACTCCGCGGTCTCCGGGGTGGGCAGTTCGCTGCCGACCATCATCTCGGCGAGCTGCTTGGGGGTGGTGCGGGACGGCTCGGCCGTGCCGACCGTCGTACCGCGCCGGATGACGGTGATCTCGTCGGCGACGGAGAGCACCTCGCCCAGCTTGTGGGAGATGAAGATGACGGTGAGGCCCTCGGCCTTCAGCTCGCGCAGGTTGTCGAAGAGGGCGTCGACCTCCTGCGGTACGAGCACGGCCGTCGGCTCGTCCAGGATGAGGGTCTTGGCGCCGCGGTAGAGGACCTTGAGGATCTCCACGCGCTGGCGGTCGGCGACGCCCAGCTCCTCCACGAGGACGTCGGGGCGGACGTTCAGGCCGTACGCGTCGGAGATCTCCTTGATCTTCGTGCGGGCCTTGCCGCCGATGCCGTACAGCTTCTCCGCGCCGAGGACGACGTTCTCCAGCACGGTGAGGTTGTCGGCGAGCATGAAGTGCTGGTGCACCATGCCGATGCCGCGGGCGATGGCGTCGCCGGGGTTGTGCAGGACGACCTGCTCCCCGTTGATCGTGATGGTGCCCTCGTCCGGCTGCTGCATGCCGTAGAGGATCTTCATCAGGGTGGACTTGCCGGCGCCGTTCTCACCGCACAGGGCGTGGACGGTGCCCGTGCGGACCGTGATGTCGATGTCGCGGTTGGCGACGACGCCGGGGAAACGCTTGGTGATGCCGCGCAGTTCGACGGCAGCGGGAGGGCTGGACGCGTTGATGGCGCACTCTCCTCGGGGAAAGGGGCTGCTTAGGGGAGGTGGCAGGCGTCGGCGACGCTAGCGCGGCAACTCCACGCTACACGCGTAGAGTTGACACATTGTTATGGCTCGGCGGGGGGCTCCGGAAGGCGCCCCCGCGCCGAGCCTCACGTCCCACGGTACGGCCGGTGCGCCGATCGGCGGACCGGCCGTACCGACTGGGTCACGGGTTCGTCTTGACCTTGATCTTGCCGTCGACGATCTTCTTCTTCGCGGCGTCCAGCTTCGGCTGAATGTCGTTGATGAAGCCGCCGCTGGTGGCCAGCGAGACGCCGCCCTTGGCCAGCGAGTAGACGTTGTTGCCCGTCAGCGGCTTGCCGTCCTTGACGGACTTGATGAAGTCGTACACACCGACGTCGACGTTCTTGACCATGGAGGTCAGGATCGCGCTCTTGTACTGGGCGAGACCCGGGATGTTGTACTGGTCGGAGTCCACACCGATGGCCCAGGCGCCCTTGGCGCCGTGCACGGCCTCGATCGCGCCGTTGCCGGAGGAGCCGGCGGCCGTGTAGATGACGTCGGCACCCTTGTCCAGCATGCCCTGCGCGGCCTGCTGGCCCTTGTCGGGGCTGGAGAAGCCGGAGAAGTCCTGGCCGTGGGACAGGTACTGGACGTCGACCTTGACCTTGGGGTTGGTGTCGTGCACGCCCTGGACGTAGCCCGCCTCGAACTTCTTGATCAGCGGGTTGTCGACACCGCCGATGAAGCCGACGTGGTCCTTCTTGGTCTTCAGTGCGGCGGCGACACCGGCCAGGTAGGAGCCCTGCTCCTCGGTGAACGTGATGCTGTTGACGTTCTTGGCGTCCACGACCGAGTCGACGATGCCGAAGTTGGTCTTCGGGTACTTCGCGGAGATCTTGGTGACGGCGGGGGCGTAGGAGAAACCGACCGCCACGATCGGGTTGTAGCCCGCCTGGGCCAGGTCCGACAGGCGCTGCTCGCGGTCGGCCTCGGTGTCGGAGGTCTTCGCGGTCAACTCCTTGATGGAACCGCCGAAGTCCTTGACCGCCTTGTCGGCACCGCGCGCGGCGGAGTCGTTGAAGGAACGGTCACCACGGCCGCCGACGTCGTAGGCGAGGCCGATCTTGACACCCTTGCCGCCGCCGGAGGAGGACGACGGGCTGGTGTTGTCGGAGGACGTGCTGCCACACGCGGTGGCAGTCAGTGCGAGGGCTGCGGTGGCGGCACACGCAGCGGAAAGCTTGGCTACCCGGCGCACGGGAGGCTCCTTCACCTGACCTGAGCGCCGTGTCGGCGCTTGATGTGAGCACCATGCCAGTGCCCGGGCCGGAACGCCCCATCGGCGTCGGCTTCGCGGCATCGTAACGCGCGTAGATGTCGCAAAAAACCCCCTCTCGAAGCCGTTATCGATTCGAGGCAAACAGCATCTGAACTCGGGCTCTCGGCCCTCTCATGCCGTCGTTGCGCACCGTGTACGTATGGCTTGCGAGCGTGTTGCGCCGGCCAGGGGAACGGCCCCCGCAGGGGCCGCATGCTCAGCCCCGTACGCCGTTCGGCTCCAGGAAGGCCGCCGCCGTGAACATCTCCACGCCGACCCTGATCGCGTCCTCGTCGGCGTCGAAGTCGCCCTGGTGGAGATCGCGCACCGTGCGCTCGCCGGGCCGGCGCACCCCGAGGCGGGCCATGGCGCCGGGCACGTGCTCCAGATACCAGGAGAAGTCCTCGCCGCCGAGGCTCTGCTCGGTGCTCTCGACTGCGTCCCGGCCGCGCCGCGCGGCCATCGCCCGGCGCAGCAGGTCGGTGGACTCGCGATCGTTGACGACCGGCGGCACCCCGCGCACATAGGTGATCTCGGACTTGGCCCGGTGCAGGGTGGCGACCTCGTCGATGGCGGCGTGCACCATGTCCGGGGCCTGCCGCCAGGCCTCCAGGTCCAGGCAGCGCACGGTTCCGGACAGCTCGGCGTGCTGCGGGATGACGTTCGGCGCGTGGCCGGACTCGATCCGTCCCCAGGTCAGCGCCAGCCCGGCCCGGGTGTCCACCCGGCGGGCGATCAGCGCGGGCACGTCGACGGCGACCCGCGCGGCAGCGGTGACCAGGTCGGTGGTCAGATGCGGCCGGGCGGTGTGTCCGCCGGGTCCGTCAAGGGCGATCTCCAGCCGGTCGCAGGCACTGGTGATCGCGCCGTGCCGCAGCCCGATCTTCCCGGCGTCCACCCGGGGGTCGCAGTGCACGGCGAGGATCCGCTCGACCCCCTTCAGCACCCCGTCCTCGATGGCGTCCAGCGCGCCGCCGGGCATGACCTCCTCGGCGGACTGGAAGAGCAGCCGCACCGGCCGGGGCAGCAGGCCCTTGGCGTGCAGGTCGGCGAGGACCAGGCCCGTGCCGAGCACCACCGTCGTATGCACGTCATGACCGCACGCATGCGCCCGGTCGGGCACGGTCGAACGGTACGGGCAGTCGGTCTTGGTGTCCGGGATGGGCAGGGCGTCGATGTCCGCGCGCAGTGCGAGCAGCGGTATGGCCGACCGCTCACCCTCCGCGAGCCCGATGTCACACACGAGTCCGGTGCCCTTGGCGAGCACCCGGGGCCGAAGCCCCGCCTGCTCCAGCCGCTCCTTGATCGCGGCGGTCGTACGGAACTCCTGATTGCCCAGCTCAGGGTGCATGTGCAAGTCGCGACGGAAGGCGACGAGTTCGGCGTGCAGCGCTTCGCTCAGCACGCCGGGGAGCACATCCCCCGCGAGGCCGGCCTCGGACTCTAGGGACATCAATTGCTTCACCCTCTGAAGGGTAGGACGCCCGGCTGGTCAACTACCCCTCGATCAACAAAACTTCAGCCCGTTAGGGGAAGAAAATCTGACCGGCGGACGCATGGCGGCGGACTCTGATGGGTAAAACCCTTGTTTCCTCCTTCCACGGATACCACGCCTCGGCGCACTCACGCTCGCCATGTCCACGAACCGGACCTCAGCGCGGCCCGCGTCCGACTAGCGTGCGCACACGTGAGCGACACGAGCGAGACCTTCCTGCAGACGACCCGCACCTCCTACGACGCGATCGCCAAGGACTACGCGGCCCGGTTCCCGGCCGGTGACTGGCACCCGCTGGACCGCAGCCTGATCACCGCGTTCGCGGAACTGGTCACGCAGGCCGGCCCGGCCCCCGTGGCCGACCTGGGCAGCGGCCCCGGCCACGTCACCGCGCTCCTGGACGAGCTGGGCGTCCCGGCCTTCGGTGTCGACCTCTCCCCCGCGATGGTGAACCTGGCCCGCGGCACCTACCCGCAACTGCGCTTCCACGTCGGCTCGATGACGTCCCTGGACCTGCCGGACGCCACCCTGGGCGGCATCCTCGCCCTGTACTCGACGATCCACGTCCCCGACGACCGCCTCCCGGCGGCCTTCGCGGAATTCCACCGCACCCTGCTGCCCGGCGGCCACGTGCTCCTCGCCTTCCAGACCGGCGCGGACCCCGGCCATCTGCACCTGCCGGAACGCTTCGGCCACGAGATCGACCTCGACTATTACTGGCGCACCCTGGACCAGATCACCGGCCTGCTGACGGAGGCGGGCCTGGACCTGGTCGCGACGGTGCGCCGGGAGCCGGCGGGGGAGGAACAGCGGCCGCGGGGGTTCGTGCTGGCCCGCAGGCCCGGCGGCGGGGCCTGAGCCCGCCCGGCTGGGGTGCGGCGTCGCGCCAGAGGGTGACGCCCAGGGTGACGTACCGGCCGGCGCTGGTGCTCGGTGACTGTCCCCGGTGGGCCACGAGGGCGGCCGTGGGGTGCCCACCGGCCGACGGTCCGGTGCTCCCAGGGGCACCGGTCCCGGCGGGCGAGCCGGAGGCCTCGGCCTGGCTTCCGTGGCCGGGGCCACCGCTTTGGACGAGATGGCCGATGACTCCGACGGCGAGCACGAGGGCTCCGGCGAGACAGCCGAGGAGGACCGCGGTCCTACGGCTCCGGGCACCGGCCGCCGGCTGCCCGTGCTGTCCCGTCGGCGGCGGTACGGGCCGGGCGGTCTGCGTCGGAACCTGGTGCACCCCGGTCGACTGCTGGGGGCACCGGCACCTGCGGTACGGCGGCCGTCGGGGAGTAGGAGGGGGCGTCGGCGGATGCGGGGGTGCTGGGAAGCGGCAGCGGCCGTCGGCAGATGCAGGGCGTGATGAGAAGCCGCGGCAGCCGTCGGCAGATGATGGGGCGCCTGGTGGCGCCCGGTGATCGCCGCGGTCACCGGCCTCGGCAGCCAGTCCTCGTGGCGGCGCAGCTGTGTGACGCCGGACGCGGTGTTGCAGAGGGCCAGGACCTCGGTGAGGGACGGGCGCGCGTCCGGGTCCTTGGCAGGCAGCGTCGTACGAGTTCGGTCAGCTGCGCGGGCAGGCACGACGAGCGAGTTCCTGACGCGTCGTGCCGGTCCCCGTGCCGTTGTCGGTACCCCCCGCTAGAGTCCCGTTCCAAGATCCGTACAGCGAGATCCGAGGGGGAATCCGCCATGGCCGATACCGACCGCACCGCATACGAGGGTTTCACAGCCGAGGAACGGGCCGCGATGAAGGAGCACGCCCGGGAGCTGAAGACAGCGGCCCGGCGCAGCTCGCGTGCGGAGAAGGCGGCGCAGGCAGAGCAGGACGTGCTCGCGAAGATCGCCGAGATGCAGGACTCGGACCGGGTCATGGCGGAGCGCGTCCACGCCGTGATCACCGCCAATGCCCCGGGGCTCGCGCCCAAGCTCTGGTACGGGATGCCCGCGTACGCGCTGGACGGCAAGGTCGTCTGCTTCTTCCAGAGCGCGGAGAAGTTCAAGTCGCGCTACGCGACGCTCGGCTTCAGCGACCAGGCGAAGCTGGACGAGGGCACGATGTGGGCGGCCGGCTTCGCCCTGACCGAGGTGACTGCGGAGGTGGAGGAGCGGATAGCGGCCCTCGTGAAGCGGGCCGTGGGCTGAGGCGCACGCCCGCCGACGCCGTGCTGGAGAAGTGGGCCCACCGGCCGGGCACCCGCTGGGCGCCTGGCCTGACGCCGACTGACGCTCATTCCAGCCAGGTTCCGTCGCGCATGATGACCCTGCCGCGCAGTTCCGGCTCGCCGCGCCAAGCGCGCACGGTCTTCGGCACCACACGGATGTACACGAAGGAGCCCTCCTCCGCGCGCGGGTCCCACCCGTACTTGGCAGTGAACGCTTCCGCTGCGTCTGCGGGCACGTTCTCGTCCGGAAAAGTCTCCGCCTCGCCCTGGATGAGCACCACGTCGAGGGTGTCCGGCAGCGCCAGGCGCACACGGGGCTCCGTGCGGAGGTTCCGTGCAGTCGCGGACGTGGCACTGGTGCACAGCCACACCGCTCGCCCGTCCCACAGGAACCACAGGGGCACCTGGTGCGGTCCGTGATCGGGGTGAGCCGTTGAAAGCCACATGTCCCGCTCGTCGACGAGCCGTTCCAGAGTGTCTCGCCTGCGTTCGCCTGCCTGGCGATGAATGATCCCCGTGGTCCGCATGAGTGCCGACCCTAGCCAGGGGGATGACGGCGCGCATGGGGCGAGGGACCTACTCCCAGCGACCGATAAACGGGTTGGGCCGGCCGACCCCCGCTGATACCGTCTGGGCAGCCGTGAGAGAACGCGAGGAGGTGAGACCCATGAAGGCGGTATCGGTGTGGGTGCTCCCCCTGTTGGTCACGGTGGGCGGTTGACGTAGGTGTCGCCGGGAGCGCCTCAAACAAAGGCACTCCCCGAGAGGCAACACCTATGAACTCTGTGCACTTCACTTCAGGCGCGAGTAGCCACGCGGTCGTGGTCACGCGCATGTCGGACACGCTGTGGCACGCCGTGGAGGACGACCGTACGGTCGGCCGCGGCGACGCTTCGCTGCGACCCGACGGACGGCTCTTCATCAGCATCGACGCATGGCACGGCGCGACCTTCGACCGCATCGCCGACACGATGCTGGAGGACCTGCCCACACCGCTGTACACCGTGGTCGACGAGGCCGACCAGGACTCGACGTCCGCCTGGGAGCGGGCCGGTTTCACCGCGGCACGCCGCGAGTGGGGCTATCTGGTGCCCACCGACCCAGCGGTCACCGGACTCGGCTCGGTGCGGCCCCCGTCAGGCGTGACGATCGTGCCCGCCGGTGCGGCGGAGGAGGGCCGGCTGCGCACCCTGGACCGCATCGTCCGCGACGAGGTAGAGGCCGCCGTCGGATGGCAGACGATGCCGGCCGAGGTGCTGCCCCGCCCGGCGGAGACCACCGTGGTCGACCCGTCGAAGTACGCGGTGGCACAGCACGCGGACCAGTACGTGGGGCTGGTCCGGGTGGCACCGCTGCCCCGGCAGCCACGGATCGGGCTGATCGCTGTCCGGGCCGACAGGCACCGCCGCGGCATCGCCCGGGCACTGCTGGCGCACACGCTCGGTTCGCTGCACCGCTCCGGGACCGCTGCGGCATGGGCCGAGGTGGACGAGTCCAACGCGGCGGCCACCGCCCTGTTCGAGAGCATCGGTGCCCGGCGCACCGCCGGCACCCTGGAACTCGTCCGCCACTGACACCCCGTCACATACGCAGTCGCACAAAGAGAGAAGTGAGAGACCATGACGAAAACAGCAGGGGGCGTGGAAGTCGAAGGCACCGTCGTCGAATGCCTCCGCAACGCCACCTTCAAGGTGGAGCTCGAAAACGGGCACATGGTGCTGGCCCACATCAGCGGGAAGATAAGGAAGAACTACATCAAGATCCTGCCGTACGACCGGGTACTCGTGGAACTCAGCCCGTACGACCTCACCCGCGGCCGGATCCGCTACCGGTACCGGTCGTAGCGGAAGGGATCGGCCGGGTCAGTGGGCCCAGGCCGGGCTGGTGACCGCCGCCAGCCGGTGCACGTCCCGGGCCGTGCCCGTCACCCCGGACAGGAAGCCCTGTGCTCGCGGGGACGCGTTCTCCGTGAGCCAGGTCGGGTCGATGTCGCACACCGCCACTCGCACCCCCGTGCCCGCCAGGGCCAGCGGCAGGGTGTGGACGACCGTCGACGGGAAGCTGAGGATCGTACGGCCGATCGGGCCCCGGCGGGCGATCAGCTCCAGGGGCAGGTCCGGGCGGACTATCTGCAGGCCCGTCTCGACGGCCAGGCGGTGGAGTTTGTCCGCGCTCTCGCGGCGGTGGGCGAAGTACCGGGTCGCGCCGTGGGCCTTGGCCAGGTTACGGACGGCGTCCAGGTAGCGGTCGCCGTCCACCACCCCCGTCTCCACCAGGGATGTGCCGACCATGTCCGCGCTCTTGGTGATGCGCGGCGGCCCGAAGCGGGCGCGGGTCCACGCGAAGTCATTGGCCGTGACCTGCACTCCCTCCGGTGTCTCCGTCACCGGCATGGAGGAGAAGACCTCGACCCGGCGGTGGGCGCTCGGCTTCAGACGGCGGCGGGCCGAGGAGGACACCGGGGCGAAGAGCAGGTCGCGCGCCCCGGGGCGGCCGCCCTTGCGGTGCCAGCGGACCAGCCGCTCGCCCCGGGCCAGCTGGGCGACGAACTCCATCGTCGCCGTGCCGTCGTCGACCACCACGAGGTCATTCGCCCGGGTGATCGTCAGCAGCAACTGCACATACCGCGAGAACGGGTCGCCCATGACGATGCGGTCCGCCCGCCTCAGGGCCCCCGCGAGGCCGCCGATCGTCTGGAACGGGGCCGCCGGGCCGCCCCGCGCCTCCTCCCAGCGCACCCGGTACCCCTCGTCCCGGGCGAGGTCCGCCATGCGGCGCAGCTGGCCCCGGGTCATGGGGTCGGTCGGGGACAGGACGACGACCGTGAGATCCGCACCGGCCTGTGGCGGGTCACCGGCCACCGTCCGCCTCACCTGCGCGGGCACGGACGGCAGCGGGTCCGTGCCCGGCGGCGGGTCCGGCTCCGCGCCGCGCAGGCCGTGCAGATGCGCCCACTCCAGCACGTTCAGCAGCTGGACCGGGCTCTCCACGAAGGCGAGCGTGCGGGGAAGGGAGCCGGCGTGACCGGCGCGGGGGCTCATCGGCGTACGACCGTCCCGTCGTAAGTGACCTGGATTCACACCGAGACCGGCTCGCCCGCCGCCGCGGCGATCTCCGCCTCGGCGACGACGCCGGCGACGCGGCGCAGCTTCTTCATCGGGCCCAGCTCGGAGTCGTAGACCTTCTTGACGCCGTCGCCGAGGGACGCCTCGATGGTGCGGATGTCGCGCACCAGGCGGGTGAGGCCCTGCGGTTCCACCGACGCGGCCTGGTCGGAGCCCCACATCGCGCGGTCGAGGGTGATGTGGCGCTCGACGAACACGGCACCCAGCGCGACCGCCGCCAGCGTCGTCTGCAGACCGGTCTCGTGGCCGGAGTAGCCGATCGGGACGTTCGGGTACTCCTTCTCCAGCGTGTTGATGACGCGGAGGTTCAGCTCATCGGCCTTCGCGGGGTAGGTCGAGGTGGCGTGGCACATGAGGATGTTGTCCGAGCCGAGGACCTCGACCGCGTGACGGATCTGCTTCGGGGTCGACATGCCGGTGGAGAGGATGACGGGCCGGCCCGTCGAGCGGAGGGCACGGAGCAGCTCGTCGTCCGTCAGGGACGCGCTCGCCACCTTGTGGGCGGGCACGTCGAACTTCTCCAGGAAGGCGACGGCCTCGGTGTCCCACGGGGAGGCGAACCAGTCGATCCCCTTCTCCTTGCAGTACTCGTCGATCCGGCGGTACTCGTCCTCACCGAACTCCACGCGGTGGCGGTAGTCGATGTAGGTCATCCGGCCCCAGGGGGTGTCGCGCTCGATGTCCCACTGGTCGCGCGGGGTGCAGATCTCCGGGGTGCGCTTCTGGAACTTGACCGCGTCGCAGCCGGCCTCGGCGGCCACGTCGATCAGCTTGAAGGCGTTCTCCAGCTCACCGTTGTGGTTGATGCCGATCTCGCCGCAGATGTAGACGGGCTTGCCGGGGCCGACCTCGCGGGAACCGAACGTACGCAGACGGGAGTTGGTGCTCATCAGGGGAGTGTCCTTACTTGGGGAGGGAATCGAGAGAGGGGCCGAGGATCCAGCTGGCGATCTCTCGGATCGCGCCGTCACCGCCGGGGACGGTGGTGACCGCGCGTGCGGCGCCGCGTACGACGTCGTGGGCGTTCGCGACCGCCACGGGCCAGCCGACGAGGGCGAAGCACGGCAGGTCGTTGACGTCGTTGCCGACGTAGAGCACGCGCTCCGGCGCGATGCCCTGCTCCTCGCACCACTGCTTCAGCGCGAGGTCCTTGCGGTCGATGCCGTGCAGCACCGGGAGCTTCAGCTTCCGGGCGCGGGCGGCGACCACAGGGTTCTGTTCCGTGGACAGGATCAGCATCTTCAGGCCGCTGCGGCGCAGGGCCGCGATGCCCAGTCCGTCGCCGCGGTGCACGGAGACGAACTCCCGTCCTTCGGAGTCGATCAGCACCCGGTCGTCGGTCTGGGTGCCGTCGAAGTCGAGGACTACGGCGTCGATGTCGTCGTAGGCGGGCAGCGCACCCGGGCGGTCCGCGTCGAACAGTGGTGCCAGGGCCCGTGCGCGCGCCAGGTCGTGCGGGTCGTCGATCTCCAGGACCCGGGCCGGGTCGGTGCGCACGAGTTCCGTACGGCCGAAGAAGCGGTGCCGGTGCTTGCGGAAGCCGGCCGCGTCCATCGCGTAGGCGGCGCCGGTCTCCAGGAAGTCCTGGGGGCGGTCCTGGCGGCGCGGGCGGTAGGACTTGTCGTGGTTGACGCCGTGGCCGCCGGCGGTCGGCGCGGGAACGGCGTGGCTGCCGACCGCCGCCGCGGCCACCGGGGCCGTGCCGGGTCCGGCTGCCGGGCCTGCCGTGCCCGTGGGTCCCTCCGCTGCCGCCCGGCTTCCGGTCACCGCGCCGGTGACCGGCGGCTCGCCGTGCCCGGCGGGTTCGTCGGCCGCCTCGCGCCAGACGAATCCATGGAACGGCGCGACCGTCAGCGCGGTGTCCGCGCCGTCTTCGATCACCGCCGACGCGACACCGTCGATGTCCTCGCGGACGATGAAGGGGCTGGTGCACTGCACGAGCAGGACCACGTCGACCGCCGCGCCGTGCAGCGCCTCATGGGCGTCCATGGCGTGCAGGACCGCGGCCTCGGAGGTCGCCGTGTCCCCGGCGATGGCGGCCGGCCGCAGCACGACTTCGGCCCCGGCCTCCCGGGCGGCGGCAGCGATGGCCTGGTCGTCGGTGGAGACGACGACGTCGGTCACCAGCCGGGCCGCCCGGCACTCGCGCACCGCGCGCGCCACCAGCGGGACGCCGCCGACGGGCGCGAGGTTCTTCGCGGGCACGCCCTTGGAGCCGCCGCGCGCGGGGATCACCGCGAGCACCCGGCGCACCGTCGCGCCTCGGCCCGCTTCCGGGTTGGACATGGGATCTACTCCTTGCGACGAGGTCACAGCTCCCCCATCCGGCGGATCACCGGGGCGACCCGCTGTACGCCGTGGCGGTAGGCGCCACGCGCGGCGCGGCGCACGATCTGGCGGACCGGTCCGGGCTCCTTGTCGGCGGCGGGCGCGCCGGGCAGCGGGACGCCGTCGGGACCGAGGTGGTGCCGGGCGAGGATGCCGGGCAGATAGCCGGGTGCGGTCTCGGGGGTGTAGTAGGGGGTCAGGGGCGGCAGGCCGCCGGGGCGGTCGAGCAGCTTGGCGATGCGTGCGCGTGCGGTGTCGAAGGCCGTGCCGTATGTGCCGTCGGCGGCAACTCCCTGCCGGGCGACCCACTCCTCGTCGGCCACCGGCCGGTGCCCGGCGTCCAGCTGGTCCCAGGAGGCCAGGCAGCCCGAGCCGGTGAAGTGGTGGTTGCCGAGCACCTCGCGCACGCCCAGGTCGGTCAGGATCACCGTGGGGATACGGCGGTGCAGAGACTCCAGGGCGGCCGTGGAGCTGACGGTGACGAGGAGGTCGGTACGGTCCAGTACCTCGCCCATGTGGCCGTACACCAGGCGGAGGTTGGCGGGCAGGTCGGTGCCCTGGACCAGCTTCTGGTACGGCAGTTCCTCGATGTGGGTGGTGTGTTCGCCCGGCTTGGAGCGCAGCTTCAGCAGCACTTCGCGCTCGGGGTGCTTGCGGGCGTGCCGGATGAGCCGGTTCAGCAGGTACGTACGGTCCTTGCGGCTGTCCGGGACGGACGGCTGGGCGGCGAACACCACGGTGTACGGGTCGTGTTCGCCGGTGTACGGCGCACCGCCGAGGAAGGGCAGCGCGACCTCGGTGACCGAGGAGGCGTCGGCGCCCACACCCTCGTACACGGCCCGGAACCGGTCCGCGTCATGGCGGGAGTTGGCGAGGACGAGGTCCGCGCCGTGCCGCAGCAGCAGCCCGTCGGCGAGCTTCTCGTAGACGACACCGACGTAGCCGGTGACGACGACGGGACGCCGGGCGGCACCCGCCCAGGCGGCGCGCAGCCCGTGCAGCATCGCCTGCACGCCGCCGCCGACCAGCGCCAGGACGAGGACGTCGTACGACGAGTCGCCCATGGTGCGCAGGAACTCGACGCCGGTGACCTCGCGGAGGGAGTCCGCGCGGACGCCGACCTCCTTCAGCTGGCGGGCTGTCGGGGTGGCGCGTCCCCGCAGGAGGTAGCCGTCGAGCCGGATCTCGGCATCGGCGGGGGCGAGGCGCTGCGCGGTGAGCGCGCCCCACTTCCACCGGGTGTCGGAATCGGCGAGGACCGCGACCCGCAGGGACTTCTTAGCACTTGCTGGCACGCCGAAGACGCTAGGAAGCCATTGAGAGGTTCCGCCCAACCGGAATGCAACAAACGGTTAACAGCACATCGCCGAATGGCGAATCGGGCCGCGAAGGCGCGCGGAAAAAGCCTGGTTCACAGCTTCGCCACGTGCCGTTCACCCAGCATCAAGCGGACGGTCAAGACGAATGACGGGCTTCGCCCTAACGTCCCTGACGTGGTCAAGCTCTCCGTCATCGTGCCGTTCTACAACGTGCAGCAATACGCACCCGACACGCTCAGGAGCCTGAAGGCGAACGCGCGTGAGGACTTCGAATTCATTCTCGTCGACGACTGTTCCCGTGACGAGACACCAGGGATTCTCGCGCGCGCGGAGCGCGAGCTGCCCGGGGCCGTGTACGTCCGGCACGAACGGAACGGAGGGCTGGCGACCGCTCGCAACACCGGTATCGACCGGGCGCGCGGCGCGTATCTGACCTTCCTGGACGGGGACGACTGGCTCGCCCCGGGCTACTTCGCGCAAGCGGTTTCGGCCATGGAGGAGTTGGGCTGCGACTTCATCCGCACCGACCATGTGCAGTGCACCGCGCGGTCGCGCCAGGTGTTCCGGGTGCCGGTCGGCCGGCGGAACGTGGTGCTGGACCCGCGGGCGGCGATCCTGCCGGCCGACCGGTCGACGTCGGTGGACTACGCGTACGCGTGGGCCGGTTTCTACCACCGGCGGCTCGTGGACAAGGGGGTGCTGCACTTCACCGACGGGCTGCGCACGGCCGAGGACCGGCCGTGGATCTGGAAGTTGCACCGGGAGGCGGAATCCTTCGCCGCGGTGAGTCTGCTCGGTGTGTTCTACCGGCGCGGAGTCGCCTCCTCGCTCACGCAGATCGGTGATGTCCGGCAGCTCGATTTCATTCGCGCGTTCGATCAGGTCATCGCGGAAACGGCGCAGGACCGGGATGCCGGCCGGCTGCTCCCGAAGGCCGTCCGCACCTATTGCGCCATCATTTCCCATCATCTGGGATCCATCGAAAGGTTCGAGCCCGCGGTGGCGAAGAAACTGAAATCCATGAGTGCCGCCGCCCTGCGGCGCATGCCGCAGGACGTGCTGGACGAGGCGCTGGACTCCATGGATCTCCAGCGCGCCACCAAGCTGCGCCGGCTGCGCCGCCGTCCCGCCCCCGCGGGGGCCGCCGCGTGACCACCCAGATCTTCCAGGCGTCGACGCTGTACGGCACGGCCACGCTCGCCGCCGCCCTGGACTCGGGCTGTTTCCGCCCGGCCGACCGGCGGATCCTGCTGGTCTGCAACAACGCGGCGACGCCCGAGACCACGCCCGCGCTGAACGAGGCACCCGGCTTCGAGAAGCTGCGCGACCGCTTCGACGACGTGATCTCGTACAACGAGACCCTCTTCCCGTTCCACCCGGGCGGCTGGGCACCCCGCGGGGACGATCTGCCGCTGTGGGAGAGGTTCCTGCGCCACGAGTGGCGACTGGGCGACGACGACGTGACGTTGGCGGTCGAGTCCATCCAGGTCAACCCCTCCCTGGCGCTCGCGCAGATCTTCACCGGCGCCCCGGTGACGGTGTACGCCGACGGCCTGATGAGCTACGGCCCCACCCGTAACAAGATCGACCCGCTGGTCGGCACCCGCGTGGACCGGGTGCTGCACCTGGATCTCGTGCCGGGCCTGAAGCCGCTGCTGCTCACGGAGTTCGGCGTGCCGGGCGAGATCGTGCCGACGGCCGCCTTCACCAAGGTGCTCGCCGGACTCGCCCCCTCGGGAGAGGGGTTGCCCGAGGTCGAGGAGCCCGCGCTGCTGCTCGGCCAGTACCTGTCGGCGCTGGACATCCTCACCGCCGAGCAGGAGGAGGACCTGCATGTCCGCATGCTGAAGGGCGCGGTGGCGCTCGGTCACACCCAGGTGGTGTTCAAGCCGCACCCGTCCGCACCGGCCCGCTTCACCCGCTCGCTGGAGCAGGCGGCGCAGGAGCTGAAGGCCGAGCTGACCGTGCTCGACACGCCGGTCCTCGCCGAGGTGCTGTACCAGCGGATGCGTCCCGCGCTGGTCGTCGGCTGCTTCTCCACCGCCCTGCTCACGGCCCAGGCGCTGTACGGCCTGCCGGTCGCCCGGATCGGCACCGAGGTGCTGCTGGAGCGGCTGACGCCGTACGAGAACAGCAACCGCGTCCCGGTCACCCTCGTGGACGCGCTCCTGCCCGACCTCGGCGACCGTGCCGCGGTCACCGAGCAGCGCACGGGCATGGACGTCGAGGCGCTCGGCGCGCTGATCCGCGCGGTGGGCTTCGCGATGCAGCCGAAGATCTACCCGCGGCTGCGTTCCGAGGCCGAGACCTGGCTCGCACGGCATCTGAACCCGCACACCCTGCGCTACTTCAAGCGCCGGCGCCTGTCCTCGCTGGCCCTGCCCGGCGGGGTGCCCGCCCAGCTGGCGTTCATCCCGCGCAACGCGACGGTCCGCCGGGTGGCCCGCAAGGCGCGCAGCCTGCGCCGGTCGGCGCGCGGTTGACCGGCGGGGGCGGGGCCGCGCGCGGCCGGGGAGCCATCGGCAGCTGGACCTTGCGACCGAACCAGGAGGGAACACCACACATGGCTGCTTCACGCCCCTGCCTCACCGCCGAACCCGGTCCGCTGATATCCCGGGTCATATCCCGGGCGGCCCCCGTCCCGCCGGCCCCCGGCCGGGGCCGGGGCCGCCTGCTCGCCCTGGACGGTCTGCGGCTCGTCGCCGCGCTGATGGTCTGCCTCTACCACTACACCGGTCGCGGCGGCCCGGTCTCCGCGTCCTGGCACGGGAGCCCGGCCCAGCTCTTCCCGGCCCTGTCCCGGGCGGCCGTCTACGGCAATTTCGGCGTGCAGTTCTTCTTCGTGATCAGCGGCTTTGTGATCTGCATGAGCAGTTGGGGCCGCACCCTCGGCGACTTCTTCCGCTCCCGCGTCGCGCGTCTGTATCCCGCGTACTGGGTCGCACTGGTCCTGATCACGGGCGCGTCCCTCGCGCTGCCCGTCGTGGTGCACCCGGTCCGGCTGGACGAGTTCCTCGTCAACCTCACCATGCTGCAGCAGCCGATGGGTGCGACCCGCGTCCTCGGGGTGTGCTGGACGCTCTGGGTCGAGGTGCGCTTCTACGCCCTCTTCGCCCTGCTCGTCGTCCTGCGCGGGGTCACCCACCGCCGGGTCGTGCTCTTCGCCTGCGTCTGGACGCTGGCGGCCGTCCTGTGCCACTCGTCCGGCAACGTGCTGCTGAACCAGGTGGTCATGCCCGAGTACGCCCCCTTCTTCATCGGTGGACTGGCGCTGTACCTGATCCACCGCTTCGGCAGCGATCTGCTGGCGTGGGGCATCGTCGCGATGTCCTGGCTGCTCGCCCAGAGCGAGGCCACCCGCGGCCTGTGGGGCCCGCACCCCCACCGTGACCCCCATGTCGTCGTCCTGATCGTCACCGTCGCCTTCGCGGCCGTCGCCGCGGTGGCGATGGGCTGGACGCGGTGGGCCTCCTGGCGCTGGCTGGTGACGGCCGGCGCGTTGACGTACCCGTTCTACCTGGTCCATGAGCACCTGGGCTGGTTCGTCATCCGGGTGCTGCACCGGAGTCTCGGCCTGCCCGCGTGGCCGACGCTGATCGTGACCGTCGTGGGCATGCTGCTGCTGGCGTGGCTGATCCACCGGTTCGTGGAGAAGCCGTTCGGGCCGCGGCTGAAGCGGGCGCTCAAGGGGCGCAGGCCGGAGGGCCGTTCTCCCGGTCCCGGATGGTGAACCGGCCGTCCGCTCAGCTGATTCCGTACCGGGCCCCGATGCCCGCGATCACCAGTGCCAGCCCCTCCTCGAACTGCTCGTCGTAGCCGTCGAAGAGCAGCTGTCCGACTTCCGCGGCGAGCGGGTACTCGGCCATCCGCCGGGCGCGTTCCTCGACGTCGTACCCCTCCCGGCGCTCGCCCGGGAGGGGCCTGACGCCCTGCTCCTCGGTGACGAAGCCGATGGTGTACGCGTTCGCCGTGCGGCCCGCGTGGACCGCCTGGACGAGGGTGAAGCCGGCGTCCGTCAGCAGGCGCAGGTTCGCCTCCAGTTCGGCGGCGTGGTCCGTGCCCGTGAAACGTGAGCCGCTGAACACCTTCGCCCCGTCGCGGTAGCCGAGCAGCGCGGCCCGCAGTCCGCGGTTCGCCTTCAGCAGTCGCTCCTGCCAGGTGTCGGCGGGGTCGAGCGCGGTACCGGCGACCATCCGCCGGTACATCTCCGTCGCCATCTCGTCCAGCAGCGCCTGTTTGTCCTTGAAGTGCCAGTACAGCGCGGGCGCCTTGACGTCCAGCTCCTTGGCGATGGCCCGCAGGGTCAGGCCGTCCAGGCCGACCTCGTTCAGCAGGCGCAGCGCGGTGTCGGCGACGCGTCGGCGATCCAGGGGTGCGCGTTTCTCGGGACTCACACTTGACAGCTTAACAGCGTTAAGGGCACTCTCGTGGACGACGGCACTTAACGGCGTTAAGGAGAATAGTGATGAATGTCCTGATCGTGGGCGCGGGCCCAACGGGTCTGACCCTCGGCATCGACCTCGCGCGGCGCGGGGTGGAGGCGCTGGTGGTGGAGCGGGCCGAGAGCCTGTTCCCCGGCTCGCGCGGCAAGGGACTCCAGCCGCGCACCCAGGAGGTCTTCGACGACCTGGGCGTGCTGGAGGCGATCCGGGCGGCGGGCGGCCCGTACCCGGCCCGGATGATCTGGAAGGACGGAAAGCGGATCGGCGCACAGCCGATGTTCGACGCGATCGAGCCGGACGAGGGCACGCCCCACACCGACCCCCTCATGATCGCTCAGTGGCGCACCCAGGAGGTGCTGTACACCCGGCTGGCCGAGCTGGGCGGGGAGGTCTCCTTCGGGCGCGAGGTGACCGGCGTCGAGCAGGACGCGGACGGCGTGACCGTGCGGTTCGCCGACGGTACGACCGCCCGCGCCCGGTACGTCGTCGCGGCCGACGGCGGCCGGTCGGCCGTCCGGCGCGCACTGGGCGTCGGCATGACCGGCGAGCCGGTCGACCCCGCGCCGTTCCTGGTGGCGGACATCCGGCTGACGGGCCTGGACCGCGAACACTGGCACACCTTCCCGGGCCCCGACGGCACCGGCGTCGCCCTGTGCCCGCTCGCCGGCACGGACGACTTCCAGTTGCAGGCGCGCCTCGCGCAGGGCACGGAACCCGAGCTGTCCCTCGACGGCGTGCGCAAGCTGGTGGCGGCGTACACGCACCTGGACGCCGAGGACGTCACCCAGCTGCGCTGGGCCTCGGACTTCCGGCCGCGCACCGGCCTCGCGGACCGGTTCCGGGCGGGCCGCGTCTTCCTCGCGGGCGACGCGGCGCACATCCACTCCCCGGCCGGCGGGCAGGGCCTGAACACCAGCGTCCAGGACGCCTACAACCTGGGCTGGAAGCTGGGCGCGGTACTGCGTGGGGCACCGGACTCGCTCCTGGACACCTACGAGGAGGAGCGCCGGTCGAACGCGGCGGCCATGCTGGACCTGTCGACCAGCGTGCACCGCGGCGAAGTCCGGCGCGGAAGGGCGACGCTGCAGCTCGAACTGGGCTACCGGGAGTCGTCGCTGAGCGTGGAGACCCGTGTGGGCCCCGCCGGACTCCGCGCGGGCGACCGCGCCCCGGACGGCACGGTGTCCGGCGTCCGTCTGTTCGACGCGTTCAGGGGTCCGCACTGGACCCTGCTCGGCGCGGAGACCTCACACGCCGGCGTGCGGACGCTGCCTGCGGCACCGGAGTCCTACGGCCCGGGCGTCTTCCTGGTCCGCCCGGACGGGTATGTGGGCTGGGCGGGAGAGACCACGGAGGGCCTGGCGGAGTACGCGCGACGAGCGGGAGTCTTCGAAGCGCCGTGAGTGTGAGCACCCTTCCGCGGAGCGTCAGGCGCTGGCCAGCGTCAGCTTCACGGCAAACCCCAGGAACAACGCTCCGGCTGCCGAAGTGGCCGTGGCCGACAGCCTCTTGCGCCGCCGGAACGCTGCGGCGAGCCGCGTCCCGCTGACTATCAGCGCGCTGAGATAGAGGAAGCTGGCCAGCTGGGCGAAGGCGCCGAGGACGACGAAGGACAGGGCCGGGTAGGCGTAGTGGGGGTCGACGAACTGCACGAAGAAGGCGACGAAGAACAGGATCGCCTTGGGGTTGAAGAGGCTCACGACGAAAGCGCGCCGGAAGGGCCGCTCGTCGGTGACCGCGGCGGCCGCGGCGGAGTCCTCCGGGGCCTTCTCCTGCCGCGTCCGCCACATCTGCCAGGCGGCACGCAGCATGCCGATCGCCAGCCAGGTCAGATACCCGGCACCGGCGTACTTCACGATCCCGAACAGCACGGCGTTGGCCTTCAGCAGCGACGCGACACCGGCGGCGGACAGCGTCATCAGCACGGTGTCCCCGCACCAGACCCCGGCGGCGGCGGTGTATCCGGCCCGGACTCCGCGGCGGGCGGCGACGGAGAGGACGTAGAGGGAGTTGGGGCCGGGCAGCAGGACGATCAGGATCAGTCCCGCGAGGTAGGTGGGGAGATCGATGACACCGAACATGGAAGGGAGTGTCGCACAGGGGTACGACACCGCTCAGAACACCTCCGAGGGCTCGTAGGCCCCCCAAACTCCCCGAAGGGCGTTGCACACCTCCCCCACCGTCGCCCGCCCGCGCAACGCCTCCCTCATCGGATACAGCACGTTGTCCTCTCCCTCCGCCGCCTTCCGCAGCGCGTCCAGTGCCGCGTCCACCGCCCCCTGGTCCCGCTCGGCCCGCAGCTTCGCCAAGCGTTCCGCCTGCCGGGCCTCGATGGCCGGGTCGACACGCAGCGGCTCGTACGGCTCCTCCTGGTCCAGCTGGAAGCGGTTCACGCCGACGACCACCCGCTCCCCGGAGTCCGTCTCCTGCGCGATCCGGTAGGCGTTCTTCTCGATCTCGGCCTTCTGGAAGCCCCGCTCGATCGCCGCGACCGCCCCGCCCAGGTCCTCGACCCTCCTCATCAGGTCGACGGCCGCCTCCTCGACCTCGTCCGTCATCCGCTCGACCGCGTACGAACCCGCGAAGGGATCCACCGTCGCCGTCACGTCCGTCTCGTGCGCCAGCACCTGCTGCGTCCGCAGCGCCAGCCGCGCGCTCTTATCCGTCGGCAGCGCGATCGCCTCGTCGAAGGAGTTGGTGTGCAGGGACTGCGTGCCGCCGAGGACCGCGGCCAGGGCCTGGACGGCGACCCGGACGAGGTTCACCTCCGGTTGCTGGGCCGTCAGCTGGACCCCGGCCGTCTGGGTGTGGAAGCGCAGCATCAGCGACTTGGGGTTCCTCGCGCCGAACTCCTCCTTCATCACCCGCGCCCAGATCCTGCGCGCCGCACGGAACTTGGCGACCTCCTCCAGCAGCGTCGTACGGGCCACGAAGAAGAAGGACAGGCGGGGCGCGAAGTCGTCCACGGACATCCCCGCAGCCACCGCCGTGCGGACGTACTCGATGCCGTCCGCCAGAGTGAACGCGATCTCCTGGACGGGTGACGCTCCCGCCTCGGCCATGTGGTAGCCGGAGATCGAGATCGTGTTCCACTTCGGGATCTCGGCGGTGCAGTACTTGAAGATGTCCGCGGTCAGTCGCAGGGAGGGCTTCGGCGGGAAGATGTACGTCCCGCGCGCGATGTACTCCTTCAGCACGTCGTTCTGGATGGTGCCCGTCAGCTGGTCCGCCCGTACTCCCTGCTCCTCCGCCACCAGCTGGTACAGCAGGAGCAGCAGCGCCGCCGGCGCGTTGATCGTCATCGACGTCGACACCTGGCCGAGCGGGATGCCGTCGAACAGCACCCGCATGTCCTCGATCGAGTCGACGGCCACGCCCACCTTGCCGACCTCACCGTGGGCGAGGGGCGCGTCGGAGTCGTGGCCCATCTGGGTGGGCAGGTCGAAGGCGACCGAGAGACCGGTGGTGCCGTGGGCGATCAGCTGCCGGTAACGGGCGTTGGACTCGGCGGCCGTACCGAAACCGGCGTACTGGCGCATGGTCCAGGGACGGCCGGTGTACATGCTCGGGTAGACCCCGCGGGTGAACGGGTACGTGCCCGGTTCGCCCAGTTTCCCGGCCGGATCCCAGCCCTGGAGGGCCTCCGGCCCGTAGACCGGCTCGATCGGCAGTCCCGACTCCGACTCACGCGCCATGGATCCTCCGCAGTACGTCCTGTCACCCTCACCATGCCCCGTCGTTCGGCGGCGGTCACGCGGGGAAGCATCCCCGGCATGAGGATCTCGCGACGACCGGCCGCCGTAGTCACCTCGGCCGCCGCCCTTACCGCACTCACCGCCCTGTGCGGCTGCACCGTGCAGCCCGTGGACACCGACGGCAAACCCCGGGCACCGGTGCACGTCCAGCCCCCGGAGCAGACCTCCGCGCAGACCTCCGGAGAGACCTCGGGACAGGTACCCGGACAGCCTCCGGCAAGCCTCCCGGCGAATCCCACCCGGACGGCCCAGCGGTCACCGGCCGTACCGCCCGCTCCCGCGCCCCGGGTGCTGTGGTCGCGTGGCGACAGCGGGCCGGGCGTGCGGGAGCTGCAGGCGCGGCTGCGCCAGGCGGAGTGGCTGTTCGACGGGCCGACGGGGACGTACGGCGCTCTGACCGAGCAGGCCGTCAGGGGCTTCCAGGGCAAGCGCGGGCTGCCGCAGACCGGGCGCGTGGACTCCGTCACCTGGGAGCGGCTGGTGCGGATGACCCATGCGCCCGGCACTTGGGAGCTGTACCGGATGGGCGGCCAGCCCGCCGGTGCGCCCGACCCGCGCTGCATGACCGGACGTGTGCTGTGCATCGACAAGACGACGCGGACGCTGCGCTGGATGGTCGACGGCCGGACCCTGTCGACGACGGCGGTGCGGTTCGGATCGCAGTACACGCCGACCCGCGAAGGTGTCTTCCACGTCTACTGGAAGGCACGGCACTGGGTGTCCACGCTCTACCACTCGCCGATGCCGTACGCGATGTTCTTCAGCGGCGGCCAGGCCGTGCATTACTCGTACGACTTCGCAGCGCGGGGGTACGCGGGCGGCTCGCACGGGTGTGTCAACGTCCGGGACGAGGCGGCGATCGCCCAGTTGTTCGCGCAGGTGCGGGTGGGCGACAAGGTCGTCATCCACTGGTGACGACCGGCGGGGTGGGGGTTGCGGGGCGGGGGGGGGGCCCGGGGGAACGGTGCCCCCCCCGCCCGGGGGGCCCCCCCGGGGGGCGGGGGGGACCCCCCGCGAAGGGGCCCGCCGATGTGCACTGCGCGCCCACACGA